>NZ_JCBDHL010000009.1:0-59025 GCF_059833805.1 Vibrio sp. R10-SF1-ISO8 | reverse complement strand
TCATGAACCACAAAGTGGTGAGCGTCCTCCCGAAGGTTAAACTACCCACTTCTTTTGCAGCCCACTCCCATGGTGTGACGGGCGGTGTGTACAAGGCCCGGGAACGTATTCACCGTGGCATTCTGATCCACGATTACTAGCGATTCCGACTTCACGGAGTCGAGTTGCAGACTCCGATCCGGACTACGACGCACTTTTTGGGATTCGCTCACTTTCGCAAGTTGGCCGCCCTCTGTATGCGCCATTGTAGCACGTGTGTAGCCCTACTCGTAAGGGCCATGATGACTTGACGTCGTCCCCACCTTCCTCCGGTTTATCACCGGCAGTCTCCCTGGAGTTCCCGACATTACTCGCTGGCAAACAAGGATAAGGGTTGCGCTCGTTGCGGGACTTAACCCAACATTTCACAACACGAGCTGACGACAGCCATGCAGCACCTGTCTCAGAGTTCCCGAAGGCACCAATCCATCTCTGGAAAGTTCTCTGGATGTCAAGAGTAGGTAAGGTTCTTCGCGTTGCATCGAATTAAACCACATGCTCCACCGCTTGTGCGGGCCCCCGTCAATTCATTTGAGTTTTAATCTTGCGACCGTACTCCCCAGGCGGTCTACTTAACGCGTTAGCTCCGAAAGCCACGGCTCAAGGCCACAACCTCCAAGTAGACATCGTTTACGGCGTGGACTACCAGGGTATCTAATCCTGTTTGCTCCCCACGCTTTCGCATCTGAGTGTCAGTATCTGTCCAGGGGGCCGCCTTCGCCACCGGTATTCCTTCAGATCTCTACGCATTTCACCGCTACACCTGAAATTCTACCCCCCTCTACAGTACTCTAGTCTGCCAGTTTCAAATGCAATTCCGAGGTTGAGCCCCGGGCTTTCACATCTGACTTAACAAACCACCTGCATGCGCTTTACGCCCAGTAATTCCGATTAACGCTCGCACCCTCCGTATTACCGCGGCTGCTGGCACGGAGTTAGCCGGTGCTTCTTCTGCAGCTAACGTCAAATGATGCCGCTATTAACGACAACACCTTCCTCACTGCTGAAAGTACTTTACAACCCGAAGGCCTTCTTCATACACGCGGCATGGCTGCATCAGGCTTGCGCCCATTGTGCAATATTCCCCACTGCTGCCTCCCGTAGGAGTCTGGACCGTGTCTCAGTTCCAGTGTGGCTGATCATCCTCTCAGACCAGCTAGGGATCGTCGCCTTGGTGAGCCCTTACCTCACCAACTAGCTAATCCCACCTGGGCATATCCTGACGCGAGAGGCCCGAAGGTCCCCCTCTTTGAGCCGAAGCTATTATGCGGTATTAGCCATCGTTTCCAATGGTTATCCCCCACATCAGGGCAATTTCCCAGGCATTACTCACCCGTCCGCCGCTCGACGCCGTTAACGTTCCCCGAAGGTTCAGTTAACTCGTTTCCGCTCGACTTGCATGTGTTAGGCCTGCCGCCAGCGTTCAATCTGAGCCATGATCAAACTCTTCAATTTAAGATTTTGTCGGCTCAATGAATACTGAACATTACATAAAGTAATGTTTGAATTGACTGTGCTGAGTCTTTCGACTCGTTGGTCACTTCGTATCATTGAAACCTAATTTGAAACCGAAGTTTCTAATTGGATTATCATCAACGAGTGCCCACACAGATTGATAGGTCTATATTTTTAAAGAGCTTTTTCTAACTTCCGTTGCGCTCAGCGCCGCGTCGTTAGGGGTGCGTATCTTACGCTTCCCGTTTTGAGAGTCAAGCGTTTTTTCAAACTTTCTTTTCTCTCTTTCCAACTCGGCGTGTGATGTTTGTCTCACTCCGTGTCGGTGAGGCGGCATTATAGGGAGGTCTGAGAGGAAGACAAGTGTTTTTTTGAAATTAATTTCTGTTTGGTTAAAAACAAATCAAAACCCTGAAAATAGAATAAAATTTCAACATTTGAGTCATGTCACACCAATACGTTGGAAAAACTACAACCATATACGTAAGATCCATGTGTCTATTTTGTTAACGGTAGACCTATTTTTTCTTAAACCTAAAAGTTGTATTCCAATATGAGTTCAAACAAATCGACCTTAATGATTGTCGCCTTAGCTGTTTTGGGCGGAATCATCTTTTCGCAGGTAGCAATCTCTCCTGCTTTAAGTTTTGTTCTGGGTGTTTTTGCTTCCGCTTTTATTCTTAAACTTTCCAACACCAATATTGAGCAAGACCAATCAAACGATCCATCAACTAAAACACTTTATGTAGGTAACTTGCCTTATAAGGCCAATGAATCTCACGTGAAAGAGCTGTTTGCCAAACACGGTGAAGTTTTTGCTGTTCGCTTAATGAAAGATAAACGAACAGGTAAAAGACGAGGATTTGGTTTTGTTGTGATGGCCGCTGCGGATGCGCAACCTGCAATAGAGGCACTTAATGAAAAGGATTATATGCAGCGCACATTGAAAGTTCGTATCGCTAACGATCCTAAATCTCAATCGGATAATATTGAACAGGGCTAAAATCAAGTTCATGTAATGCGATATTCAGCGCTCCCTCTTCCCATGGGGGAGCACTTGAGAAAATCTCTCTTGTTCCGCTCCCATCTAACCCTGCACTCACTTTATCTTTCAGCAAGTCCATCACTCGACGAGCAATCGCCTCTCCTGAATCCACCAGCGCCACATTGCCAGACAGCACCTGCTGTATTTCTTGTTTAATCAGGGGGAAATGGGTACAGCCTAATACAGCGACATCAACCTTGTTGTCGATCGGAGTAAGAATTTGCTTTAATTCCACGAGATCGATCGGTTTGCCACGCAGCTTTTCTTCAGCCATATCCACCAAACGAGTAGAACCTAGTAGCTCTACAGGTTTGCTTTGCGAGAAATCACGGATCAAGTCATGGGTATAAGGACGAGTTATCGTCGCCGGAGTGGCAATCAGTCCAACGGCTTTGTTAGCAAGACTCGATGCAGGCTTAATAGCAGGGACCACTCCAACAACGGGAACGGATAGCTTGGCACGCAGCGTGGGTAGAACAATGGTACTGGCAGTATTGCAGGCAATTACAACCAAATCGATTTGATGCTGCTCAACTAAAGAGGAAACCAACGTATTAACACGAGCAATAAGCGTCTCATGCTCTAGCTCACCATAAGGATAAGCGGCATTGTCAAAGATATAGAGGTAATCAAGCTGAGGTAATTTTGCCTGTATCTCTTTATAGACAGACAGACCACCGACACCAGAATCAAAGATTAAGATTTTTGCTTGTTGCTGGGACACTTGATTTGCTCATTACTTTACGACTTGGCAATGATACTCGCTGTGGCTATTTTGGCAAACATTGCGCTTGATAACGTTGATGAGTAAAACGCTCTCCTCGCTCCTGATGAGTTAGCTTTAGCTCAATCCTACCTTTATAGCTGCGAGTCTCTGTTACCAGTGTATGGAACTCTCCATCTTCACCGCAAAGGTCAACACCATTTGGTAAGCTATCGAGGAAGGATTGGCTATACCACTGGCCACAGTAGTCAGGCGTTAATCCATTACCATCTGTTGTCACAACCAAGGTTTTGATCCCTCGTTGTAGAATCTCTTGCGCTAAGTCTTCGCTTCGCTGCCCTAGTAGAGGAAACACACACTTCCACCCTGCAGGCTCGATAAAGCTACGACGATAGGCCTCAATACCATTACAGAACATATCGCCAAACGCGACACCATCAATCGCAAGGCCGCTCTCTTTTAGCGCCTTAATAATCGTCGATTGATAAACTTCATTGGGTGGAAAAGCTTGCGGCATTTCTATCTTGATCAAAGGTAACCCTAACAGCTCTGCCTGCATATCAAGCACAGGAACAGGAGTCGCTTGGAAAGGGACTTCATCTTTGACATAGGTCGTGTATAGACCCACCACTTGATACTCTTCGCTTTCAATCAACCTTTCTAAGGTCAAAGTCGAATCTTTACCGCTCGACCAGCTAATAATGACGTTCTTTTTCATAGTTTGCTTATATAGATAAATAAAAACCGCCCGAAGGCGGTTTGAGGTAATTAAAAGTGGTAAGCACCTGTTAACATTAATTTACGACCATCTCCTGGATAATAAGCTCCCCAGTGATTTGCATTTGCTGCATACTTTTTATCAAATGCATTATCAACACGTAAACTCGCTGACCAAGTATCTTTAGTATAGTTAATCGCAATATTATTCAGCCAGTATGCTGGTAGTTTATCCAAGCTATTTGATGTATCGCCATCTTTATATCTAGTGCCTGTGTACACGCCTTCAACAAAAATCTGCCAATCATAACTAATATCATAAGTGACAAATGCTCGACCTGTATTGCGCGCAACCCAAGGTAGTTGTTTACCTTTATTATCACCGCTAGAAAATTCCGCATTGATTAGACTGTATTCTACACCAAGTAGCAGATCTTCTAGTACGTAAAAATCACCACTTACACTCACTCCATTGCGTTCAGATTCGTCAGCATTCACATTAGCACCGTTAAAGCTGCCACCTATAGGTTTTGGAGCACTGCTATCAAATACAATCTCGTCTTCCAACTGTAGATTAAACACATCAACCTTTACGCTATAATCTGCCTCAGACAGCCCCCAACCCGCTTCAATTGATTTACCCTTTTGAGGTTTAAGCCCCATAACTCCAGGAGACGTGTAAGCTTGCTCATCAATTTTAGCAAACCTAAAGTTCGTCTCTCCTCTTAGGTAAATTCGTTGTGATTCATTAATTTTGTAATTTAAACCCAATTCATAGGCGTCTTGAGATTCAGATAGCTTCTCTGTGCCTGGGTAAGTAGCACGATCATAGAGCTTATCTTCTACAGTGCTGTATCGTGCACCTGTTGTTAGCGTTAACTTCTCAATCAATGGATAATTCAGTTGACCATATACACTGTAGTTACTCTGTTCATTCGATCTATCCGTTGAAGAAGACTTATAAGAATGGTCTTGATCAGCACCTTCAAGACCTAACAAGATGTTGCCTTGACCAACATCGTTAGAGAGTTCTCTCTCTATTTTAAGCGCACCAAATAGCTGCTTACTCTTTTTGGTTGTTGCGCTACCCCAAGCGGAGCCGGAGCCAGACGTATTATCATAGATAACATCAGCCCCAATAACCCAATCACTATTTAGGTTGCGCTTGTATCCTGTACGCAAAGCTTTTGTAATATCATGAGAGTAGTCGGTAGGATTTGGTGAACTTGCTTGCGTAGGGTCTTGATTGTACTGCTCTTCAGTTAGAGAGCCTGCATATTGACGGTTATTATCATAGTAGCTGGCTTCTGCAAAAAACTCAGTGTCATCCTGCATATAGTTTATACGACCTAACAGTACACCCGTTTCACGCTTATTGTGCTCGCGGTAGTTGTCGCTGTTATCTTGGCTTGCACTAAAGAATACACTCCACTGATCGTTGAGCTGCTTAGAAGCATCAAGGCTACCCACAACAGAGTCAAAACTACCCACGCTAACCGAAGCATTACCACCGTCTTGGCGACCACCTTTAGTGATGATGTTAATCACACCACCTACTGCTTGATCACCATAAAGCACACCAGCACTACCCGATAACACTTCTACACGTTCAATTTGAGAAACCAGAATAGAGCTTAACTGTGGAGAAGACAGATCCTGTTTATTCAAACGACGTCCATCAACTAGAATTAAGGTGTTATGAGCAGCTTGCCCGCTAGTAAATCCTCGCAGAGAAAAAACAGGCCCACTATTGGTATCAGAAATCTGAATTCCAGCTCTGGCACGTAACAAAGTATCTAGACTCTTGGCACCACTGGCAGCTATATCATCTGAAGTAATAACAGTAACGTTAGCCGGAATATCTTCAATTGAATTATTGAAATCGCTCTTAGCTAAAACCACCATAGTTTCATCAGAAGATGCTTCTTGGGCATAAGAAAAGGAGGCGTGCGGAAGTAGCGATGCCACAGCAATCGCTAGAATAGATCGGTTCATTTTTATAATCCTAAATCGCGTAAGTCCTACCGAGCATGGAGCGCTTGCTTCCAGTACCACTGCTCAGCTGCTGGCAGGTCTTCGGACTTAAGAGCTCGGCATTGCCACCTACTCACTCGACTTCCCACATAGTCCTCTATGCAGTGTCATTTGAGTTTTCGTTCTCTTTTACCGCTGCGCGTCAGTTCTGGATTTACACCAGATTCCCTTTTCAGCCATCTATACATCTAGAAAGCACCAGCTAGGCGCAGATGTTATTAAGCTATGGATTATTTGTCCAGAGCATAATTGGGATTTATATCTATATGATATAGCGAGTTGCACCGCCAAAGTGCGATTTACACACTATCTTTAAGGCATTGGTAGGACAAGACTGGACATAGCGCTGAGATTGAATAAAATCTGCGCTCTTAAATTAAATACAACCTCGACAGATACCAACCTAAGGCAATAATCATGGCGACTCTTGATGTAAACCCGCAACGCTACCAAGAACAACTGGCTGAGAAGATCGACCGTCTCAATGAGATGTTCGCGCCTTACCAAGTACCTGAGCTGGAAGTATTTGAATCTCCAGAACAACACTACCGTATGCGTGCAGAGTTTCGCGTTTGGCATGAAGGTGAAGACCTTTATTACATCATGTTCAACCAAGAGACTCGCGAGAAGTACCGTGTCGATCAGTTCCCGGCGGCAAGCCGTTTAATTAATGACTTAATGCCATTGCTTGTGGATGCAATGAAAGACAATGACTCATTGCGCCGTAAGCTTTTTCAAGTTGATTTTCTTTCGACGCTAAGCGGAGAAATCTTAGTGTCGCTGCTTTACCATCGTCAGCTTGATGAGGAATGGACTGACAATGCGAAAGCGCTAAAACAACGTTTGAATGATGAAGGCTTTAACCTCAACATCATCGGTCGCGCACGCAAGATGAAGATTGTTCTCGATCGTGACTACGTGATTGAAAAGCTCGATGTTAACGGTAAGCCATACATTTACCAGCAAGTAGAAAACAGCTTTACCCAACCAAATGGTAAGGTTGCAGAGAAGATGCTGGAGTGGGCAGTAGATTGTACTCAAGACAGCCCGGGTGACCTACTTGAGCTTTATTGTGGTAACGGAAACTTCTCGCTTGCTCTGGCGCAAAACTTTGATCGCGTACTCGCAACAGAGCTAGCTAAACCTTCCGTTGTTTCTGCGCAATACAATATCGCAGCCAACAAGATTGATAACGTGCAGATCCTACGCCTTTCAGCAGAAGAGTTTACTGAAGCTATTGAAGGCAAGCGCGAGTTCCGTCGTCTGCAGGATGCGGGTGTCGACCTTAAGAGCTACAACTGCAATACCATTTTCGTTGATCCACCACGTGCAGGTATGGATATCGATACCTGTAAGATGGTGCAAGGCTACGAGCGTATTATGTACATTTCGTGCAACCCAGAGACACTGAAAGAAAACTTAGATGTGCTGTGCGAGACTCACAAAGTGACGCGCTTTGCTCTATTCGATCAGTTCCCATACACCCACCATATGGAAGCAGGCGTACTACTGGAACGCAAAGTTTAACCATTTAGAACAAATAAAAACGAGCCATTAGGCTCGTTTTTTGTATCCATTAACTAAGCTGACATTACGACTCAGCTTTTGGTTTCGCTGGAGCTGTTAAGAAGCCGAGCTTTTTCGCTACCCAAAGCAGCAAACCAAGCGTAATAAAGATTGCTAGCATGTTAGAGCCCGAGTCTGGGTACTGAGCTTTAACAAATGCTGAGTGACCAAATGCACCGACGAAGAAACACGCCAGACCCACTAACGGGATATCTTCAGATACAGGGTTACTTAAGTACTCTCGGTAAAGTGCTTGCACTGACAGCACAAGCGCAATCAGTGGAAAAATTGAGAAAGGCACATCACTCATGGTTAGCCATGACAACATAGCATCACCACACATACCCGCAATTAGAGCCAGTACCAGTGTTTTCTTCTCAGAACCATGATTAACTTGGTTTGTTTCATTCGACATTAATCTATCCCACCTTTTAATCGGTTACGTTCACGTTCTTTGCGATACCAGAAAGCCCCTTTGGCTATCATTCGCAATTGCATAATTAGACGTTCGGCAAGTTCATCGCGTTCACGTCGATTTAAATCTAAAGCTTCCGCGCCAGAGCTGAATACCAATGTGACCGACGCCTCTGCTTGCGTGAAAGCTTCATCTCGGGCCATACCAGTACTGATCAGGTATTCTGTCATCTCGGCGACAAAGTGTTGCATCTCACGAGCAACGGCTGTACGAAATTCAAATGAGGTTCCCGAACGTTCACGTAATAATAGTCGGAAAACGTTGGGGCTACTTTCGATAAACTCCATAAAGGTCTCGACCGAAGTGCGGATCACACTGCCCTCCTTGACAATGCGTTGGCGAGCTTGACGCATTAGCTGACGCAGCAACAAGCCCCCTTCATCAACCATGGTCAAACCTAGCTCATCCATATCTTTAAAGTGACGATAGAATGAAGTTGGAGCGATACCCGCCTCTCGTGCGACTTCACGCAAGCTCAGGTTGGAAAAGCTTCGGTCAGCACTTAACTGACTGAATGCAGCGTCAATCAAAGAGCGACGCGTTTTCTCTTTCTGCTGAGCACGGATTCCCATGGATTTCATAGTTATTTTTCTATTTTTCTAACTTCGATAGCCATTAATATACAACGATTGCCTTAAGGAGATAAGCCATAATCTTGTGCTTTGCTGACCGAGTGGCAATTAAACCGAGTTGAGTTGAGAATTCAATCTTTTCCACCCTAATAAGAGACATACGACATACCCTTTAATCTATTTGCTTGATTCTCCGTGATCTCGCCGACTGTCTAGTATGCTTTAGGTGTACGCCCTAACGGAATCAGTTAAAATCTCGCTAAAGCAATGTTAAGAATCTATAACAAGGAAGAAACTATGGCCCAGAGCAACCACTTTGATGTAATCGTTATTGGTAGTGGCCCCGGAGGCGAAGGGGCAGCGATGGGATTAACCAAAGCGGGCTTAAATGTTGCCATTGTAGAAAAGGAAAGTAGTGTCGGTGGTGGCTGTACTCACTGGGGTACCATCCCTTCAAAGGCTTTACGTCATGCAGTAAGCCGAATCATTGAGTTCAATAACAACCCTCTGTTTTGTCACAACAACACTAGCCTACATTCGACGTTTTCCAACATTCTCGGTCATGCCAAATCGGTGATCGATAAGCAGACGAGACTTCGTCAAGGCTTCTATGATCGTAACCAGTGCTCGTTAATTTTTGGTACGGCTCGCTTTATCGATAAATATACCATTGCCGTGATGCAAAGTGATGGCACAGAAGAGACCTACAGCGCCGATCGTTTTGTTATCGCGACGGGCTCTCGCCCATACCAACCAGACAATGTCGACTTTATGCACGAACGTATTTATGACAGTGACTCGATTCTGAGTCTTAAGCACGACCCTCGTCATATCATCATTTACGGTGCAGGTGTTATCGGCTGTGAGTATGCATCAATTTTCCGTGGTTTAGGTGTCAAAACAGACCTAATCAATACCCGAGATCGCCTGCTTGCCTTCTTAGATAATGAAGTTTCAGATGCTTTGTCTTACCACTTCTGGAACAGTGGCGTTGTGATTCGCAACGATGAAACGTTTGAGAAAATTGAAGGAACAGAAGATGGTGTCATTGT
This sequence comes from Vibrio sp. R10-SF1-ISO8, assembly GCF_059833805.1. Taxonomy (NCBI): domain Bacteria; kingdom Pseudomonadati; phylum Pseudomonadota; class Gammaproteobacteria; order Vibrionales; family Vibrionaceae; genus Vibrio; species Vibrio sp. R10-SF1-ISO8. The sequence goes on along the minus strand of NZ_JCBDHL010000009.1, from coordinate 49,346 downwards.
TCATCTTGAATCCGGTAAGAAAATGCGTGCCGACTGTATCCTTTACGCCAATGGCCGTACAGGTAACACAGACAAGCTTAACCTCACTGCGGTTGGATTAGAGGCAGACTCTCGCGGACAGCTAAAGGTCGATGGTAACTATCAAACCGAAGTTGAACATGTTTATGCTGTTGGTGACGTGATTGGCTACCCAAGCCTAGCAAGTGCCGCTTACGACCAAGGGCGTTTTGTTGCACAGGCGATCACCAAAGGCAAAGCAGACGGCAACCTTATTGAAGATATTCCAACGGGCATCTACACCATTCCAGAGATCAGTTCTGTGGGTAAAACAGAGCAAGAGTTAACAGCCGCAAAAGTGCCGTATGAAGTTGGGCGCTCTTCTTTCAAACACTTAGCTCGCGCTCAAATCGCGGGGAAAGATATTGGTAGTTTGAAGATTCTTTTCCACCGCGAAACGAAAGAGATCCTTGGTATTCATTGTTTTGGTGAGCGCGCAGCGGAAATCATCCACATCGGCCAAGCCATTATGGAACAGAAAGGGGAAGCGAATACCATCGAGTATTTCGTCAACACCACTTTCAACTACCCAACTATGGCCGAGGCTTATCGCGTAGCAGCACTTAATGGTCTTAACCGTTTGTTTTAAATAAGCCACCAGCTAAATATAGCAAAGCCGCAACTCAATTAAGTTGCGGCTTTTTAGTTTCATCAATTATTGATTCAGGTACGTGGCATGAAACTCAAGATGCTGATCAATAAAGCTCGAAATGAAATAGTAGCTGTGGTCATAACCTGACTGCATTCTAACTTCAACGTCAGAGTCATGGGTTTGCGCTGCGGCAATCAATGCTTGTGGCTTTAGTTGCTCAACCAGAAAGTTATCCGCATCGCCTTGGTCGACTAAAATCGGCAGCTTTGCTTGCGCCTGCTTTAATAACTCACTGGCGTCATACTCTCGCCAAGCCTCAAAGTCATTACCTAGGTAGGAATTAAACGCTTTTTGCCCCCAAGGACACTGCATAGGATTAGTGATCGGACTAAAGGCAGAAATCGAACGATACTGCTGCGAATTTTTCAGCCCTATAGTCAGCGCGCCGTGTCCGCCCATACTATGCCCTGCAATAGACTTAATCGACGAAACTGGGAAGTTAGCTTCAATCAAAGATGGCAGCTCTTGAGTGACATAGTCATACATATGATAGTGACGAGACCAAGGTTCTTGGACTGCATTAAGATAAAACCCCGCCCCCTGTCCTAGATCGTAACCTTCATCATCTGCGACATCTTCACCTCTAGGGCTAGTATCTGGCGCAACGATGGCAATACCTAATTCAGCAGCCCGGCGAAACGCCCCTGCCTTTTGCATAAAGTTTTCGTCGGTGCAAGTTAGGCCAGATAACCAGTATAGCACAGGAACGGGTTTGGCTTTGGTTGCGTTAGGTGGCAAAAAGATTGCGAAACGCATGTTGCAGTTTAGAACGTCAGAGTCATGCATGTACTGTTTGTGCCAACCACCAAATACTTTGGCTTGGCTTACGTTTTCAATGGTCATAACCACCCCAGATTAAAAATTCAGAAGACAACAACGCCCTTGTATCAGGGCGTTGTGTTTATCTATTTAGCTCAATTACTTATCCATATGAAGAACGGTACGGATTGATTCACCTTTGTGCATCAACTCAAACGCTTCATTTACGTCTTGCAGACCCATGGTATGAGTAATGAATTCTTGTAGACCGAACTCACCTGCCATGTAGCGATTTACGATTTCTGGAAGCTCAGAACGACCTTTAACACCACCGAAAGCGCTACCACGCCATACACGACCAGTTACGAGTTGGAATGGACGGGTTGAGATCTCTTGGCCTGCGCCGGCAACACCAATAATCACTGATTCACCCCAACCTTTATGACAACACTCAAGTGCTTGACGCATCACATTAACGTTACCGATACACTCAAATGAGTAATCTACGCCGCCGTCTGTCATTTCAACGATAACCTCTTGGATTGGCTTATCGAATTTCTGTGGGTTAATAACATCTGTAGCCCCCAGTTGTTTGGCTAGGTCAAATTTACTCTCGTTGATATCAATACCGATTATACGGCTTGCACCCGCCATACGCGCACCAATAATGGCAGATAGGCCGATACCACCTAGACCAAATACCGCAACGGTGTCGCCTTGTTCTACTTTTGCCGTGTTAAGCACTGCGCCCATGCCTGTTGTCACACCACAACCTAGAAGACAAACTTCTTCAAGCGGAGCTTCTTTATTTACTTTAGCTAGTGAGATCTCTGGAAGAACCGTGTACTCAGAGAAAGTAGAACAGCCCATGTAGTGGAAGATGGTCTCACCGTTAATAGAAAAGCGGCTTGTGCCGTCTGGCATTAGACCTTTACCTTGGGTTTCGCGAACGGCCTGACATAGGTTAGTTTTACCCGACTTACAGAACTTACATTCGCCACATTCTGCCGTATAAAGTGGGATCACGTGATCGCCAACTTCAACGCTAGTGACACCTTCGCCAACCATTTCAACGATACCGCCACCTTCATGACCCAGAATTGAAGGGAAGATACCTTCTGGGTCATCGCCAGATAGGGTGAATGCGTCAGTGTGACAAACACCAGTAGCTACGATGCGTACTAGCACTTCTCCTGCTTTAGGAAGTTGTACATCAACTTCTTCCATTTTCAGCGGTTCACCAGCAGCCCACGCCACCATTGCTTTTGATTTAATGTGAGTTTGACCAGGATTGATTTCAAGCGCCATTGGATGCTTCCTTTATATTTTATGTATATAGGGACGTCATAAGCGTAGTTGAGGAACTCACACTGCGCTGCGTCGTTTTGTTGCTGAGTATTTTAGGCACTAATAGAGATTTGATAATCCCATCATTTTGAAAATCATTTTTACGCATGCGTAATAATGTTAATAAAGATAGAAAAAAGCCGAGTACGGAGACTCGGCTGGTATCTTTTACTTAGGCGAGAAAAGTGTTTCTCCGCCACTGGAGGGTTAAGATTATCGCTAGGGTTAACCCGCGCATGGCCATGAAACTCAACATTGCTAGCCACAGAGCGTGATTACCTAAATCCATCGATAAGTAGAAAATCGCAAAAAAAGCACAGGTTGATAAGAACATGCTGTTACGCATCTCTTTACCTTTTGTTGCACCAACGAAGATGCCATCGAATAAAAAGCACCACATCGACACTAGCGGCATGGCAATCAACCAAGGCAAATACTCCATCGCCAATGCATGAACTGCCTCAATATCAGTGATCAATCCGATCAGATTCGATCCCATCAGACCAAATGCTAAGGTCAGTAATCCACAAATGACCAAGCTCCAGAAAAAAGTACCAATCAGCGATTGATTGAGCTGCTCTCGGTCTTTCGCGCCAATGGCTTTACCGACCATGGCTTCCATCGCGTAAGCGAATCCATCCATGCCGTAAGAAATCATCATCAGAAAGCTCATCAGCACAGCATTCGCAGCAACGATTTCGTCGCCGAAACTCGCTCCTTGAAAGGTCATAAAGGTAAATGTGGCTTGCAAGCAAAGTGAACGTAGAAAGATATCTCGATTGAGCTTAACAAAGCGACTCAATCCGTTGGTGGTGTCTTTAATCAAGTTCAACACTGACGGTAGGCTATCCCGGGTCCATTTACGCCATACGCAAATAAGACCAAAGCTCATTCCGGTGTAATCAGCAATCACAGAAGCCAATGCCGCGCCCTCGACTTTCCAACCTAATCCGAGCACAAATAGTACGTCGAGAACGATGTTGGTCACGTTAGCGATGATCACCATCCACATCGGTGCTTTGGCGTTTTGCGTACCTAATAACCAACCGAGCAAGACGAAATTAGCCAAGGCGGCAGGCGCACTCCAAGCTCGGATAGCGAAGTACTGCGCGCCATAGTGCTTTACCTGTTCACTGGCGTCACTAAAGCTAAATACCAACTGCGCAATAGATTGATGGAAGAGAAGAAAAACGGCAGCAAAACCAAGCGCCATTGTCATGCCTTGGGTGAAGACCAACCCAAGTTGATGTTTGCTCTCTGCGCCATAAGATTGGGCAGCAAGCCCAGTGGTCGACATACGCAAAAAGCCTAGCAGCCAAAATGTCACGCTGATCATAGTACTGCCCAACGCAACACCGCCGAGATACCACGCATGTTCGAGGTGACCGATGACTGCTGCATCCACCAGTCCAAGTAATGGCACTGTGATGTTGGAAAGCACCATAGGAATAGCAAGCAACAAGACTTGCTTATGCACGGTGCGGTTAGAAAGGGTTTGAAGAATTTGCACGTTGTCACTCTGACTAGAATTGAGTGACAAGTGTAACGAGATTACCAGCGAAGCTGAACCAATACCGGCGTTAATCTTTGCTTTAAAAAGTTCATCTTAGTCAGCCAGCGTTGCCATAGTTTCCAGCGACCACAATCGCGATCAAGCGGAGAATAGGTTTTCGCCCAGCGTGCCCAAGGCAAATAGCCTAACATAGCATCGCCCGGTGCGCTGTACCCGTGAGCATATTGCCCCGCGCCCATTTTCTGCCCTAGCTTGGAATGGCTGAGATCGCCTGCTAATACAACGCAAGCTCGTGCTGAGTCAAAGTGGCAACCTAGCGCTTGAATGAATTTGGCCACTTGCTGCTGACTACAATCAAGCAAAGCGTGTTCACACACTATCATCACAGGCGTTTTTTCTGGAATAGGTAACTGCTCTAACCAACTGACATCATCAACGCTACCGCAAACATGGTGATAACGCTCACTACTGTGAAACAGTTTCTGACGCCAGAGCAAATTTTCTGTCACATCGAGCTCTAACCAGTTGCATCGGCCGTTATCAACACGATAAAAACGCGTATCCAACCCTGCACCAACATTGACGATCCAACCATCTGGATTACGTTTGATAAAAGCAGAAACCTGCTGATCGCACAGCTGAGTAAGCGTAACGTGAAGGAGTTGTTTTTGGTCAATATCACCAGAAAGACATTCTGGTGCTAAATGGCAGCGCTGACAGGCACGCGCTGCAATCGGGTCGTAGACTAATCCATTATCAACTAAACTTTCTCGGCTACGAAGCCATAATGGTTGCAATAAATTAGCAGGGATTTGATAGCGATGTTTAGCTGATGTGTGATCGACGGCCATTATCATCTTCCTTCCGTAGCCAGAGCAAAGATGATAATGAATATCAGTTACAAAATCAACAAGTGAGAATGAATCTCAAACAGAGTCGGTTACATCCAATCTGTGTTGCGAATAATGCCTACCGCTAGACCTTCAATCGCTAGGTGCTGACTAGTCAGATCCACTTTAATTGGCTCAAACTCTTCGTTCTCAGCATGAAGCAGTACTGTCGAACCTTTACGCTCTAGACGTTTAACCGTTACGTCATCGTCAACACGTGCAACGACAACCTGACCATCACGTACATCTTGAGTTTTATGCACTGCAAGCAAGTCGCCATCCATAATACCGATGTCTTTCATACTTTCGCCATTTACACGCAGTAAGAAGTCAGCTTGAGGCTTGAACATACCCGGGTCAACTTGGTAATGAGTCTCGACATGCTCCTGAGCAAGGATTGGCTCACCCGCCGCAACTTGGCCGATAAGAGGCAGTCCTTCATCATCATTGGCAGCATCTTCAAGTAGAATACGGATTCCACGAGAGGCACCAGGAATAATTTCAATCGCTTGCTTACGTGCAAGGGCTTTAAGGTGTTCTTCAGCAGCATTTGCTGAACGGAAGCCAAGTTCGCGTGCAATCTCAGCACGTGTTGGTGGCATACCAGTATCTTCGATTTTGCTTTTGATCAGATCAAAAACTTGTTGTTGGCGGGGCGTTAACGGCTTCATAAGTCACCTGTCTTTTTATACAGTTAACTGTGAGTATATCCAGTAATTGTTCAAATGAAAAGCCAATTGCTTGTTTTTTAGCGAGTTAGCAATTTACACATCGATCGCGTTAAAAAAACAGGATCTCTAGCCAGATATAACCGGTTAATAGCATGGTCACCATTACAGCAGCCGAGCCAATATCTTTCGCCCGTCCGGCAAGTTCGTGGTGCTCCGTTCCAACTCGGTCAACGACCGCTTCAATCGCACTATTAAACAGTTCAGCGATCAATACCAACACTACTGTCGCGATCAGCAATATTCTCTCCCACTGACTGTCACCAATAAATAAAGCCGCCGGAATCATGAGCGCGGCTAACACGACTTCTTCTTGAAAGGCCGGCTCGTGTTTAAATGCAGCCTTGATACCTTGGCAGGAGTACTGCGTTGCGTTTTTAATCCGTTTAAATCCGTGGAGTGTTTTGTCTGGCAAGTTAATTTCTCTTTATTAATTATCTCGATAGCTTGATGACTTAAAAATTGACGTTTTCCTAATCAATAATAAGTAAAAGGTTCGACCAGTTTCTGTTATCCTTGCCCGCTATAAAAATACACGCTTGGACGCATTCCCAGTTCTATAGTTAGAGAAATGGAAATGTGCTTATGCAAACCATCTATTTTTGAGGCTAAGAACCTTATGTCTTCTGGACGAATGTTATCGCGCACCTTACTAAAACTGCCTATGTCAGTGTTAGTTAAAGGGACCACAATTCCTTCAAATCCTATTGAAGATCATAGTATTGATGTAAACAAGCCTATTATTTACGCTCTGCCATATCGCTCAGCTGTTGATCTCCTCGCGCTGCAAAAACAAGTCATTGCACTTGGTTTACCCGACCCGCTAGAGCCAGTCGAAATCAACGGCAAAGCATTTAACCGCTACGTATTTACCTCTGCTCGCCAAACCGTAATGGACAGCGATCAAGATGTACCTAGCACATCAGTGACGCTTTTCTCTGATCTGCTTGAACTGCACAAGTTTGATTCAGAACTCGATGTGCAAATGATCCCTGCAACGGTCCTTTGGGGACGTAAGCCAGGTAAAGAATCGCAGCAAAAACCCTACCTACAGTCTTTAAACGGTCCACAAAAAGCCAAAGCTGTTTTGCTCTCTGGTCGTGACTGCTTAGTGCGTATTAGCCCTGTGGTTTCTTTGCGTTACATGGCGGATTCACATGGCACAGATGCTTCAATTGCTCATAAGTTGGCGCGCGTGGCACGTATCCACTTTTCTCGTCAGAAACTAGCTGCTTCAGGGCCTAACTTGCCAAGTCGACAAGCACTATTTAATCGTCTGATGAAATCAAAAGCGATTGAAAAAGTTATCGAAGACGAAGCAAAGTCTAAAGGTGTACCAATTGAGAAAGTGCGCAAAGAAGCGCATGCCATCATGGATGAGATTGCCGCAAACTTCTCTTACTCCTTGATAAAAAATGGCGAACGCCTACTCGGCTGGTTGTGGAATCGTATTTACCAAGGCTTGAACATCACCAATGCCGCTACGGTACGTAAACTTGCGCAAGATGGTCACGAGATCGTCTACGTGCCTTGTCACCGCAGCCATATGGACTATTTGCTGCTTTCTTACGTGCTTTACCGAGAAGGCATGGTTCCTCCACACATTGCGGCAGGTATTAACCTTAACTTCTTCCCTGCGGGACCTATCTTCCGCCGTGGTGGCGCGTTCTTTATTCGCCGTAGCTTTAAAGGCAATAAACTGTACTCGACTATCTTCCGTGAGTACCTAGCAGAGCTGTTTGCTAAAGGCTACTCAGTAGAGTACTTCAGTGAAGGCGGACGTTCGCGCACCGGCCGCTTACTACAAGCGAAAACAGGCATGCTGGCTATGACAGTCCAAGCTATGCTACGTGGTCTAAATCGCCCAGTGACACTGGTTCCGGTTTACATCGGCTATGAGCATGTTATGGAGGTAGGGACTTACGCTAAAGAACTACGTGGTAAGCGCAAAGAAAAAGAAAATGCCGGCCTAGTGCTGCGCACGATTCGCAAGCTACGCAACTTTGGCCAAGGGTACGTTAACTTCGGTGAGCCAATTCCGCTTAACCAATATCTGAACGAGCATGCGCCGGAGTGGACTAAAGATATCGACCCTATGGGTGCAACCAAACCTCAGTGGCTCAACCCAGTTGTGAATGGTTTAGCCACCAAGATGATGACACACATTAACGATGCGGCTGCGACTAACGCACTCACATTATGTGCAACCGCCCTACTCGCTTCACGCCAACGTGCACTGTCCCGCGATAGCTTAGTCAATCAGATCGATTGTTACTTATCGATCCTTAAGAATGTGCCTTACTCTTCAACCTACACGGTGCCTGAAGATGATGCCCAAGCGTTAGTTAAACATGCCGAGACACTGGATAAGTTCCTTATCGAGACAGACAGCATGGGTGAAATCGTGTCGCTGGATCGCAATCAGTCGATTCTGATGACCTACTACCGCAACAACATCATCCATTTATTGGCGCTGCCGTCGTTAATCGCTCAAATGTTGGTTCGCCATCAGCACTTGTCATTAGAGCAGATCAAGCAAAATGTGGCTCTCGTTTATCCATTCTTAAAACAAGAGCTGTTCTTAAGTATTGAGGAAGGGAAGCTCGGTGAACTGACTGAGGCGTACATCGAAGAGATCGCTCACCAAGGATTAGTGACCATCGATAGCGAGCAAAATGTGGCGATTAACCAAGCGAACAACCAAGTCTTAGTTCTGCTTGGTCGCACCATTACCGAAACACTGCAACGCTATGCGATTGCACTTAACCTGTTAGTGGCAAACCCAGAGCTGGGTAAAGCCGACTTAGAGCTTAAGAGCCAAGATATCGCGCAACGCTTAGGTCGTTTACATGGCATTAATGCCCCAGAGTTCTTTGATAAGGGCGTTTTCTCTGCACTGTTTACGACATTGAAACAACAAGCTTACCTCGACAATGACGGTAACTGCGATAGTGACAAGAGCACAGAATTAGCCAACCTGCTTTACTCTATGCTCTACCCAGAAGTTCGCCTAACCATCAAAGAAAGTATCTGTCAGGCGACAGGGACTAAATAGAACCAATTAAGTACGAAAAAGGGCATCCAGTGGATGCCCTTTTTGTTTACCAGAAAGCAATAAACAAGCCTATGGTGACAATCATGCCGACATAGTTGTTATTGAGAAATGCCTTGAAGCACAAGTCTCGCTCTCGATGTCGGATAAGATGCTGCTGAAACACAAATAAAGCGCCAGCAATCAGCAAGCTCCAGTAGTAGCTTGCACCAAGCTCAAACCAAATCCCGACGTACATCAACATGGCAAGAGTGGCGAGCTGCAAGACACCAATCACCATTTTATCTAACCGACCAAACAAGATTGCCGTCGATTTAATGCCAATTTTCAGGTCATCATCCCTATCTACCATGGCATATTGGGTGTCGTAGGCGATAGTCCATAGGGCATTAATAGTAAAGATAAACCATGTCATCATGGTGACTTCGTTCGCCTCGGCAGCCCAAGCCATAGGAATTGACCAACTAAAAGCGAGACCAAGAAACAGCTGTGGCAGATGAGTATAGCGCTTCATAAATGGGTAAATGAACGCGAGGAAGATGCCAACAAATGAGAGCTGAATGGTTAACGCATTCATACTCAGCACAAGTAGGAACGAACTGATCGCTAAGACTAAAAACAGCCCGATAGCTTCTTTAGAGGTCACTCTTCCTGATGGTAACGGGCGTAGCTTAGTGCGCTTTACATGACCATCAACTTTACGGTCGGCAAAATCATTGATTACGCATCCAGCCGCTCGCATAAAGATAACGCCAAGAACAAAAACAAATAAAACTTTTAAACTCGGTACACCCTCAGCTGCAATAATCAACGCCCATAATGTCGGCCAAAGCAATAATAAGGTCCCAATCGGCTTATCCATACGCATTAACTGCCAGTAAGCGACTGCTTTATCTGCCGTCATTTTAAACGCTCTCCTTTGCATAAATTGGCGCGGTCGGCAGAAAAAGCTCTGCCACTAACATAGGTTTACGATTCATCCATAGTCGAGAACGACGCGCAAGCAGCTGCTTGCCATCCAACTCAACCAGACCAACTTGCAAAGCATCGCGTTTAACATCATTGGCACTGAACACCGTCAAGCCTAACGGTATTTCACCTTGGCGAGCTAAATCATACTCTTGGCCTTGCATTGAAGAATGCGGAATTAAGGTTCGACCCAATACCCACGGCTCTCCATCTCCTTTCAGCACCACCTTTCTCAACAAGCATTCTTCTAGTGCCAGCAGTTCTATTTCCTGCGTATTTAGCTTTTCAGCTCGAATCACTTTATTATGCAGAAGGTCGACACTTAACGTTTGGCAATAAGACTCTAATAAACGTGACAACGAGCCCTGTTCTAGCAGCCATTTTTTTGCACTTTGCGTAGGAAAGCTAAAATGCTCTGGTTGTTGCCATTCAACTTGGCGAAGAGCAGATAAATAAAGCGCAGTTGGTTGATTCATACTAATATTCAATAAGTAGCCTTATCAGCGTACAATAAAGCTTCAATCTCAAAAGTTAACCACTACAATGAGTGCTTAACGCATTTTTATTACAAATAGATGCTCTATTGTAACAAGACTCAGGCGATTCGAGTATCGTGATTGGAAGAAAGAAAAGTTATAAATATGATTAAACGTTACCTAGCCCAAATATTTATCGCTTTGGGTTTACTTATCAGCCTACCTGTTTTAGCCGAAGAAGAAGGTGCTCCGAAACTTGCCTACTTTACGCTAGAGCCAGATCTCACCACCAACTTCTATACCAAAGGCAAGAAACTTGGCTATATCCAAGTTCGAATCGATATTATGGTTGCTAATGAAGCGGACCTTGGCGTGATCGAACTGCACCAGCCATTAATTCGCGACGCTGTGATTGAACTGCTTGGTAAACAGTCAGAAGATACCATTACCTCCCTGGCGGGGCGTGAAGATTTACGTAAGACCTTAGTTGAGCAGCTCAACGCGACGCTGTTACCCGAAACAGGCAAAACCATTATCGCTGACTTACTGTTTACCAAATACTTGTATCAGTAATGTGTACTAGCTAATCAAACGGCGCTTATCGCGCCGTTTTTTTATTGCTACTTTTTCGCTCGGCTTGCATCGAACAAACCCAGAGCCACACCAGATAACAGACCAACTAAATGGGCTGTATTGGCAATCGCCATATACGGCTGAACAAAACCAAGCACCAACCACACCAGCATAAAACCTATCATAGGTTTAGGCATACTGAGTCCAAGTTGTGGCGCTTTGTAGCCCAACATCCATAAGTAGCCAACCAGTGCATAAACCACACCAGATAAGCCGCCAAAGTTAGCGCCTTCAACCCAGTATTGCCCCGCCCCTGAGAGCGCAGCAGAAACTACAAACAACTGCAGTAATTTGCCCGAGCCGAGCCTTTGCTCAATATCACCACCAAGCTGCCACCACCAGAGTAAGTTAAAGGCGATATGCATGACAGAAAAGTGAAGAACGGCATGGCTTACCCAGCGCCAAAGTTGCCATTCTTGTCCTGCAAATGCTGGGAAGTGCAAAGCGGCAAACACCCCTTTACCAGAGCCAAGTTGCTGCATGGTAAAAATCACCAAACAGATCACCATGACAGATAATGTTATCGGCCCAGCTTTGGCCTTAATCATGGCTAACATACTTGGCGATTGATAGGTAAAGTGATTCTTGCGGCTTTCGGCCATATCCCATGACGCCGCTTGATATTTGTTGGCATTCGGGTCGGATAAAAACTGCTGCAGCTCTGACTCCGCCTCTATTTGATGCTGGCTATCGGTCAACCACAATGCAAACTGCCCTTCTCCCTCCGGCATCATCTGAATATCTATCTGGCGCGAGGCCATATAGTCGATAAATGCTTGTGCCATACGTGGATTATTGAGGGAGATGAGTCGATACATAAAGCTATCCTAAGTTGGATTCTGTCGGAAGTTCGGCTCTTTGCCATGCTTCAAAGCCGCCATCAACACTATACACCTGCTCAAAGCCTTGGTTAACCAAATACTGTGCTGCACCTTGGCTGCTAATGCCGTGATAACACATCACCAACACAGGTTGTTCAAACTCCACGTCGTCCATAAAGGTGACGATCGTATCGTTGGTCAAATGGAAGGCATCTTTGGCGTGAGACACAGCAAAGGATTGAGGGTCGCGAATATCCACCATTCGTGCTTCTCCTTGCTCAAGAAGATTTTGCGCACTACTCACATCAATATGCTTAAACTGATCCATGAACTTTCTCTTTTATATCGTAATTATCTAACGCCATTGTAACCTATCCAGTGGTCAACAAGTACACGAGGGTAGTAAGGTTATCCACCAGCGATCATAAATCCACCAACTGTGGATAAATCTGTGGATTGCGTTGATAAAGTATCTCGATGATTTTTGATCCACTATATGTAGTGATGATCATTATTTTATTGTGTGTAAAAGCAAAACTATCCCCACGGGATAATGGGTCGAGATGCCTTTATCTACCCCGCTTTCTGACAGATAGCAAAGAAATTTACCACAGAGTTACCCACAGGCAAGGTGAGACAAACTCGATCTATAATCATCCAAATAACTCAATAAATGATCAGCAATAAAAAAGCCGAGATCATATGATCTCGGCTTGGTAGATTCGTTTAAAAAGTCAGAGGTTAGAATTCACCAACCGCCGCTTTCAATTTCTTCATCGCGTTCTTTTCTAGCTGACGAATTCGCTCTGCAGATACGCTATAGGTTTCAGCCAGTTCTTGCAGCGTCGACTTGTTATCATCTAACCAACGTGAACGAACAATGTGCTGGCTACGCTCATCTAAGCTCTTGAGTGCTAAGCTCAAACGGTTGTTAGTGTGCGCTTCCCAGTTTGCTGCTTCAACATTATCGGCAACATCAGAAGACTTATCTTCTAGGTACACCATAGGTGCAGTGTAAGAAGCATTTGAGTCATCATCATCGGTTGGCATTTCAAATGTCGCATCTTGCGCAGCCAAACGAGATTCCATTTCACGAACTTCTGAAGGCTCTACACCTAACTCACGCGCAACAGTTTCAACTTCACCGTTGTTAAACCAACCTAGGCGCTTTTTCGACTTACGCAGATTGAAGAACAATTTACGTTGCGCTTTGGTGGTCGCAATTTTCACAATACGCCAGTTACGCAGAACGTACTCATGAATCTCTGCTTTGATCCAATGCACTGCAAATGAAACCAAACGAACACCAACTTCAGGGTTGAAGCGCTTCACAGCCTTCATCAAGCCAATGTTACCTTCTTGAACAAGGTCAGCCATTGGTAGACCGTAACCTGAATAACCACGAGCAACGTGTACAACGAAACGCAGGTGCGAAAGGATTAAGCCTTTTGCAGCCTCAATTTCACCGTCGTAATGCAGACGCTCTGCAAGTCCACGCTCCTCTTCAGGAGTTAGCATTGGATAGCTGTTCACTGAACGAATATAGCTGTCTAAGCTATCTTGTGTCACTACAGCCATTGGGTATGCTTGGTTAGTCATTCAAGTCCTCATCAATCTCTGATCTGGAGTATGTTTTAGCCCACCAATCTTGAACCTAAAATGAACAGGTTTCAAGCAGGGGAAGGTTATTATGCATAAACAATTCGTCTATACAAGAGGAAAAGTATACGGTAGCGTCTACTTTTTTCAATAGTATGACAACAACAAAATAATCCGGTTCAATTAAACGGGTTCAATTTCTTTGAGATGACGCTGCGCTGAAACCTTTGCCGCTAAACAGCCAAGGAAGGTTCCTAGCATCACCAGCAGTAAAGACTCATCCCAACTTAGACCCACCAATCTGAAGTGGCTATCATACAGAAGCGCCAACTTTTCTACGCTGCTATTAAGTAGAACTGTAATTACCGCTGTTAAAACCCAGGCTGTAATCGCACCTAGCAGACCAAACCACATACCAGAGTACAAATATGGGCGAAGAATATAGCTATTGGTCGCCCCTATAAGCTTCATAGTTTGTATCTCTTCTTTATTGGCTAACACGTTAAAGCGTAATGTGTTGCCGACAATTAAGAACACTGAACCTAGCATCAATACTGATAAGGTAATCACGATGCCACTGACCAGATTTTTGATCGCGTCGAGTCGCGTTAACCAATCTTCATCCAAGCGAACATCGGTAATACCTTCTTCATTAGCGACGCGCTCAGCGAGACGTTTAATCGCTTGTTTATCATCTTTACTCGGTGTAATCACCAATACGCCGGGCAATGCGTAATCGTCTAACAAGCTCAGTGCCTCTTCAAAGCCGGAGTATTGGCTGAGGTCATCGAGACCTTGCTGCGGGGAGATGTATTCAACTTTAGCCACATCAAGCGATGTTTCTAGTTCATCTTTGAGGACCATGATCCGTGCTTCAGGTGTGCGCTCTTCTATGTAAGCACTTACTTGCGACGGACTGGTTACATTGGTTGAAGCAGCAGAAATATTCTTACCCAATAGGTACAAAGCAGAAGGCATGGCTAATGCCATCGAGATAACCGCTAAAGTAAGAATATTACCCAGTGGCCGCTGCCAAAATTCAGCGAGAGAAAGTCTAGCTTGCTTGAAATGAACCGTGAAAAAGCTGTCTTTCTTGACGCGATTTTTAGCACGAGAGGCGTTGGCGTTTTTGTTACGCTTATTAGTGCCCATAATCTTCCACCTCACTCAAAAAACCTTGGTTTAGCTCTAGATGGCGGTATTGTGGGCGAGTGTTCACTAACCCAATATCGTGCGTTGCTAATAGGATGGTGACACCAGCACGGTTAAACTCTTCAAATAGCTTCAGTACCCGACTAGAGAGTTCTGGATCTAAATTTCCGGTAGGTTCATCCGCTAATAGTAAAGTTGGTCTATTAACCACAGCACGCGCGATACCGACACGCTGCTGTTCACCACCAGATAGTTGGCTTGGCAAGCATTTCGCTTTGTCCAACAGCCCCGTCTTATCCAGAGCCGCAGATACTCGACGCTTAATTTCGTTCTCAGAGATTGACTCTATTCGCATTGGCAAAGCGACGTTATCAAACACGCTTCGATCCATCAGCAAACGATGGTCCTGAAACACAATGCCAATATTACGACGTAGGAAGGGAATATCCTTGTTAGGAATTCGAGTGATATCGTGGTCATTAAAGCTGATTTTGCCATCCGTAGGTCGCTCAATGGCACAGATTAACTTTAGCAGGGTACTTTTCCCGGCACCTGAATGTCCGCCAAGAAAAGCCATTTCACCACGACGAAGATGAAAATCGACCTTCTGTAAGGCTTGTCGCCCACCACGATAAGCCTTACTCACTTGCTGAAATTTTATCACCCGAAATCCCTCTTATGAACTTCTCTATTGTATTTATCCCCTAAATAGTTGGAGTGCAGCTAGGCGACAAATCCATTCAGCCCTATGAGCAAAGGTGCTCTATTTGATTAGGGCGGAATTGATCCCGTCAACAACGCTGCAGCTTCAAATATGACGGGGATTAGTCTTCGCGGCTAAACAGCGCATCAATAAACTCTTGAGTTTCAAATGGGCGCAGATCATCAATCCCTTCACCCACACCAATGTATCGAATTGGAATTTGGAACTGATCGGCAAGTGCGAAGATCACGCCACCTTTCGCGGTACCGTCTAACTTAGTAAGGGTAATACCCGTTAGCGGCGCGACATCACTAAACAGTTTGGCTTGGCTGATAGCGTTTTGACCGGTACCTGCATCCAAAGTCAGCATAATTTCATGCGGTGCAGAACCATCGACCTTCTGCATTACACGAACGATCTTACGCAGTTCTTCCATCAAGTTCGCTTTGTTCTGCAGGCGGCCCGCAGTATCAGCGATAACCACATCAACGCCTTTCGCTTTGGCTGATTCAATTGCATCATAGATAACGGAAGCACTATCTGCGCCAGTATGCTGCGCGACAACAGGGACGTTGTTTCGCTCCCCCCAAACTTGTAGCTGTTCAACCGCCGCGGCACGGAAAGTATCACCCGCAGCAAGCATGACTTTTTTGCCTTCAGCTTGGAACTTTTTCGCTAGCTTACCAATGGTTGTCGTTTTACCAACCCCGTTAACACCGACCATAAGAATCACGTAAGGGGTTTTAGAGGTATCGACTTCCAGTGGCTTCTCAACATTAGATAGGATCTCTGCCATCTCTTCTTTGAGCAAGCCGTATAGAGCTTCACCATCTTTAAGATCCTGTCGGGACGCTTTCTCGGTCAGGTTATCGATGATCTTGAGCGTGGTATCCATACCCACATCAGCAATAAGCAACTGCTCTTCCAACTCTTCAAATAGCTCATCGTCGATTTGCTTGTCTTTAAACAAGCCGAAGAAACCTGCGCCAATATTGGCTTTAGTACGAGCCAAGCTGCGTTTTAAGCGAGCGAAGAAGCTTTCTGTCGGTTTATCTTGTTCAACGACACGTGGCTCAGCTGGCTGCTCGACAACTTCAACTACCTCTTCTGCTTCTGCTTCTGCTTCTGCTTCTGCTTCTGCTTCTGCTTCTGCTTCTGCTTCTGCTTCTGCTTCTGCTTCTGCTTCTGCTTCTGCTTCTGCTTCTGCTTCTGCTTCTGCTTCTGCTTCTGCTAGTACAGTTTTAGGTTGTTCAACTTGCTCGTCAACAACTGGTGCCTCTTCGACAGCATCTTCAATGGTATTTTGTTGTTCTTCAGCGGGTTGCTTGGTTTGCTCTTCATCGCCGAAACCAAGCCAAGAAAGTAATCCGCGCTTCTTTTTTTCCGTCATCTGGGGCTATCCTAGATCGTCTTATTTTAACTCAGACTCTTTTCCGCCCGGATTATCCACGCGCAGAAAAGAAAAATGACAACACAGTGAAAAGTTTTTAACTACCTATGGGATGGTATACACTTTGTCATCAACAAATTTGGGCTGTATGTTAGCGCTCACAGCAGAGCGACTGGCTATAGTATCACTTTATTAGCGGTCAAAAAATCTATGGTAAGACGTCGCCAGCAAAACACATCACAAAAAAAGCCTTCAACTGGCTTTGTTCGTATTATTAGCGGCTTATGGAGAGGACGTAAACTCCCCGTTCATGATGCTGAAGGATTAAGACCGACAACCGATCGCGTAAAAGAGACGCTATTTAACTGGCTGGCACAGGACATTCCTCGTGCAAAATGCCTAGATTTGTTTGCCGGTTCAGGTGGGCTGGGCTTTGAAGCGGCCTCTCGCCAAGCTGAAATAGTGACTATGGTCGAGCTCAATACTAATGCATTCAATCAAATTAAGAAGAACATCGCGGCATTGAAAGCGACTAACCTTCAGGCCCACAACACTGATGCGCTAAGCTATTTAAAGCAACCTGGAACCCCGCATCATGTCGTGTTTATTGATCCCCCCTTTCGTAAAGGGTTACTTAACGAAACAATTTCCCTACTTGAGAAAAATGGCTGGTTAGCCGAAGATGCGATGATCTATGTTGAAACAGAGAAAGAGCTGAGCCTTGACGGAATCCCTGCCCACTGGCATTTACACAGAGAAAAGAACGCAGGTCAGGTCAGTTTCAGACTGTTTGAAAGACAACAAAGCGAATAAGGAACGTTTATTAATGAAAGCACTGATTATGTTAGCTAAAGCCGCGATTGGGTTCGTTTGGTTTATTCTTATTCTTAATTTTTTCATGCCTTTTCCAGGTAAAGCAGCCATTGCACTCTACATCATGACTGCATTCCTATTTATTATGCACGGACTACAAATGGCGATTTTCATTGGTGCCTTTGGCGACAAAATTAAGATGAGTAGATGGGAAAAGTGGTCAATTCTGATCTTTGGTATTTTTGCCTTACTCGATATCCGTCGTAAGTACATGACTTAAGAACACAAAAAATGCCGCTGTTTAAAGCGGCATTTTTTTCTCTGTCTATTCTAGCCTAGGTAGCCTTTAACGCCATCTAGGAACATCTGAGTCGAGATCATAATCAGTAGTAATCCCATCAAACGTTCTACCGCTTTTAAGCCCCTCTCTCCCAAAATACGGTGGAAGAAGTTATAGAACATTAAGATAAAGAAGGTTACCCCCCACGCCAGTAAAACCGCCGCTGATAACTCAATTAGATTATCTGGGTGTTGGCTAGAAAGCAGTAATAATGCAGCAATCACAGACGGACCAGCAATCATTGGAATTGCCATAGGCACAATAAACGGCTCTTCACCTGCTGCTAGGCCAGTAATACTACCGCCGCTTGGGAAAATCATCTTAATGGCGATGATAAACAGGATAATACCACCCGAGATACTTAACGTTTCTGGCTGGACATGTAAGAAATTGAGAATGCTCTTACCTGCGAACAAGAACAGCAGCAAGATGCCTAGCGCAAAGAATAACTCACGAACCAGGACTTTACGTCTACGTTTAGGATCTAAGTGTTTCAGGATAGATAGGACAATAGGAAGATTGCCAAGCGGATCCATGATTAAGAACAACATGGTCGCTGCGGAAAGTATGTCCATAAAAAGCCTCCAAAAAACGGGATAAATCTAAGCGCATAAAAAGTCGGCGAAGTATAGCAATCTCGTTCAAGGATTTGGAGGCATCAGTGCAATTTATCTTGCCAATAAAATGAGTATCGACATACGCAAGGAGTTGGCTAACCTAATGGCTACACACTCGCTCAGCATTAACACTCCAAATTCCATCCTTAACGATCACTTTTTCGCGCTCAATGAAGAACTCAAGCAAGGTATCAAGGTTGAAGCCATTGCACTTACAAGTACGAAAACGCGCTTGCTCACCAAATACTTCACTTACCGCCTGTTCGAGCTCAGGCTTAGACATCGGGCGTTCTCTTAGCAAGTTTAGAACGTTATGGGCATGAATTTCAGTTGACATGAACCATCCTCAATAATGTGTTTGCATTGAGGATACCTTCAATTAGAAAAGTTTCTTTGATTTTAGATAATCAGTGACGCAGTAATTAAAGAGTGCGCGAGTAGGTAGCTACCAGATATAAGATAACGGCCTTTAGCTATAGAGTGTCGGTAATCATGAATGGCTAACAAAGCGGCTGAGAACGTTAAGGTAATAGAACCAATAAACCCAGCAAGGCTAGCAAGACCACCATTAATTAACCACACTTCCCCTGCCGCCCAGTTTAGTTGCAGCAAGACAATGCCCATCATTACCACAGGAAAAATCAATCGGTCGATTTTAGGCAACAGTAAGAAAAAACTCACCACGCCTATACCGAGCAACATCGCTGGCAGCCACCAAACAATCTCGCCAGAAAGCTTGAACCAAAACGATGCGCTATAGCAAAGCTGCGCAGCAATAAAACCAGCAAAGCAGAGCTTAAGGTGTTTTTTAAAGATGTAGAGTCCATCAGCAAACATTGAAATGATAAGACCGAGTGATACCCACCAAGCGGCCGCTCCTACAAGCCCTTGTTGGCTCCAGAGCATCACGAGTAGCATCAGTAGCGACATAGTTTTAAACATCGCTGCTTGTCTTATGTGATTACTTTCATTAGCGGAAATACTGATATACCCAGAAAGGGCAACAGATAGCCAGCTCCACATTCGAACACCTCAATAAAAATGAGCTGCTAGTGTAGGCAGAGAGTCATAGATGTCTACCGCCAAAAGGCAAAACTTGGATCTCGATAATACTAATACCTCTCTAGAGCTAGCCCTAAGATATTCTAGCCAAGCACCAACTTAGACCAACCTGCTCATAATGACTTAGTGTTTAGAACCTAGCTCATATCTAACCAACTAAACTGGCAAAAAAACAAATATTCCAATCAACACCAACAAGAACAGAGCAATTACCCAAACAAAACAAACACTTAACACAAGCAAAAAGGTAAACAAAATCCTGTTTTGTATTTTTAATGTTAAGCCAAAGACACTAAGGCCACATTATTTATGCCTCGTTATTTAAAACAACGCCAGAATTAAGTCATAAGACTGTAAACTGACACCCAGCCAACCTAAGAAGATCCAAGCACTCAAAACTTACAAGATTAGTGCAGCAACAAGTTTGAAACACAAATAAAATCCAACAGAAACAACAAGTTATAATCATATCCAGGTGACTAATGTCTAGTTTTTACACACAAACTCAATCATTAAAAATCAAAATAGTGACGACAAATAGCCTCAATCAAAGTAAGAAAAGTTACTTTTTTAAGGCTTATCCATTAAATGGCTTGATCTAACCATCAAAAAGCTGCTATTCTTTAAAATATATCGTAAAACATCAAATTTAAGGAGCAGTGCTATGATTTCTTCTTCACAAAAACAAGGACTTGTAATGATCGCAGTAGTCGTTGGCCTAATGACACTGCCGATGATGTACTAAGAGAAATAGACAAAAACAAAAAGGGACGCGATTGCGTCCCTTTTTACTTTCTGGTGACTTGGCACTCATTTATCTATCAAAAGTTAGTCAACTGGTTAAAAAAATGGCACTTATGAAAAGTGCCATTTTTAAAGCTTAAGCTATAAATGCTTCGATAGAATATCCCAATGCGCATAATAAAAGAGTAATGCCGCCAAAGTTATTAGCGTCATCAAGGTAATTGCTGCTCTCCAAATAAATCGACTGCTTCTTGGTGTAAGCTCTTTTTCACATTCATCACACACAGTGAGAAAGTCTCGACGACTATCGAGCTTAAAATCCTCTTCGTGAACCACTTTGTTACGAATTGTCGCGATATATCTCAGCTTATCAATCACATCATGAGGCAAGCGCTCTTCACAACTAGTAATAAGCTGGTGCATTCCCTTACCGTCAGCATGATATTGCGTTCGGAGGAGCTTCTCGAGTCTACGTGTTCGAGTGACCACTTTTTCAATATCAGACATAGTTTCCCTCCATCGCTATTAAGTTTAGGGGGTGTTTGATCTTTCTTCTATCTACTGTCCCACTTTTTGTGCAAGTTTCAAGTAAATTTGTGTAAAAGAATCAATAGCTAAACAGAAACACGCGCTCATACAACTTATTGGCATGTGATATGCGTCGAAGATTCTTATGCTATTGATCACTTTGTTCATACAGCAAGAGCCGTGCCCAACACAATCTATAGAATGTCGATAAACTATAAAGGAGATGAGAGAAAGAGAGCCCACACCATGTCGCTACCATTATTGTTTGCTTTTATCGTGATCTTCGCTTTGGCGAGTGGCTGGGCGTTTGTTCATTTCTATCGCAAGCATATTCAAGGTGAAAACGCACCAGAACAAACCGCAGAAGTCACCGTTCTCGACAAGCAGTCAATTGCGGTCGAAGATGCCGAGCCAGGCCAAGATGACCAAGAGTATTGGATTTATGTCCAGAAAGGTCGTATTGGGCCAAAGCGCGAGTTTCAGGTAGGCATCCACTATTTCCACGCTCTAAACCCTGGCGATCAAGGCACGCTAACCTACCAAGGTGACAAGTTTCTTCACTTCGCCATGAAGCGCTAAGGCAATAACCAGCGCGTACGCGAAGATTGAGAAAGCAACCAACTTAAGGCCAATGCCCCCGCACCGCTTAACACTATCCATAGCGGAATGACCCAAGCCGGATGGCCTTGATGCCAACCAAGCTCTTTCATTGGCCAAAGAAAAATCGGATGCAGAATATAGATACCTAGGCTGTTTTTGCTGATAAATCCAATCACCTGATTAGACTTTTGTGAAAGCCCTTCGCCAAAGTAACGACAAAGCATAAAAATCATACTCGCCGCAAGAATAACATTCAGTGTCTTATACGAAAGCCATCGACCGACTGTGTACTCCTGCGCCGCGATACTGTCAGTGATCACCATATAGCCGGTAGTAAATAGTGCCGCTGCCCCAAGTAACGTGAATAGAGCAACATAAGACTTAGTGAGTGGCACTCGCTGATACAGCAAGTATCCAAGCGGAAGATAGCCACTGTATAGCCATAGTTCATGACTCCAAGGCCCATCTACTCTTAGTAAAAACAGTAAGCTCGTCGCTAACCAAATAGCGACAAAGGCATATAGAGCGCTATCGCCATATTGCCTAACCACATATTGGAAAAACGGAATCACAAAATAGAGTGGGATAAAATAATAGAAGAACCCTAGGTGGTAATAAGTCGCATGGGTCGCACTATCAGCAAGTACCTGTTTAGCCTCCAAAGCATCAAAGCCGTTGATACTCCAGCCTGATAGATAAGCGTAGAACAATGACCAAACTAAGAATGGAACAAGGACTTTGCCCAAGCGCCTTTTGACATAATATTTGCCATCGAAGGGGCGTGTATCACTGAGCATCAAAGCGCCTGTAATAAGGATAAAGACTGGCACCGCCCAACGGCTGACGCTATTCACGCCGACAGCAGTGGCCCACTCGCCAAAAGGGATCTGCCCAAGTTCGTGGCGGTACGGAGCAAGAACGTGAATCGCAATCACCGCAACCGCAGCTACGCATCGCAGTAAGTCAAAAAACAGAACTCTTTCTCTCATGCCACTCCCCTTGTACTAATAACCTATTGAATATAGCAATAAAAAAGCTGACCTAAGTATTACCTTGGTCAGCTTTTAGTCATGAAACAGTAGGAAATTTCTACGCTGTCGCGATTTGTTTAATCTTAGGTAGCTTAATCGAAATGATGGTCGTCAAAGCAAGGAAAGCAAAAGAGACCCATAAGCACGCAGCTAAACCGGCCATCTGGAACACAAACCCTGAAAGGATAGTACCAATCAAACGCCCCATCGCATTAGCCATATAGTAGAAACCGACATCAAGCGATACACCATCGCCTTTTGCATAGCTGACGATCAGATAAGAGTGCAGCGAAGAGTTGACGGCAAAAATAGCACCGAAAACCATCAAGCCTCCAACAATCACTAATTGTGGCTGCCAACCAACTTGTACGGCATAGGCGATACCCGCCGTGACAATGGCAAGCCCACCTGCCCATAACATAGCGGCATGGCCATCCGGCACTTTACCTTGAGCCTTACCCGTGATCTTAGGGGCGATACCTTGGACAAAACCGTAGGCAATCGTCCAAACAGCAAGGAAACCACCTACCCATGAGTGATCCCAACCAAATACACTGCCAAGGTAGATGGGCAGAGCAATCACAAACCACACATCACGCGCACCAAATAGGAACATTCGTGCAGCGGAAAGGATATTGATCGACTCCGACTTGGAGAATATCTGCTTAAACTTAGGTTTGCTTTTCGCTTTACCTAAATCAGCCTCTAAGCTCAACACGCTGCCGATAAACACTAGCGTCAGCACCCCAGCCATAGTCAACACTGCATATTTGAATCCAATGGTGGAAAGCAGAAAACCACCGACAAAGAAGCCTGCACCTTTAAGAGCATTCTTAGAGCCCGTTAAGATCGCTATCCATTTGTACAACGCACCCTGCTGCTCATCCGGAACTAAGGTTTTGATTGAGCTCTTGGCGCTCATCTTGTTGAGATCTTTAGCGATACCAGACAGGGCTTGAGCGGTCATAACCCAAGGTATGGTCAGCCAAGCATGTGGCACTGCTAACATAGTCAACGCCACGATCTGCATTCCTAAACCGAGGTTCATGGTCTTATTGAGACCCAACCTCGCGCCAAGCCAGCCACCAATCAAATTGGTCACGACACCAAAAAATTCATAGAAAAGGAACAGTGAAGCGATCTCTAGCGAGCTATAACCTAAGTCATAGAAATACAGCACCACCAGCATACGCAGAGCACCGTCAGTAATGGTGAAGTTCCAGTAATTGAACGTCACCAGCATGTACTGACGGACACTTTTGCTGAGATTAGAGAACATAGGTGAAATCCTCGACTAGTTACAGCGGATAGAGCTTTTGGACACCTATGATCCAAAAGCTCTCGACCCAACTATTTGGCCGCTACTGCGGTGATGTACTCAACTTGGACTGGTTTAGTAAAGGCACCTGGGCGCAGCGCTTGAACTTCACGCACAATATCTTCCAGTTTCCACTGCTTCTCTAGCAATAGGTGAGCCGCAAAAAGCCCCGTACGACCTGAGCCACCCATACAGTGCATCGCTACTTTACCGCCGTTATCAACGATTTTGTGCAGCTCCGGGCTAGCGGCTTGCCACTTAGCGGCAAACTCAGCACCTGGAGCGCAATCATCTTCAATCTCAATTTGGAACCACTGCATACCCAGTTGCAGTGCTTTAGCCCCAAGCTCAGAGACATCTTTACTTGCAAGCTCTGCATCGTCTAAAGCGGTCACAATCGCTTCTACGCCTTGCTCTTTTAACTGCGCAAGAGAAGCCTCTAGTTCAACGCCTTTAGTACCAGGACACGGAGTAAGTACTAACGCACCATTTTCAACATCGAGTTGCCAGGTTGGATGTGTCATCGTCATCAATCTCTTAAAAAATTTTTAAAACCAATATTCAAACTAACTGGAGTTGCCGCTTCAGTATGAGGAGTATTATGCCAAGCCAACGGTACGGACTAACTCAGCCGTACGGGTTGCATAACCCATCTCGTTGTCATACCAAGCGTAGATTTTCACCATACGCTTACCCACCAACATGGTAGATAGTGCGTCTACAATCGTAGAGCGTTGGTCACCTTTGTAGTCAATCGACACTAATGGACGCTCTTCAAAGCCGAGAATGCCCTTCAGCTCACCTTGTGATGCTTCTTTAAGTAACGCGTTCACCTCTTCTGCGGTGGTATCTTGCTTCACTTCAAAGATGATGTCGGTAAGAGAAGCGTTCGCCAGAGGTACACGTACAGCATGGCCGTTAATGCGATTTTCGAGTTCAGGGAAAATCTCAACAATCGCTTTCGCACTGCCCGTCGTGGTTGGAATTAAGCTCATACCGCAAGCACGCGCACGACGTAGATCTTTATGCGGCGCATCAAGAATGGTTTGTGTATTGGTCAAATCATGAATGGTAGTGAACGAAGCGTTCTCAATACCTAGCTTCTCATTGATGACTTTAACCACCGGAGCGATACAGTTAGTGGTACAAGAGGCAGCAGTGACAATCTGGTGTACTGCTGGGTCGAATATCTCGTCATTTACGCCAACAACGATGTTCGCAATGCCTTGTTCTTTAACGGGTGCCGAAACAACGACGCGTTTAACGCCTTGAGCGAGATACTTGTTTAGGAATGAAGTTTTACGATGCACACCTGTCGCTTCAATCACTACGTCACAGCCAGACCAGTCAATCGCATCGATATCTTTCTCCTGCGTAGTCTTGATAACCTGACCATTGATTAAGATTTGGTTGCCTTCGGCTTTCACTTCATGGTGCCAGCGGCCTTGTACTGAGTCGAACTCTAACAGATGCGCGAGCGTCGCAGCATCACCCGCTACGTCATTAATCTGGACAAACTCTAGCTCTTGCCAATCAAAAGCTGCGCGAAGCGCTAAACGTCCGATACGACCGAAACCGTTAATACCTACTTTAATTGCCATAATTCTATCTCTTTTATTTCTTAATTACTGACAGCAAACAGGTCGAGCCTGAATTGCATGAAGTCGTTCAATATCTTGTTGGTACTCTGTTTTTAGGCAGTTAGAAGCAACAAGATCATCTATCAATTTTTTCATCCATCCCGGTAAATCAGCAGCTAAACGGTAGAACACCCATTGCCCCTGACGGACATCAACCAAAATGCCATTTGAGCGTAGCTGAGCCAGATGACGAGAAATTTTCGGTTGGCTCTCTTGCAGCGCTTCGGTCAATTCACCTACACACAAACACTCTTCGCGCATAATCAACATCAAGCAGCGAACTCGGGTTTCATCAGACAACAACTTAAAGAATTGGTGAGGTAACATAAAACATACTCATATATGGATATGCGTATATATTTATTTAAAAATGAGCTGAGATCAACCCTGACATATGCATTGTCATAAAAGCTTAATAAAGGAACTAAACGATGGTGTTGAGATCTTGGCTCCAGCGCTGAGCCTGAGAGATACGCGGCATAACTTCATTGAGTGATAGATTCAACTGATCACACGCGGCTTCCATCCCCTGCCAGTCGGCGCTTTCGTAGCACTCTTCCAACCTGAGAAGGTCACCAAAAGGACCTTGCCTCTCTAACAAAGCGACCTTGATTGCTGCCGCTAAAGGGAGTTGCTCCACTAGGTCTTTAAGGGACATATCCAACATAGAATCCAACAAAGACAGTAACCCAATCAGGAAAGCTTGTTCGCGGAATTGGTTGAAAGGATTGTCATTCGCCATCAGCAAGAAAAACTGGGCTCGCTGCAGACATAAGGTATAGATTTCTTTCGGCTTGTTGGCGGAAACGAACGAGGCCACCGCTAAAGAGACGAAGATTTTAAGCTTATCTTGACCAAGGTAGACCAAGGCCTGACGGAAAGAAGAGATAGGCACTTCAATGCGATTCGACATGGTATTAACGAAACGCAGTAGCTTGTACGACAGCGCAACATCACGAGCGACAATTCGCTCAACCTTTTCAAAATCCACTTCCGGCTGACACACCTCTTTAAACAGCTCCATCGCGATGGCGTGTTGAGGGCTGACGTAGCGTTGACGGACGATTTGTGGTTTGCTGAAAAAGTAGCCCTGAAAAAAGCTGAAACCCGCTGAGCGCGTGGCAATAAACTCTTCCTCAGTTTCGACTCGCTCTGCGAGGAACTTACGCTTTACTCCCTTGGCTAAACGTTCCTTAACCAAAGCACAAGACTCTTCCAGCCCCGTCGCCATAATATCGATTTTGACTATTTGCACATAGGGCAGAAATCGTTCCCACTCTGGCTTATAAACAAAATCATCCAATGCAATTAAGTAGCCATTAGCGTGGATCTGCTTGATTGCTGCAAACAACTCGTCATTTGGTGTGCAGGTTTCCAACACTTCAACGACGATTTGTTCTTTAGGCAAAGAGAGAGGCAACAGACGCACTAAACTAGAGTGAGGAAAGTTGATAAAACAGCGTGAGGTCGCCAAGGCTGGATTGGTGCCTATGGAAAGAAAGTTCTCAACAATCAGGCGGTATGTCGCCCGATTGGATTCAACATGCGCAGGGTATGCGTTGTTCTCACCGTCGCGAAAAAGCAACTCATACCCTAAGGTTTGCCGCTTGGCATTAAGTATAGGTTGGCGAGCCACATAGGTGTCTCTCATCCGTTTTTGCATGATGGTGAATTACGCCTTCGCTGCTGCCAATAGAGCACCACAACCCATAAACATAGAGCCAAAGACTTTGTTGATACGCGACATAATCTTATCTGAACGAATAAAACGTCCCATCTGCGCTGCGAGACTGGTGTAACCCAACATAACAAACGCATCAATGATCACGGTTGTCACTCCAAGCACGAGCAGCTGAGTTAACTGGTCTTTTGCAGGATCCAGAAACTGAGGAAACAGCGCGACCAAAAACACTATCGATTTAGGGTTAGTCAGGTTGATCAATACCGCTTTGCGCATCAAACTCATGCTCGATAGGTGCTGAGTCGCTTCCGTGGCTGCTAAGCTAGAGTGATCGCGCCACTTCTGAATACCAAGCCATACTAAGTAAGCGGCACCCACCCACTTAATCACACTAAAGGCGAATGCAGACTGAGCAACCAGTGCGCCAATACCCGCGCCAACGAGCATAATATGGATAGTCAGACCTATCTGTAGACCGGCAATCGCTGCCAACGAGCGTCGCGTACCATAACTCAAGCCATTACTGATTGAGTTCACCGTACCAGACCCCGGAGCTAAGCTAAAAACAATCGCTGTGACTACATAAGCAAGCCAAACATGCATATCCATCGTATTTCCCCTCGACTAAATGCAGCTAGAGACACATAATCTAAATCTGTCGCAAAAATGAAATCGTAATCAGGCGCTTAACAACCATGAATGATTCAAGCTTCAACATTACTCCTTCTTATACTCAAGAGTCCAATTTTGAGCAAGCAATCAATAGCAATATTGCTAAATTATGGGAGTCTAGAGAGGAAGGCTATATAAAATCGTTCGACAAAACCGCTCTGTACTGGATTAAACTCAGCGCGCCAGAACACACCAAAGCGATTGTTGTGGTCAACGGACGCATTGAGTGCTGCGCAAAGTATCAAGAACTGTTTTACGACCTGTTCCGCCAAGGTTACGATATTTATTCTTACGATCATCGCGGCCAAGGTTTGTCTGACCGCCTGATTGAAGACAAGCAGATGGGCTATGTGGAAGAGTTCGATGACTACGTCAAAGACTTAGACAAACTGCTGCACCATTTCAATTTGGACCAATACCAAAAGCGTTATCTGTTGGGTCACTCCATGGGCGGCAATATTGCCACGCGCTACCTTCAAAGTTATGACTACCCTTTTGATGCGGTTTCGCTCAGTGCGCCTATGTATGGCGTCGATCTCCCTTGGCACCTAAAACCGATTGCAACAATTTTAGGCCAGCTGTTAACGGCTATTTATCCCAAACCAACATTTGCTCCCGGCCAAGTGGCTTATTTTCCTAAACCGTTTGAAGGTAACTTTCTCAGCCAAAGTGATGTTCGCTATCATTGGTTCCGCGATCTCTATGAGCAACAACCTGAGCTCAAAATTGGTGGCGCAAGTACGCGCTGGGTATGGCAAGGACTGATGGCCTGTAAGCAATGCTATCTAATGACTCGCCATGTAAAAGTCCCTTTAGTGGTCATGCAGGCGGGCGAAGATCAGATCGTGTCTAACCAAGCTCAAACCCAATTTATTAAGAAGCTTGCGCGGACCAACACTCAATGTGCCTTTAAAATAGTGCATGGCGCGAAACATGAGCTGCTGTTTGAAAAAGATGAGTACCGCAACCAAGCTCTAGATACCACACTGACCTTTTTCGAGCAGTACTAAAATAGGAAATACTAGAGGGTGATCTTTACCCTCTTTTTCCCCTTTATGTTCAAGTAAACTGAGCCCTCTACCTTATTAGGTAATTCATGTTGTACATACGAGGGTGATATGACCGAAGCACGTAAAGATACTCCTTTTCACATTGTAGCCTCCGATCTCGATGGCACTTTACTCGCACCAAACCACCAGCTGAGCGAGTTTTCAAAACAAACCCTGAAAGCGCTGCATGAAAAAGGCTTCACCTTTGTCTTTGCGACGGGTCGTCACCACATCGACGTTGCAGGTATCCGTGAGATTGCTGGTATTCCTGCTTACATGATTACCTCTAATGGCGCGCGTGTTCATGACCAAAATGATCAACTGATGTACAGCAACAATGTCCCACAAGAGTTAGTGCAGCCAGTGATCGATGTGATCAGCGAAGATCCAAGTATTTTTATCCACATGTATCAAAACGAAGATTGGTTACTCGATCGAGAGGATGAAATGCTAGCTAAATTCCACAGTGAATCTGGCTTTAGCTACAAACGCTTTAACGCAGCTTCAGCGCCAAATGATGGCATTGCTAAAATTTTCTTCACTCACCCAGAGCAAGACCATGACCATCTTGTGACGTTCGAAAACAAACTACGTGAAAAGTTTGGTGATCAACTCAACATTGCTTTCTCAACACCTTGGTGCCTTGAAGTCATGGCTGCTGAAGTGTCAAAAGGTCACGCGCTTGAAGCCGTTGCAAGATCGTTAGATCTGAACCTAGAAAACTGTATCGCCTTTGGTGACGGGATGAATGATGCCGAGATGCTAGAAATGGCCGGCAAAGGGTTGGTGATGGGTACCTCGCATCACAAGGTGAAAGAAGCGCTACCAAACAATGAAGTGATTGGTAGTAATGAAGATGATGCTGTGGCTCACTATCTGCACGATAATCTTTTTTAGATAGCGGCTATCGCAATCAATTCAATCCAGGCTGCATTACGCAGCCTGTTTTGTTACCGCAGTTACCTTTGGCTAGGTAGTTTTTCTTTATCTAAAATCGCAGCCCACTCTTGCTCAGTGACTGGCATAATTGACAGCCGATTACCTCTTTTCACCAGAGGCATATTTTCTAGTTCTGGCATCGCTTTCAGTACTGATAATGGGATCAAACGATCTGTCTTACGCACAAATTCGATATCAACCATAAACCAGCGCGGGTTATCCGGCGTTGATTTCGGGTCGTAATAGTCACTTTCAGGATCAAATGAGAAATGGTCGGGGTATGACTCCTTGACCACTTTCGCAATCCCTGCCACTCCTACCTTCTTACAAGATGAGTGATAGATAAGCACCAAGTCACCGAGTTTGACCTGATCACGCATCATGTTACGTGCCTGATAATTACGTACTCCTTCCCAGCATGAGGTATTTTGTGTTCGGAGAGTGTCAATAGAAAAGGTGTCTGGTTCAGTTTTGAATAGCCAATATGCCATAATAGGCTCCGCCAGTTTCTTAATAGGGAAGATATAGCATGAAGGCGCTCCGAAACCCAGCGGCTGTGATCATTTTACTCGCGTTACAAGCCTGTTCGACGTCAACGACCATCAAAGACAGCGAATCTAAACCCGTTGTGCAAGCGAGCTTAGACAAGCCTGATACGATAAAGCCTCAGACTTTTGTTATGCGCGGAGAAGTCGTGCTTGGCCATGAAGTGCGCTCTATTACACCCTGTGGAAGTAATCAACAGTATTGGCTCGATATCTCTGACGATCGCTTTCATCAAGCGCTAAAGTTAGTTCGCTCTCCTTATGCTCCTCTTTATGGTGAAGTTATCGGTCACCTTGAAACAGGCCAAGCGGATGGTTTTGTTGCTGATTACAGTGCACGCTTTGTCGTCGACTCAATTAACCTACTTAGTGCAGAGAATCCAAAGCGTTGTGATCAAGCGCTGAAACCTACCCGAGCTTTTGGCAATGAGCCATTCTGGTCGATTGATTTCGCCAGCAACGCGCTGACCTTTCAGAAAATCGGAAAAGATAAACGCCAATTAGAACTCTCATCTAGCCGTATAGAATCTGATCGACGTCGTTACCAGTTTGAAGGCGGTTCACTAGAGCTTAACCAACGTAGCTGTGTTGATGGGATGAGCGATTCACTTTATGGTTGGAGTGCAACACTTGAGCTTGAAGGCAACAGCTACCAAGGGTGTGCTACCCTGTCTAATCAAGACGCCACTCAGGATTGGACTGGTCTCTATCAAGCGGCCTCAACCAAATCGAGTGACTTTAGTGTCGCATTAAAAATCTATCCGGATCACTCAGCGACAACCACCTACAGCTACACGACAGGAGAAGCAGATTCGGTTGAGAGTGGCTACTGGCAGCAGCTTAACAAAGACCAGATTCAAGTGGTGATGACTCGTCATCAACAGCAAGCATTATTGTCAGAGCGAATCTTCACTCGTGATGGCTACCAACTCAGCGCTAGCCAAGAGAAGGTCGGCAGTCTTATCTATCCGATTGCCGATGGTGGATTAACTCTGTTTAAAGCGCAGCAAGACACGCAAAGCGCCACTTCGAAGGTGACTTCAGATCCGAAAGCCATCCCTTCCAGCACCGAGTTCAACCCTAAAGTCGACAATGCCATACGTGAGTATTTTAAATCGGACAACATCGACCCAGCAGATACTAAGTATCGTTGGTTGGAGTACGATTTAAATGGTGATGGCAATAAAGAACTCTTGGTTCAGCTGAACTGGTGTGGCTCTGGCGGCTGTACCGTACTGCT
Source organism: Vibrio sp. R10-SF1-ISO8 (assembly GCF_059833805.1). Classification (NCBI taxonomy): domain Bacteria; kingdom Pseudomonadati; phylum Pseudomonadota; class Gammaproteobacteria; order Vibrionales; family Vibrionaceae; genus Vibrio; species Vibrio sp. R10-SF1-ISO8. The sequence continues at coordinate 17,786 of NZ_JCBDHL010000009.1, read as the reverse complement.
GTTTGAAAATCAGCAACAGCAATGGCAGTTTAACTCTCGCATTACTCTAGTGAGAACGCCGATTAACTTAGGTCTAGAGCAAACCGATGGATGGCAAGATTTAATCCTATTTGTTAGTGGTGGAGGCGCGACACCTAACCAACATGTTTTAAAGTATCAGGGGGACAGCTATCCGCTTAACCCAAGCTCTGCGCCTATCGCTAACTACGATCAGATTAGCCCTATCCAGCTATTTTCTGACGGGCAGACACCCCACCAGCAAGGCGTAGTAATGTGAGCCAAGTGAATTCCACTGAGGGCAATCGCTGCCCTCAGTGCAAGTTGCAGTATCAATGTGTATGCCACAAGCTACCGAGCATCAACACTCGCTTCCATCTTGCACTGGTAAACCATGAAAATGAGATTAATCGCGAGACCAATACTGGCCAGTGGTTAGATAAAAGCCTGTCTGCGACGAGCGTGCATATTTGGCAACGCACTCAGCCTTGTGACAAGTTAATGGCCTTAATACAAAGTGAGGATTATCAAGCCTACTTGCTGTTTCCTGATGACGGAAGTATTCCAGTGTCGCAGGCAATAGATGAGACAGCAGTGAGCGAGAAACGACCTTTGTTTATCATCCTTGACGGTACATGGCAGGAAGCGAAAAAGATGCTGCGTAAAAGCCCTTGGCTCAAGCAACTGCCTTTAGTACACATCACTCCAACGCAAGCATCACGTTATCAATTACGCCGCAACCAGGAGCAAGGTCATCTATGTACGTTAGAAGTTGGCTGCGAAGTGCTAAAACAAGCTAAGCAAGTACAGCAAGCAGAGCAACTTTTGCAGTTTTTTGACCGCTATATGCTGGCTTTCAAAGCCGACAAAAGCGGTCACGTTTTAAAGACTAAAACAGGCGACTAGGCTCTGCGAGGTAAAAGCCTTGCAGATAGTCGACACCAATACTTTCCGCGATATTGCACACTTCTTGGTTGTGAACAAACTCAGCGACGGTTTTTGCATTGAGTACTTGGCATAGTTTGACCAACTGACCGGTAATCTGACGCTGTTTTGGATCCTTATCGATAGTCTTTATTAAACTGCCATCGAGTTTAATCACATCCGGCTCTAGGCGAATAATTTCATCGATATTGGAGTAACCGGAACCAAAATCATCCACCAGCAAACGAACGCCAAGCTGCTTAAAGTGAGCGCAAATCTCAGCCATGCGGCCAAAATCCTTAATCCGTTCAGATTCCAAGACCTCAATGCCTAAGCGATATGGGTCATTCATCTTCGCAACCGACTGCTCAAGGAGATAAAGCGTCTTGTCACTGAGCATGTCTTGTGGAGATAAATTAACTGAGAATGACGCTTGCTTGTCGGCCATATGCGCTATGGTTGATGTCAGCATATGGCGACTTAAACGAGTGTAAAGATGCGTACCCTCAACGATGGGTAGAAAACGCCCTGGCGCGATTATCTCACCATCATCTTCAATACGAACTAAGCACTCTTGGGATACCTGCTCACGGGTATGAGCGGCAAAAATCGGCTGACTATAGGTAAGAATCCGTTTATTCAGAATGGCGCGACTGACGACCCCCATCAAATCAAGCTTGTCTCTTTGCTCCAACTCACTAATAGAATAATCTTTGGCATTAATAAAATGAGTATTGCGGGCTTTACCAATTCGACGCGCATCGATCGACTTAAGCAACAGTTCATCACCAGATATCGAAGGGAAATCGCGCTTACTGGCGATGCCACCTGAAATAGATACCGATAAATAATCTACTTCAGGTAATCCGTAAGGCTCAAAATTAATATGTTCAACGTTATCAGCGAATTGCGATAGTTCTTGTTGGAGCACATTAGTCGCTACATCCGATGAAAACACCAAAGCCCATTCTGCTGTGCCGATATAGTAGAGCTGTTGAACAAACGGTGCCCAATCCAGATCAGAAAGGTTCTCCGTAAAGTAATCACTTAAATCACGGATCAGTTCATCTGCAACTTGATAGCCATACTTTTCATTAATCTGATGAAAATTAGACAGTTTCAATGTCGCGACATGCTCATCCGTGTTAACGACTTTGAGCCTTTCTTGCAAAGCAACACGATTTTTGAGCCCAGTATGCTTGTCTAGGCGGTAGCTATTAATCAGCTTCTCGGTTTGCTCGGCAAGTTTTAGCTCCATACTCTTCTGCGTTTGATTCAGGTTATCAATCGTATAGCTAATTAAATGAAACAAAGGAGAAACCGGAAACTCGGCTTTTTCGTTAAAAGTCAGCGCCGGACGAGCAGAGTCTTCACTGTAAGCAACGTAAGTCATGCTGTGATGAAGCGATTGCTGCGAATCACCTCGATAAAACTCCCCCAGACAGAAAGATCCACAGCAGCTTTCGAATTCATCGAACAGCTGGATTTCACTGACGCCTTCAATAAATTCCAAACGCGATTCGCAGTTGTAAATGAAGATAGACTCTGGGTTATGTTGGGCTAAACCAATCACATCATGCCTGACTTGCTCTAAGGTCAACGAAGGGTGGTTATAGCAGATTCGCACTTCATCACCGATGTTAACCGCATTATCGACCTCAATACTGCCATCGGGGTAGAGCTCTCTAGGGCAACTGACCACGCCAGAGCTGCTCTTGAGGGGAAAGCTCAACATCTGCTCTAATGTCAGAGTCCGGCCTTCAGAGAGGCGGGTCTGATAGAGTTCATAAGCAGGTTGGTAATCCAACGAACGTAATTGAGTCCCATCTGCATCGGTTACCCGAAGTGGCCCGCCTATTGGTGTCCACTCGGAGAAGGCACTACGCCAAACCTGTAGCTTGTCCCCATGTAGAGCTGCTGACACCGTCATTTTCTGGAATGTCTGGTTGCCACATAGAACCCACTCATCTCTGTCGTCAACATTGGCCGCAACACCACCACTGATCGGTACATCGGTGAGAGAGCCTAACGCTTGGTAGAGATTAAAATCGAGTGAGCTGACATGCTGTGAGAAGCTAATAATAGACTTAGTTTGGTGGGTTAACGCTAACCCATTAACGATCTCTTTCGCTTCAGAGAGCGGATTATTGGTTATGGGAACACAAGTAGATGTAATGATAGAGTGTTCAAAGCAGGAAACTGACACCAAACTACCGCGATGGACAATCTGACCATCAAAAATAGTATGGCGAGTACTATGACCTATGATGTGGCATCCAGGAATATGCTCGAGAATTTGGTTCGCATAATCGCATGCGACCTGTTCCGGATCCGTAGACAGAAGCTGAACAAGAAACGAAGAATATTTCTCCGTCGGTATATCCCTTAGATGCGCTTGTAATTGCTGATTGTTATTAACCAGCGCTGAATATGTGCGCATTCAAAAGCCTAAGACGTTGTTTATTTTGATTTATGTTTTGCTATACCGTAATCCAACTAAACCAATATGAAAAGTGTTGTTTTGGTCAGATGTTATTTACATCTCACTCAATAACAATAAGTCATGCAAACGATTCACTTCAACGTCTGGTAACACGCGGGCTTTATTGACGTGGTAAATATTCATACCTTGGTCATTATACCAACAGGCTTGAAAGCCACTTTGCTTTGCACCAACCACATCAGAAATTAAGTGATCTCCGACATGCAGAATATTCTCTGTAGGCATTGCTAAGAAAGATTGAGCCTTGTCGAACAACTGGGAGTGAGGCTTTGCATAGCCATCCGGCCCTGCTTTTAATACTAAAGAAAAATAGTCAGACAAACCGATCTTCTCGACATCTACATTACCATTGGTTATCGCAACTAATGGTAATCGCTTAGCGAGTTCTGTCAGTACTTCATGTGATCCCTGCGGGACAGTAAAGTCACTACGCAGGCGAAGCACCTCATCAATAGCCTCGTTCGCCGCTTGTTCTGCCTGCTGAGGTTGATAACCAAGAATATACAAGCCCTTCTCAATCTGCTTAAAACGCCACAGCGTGACGTCATTGAGCAGCCAAGGATCATCCTCCGCCAATGAGCGCTTTAAGTCATACCACCAGCGCAATGTCTTAGTGGCAGAAATAGGGTGATGCTTATGCAGCCAAGCCGCCATTTTTGCCTCAACCTGACGAATCACCGGGCGATTATCATAAAGGGTATCGTCAAGGTCGAACGTCATCGCTTGGATCGGTTGCAAATGGCGGAAAAACTGCATTACTCACTATCCTTCTTCTTCGCTCTTGGATGAGCCTGATCGTACACTTCGGCAAGATGCTGAAAATCTAAGTGGGTGTAGATTTGCGTGGTCGAGATATTCTCGTGTCCGAGCAACTCCTGCACCGCACGCAGATTGTTACTCGATTCCAGCATATGAGTGGCAAATGAGTGGCGCAATTTATGTGGGCTAATATGACTGGCTACCGACTGCTTTTGTCCCCACTCTGCCATTCGTTTCTGCACATTGCGATGTGAGATTCTTACGCCTAACTTAGAGACAAATAAACCATTCTCATCGCTATTGGCTACGCTAGCTCTTAGCTTCAACCATTTGGCGACCCACTCTGCCGCCATGCCGGAAAAAGGCACTTTCCGCTCTTTGTCACCTTTACCGACAACCCTAAGTTCGCCAGCGGAGAAGTTGACATCTTTAACATTGATACTGACCAGTTCAGCCAAGCGTAAACCCGCCCCATACATCAGCTCCATCATGGCTCTATCGCGTACCGCTAATGGATCGTCTTCGTTCACTTCAAGTAGTTGACCCACTTCATCCACATCTAGGTTTTTGGGCAGTGGACGTTTCTTACGTGGTGCTGAGACACCTTTAGCAGGATTTGCCGTCATTTCTCCACGCAAGATCAGGAAATCAAAGAAGCTACGCAGCGAAGATAAGCGAGTCGCCAAGCTGCTGGCTTTCATACCTTCTCGCATACCTTTACTGGCTAATTGACGCACCCAACCCGCATCAACCTGTTGCCACTCTTTAAGCCCCAAATGAGCCAGATGCTGCGCCATGGTTTCAAGTTGTTGTTTGTAGTTACGTTGAGTATGTAAGCTCAGCCCCTTTTCACTACGCAAATATTCGTAGAAACGTTCAAGGGGCCGTTGGAGACCATTAGGCAGAGGTGCTAGTGATTCGCTCATGGTCTTCGCTTTGCCAAGGTAGGCTGTCGACTAGGTGGGAAAGAACTAAGGCTAGATGGCGCAAGAATAAAGTATCCATATGCGGTTGGAAGTGTCCGCCATCGCTGCTCGAAAAGACCAGAACACCTTGTAGGGATTTCTTCTGTAGTGGTAACACCACGTAGGAGCCCATTTCCGGAGCACGTTGATTGTCACCAAACAACAATTCGCGATCCACTTTACGCATACGGCCTAGGTAAGCGCCCTTGCCATTGAGATGGTTGGTCGCAAAGCGTTGGTAATTTTCTTTGCTTAATGAATAGTAACTTGATTCGTTATCCAACAGACGAACATAAGCAATGAGATCGAGTGATTTAGCCATTTCTTCAATCGCTTTCACCACCGAAAGCAATGAATCGCACTTAAGGATTTGTTCCTGGAGCTGCATAAACTCATGGAACGTACGATCATTACTCTTTGCCAATGACATTAAAGCGGTGATCTCTTCTTCCAACTCTTCAATACGCTGACGTTGGCGGTTCATTTGTACATGTACCAATGAAACCGCACCTTGCTCTTGATGAGGTAACGCCAGTCTATCGACTAAATCTCGACGATGATGAAAAAAGTCCGGATTGTCACGTAAGTATTCGGCAACCACTTCTGCCGTAAGCGCATCCGCTTCAATTTGAGACACGTCTGATCCTTATTGTTTCTTATTATCTACCCAAAATAGTTGGGGCTATTAGCAGCTTAGTTGACCATCAAACACATGGGTAGCAGGCCCTGTCATATAGAGAGGTTTACCCTCGCCCTGCCATGCAATTTTAAGCGAGCCACCCGGCAAGTTAACCGTGACTTTCTCATCCAGTAATCCCTGAACAATGCCAACGGCAACCGCACCACATGCACCACTGCCACAAGCCTGAGTTTCTCCTGCACCGCGCTCATACACTCGTAAATTCACTTCATTGCGACTGACGACCTGCATAAAGCCAGCGTTAACGCGTTCAGGGAAACGTTCATGAGATTCCAATAGTGGTCCCAGTGTATCAACATCCGCCGTCGCGACATCATCAACCACAGTCACCACATGAGGGTTCCCCATACTGACTGCGCCGCAGAAAAGCGTCTTGTCTTCTGCACGAAGGATGTAGGTCTTCTCCGTTTGCTTAGCTTTAAATGGAATCTTACTCGGTTCGAATTCAGGCACACCCATATTAACCGTGACCTGATCATCTTCCTCGATGTTAAGAACCATTTTGCCTTTCTTAGTGCTGACACTGATGCTGTACTTATTGGTCAGCCCTTTCATGCGCACAAAACGAGCAAAACAGCGCGCGCCATTTCCACACTGTTCGACTTCACTGCCATCGGCATTAAAAATCCGATAGTGGAAGTCTGTTTCTGGATCATATGGCGCTTCAACCACGAGTAGTTGGTCAAAACCCACCCCAGTATGACGATCCGCTAAGCGGCGGATCAGATCAGGGGAAAAGAAAATGTTCTGGGTAATGCAATCAACAACCATGAAATCATTACCCAGACCGTGCATTTTAGAAAAATGGAAATGCATAAGACTCCAATTACTCCGGAAGTACGTTTTCAAGCGCCCACAGGCTAGATAGTTCTTCGCGCTGGCGAACTAGGTGTGCTTGCTTACCATCAACCATCACTTCTGCCGCTCGGCAGCGCGTGTTGTAGTTCGATGACATCACAAAGCCATAGGCTCCAGCAGATCGCACTGCCAAGAGATCGTTCTCTTGTAGCACTAATGCGCGGTCTTTACCTAGGAAGTCGCCCGTCTCACAGATAGGTCCTACTAGGTCATAAGTCACGGCTTCGCCTTCACGCGGCACAACTGGCACAATATCTTGCCAAGCTTGGTACAAAGCAGGACGCATCAAGTCATTCATCGCAGCATCAATGATGGCGAAGTTTTTATGCTCGGTATGCTTAAGGAATTCAACCTTAGTCAGCAGCAGCCCAGCATTTGCGGCGATGGCTCGGCCTGGCTCAAAAATCAATTCAAGGTCTTGATGGTTGTCTAAACGACCAAGCAGTGCTTTAGCATAATCTGAAGGCTCTGGTGGCAGTTCATCACGATAGACAACGCCTAAGCCACCACCCACATCAAGGTGCTTAATAGTAATGCCTTGTGCTTTAAGATCATCAATTAGCGCAAGCAATCGATCGGTCGCATCAATGAAAGGCTCGATGTCGGTTAGCTGTGAACCGATATGGCAATCAATACCTTGAACATTGAGGTTTTCTAGACTTTGCGCAAACTTGTAAACCGCAGGTGCACGGTCAAACGCGATACCAAATTTGTTATCACGTAAACCTGTCGAAATATAAGGGTGTGTATTCGCATCAACGTCTGGGTTAATACGCAGTGAAATTGGCGCTTTCACACCAAGCTCGCCAGCTACTTTGTTCAGGCGCTCTAACTCTGGCTCAGACTCAACATTGAAGCACTTAATGCCTAGCTCTAGCGCACGCTTCATTTCCGCTGCGGTTTTACCCACACCGGAGAACACTACTTTGCTTGGCTCACCACCAGCAGCAATCACACGCTCTAACTCTCCACCTGAGACGATGTCAAAGCCAGAACCCAAACGTGCTAAAGCATTTAATACACCAATGTTAGAGTTCGCTTTGACTGCGTAACAGACAAGGTGCGGGTGTTCGCCGACTGACTTATCAAAAGCATGCCAATGACGCTCTAGAGTCGCGCGCGAGTATACATAAAGTGGTGTACCAAACTGCTGCGCCAGTTCAGTTAATGAGACGTCTTCGGCCCATAGCTGGCCATCATCCTGATAGTTGAAGTAATCCAAAGTACTTTCCCTTATATTCTGATTATCGTTTTATTGTGAAGGTTGCTCTTTTTGTGGAGCGTCTTCAGGCATGTATAGAGGTCCAGTTTGACCACAGCCAGCTAAGCCAAGGACTGAAAAGATAAATAGCGCTAAGATTGATTTTTTCATGGGTTCTATCGTGATTATTCTGTCAATGCCCCCTATAATCGCACCACACTCAAGAAAAGCAATAGGATAGATTAGATGAACGATACTGAATTTCATCAGTTAGTAGATGTTCAAATGCAAATCATCGAGGAAATGATTGATGATTCAGGTGCGGACATCGACTACGAGACTTCTGGAAACGTAATGACACTGGAGTTTGAAGACCGTAGTCAAATCATTATCAACCGCCAAGAGCCAATGAAAGAGATCTGGCTAGCCTCTAAATCCGGCGGTTTCCACTTTGCGCTCGTTGAAGAGCAGTGGACTTGCTCGAAAACAGGTCTTGAGCTGATTGCCATGGTTAAGCAAGAGTGTGAAAAGCACAGCGATGAAGACATTGAGTGGGAATAGTCGCCCATTAAGAACAATAAAAAAGAGCATCTGTGGATGCTCTTTTTTTGTATCTAGGCGTTAACAATTTTGCTCGGTCTTGAGTAACTTGCTCCATCATTACGATACGGAACAATGTAAGACTCATCATCTTCAGGGTGAACAATCTGATAATACTGCGGTAGGTTGAAATTGATCAGCTTAGAAGACAACGGATTTTCATCTTGTACCGAGGTGTAGAAACTATTCACGCTCGCGATCATCTCGTCTTTCTCACCTTTGAACTGATGGTAGACTTCAACGCGATTCGCTTCATCCAGTACATAGATATTAAAGCCTTGCTCACTGTCTTCGAAGAAGAACTGGATCAGACCCTCACTGGCAAACCCATCAACAATTTCAGGTAGCTGGTAATCTTGCTCTTTATCAAGCATTAACAGCGGTGAACCCTTCAACTTATTGGTTGAGATACTGCGATAGAAGTCGACCGAGTTTTCCAGCATTTGTACCGAAACACCGCGACGCTCAAAGAACAAACCATAAGTTTGTTGACCAATACGCAACGCTTTAAAGCGACGGCGCTTTTCTTGTTCAACAGGTTTTAAGCGTAAATCGATACACTCAGCAAGAAGCTGATACACCATATTACGCATCACACCACGCAGGTTTTTGCTGTAACAGAACACATCAACTGACTCTGGTGGAATCGCATCTTGGTGCATTTTACCTAATACCGTTTTCAAGGCATCCAGCATGGCGGTTTCGCCTTTAAAATGCAGAGTACGCACTTCATGCCAAGAGTTACGATAAACCAAGTCGACACTGCCGACTAAACACTTCTGCTCAGAACCAAAACTAAAAATATCGGTCGTTTTAGGATCAAGCTTAAGTGATTTGCCGCTTAGCTCTGACGTTGGATCATTTTCGAAGTTGATAAACATCGCTAACTGGCTAATCTCACACGGGCTAGCTAGTGCCTGCATCGTCGGGCGACGCTTACGTAGTGAGAATGTATTACGCAAATCACTCACCATCTGATAAAACTTGTCGATATCAAGATGCGCATCGCGGATAACAGAATGTAATCGAGTCGATTCAGTGATTAGGCCGTTAAAGAAAGACCAAGCAACAAGCTTACTGAGATACTCGTTGTGCTCTAATGGCGCCTGACCAAGAATACGGTGTGGCGTAAGAGGTTGCTTATACAAGTACCAGCCAGACTGGTTAGTACGCCCTGGTCTCACTTCAATAAAAGTTAAGTCTGACTCGTGCAAATCAGGTGAAATCTGCGGGTTGAGCAGCGTCACCTTGCCAGGCAGGACTTCAAATGCCGCATATAACTTACGCGCAAGAATACTGATGTCTTGCGGACTGATCGCCGAAGTAATGTCATTGCGACGCGCAAACTGAATCAAGTTACGGTAGCTCTGCATCAAGGCATCAAGCAACGCATGATGTACCACTTTTACTTGCTCCACCTTCCAATTACGGCGGTCATCAAGTTCAGCGATCACTGAGCTATCCCAATCCCACTTCTGCACCATGTCAGAGAGTGCTTCACGTCGCCAAGCAACAGAGCCGACACTTGGCTCACGAGAGAGCTTTTCGTGCGTTTTAAGATAAAAACAACGACGCACAAGATCTAAACGAGTGGTATCACCAATACGCTCTAAATAGCGGGTGACTTTTTCTAGCATCAGATAATACGCATCCATACCATAAAGGTCGGGCTCATGCGCAAAGAAGCGGCGCTTAGTATCTAGGCTAAGGAGTTGAGTGTTAGGGTACTCCCACGAATAAGCTTCAAGCAATATGGCTTTTAAAACTGACTTATATGGCGAGTCGATACTCTTATATAACTGCCATAAGTTAGAGCCAAAATATTCCTCTGCAGGGATTCGATTAAGCTGACCGAAGTCGATCCATTTCGAACAATCGATATAACCTTTGCCACAGAGGTCTTTCACGTATTCGTCGTAGCACTCTTCCATTTCAGGAGGAACAATTTGCCACAGTAGACGTTGACCGGCGAGACGCACTGCGCTGCGATAGAACTCATCAAGCAGCAGTAAGTGTTGAGAAGAACCACAGTTATCACCCGTCATCTGTTCTGAGTGATTTGAACGGAATCGCTCTTCATCCATTAAGAAGAAGTTAGCTTCCACACCCTGCGTTTGAGCCCAATCGGTGATCAGCAAACATTTGTTAGTAAGACTTTCACGTTCGTCACAACTCATGCTTGGCGAAACGCACACCCAGATATCTAGATCACTGGAAGTACTTTGACCAATCGAGGAAGTACTGCCCATAGTGTACAGACCCAAGATCGCTGGGTTGTCACTGGTAGTAAGCGGCTGACCAATCGTTAACTGAGTATCTTCAACAAATTGTTGCTGGATGTCATTCAATTCAAACTCGCGAACACCAAATGGTACTTGCGCGTCGAAGTAACCAGGGATAACTGGATGATTGAAATGAAGCAGTGTTGGGATCAGATGGAACACACGCTGACTTGGCAAATCCATAAGAGCCAGCGCACGCTCAACACGTTGCTGGTTTAGGTTATCAAGTCTTTTAATTAGCGTCTTGGTGTAAGCCTGCAAGGGGGTTTCCTTGGTTCATATCCTAGATGGCACTTTGACTATTAATTGTTCTAAAGCACCAACAAAACGTGATCAATCTATCACTTTTCTTTGAGTTGGTAAAGAAATGTACGATCGATTCGACACAATTTTGCCCATCCGAAGTTGTCGCTCTTAGTGTGGTACGTAACTTCTATTAATAATAATAGCCTATTTTACAAACGAGACCTTAGTCACACTCTTTTAATCATTTTGTGCTAGCAAACACCTAAGCCTCATGCGGTCGAATAAGCAATAATACTTTTCTAGCTGACAATGGTAGGATTAAGCCATTATTTTGTTATCTGCAGAACACTATGACTCAACAAACTCCAATTCGAATTGCGACGCGCAAAAGCCCTCTTGCCCTTTGGCAAGCTCACTATGTTAAAGACGCTTTAATGGCTGCTCACCCTGGTTTAGAAGTTGAGCTAGTGACGATGGTAACCAAAGGCGACATCATTCTAGATACACCTTTAGCGAAGGTGGGTGGTAAAGGCTTGTTCGTTAAAGAGCTAGAAGTGGCTATGTTAGAAGGACGCGCCGACCTTGCCGTTCATTCAATGAAAGATGTCCCTGTCGATTTCCCTGAAGGTCTTGGTCTGGTGACGATCTGTGAACGTGAAGATCCTCGCGACGCTTTCGTTTCAAATACCTATAACAATATTGATGAGCTGCCTCAGGGTGCCGTAGTAGGTACTTGCAGCTTACGCCGTCAATGCCAGTTAAAAGAATCTCGCCCAGATTTAGTGATCAAAGAGCTACGCGGCAATGTAGGCACTCGCCTAGGTAAACTAGACGCAGGCGAATACGATGCCATCATTCTCGCTGCAGCTGGCTTGAAACGCCTTGAACTAGAAGAGCGCATCAAGAGCTTTATCGAACCAGAACAATCTCTACCGGCGGTAGGACAAGGCGCTGTAGGTATTGAATGTCGTCTTGATGACGAACGCCTAATTAAGTTACTAGAACCACTCAACCACAAAGAAACCGCCGATCGCGTACTGTGTGAGCGTGCGATGAACCTCACTCTAGAGGGCGGCTGTCAAGTACCAATTGGTAGTTACTCTCTAATTGATGGCGACAACATATGGTTACGTGCCCTAGTCGGCGAACCTGATGGTTCAAAGATCGTTCGTGGTGAGATTCGTGGCTCTCGTACTGATGCTGAAGCTCTTGGCATTACGCTTGCCAACCAGCTACTCGACCAAGGTGCGAAAGAGATCTTAACCAAGCTATACGCTGAGCACGAGTAACTCCTTATGGCAGTACTGGTCACTCGGCCGGGACAACAAGGCCGCTCGCTATGTAACAAGCTGTCAGAGGTTGGTATTGAAAGCCATCACCAACCTTTGATAGACATTCAGCCCGGAGAGCAACTCGAAGGGCTGGAAACATCCATTTCTCATTTCGATATTATCATCGCCGTCAGTCAGCATGCGGTGACATCTACCGATAGATACCTGCAAAAACTTGAGCAAAGTTGGCCCAATAGCACGACCTACCTTGCCGTTGGTCAAAAAACTGCACACGTTTTAAGCAAAGCAACCCGACAAACAGTACACTACCCAGAAGTCAGTGATAGTGAACATCTGCTACTACAAGACGCCTTACTCTCTATCGCCAACAAAAAGATCCTGATTCTACGAGGCAATGGAGGGCGAGAGTTGATATTCGATACTCTAGTCGCCCGTGGCGCTCAAGTTGAATATTGCGAGGTGTATAAACGAGAAAACCTAGCTTTCCGCTCAGATTTGCTCGTACCTATCTGGCAAAATGAAAAAATAACTCAATTAGTCATCACCAGTTCAGGTCAGCTTAGTTACTTTGTTTCTCAACTAACTGATGAGCATAAGGCCTGGCTGTTTACGCTCCATCTGTATGTACCCAGTGAGCGAATAGCGCAACAAGCACAAGAAGTCGGTTTTAAAGTTGTTACCAACACCTTCAGTGCCTCTAATAAAGTATTACTGGCTGCTCTCCGGCCAAGTGAAACAGGACAATAAGTAATGACCAAAAAAAATAACAACGATAACAATACCCCTGACCAAGAAAAAAAATCGGCAGAGGAAATAAGCAAAGCAACAAACGCGTCTGATACTACTGAAACAAAAGCGGAACAACCGGCCGTTGAACAAGCCTCTCAGCCTGAAGCCAAGTCTGCCGCAACTAAACAACCTGAGTTTGAAGAGAAGCAAGGTAAGCGCGGCGTAAAACTTGGCACTATCGCCATTGTCATCTCTTTATTGATAGGCGGTGGTCTCACTTTCCAAATGCAGCAAAAGAATGCTCAATATCAAGCGCAGATAGATGCTCTTCAAGCTCAACTAAAGCAAACTCAAACCAGTGTTCAGTCAGAACTCGATTCAACCAAGCAACAAGCTATTGCCAAAGCGACAGAAATTACCCACCGTGCTGAAACCGTTCTTGAGCAGCAGCAAAAAAGCATCGAAAGCCTACAAGTTGCGGTAGCTGACGTGAAAGGTCGCCGACCAAATGACTGGCTGCTCGCAGAAGCCGATTACTTAGTTAAACTAGCGGGTAGAAAACTGTTCTTAGAGCACGATGCCGTTAGTGCGACCAAACTGATGGAAAGTGCAGACCAAAGAATTGCGGCGCTTAATGACCCAAGCCTAGTGCCTTTGCGTAAATCTATGGCTAACGACATCACCAAACTAAAAACGGTTCCCCTGGTCGACAGAGAAGGCTTAGTGCTGCGCATCACGTCACTGCAACAACAAGTGGATAACCTGCCATTAGCCAATGCACTATTACCAGAAGCACAACAAGTTGAAAAACAGGTTGTTTCTGAAGATGTAAACGACTGGCAAAATAACTTAATGACGTCTCTAAAAGATTTCTCAGAGAACTTCATTACGTTTAGAACTCGTGATGGCAATGTCATTCCACTACTTTCTCCACAGCAACACTTTTATTTAAAAGAGAACATTAAAGCTAAGCTAGAGACCGCAATTAAAGCTGTTTACGTCGAGCAGCAAGATATCTACAGCACAGCATTAACGACTGCGGATAAATGGTCAGCGACCTTCTTTAACCAAAATTCTAATGAAGTGAAAGAGTTCAATAAGGCGCTTGAACTGTTAAGCAAACAGACGGTGCAGGTTGAATACCCAGTCAAACTGGAAACACAGCAGCAGCTCTCAGATGTGATTCGTGACCGCTTACGCCGAGAAGTCACCACCCTAGTGACGGAGGAAAACTAATGTTTCGAATTATTTTCCTCTTTGTCGTTCTTGGCTTAGGTTTGTTTGCCGGGACTCAATACGCAGGCCAGCAAGGTTACGTGCTAATCTCTGTAGCAAATAAAACCATTGAGATGAGCGTTACTACTCTGGTTATCTTTGTTATCGCCGCCCTCGCCGCCCTATTTGGTCTAGAGTTCTTGATTAAACGAGCACTTAGCGCGAGTTCAGCAACATGGAACTGGTTCAGCGTACGTAAAATGCGCCGCTCACGCCGCTATACCAATGAAGGCATAATCAAGTTGTTAGAGGGTGACTTCAAACTGGCAGAGAAGAAAGTCACGCGCTGGGCAAATCATCATGATATGCCGCTGCTCTGCTACCTGGTCGCTTCAGAAGCGGCACAGGGTATGGGTAACAACCAGCAACGTGACCGTTACCTAGAGTTAGCCTCCCAGCAGGAAAATTCGCAGCTAGCAGTGGAGCTTACCCGAGCTAAGCAGCAGATCCGTGATGCCAACTATAACGATGCGTTCGATACGCTCTCGAACATAAAGGGCAGCTATCCCAATAACGCTATCGTCTTGAATCTACTCAAACAAGTTTATATAGAGCTAAAGCTATGGCAGCCACTGTTAGATCTTCTGCCTAAATTAGTCAAAAACAAAATTGTCTCTAAAGAAGAGCAAGAGCCTTTGATGCAACGCGCCCAATGCGGACTGCTTAGCGATGTAGCAGAGCAGAAAGGCAGTGAAGGCCTCATTGCCCATTGGAATAGTCTACCGCGTAAGGCGAAAGTAGATGCTCACCTTGTTGAGTGTTTTGCTAAGCAGCTGATCTCGCGCCAAGCAGACAATGAAGCGTTTACTTTGATCAAAGAGACACTTAAAAAGCACCCTAACTCTGACCTCTACGCTCTATTGCCAGAGCTTAAGCTTGCCGATAATCACCCAGTAGTGACTTTCCTAGAAGGCGCTCTACGTAAAGACGCGAATAATGCAGAAGCACACAGCGCCATCGCTCAGTTCCATTTACGCAATGAAGAATGGAGTGAGGCTCAGCAGCACCTAGAGAAGGCACTATCTGTACGCTCTAATGTTTCCGACTACGGTTACCTGTCTGACGCACTAGAGAAGCAGAACCTAACTAAAGCAGCTCATGAGGTGTCTAAGAAAGCACTTACGCTTATCAAAGAACCTGCTGCTTAGTGGGTGAATAAGAGCTAAGTAAGCTTTGAAATAACAACGACCCTCAATTATCGCATCAGCCGATATTGAGGGTCTTTTTTTATCTGTACTATTTGTTCAGCTTGAGTTAATAAAGAATGCCATACCATTAAGCCATCATAATTATGAGGTTTAATCATATGAACAAATTAGCTCTTATTCCGCTGCTATCAATCTCTGCCATTTCTTTCGCACACGCTAACACCATCGATATAGAGAAAGGCGAGAATAACTATAAAACCCTGTGTATCTCATGCCATGGTGAAAAAGGACATGGTGATGGTATAGCTGGAAAAGCATTAGCAGAGCAGCCTTCCAACATCTATGCAGGCCTGAATTCATGGTTTGAAACAGAGGCCGAGCTGATTGACACCGTTCTGAATGGTAATGAAGGCATGCCAGCATGGAGCGCAGTTTTGACAGAGCAAGATGTAAAAGGGATCTTCGCCTACATCAATAAGGTCAACGATTAAGCGAGTTCGGTAGCGAGTCTCGAATGCTGTCTAGAAGCACGAGCAGATTGTCGAGGCTTGGCAACATCTTTCTATGGATGATGGATACGGGAACGGACTTCGTCCTACGGAAAACTGGAAAACTGGAAAACTGGAAAACTGGAAAACTGGAAAACTGGAAAACTGGAAAACTGGAAAACTGGAAAACTGGAAAACTGGAAAACTGGAAAACTGGAAAACTGGAAAACTGGAAAACTGGAAAACTGGAAAACTGGAAAACTGGAAAACTGGAGGATTGTGTCTTCTAGGAGACAAGTTCTGTCAACACCTTCAAACCCTTCTACTCTACCAACTTAATATCAACACTCACCTCTCGCACTCTCGCATCTCAAGCGAAGCGTTCCCGAGGACGCAGTCCGTTCCATCCCTTGCCCTTAAACGCAAGAAGCCCGTTGCGTCAGCAACGGGCTTCTAAAACGACAAAACCCAGTCCGAAGACTGGGTTTTTAAATAAGTGGCGGAGCGGACGGGACTCGAACCCGCGACCCCCGGCGTGACAGGCCGGTATTCTAACCAACTGAACTACCGCTCCGCACTGGTTAGACTCTAAGTCTAAATTTAAAGCCTGGCGATGTCCTACTCTCACATGGGGAAGCCCCACACTACCATCGGCGCTAATTCGTTTCACTTCTGAGTTCGGCATGGAATCAGGTGGGTCCAAATCGCTATGGTCGCCAAGCAAATTCTTAATTCGGAAAGCTGTTATTGTGTTCTCTACACATTCAATTCTGTTCTTGCTTTGAGTCCATCAAAACCCTTTGGGTGTTGTATGGTTAAGCCTCACGGGCAATTAGTACAGGTTAGCTCAACGCCTCACAACGCTTACACACCCTGCCTATCAACGTTCTAGTCTCGAACAACCCTTTAGGACCCTCAAGGGGTCAGGGAAGACTCATCTCAGGGCTCGCTTCCCGCTTAGATGCTTTCAGCGGTTATCGATTCCGAACTTAGCTACCGGGCAATGCGTCTGGCGACACAACCCGAACACCAGAGGTTCGTCCACTCCGGTCCTCTCGTACTAGGAGCAGCCCCCTTCAATCTTCCAACGCCCACGGCAGATAGGGACCGAACTGTCTCACGACGTTCTAAACCCAGCTCGCGTACCACTTTAAATGGCGAACAGCCATACCCTTGGGACCGACTTCAGCCCCAGGATGTGATGAGCCGACATCGAGGTGCCAAACACCGCCGTCGATATGAACTCTTGGGCGGTATCAGCCTGTTATCCCCGGAGTACCTTTTATCCGTTGAGCGATGGCCCTTCCATACAGAACCACCGGATCACTATGACCTGCTTTCGCACCTGCTCGAATTGTCATTCTCGCAGTCAAGCGGGCTTATGCCATTGCACTAACCTCACGATGTCCAACCGTGATTAGCCCACCTTCGTGCTCCTCCGTTACTCTTTGGGAGGAGACCGCCCCAGTCAAACTACCCACCAGGCACTGTCCTCAACCCGGATAACGGGTCTAAGTTAGAACATCAACACTACAAGGGTGGTATTTCAAGGACGGCTCCGCCGATACTGGCGTACCGGTTTCAAAGCCTCCCACCTATCCTACACATGTAGGGTCAATGTTCAGTGCCAAGCTGTAGTAAAGGTTCACGGGGTCTTTCCGTCTAGCCGCGGGTACACTGCATCTTCACAGCGATTTCAATTTCACTGAGTCTCGGGTGGAGACAGCGTGGCCATCATTACGCCATTCGTGCAGGTCGGAACTTACCCGACAAGGAATTTCGCTACCTTAGGACCGTTATAGTTACGGCCGCCGTTTAC
>NZ_JCBDHL010000008.1:0-359564 GCF_059833805.1 Vibrio sp. R10-SF1-ISO8 | reverse complement strand
TTCTGCTTGGGGTTCTTCGGTGACTTCAGAGAACGCTTCATCCGCGATATCAGGCAAATCCAATTCAACTGAGCCTTCTACTTCAGACTCAGTTTGCGACGCTAAACTATCTTCTGCTTGAGGCTGCTCGGTTTGCGGCTCGTCATCAATTAGCCAATCATCATCTTGAGGGACACCAAATTCATTTGGAATCGCCTCTGGCATCGGAGCAGTAGATTGAGCTTCAACTGGTGCCTGTGTCGATTCAGGAGCTTCTTGAATATCCTCGACTGCTTCAGCGATTTCTGGAGCCTCTGGAGTCTCTGGAGTCTCTGGAGTCTCTGGAGTCTCTGGAGTCTCTGGAGTCTCTGGAGTCTCTGGAGTCTCTGGAGTCTCTGGAGTCTCTGGAGTCTCTGGAGTCTCTGGAGTCTCTTCTTTCAGTGTGTCGCTTTGCTCTTGTTGTGCAAGCACATCATCTTCAACAATTTCTTGTTGCTCAGCACCTGAAGCCGACGTTGCCTCATCCAATCCAACCGATGGGCTTTCTACAACTTGTGCTGACTCAGGAGTACTTTCAGGTCTCTCAACTTCATCAATTGCTGAGGTTAGCCAATCATCGTCTTGTGTCTCAGCACTCGAAAAGTCTTCAGATTCTGCTTCGTTAGATGGCTGACTTTCATCGGCCACTTGCTCCGCTTCATCACTCAGTTGTTCCGCTTCTTCGCTGTCAAACTGAGGGTTTTCAACTTCTTCAATCGCCGACGTTAGCCAATCGTCTTCATCATCTTCTTCTGGCTCTGGCTCTGGCTCTGGCTCTGGCTCTGGCTCTGGCTCTGGCTCTGGCTCTGCAAGCTGAGCTTGGTCAATCTCTGTGTCTAACGCAACTTCATCGGTTACGTTGGCAGCAGGAACATCGTCTAGATCGAGTTCATCAAGAAGTGGGTCCCCCTCCGGAGCCACACTTAACAAGTCATCGATAAAGTCTTCACTAGCGAAGTCTTTGTTGTCAGTTGCTGGCGTCTCTTGTTCAATCGACGGCTCATCAGTAGAATCAGCTTCCAGTTCGGGCTCTGATGCCGGCTCTGGCAGCTCTTCTTGTTGATCGATTTCAAGCAGTTCTTCAAACAAGTCGGTCGCATCGTCACCCAGATCTTCGTTGCTGCCTGCTTGAGGATCAGAGTCAACCATATCTCCGAGTAATTCTGTACTATCCGCTAAATAGATCTCTTGAGCTGACGTATCTTCACCAATAAGCTCGTCAAGTTCAGTGTCTAAATCAAATTCGTCTGCACCTTCTGACTCAGCGATAAATTCATCTAAAAGGTCGGTGCTTTCTTCAGCAGGTTCATCAACCGAGATTAGCTCATCAAAGGCGTCGACTTCATCGCTAGCCTCTTGCGGTGCAGCCGACTCTTCAAGAAGCTCATCTAAAAGGTCTGTGCTATCTGCACTGACTTCGACACCTTCTTCATCGACAACTTCATCAAGCAGCGCTGTTTCATCAAGCGCATTCGCTTCTAGCGTTTCTAGATCCGCCTGCGCTTCCATTTGGGCAAAGATATCATCGATTTCGCTATCAGAAGCTAAGCTCGGTTCCGTTGAGTCATCGCTTAGATCGAAGCTGTCTTCGCCTTCATCAAGCAAGCTATCAAAATCGAGGTCATCACTGCTGTCATCTTGAGCTTCGTTAAATAGATCATCCAGTAATGACTGATCCAACTCATCGGAGCCTAGCTCCTCGCTATCACCATCTTCGGCTAGAAGTGAGTCCAACTCATCTTGCGAGAACTCACCATCATCAGATAGATCGAAACCTTCGTCATCGGAGTCATCAATGACCACCTCATCGAGAGCGCGCTCCATCTCTTCAAGACCAAGTGCCTTTTCATCACCGTTGACACTAATGCCGTTCGAGCTCATATCAACATCGACATCAGCCAGTGATTCATCTAGATCACCGTCATCGCCTATCCCTGCAAATGGGTCATCGCTGTCTTCACCTTCAAGGTTGAAATCAAGATCGCTATCATCTAGGTCGGCAAATACATCCACTTCATCTGAATCAGCGTCAGGGTCGACTGAGTCGTCGCCAAATAGTTCTTCTTCATCCTTATCCGATTCGCCAAACAAGTCGTCATCGAGCAGTAAATCATCGTCGATATCTTCATTAAGCGTTTCAGGCACGACTGGCGCAACAGGTTGAACAGGTTGCTGCTCTGTTGGTGCGGCTTGTGGCTCTTCTTTAGAGCGACGGCCCAACAGCATCATGATGATGAGACCAATCAATAATCCCGGGATGATGGCTAATGCTGCAACTAACCAAGTATTTGAGAACAGTTGATCCATTGCCGAAGGCGCCATTTTTTGCTCTTCTGCAAGGCGCATACGTTCAGCTTCTAGAAGTTTTTCGACTTCTGTGCGTATCCGGTCTTCATCTCCGAGTTCGTCTTTTAGCACATCAACTTCGGATTGAACCTCGGCCAACATTAAGCGCAGCTTATGGTTCTTCTCTTCTAGTGCCATCAACTCTGTTTCAGAGGTTTCAAGCTGGTTCTCGAGTGACTTAACCTGTTTCTGCTTTTCTTGCGATGCGATAGCTTTTAAATCACTGTCTTTCTCAGGCATCATCTCCGGGGCAGTTTCAACTGCTTTTTCCATCGGCTTAGCCATTTCATCAGGCTTATCCACTGGAACAACATTGACTGCTGGAGCCTGTGGTTGAGGCGTTGCAACACTAGGTGCTTTACCCAAGCGAGCTTGGTGCGCTGCCATCACGTTGACAGCTTCTTGAGTGGAGACACTACGAACTTGGCTCAGAGAAGGAATACGAATGGTACTCTGAGGGATCAGCTCGTGGATATTTTGGTTTTCAAACGCTTGAGGGTTGAGTTGAAAAATGGCGTAGAGCGTTTGTTGAACAGTAACTGCGTTAGAAGGACGTAACTGAGAGGCAATACTCCACAACGTCTCTTGCTCCGTTGTAGGGCCATAAAATCTTGACGGTTCTGCCGTACGCGCATCACGAGCAAGAGGCTCTGAAAATTGGGGAGATGACTGGATCTCACCATTTGGCCCTTTAAGGCGAATGCTCTCCGCGTTTACGATAGTAGTTTGAGTCACGGCAACCATTGCTAGAGGCAATAGTAGACGCTGTAAAAGTCGACGCATATAAGGCTCAGCTATGTGCTCAATTAAATTAATGACGATGATCTGTTAAATATATCGGATAAACCACTCAAAACTATAGGTGGATAGGCAAAAAATGTGTGTCCGGCGCCATATTCGCATTAATCTCACACAATTTTTCAAAATTCGATTAAAAAAGCCTCACACTATGGCGAGGCTTTGATTAGACAATTATCAGCAACAGCTGAGTTTTAGTTTGTCTAGTAGTAGTCGCGAATCAGTACTTCGGCGATTTGAACAGCATTAGTTGCCGCACCCTTGCGAACGTTGTCTGCCACTACCCACAAGTTGATACCACTATGGTGGCTGATGTCGTTACGGATACGACCTACCATCACGTGATCTTTACCGCCTGCATCGCGAACTTGTGTTGGGAAGTCATCACCATGGAAAACTTCAACACCTTCAGTTTGCTCTAGCAGATTAATCACTTCTTGCGCATCGATTGGTGCACATGTTTCTAGATGGACTGCTTCCGCATGACCATAGAAAACAGGTACACGAACACAGGTAGGGTTTACAGTAATACCTGGATCGTTGAAGATTTTCTGTGTTTCCCAAACCATCTTCATTTCTTCACGGGTATAACCGTTTTCCATGAACTGATCGATCTGCGGAATACAGTTAAACGCGATTTGCTGTGAAAACTCTTCATTTTCTGCTGGCATACCGTTAAGCAGCTTAGCCGTTTGACCTGCTAGCTCATCAATACCCGCTTTACCTGCACCTGACACTGACTGGTAAGTTGATACATTAATACGCTCAATACCCACTGCATCGTGAATTGGCTTTAAGGCAACCAACATCTGAATCGTTGAGCAGTTTGGGTTAGCGATGATATTGCGGTTACGGAACTCGGCAATTGCTTCAGGGTTCACTTCAGGCACCACAAGTGGAATGTCGTACTCGTAGCGGAACTGTGAGGTATTATCAATCACGATAACACCTTCATCTGCAGCGATTGGCGCCCATTTAGCAGATAAATCACCACCTGCTGAAAACAACGCGATATGTGCTTGAGACCAGTCAAACTCCTCTACGTTTTGAACTCGGACAGTTTTACCGTTAAAGCGATAAGTCTTACCTTCACTGCGCTCACTGGCTAAAAGGTAAATCTCACCCACTGGGAATTTGCGCTCTTGCAGCACTTCGATAATTGTTTCGCCGACTGCACCAGTCGCGCCTAAAACTGCAACATTATATTGTTGGCTCATTGACTTACCTCAACCTGAAAACCTAGTTTTGCTAGTGGGGATAGATTGCATGACTCTCCACCAACTAACGTGACTGCACTGTACTCTCGACGATCCCAATAGTTTTTACGCATCAGGTCAAACGAACCAGGCTTGCTGATTTCGCGTCGGAATAAGGCGTCATCTTTACGCACATCATAGACTAGCTGCGTGATGTTGTGCAGCGTTGCTTCATCCCACATGCGATCTAAATTGAGCTGTGGGACTGGCGCAATGGGCAGCAAGTCACTGGCATGCGCACGTAATTCTTTGTTTAGAAACTCACAATAGCTATTGAAGATCATTGTCGTACCGCGAGCTTTCCCCTCTAAGCCATAGCCTGCAACATGAGGGGTTGCGAATGCTAGCAGAGGCAGAAGCTCCATATCAACCTCTGGCTCAAATTCAAATACGTCTAATGCTGCGATAAATCCATCATTCTTCTGTAAACGCGCTTTTAATGCAGCATTATCAACAATGGGGCCACGAGCCGCATTGATTAAAATTTGGTCACCACGTAACGTTTCCAACACAGCTTGATCAATTAAGTGATACGTAGGGTACTCACCATCACGCGTGATAGGGGTATGCAGAGTGATAATATCTGATTCCTCTAGCAATTCAGGCAAAGGGGTAAATTGACGAGTGTCCCCTTCAACTTGTTTAGGAGGATCGTTGATCAACACATTAATGCCAATGCCTTCTAAGCATTTCTGTAGATAGCTACCGACTTGACCTGCTCCAATAATGCCAACGGTTTTATCAAATACGGAGAAGCCATGCTGCTGAGCAAGCACCATCATTACGCTGAATGCATATTCCGCGACGCCCACTTTGTTACAGCCAGGGGCGGCGGTAAAGTAAATACCTTTCTCATTCAGTAGAGCTTGATCGACGTGATCCATTCCTGCGGTTGCTGTACCGACAAATTTTAGCTTGTTCGCTTTAGCGATCAGCTCTGCATTCACCTTAGTCACTGAGCGAATCATAAGCGCATCAACATCGATTAAGTCATCAGCGGTCAGTGTGCGACCAGATTTTAAAACAACCTCACCTAGCTGACTAAAAAGCTGTTCAGCATAAGGCATATTTTCATCTACAAGAATTTTCATGGGTTTATCGATTTGGCTTTGAATGGCATTGATTGTGCAAAAAAGGTGAGTCAGTGTCGAGCAATTATCTGATCATCTCTATATCACAAGGGGATTAGATAGAAAAATGCCCGGCACTTGGCCGGGCAATGGTCCAGAACAAAAGGATCTTAACCCGCTCTCCATGGGTTAAAGTCTGCGTCTGTTAGACTAACCTTTATTACTAAAGGTTAGTCAGCTCTGGAAACTGGATTGCTCGCTAATGAGCAAATTCAGTTAGCCTTGGTATTTCTTGATAACTAGCGTAGCGTTTGTGCCACCAAAACCAAAACTGTTTGACATTACTGTCGTCAACTCTGCGTCACGCTTCTCAGTCACGATATCTAGACCTTGTGCTGCGTCATCTAGAGTCTCAACGTTTACGCTTGGTGCGATAAAGCTGTTTTCTAGCATTAGCGTTGAGTAAATTGCTTCGTGAACGCCTGCTGCACCTAGCGCGTGACCTGTCATCGCTTTAGTTGCTGAAATTGCTGGGCTGTTGTCACCAAATAGCTCTTGGATAGCACCTAGCTCTTTCACGTCACCGACAGGTGTAGAAGTACCGTGCGTGTTTACGTAGTCGATGCTGTCTACATCTTGCATCGCCATCTTCATACAACGAATCGCGCCTTCACCTGATGGTGCTACCATGTCGTAGCCGTCAGAAGTTGCGCCGTAGCCAACGATCTCACCGTAGATTTTCGCGCCACGTGCTAGAGCGTGCTCAAGCTCTTCGATAACCATCATGCCGCCACCGCCAGAGATAACGAAACCGTCACGGTTTGCATCGTAAGTACGAGACGCTTTGTCTGGTGTTTCGTTGTACTTAGTTGATAGTGCGCCCATTGCGTCAAACATCATAGTTTGAGACCAATCTAGCTCTTCACCACCACCAGCGAATACGATGTCTTGTTTGCCTAACTGGATAAGCTCCATTGCGTGGCCAATACAGTGTGCAGAAGTTGCACATGCAGAACTCATTGAGTAGTTCACGCCGCGAATCTTAAATGGCGTTGCAAGACATGCAGAAACCGTTGAAGACATAGTGCGTGGAACCATGTAAGGACCAACACGTTTTACGCCTTTCGCACGCATTGTGTCTGTCGCTACAGTCTGGTTTAGTGCAGATGCACCACCAGAGCCAGCAACAATACCGGTACGATCGTTAGAAACTTGCTCGTCAGTTAGACCCGCATCTTCAATTGCTTGCTGCATTGATAGGTATGCATACGCAGCCGCATCACCCATAAAGCGCATCTGTTTACGGTCAATGTGCTCTGCTGGGTTGATTTTTAGATCACCCCATACCTGTGAACGAAGACCTTGTTCTTTAAACTGCTCAGAGGCAGTAATACCAGATTTACCTGCTTTTAGAGACGCTAAAACTTCTTCGACGTTGTTACCGATACTTGAAACAATACCCATACCGGTGATTACGACTCGTTTCATTATGACATTCCTATAATTCAAAAATCCGCTAGATGATAACTAAGATAGCGGGGAAAAGTGGTCAGCTTTCCCTTAAAACCGTACAATTGCAATCATATTATCGTTTTTATTCACATATTTCCGACACTATGACCTCGATTACTAATGCCCAACTAGGCTGGAACGATGCGGGTACGCCTGTTTCAGATCAGTTTGATGATGTCTACTTTTCTAACGTCAATGGCCTTGAAGAAACCCGCTATGTGTTTCTACACCAAAATCATCTCCCGCAAAGATGGCAAACGTATGACCAACGCCGTTTCGTTATTGCTGAAACTGGCTTTGGTACTGGGTTGAATTTCCTAGCTGCATGGCAATGGTTCGATCAATTTAAGCAGCAACATCCAGATGCGCCACTAAAAGAGCTCCATTTCGTGAGCTTCGAGAAGTATCCGCTCAGTCAGCAAGATCTGGTTAAAGCGCATCAATCTTGGCCAGAGCTGGCTGAATATGCGCAAAAATTGCAAAAGCACTACCCTATTGCTGTTCCTGAATGTCACCGCATTGTGCTTGAAGATGGTGCCATCACGTTGGACCTGTGGTTTGGCGATATTAAAGACTGCATGCCTAAAGTACCGGTGACTGAACAAGGTCTTGTTGATGCTTGGTTCCTAGATGGTTTTGCACCGAGTAAGAACCCTGAGATGTGGAATCAGGACCTCTTCAATGGTATGGCCAAACTCGCCAAGCAAGATTGTACCTGTGCGACTTTCACTGCGGCGGGTTTTGTGCGTAGAGGCCTAATTGAAGCTGGCTTTGAAATGAAGAAGGTCAAAGGCTTTGGTACCAAGCGAGATATGATTGCTGGCAGCCTGACACAGCGCCAAGCGGAGACTAATTTTAAACCTTGGTTTGCTCGCACACCTTCTAGTCAATCAGAGTCTATTGCCATCATTGGTGGCGGTATAGCTAGCGCAACATTAGCGAAAACTCTGCTGAGACGCGGAAAGAAAGTCGCATTGTATTGCCAAGATGTTCAACCAGCTCAAGGCGCTTCTGGCAATCGCCAGGGTGCTGTTTATCCACTACTTAATGGTGACCACTCTGGGGTATCTCGCGTTTTCGCTCCGGCTTTCCTTTTTGCCAGACAATTTGTCGAGCAAGCGGCCGAGAAGATCAAGTTTGGTCATAGTTGGTGCGGCGTTACCCAATTAATGTGGGATGACAAATCAACGGACAAACTTGAGCGAATGCTGAACGGCAACTTTGACAAACAGTTGATTCACCGTTTAGACCAAGCACAAACCGAAGCGACAATTGGTTTGCCGATTGACATGGCGAGTATTCACTACCCGCTTGGCGGTTGGTTATGTCCTGCCGAGCTGACTCAAGGTTTAGTCGCCGAACTAGAGAAAAGCGAACAATTCGAGACGTTTTTTGCTACCAAAATTGAGGCTTTAACTTGGAACGAAAATTCACAGAGTTGGACTCTCAAATCTGGTGATAACAGCTTCACTCACTCAAGTGTTGTAATTGCCAATGGCCATCAGTTTGACCAACTAGAACAGTCGGCGAACATCCCTCTAGGTCAGGTGAAAGGACAAGTCAGCCATATTCCAACCACAGATGATTTGCAGCAGCTTAAAACCGTGTTGTGCTATGACGGCTACATGACTCCGGTTAACCCGAATAATGGTCACCACTGTATTGGTGCCAGCTATGACCGAACTCATCTTGATTACGAGTTTGACCCTGCCGCTCAGCAAGATAATGGTGACAAACTGCGTAAGTGTGTTCCAAACCCAAGCTGGCCGAACCAGGTTGATACTTCAGGGAATCTTTCTCGTCAGGGGATTCGCTGCGTAAGCCGAGACCATTTACCTTTTGTTGGTAACATCGGGCAGTTTGAGCTGATAAAAGAGCGCTACGCTAACTTGCAAGGGGTAAAGGAAAAAGACGCAGAGAAGGTAGCTCAGTATCCGAATCTATTTTGCCTATTAGGGCTTGGCTCTCGCGGTTTAAGCTCTGCGCCTTTATTAGCAGAAACTCTTGCCTCTCAGATCTGTGGCGATCCTCTGCCTTTGCCAATCGATGTGTTAGAGCAGCTTCATCCAAGCCGTATGTGGGTTCGAAAATTACGCAAAGGTAAAGCGATTACCGAACTCTAGCTACCCAGAAAATAAAACGCCGTCACCCTCACGCAGAGAGTGGCGGCGTTTTGGTATCTGCTTGTGTCCTAAACTAGATTAGCGACCGCTTGCTTTACTTGCTCAGCAATTTCCTGATTGCGGAACTGACCTGTTTCTAAATCGAAGTTGTCATAAAAGCTTGGTACGGAAACAGAAGCCTTCACCTCTGCGCCGAAGTAAGGTGCTGAGCCAGTTGCAGCAGCAAGAACCGTTTGCGCGCCACCAGGACCCGGAGAGGTTGCTAAATACACGACTGGTTTTTCTTGGAACACATTGCGCTCAATACGCGTCGACCAATCAAAGAGATTTTTGTATGCCGCAGGGTAAGATCCGTTATGCTCAGCAAAAGAAACAACAATTGCATCGGCTTGAGCTAAATCGGCTAAGAATGCTTTCGCCCCCTCTGCCTGACCAATTTCTTTTTCTGTATCTTCACTAAACATAGGGACTTGGTAGTCATTTAAATCGAGAATCGTTACTTCTGCACCCTCAATAAGATTGGCTGCATATGTCGCTAAAGTCTTGTTGATGGATGTTGAACTGGTTGATGCTCCAAAGGCTAAAATTTTCATAATCTGATTTCCTATTCGTTCCTCGATATGTGCTTAGAAGAATATCACTGAACAGAAAAGCAACAACCATAAATAATTTAAGGGGTTGTTCGAAAAATTCGAACAACCCCTTATTTAAGATAATTTAGTGCGCTTCTGATTACGCGTTGTTGACTAGCTCAACCCATAGGTCATTGACAATTGTGCGGTCAGCAGGCGTCAGTTCCGAGCGCGCGTCATCTAAGCTGGCTTGGATTCGCTCTTTTAACGTTTCTACATCGTTAATGCCTTCTTCTTCACATGCTGCTGCTGACAAAGAAATATGACCACGTAGATAGCCACCAGCAAATAACTCATCATCCGATGCCGATGAAATACGTGCATCAATTAGCTCTAGCAGCTGTTCTTCAAATTCAATAATCATTTTGCGTTAACGCCTAATCAGTTTGCTTCTCAAAAAGAATGCCAAGCTTCTCACATTGAGAATTCCAACGCAAACCCTAGTCATAGCAAGGCTTAGACGCATGGCACGCCCTGTGCACTTCCTCAAATATTCACCTAAGTTCAGCGAGGAAGAACCAATGAAAATAAAACCTACCGCTCTTCAAATAGCTATGGTCACTGTCGCTTTAACTGGCTCATCAATGGTTATGGCAGAAACGCCTTTTTCTGAGTGTCCAACACAAGCTTTCTTAATTCAAAACCCAACCGGTACGCCAGTCGCTTACGGCGTGAACATCGATGTCGGTAGCTACATCACTTTAGATTCGAACTTAGGTTTAGATAAACTCAACGGCGTTGGATACAGCAAGCACGATGACTTTATCTATGGTTGGGACTACGGTGTCGCCTCACTTTCTCGCATTGACTCAACGTTTACCAAAACCCTACTCAATATTTCAAAGCCTGCAGGGGCTCCAACGTCCATTTATGTCGGTGACGTATCACTCGATGAAAACGCTTGGTATGGCTACCGACCAAACTACGGCTTATATCGAATAAATTTAGATAGCTTGGTTATGGAGCTCTCTTCTCCACCAAGTCAATTTGGTAACCCTTCCATCTATGATTTGGCTTTCCACCCTGATAACAGCCTCGCTTACTCTATCGATGCCAATGGTTATCTGTGGCAGATAGATGTCAGCGCAGGTACCTCAACCCGACTAAACCAATTACTCGACAAAAATGTACTTGGCTATCGCCTAACCTTTGGCGCCGTCTACTTTGACGTCGATGGTAACTTCTATGCCAGTAACAACAGTAATGGCTATGTGTTTAAAGTCTCGATCAATGGAACCAGCTCAACTGCCGAGTTCTTTGCTTATGGTCCATCAAGTAATTCGAATGACGGTGCTCGATGTGCTTTAGCACCTGTCGAGCCTAGTGAATACACCGACTTTGGTGATGCGCCAGATTCTTACAAAACAACCTTCGCTTCATCAGGTGCTAGGCACGGTATGTCTGATCTTAAGCTCGGTACTTTAGTTGACGGTGAAACCGATGCTAGCCCTTACCCTATGAGTGATGATACTTCTGACGGCAGCAATGACGATGACGGAATTCAGTTCCCTGTCCCCATTCAAGTTGGACAAACCAGTAAAATAATTGCAACCGTCTCTGGTGCAACGGAGAACTCAGTGCTCAACGCTTGGATAGACTTTGATCGTGATGGCGAATTTGAGTCTGGTGAGATTATCATCACAGACCAGTCAGTGGATGCCAACACAGGTGACATCTTCTTCTCAGTACCAACGTGGGCGGTTGCAGGAGAAACTTGGGCACGCTTCCGAGTTTCGAATACCTCTGGTATAGGCCCTAGCGGCGGCGTGCCTGCAGGCGAAGTAGAAGATTACCTCGTAGATATTACGGAAAGTGGTGTGGTTACAGAAGTGTATCCAAGTGGTGGGGGCTTCACTACCTTTGCCTACGAAGATCAATACCCACTTGTCGGTGACTACGACATGAATGACGTTTTAATGAACGTTAAATTCACCGAATACCAGCTCAACAATCAGGTCATACGTATGAAAATCGAGGGCAAAGTGGCTGCATTAGGCGGTGACTACCACTCGGGTTTTGCCATTCGTTTGCCAGGCATCGCTCGTGAAGATATAAAGTCTGATTCTGTTCAGCTCTATGTGAACAATACACTTCAATCTGGCAGCTTAGAAAGTGATACCACAGATGCCGTGTTTATTATTCATCAAGATCTTTGGGATATCACCGAACCGGGCGAAGCGGAAGGCTGTACCATGTTCCGGACCCAAGAAAATTGTGGTACCAGTTACCGCCCGACATGGAGCTTAACCTTCTCATTAGAAAATGCGGTTAATACCGACACAATGCCAAACTTCCCTTACGACCCATTTATCTTCGCCTCTCCTGGTCATTATTACGGTGACGTCGGATATCAGCTAAGTGGGGGCTATCCTGGGCGAGCACTTGAAATCCATCTTAAAAATCAAGCTCCTACCAGTAAGTTTGACTCGCGATATAAGGCGAATGGCGTAGACGCTTCTAATGGCGACACTCATTACCACAATGCCAATGGTCTGCCTTGGGCAATTGAGATTCCGAACACATGGCAGCATCCGCTTGAACAACAAAACATCTTACAAGCCTATTCAAAGTTTGCTGACTTTGCTCAAGATGCGACCGGATTGACCGAACCGACTTGGTACACCATTCCAAACAACAGTAAAATTTATGTCGACTAAGGGAGAGAATATTATGTGGAATTCAAATACAACAATGTTACTTGGACTCGCTTTAATCCTCCCTATCTACGGTTGTGGAGGAGGAGGTGGTGGTGATGGAAGCGCTTCAGGGTCAACGGGTTCTTCATCTCCTGCGGGCAGCAGTACGCCAGTCTCTCTCAGCACACTGCAAATTGATCCTTCCAATAACCTGACTTCTGTTTACAAAGTGGATGTCGATGTGAGCCTGCCTCACTTAGCCTCGTCACAAGTTTACATCTCCATTTGCGACAACGCAGGCGGTAATCTAGAGTCGGTGGATTACAACAAGTGCTTGGTTAAGGCAGCGCTACAATCTGGCACGGGTAGCTACCAGCTTCAGGTCCCAAATCACTGTGAATCGCTCATTGCTGTTGTGTCTGTAATGGAACCCAATACAGCGCCGCTTGTGTATACCCTCAATCATAACAATCAGCCACAAACTCAGTGGCTTATCCAATAGTCAAGACTAGATCCTGTTGACCTAAAAAAGCCGCATAATGCGGCTTTTTTTCATTTCACGGCAAACATCGAGTAGTTTAGCTCTGGAACTTGATAATAAGCTCTTAATGCATCTGACAGCATCTTGACCCGCAGTGGGATTCCTTGCTCGAAGATCTTTCCGACTTCGCTGTGCACTTTCGCCATAAAGGCTAAGCGGTCAGGTTCAAAATCACCATTGAGGTTGTCGCAACTGACTGTAAATGGAAACCCAGCACTTTGAGAAAGAATCCACTCGTAAGCCTGTGGGCGAATCTCTACCTTTTCAAACTCAGCCTGTACTTGTTCAGTGCGACCATCTGGCTCATACCAGTAGCCAAAATCTTCCAATAATCGACGCTTAGGCCCTGCAACACACCAATGAGCAATTTCGTGCATTCCTGACGCATAGAAACCACGAGCAAAAATAATCCGATGATGCGGTATTTTTTCATCTGCTGGCAGATAAATTGGCTCGTCACCACCTAGCTCAAGTTTGGTGTTATAGTCAGCCAAAAATGTGTCATTAAAAATACGGATTAAGTCTTGGTAGTCGTGGTTCATAGCTCAGTGGTTAGCGTTTTTATACAGCGGCAAGCATTTTCGCATTTTTAATGGTAATTGCAAATCCACAACTTATATAGTGATATTAGAAATAGTTATCTGAAAAGTAATTTCACACCAACAAAATCTCATTCGTCACAGATCACATTTCCTACTACACTCACGCCTTAATTTTATGTGATCAGCCTAACTTTTTGGCCATTTATTGAGAATTCACCATGCTGCTAAGTGTTTTATATATTATCGGTATTACTGCGGAAGCAATGACGGGTGCTTTGAGTGCAGGCAGACGCAAAATGGATTGGTTTGGTGTCATGCTTGTTGCCAGTGCAACGGCAATTGGTGGCGGTACAGTTCGCGAC
Organism: Vibrio sp. R10-SF1-ISO8; assembly: GCF_059833805.1. Lineage (NCBI taxonomy): Bacteria > Pseudomonadati > Pseudomonadota > Gammaproteobacteria > Vibrionales > Vibrionaceae > Vibrio > Vibrio sp. R10-SF1-ISO8. The sequence continues at coordinate 345,728 of NZ_JCBDHL010000008.1, read as the reverse complement.
ATTCTACTGGGTCACTACCCACTTGGTTGGGTTAAAAATCCAGAGTTTCTTGCCATTACCTGTGTGGCAGGCGTACTGACTACAGGTTTAGCAAAGTGGGTCCTTAAACTAAAAGGCTTATTCATTCGATTAGATGCCTTGGGTCTTATTGTATTTAGTATTATCGGTACCAAAGTTGCGATAGGAATGGGTCACCATGCGCTGATTTGTATGGTCTCAGCATTAGTTACCGGTGTCTTCGGTGGCTTATTGCGAGATTTAATCTGTCGTCAAACACCGTTGGTACTGCATGAAGAACTGTATGCCTCGGTAGCACTTATCGCATCGGGAATGTACCTACTTCAGCTAGAGTTTGGTGTTAATGATGTGACAGCAACGATTTCGACTCTGATAGTCGGTTACTTGCTGCGTATGGCAGCGGTTCGCTTCAAGTGGAGACTGCCGTCATTCCATCTCGAAACCGAAGGTTCACTGCACTAATCTCGCATTCGCCCTGTTTTACAGGGCGTTTTTATATCGACTCATCTCTTTACCCACCGCTTACATAGCCACGAACTTTCAAATTGCCGTACACAAGTGGTTAGTTATCAGTAAGTTAATCCTGTGACCTTTTGCACAATCCTAGCGAGCCATTTATCTTACCCTTATCGCCAACAAGGAAAGTTCAGGCATTGGTCCAACCAAGATCTTTCCTTTTTACTCCTACTACAATTAATAAGCAAAAGGTCTAACAATGAAAAATAGACTAGGTCTTACTCTCTCTGTACTTACACTCTCCCTATCCGGATGTAGCTCTTTGTCCACACCGGACGCGTCTCAACAGTTGTCTGCTTTGCTAGATGAATATGGCTCCGAATATAAGTCACTGGACAGCTCGCAATTTGGCATTGTTAACGATCAAATGGCCAACGCGAAACAAACGCTTGATAGGCTCTACCTGAGTAAACTACTCGAAATTGACCGTAGTGCTTTATCGAATGAAGAGAAGGTTTACTACGACACATTTCGCTTCGATCGAACCACTGCAATCCGTGGCGCTAGCTTTGCCAATGCTCGCTTTGGCAACCTAGATGTACCCGTTACCCACTTCTATAACTACATTCAATGGAACGCCGAAGAAGCAGGCGCTGCGATCGATACCGATGACGATGAATCGAAAACATATCACGATCAACTCGAAACGCTTCAAGAGTACACGTCTTGGGTAAACAACCTACGCAGCCAATACAAGCAAGGCCAGCTAGAAGGCATACAGTTGCCTGCAATTCTTGCTGAAAGGCTTTACCAAAGCAGCGTCGATGCAATTAGCTATGATGATTTCTCTATCCTCAAAGTCGGTTTGAAAGATCTCAAGACTCAATCTCAATACAGCCCTAAATTTGTCCACCAGTACGAAAAAGAAGTGGGTAAAGCGCAGCTCGCGACGCAAAAGCTACTCGCTTACCTTCACGGTCAGTACACCAAAGCCGCGCGGGGCGATGGACAGCTTACTGATACAAACATCGGTTGGGGAGACTTACCCAACGGACAAAGCTGGTATCAGTGGCATTTAGATAGAAACAGTACCACTGGAAAATCCGCTGCAGAATTACATCGATTAGGAGAACAACTGGTAGAAGATGCCAAAGCTGAAATGATTCGGGTTGCGGAGCTTGTCGTTAAGAAACGGGGCACAATCGTCGAAGCTGACTATCGGAACCCAATCACAGGTAAAGTTGAAAAACACACCTTTGAGCTTGCCAATGATTCAGGAAAAATTAGTCTTGATGAGTTTTTTAAATACCTCAATAGCGAACAATTTTTCTATGGGCGAGATGGACATTCGATTGGTAACAAGCAGTACAGTGAAGTATGCAGCCAAGCTTCAACTCCCACGGCGTGTGAAAGCGCATTAACGGATTACTACCTGTTCAAAGTCAACGCCAATGATGTCGTACAAGGTTATTTCAAACCGATTAAAACCGACTACTCGATTGAGCCAACCGCGGCAGAAGACGAGCTATACGCTGGTGTCGCCTCCTATGATGACAATGTCTTCACCCTTAACACGAACCCGGATTACAGTTTGCAGAAATGGAATGTTTCCACGCTATTGCTTCATGAAGCCGCGCCAGGGCACCATTTCCAAAATGCTTATGCGCTTGAATACCCACCAGCAAACAAACCCGCCTATATGGAGGATGTTTGGTACACCGCTTACGGCGAAGGTTGGGCACTTTACACCGAATGGCTAGGATTAGAAATGGGCATCTACGGTGAGTTGGATAACCATGGCAAACCGAGCTTTAGCAACGGGACAGGAATGTGTACCACTAACGCCGATTACAGCCAACTACAAGGAGGTATCTATAAGGATGAACAAGAGTGTAACGCCCTTCAATACTTTGGCAGCTTAAATGAAGCACAGTTGCGTAATATGCGCTTAGCTATTGATACAGGCATTCACAGCCAAGGATGGAGCATTCAACAAGCGCGTGACTATATGAAAGCTAACTCGGCGCTTGGGGACGGAGATATCGAATCGGAAAGCTTCCGCTATGCTGCCTATGTAGGCCAAGCTGTTTCTTACAAATCAGGTTACTTGGTGATCAAAGAAATGCTGGCTAAAGCACAAAGTGAGCTAGGTGATCAATTCAGCTATGCCGAGTTTCATGATCAGCTACTGCGCTATGGGCAGCAACCTATGGAGGTGGTACGCGAAAACATCAACAATTGGATAGCGTCAAAAAAATAGAGATAGAAAATGGGCTTGGTATTACCAAGCCCATGCTATTTAGTTAATCGCTTCTATTATTGCGATGTCTCTCTCAAGAGCCTGTTTTTCATAATCTGAAGCTGAGGCAAATTTGTTTTGACGCATTTTCACCGCTTCTTTCGCTGCTTGGTCATTGGCAAACTTAAGCCCTTTGACATTGATTGAAGCAATGTTGGTGTATCTACCATCTTCACTACTTGGTACAGAGATCTTACCTTTATTAATAAGAGTTTTAACCACTTCTCGTTCTTTGTTGTAACTATCATCCATACCCACTAGCTGCCAACGCTTTTGCGGCTTGCTTTGGTAGTGGCCTTTCTTCTGTTCGGTCAAATAGCGGATGGTTAAGTTGCGAATCGTACCTTGTTCTTCACCATACACCGCTTTCGAATCAGACAACACTTTAAAGTCACGACCTTCAAGCACTCCACCTTGCTTAGTCAAATGGCCCATACGATAGCTATTCATACCTAGGCGAATCGCCGTATCATCTTTAACAAGGGTTCCATCTGCGAACTTAAGATCTGTGATTCGTCGACCTTTCGGTTGGGTTAAATCGATCTTATAGGTGACACCTGCAAAAAAGTCGTTCGTCGAGTATTTTGATGCGCGACGTTCTGGGTCAAAGCTGTAAGTCACATCACCGGGCTTCACCGAATTAAAGTACCCTGCTGACCACTCCATGTAAGTTTTAAGGTCTTTACCCGTCATCTCATAAACGGTAATTTCGCCACCTGCATACTGATAGTTGTAGGCGATGTCTTTAGCCTTAATTGTCCCAACATTAAGCTGCGCTTTATCGTTGTCAATTTGTAGAGCAATCACATTTGCTTTCGGTGAGTAATAGAAGCTCGCTTCTTGGTACAAGGCACTTATCCCCGTATCTTGCACGTGAACCTGCGGAATTCCGCGAATTTCATTTTCAGGGACTAGGTCAACACCTTTTAGCTCAGCGATTGGACGGTTAGCCATCTCTCTTAAGCGCTTGTGGTATGGCTGATACAACTCTTCCATTTTTTCGTCCGAGACAATGCCATCGATCTTATAAGTAAAGCTGTCTTTGTTGACTAAGGTGTATTGTCCATCGCGTTCTTCAAATTGAAGATCGACACGCGAAAGTGCACGTCCATACTTATCTGGCTCTGTAACAATAACGCCATTGACGACAACCTTATCAATGCGTGTATGCATATGGCCTGCGACAATAGCATCTAGCTCTGGGTTGATATTGGCAATATCTGTCACACCCGTATCAGCAATGTCATTTTCATTATCAATCCCCATGTGCGCAACGAGCACTAGCGCATCAACTTGATCATCCAGCTTTTTAATGATCTTTTTCACTTCGAGGCTAGGGTTAGTAAATGTCATACCATCTAAACGGTTAGTACCTTTGGCAAACACTTCCGTCATTGGAGTATCCATGCCAATCACACCAATTTTTATGCCGCCACGCTCGATAATTGTGTAGCCTGGTAGGAATCGGTTACCGTCTGGGCGCTTAATGTTGCCAGCTAAACTTTGACCTTTAAACTGCTTAAGAGAACGATTGAGCACACTGACGCCAAAATCAAATTCATGGTTACCCAAGACCCAAACGTCATAATCCATCTCATTGAAGCCAAGCATCATAGGATCAATCGGTTCATCTTTGAATGTCTCGACAAAGTTACCTTGAATCGTATCGCCTGCATCAACCAAGATGACATTAGACTCTTGCTGACGAATGTCCTTAACTTTTGTCGCAATTTGGCTAAGGCTTCCACGCATGTTGAGTTTATCCGCGGCGTAATCCCATGGCATAAAATGACCATGAATATCAGATGTACCTAAGATGGTAACCTGATGAATGTCTCCATCAGCGGCGAATGTAGGAAAAGAGAGGAAAAAAGGGATTGCACAAGATAACAGCTTCTTGTTCATTTTTTATTCACCTAGTTGTTAATAAACCAGGCGGATACTAGTATAAAGACGGACATATATGTGTGATCTCTGTCATCACAACAGATAACTTGACCTTACTATTACAAATAAAATTGTGACATAAATCACAGTCAGACTTTAGCATTTAGCCAACCAATAGATAGCCCTCACATTTATTGACACACATACTAAACGGCCTCCATAAATGGAGGCCGTTTTCAAATCTTTGGTTGATTAAATCTTTGGTGTTTCTGTCATCACACCTTGATTTTGACCGCGATGACGAAGCAAATGATCCAATACCACAATCGCTAACATGGCTTCAGCAATAGGTACTGCGCGAATACCCACACATGGGTCATGACGACCTTTAGTGATCAGTTGCGTTGGCTCACCCTGTTTAGTGATGGTTTCACCTGGCACAGTAATACTTGAAGTCGGCTTTAGCGCAATATTCGCCACGATATCTTGACCCGTAGAAATACCGCCTAAGATGCCACCAGCGTGGTTGCTGGCAAAACCGTCTGGAGTTAGCTCATCTCTGTGCTCGCTGCCCTTTTGGTTTACAACATCGAATCCGTCACCAATCTCGACACCTTTCACCGCATTGATGCTCATTAGTGCATGGGCAATGTCTGCATCTAAACGGTCAAATACTGGCTCACCAAGACCAACAGGAACATTGGTCGCAACCACTTGAAGCTTGGCACCAATAGAGTCACCTTGCTTTTTCAGATCACGAATAAGTTGATCAAATGCGTCTACCTTGTCAGCATCTGGGCAGAAGAATGCATTGTTTTCAATCTCGTCCCAATCCACTTTCTCAATTGAAACATCACCCATTTGAGAAAGATAAGCACGGATTTCAACGCCAAATTCTTGCTGAAGGTATTTCTTAGCAATTGACCCTGCTGCAACACGCATTGCCGTTTCACGTGCAGAAGAACGACCACCACCTCGGTAATCACGCACTCCATACTTTTGATGGTAGGTGTAATCCGCGTGGCCCGGACGGAATTTGTCTTTAATTTCTGAATAGTCTTTCGAGCGTTGATCGGTATTTTCAATCAACAGACCAATTGAAGTACCCGTTGTTTTACCTTCAAATACGCCAGATAGAATCTTTACTTCATCCGGTTCGCGGCGTTGAGTGGTATAACGAGAAGTGCCTGGGCGACGGCGATCCAAATCAACTTGAATATCCGCTTCAGTGATTTCTAAACCCGGAGGACATCCGTCGACGATACATCCTAGTGCGATACCGTGACTTTCCCCGAACGTGGTGACTCGGAAATGTTGTCCGATACTGTTTCCTGCCATTACTTCCTCAATCTTATGTGCCCGTAAAGTGGGCTTTACACTTCAATTCTTCGTAAATTCATAGTCGCTTTATTACGGTTTGATGTAAACCCCTAAAAAGGATCTATTTTGCTTTTTAACCCGCAATAAAAAACGCCAAGCATAATCTGCTTGGCGTTTTGTTAAAATCATCAAATAGAACAACTAATCTTTGTAGATAGAAAACTCTGCTGCGTGTTCTAACATCTGTTCACGAGTAAGCATAAACACACCGTGACCGCCGTTTTCGAACTCTATCCATGTAAATGGAATATGTGGGTATTGCTCCATCATATGCACCATAGAGTTGCCTACCTCACAGATAAGAATGCCGTTGTCGGTGAGGTAATCTGGCGCGTTCGCTAAAATGCGACGTACAAGCTTCAGACCATCTGTACCCGCCGCCAAGCCTAGCTCTGGCTCATGAGTGAACTCGTCTGGTAGGCTATTCATGTCTTCTTCATCCACATAAGGTGGGTTAGACACAATTAGGTTGTACTTCTCTTTAGGCAGATCACGGAATAGGTCAGAACGGATTGGGAAAACTTGTTGCTCCATACCATGATCTTGAACGTTCTGCTCAGCAACTTGTAAAGCATCGGTTGAAATATCAATCGCATCCACTTCCGCTTCAGGGAAAGCGTGCGCACAAGCAATAGCAATACAACCACTGCCGGTACAAAGATCCATAATGCGTGTTGGTTCTTCAACTAACCAAGGCTGGAACTCAGCTTGAATCATCTCACCAATCGGAGAACGTGGCACTAATACACGCTCATCAACAAAGAATTCTAACCCGCAGAACCAAGCGCGGTTGGTTAGGTAAGCCGTTGGAGTGCGTTCGTTAATGCGCTTTACTACACGCTCAACAATACGCATACGCTCGCTAGTTGTAAGACGAGAATTCAGTACATGCGGAGGCACATCAATTGGCAAGTACAGTGTTGGTAGAATCAGCTGTACCGCTTCATCCCAAGCGTTATCAGTGCCATGACCGTAAAAAAGGTTCGCAGCGTTGAAACGACTGACAGTCCAACGAATCATATCTTGAAGCGTGTGAAGTTCTGAAACCGCTTCTTCTACAAAAATCTTATCCAAAATTGCCTCCGAAAAGCGCTACAATACTGCTAATTGCATTTATATATTTACTAATTAGTCCCATGAGCAAAAAAGACACCGATATGGATGACGACTTCGCCCTTTTTAGGGATGCAGTACAAGGCGTAAAAAAGTTGTCACAGGATACCATAGTCCAGCAGCCAAAAAAAAATACTAAGCAAAAAGAAATTACTCGAACAGCCCGTGAAGCAAGCGATACAGAGTTTTACTTCTCAGATGAGTTTGTTCCGCTTCTCAATGAAGATGGTCCAACACGTTATGCGCGTGATGATGTTTCCCAGTACGAAGTAAAACGCCTGCGCCGTGGTGTGTATGTACCCGATGTGTTTTTGGATATGCACGGCATGACGCAGCAAGAAGCAAAACGCGAACTTGGTGCGATGATCGCCTATTGCATCAAGAATGAAATCTCTTGTGCTTGTGTGCAGCATGGCATCGGTAAACATATCCTTAAGCAAAAAGCCCCACTATGGCTTGCTCAGCACCCTGACGTGATGGCTTTCCACCAAGCACCGTTAGAATTTGGCGGCGATGGCGCACTGTTGGTGTTGCTTTCAATTCCGGAGAAATAACGAGATACGAGATACGAGATACGAGATACGAGATACGAGATACGAGATACGAGATACGAGATACGAGATACGAGATACGAGATAATTGTATCTCTTTGAGAACAACTCACGTCAACGACTTCTGATAGACTACTAGCATACCCATCTCGCAGGGCGAAGCCCGATCTCGATTCTCGTAGCGTAGCATTCTCAAAGGCGTAGCCCGTTCCTATTTCCTATACTCCGGTGGAATCGGCAGCTCTGACGCTTTGAGGTTCGGTCTTTGACCGCCGCGTTTGCGGTATTGTTTCAACTGGAATACGTAGGCAAGGATCTGCGCGACAGCGGTAAATAACCCGTCAGGGATCTCTTGCTCTAATTCTGTTGAATGATACAGCGCACGGGCTAATGGCGGAGCGGGAACAACATAGATATCGTGCTCGCGAGCAATCTCACGAATTTTAAGTGCCATATGGTCAGTTCCTTTCGCCACCACAATTGGAGCACGATCAGTGTCTTGCTTATAGCGCAACGCAACGGAAAAGTGCTCTGGGTTGGTTACGATAACATCGGCTTGTGGCACTTCAGACATCATTCTGCGCTGCGCAGCCTCTCGTTGTAGCTGGCGAATACGGCCCTTGACTTCCGGTTTACCTTCGGTCTCTTTGTATTCGTCTTTGACTTCTTGCTTTGTCATTTTTAGTTGATTGGCGTGTTGCCAAATCTGAAATGGAATATCAATTGCCGCGACAATTAACAAGGTACAGCTAATCAGCAAGATGAAGTCGAGCAATATATCCAGCGAGTGAAAAATGTTCTGCGGATAAACGTCCAAGCTCAATTGAAATAGGTCTTCCTTGGCAGCACTGATCAAATAGAACGCCATGCCAGACACCAAAGCTACTTTGAGGATGGACTTAATCAGCTCAACCCAGCTTTGCAAACCGACCATACGCTTTAAGCCGCTTAACGGATTCATCTTCGACCATTTAGGCATTGCGGCTTCCGCAGAAAAGCTAACTCCGCCAACCCCGGCAGCCCCTATCAAAGCCGCTAGAAATAGAGTGACTAGAATAAGCAACAAAGGTAGGAGCAAACTACCTAATGAGCCCAAAGCAATATCAAACAGCTTAACTTGGTCAAAAATCTCTTCTCGTGAAAGAGTAAACATCCTGCCCATAGAACCAAATAGCGCGCGTGCAAGCCCCTCCCCAAACCACATGAGGGAGATGGCTCCTACGACCAATACAGATACCGACGCTAACTCTTTTGACCTTGCAACCTGCCCTTTTTCACGAGCCTGCTGCAAGCGTCTGGGCGTGGCGTCTTCTGTGCGTTCTTGACCGTCTGACTCTGCCATTCAGCCTCCTAGGGTCTGTTGACCTTTTGCGGTTAAATTTTGTTCGAGATAAAAGCGTTTTAATCGCGGCGAGAGGTTTGCCGCCTAGTCATTCTAAGCAAAACTCCTCTCAACAAAGAGTAAAACGCTTTTAGCCGAACCCTTCGGGCAGCGTTTGTGGCTCCCTTCTGCTGCGTTATCGGCTTATCAGGTAGAGCAACTACAATTCAAAGCCTCTGCCTTGCAGAAAGAACCCACAAACTGCTGCATAAATCAGCTCAAAAGGTCAACAGACCCTAGCAGTTCAGCCTGATGAACGAGCAAACTTGCTGTTCACCCTGTAACCAGATTAGCTCATAGTGGTTGAAGAGCCCGGCAATAATGTACCAACACAGTAACAAACCGACCATAAGCGCAAAAGCAAAGCCTAATGAGAAAATGTTCAACTGCGGCGCAGCACGCGTCATAACACCAAACGACAAGTTGATCGTTAGTAGTGCGATAATGCCTGATAGCGACATACTCAACGCCGCTTTAAACATAATGCCTAACCACAAGGCTAACTCTCTAAAATCGACCGTGGTTAGTGAGCCAGTGCCAATTGGCAGTGACTTGAAGCTCATAACGACCAACATGATCATCTTTAAATGGCCATCGGTTGCTAAGAAGAACATGGTCGCTAGAAACATAAATAGCTGACCAAGTAAGGGGGTGTTCTGGCCGTTGGCAGGGTCAACCATTGACGCAAAACCTAAGCTCGACTGCATACCTAAGATCTGACCGAGGATAACGAAAATCTGGATCATAAATTGGGTCACGGTGCCCATCGCAACACCGATAATAATCTGCTCTAGCAAGGTCATGAAACCGGCAAAAGAGAGCAGTTCAATATTATCCGGCACCGCCGGGATCGCAGGCATAACCGCAAAGGTAATCGCTAACCCCAAATAAAGACGAACACGAGTAGAAACAAAACGAGCGCCCGTTACCGACATCACCATTAGCATGGCTGCAATTCGGGTATAAGGCCAAAAATAGTTGGCTATCCAGTCTAAAACAACGCTCGTTGGGTATTCCATAACGCTACCTAGTAGAGAACCTGAGGCAGTCGCTCAATCATGCTAAAGAAAAACTCCATCAGCATTTGGGTCATCCAGTGAGCAAACAACATCAGCGCGAGTAGCGTAACAATCAAACGGGGTAAGAAACTTAAGGTTTGTTCGTTGATCGAGGTCGCCGCTTGGAAAATAGCAACCACTAAACCAATCAGCAGACTGGGAATAATGATCGCACACACCATGATGAGTACCATCCAAAGTGCTTCACGAAACAGCTCAACGAACATTTCAGGAGTCATACTCTTTCTCCCGTCACAAGGCGAAACTGCCGGCCAAGGTCGACAAAATTAGGTTCCAGCCATCTACTAAGACAAACAACATCAATTTAAATGGAAGTGATACGATCATAGGAGAAAGCATCATCATACCCATCGCCATCAATACCGATGCCACCACCAAGTCGATAATCAAAAAGGGCAAAAACAGCATAAAGCCTATCTGGAAAGCCGTTTTAAGCTCTGAAGTAATAAAGGCAGGGATTAACACCGCCATCGAAACATCTTCCGGATTTGTTGCCGTCGAACCTGAAATATTGACGAAGGTTTCTAAGTCTTTGACACGCGTTTGCTTGAGCATAAAGTCTTTCATTGGCACTTGAGCCACATCAAATGCCTCGCGAGCAGTTATCTGCTCATTGATGTATGGCTGAATCGCGTCATCGTTAATTTTGTTTAGCACTGGCGACATGATGAAAAAGGTGAGGAAGATAGCAATACCAATAATGACTTGGTTGGATGGCGTTTGTTGCAAACCCATCGCCTGGCGGAGGATAGACATAACAACGACAATTCGCGTGAATGATGTCATCAAAATAACCATGGCTGGCAAGAAACCAAGCATGGTCATCAACGCGAGAATTTGTAGGTTGATGGAGTAGTCTTCACCACCGTCAGCATTGGTGGTCATAGTAAAGGCTGGAATGCCCCCCCCTGTCGTCGTGCCTGCGGCTATCGTGCGTGACGCCCCTTGCTCCTTTTCCATCGCAGTGACTGTCACTGAATCAGATGGAGCAACATTAGCAGGCACAGGAGTTTCTAGCTCCTGCTGGGCAAGAGTGAGCGTAGAAAACAGTGTCAGAACAAACGCTAAGACAATCAGTGTTAGGTTATTAGCTTTAATCATTCTTCTTTAATAGCTGAGTCAGTTGATTGGAAAAAGGACTCGTAGCCATCTCCTCCTGAGACAAAGGTTTCTCCAGTTTCGAGATTAACTGTATCGACTGCGCGGTGACACCAACCAAAAACTGCTCCTCTCCAGCTTGAACAATCACGATACGCTCTTTATGACCAACCGCAATTTGTCGCACAACACTTAAGCCTTTATGATTAACGAGTGCAGGAACTCGCATACGCTTGAGTAACCACGCCAAAAATAAAATAAAGACTATAACGAATAAGAGCGACCCAAAGGTGGTCGCCCAATCTAACTGACTACCTGGCGCAGTCGAGGTAGCCATGGCAGAAGGAGAAAGCAGTAGAAACGAGTAAAGTAAGCACTCGTTAACCTTTAAAGACATACTTATCCTTACACTATCGAAGTTTCTTAATACGCTCAGTTTGACTAATAACGTCTGTAAGACGGATACCAAACTTATCGTTAACAACAACCACTTCTCCGTGAGCAATCAAGGTACCGTTAACTAATACATCCAGTGACTCACCCGCTAAACGCTCTAATTCAACAACAGAGCCTTGGTTTAGCTGCAGCAAGTTACGGATACTGATCTGCGAACGGCCAACTTCCATCGAGATAGTGACCGGAATGTCTAAGATAGTATCTAGCTTACGGCGCTCATCTTCTGAGATTGGTGACGAAGTATCTTGTAGTTCGTCGAGCTGAGCGTTCATTACCTCATCGACGTCTACCTCAGGTGCATCTGGATCTTCTCCTAATGCCGCCGCCCATTCGTCCGCCAGTTTTTGGTCGTCACTCGGTTCCATATTTGTTACCTATTCACTCTCTTAATCTTCGATTTCGCCTTCGTCTTCTTCTAATTCAGAAATGACGTCTTTACCTAAGAAGGCGATATCCGTTTTAACCACATCTGGTCGTTTAATTTCTTCTGAAACTTGAATGGCTAGCTTGTCCCCAGAGCGCCCCATCTTGACACGATAGGTTGGTAACTCTTCGACAAACATCACCGCATGCTCAGGCATATCAACTGGGATGATATCTCCAGGTTGAAGCTCCATAAGGTCTCGTAGCGAGATGTCTTGTTCTAGCAAGTCTACGCGGAAGTTAACCGGAACATCCATAATCTCTTCACGCAGAGCTGTGCTCCAACGAACATCAGTTTCCATCTTGTCTGATTGAACACCCGCATCTAACAGTTCGCGAATCGGTTCAACCATGGAATACGGCATCACCACGTGGAAGTCACCGCCTCCGCCATCCACTTCAATATGGAAGGAGCTCACGACAATCACTTCCGTCGGGCTGACGATGTTCGCCATGCTCGGGTTCACTTCAGAATCAAGATACTCAAACTCAACCCCCATTACTGGCGACCAAGCTTCTTTATAGTCTTCGAAGACTATTTTCAGCAGCAATTGAACAATTCGACGCTCGGTTGGCGTAAATTCACGACCTTCGATACGAGCATGGAAACGACCATCGCCACCAAAAAAGTTCTCTACCAAGATAAACACCAAACGTGCTTCCATGGTGATCAGCGCGGTGCCCTTGAGCGGCCTGAAGCGAACCATGTTCAAACTAGTCGGTACATACAACGTATTTTGGTATTCACCAAACTTCATCATCTGTACGCCATTAATAGAGACTTCAGCCGTTTTTCGTAGCATGTTGAACAAGCTGATTCGCATATGGCGGGCGAAACGTTCATTGATCAACTCTAGCGTTGGCATTCGACCACGAACAATGCGGTCTTGTGATGAGAAGTCGAAGTCTACCGCACTGGCATCCGAGGCAACTTCTTCCTCTTCGGCCTCATCAACGTCATCTACACCGTGTAAGAGAGCATCAATCTCATCTTGGCTTAATAGATCAGTCACTCGTCACCTATTGCATTACAAAGTCAGTAAACAGCACACGTTCAATCACAGGCTGCCCTACTGCTCTATTCAAACTGGCTTTAATGTCATCAGTCGCTTTATCGCGTAGTTCAACTCGACCATTCACCGTACGTAACTGGTCTACAGTGGCAGAAGCAAACGTACTTAATAGCGAACTTTCAATCAGTGGAGAATGGTAACGGGCAAGGTTCTCGTTCTCACTACCACGCACCATGAGCTGAACTTTAATCTGAACTAGGCGATCTTTCTTATCACCCGTAACATTAAACAGAAATGGTTGAGGAATATTGACGTAAGCCACTGGGTCTGTTGGCGCAGCAATTTCTTGTTGCATTGCTTCTTGTCCCTCTGTTGGCTCATCTGAGCCCATTAAGAAGAAAGCAGCTCCGCCACCACCTGCAAGCAAAACGACTACTGCAATAATGATGATAAGTAGTTTACTTTTTCCTTTGGGTGCTTCCGTTTCGAGTTCTTCGTCTGCCATAACTTAACGTTCTCTATTCTTTTGTTTTTAACAGTTTAAGCGTAATAACTAATTCCATCACGCTTTGCTGCGACATTCAAATCAAGATTGATGTCTGGTTCAAGGTTTTCTTCTCCTGAGAAGCCCTGATTGCTGTTACCTTGACCATTATTTCCTTGTCCATTGTCGGCGTAGCGTCTTTGCTGCTGACCGGACGCTTGTTGCTGAACAGAACTGTCTCCTAATTGTACACCCTGTTGAGCAAGCATTTCGCGTAATCTCGGCATTGATTGTTCAATCACATCGCGGGCTTGTTGGTTGGCAACCGTAAAGTGCACCGTCGCGGCATCACCATTCATATGCATACGTATCTGCATTCGACCAAGCTCTGGTGGGTCGAGACGAATATCGATGTTTTTCAGGTTCTTCGACATCATCATCTGCACGCGCTCAGCAACTTGCTCTCCAGCAAGCTCTCGATTTAATTGCAATGGCGCTTGAGCGGCTTGTTCAGCTCTAACCTGACCTAAAGCCCCCGGGCCTTGCTGGCCTGAAGCCTGCGCCAATTGCTGAGCGAAACCTGTATTGGATTCAGCGCCTTGCTGGGCCCCATCTTTGCTGGCCGCCATTTGCCCAAGCGTACCCGCCGCTTTTGCCCCCATAACCGCTTTAAGAAAGGCTTGGTCTTGAACCATAGCTGCATTTGGTGACGCTGCCATTTGCTGTATTTGAGCCGCGGCTAAGTCAGTCGGCATGGTTGGGACAACAGTTTGCTGCTGCGCAGAATGTGCAAGCTGTGCTTGAGATTGCTGGTTAACAATGGCTTGATGTACCGACTGAGCGACTGGCGCTTGCTGAGCCTTAGGCATAGCGTCCGTTTTAATGGCGACGTCTTCTTTCGCTTGGCCTTCTGCCGAAGCAGCCCAAGGGATAGCGCCAGCGGCTACTGCCGCGGCTGCGATACTAGGATCAATGTCTTTTTCAGTTTGATTATCGCCTGCCGCTGCTAATGATTGCACTCCGCTCGGAGCCTGCACCGCGACAGTGCTGGCGGCATCAGGCGCTTTTTCGGCACTAGACGCTGCAGCTACCGCTGCTCCCCCCAATACCGTAGCTCCTGCGGCCAAGGCGGCCCCTTCAACAACAGCTGAGTCCGAAGCTTCTGATTGTTCTAAATCGGAATTCGCCTGCACTTTTGTTTCACTACTCGCAACATGTTCAGCGTGTAAGTGTTCACTATCAACTTGGGGTTTAATTGGTTGGTCTGCAGCTTTAACAACGTCATCTTGATTAAGTACCGTTGCCCCTGTCACCGAAGTCGGTACCTTTTCGCTTGGCTGTTGTTGATCTAACTTACCGTTTTTCTGCTCTGAAGGTTGTTGGACAAAGCGCTCTGCAGACGCTGGAACCTCAACCTCTTCACCCTCGGCAGATTTTACGACAACGGTCTCATGCTGCTGCGACGTCATCGCTTTCTTGGTTTCAGGATCAGTATTCTGTGCCTTTGGACTTAAGTTAGTCGGCTGAACTTGATCATCATCGACATTATTGCTCACCGCTTTAGCAGCGCCCAGTGCCGCCTCTTCATTGCCTTGCGCAGCTTTGTCGGTAACAACCTGCTGAGTAGAATCATCTTGTGGCAACGGTTTGCCGTCTTTTGGTTGAAGAGCCTTATTTGAGTGATCAAGTCTCTGCAAGACTTCATCATTGTCTGAAACGATTTTTTCCGCGGATTGGGAACTGGCTTGAGCGACTTCCTTATCGGAAACTACTGACTTTGCAGTCTCGCTGACCTCACCTTCAGCCGAAGACTTCTCTGACTTGATAGACGGGCTCTCTTCCGAATCCAAAAGCTCATCAGCACTTTGGCTCTCGGTTGCTGCGACCTTGACACTTTTAACTTCAGCATCACTCTCTACGCTCGCCTCTTCACCTTCTGCGCTCGTTGTCGCTTGGCTCTTGTCAACTTTGCCCTCTGACTCACCTTCCCCCTTAATGAGTGCAGCAAGTTTGGAGAAAAAACCACCTGACTCTGAAGATTCAGAGGTCGCGTCACCACCTTCTGTTGTGGCGTTAGTCACTTTAGGACTTTCAGATACCGACGATAGATTGATATTCATACCAGGTTCACTCTTAATTGCTCAGCGCCAGTCAGACTCTAGGCGGCAAGGTGCCAATAGGATTGCGTTAATTTAAAGATTTACTGCAAGAAGCACGCCATATAAAGCAGCACATTGACGTTCAGCTAAGCTTATGAGGTTAATTCAAACTTCTGCGGGAAAACTGAAGGGTCGCAAATTCATCCATCTGTTTTTGTTCTCGAATGTTTTGCTGACGTTCTTTTTCCGCCTGTTTCTTCTCTATCATCCATTCGTAGGAGCGTCTTTGTTTACGACTCTCCAACCAGTTCTGCTCACACCCTTCTACTTGGCCTTTAAAGTGCGATTCTGCTTGCTTCTGCTTAGCCAAAGTTTCATCGAGCGTGGTTAAGAAGCGATTAAGGTGGGAATATTGACTGGCTGTGAGACCTTGTTGACCACGATCAACGAGCTGCTGGCAATAATCAAGACGGTATTTTTCGATTTGTTCAAGCTGCTGATAATACCCTTCTAGCTCAGAACGAGCTTGGCCCAACGCCAAAACTGCTTGGTTTTCTCGCTCTTTTGCCTGTTCTAAAAGAAATTCCAGTGCGTTATCCATCGCTTATTACTCGCCTTGTAACAGCCCGCGAAGCATGTTGAGACACATGTCGTATGGCACCGTCTCTTTCATCGTCTGCTGCAAATATCCGTCCAACTTAGGTTTAAGCGTAAACGCACCGTCTATTGCAGGGTCCGTCCCCGGCTTATAAGCTCCAATTGAAACAAGATCTTGATTCTTACGGCACACAGACAGAACCTGACGTACTGCTTTAGACATCAACACATGCTCCTCAGAAGTGATCTGAGGCATAACACGACTGACTGATTTCTCAACATCAATCGCTGGATAATGTCCGGCATCCGCCATTTCACGAGACAGTACTACGTGACCATCAAGAATAGCACGCGACGCATCAGCAATTGGGTCCTGTAAGTCATCACCTTCAGTAAGAACAGTAAAAAACGCAGTGATAGAGCCTTGTTCAGGACTACCATTACCCGCTCGTTCAACCAAAGCAGGTAACTTAGCAAACACTGAAGGCGGATAACCTTTGGTTGCTGGGGGCTCACCGACAGAAAGTGCTATTTCACGCTGAGCTTGGGCAAAGCGGGTCAAAGAATCCATCAAGAGTAGGACATCGAGTCCTTGATCACGGAAATACTCAGCGATGGTTAACGCGGTCTGACACCCTTTTAATCGCATCAGTGGTGAAGAGTCGGCAGGCGCGGCGACCACGACAGAACGCTGACGGCCATCAACACCCAAAATTTCTTCAATAAACTCTTTAACCTCACGGCCACGTTCACCAATCAAGCCGACAACAACAACTTGCGCAGTTGTACCTCGGGTCATCATACCCAAGGTGACCGATTTACCAACACCAGAGCCCGCAAATAGGCCAATACGTTGGCCTTTGCCTACGGTCAACAATCCATTGATGGCTTTAATGCCGACATCAAGTGGTTCAGAGATAGGTTTACGGGCAAGAGGGTTAATTGGGTCCGCGTTAAAGGAAGCGCGTTTTTCGGTATAGATCGGGCCAAGACCATCAAGTGGGTTGCCCACACCATCAATAACTCGTCCAAGTAATTCCATACCCACAGGTAAGCCAGATTCACTGGTTAACGGCGTGACTTTCGCACCAGGTAGGACACCTGTGATTTGTTCACTAGGCATTAGGTATAAGCTTTCACCGGAAAAGCCGACGACTTCCGCTTCCATCTCACCATGCATGGTTTCAACTCTACATAAACTGCCGATGGGCGCTCGACATCCTGTTGCTTCGAGAGTTAACCCGACAACGCGGACTAATTTACCCGCAGCGACAGGTCGGCATGTGAGCCCTTGAGTTTTGTATTGTGAAAGACGATCGGCGAGAGCTAGCACTACTCACCACCCTGGTGGCGATTCACTCCACAAAAGCTTTGAATAACGCTACGGATACGATCTTCCATACGGTAGTTGACACTCGACTCCCCAGCTTCAATCTGAACATCACCACGATTTAGCGCTGGCTCAGCCATCAGTGTCCAGTTGCGGAATTCGAGTTCTTCAGCACCGTATGAAGTGCGAATAATTTCAACATCATCAGGATGAAGTTTCAGAGTGATCGCGTGCCCCGAGATCGGAAGCGACTCTACCGATTGCTTAATGGTATCTAGGATAACTTGAGGATTGGTTTGTACCTCAACATGAACGACTTCCTTGACTAAAGTCAGTACCATGTCGACGAGTTGTTTCTCGACTTGAGCATTCATTAACTCAAGTGGTTGAGCAAATTGGTTAGCCAGATTCACAAACGTCTGAACCTGCTGCTGAATAAACTCTTGTCCAGCAGCAACACCCTCGATCTTACCGGCTTCTAGGCCCTCTTGATGACCCTCTTGTGTACCTTGCTCTTTGCCTTTTTCGTACCCTTGCTTGAAGCCAGCCTCTTGCCCCTGATGAAGCCCTTCCTGATAAGCCTGCTGTTTAATCAGCTCAATTTCTTCTTCAGTGAGCTCTTTCGGCGCTTCTTCTGCTACAGGTTCAGCGATAGGCATCCAGCTCGGATCGTAATTCATCGCCGTTTCTTTGGCCTGCTTATGAGTTTGCGAGGTGTAATCAGGCATACCCCATCGCTCTGGTTTTTCTACCAGCTCATCGTTATCCAGACGTAAAAAACCGCGTTTCCTTTCCAAAGACATAGATACCTTGTTCAGTTAAATTATAGGAACTCGTCCGCACCGCCACCCAGCATGATCTCGCCAGAATCAGCCATGCGTCGTGCAATTGCCAATACTTCTTTCTGCGCTGCTTCCACATCAGATACCTTGATTGGTGGCATTGCCTCAAGGTCATCGCGCATCATCTCAGCGGCACGTTTAGACATATTCTTGAAGATCTTCTCGCGTAGAGGCTCATCGGCACCTTTAAGTGCTCGCTGTAGCGCATCTTGCGGAACATCACGCAGCAATTTCTGGATGCCTTGGTCGTCCACTTCGATAAGGTTCTCGAATACGAACATAAGATCTTGAATCTGTGTTGCCATGTCTTCGTCTTGATCGCGAATTTGCTCCATCAAGATACCTTCGACATTGTTGTCCATGTAGTTCATGATCTCTGCCGCAGCCTTCAGGCCGCCAATTTTGGCTGCTTGAGCACCTGCTTGACCTGCGAACTGTTTCTCCATGATTTCGTTCAGTTCAGCCAGTGCCGAAGGCTGAACTTCTTCTAGGTTGGCAATACGCATCATTAGATCTAAGCGGTCCCGCTCAGCGAACTGATTAAGGATCTCAGCTGACTGATCAGGCTCTAAATATGAGAGTACAATGGTTTGAATCTGCGGGTGTTCGTTGATGATGATGCTCGCTACCTGACGAGGGTCCATCCATTTCAGCGAATCGAGACCTTTCGAACCTGTACCCAATAAGATTTGGTCAACTAGGTTGTTGGCTTTATCTTCACCCAGTGCGGCGACTAGCGCATTGCGCATAAAGTCTTCGCTGCCCATACCAATGTTGGTGTATTTCTGAATATCTTCTAAAAAGGCACGGTGAACAGCACCGACCTTTTCTTGGCTTAAGTCCGCAGCGCGCGCCATCGCGCTACCTACTCGCTGAACTTGTTTCGGTTCTAAATGGCGAATAATACCCGCAGCGTCTTCCTCATTAAGGCTGAGTAAAAGAATCGCCGCGCGCTCTTCGCCCGGGATGGTTGATATATCCACGGTGTTTTCTACTACCTCACCGCCCTCTTCCTGTGGAACTATTTCGTTAGGCATCCTGCATCCAATTCTTCACTACTTGTGCTGCCAGCTCAGGTTCATTAGCAACCAGTGCACGCACTGCTTTCAGCACATCTTCATCTTTGTGTAGGTTAGGCAAGTCAATACTTGAGCCAAACTCAAACAACTCACCACCGTCTAGGTCGCCACCAATTAGGCTGGTTTCACCATCAGCACCAATTGGTAGTCCATCTGGTCCGTAAAGTTGATCTTCATCTTCATCCGACGCAGGGTTGAGGAGTTTTTTCAATGCTGGGCGGACAAGTACCAAGACCACAACAATGATGACCAATGCACTTGCGAACCAACGAATCCAGTCATTGAAGTTAGGGTGTTCCCAAATAGGCACGTCCGCCAAGACTTCAACTTCAGGCTCTGCAAACTGCATACTCAGTACATTAAGTAAGTCACCACGTGCTTCACTAAACCCTACGGTACCAATCAATAGCTGCTTAATAGAGTTTAGTTCAGCGTCAGAAATTGGTTGATAACTGGTCTCTCCGGTATCCGGATTAACAACCGCACGATTCTTAACAGCTACCGCGACAGTTTGACGATTTACCACTCCTGTTTGACGACGTTCGTGGCTGATCGTGGTATCAAGTTCAAAGTTACGCGTCGCCTCTTTATGTACAGAGCCTTGACCTAAGGTCGTGCCATCTTTCATCTGCGCCACATCTTGTGGAATAGACGCGTCTGCAGGAGGCTGGTTGCTTAGCGCACCAGGTACACCTGCAACGACGTTACCGTTGTTGTAATCCTCTAACGTGTATTCGCTTCGTGTTGAAGGTGTATTAGGGTCAAAACGCTTACTGGTTTGTTCAACCGCGCTAAAGTCGAGTTCAATATCCACTTGAGCGGTATAGTTACCAAAACCTAAGATTGGGATGAGCACTGAGTCAATTTTTTCACGCAGCGCTTGTTCTTGCTTACGCTCTAATTCATGCTCTTTGCGACGCGCTGCTGATGCTGGGTCTTGGGAACCTGAGCTAAGCAAGCGACCATGCTGATCAGTGACGGTAATGCGGTTAGGTTTCATTCCTGGTACCGCACTAGCCACCATATCAACGACTGAATCCACTTCTTCTTGTTTGAGGTTAGCGCCCATATTGAGCGTTAGAAATACTGATGCGGATGCTTCTTGGTTATGGCGAACGAATACACTCTGTTTTGGCAACGCAAGCAGGACACGCGCTTTGCGAACTTGCTTCATCTCTTCTATCGCTTTAGACAGTTGACGTTCACGACTTAGCTTGAGACGTTCTTGTTCTAGACGCTGAGATACACCAAAGCCCATATCTTGCAGAAGAATTTCATCGCCAGCTTGTTTCTCTTGATTAAGACCAGCACGAACCATATCAAGCTTAAGCGAATTGAAATTACTTGCAGGAACCAAAATGGTATTGCCTTCAAGTTTGTAATCGAGCTTTTGTTGATCGAGATAATCTAAGACAGGAATCAATTCTTCTGTTTCATAGATGCCCAAAGGACGCATCTCTGGTTCTCTAACCCAGAAGAACAGCATAACAATCAGAGCAACACAGATAGATATAGAAAGAACCAGTACTACCTGACGAAGTAAATCGAGATCACCCACCGCCATATCAAACTTGGAGCTGGATTTTTCGTCCAAATCAGGGTTTTGAACTTGCGTATCAAGATCCGAGGTAGCCACCATTGCGCTTTCGCCAGCACCTTCAGTCACGGTTAGATCGGTTGATGAATTTTGCTCTGACACAGACTTTACCTAACTTTAAACTGGCATATTCATCAATTCTTTGTACGACTCAACAAGCTTGTTTCGTACTTGAATTGTGGCTTCGAAAGCAACGCTAGATTTGTTTCTAGCAATCATTACGTCAGAGAGTGAAACATCAGCATCACCACGATCAAATCGCATTTGAAGGTCGCTAGACGTCTTTGAGAGGCTATTAACGTTGTTGATAGCATTATTGAGCAGTTGACCAAAATCCGCACCTACTGTTTGTCCAGTAGCCGCTGGTTTGGTGCCACTAGCCTCAAACATCATCGCTTGCATTTCGCTTTGAAAACCGTCAACTCTCATCAAAACCTCAGTAGTCAACTCTTTGACTTAAATTAGTGCTTGTGTACTGACACTGCAATCATCGTGCCACGTCAGTACTAGAAGAAAAATAACACCTTAGTTTGGTATTTCAATCCCGGCATCACGCATTTTTGCTAATTTGTAACGCAGAGTACGTGGGCTAATCCCCAGCTTCTCCGCCATTTCTTTACGTCGGCCATTACACTCTTCCAAGGTATCGAGAATAATGGCGTATTCTTGATCGCGCAGTTCGCCACCCAACCCGCTGCCAGATGTCAGGTTGCTACTTTGCTCTGCAACTGGCTTAACGTTAGGAACAATGCAATCACCGCTTTCTACCGCGACTTGCAAACTAGATGCATCTTGCCAATCAAGTCCTTCAAGTAGAATGTGCTCTGAATCAATCTGACCACTTTCACTTAAGATTAACGCTCTCTGTACCACGTTATCCAACTCACGTACGTTACCCGGCCATGTGTAAGAAAGAAGCTTGTTGATGGCATTCGCTGTTATGCTAGGGACTGGCATTCCCAACTTCTGGCAGTGACGCTCCACAAGGTGTTTGGCTAGCGGTTCAATGTCACCGACGCGCTCGCAAAGTGCGGGCCAAGCAATTGGGAAAACATTTAAGCGGTAGTACAAGTCTTCACGGAAATTGCCTTCTTGAACGTATAACTTTAAGTCGCGGTTACTGGTCGCGAGAACACGAACATCAAGCTTGATGCTCTTTCGGCTCCCTAATCGTTCGACTTCACGCTCTTGCAGAACACGCAAAAGCTTCGCTTGCAGGCTCAGATCCATTTCGCTGATTTCATCCAGTAGGATGGTTCCGCCTTGCGCCTGTTCAAACTTACCCGGACACGCTTGAACCGCACCGGTAAACGCTCCTTTTTCATAGCCGAACAGTGTCGCTTCTAGCATGTTGTCAGGTATCGCCGCACAGTTAATCGCAACAAATGGACCATCTTTCCGATTCGAAGCGTTGTGAATGTAGCGTGACATGACTTCTTTACCAGATCCGCTTGGACCTAATACCATTACGCTGGCATCCGTTTTTGCAACTTTGTCGGCAAGCGCTAACAATTTAATGCTTTTTTCGTCAGCGACAACGGCGTCACCATTATCATCAGATTTAACTGGCGCGTAACGACTGACCATATTTAGCAGAACTTCTGGTGCAAAAGGCTTCGCCATATAGTCAATGGCGCCATCTTTCATCGCGGAAACTGCATCTTCAATGTTGGCATAAGCCGTCATTAGAAGTACCGGCAGATTTGGCCAGTGCTGTTTGATGTTTCTAAGCAACGCCAAGCCGCCCATACCAGCCATTTGCACGTCTGACACAACAATATCTACGCTGTTTGTCTTAAGCTTCACTAAGGCGTCTTCCGCGCTGTCCGCCTCAAGCCATTCATAACCAGCCAGAGCCAAAGTGTCGACTAAGGCTTCGCGTAGACCTTCATCATCTTCTACGATCAGTACTTTGCTTTGAGCCATTATTCTTCTCCAGTCATAGCTTGTTGATCAGGGTGAGGGTGACGTTCAAGCGGAATACACACGGTAAAGCATGCGCCGTCACCTTGCTCTGAAATGAGTTCCAACCTTCCATCGTGAGCACGACACACCATCTGCACTACCGCAAGACCGAGTCCAGTCCCTTGCGAGCGAGTGGTGAAGAAAGGTTCCATAATTTTGTTTTGCAGTTCGGCGGGAACGCCAGGACCGCTATCTTGTACGGAGATTTTTAATTCGCCGTTAACAGGTCTAAAAAACACGTCTACTTGGGATTGCTTACCTGCGATTTGAATCGCATTCATTACCAAATTACTTAACGCCGACGCAATAGCATTTGCATTGCCAAGCAACTGGGTTTGCTCTTGCTCAACTTCCAAACAGTAATCGATCTGATTGTTTTTCAGAGCGGTTTCAACCATAGGAGAAAACTCTGCTATCAAATCTGCCACTGTGAACGGCTTAACAACCTTATTGTCACCACCTTTAGCAAACAACAACATGTCATTGACTTGCTTTTCAAGGTCGTGAAGGCGATCCATCAGCTTGGTTTGAAACCTGTCTTTTGTCGCGGGCGGTAAATTGGGTGCACCTAAGTTTGAGGCATATAACATTGCGCTTGAAAGTGGTGTTCGAACTTGGTGCGCCAGTGAAGCCACCATGCGACCAAGAGAAGAGAGACGTTGCAAATCACTAATCCGTGATTGTAAGAGACGTGTCTCAGTCAAATCGGTAATCAGAATCAACTGTCCAGTCTTTGAGGCAGAAATAGCCAAACGAACTTTACGACCATTGCGAAGCGAAATCTCGTGGCCATCGTCCTCCCTTGGTGCGAAAGCTTGCTGAATAACCTCAAACCACTTTTCACCTACTAAGGGGACTTCCAATAAGCGCAAAGCTTCTGGATTGGCTTCCTGCACGACACCTTGAGTATCTAGCAATATAACACCAGCAGGCATGACATCGAGTACCTGCTGATAGCGTTCTACTTGTTGCTCTAGTGTGCCTAGTGGCATCGGATTATCGACCGACGGGGTTAACTGCATGACGTATTTCTGCCTTAAAAACTACAATAGCCTGACATGCAAAAGACACGCCAAGCTATTTGTTTTATATTTCAATTACTTAACCTAAGGTCAGTAAATTGACAGTCAGATTTTACGTCAAACTAGCGCTGTAAATTGTACTTACGCATCTTCTCAACCAAAGTCGTTCGGCGCATACCCAGCATGTCTGCAGCTCTTGCGACAATACCACCTTGCGCCTCTAAAGCTTGGTTAATCATGTTGACCTCAAGATCCGCCAGCATCTCTTTAAGATTGACACCTTCAGGTGGAAGACTTTGCGGAGCATTTTCATGCTCTTGGAAAATATCATTAGACTCTAAGCTGAAATCTTCAGAGAAGATATCTTGCAGCGCATCGCGTTCTTGCTCTTCGACAGATTCAAGGTTGTTGTACTCTGGCTGGAACTCCGGAATATCACTATAGCGATACTTGGTCGGTAGATGATTCACATCAACCAAGCTGTTTGGATACAGGATGATCATTCGCTCTACAAGGTTAGCAAGCTCACGAACGTTACCAGGCCATTCATGCTCCATCAATGAGTTGATTGAACGCGGCGTAAAGCAGATAGGCTGAGCACCTTCTGATTCCATACGAGTCATTAATTCCTGAAGCAACAAAGGTATATCATCTTTGCGATCGCGCAGTGCAGGCATCTCGATTGGGAACACATTGAGACGATAATAGAGATCTTCGCGGAAAGACTCTTCATCAATCATTGTTTCCAGGTTGCGGTGCGTTGCTGCAATAACACGAACATTGACTCGGATAGTGGTATTGCCACCGACACGCTCAAAACAACGCTCTTGAAGCACTCGAAGCAATTTAACCTGCATAGGCATTGGCATATCGCCAATTTCATCTAGAAACAGCGTACCACCTTCAGCAAGTTCAAAGCGGCCTTTACGTGACGTAATCGCTCCTGTAAACGCCCCTTTCTCATGACCAAACAACTCACTTTCAAGGAGGTCAGGAGGGATCGCCCCACAATTAATTGGCACAAATGGACCATTGCGACGAGCTGAATGATAGTGAATGTTGCGAGCGACGACTTCTTTACCTGTGCCAGACTCCCCCAAAATCAACACATTTGCTTCTGTTCCAGAAACCTGCTCAATAAGATGGCGGACTTCTTTTATGCCGTGGCTTTGGCCAACAAGGCTACGGAACAAAGTGTTTTTACGAGAAGAGGAAAGAACATTTACACCTTTACGGCCTAAAAAGTCTTTACAGTGGCGCAGCGCTTCACTTAATTGCGGATAATTTAATGGATACTCCAGCTCACCAACATAGTTTGTTAGCTCTTCAACTGGATAAGAATGCTTTCCGGCAATAAGTAAAGGAATATGATTAGCCTGGGATAATTTATCGCTCAGCTTGGAAGGTAATTTATTATTATTTAGAGAACCAAGAATACAACCGGCCCACACTCGAGACCAATCTAGGTCATCAAGCTGATCAGAAGTGATCGCCTCACACTGTTCTCCAACAAATTCTAAAATATTACTGAGATTGACTCGTGCTTGCGCATCATCTTCAATCACAAGTAGTTTTGCTAAACCTTGCATAGGTGAGAATGTTTGCCTTTATTTTGAAACGTTGTGGCTGGGTTAAAAATCTAAACGTCACTTGTAACTATAGTTCAGAAACCGTGTTAGACAATTTAGAAATTTCAGCAACAAAAAAAAGCCACTAGGCTAGTTAGTGGCTTCTATTCTATTTGATAAAAAAAATAAGGCAACCAAGCAATTACTTGATGTGATGTTAGCCCAAAAGCTCAATAAGCATAATAAGCATAATATTTCAATGCATACTTAATTATGTCTGAAATTTCCTAAAAACTTAGTTCAGTTTATAAACCAACATCTGATGCTGTTAGATTGTGATATTCAGTCGGGATCTGATCCCACGCAGACTTAATTTCACGGATAATCTCAATCACATCATCAATGGGTTGTGGATTATTCTGATGATTAGCTTCTGTAATCTGAGTAATCATAAATTCGTACAACTGATCTAGGTTTTGAGCGATGTCGCCACCGTCATCCATAGACAGGCAGCTACGCAAGCTGATTATGATATCTAGAGCCTTACCCAAACGTTCGCCCTTGGCAGGAATGTTTCCCGCCTGCATTGCCGCCTTACCTTGAATCAAACGTTCAATAGCGCCAGCCATCAGCATTTGAACAATTTTATGCGGGGAGGCCGCACTGAGCTGGCTATCAACCGATACCTTCTTGTAAGCCTGTAGTGAACCACGCATAACAACCCTCTTTCTTCTATAAAAACTTTTGATACTGCTGAACTGAACGTTTGCCATGACGAAACTTTTGCAACGCCTGTCCGAGTTCAGAAGTTTTCTTTTGCATTAATTCTACAACAGTTTGGGTTCTTTTGACCGCATCATGCCACTGCTGTAGTTGTGCAAGTTCTGGATGTGTTTCTATTACATCTAACAAACTTTGCAATAACTGTTCCCTTATATCGACCAACTGAACAATTTCTTCAGCATTTATTTCCTCCGATGCAAGGGTTTCAGAAATTTTTTGATCTAATTCACATAAATCAGCTAGTTGGCCGAGAAATTGACTATCCAAGCGCATTCATCATACCTGCTAACTGAGAGTGCATTTTGCTTGTCGCATCTTGCATTGCCGTAAATTTGGCGTGTGTACGTTTCTCTAGATTATCCATACGGCGATCCAATGCCGCTTGATCATCCTGTAAGCGATAAGTCCGCTCAGTCATGCTCTTCTCTCGATTGCGTATCGAGCCCGTTACACCAGTCAAACCTTGAATTGCGTCTTCCACTTTTTTAGCAAAACCTTGGTTCCCGCCAAAAAAGTCCTCAAGCTTGTTGAAGTTATTGTTCAACTGGCGATCAAGCATGTCATAGTTGATCTCTAATGTGCCTTGACGGGTAGTAGTAATACCAAACTCCGTCAATGTTTTTAGATCCTCTGGCGCAGGCTCTACCCGAGAAGAAAATACCGACTTAAGACGAGAATCCGCACTTCGAACAATACTATCACCGGCCAGTGGGCCTGCGGCACCAGTTCTTGGGTCTACACCACCAAGCTCCTGAGAAGTTTGATAGAACTGGTTGTAAGCTGCGACAAACTGCTCAATGTCATTACGCACACCTTGACGGTCATACTCAATATCAATCTCTGAAGCGGGCTTACCTACTGGTGTACGCCCTTTTAGAGTTAAGTCAACGCCGTCAATGGCATCTTCAATAATATTGTTATTACTTGAAAGCTGAGCAACACCATCGAGTAGAACTTTAGCATCTTGCGCTGACTGTACTTCTGTCATCCCTCGGTAAGTATCAAATGATTGTTGCGCCGCTGCTAAATCAGCTTGAGCTTGGTCGATGCGCTCTAGGTACTCACGTTCTTCTTTTGGAAGCTTAGCCCGCTCCATCTCTTTGGCTTGTTCAGGTGTCAGCTCTCCTGTCGCCACACGTTGAGCAAGCAGCGCTTTTTCATCCGCGACTTTCTGCTCAATTCGCGCTTGCTCTGCATCTAGCTTAGCTTGCGCTTCTTTTGGCGTAACATAAGAATCCGTTAAAGTTCCAGAAGCACTGTTAGACCAACCTGGCACATCTGGCGCTTTTTCACGCGCTTTATCATCGAGCTGAGGCTCAGGTTCCCAGTAAGAACTGAGCAAGGTCCCCGACGCCGTTTCTGTCCATCCGGGAATGCGCTCTTCGGGTTTGATGTACTTGTTTGCTTCTATCCCCGCCTGTGCAGCGGCCGCAGTTGCACTTTTTGACAACTCATTGTCAGCCGTTGCGTCTTTCGCAGCGTTAGGATCAGCTTGAATTGCCGCTTGCTTTGAAGTCGCCGCGATCTCATCATCGACAGCTTTTGCCGCATCGATGTTATTTTGAGCAATTTTATCGGCAATTTTTTGCTCCTCTGGAGTCAAAGGGGCAAGCAAATCTTGAGCGGCAGCACGAGCGCGTTCTAGATCTTTAACTCGTTGCTCAAGAGTTTTGTATTCGAGAAGTTTAAGCGGGTCGCCAGCTTTCGCTTCAGCGCGCATTGAAATGTCATTATCTTGCCCAGAAACGTTGGATGCGACGATAAGACGAGGGCCTTGTGTGTCATTAATGACCGCAGCACGAACCCCTGGATTAGATTTACTTCCATTAATACCGCGTACGATATCAACTAATTTTGAGTTTTCTTGCACATCAATCGAGAACTTTTTGTCCCCCATTGAAATCTGCAGCTTACCCGGGCCAAATTTTGCGTCCTCCGGCAATACATCTGACGCAATTTTGTGGCTTTGGGCAAGCTGCAACACATCGATAGCATATCGACCAGCGATAGCTTCAGTGGTTGCTGTCGCGGATACTACAGCTTCATCCGTTGATTCGACTGTTCTTGCGGCGAAAGCTTTCTCCTGACGAAAGCTCGCCATCAAGTTTTTCATCGTATCCAGCGACTCTCTGAGTCGACCATAGGCACTGATACTAGAATCAATTTGGGTCCGCTCATTGTCGATTCGTTGCTGCTTAGGTACGCGCTCCGAATCTACAATTTTGCTGACCATGGAATTGATATCCATGCCAGAATTCATGCCTATAGGGCCAAAACTCATTTACTCACCTCAAGTACGATTACACCGTCTGGTTCACAATCCCCGATGAATATCGGGCGGTTTGCTCCCTTAGGCGACGTAAGATAACTAGCATTTCCTCATCGGGTATCTGACGAATAATATCACCAGTATCCGCTTCATATATCGTTACAACATCTCGACCAGATTCTTCGTCTACACGAAATGATAAGCCTTTATTGATCGACGAGATGAAATCATTCATCTGTTGAACAATCCTTTCACGCTCTGCCCTATTTAGCTTTTCACGCTCTTTCGAGGCTTCTATCGCTTTTTCAACAGACTGAGTCGCTTTTTCGCTCATCTCCCTAGTAGAGACCTGTTCCTTTTCAGAGGAAACTTGCTGTACATCGTGTTTTGAAGCAAGTTTAGTGCCACTATCTGAGCCATAAGGCTGGATGTTCGATGTGTAGGATGGTATTTCCATAACGATCTCCCTTCCACCTTAGCAGGTTACAACATTCTGTTGCACCAATAAGCTCCTATCGAACCTATCGATTAACCTAATAAGCTAAGAGCTGCCGACGGAGACTGCTTGGCTTGCGCTAGAACAGATGTACTTGCTTGCTGAAGAATCTGCGACTTAGTCATTTGCGTAGTTTCTTTTGCATAGTCAGTATCAACGATCCGGCTTCTAGACGCATTAACGTTCTCGTTAATGTTATCTAGGTTACTGATAGCATGGCCAAAACGGTTTTGGAAAGCACCCAGTTCAGCACGCTGACTGTCTACCGTTTTCAATGCGCCGTCAATAACAGATACCGCTAGCTGAGAACCGGCGACTGTTGAAACGTCGACGTCGGCTACAGTACGATTTTGCCCTGCACCAAAGCCAATTTCACCACCAAGTCCTCCACCAATCGTGACATCTGTTGCGACTTTATTGGAAGCTGCGAAAAGTTGAAGCTTACCTTCCTCACCCACTGAAGCCTTCACATCTTCACTTTGACCATTAATATACGTTGCAAGCTGCTCGATATCGTCGCCAGCTTTTGCATTTATGGTGAGTGTTTTTGCCTCTCCATGTACATCAGTATAGTCTAGAGTAAGGTCAGTTGTACCTGCAGAAACAGTCCAATCTGACGCTTTTCCTGCTTGAGCAATATACGCTTTACCACCCATTCCTACAGTATCAGAACGCATGTTGCCCATAGAAAGCTGAACAGCCTCCCCTGAGCTCGCTCCAATTTGGAATGACTGAGTACCGAACGTGCCGTTAAGCAATTTGTTACCACCAAATGAAGTGGTTTCTGCAATACGGTTAAGCTCGTCATTCAGTGCGGTAACTTCTTCTTGAATCGCAATACGTTCCGAACGTGAGTTCGAGCCGTTAGAGGATTGCAATGATAGATCGCGCATACGCTGCAAGATGTTGGTGGTTTCGTTCATCGCACCTTCAGCGGTTTGAGCAATCGAAATACCATCATTCGCATTTTTTACAGCCATGTCTAAGCCACGGCTTTGCGCATTCAAGCGGTTTGAGATTTGAAGGCCAGCAGCATCATCACGGGCACTGTTGATTTTGTAACCCGAAGATAGACGCTCCATCGATTTCTGCATACCATCAGTCGCACCATTAAGGTAGCGCTGAGCAGTCATCGCAGACACGTTCGTGTTTACGTTAATTGCCATATTTGATCTCCTTAGGCATTAGGGCGATGTGTATCAGCGTCTCTCACCTCGCTTCAACACATCTCATTTCTCTCAATCCTTTAACGGCGAGCTAAAAAATACCTTTAGAAGAAAATTAGCGAACTTTTTTAGTTTTTTCCGTATTCCGTAAGAATTGCTTTAGAGATCAAAAAGTTAACATAAACAAAAAAATCCAGCCGGAGCTGGATTTTTGTGATTAAGATTGGGTTTATCCCAGTAGGCTCAATGCTGAGTTTGGCGCTTGCTTCGCTTGAGCAAGCACTGAACTAGATGCTTGAGAAAGAATTTGCGACTTAGTTAGTGCTGTCGTTTCTTTCGCAAAGTCAGTGTCTTTGATTCGGCTGTTAGATGCATTCACATTTTCGTTAATGTTATCTAAGTTGCTGATAGCATGTGAGAAGCGGTTTTGAAAAGCACCTAGCTCTGCACGGTGGCTATCAACATATTTCAGTGCCGCGTCAACGATAGCGACAGATTCTTGTGCGCCACCCACACTCGTTACGTCAATCGTATCAACCGTTACCGCTGTGCCAGCACCCATGCTCAACTCGCCAGCTAGACCACCACCAAACGATACTGCACCTTGAACTTTATCTGTTCCAGCGAACACTTGTAGACGACCTTCTTCGTCAACAGAAGCTGTCACTTGGTCAGTTTGACCGTTGATGTAAGTTGCAAGCTCCTCAATATCATCGCCTTCTTTGGCATTGATGTTGATTGTTTGCGGCTGCCCCGCGTTATCAGTAAGAGTGATCGTTAGGTCGTTAGCACCTGCTTGAACAGTCCAATCTTTATCTTTAGAGTTTGCAGCTTGGTAAGCAGTACCACCCATACCAACGTTGTCAGAACGCATATCGTTCAGAGTTAGCATTACTGCTTCACCGTTGTCCGCACCAATTTGGAATGATTTTGTCGCGTAAGTTCCGTTTAGTAGCTTGTTACCACCAAACGAAGTCGTTTCCGCAATACGGTTTAGTTCATCGTTTAACGCTGTTACTTCTTCTTGAATCGCAACACGCTCAGATTTAGAGTTTGAGCCGTTTGCAGACTGTAGCGATAGGTCACGCATACGCTGTAGAATGTTAGTGGTTTCGTTCATCGCACCTTCAGCAGTTTGCGCGATAGAGATACCATCGTTCGCGTTACGTACAGCAACATCAAGACCACGGCTTTGTACGTTTAAGCGGTTCGAGATTTGAAGGCCCGCTGCGTCGTCTTTTGCACTGTTGATCTTAAAACCAGATGACAAACGCTCCATTGAAGTTTGTTGAGCATTAGTCGCGCTATTTAGGTAACGCTGAGCTGTCATTGCTGATACGTTAGTGTTTACATTTACTGCCATGGTGATTTCTCCATTTGATTTTCCGATGTAACCGGTTTCCGACGTCTCGGAAAACCAAAGTCGTTTTCTCTTAAAGTTACTTTTATTAACGGCGTGAATCAGAAAACCTTGAGTATTTTTTTGAGTTTTTTTTGAAAAAAGTTCATTTCGAAGGGAAAACGTGACTAATAGGAAAAAACTGCCAATAAAGTTATTTTTTCGCTAAAGCTTTAGAATCGACTGTCGATAACATTCTCTTTTTTGAGAATCATCCCAACAAAGTTAAAGCAAGATTAGGCTGTTGCTTTGCCTGCGCCAAAATAGAGGTGCTCACTTGCTGCAAGATCTGCTGTTTAACCATCTGTGTGGTTTCTTTGGCATAGTCAGTATCTTTAATACGACTGTTCGATGCCGACAAATTCTCATTAACATTAGAGAGATTATTAATCGCATGATTAAAACGATTCTGCATCGCACCTAACTCGGCCCTATGGCTATCGACATACTTCAGTGCCGTATCAATGATAGAAACCGCTCTTTGAGCACCACCGACCTGAGAAATATCTATATTATCAACCGCTTCATAGCCACCGAGGTTCATATTAAGTTGATTTGCTAAACCGCCAGAAAATGAAATCGTTCCTGAGGTTTTATCACCAGCCATAAAGATTTGTAACTGGCCGTCTTCATTAACAGAGGCTGATACTTCATCTGTTTGACCATTGATATAGGTCGCAAGCTCTTCAATATCATCACCAGCTTTCGCTTCGATATTGATCGTTTCTTGCTGACCTAGAGCATTGGTGTATTGCATCACTAACTGATTGTTACCCTGCGCAACTTGCCAATTACTGTCAGCTTGACCAGCTGCAATATAGCTAAAACCACCCATGTCTAAACTGTCGGAGCGCATGTTTTTTAGCGAAACTTGCACCGCTTCACCAGAGCTTGCACCAATCTGAAAAGAAGAAGAGGCAAACGAACCATTGAGCAATTTTCGACCACCAAAAGAGGTGGTTTCAGCAATTCTATTCAATTCATCGTTTAAAGCCGCCATTTCCTCTTGTAATGCAACTCGTTCCGCATGGCTGTTTGAACCATTGGCAGATTGAAGCGAAAGATCTCGCATCCGTTGCAGTAAGTTGGTGGTTTCATTCATCGCCCCTTCTGCCGTCTGCATAATGGAGATGCCGTCATTGGCATTGCGCATAGCGACATCTAAACCACGCATCTGGGATTCAAGGCGATTGGAAATCTGCAGCCCGGCAGCATCATCTTTGGCGCTGTTAATACGATACCCTGAAGAGAGTCTCTCCAGCGATTGATTCAGCATATCTGTCGCATTGGTCAAGTGACGCTGCGCAGTCATTGCTGATACATTGGTATTAACAGTAATGGTCATAAAGTGCTGTAATCCTTCTTCGGGTTACTCACTTTATCGGCAAAAACAAAGTTTCTTTAATGAAAAAATGTAAAAAACCGAACTCTAAGGTTCGGTTTTAAATCTTTGAAGTATCGAGAGTTGTATCGTTTTACTCAAGCGTTAAGCCCGCTAGCATTTCACTAGAAGGAGCAAAGAAATAGGCGCCTGTGACTGCCTTAGTAAAACGAAGCAGTTGGTCTGTCTTACCATCCGTCACGCCATACATGCTTTCGAGCATCGCTTTAAAGTTATGAAGAGTATTACAATAAGCAATGAACAACAGTCCATGCTCACCAGAGACGCTACCATAAGGCAAGCTATGGCGTACAATTTTTAAGCCTTTGCCCTCTTCCTTAATATCAACGCGTCCAACGTGCGACGCTGTGGGTACGTCATCAAGTTCAATCGAATCTGGCTTGGTACGGCCAATCACTTTTTCTTGCGCCGAAACATTCAAGCGGTTCCAAGAAGGTAAGTTGTGGATGAAACGTTGCACCATCACATAACTGCCACCAACAAAATCACCTTGTGGAATGATAGCCACTTCTTCACGTTGAGCGTCTTTCGGGTTTTCTGTCCCATCGACAAAATCCGTCATATCACGAGAATCTAAATAGCGATAGCCGTATGTTTCATCAATGACGGCAACATCTTCAGACACTAGCGCAAAGAACTTACGCAACAGGTAAAAATGCAGGTCATGACGGTTCGAGTGACAGTGAATCAATACATCAACATCAGAACTAGGCGCCACTACATCACCTTCACCGAGCTGCGGGAAGTCGATAAGCTCTGCTGGCATAGCCACATCAAGCTTGCTCCAAAATGCCTTAGTAAACGCGATAGACAGCGTTAACTCTGCACCAGGTTGCTGCTTATTGAGTTCTTCAACTAAAGCCGGTAGAGCTTGAAGCTGCTCCAACACTTTGGTTTCGTTTTGATTGACCTTAAGCAAGGTGTATTGCGCGAAAGGACCTGCTTCAGGAAGAATTGCACTTTGAGGGTATGACATTTTTAATTCCTCACTCGATTTTTTTGCTCAGTGTATTTCGTTATTAATTTTGTATATTGATGGCGATCATCACTGGGGAAGTTTACTGTGTCGGAACTTTCCGAAAGCTATCTCTGACACTACGACTCTTAGCGAAGTAAATAATCAACCATAATAGCAACAACATCACAGCGCCATTTGTCCAGCTAAATGCGCCATGGACTAGATAGACATGATACAGAGTTTGAGATAGCTGAGCGGCTGCGGTCACAAGCGTAATCCCTCTGCCGTATGCCACTATGTGATTTATCCATGCTCGCTCTGGGCTGCGCAGACTCACCATCCACATTAATAGGATACTCGGAATCCCCATCGCTAGCCCGAGATAAAGCATATTGTGATCAGGGTAAACTATCGAAAGAATTTTACTGCCACTCTCGCGGCTAGCACCGGCAACCACAAACACGACCCAAGCTTTGGCTAAGAACAGCCACGCTAACCAAACCAGTTTCGGTGCTCTTAAAAAACCATGTTTATCATATTGCTCTAACGCGTAACGCACTGCTATGTCACTGCTTGAATTCAATTAGACTCCACTCTATACCAATTAGCATATTTTGCTATCAGTTATTGCAAATTAGAGTGATAGATAATAGCGAATAGCCACAACGAGATTATTGCTGATGCTTGGTTCGGACTCGTTTAAAAGAAACGACAAAAAAGAGCAGAAGAAGTAAAGCCGGCGCTAACCAAAGTAGTGCATTGCTAGTGCTAAAGGTAGGCTTATAGAGAACAAATTCACCATATCTAGCCGTCATAAAATCAATCACTTGCTGCTCACTTTGTCCTTGGTTGATTTTACTAAACACAATCAAGCGTAGGTCTTTCGCGATCGGAGAGTTTGACTCAACTAAATTTTGATTCTGGCACTGTGGGCAACGTAACGATTTTGCCAATTCAATCGCTACCTTTTGCTTATGCGGCGAATCAAATTGGAATAGCTCGACTTGAACATTTTGTTCTGTCGTAGCCGCTGCAAAGATATCTTGGTTTGCGCTCGCAAGGCTTAGTGGCGCTAACATCGAAAGCGATAACAACAGGTATTGCACAAAAGCCAACCTTAAGCTCATGAGTTCGCCCCACCAGCAAAGAAGTCAGCAAAATGCTTGTCCCATACTTTTTGATTCAATACGCCAAGATGCTTGTAAACAATGGCCCCACTGTGATCGACGAGATAAGTTTCTGGTGTTCCCACCACTCCAAGATCAAGAGAGAGAACGCCCTTGGGGTCGAACATGACATCACTATAGGGATTGCCAAGCTGTCCAAGGTAATTCACCGCACCAGAGCGTTGATCACGGTAATTTAATCCAATGATAGGAATGCCGAGTTTCGCAAGCTGATTGAGGTACGCATGTTCTTTACGACATATTCCACACCATGACGCCCAGACATTAACCAGCTGATATTCATGCCGAAAAAGTTGTCTGCTCAGCGCCTGTTCCTGCTTCACAAGCAGCTCAATCGATTGTGCTGGAAACTGCCTGACTACAGGTTGAGAGGCTGGCCCAAACTGCTGTGTGTTAAGCCCTGCAACAAGAAAGCCAATAAAGCCCAATAAAACCACAATAAAGAGGGTAATTTTATGCTTGCTTGATAAAGCCATGAGCCACTTCCTTTGGTCGACGAGAGAGAAAAGGTAACACAGCGCCGAGCATAGCGACTAGCGCCCCGCCCCAAATCCAACTGATATACGCCTTATATTGGATCTTGACCGCATAAGAATCGGCATCAACTTTACTACCTAGCGTCACATAGTAGTCACCATGCCAAAATGGTTGGATTGCAGGCTCACTCATATTCATCACCCGAACTGGATAATGACGACGCTCTGGTATCAGAGTAAAGCTTCGCTGTTCTGAGGAGAATCTCAACTCCGCCTGTTCTGCTGTATAGTTAGGGCCGATAACCCAATAAGTATCAAGGTACTCAACTTGCCACTCGCCAAATTCTAAAGAGCTGCCCGCTGCCATTTTATGGTTCACTTCGAAAGAGTGTTCTGCATTCATTACTGCACCAATACTGCTTATCGCCAGACCAATGTGAGCAAGCACCATAAAGGTTAGCTTTTGCTGCTTCACTACCAACAGTAGATGACTGATTATCACCCAGGCCCCTAGCCCCCAAACCACAGAGACAGCTGGCGAGAACCACATATCTTGCAGCCAATACACCACCGCGCCGGTAAGCAAAGAGGTGAGAAACATCAAAATGATCTGCTGTTTAGAATAGTGACTGCCTTTATTCCACTTGAGCAATGGAACTAACCCCATACCTATGAGAGCAAGCAGAACTAAAGGTAAGAACAAGGTATTAAAATAAGGAGCGCCAACCGATACCGAGCCTAACCCTACAAGTTCATACACCATAGGATAGAAAGTCCCGAGAAAAACAGTAAACGCCGCCACTGCCAGCATTCCTACAGATGCGATGGCAAGATAGCTGCGCCCAAAGAGCGATTGAACATGTTTGCTCTTGATAGCCTCGCCTCGCTCAAACAGCAAGGCAAATGAGGCAATCAAGGTCACGGCAAGAATGGCTAGCAGGGCAATTCCTTTGCCAGGGTCAACGGCAAAAGCGTGAACGGATGTCAGTACGCCAGAGCGCACTATAAAGGTTCCTAGGATACTCAGGCTAAAGGTAACCAACGCCAGCACCAGAGCGGTTTTTCGCTGCTGCTGATAGCGACTAGCCGCAAGTAAAGCGTGCAGTAATGCGGTCCCAGTTAACCACGGCAGAAGTGACGCATTTTCAACAGGATCCCAGAACCACCAGCCTCCCCAGCCTAGTTCATTATAGGCCCACCATGAACCCACCAAAATGCCCAGCGTCAAAAATGCCCACGCAGATATTGCCCAAGGTGCCGCGAGCTTTACCCAGTCATCAACGAACGTTCCTTGCATCAGCGCAGCGAGTGCAAATGCCAACACGGTAGAAAAACCGATATACCCCAAATAGAGCAGCGGTGGGTGGAAGATCAATCCGATATCTTGCAGCATTGGATTGAGGTCTCGACCTTGCTCTAACCAAATTTCAGCATAAGAGAATGGATTGGAAGTGATTAGGGTGAACCAGGCAAACGCAGCGATAAACAACTGCATTACCCACAGCACGTCATCGAGGTATTTTTTAGAAGTCTGTTGGATAAAAGAGATACATGCCGACCAGATGGCTAAGGTGAAAACCCAAAATAGCATCGACCCTTCGTGACCTCCCCACACCGCGGCAATTTTGAAGAAATCAGGTAACGCCGTGTTCGAGTGGGAGGCGATATAGTGAAACTGGAACTGATCAGTAACAAATAGGTAGCCAAGAAGGACAAGGCTCAACGACGCCACAACGCCATTAAGCCTTGCTAACAATGATAAAGAGAGAGCGGCACTTCGCTGTTGCCATTTATTCCATGCATAAGCAGCCGAGATAAGCGAACTTGAAACGGCGACCCAGACTAATGCAAAGTGTCCTAGCTCTCCGACCATACTTACACTACCGTCATCTGGCCTGCGTAGAGGATAAAGGTCCGTAGCATAAGCACACCGACTAGGCTGAGTGTGGTCACCATGAAGATATACCCACCATTATGGCGTGTCTCTTTTGGCGCAACCGCATTGAGAGTCAATGGTAAAAGCATGCCGATTAACACCACCCCAAACCAGAACCAGTTCGACCAAAAACCGCCACCGATCGCGTTCCAAGCAGCGACTTCATTCTGACCACCACTAAAAATAAGCCCGGTGAAGAAGGTGACTAGCACAAATAGTTCAAACAACACTACAGGTCGCTCGAAACTATGCACCCAAGAAACACTTGGACTTGTCGCTGACTCTTTGAACACTAAAATGCCAAACATCAAACAAGCAGCCGCTCCAGATGAAAGGCTGGAGAACAAGAACAAAATCGGCAACACTGGATTGTTCAGCATTGGGTATGTTTTCAATGCTGAAAGTAGGAAGCCAGTATAAGCAGCAAGAACAACCGCAAGGAAACCTAAAAACAGTTCAATAGCATTGTTGTATTTACCTGATTTAATCAAGAATCCATCGACAAAATCGAGCAACTTACTAGGCAGTTTACCTTCAGCGAAACCGATGATTTGATGACGGAACAAAATACCAATCCAGATAAACAAGACGATCATGTAGACCTGGAATAGGATAACCCCCATCGACATCACGGAGTTCATATTGAAGTAGATCATGATCTTCCAAAACTCCAAAGGTTTGGTCAGGTGGAAAATCAAGATCGTTAGACCGGAGATGATACCAAATGGCGCTAGCCATGCCATTGCCTTCAAGATACCGTTGTTAGCCGGATCCCCTTCAATCACTTTGCGCCTTAGATAAAGCGCAATCATTACCGCCCCTGCAGACATACCCGCTAAGAACAGGTAAACCGCAATAATCCAATCCCACACCAGAGAGTCAAAGTGGAATGCACTTTCGAAACCAGTCATGATTAAACCTCCCCTTTCTGATGAGGCACTTTGTACAATTTAGGCTTAGTGCCTAAGTGTGCCTTGTCTCGATAAACGACTTCACTGTTTAACACTTGGTTAATTTCGCTATTTGGATCGTTGAGATCACCAAATATCAGTGCCTTAGTTGGGCAAGACTCAACACAAGCAGGTAATTTGCCCTGAGCAAGGTTGGTATCGCGGCAGAAGTTACATTTATCAGCCGAGTGATCTTCAGGGTTAAAGAAACGCACTTGATACGGACAAGCGGCTAAACAATAACCACAACCGACACATTTCTCTTTATGGACATCAACAATACCTGTTTTCTCATCTTTGTACGCCGCACCTGTTGGGCACACATAAACACAAGGAGGGTTTTCACAATGTTGGCAAGATTTGCGAGTAAAACGGTAATCAACATTCGGAAATTCGCCTTGTGGTTCACTGCGTATAATTTCGAGACGTGATACGCCTTCAGGAACCTTGTTCACATCACGACAAGCATCAGTACAAGCGGTACAACCGATACAGGCAGTTTCATCATGAACCATCCCGTAAAGTTTGTTACCATCTTGTTCAACATTAGCGAGTGTTTTTCGACTACTGATAACAGCGGTTCCCGCCACACCCGTAGTGAAGATAACCGCGCCTGCGCCAGTTAAGAAGTTTCGTCTTGAGCAACTCATACTACTTCTCCTCTTCTTTTAGCTGGGTGATATCCGAGTGACAGTCCACGCACATCTTGATTTTGTCCTTACGTTCTAGACTAAGAATTTTTGATTTCTTCTCAGCGTGAACATTGTGGCAATTTGAACAGGTAAGATTTTTGGCATGCACGTCATGCGTCCAGCTTGCTTTATGTAATCGCTCTGAAGTATGACAGTTGGTACACTGGCTATTTGCATCAAGTATTCCCTGATGCGGCATTTGCACCTTATCACTTCCCATCTGCGATTGAGCTGGCGCGTACTTAGTCACTACTGGCGCCCCTTCACGATGGTCAGGCCCGATGTTTCCGTGACAGGTGGTACAGTTCAGCGTTTTGCCAATCTGCTCAAATTTCTCAGTGGTGTGCGTTTGATGGATGGTCTGCTGCGAATCCTTATGACATTGGATACACTTATAATCCTTGTCACGGATAAGCGTGACTTCATGACGTGCGGATTTGTCTTCAGACTGCACTGTTGAAGTATCGGCTACGGCATGAAGAGAATAACCATAGAGGCAAAATGCTAGAAGAGATTTAAGCATTATGACTATGGCCAACTTTATATTGCCCATATTATCCTTTCCTTATTCCGTACTAATTCGTAAAACAATCAACAAATTAAAAATACGGTTAAAAATTAAAATCCTTCAATGCGCACAAAGCACATCAAATGAGATCAATTCTTATTTTGGAAAAGCCACAACGCTAATAAATTATATATTACAACTCCTACACTAAAGGGGTAGGCAAAACTGTTCAAAATTCGATCTTTATCACCATATACCTTTCATGGTTAATGCCCTAAGTCATTGATGATAATAAGTTTCATTTTACTCTTCTCAACACAGCCAGTACCCCTTTAGGGTTATATAAGAGTGAGTTTGAGCTGGATCACTAGCTAAAATTGATCTTGAACAATTAAGTACTATTACTAAGTTATTTATTTTATTTCTATTTATTACAATATATTTCAGCTCTCCAATTCTTAGTTTGGAATATAGCCAGTTCACAACGCTGCTAATAAAAAACAGAATACGGAGATAGCACTGTGAATAAATTGCATTGGATACCAAAATCCGCTGCAGCATTAGCAATTGTGGCCACTTCACTGATGAGTGTCACAAGCTTTGCTGCATCCGAAGAAAAAGGCTTAATTGATCCTCGCAACGATGCGTATGAGCAACAACACCCTGATCAATACCACTCTTGGAAAGCCACCTCAGAAAGCGAACATATCGAAGACGCACTTGCAGAAGATCCAAATATGGTGATTTTGTGGGCTGGCTATGGTTTCGCTAAAGATTACAACAAGGCTCGTGGCCACTTTTACGCGGTGGATGACGTACGCCAAACATTGCGTACCGGTGCGCCGCAAGATGAAACTTCCGGCCCAATGCCAATGGCATGTTGGAGCTGTAAAAGCCCTGACGTTGGTCGCGTGATCGATGAACGTGGTGAAGACGGCTACTTTAAAGGCAAATGGGCTCGTTTAGGTGACCAAATTAACAACCCTATTGGTTGTGCAGACTGTCACGATACACGTAGTGAAGCCTTCAAGAATGGTGAGCCAGCACTTGCGTTGGCAAAACCTTATGTTGAACGCGCATTTCAGGCGATAGACAAACCTTTTGAACAACAATCTCGCCTTGACCAACAAGCCTCTGTATGTGGTCAGTGCCACGTAGAGTACTACTTCACAGGTCCAAACAAGTCGGTCAAATTCCCATGGGATATGGGCACCACCGTCGATGATATGGAAGAGTACTACGATGCACTTGGCTTTAAAGAT
Organism: Vibrio sp. R10-SF1-ISO8; assembly: GCF_059833805.1. Taxonomy (NCBI): domain Bacteria; kingdom Pseudomonadati; phylum Pseudomonadota; class Gammaproteobacteria; order Vibrionales; family Vibrionaceae; genus Vibrio; species Vibrio sp. R10-SF1-ISO8. The sequence continues at coordinate 304,507 of NZ_JCBDHL010000008.1, read as the reverse complement.
TGGACTCACAAAGTTTCTAAAGCGCCGATGTTAAAAGCGCAACACCCAGGTTACGAAACATGGCGTGATGGTATTCATGGCAAAAACAAAGTAGCGTGTGTTGATTGTCATATGCCGAAAGTGACCAAAGAAGATGGCACTGTCTATACCGATCATAAAGTTGGTAACCCATTTGATCGCTTCGAAGACACTTGTGCAAATTGTCATACGCAATCAAAAGATCAGCTACGTGACATTGTTTCTACTCGCAAAGCTCAAGTGCTCAACATGAAGCTGACAGCTGAGAAGCAAATTGTTGCCGCTCACTTCGAAGCAGGCGCAGCTTGGAAAGCAGGAGCCACGGAAGAAGAAATGAAAGATATTCTTCAAGATATCCGCCACGCTCAATGGCGTTGGGACTACGCTATCGCTTCACACGGCGTACATATGCACGCTCCAGAAGTTGCGCTTGAAGTATTAGGTACTGCGGTTGACCGCGCTGCAGATGCTCGTACTAAGATTGTTCGCCTACTCGCGAAGAAAGGCATTACAGAGCCAGTTGAACTGCCAGATATTTCAACTAAAGCCGCAGCTCAAAAAGCATTGGGTATGGATATGGACAAGATGAACTCGGATAAAGAGAACTTCTTAAAAACTGTGGTTCCAGAGTGGAAGAAAGCCGCTGAAAAACGCGAAGCCAGTTACGAACAGTAAGTAAGGCACGCTCTCATAGACAAAGCCAGCATTTGCTGGCTTTGTTATTTAGTGGAGAAACGAATTTTAGGTTGATAGAAATCAGCTACACACGATTAAGCGTAATGTCCGACACGTAACCATTCCCAAGTTCAGAAAGCGCACTGTATATCATCGAGGCAGCATCCTCTGCAGACATGAAGCTATCAGTAATCAGTTCTTTGCCGCTTGTTGTCCAAAACTCCGTTGCCATCCCTCCGGGATATACGGCAACAATTTTCATTGGCTGACCTTTTAATTCGATGCGGACTGATTCGATAAGCCCTTTAACGGCCCACTTCACTGCGCAATACGTTGATTCTTGAGCTTTAGGTTGTTGCGCCGCAGTAGACATAATCATAACTAGCGTAACTGGTTGCGCTTTGTAGCGTTTTACTGACTCACGCACAACATTGATGGCTGAGCTGAGATTATTCTTAATTAGCGCATCTATCTGTTCAGGATTCTGCTCTTCTAACAGCCCAAAGTAGCCACTTCCGGCGCAATGAATGATCTTAGTTGGCACTTCATCCAATTGCTCAAACAAAGACTCGACACCATCGTGGTCGGCGAGATCGCAAGCTTGATATCTCGCTCGTTCAGACAATCGACGTTGTACATCTAACAGCTTACTCTCGCTTCGACCCGTCAAATGCACGCGATGATTCTGAGCATCGTAAAGCTCAGCCAGTGCCGCGCCAAGGCCACTACTCGCACCAGTGATTAGTACCATTATTTATCCTTCTAAATTGTCTCAGTCGCAGCTTAGCCCTTATTCAAAGCTTTGGCTTGGTTTAAAGATCGGATCACGCTTTCACGATCCAACTCAGGCTGATTAGAGTCCAGCATACGCGTCCAAGTATCAATCGCTTCTTGGTAGCGGAAACTAATAAAATGATCACTAGCGATCAAGGTTAAGGCGGTGAGGTTATTGGGTTCTATGCGCAATGCCTGTTCAAGTAGAGAAGAGACTTCTGGTGTCATTCTCTGCTTATGCACATAGTAAAGAGCTGTGGCTTTCGCAGATAATTGATTAGCGGACGGCGGTTGGCTTAAACGTACTGCATAGTCAAAACAAGTCAAAGCAGAGGAAAAATCTTGATTGTTGAGATAGCCATGTCCGAGTTGAAACCAAAGCTCAGCTTGATTTGGATCTTGTTTGAGCTGATCTTGCAAAGACAACATCCACTCTTGATGAGTTTGCTGCGGCTCAAGCTCAGCAATGGGTGCAGGTGGTTCACCTTGAAGCCAAATATATACAGGTACAGCAATTACCAAGCTGGCGAGTAAAACTCGTTTCATCAGCACTCCAAAGCTTTTGTTCATCACTGACAAAGTATATCCTGTTAGGATAAATACATCTTTGATCTAGCAAGACCTATCAATATGAAAAACAAAGTGGTTCCTTCTCAAGAAACACAACAAGAAGCGATGAAGATAGCTAAAGCAACTCAAAAGCCTGGTCAAACAAAAGAACAAACTAAGCTGATTGCTCAAGGTATCGAGAAAGGTATCGCCCAATACAAAAAACAGCAGAAAGAGCGCTCACGACAAGCGGATAAAGCGAAGAAAAAGGCGCAAAAAGCTAAGAAAGCCGACGTAGAGGTGAGCACAAACCAAACACAAGTAGACATTGAAAACCAAGTCGACAAAACTAAACCTTCAATTCTGCCTTGGGCATTACTCGTCATCAGTTGGGTAGGGTTTATCGCCTATGTTAGCCAAAACTAAATACATTGTATTCGCAGCCACTCTTGCTTTGCTCGCTGGATGCTCAACACCAACCGCCAAATTGGATCCCGATGCCAGTGAGGTACATCTACGCCTAGATGCTCAATTTAATGCCGACGATTGTCAGTGGCTAGGGGAAGTAACGGGAAGCGAAGGTCACTGGTACAGTTATATCTTCTTCCCTAATGATGTGATGGTACGTGGTGCACTGAATGAAATTAAAAATCAAGCTAATGAACTTGGAGCAAACACGGTTTATTTAGTGCAACCGCAAGACTTTGTGACTTCATTTACGGTGTTAGGCAATGCTTACCGCTGCCCTCGCAAAAAATAACAACCTATAAAAACAAACCTAGCGTTTTCACGTTAGGTTTGTTCATTAAATTCTAATTTCAAAAGCCAAGGCTTGCAGCGATGTCAGTCTCCCTGTCGAGTACCCACTGGCTATCGAAAGGTCCCCAGTCAGACAGCTGATAATAGCCATCATTATGACGTCGTCCATCTTGGACAAACATCAATTCAATGCCAATCCCCGGTAAAGCTTTAATCACGTCTTGGATAGTGCGACGTGGCCAACCTGTTTGCTCAATTAATTTGGGCACATTTGGGCGCTCTAGATTTTCAACAAGCAGTGCAAGATACAAGCGCCTTGCAAAAACAGGACTCAATTCCATTGATACCTCCTTAAAATTTCTAGAGTCATTATTTCTGTTTTGCTCGTAAGTGTGTTGAGTTTGATCAAAAACTCGACGATCGCCTTTGCTTGAAACACATTTTTTTTGCTCAATAAAATATATCTATCACACTTTTGTCTCACTCCTCACTTCCTGCTAGGATGCAAAAACAAACTAAAAAACAACAAGGGCAGATTGCCCAAAGTCACTTTCAAAGGTTCCACTATGACAATCACCATGTATGGCATTCCTAACTGCGACACGATCAAAAAAGCCAAAAAGTGGCTCGAAGCAGAGGGAGTGGAGTACAACTTTCACGATTACCGTAAGCAAGGTATCGATAAGGCTTTGGTAGAAACTTTCTGCCAACAACTTGGCTGGGAAAACGTCCTCAACAAGCGCGGCACAACCTACCGCCAGTTGACTCAAGAGCAAAAAGAGTCGCTAAACGAAGCAAATGCAATTGCGCTTTTGGTTGAGCAGCCAGCGATGATCAAACGCCCAATTCTGGTTTCGGGTTCTGAATACCACCTAGGCTTCAAAGCTGATCAATACGCTTCTATTTTTTCATAATTTCTCGTAAGGATTTCAAGGATGACAGATAGCCCAACTCTGGCTCTCGCAAAAGATTTAATTAGTCGCCAATCGGTAACACCTGAAGATGCAGGTTGCCAAGAGGTAATGATTGAGCGACTCAAAGCACTAGGCTTTGAAATTGAAATCATGGTATTTGAAGATACCACCAACTTCTGGGCTCGCCGTGGCACACAAGCTCCCCTATTCGCTTTTGCTGGCCACACTGATGTCGTGCCAGCGGGCAAGATTGAACTATGGGACACCCCTCCTTTTGAGCCAACCATCAAGGATGGTTTCTTACACGGTCGCGGTGCAGCCGATATGAAAGGTTCTTTGGCAAGTATGATTGTCGCGGTTGAACAGTTCATTGCTGATAACCCTGATCACAAAGGCTCAATTGGTTTCTTAATCACATCAGATGAAGAAGGCCCATTTATTAACGGAACAGTCCGTGTGGTAGAAGCACTGATGGAACGCGGAGAAAACATCGACATGTGTATTGTCGGTGAGCCTTCAAGTACAGAGGTGGTGGGTGATGTCGTGAAGAATGGTCGCCGTGGGTCTATTACTGGCGATCTAACAGTCAAAGGAATTCAAGGTCATGTCGCCTACCCCCATCTGGCGAAAAACCCGGTTCACCAATCTCTGATGGCTATCCATGAATTGGCAACCATTGAGTGGGACAAAGGCAATGCTTACTTCCCGCCAACCAGTTTCCAGATCCCTAATGTCCACGCAGGGACAGGCGCATCAAATGTCATTCCTGGTGAGTTTAACGTTCAGTTCAACTTGCGATTCAGTACCGAGCTCAACAACGATGCCATCGTTTCTCGTGTAACTGAAACATTAAACAAGCATGACTTAGACTATGACCTTAAATGGACGTTCAATGGCGACCCATTCCTAACCGATACCGGTGCACTACTTGATGCAGTGGTTGATGCGGTTGATGCGGTTAACCAAACTAAACCTGCGCTGCTGACGACAGGTGGTACTTCTGACGGTCGATTTATTGCCCGCATGGGTGGTCAAGTAGTTGAGCTAGGCCCAGTAAACGCCACCATTCATAAAGTTAACGAGTGCGTTAAGGTTTCAGATTTAGAGAAGCTGACACAAATGTACCAGAAGACATTAGAAAACCTACTCGCTTAATGATGACACCAGAGCAACTGACAGGGCGAGTGACTAGCCACCTTGTAGAGACAATAGTCGGACAAAAAGCGTTCTTGGTTCACACTGCTGTGAGCCAAGATTTATTGGCACTCAAACAGTCAGCAACGTTGGCTGGATTCAATCTCAATATTGCCAGTGGCTTTCGCGATTTTGAACGTCAAGCGACGATCTGGAATAACAAGATGTCAGGTAAAACGGACATCTTGGATAGCGAGAGCCAAGTCATCCAGGCGGAGTCTCTATCTGAACTCGATAAGGTTATGGCGATTCTCCGCTGGTCTGCCTTACCGGGCGGCAGTCGCCACCACTGGGGAACAGATTTTGATGTGTTTGATCGAGGTAGCTTACCTCAGGGTCAGACACTCAAGCTCGAGCCATGGGAATACCTAACAGGACATCAGAAAGCCTTTTATGATTGGTTGAGGCACAATCTCCATGATTACGGGTTCTTTTTCCCTTATGCCCAAGATCTCGGTGGTGTCGCACCTGAACCATGGCACATCAGTCACCAAGCCATATCAGAGCAATGCTTAAAACAGTTGGATGCGTCGACACTCAAACAACAGCTTGCCTCGACGTCGATTTTGGGTAAGAAGACGGTGTTAGAACAGCTCGAAACGATCTACAATCAGTTTGTTAGCAATATTTCAAAATAGGTGCGGTGATGGATTTACTGACTAACCCATGGGTTATCATTGTTATTGTGTTGAGCGTCGTAATAGGTAACATTGCTGCCCTTAAATACACAGCCAATATGAAGTTTGGTCAGTCTGAAAAGAAACCACACACCGACGGCGAAGAGACGAATCCAGAGTCGCAAGATTCAAAAAAAGACGCTTAAGTTAGCGTCTTTTTTATTTTCAGGTATTACTTGAGGTGATCCCAAGAAATATTGGAGACAATTCGGCAATCATCGCACTTAAAGTAGAAGATATCGTGTAGTGGCTCTTCTAATAACCATTCACCACTGCACTTAGGACATTTCCGTGCTTTTTCATCTGCGAGACTTTGTCCACCGACTCGATACTGATAGTAGTATGTAGGTATCTTAGTGATGTATTCGATGCGACCGCGTAAATCCCAACCACGCTTGAACAACACGCTGTCAGTATCGCAAATCTCATGCAGCGCAGCATGCTCGGCTCGGCAACCACCAGCCATCTGTATTTCGTCACACGCTTGCCACTCGGTTTGCCATTTTACCACCGCTTTGTGATCGCCATTCAATGTCGCTCCATTACGATAGAGCGGGATCGGTAACAGTGTTTCACCACTTCTGAGTGGAGAGCAGGTATGAACATACGTGGTATATAGAACCTGCCAACTTGGTTGTTCCTCTTCCGCAGCCTCTTCAGAATTAAGGTCACGGCCAAGAAGACGCATTTTAGGCGCTAGTAGACTTGCCTCAGACAGGCGGTTTAAACAGACCTTTACAAAGTCTGAATGGTAACTCGGATGTAGACTATCTTGTTCAGGGCAAACCACGCGGACAAAGAACTCCCCATCTCCCATCACAATTGGAAACTCACGCCCCAACACTTGGCCGTTATAACGCAGCGCATCCATCAAACCATTGATCGCTTTGTCTACCGCACTAACCGTGGTGTTGTCAAAGCACTCAAACTGAAGTTCTACAACGTACATGATTACACCACAGGTTCTAGGTTGGCCAAAAACTCGGCGATGTCTTGTGCTAAGACATCGCGCTTATCTGTGCCTAGTCGCTCTAAAATCACGTTCCCTGTTAAGTTACAGATTGAGACAACATCCAATTCCGCATCCGTAGCGCCGATAAACACAGTTGGCTTTAACTTCAAACGGCGCTGAGTCACGAGATGGCCTAGAATGTTCTCTTGTAAACGAACAAAGTCATCATTGCTCCATACTTGCAGCAGCGTTAGCTCGTTCCCCTGCCAAGTCGCATCCATATCTGCACTGTATTGAGAGCCATAAAAGGTTTTGACGTCTTCATGAAGTGTTAGCTCAATACCATTTTCTACATTGGTAAAATCTGCAGCTTGCTCTCTTGTAAAAGCCTGCCACTCAACTGCATCATCCGTTTTGCGCTCGACACATGGTGATACAAGATCGACCAACTCTTCGCTTTGTGGTAGGTGGCCATGTGCATCAAGATAGGCCTGACGGTATTTTTCACTGAATGAGAGTAACGCTTGCAAGGCATGATCAGCCATTAGATTCTCCAACATGAATATTCGCTTTTAGGTGCGGGATTGCGTAAAATTCTCGACATTCTAATAGAAAACGAACAAAAGTATGAGCAAATATTCTGATGCGAAAGAGCTTGCTGGCCTAACGCTTGGTCAAAAGACCGAATATTCAAACCAATATGACGCCAGCCTGTTGCAACCTGTACCTCGTAGCCTCAATCGTGATGACCTTAACTTAGGTGACTCACTGCCTTTTCAAGGCTGCGATATTTGGACACTTTACGAACTCTCTTGGCTCAATGAGAAAGGCCTACCACAAGTGGCGATTGGTGAAGTTTCAATTCCTGCGACTAGCGCCAACCTGATTGAATCTAAGTCATTCAAGCTATATCTAAACAGCTTCAACCAAACTCGTTTTTCTTCTTGGGATCAAGTAGAACAAACACTGGTTAGAGACCTTTCAACCTGCGCGGGTGAAACAGTCTCTGTAACGGTTCGTTCTGTCGTGGATTACACGGACTCCGTTGTGGTCACAATGGATGGCGACTGCATTGACGAGCAAGATATTGAGATCACTAGCTACGACTTTGACCGCACGCTTATTCAAGGAGCTGCAATCGGTGACGTTGTCGAAGAGAGCCTGCACAGCCACTTATTGAAATCAAACTGTCTAATCACAAACCAACCGGATTGGGGCAGTGTCGAAATTCAATACAAGGGTAAGCAAATCGATCGTGAAGCCCTACTTCGCTACCTTGTCTCATTCCGCGAGCACAATGAGTTTCATGAACAATGTGTTGAGCGTATTTTTACTGACATTATGGAATTCTGTCAGCCTGAATCGTTGACGGTTTACGCACGTTATACAAGGCGTGGTGGTTTGGATATCAACCCTTACCGCTCCAACGTAAACAACCAACCTAGTCATAATCAACGCATGGCTCGTCAATAGGAAGTCGACTCTAATGGTAAATGTACGCTGGAAGCGCTTGCTTGGCGCGTTATTGGTTCTGTTCTCTGCGCCACTTTGGGCAAACACTCTGTACTCATCAGCCGTCCTGAGTGAGGCAAACAGTTTGGTCAACATTGTTCCGAAACAGGCCAAGCAACTTGCCACAGATTATCTAACCCAGCGTACTTTGACCGACAAAACTGAAAAAAGCCCTTCTGCCATCTCTCGCGATGAAGCAGACAGCCGAACTCGAACCCCGGGCGGCACAATTGACGCGTTGCGCATTCTCGCCAGAGCGGAGTTTAACTTAGGCAATCAGCTTGAAGCATTGAGTTTTCTGAAAGAAGCAAAATCTTTAGCAATAACTTACAAGCTGCCTTATTTACTGCTGGATCTAAAGTTAGTTGAGATCAGACTAACTTGGCTTATCAATGGTGACGCTGAAGCTGCCAGAGATAAAATGGCGCAGATAGAAGAAGAGTTCAGTCACATTGATAATCCACAGCAGTTAGCTCGCGGTCTAAAGTACCGTATGACAATGCTGAAAGCAGAGATTGCCTCTTCTGAAGGTAACCTAAAGCTCGCTGACCAACTCTATTCAGAAGTAAAGCCGTATGTAGACAGCTCAAAGTCGATTCATACCGTAATTGAATACCACACCACAGTGGGTAAACAACTCCTTGCCAACAAGAAGTACAACCGTGCCTTGTCAGAGTTACTGATCAGTTACTGGACGGCTATAGAAACCGACTCTGCGCGTCAACTTGCTGAAGTTAACCGTATTCTGGGGCAGCTATTTTATGATCGCCGCGTGTTAGATAAAGCCAATGACCACTTTTCGCAAGCGGCTGATTTTTATGATAACTATGAGAACTCGCCTGCATTAGCGCCACTGCTTAAGCGCATGGGCGATATTTACTATTACCAAGGTAAATACAATCTCGCACTGGTTCACTACTTCAACGCAATGGATCATGAACGGCTGCAAAACAACATTGAAAGCGTGATCGATATTCGCATCTCGCTTGCGACAACCTACTTACACCTAGTCAATTATACTTTGGCTGAACAATATCTTGAACGCGCGCAAGAGCTACTCCAATACGCAGATATTCCAAGGTTAAAGGCCTACGCTTTACTACTAGAAGCCGGATTAGCTCGCCATAAACAAGAGCCTAAAAAGGTACTGGAAAGCGCGAATCAAGCGCTTGAGATAGCACAGCAATTGCAAGATATCAGCATGCAGAAGTCTTCTTATCAGATGCTCTATTTAGGCTACGAACTCAATGGCCAGTATCAAAAGGCTTTAGAGTACCTTAAACACTACAACTCTCTAGCAACGATTGAACAGCAAGAGTTAGATCTGATCAGTGAAGATGCTTTCCGACAACAGAAAGAGTTTGTAGAACAAACTCTACATTTAAGCGGCCAGCAACAAGAGTTAGAAGAAACCCATAACGAATATCGAAAATTCCAGAAGATAACCTTCACCTTGTTTGTCTTATCCGCGTTGCTGTTTATCTTCATTTTACGTCGTGGTCACGTGATCAATGTGCAAAAAGAAGAGCTCGATGTTCTTAACGAAGATCTTTATACCCATTCTCGCTCTGGGTTAAAAAACTTACGTATGCTTAATGCTAAACTTCCTGCCTCTTTAGAGGAGAGCAGTCATAAGTTTGAGAAGTGGCATGTTGGTGAGTTGATTCATGAACCACTCAACGACCGTCTGCGCTTTGTAATGATTGACGTGCCATTTTTACGCAACATGTATTTGCAACATGGTTACCAAGAAGGCTTAAAGCTAGAACGTGCTTTTGGTGATTATTTAAAACAGCGCGTAGAACATCCAGCAAGAATTTATCATTTTTCTGATGCCAACCTGCTGTACATTGAACCAAACAGCGAACGTAATACCGACCCTGAACAGTTGTTTGAAAAGATCCAACAATGGATCCTTGAGTTCGAACCCGATCGTTTACTCAACCGCATCATTCGTATTGGTATGGCGGACTACCCTTTCCTACCAAGGGCGTATACTGCGGTTAATGATAAGGAACTAGTTGATGTGCTACTAATGTCAACCAGTACAGCAAGAACGCTGAGCATGAAAGAGCACTCTAGTCAGTGGGTCTACTTGAAAGCGATTGAGAACGCGCCTGCTGCAAGTTTAGCCACCGGTAATATCCGTAAGGCGTGCAAGCATTCCATCAATCAGGGGTTAATAAAAGTTCACTCTTCTTTCAAGAATGAGGACGGTATCAAAAAACTGCTAAAAGATGAATAAAAGCGCATCAATCAAACGTTGTAAGTCGTGACGCCCGTGATTTATTTGATATTATCGACAGATCACTAGATATAAGTAGATTCTATTTTTAAGTTTATTCATGGGCGTAATCGAACAAGATCTTCAGTCACAGCTGCACAACCTGAAATCTCAATTGGAACAAGTTCGATTGACACAAAGGGATACCTCGTTCAAATTTAATAGAGAACAAAAGGTACTTCAGCGTGTCATCTCGTCGTTAAGTAGTGCTTATAAATGTGAAAACCCGCGACTACAAGCGGGACTCATGGAACTGAAACAAGCTATCGAGCAGCAGCAAGACGTCAGCTCACTAATACCAAAACTGGCGGTATTGGAGCGTTTGCTAAAACAACAAGGCTTGGCTATGGAACAACAAACTGAACATTTGGACTCCCAAATTAAGCATAGTGGTGAAACGCTACTGCGCTTGACTGGGCTGCCTCCGAAGATCAAACGCGACCTACGCGATTTACTCAGTTACTCCGATGGCCTTAAGCATCCAAGAGCAGAACAAGCCCTAAGACTGCTTAACCTTTATGAGCGCTCCGTAAAAATCATCACAACCAACCCTGACTACAGCGTTAACCAAATCGCGGCTAGTTCCGATCGTGAGCTGTTGCTTCGCCTTTCCGAAGAATTGCAGCATTTGATTACTGAACTTGATTTTGAAGGCGAGTCTGGGGAGCTGCTAACAGACATTCGCGCTAAGTTACTGATTGGGGTAAACAGCCACGTTTTGTTAGAGTTAACGCTACAAACGCTTAAGTTGGTTATTGATGGCACCCATTATGAGCGTAAAACTTCAGAACAGTTTCTCGAACAAATCAACTCTTCGCTCTCGTCGTCACTGAAAAGCTCACAGCAAAACTCACAGCAATCCCAAAGCTATTTTGCTCATCGCCAAGAGATGAACACTGAGTTGTCTGAACTCGTCACCGATACGCAGTCCAAAGTGTCCAATGCAGAAAGTTTAGATTCGCTGAAAGAACAGGTGAACCCTTTACTGGCTCAACTGAACTCATTGACTGAGCGCTTGAAACACGCCGAACAACGTGAACAAGCCTTGATTGAGCGCATGGATTACGGCAAAAACCAACTAGAAGCATTGTATGAAGTGACTCAGGACTATCGCCGCCGCTTAGAAGATCAAGCACAACGTATGCTGCTTGACCCACTGACCAAGGTATATAACCGAGCCGCATTTGGCGATCGCCTTGAGTTAGAGTACCGCCGCTGGATACGCGCACAACATACTCTTCGTGTCGTTATACTCGATGTCGATGGCTTTAAAGCGATCAACGACAGTTTTGGTTATGCCGCAGGTGACAAGGCACTGAAAATTATTGCTCGCACAATTAAGAAAGAGATCCGCGATACAGATACCGTGGCGCGCTTCTCTGGTGAAGAATTCGTGTTGTTGCTCCCAGAGCTCTCTGACAGCAACGCTTTCAATATGATTCAAGCGATTCAGGGTCAGGTATCTAAGTTGCCATTTAAGTTCCGTGATCGAAACTTAACCATCACCCTTTCCGCCGCAAGTACTGCATTCAAAGATTCGGATACACCCGAAGAGATCTTAGAGCGACTCAACTTGTGCCTTAATGAAGCAAAAACGCTCGGTAAGAACCAACTCGTTTGGCGCTAGACGGCACTTCACAAACCCACCATGATGTTTCATTAGTGTGATTGATCTATAGATATCAATTAGTTAGGTTTATTATCTGTAAAAAGCTGCTAAGCTTATTAGACGTTTGCTTAATTTGTTCGCGGATTGGCAACGTATATGGACAATAACAATAATGATATCTCACTCTCTATGAGTGCTGTTTCGTCAAGGAGGTCACTATGATCACACACATTAGTCCAGCAGGTAGTATGGATCTACTTTCTCAACTTGAAGTTGAGCGCCTTAAGAAAACCGCTGCAAGTGATCTTTACCAACTTTACCGCAACTGTACCCTCGCGGTTCTTAACTCCGGCAGCCACACCGATAACTCTAAAGAACTACTCGACAAATACAAATCTTTTGATGTCAACGTCGTGCGTCGTGAGCGTGGCATTAAGCTCGAACTCACCAATGCACCAGAGCACGCCTTTGTCGATGGTGAGATCATCAAAGGGATTCAAGAACACCTATTCTCAGTTTTGCGTGACATCGTGTACGTCAATATGCACCTTGCTGATAATCAGCGTCTTAACCTGACTAACGCTAGTCATATCACTAACCTTGTTTTCGGCATCTTACGCAATGCAGGCACCCTGACGCCAGGTATCGAACCGAACCTAGTGGTATGTTGGGGTGGGCACTCAATCAATCCCACCGAATATCAATACACTCGAGAAGTCGGTAACGAACTTGGTCTGCGCGAGTTGAACATTTGTACCGGCTGTGGACCGGGCGCGATGGAAGGCCCGATGAAAGGCGCAGCGATTGGTCACGCGAAGCAGCGTTACTATGAACAGCGTTATTTGGGCCTAACCGAACCTTCAATCATTGCCGCAGAGCCACCAAACCCTATCGTCAATGAACTGGTCATCATGCCAGACATCGAAAAGCGTTTAGAAGCCTTTGTACGTATGGCCCACGGGATTGTGATTTTTCCGGGGGGCGCAGGGACAGCAGAAGAGCTGCTCTATATTCTTGGTATTATGATGCACCCTGACAATTCCGACCAGCCACTACCTATCGTACTGACAGGCCCGAAAGAGAGCGAAGAGTACTTCCGCTCTATAGACCGCTTTATTGGTGATACGCTTGGCGAAGAGGCGCAGAAACACTACCAAATCGTTGTTGACGACCCAGCCAAAGTCGCTCAAATCATGAAGCAGAGCATGTCGGATGTGCGTCAGTACCGTAAAGATACCGGCGATGCCTACAGCTTTAACTGGTCATTAAAAATTGAGCCAGAATTCCAGCTACCTTTCGACCCAACCCACGATAATATGGCAAGCTTGGACTTACACCTAAATCAGCGTCCAGAGAACCTTGCAGCAGCGCTACGTCAAGCGTTCTCCGGTATCGTTGCCGGTAATGTCAAAGCAGAAGGTATTCGTGAAATCGAACGTCACGGCCCATTCATCTTAGATGGAGACGCAAGCTTGATGAAGAAAATGGATAAGCTACTTAAAGATTTCGTCGAGCAAGACCGCATGAAGTTACCAGGTGGTACCGCCTACGAACCTTGCTACCAAATTAAGACATCAGGCTAGGTACTGTTTACTGTACTGACTGGTAATCTCAACCTCAATCTATACAATAAGGGCTCTAAGCCCTTATTTTTTTGATTTGTATGTCTATTCATCTTGTTATCATCGATGCTCTCAACCTGATCCGACGCGTTCATTCCGCGCAACCCGATCCCACAGATATAGCAAGAACCATCAATACGACAACCCGCACTCTGAATCGTATTTTATCCGAGTCACAACCAACTCATATCATTGCCGTGTTCGATCATCACCTTCAAGAACGAGGTTGGCGAGCGGAGATCTTGCCAGAGTACAAGCAAAACCGAAAACCTATGCCCGTACCTTTGTTACAAGGCTTAGAGTCAATTCAAGATGCTTGGTGGAAGCTTGGGATAGACTCGCTACTTTCAGATGGAGACGAAGCTGATGACTTAGTCGCTACTCTAGCAACTAAGGTGGCTAATCATGGCGAGAAAGTCACGATTGTGTCGACGGATAAAGGTTACTGTCAGCTCCTTTCTCCGACTCTACAAATCCGAGACTACTTTCAGCATCGCTGGTTGGACGAACCTTTTATCGAGGCTGAATTTGGCGTTAAGCCGAGTCAGCTTGCCGATTATTGGGGGCTAACAGGGATTAGTTCAAGCCAGGTACCTGGTGTACCAGGGGTTGGACCAAAGGCCGCCAAAGAAATCCTTACCCAGTTTAGCGACATCGAACAAGCGTTCGCCAGTGAAGAACTCCCTACTAAGTATCGTAAGAAACTAGATGAGCATATTGAATCAGCGCGAAAATGTAAGACGATTGCAGCACTCAAAACCGATATGGAACTCGGTTTTAACCTGCAAGATATTCGTTTTAATGGTGAGAATGAAGCTACTCAATAATGCCTAGAACATATTAACTAGCTGATTAGAAAAGCAATGTTAATCGAATCTGTTGTGAAATCGGTTACTTTCACAAGCTTAATATTTAACTGCTCAATACCGGACCAAGTATTGATTAACATTTAACCACTATCACAGTAACGCAAAGCCAATCGACTATTTTTCATAGCTCCAATAACAAGGAGCATAATAATGAAAAATACTGTTTTACTAACACTTGCTGTTGTCTTTTCCCTACCAACTTTCGCGCAAACCTGTGGAAAGCACTTAGACGTAGGCTTGCCTTCAGAGCAACCTGATCAATTGCTTTGCCGGGATGGGTATGCCGTTGGCTACAACTATCAAACCAAAAATGCCGACTGGGTGGCTTACCACATTACCGCAGAAAGTGTTAACGCCAGCTATAAACGCAGTAATAGCTTCAAAGAAGACAGTGAGCTCCCCGACTATGCTCGCTCCACGCTAGCCGATTACAGCGGCTCTGGCTATGATCGAGGACACCTAGCGCCATCTGCCACAATGGACTTTAGCCAAGACTCTATGAAGCAGAGCTTTTTGATGAGCAATATGTCTCCTCAGCTTCCGGGTTTTAACCGTGTAGGTTGGCGCATCCTGGAAGAGCACGTACGTGATCTTGCGAACGAGTACAACGAGCTCTACGTGGTCACTGGACCTATCTATCAAGGTAACGAAAGCGCCATAGGTAACAATGTCATCATACCGAGCGCTTTTTACAAAGTAATCTTAGATCCTGCTTTCAATGAAGCCATAGCCTTCATTGTTCCACATAGAGATGTCTCTAGCAGTGAGCTTGCAAGCTTCGTCACTACAATCGATGCGGTTGAGCAGCAAACAGGATTGGACTTCTTTTCTCTTATTGCTAACAGCACTGAAGAGAGCATGGAAGCGCAGCTGTGGGAAATGTGGCCAACGTCCAACTAAAAAAAACGCTCCCTATCTAGGGAGCGTTTTTAATTTAGCGCGGTGAGATATTCGATAAACACTGAACATGTACCGTGATTTCTTCTCTATCATGGTACAAATGCTTAGCTTGAAGCTTAAACTTCACGCCATTTTCAATCAGGAAGAGTTTTAAATTCTCGATATCTTCTAACACTTCGTCGTAACGCCCTTTCATCGGCAGCTTAAGGTTAAAAATCGCTTCTTTCGCCCAACCACTGATAATCCATTCGCCCATCAATTGAGCAACGCGCGATGGCTTTTCGATCATGTCACACACTAGCCAAGTTACGTTCTTACGTGCCGGTTCAAATTTAAAGCCATCTTCTTGGTGGTGTTTAACCTGCCCGGTTTCCATTAGGCTATCAGCCATCATGCCGTTATCGACAGAGTGGACAAACATCGAACGCTTCACTAGTTGGTACGTCCAACCGCCTGGACACGCCCCTAAGTCAACGCCCCACATACCTGCGGCTAAGCGTTCATCCCACTCTTCACGAGGAATAAACACGTGAAACGCTTCTTCTAGCTTCAGAGTTGAACGACTCGGTGCGTCCGCTGGGAACTTAAGACGAGGGATACCCATGAAGAACTGCGAGTTATTGCTAGGTAAAGAATAACCGATGAAGCAATGCGTCGGAGCGACAAAGCAAATATGTAACACAGGCTTTTTAGGGCTGTCTTTCGGGAACAGAATCTCTTTGCCACGTAGAGCTTGGCGCATTGGCACAGTGAACTTACGACAAAACTTAAGTAGCTCTTTCGCTTCGTTGGTATCTGGCGTTTCAACGCGAATATCACCACAACGAGGCATGGTCTCTACGAAGCTTAAATCATGCAAAATCGGCGAGATACGATCTTCACGTGGCAGTTCTTGAATTTCAGCTGCGACAGCAAAGATCTGGCGAGCAAAGATCAGCGATTTAAAATCGAGCTCTTTGACAAGCTTTTCTGCATCACCGTCTTGGTAACACTCAAACAGCACATAACCAGTGTTTTTTTTAAGACGTGGGAAACCAAACACTTCTAACTGAGTAGCACGATCTTGAATCTCTCCGGCACACTCTTTTTCAAAGCCGCTGCGGCAGTAGAGCATTAATTGTTTCACTGGTTCACCTCTTTAACCTGTAGTGCTGCGTATACGAACAAACCCCAACCAAGCATAAACGTTAAACCACCTAATGGTGTGATAGGACCAAACCATTTAATGCCTGTTAATGCCAACGCGTAGAGGCTGCCGCTAAAACAAAGGATGCCGATGATAAAGCAAACCGCGGCAAGGGAGAAATATTTTTGTGACTTAAGCGGCAATTTTAACCCAAGTAACACACCACAAAGCAAAATAGCAATGCCATGAATGAATTGGTACTGCACGCCCGTAGAGAAAACCTCAATCAGATAAGGTGAGAGCATTTTCTTCAAACCATGAGCAGCAAACGCCCCCAAAGCAACACCAAGGCCGCACAATACACCACCCAACGCTAACCAGAACCTACTTCGCATCAGACACCTCTAGGATAAACTTGGCTAAGTGATCGATAGCCAGTTCGATGTTACCGACTTCGGTATGCCCTGAACTCTTACGAGGTTTGAAGCTATGGTCGCCATCGGGAATAAATTCCACCTTGATTGCACAAGAGAGATCAAACTGTTCAAATTCTTCTTTCTTACCAAAGGTATCGCGCTCACCTTGAAGGATGAGACAAGGCTTTTCTATCTCTGCTAAGTGACCACCTTTGTAGTTCTCGGGTTTACCCGGTGGATGGAACGGAAAGCCTAAACAAGCAACACCTGCAACCTTGTCCTCACTAGAGAGAAGACTCGCCATACGCCCACCCATTGACTTACCACCAATAACAACCGCACCAGTTGGACAGTACTGGTCAACAACGGCTTGGTAGGCTTCCAGTAATTTAGGTGCTCTATCTGGCGGACGTTTCTTACCGTCCTCAGCTCGCTTAACCATATAAGGAAAATTAAAGCGCACCACCTGAATACCTTTTTGAGCAAGGCCCTTTGCCACTGCTTCCATAAAGGTGTGATCCATTCCAGCACCAGCTCCGTGAGCAAAAATAAACAACGGATTGCCTTTGTCACCGTCAATGAGGTAATCAGTCATCTAAAAGCTCCTCTTGCTCGCTTTGCGCTTTGGCTAACATCCAATCACGAAAAGTAGCAATACGTCCCATATCGGCCTGTTTGTCATGACAAACAACATAGAAAGCATTTTTAGACACCAAGACCTCATCAAACGGTGCGATCAGACGGCCTGCTTCAAGCTCGGGTTGAGCTAAAACATTGTTACCAAGTGCAACCCCCTGACCGTGAGCAGCGGCTTGAAGTACCATAGTTGAGTGGCTAAAAATGGGCCCGTGATTAACGTTAACTCCTTCAATGCCATTTTGCTTAGCAAACTGTTTCCAATCTTTGCGAGAGGTGTCATGAAGTAAGGTATGTTGCTTCAAGTCACTTAGAGTTTCTAATGGTTTGTTACCTAAAAGTAATGAAGGTGAACAGAGTGGGATCAAAAATTCTTGATACAGTTTGTCCGCTCGCAAACCTGGCCAATTACCGCGACCATAATAAATCGCCACGTCGACGTCATCGGTCAACGAGCCTTCGTCCATATCGACCGCTTTAATTCGAACATCAATATCAGGCTCTTGTTGATTAAAATCCGCTAATCTAGGGACTAACCATTGAATCGCAAAGCTTGGCGGTAAACTGATGGTTAATGCCCCTTTCTCACTGCGCTCGAGTACTTTATCAGTAGCTTCTGCTAACGATGTGAAAATATCTTTTATATCAAGAAAGTAACTTTGACCTTCTTCTGTAAGCAGTAACGAGCGGTTTCTGCGTCTGAATAACTTTAAGCCAAGGAATTCTTCTAGCGCCTTAATCTGATGACTGACGGCAGCTTGAGTCACAAACAACTCTTCGGCTGCGCGAGTAAAACTCAGATGTCGAGCCGCGGCTTCGAACACTTTTAATGAGTTCAAAGGAGGCAATCTTCTGGACATAGTGACCTTCTATAAATTGGATTAGTTTTTTTTATCTGAAACATTATAAAATGTCCGTTGCCTGACGACCAGAGAAATTCTATATTTCACCCCGCAGCAAGAAGTCAGAACGGCTTGATTTATGCTTTAAATCAATTGACCTTTTGTTGCGATGTTGTGTTTGCAAACTCGTATTTCGAGTTCGGTAGGTTTCTACCAGTTTTGTTTCCATAGGAAACGAAACATATACTTCCTGTATTTATTTTGACCTGTCTGTCAAATATTTAGCACCGCCTCGATGGCGGTGTTTTTTTATGCGCCAAATTCCACTCGCTACAAACTAAAAAGCGCAAACCGAATCAACGATTTGCGCTTTTAGTACTATATGGAGTGCTCGCTACGGGCGGTAAACCTTAACGTTGTTAAAGCCTTGCTCTTGAAGATAAAGAGCTTGTAGACGACTCATCACGCCACGGTCACAGTAAAGCAGGTAAGATTTAGATTGGTCTAAATCACCGAACTGAGTGCCTAGCTTGAAGAATGGGATGTGTTTCACTTCAACGCCATCAATCTCAAGTGGATTGTCGTCTTCTTCTTCAGGGCTACGGATATCGAGTACGATCGCGTGCTCTTCCACCGCTTGAACTTGCTCAACTTCTGGCGCAGCTTGCTCGGTTTCTTTGGCAATATCACGAATGTCCATGACACGCGCGTCACGAACAACCTGCTCTAGAATATCAAAGTCGAACTTTTCTTCTTCAGTGTCCAGTTTCGCTTTAACCGCTTTAACCGTTGGCTTCTTAGAAATTACGCCACAATATTCCGGCATGGTCTTAGCGAAATCTTCAGTACCGATGTCACGAGCTAGATTGATGATGTCTTCTTTATCCCAGTTTATAAGAGGACGAAGAATCAATGTATCTGTCACATTGTCGATATGACGCAGGTTCGTTAGGGTTTGGCTTGATACCTGACCTAATGCTTCACCAGTCACTAGCGCTTCAATCTTAAACTTCTCAGCTACCATTCCTGCAGCGCGCATAAACATACGCTTAAGGATAACGCCCATTTGACCGTCATCGACTTTCTCTAGAATTTCGGCCACTACTGGTTCAAAATCGACCGAGATGAAACGCACTTTTGCAGATGAACCGTACTTGTTCCACAGATAGTGAGAAACCTGTTTGACACCAATTTCGTGCGCAGGGCCGCCGAGGTTAAAGAAGCAGTAATGGACTTTTGAACCACGTTTGATGTGCAGATAGCTTGATACGCCAGAGTCAAAACCGCCAGAGATCAGGCTCAAAACATCTTCTTGTGTACCAAGAGGGAAACCACCTAGACCTTTGTAACGTTTGATAACTTGGTTAAGCTTCTCGTTAACTACTTCCACTTTAACCGTCACATCTGGGTTACGCAGTTTTACGCTCGCGCTTTCGATCGCTTGGTTAAGACCACCACCTACGTAACGCTCTAGTTCAATAGAAGTGAAATCATGCTTACCACGACGCTTGGCACGAACAACAAACGTTTTGCCTTCAAGGTTAGGACGGTTAAGTTCCAGTACTTGCTCGAAGATATCGTGTAAGTCTTTAAATTCTGACTGTTGTACTTCAAGTACGTGGTGGATACCCGGCGTATGAGTCAATACTTCGATTGTCTCTTTGTGGAATTCATCCGTTTCCGCCGTTACTTCAATGTGGTCACGACGGTTGAAAACAGCAACAGACTCTGTACGACTCTTGATTACGTTACGAATGTTGCATTCAAGAATCTTTGTGAAGCGCTTACGCACAGACTCACTTTTTACAAAAATTTCTGGATGGGGCTTTACGATAAATTTCATAATTCACTTCACAAGTTAACTGTTTCGCTATTTTCACGCTCTATTGAGCCTAGCAGCGATGTGCTGCCTCTAAGGGCGCAAGATTATACATGAAGCAAAGACCATAAAAAAGACGAGCGTTTGTGCTCGTCTTTTTATCTTTTATTGAATGACTGGGACTTCGTCGCTTAACAGCGCTTCCCCTTGCATAATACTGATCTCAACCCGGCGGTTACGAGAACGCTGCGCTTCAGTATCGTTGGGGCCAAGTGGCTCTGTATCTGCCATGCCTCTGACGCGAAGACGCTGATGATCAAAGCCGCGGACCTTCTCCATCTCCTGAGCGACAGAAACCGCTCGCTGTGCCGATAAATCCCAATTGGAGCGGTAAAGTTCAGAGTCAATGCGTTGATTGTCAGTATGTCCTGATACTCGAATGATTCCCGGTATATCCTTCACTAGATCGGCAATCTGTCGAACCAGTGGGCGGAACTTAGGTTGCAAGAATGCCGACCCTTCAGGAAATGCGCCTTTCTCACGAATACGGATATCAATCTGCTGACCGAGGTTTTCTACTTCAATCGCACCTTGTTCTATCTCTCGTTCTAGGGCCTTCTTGATACTCTCCATTAAGGTTTCAAGCTCTTGTGACATCTCAGCCGATTGCTGCTGTTCATTGTCTGACTCAGAGTTTTGATTGTTTTGCGTCGAGGTATCCGGCGATTGCCCGCCCGTCAATTTGCCCTCATCACGCTGCGTACCACCGGCTCTGTCTGACTCTCCTTCATGGAATTCTAGAGTCTGCTGAGTAATATCTATGGTTTGCTGCATGATAACGTCGATAGGCGTCGGCTCAGGTCGACCCGGCCTAAATTCTTGAGCGATAATGCTGGTTCCTTTTGGAATGTCTTTCACTTCCAATCGGTTTTGCACACCAAAAGCGAACTTCATTGAACCCGCGATCTGTTTAAACTTCAGTACATCCATTTCAGAGAACGAGAGCAGTAGTACGAAGAAACACATCAAGAGCGACATTAAGTCAGCAAAAGTCCCCATCCACAGCGGGAGGCCGGGTGGCGGACATTTTGGTTCTTCTTCTTCCATATCAGCGACCTTACTCGTTATCTACATCAAGGGCACGCTTACCTTCATTGAGGTAATTCTTCAGATAGCTGTCGATAACGCGTGGGTTTTGACCATCTTGAATCGCAAGCACACCATCCATAATAAGGCGACGATTGAGTTTTTCTTGCTCACGACGAAGGGAAAGCTTATCGGCGATCGGGAAGAACACCATGTTGGAAAGAATTGCGCCATAGAGTGTGGTAAGAAGTGCAACAGCCATTGCAGGGCCGATTGCTTTCGGGTCATCCATGTTTGATAGCATGGCAACCAGACCGACGAGAGTACCGATCATGCCCATTGCAGGTGCAACATCACCGAAGGCTCTAAACACGCTAGAACCAAAATCATGTCGCTCATCAGTTAAGGCAATATCTTTTTGCAGTGCTGCGCGAACTACGTCGGCATCGTGACCATCCACCAGCAAGTCGATACCCTTTTGCATGAAGCTATTGGTAATTTCCATCTCTTCGAGAGCAAGAAAACCACCTTTACGTGCCGCATCCGCCATTTCAACCACTTTAGCAATCAAGTCTTCTGGCTCGTCAGCTTTAAACATAAACGCTTTACCAGCGATTTTGGCTGCGCCAAAGAACTGCCCCATAGTGAATTTCATCAACACTACGAAGGTAGAACCACCCACCACGATAAGAATCGACGTTACGTCGACGAACATCATGATGCTTCCGCCCAGTATCATTGCCATGATGACGAAAGCAAAACCGCCAATCAGTCCTACCAGCGTTGCTAAATCCACAGAGCACTCCTCATGCTATCTTTAAGCTTCTAACAAATTATATCGGCAACATCTTAAGATCTTTAGTATTTTATTGGTACTGTACTCACATAAATATAGATGCTGAGTGCCAGGTGCCTAGGGTCTGTTGACCTTTTGAGCTGATTTTTGCAGCAGTTTGCGGGTTCTTTATGCAAGGCAGAGGCTTTGAATTGTAGTTGCCCTACCCGATAAAGCCGATAACGCAGCAGAAAGGAGCCACAAACGCTGCCCGAAGGGTTCGAGCTGGGCGCCCCCGCTAAAACCGTTTTACTCTTTGTTGAGAGGTGTTTTGCTTAGAATGACTAGGCGACAAACCTCTCACCGCGATTAAAACGCTTTTATCTCGAACAAAATTTAACCGCAAAAGGTCAACAGACCCTAATAGACTTTAGCCCTATATTGAGTACCTGCGCAGAATATGACCGTACAAGCTCGATTTTTCTGACAAATTTACTCGGTTAAATTTGACCATCATTATCGGCTAAGGTAACTTTCGTGCATCTTTATCTCGGTAGAATAGTTATGGCGAGCAAGAAACCAGAAAACATGACCTTTGAGGCGACCATTGAAGAGCTTGATGTGATCGTTGAAAACCTCGAAAATGGTGATTTAGCACTAGAAGATGCGTTGAAAAAGTTCGAGCGCGGCATTGCCCTTGCTCGTTCAGGACAATCAAAACTGAGCGATGCAGAACAGCGCGTTAGCATCTTGTTGCAAAATGAAGATGAATCTCCACTATCTGATTTTAACGCTCAGCCAGAACAATAATTTATAGAAGATGTCTGCCATGCATGAGGCATTAACCTCACTCCAACAGCGAAACAATACTCAGCTCGAAAACTGGCTGCAAGCACTGCCGCACCAAAATCTACCTCTTATTGAAGCAATGCGTTATGGCTTATTGCTTGGGGGCAAACGTGCGCGTCCGTTTCTTGTCTACATCACAGGACAAATGTTAGGTTGCAAGCTTGACGACCTAGACACTCCAGCGTCTGCCGTCGAGTGCATCCATGCGTACTCACTTATCCACGATGATCTTCCCGCTATGGATGATGATGAACTACGCCGTGGCAAAGCAACCTGCCATGTTAAGTTCGACGAAGCAACGGCAATTCTCACTGGCGACGCGCTGCAAACCTTAGCGTTTACAATTCTCGCGGAGGGCTCACTGAACCCAAACGCTGAAAGCAACCGTATAAAGATGGTAAAAGTTCTTGCCGATGCTTCAGGTGCCAATGGCATGTGTATGGGACAGGCTCTTGACCTTGCGGCAGAGAACAAACAAGTATCATTGCAAGAACTGGAAGCAATTCACCGCAACAAGACAGGCGCATTAATGAAATCTGCTATTCGTCTTGGCGCGCTCGCCGCTGGCGATAAAGGGTTAGAGGTAATGCCTCAACTTGATACATTCGCCGATGCAATTGGCCTCGCGTTTCAAGTTCAAGACGATATTTTGGATATCATCAGCGATACAGAAACTTTAGGCAAACCGCAAGGTTCTGACCAAGAATTAAACAAAAGCACCTATCCAGCACTGCTTGGATTGGAAGGAGCTATTAACAAAGCTCACACTCTGTTAAATGAAGCTCTTCAAGCTTTGGAAGCAATCCCATACAATACAGAGTTACTCGAAGAGTTCGCCCGATACGTCGTCGAGCGCAAGAACTAACACTATAAGCGCGCATTTTTATATGACTCTTGATATTTCGAAATATCCAACACTGGCTTTAGCAGATACACCTGAAGAGCTACGCAGTCTTCCAAAGGAAGTGCTACCTAAACTGTGTGATGAACTACGCACCTACTTATTGAATTCAGTAAGTCAGTCGAGCGGTCACCTCGCCTCTGGTTTAGGAACAGTAGAGCTTACCGTTGCTCTACATTACGTCTACAACACTCCGTTTGACCAACTTGTTTGGGATGTCGGCCATCAAGCTTACCCACACAAAATTCTTACGGGTCGCCGTGACCAGATGTCTACTATCCGTCAAAAGGATGGACTGCACCCTTTCCCGTGGCGCGAAGAAAGTGAATATGACACCTTATCGGTAGGTCATTCATCGACTTCAATCAGTGCTGCACTCGGTATGGCAATCAGTGCGGGTAAAGAAGAGCAAAACCGTAAAGTGGTTAGCGTAATCGGTGATGGCGCAATTACAGCCGGTATGGCATTTGAAGCAATGAACCATGCTGGTGATGTACATCCGGATATGCTGGTAATTCTCAACGACAACGAAATGTCGATTTCAGAGAACGTTGGTGCACTTAACAACCATCTCGCTCAAGTGCTCTCTGGCAGCTTATACACCTCTATTCGTGAAGGTGGTAAAAAAGTACTGTCAGGTGTTCCGCCGATTAAAGAGTTGGTTCGCCGTACTGAAGAACACCTTAAGGGCATGGTTGTCCCAGGAACTCTGTTTGAAGAACTTGGTTTTAACTACATTGGCCCAGTCGACGGCCACGATGTCAACGAGCTAGTTAAAACGCTCAAGAATATGCGGGAGCTTAAAGGACCACAGTTCTTGCACATCATGACCAAAAAGGGCAAAGGCTACGAGCCAGCTGAAAAAGATCCAATCGGCTATCACGGCGTACCTAAGTTTGACCCTAGCCATAGTTCACTGCCTAAGAGCAGCACTGGAAAGCCGAGTTACTCGAAGATTTTTGGTGACTTCCTATGTGATATGGCCGCACAAGATCCTAAGCTAATGGCTATCACTCCGGCGATGCGCGAAGGCTCTGGCATGGTTCGATTCTCTAAAGAATACCCAAACCAGTATTTTGACGTCGCAATCGCAGAACAACACGCCGTGACTTTAGCAACAGGTATGGCGATCGCAGGTGACCATCCTATTGTGGCTATCTACTCTACCTTCTTGCAGCGTGGATATGATCAGCTCATTCATGATGTTGCAATCATGGACTTACCGGTCATGTTCGCTATTGACCGCGCAGGCCTTGTCGGAGCTGATGGTCAAACGCACCAAGGGGCATTCGATCTTAGCTTTATGCGCTGTATCCCGAACATGGTCATCATGGCGCCGAGTGATGAAAATGAGTGTCGTCAGATGCTGTATACCGGCCATAAGCATATAGGTCCATCTGCGGTTCGTTACCCACGTGGTACTGGAACAGGCGCAGAGATCAAACAGGATTTCACCGCGCTAGAAATAGGGAAAGGCCGCCTTGTTCGCCAGGGTGAAAAAGTGGCTATTCTAAACTTTGGCACCTTCTTAAACAGTGCTCATCAAGCAGCAGAAGCGCTCAATGCAACCGTCGCAGATATGCGTTTTGTCAAACCTCTTGATGAGGCACTTATTAAGCAACTCGCAGACGAACACGACGTGCTGGTTACTCTAGAAGAGAATGCCATTGCTGGCGGCGCAGGCGCGGGCGTGATCGAGTTTATGATGCAGGAAAAAATCATCAAACCAGTGCTAAACCTTGGCTTGCCTGATAAATTTATCGCCCAAGGTACGCAAGAAGAACTCCATCACGAACTAGGGCTTGATGCTTTAGGCATCGAACAGTCGATTCGTGATTATCTCGCCAAATAGATTGGAACTTGAACTGCTATTGATAAAACCCTCTTCGGAGGGTTTTTTTATTATCTGGTTCAATCAGTTATCAGTATCACAAAAATCAATCACATGACAAATAAATACAAACTCAAGACATACACCCCGATAAGAAACTTGTTACACTTCATTCGGCAGGCTAATTGGAACGCTTGCCTATTTGAGTCCAATTCTAATAGTTAAGGAAAGAGTTATGAAAAAGCTTGTCATCGCAGCGGCAATCAGTCTTTTGGCTTCTGGCTGTGCACAACAAACATTTGTTGTATCACCAGCACAAGAAACAAATGAAGCGACAGAACTAAAAACTCATCACTTCTTTGTCAGCGGTATCGGTCAAAGCAAGCAAATCGACGCAGCACAGGTATGTGGTTCAGTAGATAAAGTGGCGAAAGTAGAAACGCAGCAAACTTTCAAAGATATCGTATTCAGCACAATCACATTCGGTATCTACACTCCTCGTGAAGCGCGTGTTTACTGTAAGTAATCTCAGCTTTTCAACCGTCACTTTAGCTCAAAGTGACGGTTTGTTTTCTCTATGACTTCGGAATATCCCAGCCAAACTCTGCGCAGAGTCTCTGCCAAGTTTCATCAACACCCGCTTCAATCAGCAAATCTTGCCCAGTAAACGGATGAACAAACTTTAAGCTCGAGGCATGAAGTAACAATCGGTGCGAGTCATATATCTCGCGAAATAGCTTATTATGCTTACCATCGCCATGAGTGGTATCTCCCACTATCGGATGCCTTAAGTGCGCCATATGACGTCGTAGCTGATGTTTCCGCCCCGTTAATGGTTTCATCTCCATCAGACAGTAACGTGTCGTCGGAAACTTACCAGTAGAATGAGGAATTTCGACTTTCGCAACGGGTTGGTAATCGGTTATCGCCTCCTGCGCTTCTTTCTCTTGGCTAGCATGCTTATCAGCAATTTTATCTAGCTCTACTTTAAGCGGATAATCTAAACGTGCCGCTTCTTCAATCCAGCCACGGACAATAGCGTGATACGTTTTTTCCATTTCATGATTGGCAAACATCGGCATCACCTGAGAAGCAACCTCGCTCGACAGAGCAAAAATCAATACACCAGATGTAGGACGATCGAGTCGATGCAGTGGGAAAACATGCTGCCCGATCTGATCACGTAGTGTCTGCATGACGAATTGAGTTTCGTGTTTATCCAACCAGCTACGGTGAACCAACATACCGGCAGGTTTGTTTACGGCAACAAAATATTCATCTTGAAACACTATCTCTAGCATCATCGGCACTCCTCATCGAGCTGACGTAAGATCGCAATAATAGGGTGCAAGCTAGATTGGTCTTTCCAACACTCTTCAAAATAAGGGGACAACGAAAAGCCACTTGGTAATGGTTGCTTTTGCTCTAGCATCACTCGCATTCTGCGAATAAAGACCCATTGCAACCACGCTTGTGGCTCTAAGGTATCGAGCGCGAATGGCTGCTGGCTCGCCAAAGCTTGTTCACTGGGTTGCTCTGAGCTCCATAGTTCAAGTTGCTTCATGGAAAGCTCCAAACGGTCTATCAGTGCGGCTAATTGTTTCTCTTTTGTCATTTATCTTTATTACTGACCTTGAAAATTGCCCTAAGAGTACCATTTATAGAGGAAAGAAAGTTAGGACAATTCTCCAATGGAAACCATTCATACCCTTACCCAATTGTTGACCAACAGTGACTGTCAGTATCAAGTGTTTGATCTTGGTCGCCGAATCAAGAAGATTGAAAATAAAGTCTTTGCCGATGTTGAAAAAGGCCAGCAACCTTACCCGTACCCAATGCAGCGTAAGGCCCACTTGGCAATTGCTTATTGGAACCAAGAGCAACAACCGTGGATATGGTTTCTAAAGTTTGAATTGGACGAGCGAGGCTTACTCAAACAAGCTGATTTAGGTAACTTCATCAAGTATGTGATTGAAGCAATGGGAACGCGCTTAAATCAAGAAATGAGCGAAGAGCAGCAGCAAAAGCTATCTAATAACCCGTACACCTTCAAACCCGGTGAAGATAAAATGGCCGTTTTCCATAGCCAAATTCGTGCTGAACTGTACCTGCCATGCAGCCAGTATTACGAGCATGCCCAGCATTACTTCTCTGGCGGTTTAGAGTGGGATAAGTGGCATACTGTTGGCTTACAGGGAGTCACAGACATCTGTGCACGCTTGGGGCAGGAACAAAATGGTGTTAAAGTTAGAAAAGCGTTGCAGCACCTGCCTAACGAACCTCTCTATGCCCTGCTCGGCGCCCTAGAACATACCGATTTACCGCAAAAATTAGCGCAGCGCCTAGTTGAAATGGCTCAACAACAAGTTGATAGCAACGAACCGGACCTATTCCTACTGTCTGCATTGCTGCGCGCGTTATCCGGCGCACCGCAATCACTCTCGCTGCCAATTGTTAGCCAAGTACTCGCTTCACCGAGATTAAGCCATCAAGAGGTGTTGATTGGTATTGCAGGGCGCAGCTGGCATTGGCTAAGTGATGCCAAAATAGCTGAGCAATTTCTACTCAGGTTGGCGCAGACGGGTAATCAGGCGCTCTTCAACCAGCTTTTTGCCGATCTTGTCATGCTGCCCGAGTTACGAATGGTTCTGTTGCCGCTGCTTCACTCCAGCCCTTCTGAAGAGCTAGCGAAAGCGTTAATCAACCTTCAACAAGCAGCAAAGGCATAACTATGATTCATGACCTTTTTGCCATACTCGCACTCGCAATTGTCTGTCTTGTGTTTTGGCAACAACGCCGCCAAGCTGAACTCGCTAAAACCATCGCTGCACGTAAATGCAAAGAGCTCGACTTACAGCTACTGAGCGTTGCGCTAAAAGGTCATAAACTAAAAACGCCAGACGGTGTCTGGCGTTGGCATTCTGTTTATCAATTTGAATTTTCTTCGCTTGGCGATGACTGCTATCAAGGCCGAATCTTTATGCAAGGTTTCCGACTAGCAAAGGTTGAGCTTCCACCACATCGGATGTAAACAGATACTCATCAAACGGACCAAAGGTATCTTTCTTGTGTGCATTTAGCTTGAAACCTAGTTTTTGCAGAATTCGTACCGATGGTTCGTGACCTACATTGGCTGTGGCTAGTACCCTATCTAGATTTAAATCTCTGACTGCTTTAGGGAAAAACGCTTGCAGCACTTCACTCGCAATACCTCTGCCCCAATAATCTTTATCAAAAATGTACCCGAGCTCTGGCTGGCTATCGAGGTCTGAGATAAAAACATGACCGATAAAGTCGCGAGTATGACTGTCTAATACTGCCATCGCATAGATATTTCGGTCATTCAGGACTTTTTCAAATAGTTTCTTTGCAGACGACACCGTATGGGCACCGTTCATCTGAGCGCGATTGATGGCACAGCAATTGAGCATCAAAAATTCAGATTGTAATGAGTCGTTATAGGGAACCAATAACGCACGGCGAGTCACTATAGTCATGACACATCCTTGTTAGCAGCCAAAATTGTCTTGTAAAACAAAGCCGAAAAGTTAAACCAACTTTTAAATACCTTTATTGATCTAGGTAGTTTTTTGAACGTTGTTGTTAGAGTTTTTTATAAAGGTGAGATCTAAGAAAAGCCCCGATACGTTAGTATCGGGGCTATAGTCTTACTCGCAGCAATCCGGCTACAAAAGGTGCTCCATGCATCTTCCTTAATAGTTACTGAATCCTTCAGTAAATTCCTGCCTTCGCCTTCCTAGCGGTGTCCTAATCGTCCTGATAGCTAACAATCCTCGTCAGCTCCACATCACTTGTTCCTTGAGCGGTGTCCTTTGTATCATCCTGATACTATCCTAGCCTCGTCCTAGAGGTGTCCATTGTCATCCTTGCCACTAACATCCTGTTAGCGAACGTATCCTTACAATGTCCTTTCGCTCCATGCTTGATCAACGTTCCTCGTCAACCAATCTTCATCCTGAAGATTCCCAATCCTTGGTATTTCCTGTTCCGTGTCAGCATCCTTCCGACACCTTCTAATTTACTCCAATTCGCCTTTAAGACAATGCCATGAAAGAAAACCATTATTGAAACAAGTTAGAAACAAAACAATAAACCGATACAAATCATAAAGTTAAAGTTAAACTAGTGACTATTACTATGTTTCAAACGCACTTTGTCTTACATCACTTGTGAGAAATCTCGCACACACCATTTCTTAATTTTCCATTAGTCAATTATTGCTAAGCTCAGTATTATTGGGGTTCACAGTAAAATGGAGGTTTTATGCTTACTCAAGATGTTAGCCAAGAGCTAAAAGATATCCTTGAACAGTTACACACAGAAGGAAAGGAACCCACTGTAGCCTTGGTCAAAGCGCGCTTGAGTACCTCTGTCCCTATGCCTGCTTTAATCACTACATTAAAAAGCTGGAAGAGCTCAAATCGTGTACCCAAAGTTGAAGTCGCGGCGAAAGCGGAATCAAACGAGCAGGATCGTATAAAGCAATTGGAGCAAGAGGTTGCTGATTTAACCGCAAGACTGGTTGCGATTGAAAAGAAATTAGAGGGATAAAAAGCTGGAGAGCTGGAGAGCTGGAGAGCTGGAGAGCTGGAGAGCTGGAGAGCTGGAGAGCTGGAGAGCTGGAGAGCTGGAGAGCTGGAGAGCACAGAAAAACAAAAGGCTTGGCGAATGCCAAGCCTTCTTTATCACATTTGGCTAAATTACCAACCTGTGATTTCGCGTAGACCTTTACCGATGTCTGCAAGAGACTTAACCGTCTTAACGCCTGCTGCTTCTAGTGCAGCAAACTTGTCTTCCGCAGTACCTTTACCACCTGAGATGATTGCGCCAGCGTGACCCATACGCTTACCAGGAGGAGCTGTTACACCAGCGATGTAAGAAACCACTGGCTTAGTCACATTCTCTTTAATGTACGCTGCTGCTTCTTCTTCAGCTGTACCACCGATCTCACCAATCATTACGATTGCTTCAGTTTCTGGATCTTCTTGGAACAGTTTTAAGATATCAATGAAGTTTGAACCAGGGATTGGGTCACCACCGATACCAACACAAGTAGACTGACCAAAGCCTTCATCTGTAGTCTGCTTAACCGCTTCGTACGTCAGCGTACCAGAGCGAGAAACGATACCAACTTTACCCTTCTTGTGGATATGACCAGGCATGATACCAATCTTACACTCATCTGGAGTGATTAGACCTGGACAGTTAGGACCGATCATACGAACGCCAGTTTCTTCTAGCTTCACTTTAACGTCGATCATATCCGTTGTAGGGATACCTTCAGTGATTGTTACGATCAGCTCAATGCCCGCATCAATCGCTTCTAGAATTGCATCTTTACAGAAAGGAGCTGGAACATAGATTACTGTTGCTGTCGCACCAGTTGCTTCAACTGCTTCGCGTACCGTGTTAAATACAGGTAGACCTAAGTGAGTTTGACCACCTTTACCTGGAGAAACACCACCAACCATCTGCGTACCGTAAGCGATAGCTTGCTCAGAGTGGAAAGTACCTTGACCGCCAGTGAAACCCTGACAGATTACTTTCGTGTCTTTATTAATTAGTACAGACATTATTTGCCCTCCGCAGCAGCAACAACTTTCTGAGCTGCGTCAGTTAGCGACTCAGCTGCAATGATATCAACATCAGAATTAGCAAGAACTTCGCGACCTAGGTCTGCGTTAGTACCTTCTAGACGAACAACAACTGGTACGCTTACGCCTACCTCTTTAACTGCACCGATAATACCTTCAGCGATCATGTCACAGCGAACGATACCACCGAAGATGTTGACGAGTACTGCTTTAACATTGTCATCAGATAGGATGATCTTGAATGCTTCTGCTACACGCTCTTTCGTTGCGCCGCCACCTACGTCTAGGAAGTTAGCTGGCTTGCCACCGTGTAGGTTTACGATATCCATCGTACCCATTGCTAGACCAGCACCGTTAACCATACAGCCAACGTTACCGTCTAGTGCTACGTAGTTCAGTTCCCACTGAGCTGCATGTGCTTCACGCTCGTCTTCTTGTGAAGGATCGTGCATTTCACGCAGCTTAGGCTGACGGTACATAGCGTTAGAATCGATGTTGATCTTACCGTCTAGACATAGCAGGTTGCCTTCGCCAGTAATAACAAGAGGGTTAATCTCTAGTAGAGCTAAATCGTACTGAGAGAACATGTTGCCAAGACCCATAAAGATCTTAACAAACTGTTTGATTTGATCACCTTCAAGACCTAGCTTGAATGCTAGCTCACGGCCTTGATAAGCTTGAGGACCAACAAGTGGATCGATCGCTGCTTTGTGAATCAACTCTGGAGTCTCTTCAGCAACTTTCTCGATTTCAACACCACCTTCAGTCGATGCCATGAATACAACTTTACGCGTTGCACGGTCCACAACCGCACCTAGGTAAAGCTCGTTAGCAATGTTAGATGCTTCTTCAACTAGGATTTTAGTTACAGGCTGACCATTTGCATCTGTTTGGTAAGTCACTAGGTTTTTACCTAGCCACTTTTGTGCAAACTCTTTAACGCCATCTTTAGTATCGTGCAGCTCAACGCCACCCGCTTTACCACGTCCACCTGCGTGAACCTGACATTTAACGACTTTTTTCTCTGTTGAGATACGACCTGCAGCTTCAAAAGCTTCTTGTGGTGTATCACACGCGTAACCTTCCGGTACAGGCAAACCGAATTCTGCAAACAGCTGTTTGGCTTGGTATTCATGCAAATTCATTTTGATATTCCGTTTATTTTCCCTTGTAGGGATTATTATTTCCATAACGCCGCCATGTCAGCGGACGTCTGTAGGGTCTTCTCAAATCAATCTTATCTCACTGTGCAGGTAGATAAGATTCAAGTGAAGGCCAGACAGTTGAGCCAGTCTAGCCTTGAAAACTATCGAACGTCTAGCAACCAGCGGCTGCTAGACGTTTTAGCGATATTAAACGTCTAATAGCAGACGCGCTGGATCTTCTAGTAGCTCTTTGATCGTTACTAGGAAGCCCACTGATTCACGACCATCGATTAGACGGTGATCGTAAGATAGCGCTAGGTACATCATCGGCAAGATTTCAACCTTGCCATCCACCGCCATTGGACGCTCTTGGATCTTGTGCATACCAAGAATTGCCGATTGAGGTGGGTTGATGATAGGCGTAGACATTAGAGAACCGAATACACCACCGTTCGTGATAGTGAAGTTACCACCCATCAGTTCATCAACAGTCAGCTTGCCGTCACGACCTTTGATTGCTAGCCCTTTGATGCCTTTTTCAACATCAGCGAAACCTAATGTGTCACAGTCTTTTAGTACTGGAGTCACTAGACCACGTGGCGTCGATACTGCCATGCTGATGTCAAAGTAGTTGTGATAAACGATGTCATCACCGTCGATAGACGCGTTGACTTCAGGGTAACGTTTCAGCGCTTCTGTTACCGCTTTCACGTAGAAAGACATAAAGCCTAGACGAATACCGTGACGCTCTTCGAACTGGTCTTTGTACTGCTTACGAAGGTCCATGATTGGTTTCATGTTCACTTCGTTAAACGTTGTCAACATCGCCGTGTTGTTCTTCGCTTCTAGAAGACGGTTTGCGACTGTTTTACGTAGACGTGTCATTGGAACACGCTTCTGGCTACGCGCAGCAGCAGGTGCTTCGACAGCTGCCGCAGCTTCTGCTTTAGGCGCTTCTTTCGCGTTTGCTAAATGTGCTTCAATATCTTCACGCGTAATACGACCGCCAACACCAGTGCCTTTCACTTGGCTTGCTTCCAGACCGTGCTCACCAAGCAGGCGGCGAACTGCTGGGCTAAGTGCATCGTTGCTTTCTTCCGTCAATGACGCTTTATGACGCTTATCTGGAGACGCTTCAGACTCTTCAGTGGTGTCTTTCGTCGGCTCACCTGCAACTGCACCCGGCTTAAGCTTAGCGATTAGCTGCTTTGAAAGTACTGTTGCACCTTCTTCTTCGATGATTGCTTCTAGAACACCCGCTTCTGGAGCAGGTACTTCAAGAACCACTTTATCCGTTTCGATATCTACTAGAACCTCGTCACGCTCTACTGCGTCACCAGGTTGTTTGTGCCATGTTGCGACTGTTGCGTCAGCAACCGATTCAGGTAAATCTGGAACCAGAATTTCAATTGTCATATCTGTTTCTTCCTTTCACTTCTAGTTCTTAGTCCGAAGTTTTTGTATTCACGTTAAGCGCATCATCAACCAGCGCTTTTTGTTGTTTCAAATGTACTGACATGTAGCCTACTGCAGGTGATGCTGAAGCTGGGCGACCAGCGTATTTCAGATCAGCGCCGGCTGGAATTGCAGCACGGAAGTTGTGTTGGCTAGAGTACCAAGCGCCTTGGTTTTGAGGCTCTTCTTGACACCAAACGTAATCTTCAACGTTGGTGTATTGCTCGATAGCTGCTTTCACGTCTTCAAGAGGGAATGGGTAAAGCTGCTCAATACGAACAATTGCCACATCTTCTTGCTCATTGTTACGGCGCTGCTCTAACAGATCGAAGTAAACTTTACCTGAACAGAAGACCACTCGTTTCACTTTCGCAGCTTCTAGGTTGTCAATTTCACCAATTGCAGCTTGGAATGTGCCTTCCGCTAGTTCTTCGATAGTAGAAGTACATAGTGGGTGACGTAGCAATGATTTAGGAGACATCACCACAAGTGGACGACGCATAGGTCTTACAACCTGACGACGAATCATGTGGTAAACCTGAGCGGGAGTAGAAGGTACTACAACCTGCATGTTTTGCTCGGCACAAAGTTGCAGATAACGCTCTAGGCGAGCTGATGAGTGCTCTGGACCTTGACCTTCATAACCATGAGGAAGAAGCATAGTCAGACCACATAGACGCGCCCATTTTTGCTCGCCTGATGAGATAAACTGGTCGATTACAACTTGAGCACCATTGGCAAAATCACCAAACTGCGCTTCCCATAGAGTTAAGCCGCTTGGTTCTGCTGTTGCATAGCCGTACTCGAATGCCAATACCGCCTCTTCAGATAGCACTGAATCGAAAACTTCAAATGGCCCTTGCTTATCATGAATGTTCGCTAGTGGAACAAAAGTGCTCGCATCGTTTTGGTTATGCAGAACCGAGTGACGGTGGAAGAAAGTACCACGACCTGAGTCCTGACCAGAAATTCGAATGCGTTTGCCATCGTCAACCAGAGTTGCGTAAGCCAAAGTTTCAGCCATACCCCAGTCAATCGATTTTTCACCATTTAGCATCGCTTTACGATCGTTATAAAGCTTATTCACTCGGCTTTGCAGCTTGTGGCTATCTGGGTAAGTACATAGTCGCTGGCCAAGCTCCAACAGGCGCTTGGTATCAAACTTACTGTTCCATTCTGTATCCCAGTCGTGCCCAAGGTATGGAGACCAGTCTACTGAATGCAGCGCCATCGGACGCCATTCTTTCACCACGACTTCACCGCGATCTAATGCATCACGGTATTCATTGACATACTGGGTCGCAGTATCAATACCAAAATCACCACGTTCAATCAGCACGTCAGCGTAAAGCTTACGCGGAGTTGGGTGTTTCTTGATTTTTTGGTACATCAACGGCTGAGTCGCGTTTGGCTCATCCGCTTCGTTGTGTCCATGACGACGGTAACAAACCAGGTCAATCACAACATCACGTTTAAATTCATTACGGTAGTCCAGTGCAATACGAGTCACAAAAGCAACGGCTTCTGGATCATCAGCATTGACGTGGAAAATTGGCGCCTGAACCATCTTAGCGATATCGGTACAGTACATAGTCGAACGCGTGTCGGTCGGGTTAGATGTTGTAAAGCCAACTTGGTTGTTTACAACGATACGAACCGTACCACCAACGCGGAAACCACGCGCTTGTGACATGTTGAATGTTTCAGCAACAACGCCCTGACCAGCAATCGCCGAGTCACCGTGGATAGTGATAGGAAGAACTGTATTACCTTCTGTATCACCTAAACGATCTTGACGCGCGCGCACCGAACCGATAACTACAGGGTTAACGATCTCAAGGTGAGACGGGTTAAACGCAAGCGCTAAGTGAACATCACCGCCTGGCGTCGCAAAATCCGCCGAGAAGCCTTGGTGGTACTTAACGTCACCTGTACCCCAGGTATCATCATGTTTACCAGCAAACTCATCAAAAAGATCTTGTGGCTTCTTACCAAGTACGTTCACAAGCATGTTCAGACGGCCACGGTGTGCCATACCAATCACAACTTCGCGCATACCGCTCTTACCCGCATGACGAATCAACTCTTTCGTCATAGGGATTAGGGCATCACCACCTTCTAGAGAGAAACGCTTCGCACCTGGGAATTTCGCACCAAGATAGCGCTCTAGACCTTCTGCTGCTGTTAGCTCTTCGAGGAATTCTTGTTTTTCTTCTTTGCTGAATGACGGCTGACCCACCACTGACTCTAAACGCTGCTGGATCCAACGTTTTTGCTCAGTGTCTGTCATGTGCATATATTCAGCACCGATAGAACCACAGTAAATTTTGTTGAGTGACGAGTGGATGTCTTTCAATTGCATAGTGTCTTTGCCAATAGCAAAAGAACCCACGTTGAAAGTTTCTTCTAGATCGTCTTCGGTAAGATTGTGGAATGCAGGATCTAGCTCCGCCACTGGTGGGCGTTGCCATAAACCTAGAGGGTCAAGCTGAGCCGCTTCATGACCACGAAAGCGGTAAGCATTGATTAATTGAAGTACTTTTACCTGTTTAGCGTCGACATCAGGATCACTAACTTGGACATTGTAATGCTTTGTTTCTTGAGCGAGTCGTCGGAAGTAGTCACGGACACGTGAATGGGGTTGTTCAACCACCTCTTCTGAAGGCTTAGGCAAGCCGTCAAAAACACGAGTCCACTCCTCACTTACCAGATCGGGATCACTTAGATACAGTTCGTAGAGGTCCTCTACATACGTTGCATTGGCGCCAGCCAAGTGTGAAGACTCGAGCCACGCCTTCATCACGCCGTTGTGCATATTTTCCCTTAACCAGTAGTTTTCACGTTTGCTTCGGTCTTACGCCGAGCTATTAAGAGCCGACTCAGAATGAGTCGGCAATTTTTTTGTTAATTAAATCGAACGGTTTACAAGCATCGTCTTAATATGACCGATTGCCTTCGTAGGATTTAGTCCCTTAGGACAAACACTTACACAATTCATGATGCCATGGCAACGGAAAACGCTAAATGCATCATCAAGATTTGACAAACGTTCATCTGTGGCTGTATCACGGCTATCAATTAGCCAGCGATACGCTGCAAGAAGACCTGCAGGACCGATAAATTTATCTGGATTCCACCAGAATGATGGGCATGACGTCGTACAACATGCACACATGATACATTCGTATAAACCATCTAAGTGCGCGCGCTCATCAGGCGTTTGCAGGTTCTCGCGTGATGGTGGCAGTGCGCCGTCATCAATCAAGAATGGCTTAACTTTCGCATAGTTATCGTAGAACTGAGTCATGTCAACGATAAGATCTCGCACAACAGGCAAACCTGGTAGTGGACGGATGACTATCTTGTCACCACTTAATGCAGAAAGTGGTGTAATACAAGCTAGGCCATTCTTACCGTTCATGTTTAGACCATCTGAGCCACACACACCCTCACGACAAGAACGACGGAAAGAGATCGTTGGATCTTGCTCTTTTAGCAGAATCAACGCATCTAGAAGCATCATGTCTGATCCTTCTTCTACTTCCAGCGTGTAGTCCTTCATGTATGGCTTTTGATCAACATCCGGGTTGTAGCGGTACAAAGAGAAATTCAGTTTCATAATATTATCCTCCTCTCCCTAGTACGTACGTGCTTTCGGCGGGAATGCTTCACGATGGATTGGCTCCATGTTTACACCACGCTTTGTCATAGCTTCATTATCCGGATTATAGATTGAGTGGCATAGCCACTGCTCATCATCACGGTCAGGGAAATCAAAGCGAGCGTGAGCTCCGCGACTTTCAGTTCGGTAGTTAGCCGCAACAGCCGTCGCATAAGCCGTTTCCATCAAGTTCTCTAGTTCTAAACACTCGATACGTTGCGTGTTGAACTCGGTCGACTTATCAGAAAGATGTGCATTCTTCAGACGCTCACGGATAACTTTCAGTTCTTCTAGACCTTTTGCCATTGCGTCACCTTCACGGAATACCGAGAAGTTATTCTGCATACATTGTTGCAGGTCTTTGCGGATTTGCGCAGGATCTTCACCATCAGTACTGTTTTCCCAACGGTTATAACGCTCTAGTGAACGCTCAATATCAGCTTCCGTTGCAGGCTTAGCTTCAGCTTGCTTAGCCAGTGTTTCACCAAGGTGTAGGCCAGTTGCACGACCAAATACAACTAAGTCTAGTAGAGAATTACCACCTAGGCGGTTTGCACCGTGAACAGATACTGATGCGATCTCACCACAAGCGAATAGACCTTGAACTTCAACGTCAGCGCCCGCTTCATCTTGCTTAATAGCCTGACCAGAGACTTGAGTTGGAATACCACCCATCATGTAGTGACAAGTAGGAATTACCGGAATTGGCTCTTTCACTGGATCTACGTGAGCAAACGTACGAGACAGCTCACAAACACCTGGAAGGCGAGACTCAAGGGTGTCTTTACCTAGGTGATCCAATTTCAGTTTAATGTGAGGACCCCAAGGGCCATCGCAACCGCGGCCTTCACGGATCTCGATCATCATTGAACGAGCAACAACGTCACGACCAGCAAGGTCTTTTGCGTTAGGTGCATAACGCTCCATGAAGCGTTCACCGTCTTTGTTCAGTAGATAACCACCTTCACCACGACAGCCTTCCGTTACAAGAACCCCGGCTCCAGCGATACCTGTTGGGTGGAACTGCCACATTTCCATGTCTTGCATTGGAACGCCAGCGCGTAATGCCATACCAACGCCATCACCCGTGTTGATGTGAGCGTTAGTTGTTGAGGCATAAATACGGCCAGCACCGCCTGTCGCTAATATTGTCGCTTTCGACTTGAAGTAGCACACTTCGCCAGTTTCCATGCAAAGGGCTGTACAGCCAAGAACAGCACCATCTTCATTCTTAACTAGGTCGAGTGCATACCACTCTGAGAAGATGGTTGTTTTGTGCTTAACGTTTTGTTGGTATAGCGTATGCAGTAGAGCGTGACCCGTACGGTCAGCCGCTGCGGCTGTACGTGCGGCTTGCTCACCACCAAAGTTCTTCGACTGTCCGCCAAACGGGCGTTGGTAGATTCTACCATTGTCAAAACGAGAAAATGGTAGACCCATTTTCTCTAATTCAATCACTGACTCTGGTCCGTTTTTACACATATACTCGATAGCGTCTTGGTCACCGATATAGTCAGAACCTTTCACTGTATCGTACATGTGCTGTTCCCAGTGATCTTCGTGCGCATTACCTAGCGCAACCGTGATACCACCTTGTGCAGAAACAGTGTGTGAACGAGTTGGAAATACTTTAGAAAGCAACGCACAAGATAGGCCTTGCTCAGAGATTTGCAGTGCAGCGCGCATGCCTGCACCACCAGCGCCGATTACTACGGCATCAAATTCGCGAACTGGAATAGACACTTACGCACCCCACAGAATAAATAGACCAGAGAAGAAGTAACCAAACAAAACAGCAATGATTGCTAGTTGTAGGCCACCACGGAGCTTGGCGCACTTGATATAATCAGTCAGTACCTGCCATAAACCAATCCACGCGTGAATTAGAACAGATACAAGCGCCAGCATTGTGAACACTTTAGTGAATGTACCACCAAAGAACTGGGTCCAAGATACGTAAGAAATATCTGTGAAAGCACAGAAGCTAACCAGATAGATAGTGTAAAGCGTCATAATGATTGCAGTCGCACGAATCAATAAGAAATCGTGCACACCATTACGACCAAAAGATGAAATGTGTTTTACCATACCATTACCCCCGCCAATAGAGACAGAACGGCTGTTGCTGCGAATGCAACCTTAGCGCTCATCGCGCCAGATTCCAGCTCTTCAAAATGACCAAGATCCATTAGTAAGTGACGAATGCCACCTGCAATGTGATAGGCCAAAGCCGTTAGGATGCCCCACAAGATAAACTTCACAAAGAAACCATCGACTAAGTCAACAGCTTGTGCGTAACCGACTGGGGAGGATAGAGAAATGGATAGTAACCAAAGCAGAATTCCGACTGCGACAAACGTAATTACACCGGACACACGGTGTAAAATTGATGCGATTGCAGTGATCGGAAAGCTTACGGTCTGTAAATCTAAATTAACAGGTCTTGACTTTCTTTCTTTCACGGGCTTGCTCACTCAGCTCCATTGAGCATTTATAGTTATGAACGAATTTTGATTGCAAACCTACAAAAGTTAACATTTATTTAACACAAGACTGCAACAATTGCCGAAGTATTTTGTAAAATATTTGTTAACAACAAGGATTAAAACTTCACCTCACATTTGTTTCAAGCCTTGAATTTATAAGGTTTCCACCAAAAATTACTGCGCCACTATACGGCTGGCAACATTCTAATACAATTGATGTAACAATTTTTGCTACACAGACCAGATTTTTCACCTTATACGTTCAAAAAATCATAACAAGTGCACACATCAGATGAGAAAAATTGACTTTGATAACGATCACACGTACAAAAATGGCACACAAACATCCTGGACGGATTAAATAATAAACAAAGGAGATTGTTATGGCAGATAAGAAAGCTACCCTTCATGTTGAAGGTCAAGCACCTATCGAGCTGCCAATTATGGAAGGTGCCCTGGGCACGCCTGTGATTGATGTTCGTACACTTGGAGCAAACGGATTTTTTACTTTTGACCCAGGTTTTCTTGCCACTGCATCTTGTGAATCTCAAATCACCTACATTGACGGCGGTAAAGGCATTCTTTTACACCGCGGTTACCCTATTGATCAGCTAGCGAATAACGCTGATTACTTAGAAGTATGTTACATCCTTCTTTACGGTGAAGCCCCAACACGTGAACAATACGAGCAATTCAAAACTACTGTTACTCGTCACACTATGGTCCATGAGCAAATTGCTAGTTTCTTCCACGGTTTCCGCCGTGACGCTCACCCTATGGCTGTAATGTGTGGTGTAGTAGGTGCACTTGCTGCGTTCTACCACGATTCATTAGATATCCACAACGACGAGCACCGCGAGATCGCGGCATACCGACTACTGTCGAAAATGCCAACGCTTGCGGCTATGTGTTACAAGTACTCTATTGGCCAACCATTCATCTATCCACGTAATGATTTGAGCTACGCGGAGAACTACCTGCACATGATGTTCGCTAATCCATGTGAAGAGTACGAAGTAAACCCTGTCGTTGCTCGCGCAATGGATAAGATCTTTACTCTACACGCAGACCACGAGCAAAACGCGTCAACTTCAACAGTACGTCTATCTGGTTCTTCAGGTGCTAACCCGTTTGCATGTATTGCAGCAGGTATCGCATCTCTTTGGGGCCCTGCTCACGGCGGTGCTAATGAAGCATGTCTGAAGATGCTTGAAGAGATTGGTAGCGTAGAAAACATTCCTGAATATGTTGAGCGCGCGAAAGACAAAGATGACCCATTCCGCCTAATGGGCTTTGGTCACCGCGTTTACAAGAACTACGACCCTCGTGCAACGGTTATGCGCGAAACATGTCACGAAGTTCTTAAAGAGCTTAACATCAAAGATCCACTGCTTGATGTGGCAATGGAACTTGAGCGTATCGCGCTTTCTGACGAATACTTTGTCTCTAAGAAACTATACCCGAACGTAGACTTCTACTCTGGTATCATTCTTAAAGCTATTGGTATTCCAGTATCAATGTTCACCGTTATCTTCGCGATTTCGCGTACTATCGGTTGGATTGCGCACTGGAACGAAATGCACAGCGACCCGCTAAACCGTATCGGTCGTCCGCGTCAGCTTTACACTGGTGAAACGCAGCGCGAATTCTCGCCTCTGCATGAACGTGAGTAAGCGTTAGAGAATCGAGAATCGAGAATCGAGAATCGAGAATCGAGAATCGGATAATATTGAGGGTTGGCGTGAGAGCGTCAACCCTTTTTATTTGGGAGAAGGTAGATGCGAGATTTCGGAACGGACTTCGTCCTACGGATAACTGGAGAGCTGGAGAGCGGGAGAGCTGGAGAGCTGGAGAGCTGGAGAGCTGGAGAGCTGGAGAGCTGGAGAAATGTTTGAGGGTTGGCACTTAGTGTCAACCCTCTGTTTTTATTATTGTTACCTTCAAGAACGAGGAACAAGTTGGTTGGAAACTCTTATGGCAAATCTTTCTCTCACAGGGCGAAGCCCGATCTCGAAGCGAAGCGTTCCATAGGGCGTAGCCCGTTCCCGCTCTACCTAAACCGGATTATCAATATCAATAAACTCAACCTCTAAACCATGTTCAGTGGCTAGCCATTCGCCTAATGCTTTGATTCCGTAGCGCTCTGTTGCATGGTGCCCAGCTGCAAAGTAGTGAATGTCCTGCTCACGAGCAGAATAAGTAGTGCGCTCTGAGATCTCACCCGAAATAAACGCATCTAAACCGTGTCTAGCTGCCAATTCAATAAAGTCCTGACCTCCACCAGTACACCACCCGACCGTTTCAATCAATTTATCTGCATTTTCAGGAGCAATATGAAGAGGCTGGCGTTTAAGTACTTGATCGATCTTGGCGGCAAACTCAGCCCCTGTCATTGGAGATTTCAATCGCCCAAACATAGCTACGGATTGAGGATGCCCTTCTAGGCCGCCTTCCACTTCAATATCCAGCAAACGAGCTAGTTCAGCGTTGTTGCCTAGCTCAGGGTGGATATCAAGAGGCAAGT
This sequence comes from Vibrio sp. R10-SF1-ISO8, assembly GCF_059833805.1. NCBI lineage: Bacteria > Pseudomonadati > Pseudomonadota > Gammaproteobacteria > Vibrionales > Vibrionaceae > Vibrio > Vibrio sp. R10-SF1-ISO8. The sequence continues at coordinate 262,032 of NZ_JCBDHL010000008.1, read as the reverse complement.
GGTAACCCATTAAATTAATGTCGTTTTTTATCAAGGTACGAATGCGTTTGCCTTTCATACCACGAATAGGTTCCGGCTCGCCTTTCCAGAAATAGCCATGATGAACCAGTAATGCGTCTGCTTTTAACTCAACCGCTTTATCAATCAATGCTTGAGAAGCAGTCACGCCAGTCACGATCTTTTTAATCTGCTCTTTACCTTCAACCTGCAATCCGTTAGGTGCATAGTCTTTGATTAACTGTGGAGAGAGCTTCTCGTTGAGGATTTTTTCTAATTGTAAGTTGTTCATGACAGCTTCCATCTAATTGCTAACATTACGCTTTATCTTAGTGAGCAAAGTGTATTCGAACCATAGCAACCTTACCAGCACCTAGCTACAATAGTGGCGTTCAAGCAGATATAGGTTTAAGGATGAACGCTTTACAACGTTTTTATCACTGGGTACATGAAACGCCATCGCTATTTAACCTGACACCTCCATTTGTCGATGTCAAAGCGCTGAATATCACTCCTCTAAAACAAGATGACTATCAAGGCAACCCTCGATTAGGATTCATCTACCAGCACCTATGCACTGAGCTCATCAGCAATAGTTCAAAATATTCGCTTCTCGAAGAAGAGATTCAAATCAACAAAGCGTCAGGCCAGACCATAGGCGCAATTGATCTCATTCTGGACAACCTTGAGTCACATCAGAAAGAACACTGGGAAGTCGCGATTAAGTTCTATCTTTTACATAAAGGCGTTTGGTACGGACCGAATGCCCACGATCAGCTAGACAAGAAACTCGCTAGAATGCTCTCTCATCAACTAAAAATGAGTGTATCTCCGGAATTCCTTGAACAATACCCTCACTACTCTGATCTCACTGAGCATCTGTTAATCCAAGGGCGTCTTTATATCAATCCTTTTTCACCAGAGACCATTCCGGAAGAGTGTCTAGGGCTCACGATAAACCCTAGCCAAATCACCGGATATTGGTGCTACCAAAGTCAGTGGGACCAGATTGGCGAACCGCTGTATGAACTCGAAAAACCACTTTGGGCCATCGGACTAGAAGAGTTCACCACCCCTATCGATAAGCCCAATGGAAGGTTTGTCCACGCTCAGACGAAAGGCAGTCAATTTTGGTTTGTTGTGCCTGACACTTGGCCGGGCTAATTAGTACTTAATCAGAAGGTTTCGTAACTCTTTTTATCGTCATCCTCAAGAGTGAGGTACGAGCGAGTTGGGGATCTCTTATAACAGAGGCAATACCAAAGAGATTCCTTACTCCCTCATTCTTCGGTCTAAGGAATGACAAATCTTTCTCTCGCAGGGCGAAGCCCGATCCCGTTTTCCATAGCGCAGCGTTCCCGCTCTCCATAGGACGAAGCCCGTTCCTTGTTTCACGAAAAAGGGCTGACAAATAGTCAGCCCTTGATACAACACTTAGTGGTCGGAATTAAAGACCTGCGTCAGCAAATACTTGATTCACGATATCTTGTGCTTCTGCTTCAATTTGCTTCAAATGCTCAGCGCCTTTAAAACTTTCACAGTAGATCTTGTAGATGTCTTCTGTGCCAGATGGGCGAGCCGCAAACCAACCATTTTCAGTCGTCACTTTCAGACCGCCGATTGCCGCACCATTGCCAGGAACATGCGTCAAACGTGCAGTGATCGCTTCACCCGCTAGCGTTTCTGCTGTCACCATCTCAGCAGACAGTTTCTTCAGCACATCTTTTTGCGGACCATTTGCCACAGCTTGAATACGGTTGTATTCAGAAGCACCATGCTTCGCCGCAAGTTCTTCATAGTACTCTTGAGGGTTCTTACCAGTGACGGCTGTAATCTCAGCAGCTAGAAGACATAAAATAATGCCATCTTTATCGGTTGACCAAGGTGTGCCATCTTTACGTAGGAAAGATGCCCCTGCTGACTCTTCGCCACCAAAACCAAATTTACCTTCATACAGGCCATCAACAAACCACTTAAAGCCAACAGGTACTTCACATAGCTCGCGACCAAGATCAGCAACAACACGGTCAATCAACGCACTTGAAACCAGTGTTTTACCAACAGCAACGTCTTTACCCCACCCTTCGCGATGACGGTATAAGTAGTCGATACACACTGCTAAGAAGTGGTTCGGGTTCATCAGACCTTTTGGCGTAACAATGCCATGGCGGTCGTAGTCAGGGTCATTACCAAACGCCAGGTCATATTCATCTTTTAGCGCTAATAAACCCGCCATTGCGTAAGGCGATGAACAGTCCATACGAACCACGCCGTCTTTATCTAACGACATAAACTGGAATGATGGGTCAATCGCTTCGCTAACCAAGGTAAGGTCTAGATTGTAAGCAGAGCCGATTTGACGCCAGTAGTCGATACCGCTGCCACCAAGTGGGTCAACTCCAATTTTTAGGTTTGCTTTTTGAATCGCTTCCATATCAATGACATTAACTAAATCATCAATGTACGGCTTAACAAGATCTTGCTCGATGAACAGTTGTGAAGCTTTGGCTTCGCCCAGAGGCATACGTTTAACGCCTTGCAAACCTTCAGCGATAAGTACATTTGCACGGTCTTGAATCGCTTGTGTCAATTCACCTTCCGCAGGACCGCCATGAGTTGGGTTGTACTTAATACCACCATCTTGCGGTGGGTTATGAGACGGCGTGATCACAATGCCGTCTGCTTTGTCTTGATGTTTCAGGTTGTAAGTCAGAATAGCGTGAGAAACACCCGGCGTTGGCGTATAACCGTTGTCTTGCTGAACAATCACTTGCACACCGTTAGCGACAAGCACCTCTACAACTGTTGAAAATGCTGGCTCAGATAACGCATGAGTATCTTTACCAACAAACAGTGGACCTGTTGTGCCTTTTTCTGCGCGAACTTCCGCAACGGCTTGAGCAATAGCTAAAATATGATGTTCATTGAACGTAGACTTGTCTGAACTACCACGGTGACCAGAAGTGCCAAATTCTACTTTGTGGTCAGGGTTCGAAGAGTCAGGTTGGAGAAGAAAATAATTTGCAACGAGGGCTGGAATATTATGCAGGTCTTGCTGTTGAGCTTTTTGTCCCGCTCGTGGGTGCATAGCCATTTGACATCCTTTCTTAAAAATATGTAGAAATAAAAAAACCTCATAATACGTTAACTGAGTTGTGCATTATGAGGTTTCTATCAGAATTCTCTAGATTGAGTTTGTCACTTTCTCAATCAGGTCTGATGGGAAATTCATTCTCGCCATCAGCTGGTCAACCATCTGCCTCTTGCGGCTAGTGTTATTATTAGTGATTACCCAAAATGGTGAACCTGGGATTGATTTCGGCTTAGTCGTGTTACCGTTAGCAAGTAGTGTTTGCTCATTATCAGCAAAGTAAACACGCTTACGACCTTTAACCTGGGTTGCTTCAGAAAAGTCACTCGGGTTAATGCGATGCAGCGTTGATAGAACCAGCATAAAGCGGTCAATCGCTTTCTTAAGACCAGCAAACTCGTCAGAGATAAGCAATGATCGCATCTCTTTAACGCTATCTACTGTTTCTTCTTTTATTGCATCTTTGCTAACCACTACACCCTTTGGTTGCGCCACAACCTGCGGCTTGGCAACAGGAGCTTGACCTTCAGTCATCAAAAGACGACGTAAAATGTCCGAAGCACTCTCACCAATATGCTGGGTTTGACTTGCGATGTAACGGTATAGATCCTCATCAACCTCAATTGTTTTCATTCGCTTTTCACAATCTCTATGTTTAAACTCTGGGGGATTATAGCGAGATCTTTAAAGAGACTCTACGGTTTACCTGTCACGAATAGAATAAAATGTCACATCTGCTCAACTACAAACTCGAAGGTGAGGGTCACACCATTGTATTGATCCATGGGTTGTTTGGTAATTTAGACAACTTAGGTTTACTTGCTCGCGATCTAAAAGAGGATCATCAAGTACTGAGTATTGACCTGCGCAACCATGGCCTCTCCTTTCAGAGTGATGAACATAGCTATCCATTAATGGCGCAAGATGTCTATGCATTGCTGCAACACCTTAACCTTTCTAACTACACTGTGGTCGGCCACTCCATGGGTGGCAAAGTAGCAATGAAATTGGCAGAAATTGCCCAAGATCAGATGCATAAACTGCTTGTTTTGGATATGGCCCCTGTTCGCTACACAGAAAGTCGACATGACAATGTATTCAATGGACTCAAAGCCGTCATCGAGCAAAAGCCAACTCAGCGTAAGCAAGCGCTAAACATTTTGGCCGAGCATATCGAACTAGAAGGTGTTCGCCAGTTTCTCGGTAAATCTTTGTATAACACAGGTGAACATTTGGCTTGGCGCTTTAATGTCGAAAGCTTGTGGGACAACTACTGGGAGATTCTTGGTTGGCAAACTATTGAAACAATTTCGACGCCTACCTTGTTTATCAAAGGGGGCGATTCAGATTACTTAACCGCAGAGCACCAAGGTCAAGTTCAACAGCAGTTCAGTAATGCCAAAGCGCATGTTATCGCCAATACCGGGCATTGGTTGCATGCCGAAAAGCCAGCTGAAGTGATACGTGCTATTCGCAAGTTCATCGCTTAAAACAGAATGAGAGATCAGTTGTACTATGCCCGTTAACTTTATTCAGTAACAGTGGTATAGTGCGGCGCAAGTAATTTGGCATAAAGGGATTCCATGCTCTACGACTACATGAACATGCTCGAGTCAATTGGTCTCGATCTGCTTTTCGCGTCTATCTTTTTCTTTATCGGTATGGCGATAAAAGATGTCTTAAAAGCGGGTAATGTTCCCCCTTTCGGTCGTCGCATTGTATGGTTAGTCCTATTCCTTGGCTGTGCTGGGTTTATCGCCAAAGGCATTATTCAGCTTAGCTGGGAAGGTGGTGGTATCGGCTGATATCAACCGAGCCCACAACAGAAATTAGTAAAGGTAACGAATCTATGGCAAGTGTAGGCATCTTCTTTGGTAGCGACACAGGTAACACTGAAGCTGTTGCAAAGATGATTCAAAAGCAACTAGGTAAACAACTGGTTCACGTTCAAGATATCGCTAAAAGCAGCAAAGAAGATATTGATAACTTCGATCTTCTGCTTCTTGGTATCCCAACTTGGTACTACGGCGAAGCACAATGTGACTGGGACGATTTCTTCCCTGAACTAGAGCAAATCGATTTTTCGACTAAGCTAGTCGCAATCTTTGGCTGTGGTGATCAAGAAGACTACGCAGAATACTTCTGTGACGCTATGGGCACAGTGCGTGATATCGTTGAAGCTAAAGGTGGTACTATCCTTGGCTACACTTCAACTGAAGGCTATGAGTTCGAAGCATCTAAAGGCCTAGTTGAAGGCGATGACAGCCAATTCGTTGGTCTATGTATCGATGAAGACCGCCAGCCAGAGCTAACTGATGAGCGCGTGAACAGCTGGTGTAAGCAGATTCACGAAGAGATGTGCCTAGCTGAGCTAGAAGACTAATCTGCTCGCCGAATTAAGAAACCTCCGTTACGGAGGTTTTTTTATGCCGTTTGTTCCTCTGCATCCTCTTCTCGAAATTGCGGTTTTTTACGCACATAGAGTTTGCGCTGCACCTCTGACACCACGTTGCCTCGTTTGTCTTTGACATAAATGATGAACTCTGGGAAACATTTATCTCCATCAGCCGTCTGCCTTAAAATGTCTTCAAGCTGATCTTGAGTAACACAAAACTCTGCGAACAGATCACTTTGGCCCGGCTTGATAAAGTTGATGCTCGCTTCCTTGTCCCAGACGTAGTAGCGTTCACCTAAAATTCCCATCAACATCAAAGAATAGACCGGGTCAGTTAGTGAGAAGATGCTGCCACCATATTGGGTACGATTAGCATTTTTATTCCACCACCGTAGCTTAAGTTTCATTTTGACTTCGCGAAAGTCGTCACTTATTGAGAGTATCTTGATCCCTGCCCCCCAAAACGGCGGCCAAGAGTTAAGAGCAAACTTAACCACTCCAGGTTTATAAATTTTAGCCAATGACTTATTCATTCCTTGTCCTTAACTGATTACCTTCCTCACTTGTTAAGCAATTGTAACTGGTCTGACATGTTTTATCAGTGACTTCTCACTTGTTTATAAAAAAATACTAGTAACCCTTTGAAGTTCGTGGTTTATTGTTTATCAGTACTACCCTATAATGATAGGAATATTGAATTCTGTTAATAACTGCAGATCATCAACAGGAAAGTATATGTCAGACAATAACCAAGCGCTCAAGGATGCTGGTCTTAAAGTTACCCTTCCAAGACTAAAGATTTTAGAAGTATTACAGCAACCTGAATGCCAACATATCAGTGCTGAAGAACTGTACAAAAAGCTGATTGATCTAGGTGAAGAGATTGGTCTAGCGACTGTATACCGCGTGTTAAACCAATTTGATGATGCAGGTATCGTAACTCGCCACCACTTTGAAGGCGGCAAATCTGTATTTGAACTGTCAACTCAGCACCATCATGACCATCTAGTGTGTCTAGATTGTGGTGAAGTGATTGAGTTTTCTGATGACATCATTGAAGAACGTCAGAAAGAAATCGCGGCCCAGTACAATGTTATTTTGACTAACCACAGCCTATACCTTTACGGTAAATGTGCTGACGGTAGCTGCAAAGACAACCCAGACGCGCATAAGTCGAAGAAATAATTTCGTCTTAACAACCAACTTTAAAACGTCAGCCAAAAGCTGGCGTTTTTTATTGCCTGCTATCTAATACCAATCGCCATCAATAAAAAAGCCAGTCACGAGGACTGGCTTTCAAACTAGAATGTAAGACGATTACTTAGCTTCGATTTTCGCCCAAGTGTCGCGAAGACCTACAGTGCGGTTAAACACTAAAGCTTCTGGCTTAGAGTCTTTAATATCTGCACAGAAGTAACCCATACGCTCAAACTGGAAACCCTTCTCAGCTTGCGCTTGAGCTAAGCTTGGCTCAACAAAACCATTCAGCTTAACCAGTGACTCAGAGTTGATTGTCTCAGCAAAGTTATCGGCTGCTGCTGGGTTTGGCACAGTGAACAAGCGATCGTATAGACGAATCTCAGCAGGCAAGCCTTTATCAGCAGACACCCAATGAATAACACCTTTCACTTTACGGCCATCAGCAGGGTTCTTACCTAGCGTGTCTGCATCGTAGCTACAGAAGATAGTGGTAATGTTACCCTCTGCATCTTTTTCGATACGCTCAGCTTTGATCACGTAAGCACCACGTAGGCGCACTTCTTTGCCCAGAACCAGACGCTTGTACTTCTTGTTCGCTTCTTCGCGGAAGTCTTCGCGCTCAATCCAAACTTCGCGAGTGAACGGTACTTCGCGCTCGCCCATCTCAGGTTTGTTTGGATGATTTGCTACAGTCAAAGACTCTACTTTGCCTTCTTCGAAGTTCTCGATAACGATCTTAACCGGATCGAGCACTGCCATTGCGCGAGGTGCGTTTTCGTTCAGATCATCACGAATACAAGACTCAAGAGAACTCATCTCAATCATGTTGTCTTGCTTAGTAACACCAATTCGTTTACAGAACTCTCGAATAGAAGCTGGCGTGAAGCCACGACGACGTAGACCAGAAATTGTCGGCATACGTGGGTCGTCCCAACCGTTCACTAGGTTCTCAGTGACAAGTTGATTTAGCTTACGCTTAGACATCACCGTGTACTCTAGGTTTAGGCGACTAAACTCGTACTGGTGAGGCTGGCAATCAATCGTGATGTTCTCTAGTACCCAGTCATACAGACGACGGTTATCTTGGAACTCAAGCGTACACAGTGAGTGTGTAATGCCTTCTAGTGCATCCGAAATACAGTGTGTAAAGTCGTACATTGGGTAGATGCACCACTTATCACCCGTTTGGTGGTGCTCAGCAAAGCGCACACGGTAAAGAACAGGATCGCGTAGCACAATGAAAGAAGATGCCAGATCAATCTTTGCACGTAGACACGCTTTACCTTCTTCGAATCCACCGTCACGCATCTTCTCAAATAGCGCTAAGTTTTCTTCAGGTGTACGATCACGGTACGGGCTTGGCTTACCAGGTTGGGTAAGTGTGCCACGATACTCACGGATCTGCTCAGGACTTAGCTCTTCAACGTACGCTAAGCCTTTGTTAATTAATTCCACTGCGTAGCCGTATAGCTTATCGAAGTAGTTTGATGAGTAACATACGTCCCCATCCCACTCGAAGCCTAACCAGCTCACATCATTCTTAATTGACTCAACGTATTCAACGTCTTCTTTTTCTGGGTTAGTGTCATCAAAACGTAGGTTACACTTTCCCTGGTAGTCCTGAGCAATACCAAAGTTTAAGCAAATTGACTTAGCGTGACCGATATGCAGATAGCCGTTTGGCTCTGGCGGGAAACGAGTATGCACGCTAGTGTGTTTACCATCCGCTAAATCTTTATCAATGATTTGGCGAATGAAATTCGATGGACGAGCCTCAGCTTCACTCATCTATAGCACCTCAATTGTTTTAGTATTGTTCAGATAATTCTTACTTAGACGATTCAAATGACCGTCAAGTACATAGCGTCTAATGATCCACAATTATGGTGGATTACACAACAATATCTCGAAGCAAAACGTCTTTTTTTTCTCTGTATGGTTAATAAGCTAGCAAGGATCAGTTTCGAAACCCTCTAAACGCAAGAAAGCCTCCCGAAGGAGGCTTTCATCACTTTCTTAGTTTACGTGTCGTAATTAAGGAAGTTTTACATCAGATAGGTCTTCGTTAGCACCGATTGCTTTCATTTCGCCAGCAACGATTTCAGCTAGAGGACCAAGGATAACTTGAAGGTTGTTCTCACCTAACTTAACAACACCTTTCGCACCAAGCTTCTTAAGTACAACTTCGTCAGCTACTGAGCGGTCTTTTAGAGTAAGACGTAGACGAGTGATACAAGCATCGATTGAAGTTAGGTTGTCGTGACCACCTAGAGCTTTCAGGTATTGACGCGCTAGGTCGCCGTTTTTCGCTTCACCAGCAGGAGCGCCTGCTGTTTCTTCATCATCGTCTTCACGACCTGGCGACTTCAGGTTGAATGCGCGGATTGCGAAGCTGAATGTGAAGAAGTATAGAGCACCAAAACCTAGACCGATTAGAAGTAGAGTTACCGGCTTAGTTGCTAGACCCCAGTTTAGGATGAAGTCGATGAGACCTGCAGAGAAGCCGAAGCCGTGCAGAGTACCAAACATGTTAGCAACAACTAGAGATAGACCTGTAAATACTGCGTGCATTGCGTATAGCGCAGGTGCAAGGAATACGAACATGAACTCTAGAGGCTCTGTGATACCTGTTAGGAAAGAACAGAAACCTACTGAGAATAGTGCACCACCAACTTGGCTACGTTTTTCAGCAGGAGCTGCTAGGTACATAGCTAGAGCTGCACCAGGTAGACCGAACATCATTACTGGGAAGAAACCGTTCATGAATACACCAGCAGACTTATCGCCGCCGAAGTAACGGTGTAGGTCACCAGATTTAACAGTTTCAGTAACTTCTTTAACTGTTGCAGTGATTTCTGGAGTTACAGAGTTAGCAAACTCAAACGTGTGAGATTGACCAGCAACAAGAGTCTTAGCTAGAGCAGGGTCTACACAAAGTTGCTGTAGAGCAGGAAGTGCTTGACCAGCAGCTTGAGCGCCAGTAACTAGAACTTCTTGACACGTACCCATACCGAACCAGAAGTAAGAGTTAAGAACGTGGTGAAGACCTACAGGGATAAGAGCACGGTTAAGAGTACCGTATACGAACTGACCGATAGCACCAGAAGTAGAAACTGCGTGTGCTAGTGCGTCTAGACCGCCTTGGATAGTTGGCCATACAACACCAGAGATAGCACCTGCAACTAGCGCGAATAGACCAGCCATGATTGGTACTAGACGTTTGCCAGAGAAGAATGCCAACCACTCAGGAAGACGTGTAGCATGGAAAGCGTTGTAAGAGTGACCAGCAATGATACCAGCGATGATACCACCGAAGAATGACATGTTAACGTCTGCGTTGATTGTAGTTGCTGTCGCCGTAAGAACGAAGTAAGCAACTGCACCCGCTAGACCTGCAGCACCTTGACCGTCTTTAGAAAGACCAATCGCGATACCTAGACCGAATAGTAGTGGAAGTTGACCAAAGATAGCGCCACCAGCTTGCGCCATAAATGGAATATCTAATAGGTCACCTTGACCCAAACGTAGTAAGAGCGCCGCAACTGGAAGCGTTGCGATAGGAAGCATAAGTGCTTTACCTAACTTTTGCGCATATCCAAGAATATTCACCTTAAGTTCCCCCTATAGGATTTTGTATTTTGGCTGAGCCACTTTTTTTAGCCGCTCAATTTAGTCCTGCTCAGTTTATGACATTAATTTTGCTCCGCAAATTAAAACCTCATCATTTGTGATCATAATCACCAGAAACAGGTGATCCGGAAGGTTTTTGCTAGCGAGATCATAAAACTTATTTTACAATACAAAAAAATAGCATTCATTGAGTCAGTTTCGCGGTACTCTTACTGTACTAACAAGGCCAAAGTGATTGTCCGGCTTAGCAATAATACCTGATGCCAATGCGACGTGAATCACTTACCATTGAAGCATTCACCACGATGCTTACATAATATTGAGAACTCATTTTTTCGTTTGCTAAAGATATTTTGCGATCTAATTGAAGCTTACAAATAAAGTACAACTATGTAGTGAAACACTGCTTCGATAGATAACCGAAGGCATTAAGATTCTAAACTTATAAGGATTAGCTAACCATGTATGCGCTAACTAACTGTAAAATTTATACCGGCAGCGACGTCCTCGTTGAACATGCGGTAATCATTAACAACAACCTGATCGAATCAGTTTGCCCTATCTCAGAGCTTCCTTCAGACATTGAAACAAGAGATCTAAACGGCGCAAATCTAAGTCCAGGCTTTATTGACCTGCAGTTAAATGGTTGTGGTGGCGTGATGCTAAACGACGAGATTACCGCTGAAACAATGCAAATCATGCATGAAGCCAATCTTAAGTCTGGTTGTACAAGCTTCCTTCCAACGCTCATTACTTCTTCTGACGAAGACATGCGCCAAGCAGTGGCTGCTGCACGCGACTATCATGCTCAGTATCAGAACCAATCTTTGGGCCTTCACCTTGAAGGTCCATACTTAAATGTGATGAAAAAAGGCATTCACAGTGTGGATCATATCCGCCCTTCTGAAGACAGCATGATCGATTTCATGTGCGAGAACACAGACGTCATCGCCAAAGTGACACTGGCTCCAGAACACAACGATCCTGAACATATCGAGCGCCTAAAGGCCGCTGGCATTGTGGTGTCAATTGGTCATACGAATGCCACTTATGCTGAAGCACGTAAAGGCTTTGAAGCGGGGATCTCATTTGCCACTCATTTGTTCAACGCAATGACACCTATGGTTGGCCGTGAACCTGGTGTGGTCGGCGCGATCTACGATACCCCTGAGGTTTATGCGGGCATCATTGCTGACGGTTTCCATGTAGACTATGCAAACATTCGTATCGCTCACAAAATTAAGGGCGAAAAATTAGTATTAGTGACCGATGCCACAGCTCCTGCAGGCGCTGACATGGATTACTTTATTTTTGTTGGTAAGAAAGTATATTACCGAGATGGTAAGTGTGTTGATGAAAACGGCACACTTGGCGGCTCAGCACTTACAATGATTGAAGCAGTTCAAAACACGGTTGAGCACGTCGGTATCGCACTGGACGAAGCACTTCGTATGGCTACTCTGTATCCTGCGAAAGCAATGGGTTTGGAAGAGAAACTAGGCCGAGTTAAAAAAGGCATGGTGGCTAACCTTACTGTATTTGATCGTGACTTCAATGTTCAGGCGACGGTTGTTAACGGACAATACGAGCAAAATTAAGAATGAATGGCGGACAAATAGGTAACGTAGATTTAGTAAAACAACTAAATAGTGCAGCTGTTTACAGGCTGATCGATCAGCAAGGTCCTATTTCTAGGATCCAAGTCGCTGATGTTAGCCAACTGGCACCTGCCAGTGTTACAAAAATTACCCGCCAACTTCTCGAGCGCGGCCTGATTAAAGAGGTCGCGCAACAAGCTTCCACAGGGGGACGCCGAGCGATCTCTTTAACGACAGAAGTTGAGCCTTTCCATTCGGTGGCAATTCGACTCGGTCGCGACTACCTTCAGTTCAGTTTGTACGATTTGGGCGGTAAAGAACTTGCCTCAGATTACAACGAGTTCTTCTATACGACCCAAGAAGAATTGGTCGAAGGTTTACTTTCCCAGTTAAAAACATTTATTCAAGATAACCAGACCAATATCAATCAACTCATTGCGATTGGTGTTGCCTTGCCCGGTCTCGTCAATCCAGAAACTGGCGTGGTTGAATACATGCCAAATATCTCAATTGACAACCTTGCGCTATCTGAGCTGATTCATAATACCTTCCATGTACAATGTTTTGTTGGCAACGACGTTCGTGGTATGGCGCTTGCTGAACACTATTTTGGTGCGAGCCAAGATTGCCAAGATTCCATTCTTGTCAGTGTTCACCGAGGGACTGGTGCAGGTATTATCGTTAACGGTCAAGTATTCCTTGGCTTTAACCGCAACGTGGGTGAGATCGGCCATATTCAAATTGATCCCCTTGGCGAGCAATGCCAGTGTGGCAACTTTGGCTGTCTAGAAACGGTTGCCGCTAACCCAGCTATCGTTGAGCGAGTCAACAAACTGATCAAACAAGGTTATGAATCGAGCTTAACTGAGCTTGAAACCATCAACATCTCTGACGTCTGTGAGCATGCCAATATGGGTGACGAGCTGGCTAAGCAAAGCTTAGTTCGCGTTGGTAACCAATTGGGTAAAGCGATTGCGATTACGATTAACTTGTTTAACCCACAAAAGATTGTCATTGCGGGTGATATTACTCAATGTGAAGAGATTCTTTTCCCAGCAATTCGCCGCAACGTTGAGAACCAATCACTGACCACTTTCCACACAGATTTGCCGATTGTTGCCTCTAAAATTGACAGACAGCCTACATTAGGTGCATTCGCAATGATCAAACGTGCAATGTTAAACGGAGTTTTGCTACAAAAATTGTTAGAAGATTAATCTTCTCCACCCTGTAAGCAACTAATTGAGTTAGAATAACGGGCTACGATATGTAGCCCGTTTTTTTAGGACGAAACAAAACGAATATGGAACTGATCTTGATTTCAGCGGCGTTTCTCGCCGGATTTATTGCACTGAAATGCAACCTCCCCCCTTTGGTTGGCTTTTTATTGGCAGGCTTCGGACTGCACGCTTTCGGCTTTCAGTCTAACGACACCATCATCACACTCGCTGATCTAGGTGTAACACTGCTTCTTTTTACCATTGGTCTGAAGCTCGATATCAAGACCCTACTCTCTAAAGAGATCTGGGCAGGTGCAACCTTACACAATCTATTGTCCACTGCACTCTTTAGTGTTGCGCTGTTCTGTTTCAAATTCTTAGGGGTCAGTTCGCTAGCGGCGATGTCTGTCGATCAAATCGTTTTACTCGGATTTGCTCTATCCTTCTCCAGTACCGTCTTTGCTGTAAAATCACTGCAAGAGAAAGGGGAGATGAATGCTACCTACGGCACCATTGCGATTGGTATTCTGGTCATGCAGGACATCTTCGCAGTTGTGTTCCTAACCGCATCAACGGGCAAGCTTCCTGAATGGTACGCTATTGCGCTATTTGGCTTACCATTACTCAGACCTCTATTCTTCAAAATGCTTGATTGGGTCGGCCACGGAGAAATGCTGGTACTTCTAGGGATTTTCTTTGCCCTAGTTGCAGGTGCTGGTCTATTCGAATTAGTCGGCATGAAGCCAGATCTCGGCGCTCTTATCCTTGGCATGTTACTCGCTGGACATAAGAAAGCCTCGGAGTTATCTAAATCTCTATTCAACCTAAAAGAGCTATTCCTAGTCTGCTTCTTCCTAAATATCGGCTTATCCGCTCAGCCAACGCTTTCTGGCTTTGCACTCGCTATTTTGTTCATGTTGCTACTGCCACTAAAAGGGATTCTCTACTTCTTAGTGCTTAATGCATTTAAGTTTCGCGTGCGCACCTCTCTACTTGCGTCATTAAGCCTATTTAACTTCAGTGAGTTTGGTCTTATCGTTGGTGGATTAGCCTTTAAAATGGGCTGGATGAGCGGTGATATTCTGGTTGCCCTAGCCATTGCAGTTTCAATTTCATTTGTATTAGCCGCACCACTGAGTCGCCACGGTCACTCGCTTTATCAACGCTCTGGTCGTTGGTTACGCGAACATGCAGCAGAAAACCTCAATATTCGCGATCAACTGATCAGCCCAGGGCATGCTCAGGTTCTTATCCTTGGTATGGGTCGAATTGGCACTGGTGCTTACGACGAACTGAGAAATCGCTATGGTAAAATCAGCTTAGGTATCGAAGTTCGCGAAGATGCCGCGCATCAGCACAAAGCTCACGGTAGAAACGTGATTGAAGGTGACGCGACCGACCCTGATTTTTGGGAACGCATATTAGACGTAGCCAACGTAAAACTCGTACTGCTCGCGATGCCACACCACCAAGGTAACCAAATCGCTTTAGAGCAACTACAGCGTAAAAACTTCCAAGGTCAGATCGCCGCTATTGCAGAATACCCAGATCAGCTAGATGCGTTGGTTGAAGGTGGTGTAGACGCTGCATTTAACATCTATAGTGAGGCAGGTAGCGGTTTTGCGAGGCATGTCTGCGATCAACTCAAGCCCAACTTCTCTAAATAATCTCAGTCAAAAGGCAGCAAATCGCTGCCTTTTTTGTCCCCGCCGAACAAAAACAAAGCAACACCTAGACTTCATTCACCAAAAACAAAATTTTATTAAATAAAATTTAATAACAACCGAGTTCATTAAACTTTTTCATCAAACACGGTTGATTTTTTTAATCAGAATGGCAAATTGAACTCAACAAGTTAATTTTATTTTAAAGGGAAGTTGTATGTGTTCGATTTTCGGTATTCTTGACATAAAGAGTGATGCAGAAGCGCTACGCCCTGTTGCTTTAGAAATGTCGAAGAAGCTTCGCCATCGTGGCCCTGACTGGTCTGGTATTTATTCTTCAGAGAAAGCAATTCTAGCTCATGAGCGTTTGGCGATTGTTGGTCTAAATAGTGGTGCGCAACCTCTATATAGCTCTGATAAAAAGCACATCCTTGCGGTCAATGGCGAGATCTACAACCACAAAGAAATTCGTGCGCGCTACGAAGGCAAATACGACTTCCAAACCGATTCTGACTGTGAAGTGATCCTAGCTTTGTATCAAGATCTCGGTGCAGATCTTCTAGAAGAGCTTAACGGTATTTTCGCTTTTGTTCTATACGATGAAGAGAAAGATACCTACCTCGTTGGTCGTGACCATATCGGTATTATTCCTCTATACCAAGGTTACGATGAGCACGGCAACTATTACGTAGCATCAGAAATGAAAGCGCTCGTACCAGTATGTAAAACAGTAAGCGAATTCCCTCCAGGTTGCTACTACAGTAGTGGGGATGCAGAGCCACAGCGTTACTACATTCGTGACTGGAACGAGTATGCTGCAGTTCAAGGTAACAGCACCAGCAAAGAAGAACTGACTGAAGCGCTAGAAGCTGCGGTTAAGCGTCAACTAATGACAGACGTTCCTTATGGTGTACTTCTATCTGGTGGTCTAGATTCTTCAATCACTTCTGCCGTTGCTAAGCGTTTTGCTGCTATGCGTATCGAAGATGATGAAAAGTCAGAAGCATGGTGGCCACAGCTACACTCATTTGCGGTTGGCTTAGAAGGTGCACCAGATCTGAAAGCAGCCCGTGAAGTCGCAGACAAGATAGGTACTGTTCACCATGAGATGACTTACACGATTCAAGAAGGCTTAGATGCCATCCGTGACGTTATCTACCACATTGAAACCTACGACGTAACCACCATCCGCGCTTCGACACCTATGTTCCTTATGGGCCGTAAGATCAAAGCAATGGGCATTAAGATGGTTCTTTCTGGTGAAGGTGCCGATGAGATCTTCGGTGGCTACCTCTACTTCCATAAAGCGCCAAACGCAAAAGAGTTCCATGAGGAAACAGTACGTAAGCTACTAGCACTCAACATGTTTGACTGTGCTCGTGCTAACAAATCGCTGGCTGCGTGGGGTGTTGAAGGTCGAGTACCATTCCTAGATAAAGAGTTTATCGACGTGGCAATGCGTCTAAACCCTGAAGACAAGATGTGTGGCAACGGTAAGATGGAAAAACACATCCTGCGTGAGTGCTTCGAGCATTACCTACCAGACTCCATTGCATGGCGTCAGAAAGAGCAGTTCTCTGATGGTGTAGGTTACAGCTGGATCGATACGCTAAAAGAAGTGGCTGAAGCGAAAGTCTCTGATCAACAAATGGAAACAGCAGCCTACCGCTTCCCATACAACACGCCAACAACAAAAGAAGGCTATGTATACCGAGAGATCTTTGAAGAGCTATTCCCGCTTCCATCAGCAGCAGAATGTGTCCCAGGAGGCCCATCGGTAGCTTGTTCGTCAGCTAAGGCTATTGAATGGGATGAGTCATTCAAGAACATGGCCGATCCATCAGGTCGAGCAGTTCAAAGCGTTCATAACGACTCTTACTAATCAAAAACAAACTTAAAAGAGGCTCATAGAGCCTCTTTTTTTTTCACCGTAAGCTTCTTCAATTGATGAAAATTAACCCATTTGGTTACTTACCAGCCAACCCTTGTCAATATTGCCTACTTCTCTTTACTCTTTGATATGACAGCGTATTGTAAAAACAACAATCTCGATTTTGAAAACTAAGTTTGTAGCACGTCATTTTTTGAGCAATTAATGAAAATACCTCTATTAATTCAACACCTTAAATGAAAACCATAAATACCACTTATAGTTTGGAGCGTTGCAGATAGATCCACTAAGGAGTATACGTAACAACAAATAAAAATCTTTAATAAATCACATTAGTAAAATTTATGACAAACCAACATCAACAAATCCTTGGCCACCCTCGTGGTCTATTCCTTTTGTTTGGTACTGAGCTGTGGGAGCGTTTTTCCTACTACGCAATGCGTGCCATTCTTGTTCTTTATCTGACAGATACAACCCTTAACGGCGGCTTGGGCTGGTCGACTAAAGATGCTCTTGATCTGTATGGCATCTATACTGGACTCGTTTACATTACGCCAATGATCGGTGGCTGGTTAGCGGATAACTACCTAGGTCAACGCCGCTCAATTCTAATGGGTGGTGCTCTAATGGCTATTGGCCAGTTCACGCTAGCACTGCCAGCTGAAATGGTCGGCATGAGCGCTGTTCACAGCTTCTACCTTGGTTTGGCACTGCTGATTGCTGGTAATGGTCTCTTTAAACCAAACATCTCGACTATGGTTGGTGACCTGTATGAAGAGGGTGACAACCGTCGTGACGGCGCATTCACTATCTTCTACATGGGTATCAACTTGGGTGCCCTTATTGCAGGTGTTGTTTCAGGCTCTGTCACCAATGAATTTGGCTGGAAGGCGGGCTTTGTTGTCGCGGGTATCGGTATGGTCATTAGCCTTATCATGCAAATGACGATGGCAAAATCTTGGTTGGGCGAAATTGGTACTGTACCTGCCGCTGCTCGTGACTTAGAAAATAAAAAATCGGCACAAAAACAGCCTTTAACTAAGCAAGAAGTTGATCGTTTGAAGGTTATTCTAGTTATGGGGCTATTTGTCATCGTATTCTGGGCTGGCTTTGAGCAAGCTGGCGGCCTGATGAATATCTATACTCAGCAGTACACAGATCGCATGATCGGTAGCTTTGAAGTGCCTGCTGCTTGGTTCCAGTCACTTAACCCATTCTTTATCATTACTTTAGCGCCTTTACTTGCCGCTTTCTGGGTTAAGCTAGGTAAAAAAGAGCCGAATTCACCGGTCAAATTTGCCTTGGCTCTGTTCTTCTTGGCACTAGGCTTCCTATGTATGGTGGGTGCGGTTATGGAGCAAGGTGGCGATACAGCCGTTAAGACCTCTATGCTTTGGCTAGTCGGTGCATTCTTCTTCCATACTCTGGGTGAGCTTTGCCTATCACCAATCGGTCTATCACTGGTAACAAAACTAGCACCACTTCGCCTAGCATCACTGATGATGGGGGCATGGTTTGGTTTCAACGCCATTGCTAACTATGTCGCTGGTTTAATTGGTTCTCATGTAGGTGAGCTAGGTGCAATGTCTATCTTTGGTGGCATCGCCATTGCAGCAACCGTTTCTGGTGTCATCCTATTAATGTTCTCAAATACATTAGTTCGTTGGATGCACGGTGCTGAGTCTCCAATCAGCAATGCAGAACAAGTTGAAGAGCAACAAGCTCAAGTTGCTTAATAGTAAAAATAAAAAATACCCGACCAAATCAATGGTCGGGCATTTTTGTTTTTATGGGAAATTAATCCGCTATTTCACGCTAGTCACACGACTGACCTTGTCACCCATCGCTGACACCGAGCGGATGAAGACTTCACCAGTTACATTTGGACGAGCATTGTCTGCATAGATCAACCAGTTCTCACCATCCAGAGAATATTGAAGCGTTACACCTGGGAACTGAACGTTCATTGCAAGTTTGCCATCTTCAACTTTTGCGCCAGGTACAGGTAAGCGGTAGTCAATACCTGATTTTTCTAGCTTAGCCAGTTCACGTTGACCAAGTACGTTCGCAAAGCGGTTGTAGTCTTGGTTTAGCGCTGCTTTATCTACTAGGTTTGTCTCTAGAGAATACTCTACACCCACTTTGTAGTCGTTTTCCCAATCAGCACGGTGCCACGCACGCTCAGCCGCCGCTAGTACGCGAGGGAATACCATGTACTCGTATTGCTCATCGTTACGTACTGTCTCAGACCAAAGCTGTGCTGATAGACCGTAGAAAGGTTTCGCTTCGATTTCACCTTTACCAGTGAAGCCGTTACCATCGCGGTCTACAGAGGTTTCAGCGTTCTGAGGCATGTTCTCTGGTGCAAAGCCAAACATCTTACGAGTATCTGTTGCACGCGTTGCCCAGTAGTAACCACGCTCTTTCGGGTCAACTTCGTATGGCATGTCCATGTACACGTAGTCTGGGTTAGAAACGATCACGTCGTAACCTTTCTTAGACCATTCGTACACTGATGATGTGCCACCCCAGTAAAGAACGTCCCAGAAGTTAACACGTGTGTTTTCTGTTGCGAACGCTTTCTCACCTTCACTGTATTTAAGGCCATCTTGCCAAGCTTGGAAGTTTGGAATGCCCTTCTCTGCCACAATCTTAGACACTTCTTCTGCAAAGTGGCTTGGTAGATGAGCAAAGTCGCTTACCGTACCGTCTGCAATTAGCGTCTGACATTGTGGAGATTGTGCGAATGGCTTATCTTGTTTAGACAGGTCAATCGTACCTTTCCAGCTTACTTTCTCTTCAGCGTTCACATCTTGGAAACCAGCGCCTAGCTTGATGTTCTTCGCTTCGTCACCACCAAAGTGCCATGTTGTTAGCGGCGTACCCGCTTCTTGGTGCATTGCTGCTACTTCTGAAATCACTTTATCAACAAAGCGAGTTGAAGATTCCATACATGGGTTGATGAAGCTTTGCTTGTTGTAGAACTGAACCGTGGTTACGTTCGATGTATCTTGTGGATCCATCAATCGATATTCGTTCGCTTCTATTTCTTTACCTTCTTCCATTAGGCGGTCGTAACGTGCTTCCATTGATACCACGGCGGCACGAGCGTGTGCTGGCATATCGATTTCTGGAATCACTTCGATGTTGCGTGCTTTCGCATACGTTAGGATTTCGACGTAGTCTGCTTTGCTGAAGTAGCCAGAACCAAAGTTATCTGATGTTGGACCAGAGCCAAGCTGAGGCAGTAAACAGCTTTTCTCTTGTGTATCGAAACAACGGTTAGCACCCACTTCTGTCAGCTCAGGTAGACCCGGGATTTCTATACGCCAGCCTTCATCGTCCGTTAGGTGAAGGTGTAGCTTGTTCATCTTGTACGCTGCCATTTGGTCTAGCGTTGCAAGAATTGCGTCTTTAGAGTGGAAGTTACGAGCCACATCCACCATCACACCACGGTAATCAAAACGAGGCGCGTCTTTAATAGACAGTTGTGGTAGAGAATCAGCATTTTGGCTATCTACCAGGCCAAAGATAGATTGTACTGCGTAGAAAGCACCTGCTTGGTCAAACGCTTTAATCGCAATACCGTCGCCTTTGATGCTCATCTCGTAAGCACCAGACTTTGCTAATTCACCGGTGAAGTCTGCAGGAACAACAGTGATGCTTACAGGAAGATCACCACGAACATCCACACCTACCACTTCTGCACGATCTTGAATTGCCGCGTATTGAGTCGCATCGAATGCGTCTTTAGGCAGAGCGATACCCGCCGCGATATCTACCGTACCTTTACCTGCTTCAACAGACAGTGGCGTTGGTAGTAACGTGGTTGATACATCTTGTTTTGCTAGGTCTTCGTTCTTCTCGAAACGAGACACAGCGTTTGCAAATACGTTGTTGTCATCTGGCGTACGTTTTAGGTTGTTACCCTCAAGGCCAGTTACGAAAGATGCAACATCTTCTGTGTTAAGAGAAGCGATCATCTTAGGCTCTGCATTCGGTGCAGCAACGAAAGCGCCTGGCATGAAGTCAGTTTCAAATAGCTGCCAGTATTCAGCAACAAGAGGAAGCACAACCTCTTCATCCGCCGCAAAACCATCAAACTTGTCGGTCGGTTCTAGTTTGTGTAGATCACCCGTTACGCGAGAAATTTTGAATTGCTCGTTGTCTACATCCAGAATCAGACGAATGCTGTGGAAGTAAATAGCCCAATCTTTAGAGTCAACCGCTTGACCTTGGTTAACTAGCGTCATGTTTACTTTGTTACAAGAAGCCCATTCTGCGCCCATCTCTTGGCATGCAAGGCCTTCGTTAGCACCGTGGTTTGTTAGTACTTCATATTGAACATCGAGGTTGTTCGCGAGTGAGTTAACAACACTTTGCTCATTAGATTGAAGCGTAGAACAACCAACTAGTGTGGCGACAACCGATGCCGCAATCAGACTTTGTTTAAACATCTTACTTACCCCAAAACGTAAATTAAGCCGGAAAAAGTTGGCTCTAAAACTAAGATACAAACAACATATCGCGAGTTATTTTTCATCGTAAAATTAATCAGTGGCGAAAGTGATCTGATTCAAACTTTAGATTTTCAAATTAAATTTAAGCGATTAAAAACAGATAGTTATCTGACTCGTCAATTTCGACGTAGTTAATTTAACGAGATTACTGAGAACCTAATCACACCTTTAAGTTCAAAACACGATTTAAAGTGAAGAAAGATCACAACACGGCATTTGTTATCGTAATATCTAAAGATGACCGAGATACGAAATCGTGATTTTGTACTCACTTTTGCCTCGTCAAACTCCGTTGAAATAACGGATTTCAACAATTTTTCCGCATCGGTAAGGATCCATTAATGCGTAAATTACTTCTCTTACTATTGGTGTTATCAGCGAGCATCCAAGCCGAACCTCTCATCTGGAACATTGAAAAAGGTGAGCTGAAATACACAGTCATAGGCTCTGTTCATGTTGGCGATAAGAGTATGTATCCCTTACCTGAAATGGTCTTCAACCGACTAAAGACAAGCCAAGGCTTGATCGTTGAAACCGACGTTCGCCAAAACGGGGGGATTAAGTACCCGCCAACAACGCTACTATCTAAAGATGTGCTTTCAACAGCTCAACAAAACGAACTCATCGGTATATCTAATTTGTTAGAGATGAATGGCAATGAACTGTTGCACACTCCGCCTTGGGCTGCTGCTCTCGCCATTCAGATGAGACAAATTGAATACCTTGGCTACTCCGCCGCAGATGGCGTCGATGTTAGGCTCGCTTACAAAGCAAGCTTATGGGAAAAGCCTGTCATAAGTCTTGAGTCCCTTCAGTTTCAAATTGACTTACTAACTGGGCAGAAAGAGTCAGGCAAAGAACTCTTGGTTAGCGCTATAGAAGAGTTTGATCATTCTGAAGACGCAACTCATTGTCTAATCGAAAGCTGGAAAGCGGGTGACATGAGTAAACTTGAAGAATTTGCCTCACTGACACAAATGTCTCCTGAATTTGAAAAGTCATTTCTGATTGATCGTAATCTTGATTGGGCTGAAAAACTTTCCAACCCCAAATGGTTACCTAAATCTAAAGGGTCATATGTCATTGTCGTTGGAACCCTACATTTATTAGGTGAACAAAGCGTGTTGCAGCTACTGGAAGATGAAGGCTTTAAAGTAACACAGCTATCAAAGAGCAAAACGTCAAACTGTGAGTTTAAATACTAAAGCTGTTTTTTTAACTTTGGCCAATCGATAGATGAATTTTGCAGTGTTTTAACATACTTAGGACGTGGCAAGATGGTACGCTTAAATCAAACTTACCAAATAAACTGAATCATCAATGTCGAAAGAATCAAAAGCTTTAGGCTACTTTCTTGCTTCCTTAAGCTTGTTTTCCGCGCATGCCTTTGCCAAAGCCACATGTACCATAGAATATTACCAACCTATTGATATAGCTTCAGAGACGAAAGGTGGTGTTCTGGATAGAGAAAGTGGTCAAATTCTTATTAAAGAAAAGCCGCCTATGCGCTGTGCAAATGTGACTTTTACTACATCTCATACTCGTGATCGCGTTGCTAATCAAATGCAAGGCAGCTTTGAAGCCATCTACTTTGACAATCAGAAAGGCCAGTCACACTCCATCTCTTTTAACCAAAATGAGGTGCAAGCTGGCTATATTCGCATCGGGCCAAATAATCCCATTGAGGCTTACATCTGCTTTACGACGTCAGAAACACCAATCAAAGAGATTAGTTGTGATGTGAAGTAGCGAGAAGCGAGAAGCGAGAAGCGAGAAGCGAGAAGCGAGAAGCGAGAAGCGAGAAGCGAGAAGCGAGAAGCGAGAAGCGAGAAGCGAGAAGCGAGAAGCGAGAAATATTTTTTAGGGTTGGCGTACTGCGTCAACCCTTTTGTTTTCAACAAATTACGCCATCATTCTTTGTAGTGAAAGAAGTAGCGATAATTAAAGGGTAATTCATGTACTTCGCAGATTGCCTGCTCATTTTTTCTCGGAGGGCGAAGCCCATTCTCGACTCTAGAGCGAAGCGTTCTCGATTCAGAAAGCCTAAAACGACGAAAGCCTGCTTATAAAAGCAGGCTTTCTAAAAGTGGTCGGTGAAGAGGGATTCGAACCCCCGACCCTCTGGTCCCAAACCAGATGCGCTACCAAGCTGCGCTATTCACCGAGATGTTTATTCGAGCTCATTGCCCGTCAACGAAGGCGTATATTACGGATTCTGATTTCTAACGCAAGCCATTTTAAGTAACTTTTTCAATTTTATTGTCCGTTTGTATAAAACATCATCTAACACGTATAAAGTGTGAGCAAAAACACATCAACAAGAACAAATCCGCAACCTAATAACAACAATTGATCCAGATCAGTGTTGCATATTTAACCGTGTTTTACCTTAACCCTTGTCATCTCACTTTGTACTCTTTGGAGGAACTATGGACTTTTGGCTTGATCTCCTATTTGGTAATGCGGTAGGTCTATCTTCAATGATTGTCATCTTTGGCGCCTTCGGTCTAATGCTGTTCTACGGCGGTTACTTCATCTACAAAGTGATGAACGACAAATCTCCTCACTAGAATCGCTTAGCCCTATTCATAGAATAGACATTCGCTATGCACCGAAGTAGATACCTTGTCTGCTTCGGTTTTTTATTTCTCATCTAGCAAACTCTTGATCCCCCCCATACCCTCACAGGTATAATGTTGGTATTGATTTCCTACTCTGAGATGTAGCTATGTCTCATGATGATGACCTAAGCCTATTCCAACAAATGATGGGCGATGTAAAACCTCTTCAGCAAGATACGACCGAACATAAAAAGCAACATCAGGTAACCGATGCACAACTTGCTAAGCGTGAGGCCGCCATCTGGTTAACAGAAGATGACCCTGAATATCTGTCCATCGATCATGCTGAGATGATAAAGCCTGACGATATTATCGAGTTCAAACGTGATGGCGTCCAAGACGGAGTGTACAAAAAGTTACGTCTTGCTAAATACCCAATACAAGCAAGACTAGATTTACACAAGCGCACGCTCGAACAAGCGCGTGATGAAGTGGTTAAGTTCTTGAAGCAATGTATGCGGATGGATATTCGTACCGTGGTCATTGTTCATGGCAAAGGTGAACGTTCTAACCCACCAGCACTGATGAAGAGTTTTGTCGCTCAATGGCTAATGCAAATTAAAGAAGTGCAATGTGTTCACAGTGCCCAGCGCTTCCATGGTGGCACCGGTGCCGTGTACGTCTTACTGCGAAAAAGCGCCGAGAAAAAAATCGAAACTCGTGAACGCCACCAAAAACGACTGGGTTAACGTGTAACACAGTGCTAGAATGCGCGCCCTCTATGTGCTGATTTATTGGTCAGCACACCTTTAAACCGCCGTTGTGAAACGTTAGGAGAACAACATGTCACAAGATAACGCTAAACGCCTCAATAAGTTTATCAGCGAAACAGGTTTTTGCTCACGCCGTGAAGCTGACCGCCTCATCGAGCAAGGCCGTGTCACCATTAATGGTAAAGTACCTGAAATGGGCACCAAAGTTCAGCTAGGTGATGACGTCCGAGTTGATGATAAGCCAATCGCGGCTGCCACTGACAAACCTGTTTACATCGCACTCAATAAGCCAACGGGTATTACCTGTACCACAGAGCGTGATATTCCGGGTAATATCGTTGACTTCATCGGCCACAAGAAACGTATTTTCCCGATTGGTCGCTTAGACAAACCTTCGGACGGTTTGATCTTCTTAACCAACGATGGCGATATCGTAAACAAGATTCTTCGCGCCGGTAATAACCACGAAAAAGAGTATGTGGTTCGCGTAGATAAGCCGATCACAGAAGAGTTTATCAAGCAGATGTCTTCGGGGGTAAATATCCTCGACACTGTCACTCTTCCATGTACCGTGACTAAAGAGACTAAATTCTCGTTCCGCATTGTGCTTACTCAAGGTCTCAACCGCCAAATCCGTCGTATGTGTGAAGCATTAGGCTATGAAGTATTCAAGCTGCGCCGTGTGCGCATTATGAACATCTCGCTTGACGGGATTCCTAATGGACAATGGCGTTACCTAACAGATGCGGAAGTAGCTGAGATTCTGGCTATGTGTGAAGATTCTAGCGGCACTGAAGAGGCATCTAAAGTAGATAGCAAGGGTAAACGCATTCGCAAAGCAACCGATGCTAAGCTGTTTGATAGCCGCGAAGAAAACCAAGACTCTAAAGCACGTCGCAATCAGAAGAGTCGTACTTTTAAAGGCCGTAACGCCGATGAGTTCCGCCATGCGCCAAACTCTAAAAAAGGTCGCAATAGTGGCAACCAAAGCGACTCAAAAGCCAAGCTAAATAAAGGTAAGACTTTCTATAAGCCTGCCAGTGACAAATCACAACGCCCTGCAAAACCACGCTCTGGCGGCACTTTGAGTTTGAAGAAATAGCGAGAAGCGAGAAGCGAGAAGCGAGAAGCGAGAAGCGAGAAGCGAGAAGCGAGAAGCGGGAGATATTGAAGGGTTGGCACACTGTGCCAACCCTTTTCTTTTATATCCAGACAATTAGATCCTAAGAAAAATATCACTGTCTGCAATTTTCAAACCACTTACCAAGAACACATCTCGAAGGGTGAAGCCCGATCTCGCAGCTAAGCGCTCTCAAGGACGAAGTCTGCTCTTAAACAAAAAGAGGAGCCGATAGGCTCCTCTTTTAATTCACTTAGCTTCTTCAGATTATACTGTACCGAAGATCTTATCACCTGCGTCGCCAAGACCAGGAACGATGTAGCCTTTATCGTTTAGTTTCTCATCGATAGCAGCAGTGAATAGCTCAACATCTGGGTGAGCTTTCTCAAGCGCTTCAATACCTTCTGGAGCGGCAACAAGTACTAGCACCTTGATTGATTTACAGCCCTTCTCTTTCAGCAGATCAATAGTAGCGATCATTGAGCCGCCAGTCGCTAGCATTGGGTCAACAACAAGCGCAATACGCTCGTCCATGTTAGACGCTAACTTGTTGAAGTATGGTACTGGCTCAAGCGTCTCTTCGTCACGGTAGATACCAACAACACTGATACGTGCACTTGGCATATGCTCAAGAACGCCATCCATCATACCAAGACCTGCACGCAGGATTGGCACAACCGTTACCTTCTTACCTTTAATTTGGTCAACTTCAACTGGACCATTCCAACCTTCAATGGTTACTTTTTCTGTTTCAAAGTCTGCAGTCGCTTCGTAAGTAAGCAGGCTACCAACTTCTGTAGCTAGCTCGCGAAAGCGCTTAGTGCTGATGTCACCTTCTCTCATTAGACCAAGTTTGTGCTTAACAAGAGGGTGTTTTACTTCAACAACTTTCATTTCCATCTCCGGCTTATGTGGTGATTTTTAAACAAACCTTCAGATTATAAACGATTTCGTTCTCAATTTCTTGTTCTAAGACAAAAGAAAAAACTTGCGCAAACGTTTGCTATCTATGTTTATCCACTGGTAGAATAGCGCCGTTTTCATATCCAACTTTAAACCAGAGGACTTCCCTGTGAGTGCTGATAACACTTCTCTTAGCTACAAAGACGCTGGCGTTGACATCGATGCAGGCAATGCGCTTGTTGACCGTATTAAAGGTGCAGTAAAACGCACACGTCGCCCAGAGGTAATGGGTGGTATTGGTGGTTTTGGCGCACTATGCGAACTGCCAACTAAATACAAACAGCCAGTTCTCGTTTCAGGTACAGACGGCGTTGGTACTAAACTGCGCTTAGCTCTGGATATGAAAAAGCACGACACTATAGGTGTTGATCTTGTTGCTATGTGTGTCAACGATCTAATCGTACAAGGTGCTGAGCCATTGTTCTTCTTAGATTACTATGCAACAGGCAAACTCGATGTTGATACTGCTGCTGACGTCGTATCTGGTATCGCAGACGGCTGTGTACAAGCAGGTTGTGCGCTAATCGGTGGTGAAACGGCTGAAATGCCAGGCATGTACGAAGGCGAAGACTACGACGTTGCTGGCTTCTGTGTCGGTGTTGTTGAAAAAGAAGACGTAATCGACGGCACTAAAGTTGCCGCTGGTGATGCACTTATCGCTGTAGGTTCAAGCGGTCCACACTCAAACGGTTACTCGTTGATCCGTAAGATTCTTGAAGTATCTGGCGCAGACAAAAACGAAGAGCTAGCAGGCCGCACTATTGGTGAGCACCTACTAGAACCAACAAAAATTTACATCAAATCAGCACTTAAGATGATTGAGAAGCACGATATCCATGCCATCTCTCATATCACAGGTGGTGGTTTCTGGGAAAACATCCCACGCGTTCTTCCACAAGGCACTAAAGCCGTTGTTGATGGAAACAGCTGGGAATGGCCTGTTATCTTCAAATGGCTACAAGAAAAAGGCAACGTAACCACTCACGAAATGTACCGCACATTTAACTGTGGTGTTGGCCTTGTTATTGCTCTACCAAAAGATCAAGCAGATGCTGCTGTTAAGCTTCTTCAGGACGAAGGTGAGAATGCATGGGTAATTGGCGAAATCGCAAACGCTGAAGCAGGCGAAGAACAAGTAGAGATCAAATAAGCATGAAGAGTATTGTTGTTTTAGTTTCAGGAAATGGCTCCAATTTACAGGCGATTATTGACGCATGTAACACCCAAATTACAGGTGGCCGAGTCACTGCCGTATTCTCTAACAAGGCAGGCGTCTATGCTTTAGAACGAGCAGAAAAAGCGGGCTCAGCAGCACATTTCCTTGATCCTAAAGCATTCGATACTCGTGATGCCTTTGACCATGAGTTGATGAAGCAGATCGATGAGTATCAACCTGATGTCATCGTGCTTGCGGGTTACATGCGTATCTTAAGTGGCGAATTCGTTCGTCACTATATGGGACGCATGATTAACATCCACCCTTCTCTATTACCTAAATACCCTGGATTGAACACTTACCAACGTGCTATCCATGCTGGTGATGAAGAACACGGTACTAGCGTTCACTTTGTGACAGAGCAACTTGATGGTGGTCCTGTGATTCTACAAGCGAAAGTGCCGATTTTTGATGAAGATACGGTCGAGACTCTGACGGAGCGTGTTCAAACTCAAGAGCACCGTATTTACCCTATGGTGGTAAAATGGTTAGTGGAAGAGCGCTTGGTAATGAAAGATGAAAAAGAAGCCTACCTCGATGGTAAGCTGCTTGGAATCCACGGTCACGCAGAAGACTAATACGCTACTAAACCCGATCAAATACAAAGACGAGCTCATGCTCGTCTTTTTTCTTTACCATTGTTAATCCTCTATTCATCTTCGCTACCTTATCCTGACAAAAATGACGGAGGTAACGTATGGATCTTAAAAGCCTACTCAATCAAGCCCTTAGCTCAGACATTGTCCAAAAAGGGCAACAGCAGCTTAAGCAGCAATCCAATTCAAACACTCTAAAGTCTTTAGGCGCAGGAGCCGTGGGTGGTGGCTTAGTGAGCCTATTAATGGGTTCGAAGAAGAGCAAAAAGATGGGTAAAAAAGTCGGCAAAAACGCGCTAAAGATTGGTGGCGTCGCTGCGCTTGGCGCATTGGCTTACAAAGTCTACAACGACTATCAAGCTAAGCAGCCTACAGCATCTCCACAAGAAACCTTTAATTCAAATGACAATATCCATGACGAGTTAATAATCAAAGCGATGATTGCCGCTGCTAAAGCTGACGGCCACGTCGATAATGAAGAGATGGAGCGTATTGAATCCACCCTGACACAAGCAGGGGCCAATACCCAACTTCAGCAATTGATTCACAGTGAGCTCAACAAACCACTCGACCCAAGCGAAATAGCAAGGCTAGCTCACTCACCACAGCAGGCCTCTGAGATTTATCTTGCCTCTTTGATTGTGGTTGATGAACAAAACTTTATGGAAAAGGCTTATCTTCAAGAGCTAGCAAAGCAACTCCAGCTCGCCCCAGAAGTCACCTTCCAGCTAGAGCAACAACTGCAAACTGATTAATTTTGCTTAGGTTTTGAACACGTCGTCATACGCTTTGCGTTAGGACAAGCTTACACTTTGAGTTTCCGAATTTGAGTGTGTATATTTGAGAGCAGTTATCATTTATCGGAGTATAAGCCATGCAAGTATACGGCTGTTGTGAATTAGTGCGCGAACTGTACGCACAGATTGGAAGCGGCGATCAAGCCTATGTCCCACAAGCTATTTCATGCGCAGTAAGAGCGTTAAACGACATCGCTGCGGATGAGTCTTTGCCTAAAGAGGCTCGTGAAAAAGCAGCATTTGCAGCGGCAAACTTGCTGATCTCAGATTTTGAGGACAAGTAATGAACTTAGCCAACTTTGAATCAATGGATCCTGTCATGTTGATGAGTATCGTCAACATGAAGTTACGTGATGATTTCGGCGGTGATTTAGACAAGCTTGTCGCTTTCTTTGACATTGATAAATCAGCGCTAGAAACCAAGTTAGCCTCTGCTGGATTTGATTTCTTACCTGAAGCTGGCCAATTCCGTTAATCTACCGTTGATTAGATACAAAAAAACCGCCTCTCTGGCGGTTTTTTATTGAATGACGACTTATTACTCTTCTTCGAAGAAATCATCTTCATCGTCAAGCTCAGCTTGCGCTGCTGCTGCGCGTTTCGCTTCTTCGTAACGTGCTTTCTTCTCAGCGGCTTCTTGAGCCAGTCGCTCTTCACGTTCGATGCGAACTTTACGTGCTTCGCCTTTACGCTCATTACGTTGAGCTTGGTTTTGAATAAAACCTGCTAGTTCTTTTTCAGCCCACTCTTGTGCTGCTGATTCAGTTTCAAAGCCGGTTTCACGTTTTGATACTGACGTTTTACGTGAAGTCACTTGGCGAGTGATCTCTGCACACCAACCGTTACGCTTTTCAGTAACACGAATGGCAAATTTTTTGTTGTTCGACATTTTCATTTCCTAAGGGATTCTAATGGAATATTGAGGGATTTAGCCATCCCTTGGCAAGCGCGGTATTAGAGCGCAAAAAGTGGCTGTTGGCTATTAGTTTTTCAAAAATAGAGCCGGATAACTGGATAACTGGATAACTGGATAACTGGATAACTGGATAACTGGATAACTGGATAACTGGATAACTGGATAACTGGATAACTGGATAACTGGATAACTGGATAACTGGATAACTGGATAACTAACGTTGCTCTTTGGTGATTATGGAGTCAACTCTCTTTTCCACAAGGCCGCAGCCCGATCCCGTTTTCTAGCAGCGAAGCGATCCATAGGACGAAGTCCGTTCCCGTAGCAAAGCGTTCCATAGGGCGCAGCCCGTTCCCGCTTCCCGATTCTAAACAAAGAAAGCGCTGGCCTTTCAACCAGCGCTTTACTATTTACAGAGTAGAGAACGAATCTCGGCTTAATTAGCCAATGTTTTTACGTGCGTTTTGGAACATACGCATCCAAGCACCGTTCTCACCCCAACCTTCAGGAGACCAAGAGTTCGCAACTGTACGGAATACGCGCTCAGGATGCGGCATCATGATAGTCACGCGGCCATCTTGCGTCGTTAGACCTGTGATTGCGTTTGGTGAACCGTTCGGGTTGTTCGGGTATTGCTGAGTCGCATTGCCGTGGTTATCCACGTAACGCACTGCTACCGTACCTGATGATTCAATCGCGGCTAAGTGGTCAGCATCACGCACTTCTACGCGGCCTTCACCGTGAGAAACTGCGATTGGCATACGAGAGCCTGCCATACCGTCGAAGAATACGGAATCAGACTTCTGAACTTCCACTAGGCTGAAGCGTGCTTCAAAACGCTCAGATTCGTTACGTACGAAGCGTGGCCACAGGTCTGCACCTGGAATTAACTCTTTCAGGTTAGACAGCATCTGACAGCCATTACACACACCTAGAGAGAAAGTATCTTCACGTTGGAAGAAGCCTTGGAACTGGTTACGAGCTTGCTCGTTGAACAGGATAGACTTCGCCCAACCTTCACCCGCACCTAGTACGTCACCGTAAGAGAAGCCTCCACAAGCGACTAGACCTTGGTACTCTTCTAGAACCGCTTGACCAGTTAGGATGTCGCTCATGTGAATATCTGTTGCTTCAAAACCTGCACGGTCAAATGCAGCTGCCATCTCAACGTGAGAGTTCACGCCCTGCTCACGTAGGATTGCCATCTTAGGCTTAGCACCTTTCGCGATGTATGGCGCTGCAATGTCTTCGTTCACATCGAAGCTTAACTTAACGTTTAGACCTGGGTCAGAGTTGTCTTTCTTCGCTTCGTGCTCTTGGTCAGCACATGCCGGGTTATCACGTAGACCTTGCATCTTGTGCGTCGTCTCAGCCCAGATAGTACGCAGTTCAGTTCGGTTACGCTCAAGAACTACTGTGTCACCAGAAGTAATCACTAGCTCATCAGACGCTTCTACAGAACCAATTACGTGTGAACATGCTTCAAGGCCGTTTGCTGCTAGCGTAGACAGTACAGCGTCTAGGTCATCGTTCTTAACTTGAAGTACCGCACCTAACTCTTCGTTGAATAGTGCCGCTAACACATCTTCACCTAGGTCAGCGATATCAGCTTTCACACCACAGTGACCCGCGAATGCCATCTCAGCTAGAGTAACGAATAGACCGCCATCACCCTTATCATGGTATGCCACAACTTGATCGTTCGCGACAAGAGTTTGAACGCCTTCGTAGAAGCCTTTTAGCTGCGCTGCGTTGTCTACGTCTGCTGGCTTATCACCAAGCTGCTTGTAAACCTGCGCCAGTGCCGTTGCACCTAGACGGTTTTGACCGTTGCCTAGGTCGATAAGTACAAGGCTAGTATCGCCTTTGTCTGTGCGAAGCTGAGGAGTAATTGTCTTACGTACATCTTCAACACGTGCAAACGCAGTGATGATTAGAGATAGCGGAGAGGTTACTTCTTTCTGCTCGCCATTCTCTTCCCACTTGGTCTTCATCGACATTGAGTCTTTACCCACAGGGATAGTTAGACCAAGCGCCGGACATAGCTCTTCGCCCACCGCTTTAACCGCTTCGTAAAGACCTGCATCTTCGCCAGGGTGACCGGCTGGAGACATCCAGTTTGCAGACAGTTTAATGTGTTTGATATCACCGATGTTTATCGCTGCGATGTTTGTAATTGCCTCACCCACCGCTAGACGAGCCGAAGCACCGAAGTCTAGTAGAGCCACTGGCGTACGCTCACCCATCGACATCGCTTCACCGTGGTAAGTGTCGTAGCTTGCCGCTGTTACGGCGCAGTTTGCTACTGGCACCTGCCATGGGCCAACCATTTGGTCACGCGCCACTAGGCCAGTCACCGTGCGGTCACCGATAGTGATAAGGAATGTTTTCTCAGCAACCGTTGGTAGACGTAGCACGCGCTCTGCTGCTTCGTTTAACTCAATACCGTCACGGTTAACTGCTTGGTTATTCGCTTTTAGCGTCTTCGCATCACGGTGCATCTTAGGCGTCTTACCTAGAAGCACATCCATTGGCATGTCGATTGGCGTGTTGTCGAAGTGTGAATCTTCAAGTTTCAGTTCTCGCTCTTCTGTTGCAACACCAACCACTGCGTATGGTGCACGTTCACGCTTACAGATCGCATCGAATACTTCCATATTCTCTGGAGCAACCGCCATTACGTAACGTTCTTGAGATTCGTTA
This sequence comes from Vibrio sp. R10-SF1-ISO8, assembly GCF_059833805.1. Classification (NCBI taxonomy): domain Bacteria; kingdom Pseudomonadati; phylum Pseudomonadota; class Gammaproteobacteria; order Vibrionales; family Vibrionaceae; genus Vibrio; species Vibrio sp. R10-SF1-ISO8. Next base: position 229,181 of record NZ_JCBDHL010000008.1, on the reverse strand, counting down.
CACCAGATCTCAAGTGGGCTCATGTCTGGTTCGTCGTTTGGTACGTCACGCAGTTGGAAGATACCACCACGCTCGCCATCGTCTACAAGCTCTGGAAGTGCGTTAGAGATACCGCCCGCGCCCACATCGTGGATGAATGCGATTGGGTTCTCGTCGCCAAGCTGCCAACAACGGTCGATCACTTCCTGACAGCGGCGTTCCATCTCTGGGTTTTCACGCTGTACTGAAGCAAAATCTAGATCTTCTGCTGATTGACCAGACGCCATTGAAGATGCCGCACCGCCACCAAGGCCGATGTTCATTGCAGGACCACCAAGAACGATTAAGCTTGCACCCACAGGGATCTCTTTCTTCTGTACGTGCTCGTCACGGATGTTCCCCATACCACCAGCAATCATGATTGGCTTGTGGTAACCGCGAACCTCAACACCTGCGTGAGAGTTAACTTTTTCTTCGTAAGTACGGAAGTAACCAAGTAGGTTTGGACGACCAAATTCGTTGTTGAACGCCGCGCCACCAAGTGGGCCTTCTAGCATGATATCTAGTGCGTTAACGATGCGACCTGGCTTACCAAAATCTGTTTCCCATGGCTGTTCAAAACCAGGAATACGTAGGTTAGATGTAGTAAAACCAACTAGACCGGCTTTTGGCTTACCGCCAATACCTGTTGCGCCTTCGTCGCGGATTTCACCACCAGAACCAGTCGAAGCGCCCGGCCAAGGAGAGATAGCCGTTGGGTGGTTGTGCGTTTCCACCTTCATTAGGATGTGGGCTTTCTCTTGGTTGTAGCCGTACTGGCGAGTTTCTGGGTTCGGGAAAAAACGACCTACATCAGAGCCCACCATTACTGCTGCGTTATCTTTGTACGCAGACAGCACGTTTTCTGGTGTCGTTTCAAATGTGTTCTTGATCATCTTGAACAGAGACTTCTCTTGCTTAACGCCGTCGATAGTCCAGTCTGCGTTAAAGATCTTGTGACGACAGTGCTCCGAGTTCGCCTGTGCAAACATCATCAGCTCGATGTCTGTTGGGTTACGATCTAGCTTGTTGACGAACGCGTCGTAAAGGTATTCGATTTCGTCATCTGCAAGTGCAAGACCTAGGGTAACGTTTGCGTTTTCAAGCGCAGCGCGGCCGCCTTTAAGTAGGTCAACATCCGCTACTGGAGCAGGTTCTGCCACTTGGAAAAGTGCTCGTGCAGATTCAAAATCAGTGAAAACCACTTCCATCATGCGGTCATGAAGAATCGCTTTAAGCTCGACGAGTTGCAGTTCAGTCAGTTCAGCAGACGTTTCAATGTAATAAGCCGTGCCGCGCTCTAGACGAACGACTTTATCTAAGCCACAGTTATTAGCAATGTCAGTCGATTTTGAAGACCATGGCGAGATAGTACCAGGGCGAGGAGTAGCTAGCAGAAGAAGACCTTCTGGCTCGTGCTCTTCAATTGTTGGACCGTAAGTCAGTAGTTTTTCTAGTTTCTCAACTTCAGACGCATCTAGGTCTGACGTTAGATCAGCAAAGTGAGCAAACTCAGCGTAAATACCGGTTACAGGTAGGCCAAGTTCACGACAAAGCTCTAGAAGCTTGTTAACACGAAATTCAGATAGAGCTGGGGAGCCACGAAAAATTCTCATGCGCTTAGGTCTCTCATGCAATTGATTAAGGTGATATTGGAATAAATTCAGTGGGTTACTGTATTTTCTTCGAAGCTATTCCCGAAGGTTTTTCAAACCTATGCCGATTCCACCTCTTTGATGCGAGCGCATTATATAGCAATTGTTTTTGTGATGTAACACCAAAAGCAACCGTTTGCGTCATTTTTTTTGTCAATTTTGAAATACAGCAAGATTAAGAATTTAATAACTCTTATCTCGCCTAGTCACTGATTGGCTTGCCTTGTTATGACACTTTGATATAAATGCCGTACTGGATGTATGAGATCGTTGTTAATGAAGAAGTATTATATAAGTCACTTTAAGTCACTGAGCCTAATTATGTTTGCCGCTTTGCTGCTTTCTGGCTGTCAAATAGAGTCTGAACCTAAAAGTGAACTCGACTTAATTAAAGATCGTGGCGTGCTGCGCGTGGGCACACTCAATAATCAACTATCGTATTACATTGGCCCAGATGGCCCTGCGGGTCTCGATTACGAATTGGCGCGGGAGTTTGCCAATGAATTGGGCGTTCAGCTTGAAATGAAGCCTGCTTATCGTATTTCTAGCCTTTACCCTGCTCTAGAAAAAGGAGAGATCGACATCATTGCCGCGGGGCTGAGTCAATCTCCAGAAAGGCTCAAAAACTTTCGTCCAGGCCCTGCTTACTATTACGTAAGCCAACAAGTGGTCTACAAAAAAGGCAATTGGCGTCCAAGAAACTTAAAGCAGTTGCTTGCAAAGCAGGCTGAATTGATTGAGAAAAATGAAGGAAAAGACGTTTTGAGTATTGTTGGAGATTCTCACTTCAATAAGACTCTGACCGACATTCAGGCTCAGCACCCAGAATTTTCTTACCATATCGACCCCAATGCTGACGTTAACGATCTGCTTAAAGCCGTCTCTCAAGGGGAACTTAGATTCACTGTCGCAGATTCGGTCGAGGTTTCATTATCACAACGTATCTACCCTGATATTGCTTTAGCATTCGAACTGACTGAAGACCAACCTATCTCATGGTTCTTGCGCCCTTCTCAGGATGAAAGCTTATATGGCTTATTGATTGAGTTTTTCGGTGCGGTTAATCAATCGGGACATCTTGCTTCTTTAGAAGAGAAATACATTGGCCACATTGGCAGCTTTGATTATGTCGATACTCGCGCCTTCATTCGTGCACTCGATTCCAAACTGCCTAAATGGTCGCCTTTATTTAAGAAGTATTCAGATGAATTTGACTGGCGCTTAGTCGCAGCATTGGCTTACCAAGAGTCTCACTGGAACCCGGTGGCAAAATCTCCGACTGGTGTACGCGGTATGATGATGCTGACCTTACCAACGGCAAAAAGTGTTGGAGTGACTAACCGTCTCGATCCTGAGCAATCAGTGCGCGGCGGTGTAGAGTACCTGCGTAGAATGGTCGATCGCATTCCTGACTCGATTGAAGAGCACGAAAAGATCTGGTTTGCGCTGGCTTCATATAACGTGGGATATGGGCATATGATGGATGCAAGACGCCTAACCAAACGTCAGGGCGGGAACCCCGATGCGTGGTCAGATGTAAAAGATCGTCTACCATTGCTGCGTCAAAAGAAATACTACAGCCAAACTCGTTATGGTTTTGCACGCGGTGATGAAGCGCGAAATTACGTCGAGAATATTCGCCGTTATTACCAAAGTATCATTGGTCATGTTGAGCAGCAGACAGCATCTAGCGAAGACGTAAGCATAGATGACCTTACTGTGATCCAAGTACCTGAAACTGCGGTCTCAGACGCTATGCCTATCTCAGCGGCAGAGCCTGCATCAGCGAGTAAAAGCACCAACGAATAATCACTGTTAAGAGCGCAACTTTGTTTAAAGATTGCGCTCTTGAATTCCCTATCCCTCGCCCACATATAATATCGTGTCGAAGATCACTTGCGAACTTTCTTAAAATCGTAACAATGAGCAGGTATAAGACGTTAACCGTCTGAATATCAGTTACCTTCGATACCGTTCGTGATTGATTTTATTTTAACCACAATAGGAGGTTGTTTTATGCAAAGACGTAAAATGCAGTCAAAACGCCTTAATAAAACCGTTGCCGCAAACCGTCGTAAGCGTATGTTAAGCAACAACAAGAAAAAGGTGATTGCACGTCACCGCGCATTTATGCAGTTAATCGCTGTATAAACCCAGAGAGCAAACATCTTAGCTAAGATGTTTGCTTGAAAACCTACTGGCCCCTCTGCTGCAACTTTCTCGCTTTTTTACGCTGCGCTTTTTGCTCCTTACGACGACGTCTAAAAAACGTCTGTAACTGAATACGGCACTCATCTTCTAGTAGGCCATATTCAACATCCGCATAGTGGTAAGCCGCTTGGTGTTCGAATAGATTCAACACACTTCCTGCAGCCCCTGCTTTGAGATCGCGCGCCCCAAATACGATTCGCTTGACTCGACTATGTAGAAGTGCGCCTGCGCACATCGGGCATGGCTCTAAAGTGACATAAAGTGTCGTGTCCAGCAAACGGTAGTTCTGCAAGGCTTGCCCAGCTTTACGTAGAGTCTGCATTTCGGCATGAGCCGTCGCGTCATGCTCGCCAATGGATTGGTTCCACCCCTCAGCAATCACTTCGCCCTCTTTTACGAGTACAGCGCCAACAGGCACTTCACCTTCAGCTTCTGCTCTTTCGGCAAGCTTAAGTGCCAAACGCATAAAATGATGATCTTGTTCAGAAAATTGTGGGGCTTCTTGCTCAGTAGACACTATGTTTGCTCGCAGCATTAATTGGGGGGATGGATTATAGCGTTTCAAATCGAGTATAACAAAACGCCCAGCGTTTTAAGCTGGGCGGTGTTAATAAAGAGTTCGGTTAGATTAAAAACCTAACGGTAAACCAAAGGTAAAGAAGCCAATCAATACTGCCGACCACAAAGTCAAGAAAGCAACAGAATATGGCACCATAATGGCAATCACATCACCAAATGTCAGCTCAGGTTTGTACTTACGCATAAAGGCAAGAACAACACCCGCATAGCTCATCATAGGTGTAATGATGTTGGTTGAAGAATCAGCAACACGGTAAGCCGCGGTGACTAAATCTGGCGTCATGTTTGGGTTAACCTGATACAGCATAGGAACAAAGATTGGACCAAGCAGCATCCATTTTGACGTTAGGCCACCAACGAACAAGTTAATCACAGCAGTGGTCAAAATAAAGCCAAGTAGCATTAACGCTGGGAACTGTTGAAGACCTAATGACTGTAAGAAAGTTGAGCCAAGGTAAGTCACGTAAGTGCCTAAACCTGAGTAGCTAAGTAGCGCTAAGAAGTTGTAACAGAAGAAGGTTAGTACTAACACATAACCCATGGTGTTCATCTGCTTAACCATCGCACTTACAACGTCTTGCAACTTCTTGAACTTGCCCGTTGCCACACCAAAGCACAGACCAACAACAGCAAACACTAAAGAGATCAGCAGGATGATGTTATCTAAGTAAGGGGTTACTTCTTTACCAGCTTCATTGGTATAAGTCGCTAACGGGCCAACCGCTAAGCCATAGATCGCAGCTAAGGTTACTAACAGGCCAACACCAGACCAACGCAGGCCTTTTTGCTCTTTCTCCGTAAGTTCAAACTCATCAAAATTTACTTCCTCAGGTAGTTGATAAGACATCTTTTCCAGACGAGGTGTGATAAAGCGTGTGGTCACCCAAGCACCAACGACAGCGAGTAAGAAGGTTGACACTAAAACGAAGAAGTAGTGCATTGTTGCTGGGTTAAGCTCTTCACCGTTGCGACCAACGAATGGGATGTTTTGTGACTCGGCAAAGATCTTAGCGTTCACACCCAAAACAACATCAACTGGTGTTGCTGGTAGTAAGTTAGCGCTAAAGCCTGCTGATACACCTGCAAATGCCGCCGCCATACCAATCAATGGGTTTTTGCCAAGACCCGCATATAGAAGGCCCGCTAAAGGAATAAGTACTAAGTAACCGGCATCAGCCGCAATAGAACTCATGATGCCAAGGAAGACAACTAATAGTGGCAGTAAGCGGTCGCTAATCTTTAGGCCGACTTTTTTGATAACTGCGGTTAAAAGTCCGGAGTTCTCGGCGATACCTACACCTAACATTACAATCAAGATAACGCCAAGTACGCCATGACCAAACGCTAGCCAGTTTTGCAGTAGAGCGTTCTCAAACATCCAACGGAAATTTTCCGCCGCTAGCATGTTCTTAATCGAGAACTCAACGGCTTCCCCACCTTTGCCAATGGTTTCAAAGCTCACGCCATCCATTAATCCGGTAATGACCAGAGAAAGCGCAAACAAGAACATAAATATAATGACCGGATCTGGGATCTTCTTACCCGCTCTTTCGATGAACCCTATCACCCCTGAAGGCTTTGCTTCAGGCGCTGCAATTTCACTCATAAATGACATCCTAAACTTTTAACTGAGTCACATTTAATAAATTGGTCGGGCACATTATCAAACAGAATATATGGTGTAAAACCACACTCATAAGAGTAAGCGATATAAAAAACCATCATTAATAGCTATAACCAAACAAAAGGCCAAAGCACAACATGCAGATCTACTGTTAATGTCAATTAATCGCCATTTAAAAGAATTTATAACCAATAAAAATTAATTTTTACAATTAAAGAAACCAGCATTAATCCATTTATTAGACTTATATTCCACTCAAAAACAAAAACCTCGCTAATTAGCGAGGCTTTATCATTCAGTGTTCGGTGACCAACAATTACATCGTGTAAGTGTATGGCGCTTGAATACCTAGAGGGATACCTAGCATCCAGTACGCAACTAGGAAGATAGACCAACCGATTAGCATTGCGATAGAGAATGGCATCATTAGTGAGGCTAGCGTACCGATACCAGTCGACTTCACATAACGCTGACAGTACACCACGACAAGTGGGAAGAAGACCATCAGAGGAGAGATGATGTTCGATACTGAGTCACCTACACGGTATGCTGCTTGAGATAGCTCAGGTGAGATACCTACTGCCATTAGCATTGGAACAAGGATTGGACCAATCAGAGCCCATTTCGCTGACGCAGAACCGATTAGAAGGTTAACTGCCGCTGTTAGAAGAATCATACCGATGATCGTTGCTTCACCAGGCAGATTCATGGCTTTCAAGCCTTCAGCACCGTAAAGCGCTAATAGAGTACCAATGTTTGACTGAGCGAACGCTGATAGGAACTGAGCACAGAAGAACGACATTACGATGTAAGCACCCATGGTAGACATAGTATCCGCCATCGCTTTGATAATATCGTTACTGGTTTTGAACGTACCTGACACTTTACCGTAAACGTAACCAGGGATGATAAACAGAATGAAGATCAATGGAACAATCGACTTCATAATTGGCGCTGAGAACGCTGTAATTTCACCTTCTGGAGAGCGCAGTGCTGATGTCTCTGGGATCAGAGCAACAACCAATAGAGCGATACCCGCAAGCATAGCCCAACCTGCGTAACGGAACGCTTTTGACTCAAGTTCAGTGAATGAACCTAAATCAGGTGCTTTTTCTGCATCTTCATCAACTGGTGTATTAGCTAGGCGAGGTTCAATGATTTTCTCAGTAACGTACCAACCAATCGCTACGATGATGACTGAAGAAATGCCCGTGAAGAAAATGTTCGCCAGTGGGTTAACCACATACTCAGGGTCAAGAACTTGTGCTGCTGTTTGCGTGAAACCTGCTAATAGTGGGTCAATACCTGAAGGGATAAAGTTAGCAGAGAAACCACCAGATACACCAGCAAACGCCGCTGCGATACCCGCTAGAGGGTGACGACCAGCTGCGTGGAAAATGATACCACCAAGAGGAATAACCAGTACGTAGCCCGCATCTGCTGCAGTGTGCGATACGATTGCGACAAGGATTAGCATTGGTGTAAGAAGCTTAGCTGGTGTGAAGTTAAGCATTTTCTTCAGGCCAGTAGTAATGAAGCCAGAAGAGTCAGCGACACCAACACCTAGCATCGCAACAAGCACGATACCTAGCGGTGCAAAACCAGTAAAGGTAGTTACCATGTTCGCGAGAAAGCTTGCTAGAGATTCGCCAGTCAGAAGGTTGTTGATTGCAAGCGCTTCACCCGAACGTGGATTAATAAGGTCGAACGTGAAGTTAGAAAGAAGGGCAGACGCACCCCATGTAATGATCAGTGCCCAAAAGAACAGAATCGCAGGGTCCGGGATCTTGTTACCTGCTCGTTCAATAAAGTTAAGGAAGCGGTCCATACCACTAGGCTTTGGTGACGGAGCTTTATTAATTGCTTGGTTACTCATGGTAACTCCATATGTGATGTTGTTGCGGTAGACCTTTATGCATTTATTATGTCGGTCTATTTTTCACCACGTATTTTAGTGAATCCACTCTAATAAAGCACAACAATCTAGAGGTTTTTCCATAATTGGAGACATATTTTGCAAAAACGCCATCTACGTGCAACAAAGTCAAAACACAAACACTCGAGATTACTAAACAATAATGAAACCAAAATGCAAAATATAACGTATGCAGGTTAGTAAAATAGATCTACCAATTCACAATATGAATCTATCTGCTTATAAATTCACCATCTCTCGCAATCATTGTGTTAAGAGTTAATTGATGGGGCTCTCCTAGACGATCTTGCCACTGTGCGGTTATCGTTATCTGTTTAAGAGAAGAGGAAAGTTCAGCAGATGGCGTACTAATTTGCCAAACAAGCTGATATGAATGTAGAGAGTCTGAACCACTGCTTATCAAATCGAAATCTGCGACCGCGACGCTAGACTGACTTGGGTCTGCACCTCGGGTACGAAACCACTCCAGTTTATTTTCTATCAGGTTTAATCCTTCAATACTCTTAACCGCAAAATCACTTCTTTGCTCGATGTAAACCTGTAACTTAATCAAAGCTAGACTCGCAATACCGATCAGCAACAAGGCAATTAGCACTTCCAATAAAGTAAAGCCTCGCCGACTATTGCCCATACCAGCCTCCGGGATACCAAGCAAACGCTTTACGCCCCTCAATAGGGTTATTCGCCGCTGAATAATCTAAGTCATAGGAGCCTTTTAGTACCACTTCCCCACCTGATGCATCAAAATGCAGCCCACCTTTAGGATGAAATGAGCCGTTATCAAAATAGACAGTATGACTACCCAGCCAAGCCTGAATAGAACTATGAAAACTAACAGAACTCCAATAATCGCTCAGGCTCGACGCGCTAAAGTCTAATGACGACATATCCACTAAGTGATAGAAAGAACCGGCAAATACATTTGAACCTGTCGAGGAGAAAATACCATTCTCCACCACTAGTGATGACGGCCAAGCAATATTCAAAGGAGTAGTGATGATGCAATGCCCTTCTATCCATAGCTTGTTATTGGTCGATGTTAAGTGGCTATTAATCACATCAGCGCAGTTGTGGCCGTCAGAAATAGTCGCTAACGAGATCACCTGATATTGCAGCTTAGCGCGCGCTATATTTTCAGCGTTTTTCGCCATATTGAAGTAGTTCTGAAATGTACTAAGCTGTGAGTCTTGCTGGTAATCGTTTTTAAACAGGTTGCCATTATCAGAGGTGCTTTGGTTACTAGAAAGAGAGGTTTTGTATTCTGGCACGCACTCACCACTAAAACCTGCATAAGGCCCGTTGGCTATAGGCGCGCTAGTCGACAATGTTCCTGCACTTCCCCCTGTTTCAAACACCACTTTAGATAGATACCTCACCGCCACGCAGTCATAAAAACCATCAGTTCTAGCCTCTCTTGGGGCATCTGGAGCAATATCAATACTGCCTATCAAACGTAAGTCCGCTGTCGATTGAATCGCGCCCATACCACTTACTTCACTGTGATGAAAACGGCGATTGACTCGATAGTTTTCACTATTGGCGTGTACAACGTAGTTATCTTCGCTGAGCGGCTCGATATAAAGCGCTTCTAGTTGCAAGGTTTCTTTACATACATCATTGAGCAAGGTGTTGGAGGCAGAAGAAAGCGCGTTAAGCTGATCCGGAAATGCATTTACATAAGCGTAGGCGCATTCTACGCCCGCTTCTGATAACCAGTGAGCCTGCCTAACCTTTACTTCGTTTTGCGCTCTTTTAATCTGATAAAGCAGAACTTTGTAGCTGGTTAGCCCCACTAATAAAGCAGTGACCAAAACAACGCTGGTAATAAGTAGAGTCGCAAATCCTCTTTCAATGACGCGGCTCATTGCCAATTCCTAAGCAACGTAGTGACATTGGCTTGATAGGTTATCTCTGTGTCATTAACTAGGTGGGCGTGGATTGAAATGTTCACCATTAGCTTCTCAGCCTCGCCACCTTTTATCACCTCTTTGTTCAGGGAAAATCCTGTGACAGATATTTGTTTAGGGTTAAACAAATTAAAACAGTAGCCTCCAAGCCCAGATGAAGAAGCGGAGGAAATTGAGAGAGGCTCGCTAGTGTGCTTTTCACACAGCTTAAGTGAGTCTCCGAGCTCTGAGATCTTAGACTCTTCACGTTTATAGACGATATTACGAAATGAGTCGCTTCCCGTAGAAGCTATGCGGTAAACATAACCCAGCAATCCCGGCTCATTTTCTATATGCAAGGGAGAAGTCGCCCCTGACAATAGGGCAGAGGCAGGCGCAACGCCATTAAAACCTGCCCGATGAATGTCCTCTTTTATTTGCTGCACGGTACTCGATAGATTTTGCGCAAGCAGCAGTTGCTTTCCTCGTTCGGTGGCGAGCTTTTGTCCACTAATAAATACCGAACCGATAACCCCAATCGCCATCACTCCCATGATCGAAGCGATCAGAAGCTCGACTAGACTTGCCCCTCGTTGACGGCAATTACGCACAGTTAGGAAAACCATAACTACTTTCACTAAGCGCGCAGATCATGATTCGGTTACCCGCGTAGGAGCTTTTTACAAGCAACGCTTGGCTAGCGTGACCTTTAGGGTAGAAGCTCAAGCTGCCATCTTTTACTCGACCGCGTAGACCATCGAATTTGATTCTATCCGCGGAATAAGTCCAATCGAGTTGTAAGTCTTTAAATGAAGTGCCCTGCAAAAATAAAATTTTGTTCCCCTCTCCCATAGTGTCTGAATCTGTCAGTGTCACCGTCCAGTCTTTGGCTGAAACTGGCGAAGAAGAAAAAGTAAAATGCGCCCATAAATCGCGGTTTCTCCAGATCGCTTCAGAACGAGCTTGGTTTAAAAAGCCATTGAGCTCGTTGGCTGCTCTGAGCATTTGACTATTGAGATGAAGATTATGAAAACTGGGTACAGCGACTGAAAGTAATGCAGCAAACACCAACACCGTGATTAAGAGCTCTAACAGAGTAAACCCGCGAGACATTTCCCAAATTCCTATGCAAAGTCAAATGTAAAGAAGTTTCCAACTTGAAGACATGCTAGCAGCTTAGAAAAATAGGCGAACAACCTGATAGGAAGCATTCGAAATGATTCGAAAAAAGTTATGTAATTCAAGAAAATATCGAGTAAAAGCAATGACATTTGTCGAATTGATGCTTGCTTTAGCCATTATCTCAATAGTCGCGGCAATCGCATATCCAAGCTATCAAAGTCACCTACTCAAGGCGCATCGGACTGCTGCACTGGCGGATCTAGCCAAAATTCAGATTGAACTCGAACGGGACTATTCAGGGAGTTATCAATCGGCAGCGACATCGGTGTTATCTGGAGGGGTGTGTAGTTTTTGCACCTTAGATACTGAGCATTTCACTGTGTCTATTTCAGCCACAGCATCTGCGTACACTATCAAGGCAGAACCTATCGGCCCACAATTAAAAGATCAGTGTTCAAACACTCACTATAGCCAACTGACTATCAATCAAACAGGTGAAATGACACCACCAAATTGTTGGCAATAAAAAAGCCTGCTAAATAGCAGGCTTTCTAAATCTCAAAGCTAGATTTAGCTTGTTAGGTCATCAAAGAACTTCTTCACACCGTTGAAGAAGCCTTCTGATTTAGGCTTATGTTTCGTCGCCGCTTCTCCACCACAAGACTCTTCAAATTCTTTTAGCAGATCTTTCTGACGCGAGCTTAGGTTAACAGGCGTTTCGACCACTAGCTTAACAATCAGATCACCTACACCGCCACCACGAACACCTTTAACACCTTTACCGCGCATACGGAACATACGGCCAGTTTGGGTCTCAGTTGGAACTTTAAGGTTTACACGACCATCAAGTGTTGGCACTTCAACTTCACCACCCAGTGCTGCCATAGCAAAGCTCACTGGTACTTCACAGTATAGGTTGTTGCCATCACGCTCAAAGATATGGTGCTCTTTGACGTGAACTTGAACATACAGATCACCCGCCGGAGCGCCATGCTCACCCGCTTCACCTTCACCAGAAAGTCGAATACGATCGCCCGTATCTACACCAGCTGGGATCTTAACGTTAAGGGTCTTAGTCTTCTGCTTACGACCTTGTCCATGACATACATTACATGGGTCTTTAATGATCTTGCCTTTACCATGACAGGTAGGACAGGTTTGTTGAACCGCAAAGAAACCTTGACGCATCTGAACCTGACCATGGCCATGACAGGTGCCACAAGTTTCCGCAGAAGTGCCTTTCTTAGCGCCGCTACCTTCACAGCTGTCACAGTGAACCAGCGTTGGTACTTCAATCTCTTTAGATACACCACGAACTGCTTCTTCAAGTGACAGCTCCATGTTGTAACGAAGGTCAGCACCGCGCTGAGCACGATGACCACCGCCACCACGACGACCGCCACCGAAGATATCACCGAACACATCACCAAAGATGTCACCGAAATCAGCACCGCCGCCACCAAAGCCGCCGCCGCCCATACCGCCTTGTTCAAAAGCAGCATGACCGTATTGGTCATAAGCAGCTTTCTTTTGCGGATCGAGAAGAATTTCGTACGCTTCTTTTACTTCTTTAAACTTTTCTGCTGCGCTTTCATCACCCTGGTTACGGTCTGGGTGGAATTTCATCGCTAGGCGCTTGTAGGCCTTTTTAATATCACGCTCTGATGCATCGCGGCTTACGCCTAATACTTCGTAAAAATCACGTTTTGACATGTTCTTCGTCACCAATGTAGTACTGCAAACGGAGGATGGTTATCACACCGCTTGGTGTTTGTATCATTCTAGATAAAGATTCGAGATTCGAGATTCGAGATTCGAGATTCGAGATTCGAGATTCGAGATTCGAGATTCGAGATTCGAGATTCGAGATTCGAGATTCGAGATTCGAGATTCGAGATTCGAGAACCATTATCTAGACTGACATCTTAATTACAAACATACGGGCGTATGAGTTTCCTCAAACGCCCGCAAGAAATTAAATTAAGTATGTCGAATCAAGAATTACTTCTTGCCCTCTTCCTTAACTTCTTCAAACTCAGCATCAACCACGTCATCTTGTTGAGGCTGTGCTTGTTCTGCACCAGCTTCAGCGCCTTGCTGTGCTTGAGCTTGCTGTTGAGCGATTTCCATTAGCTTTTGAGCTGCTGCCATAAGTGCTTGAACTTTAGCGTCGATCGCTTCTTTGTCTTCGCCCTTACGTGCTTCTTCTAGCTCAGAGATAGCTGCTTCAATCTTCTCTTTCTCGTCAGCTGGAAGTGCATCACCTGCTTCTTCCACTTGCTTACGAGTACCGTGAATCATTTGGTCAGCTTGGTTACGTGCAGTAGCTAGCTCTTCGAACTTTTTGTCCGCTTCTTTGTTAGCTTCTGCTTCTTGTACCATTTTCTCGATATCTTCGTCGCTTAGACCGCCAGAAGCTTGGATAGTGATCTTCTGCTCTTTACCAGTCGACTTATCTTTCGCAGATACGTGTAGGATACCGTCCGCATCTAGGTCGAAAGTTACTTCGATTTGAGGCATGCCACGTGGTGCTGGCTGAATACCTTCTAGGTTGAATTGACCTAGAGACTTGTTGTACATCGCCTGCTTACGCTCACCTTGAAGAACGTGGATAGTTACCGCATTCTGGTTGTCTTCTGCTGTAGAGAAAACTTGGTTTGCTTTCGTTGGGATAGTTGTGTTCTTCTCAACTAGCTTAGTCATTACGCCGCCCATAGTCTCGATACCTAGAGACAGAGGAGTAACGTCTAGTAGAAGTACGTCTTTAACATCACCAGCAAGTACACCACCTTGAACTGCAGCACCCATTGCTACTGCTTCATCAGGGTTCACGTCTTTACGAGCTTCTTTACCGAAGAACTCAGCAACTTTCGCTTGAACCATTGGCATACGAGTCTGACCACCAACAAGGATAACGTCAGTAATGTCGTTCACAGATAGGTCTGCGTCAGCTAAAGCAACTTTTAGAGGCTCAAGAGAACGTTGAACTAGGTCTTCAACTAGAGATTCTAGTTTCGCACGAGTCACTTTAACGTTCATGTGCTTAGGACCAGTCGCATCTGCAGTCACGTAAGGTAGGTTTACGTCTGTTTGAGAAGTAGAAGAAAGCTCAATTTTCGCTTTTTCTGCTGCTTCTTTAACACGCTGCATTGCTAGAGGATCGTTCTTAAGATCGATACCTTGCTCTTTCTTGAACTCTTCAACTAGGTAGTTGATCATGCGGTTATCGAAGTCTTCACCACCTAAGTGAGTGTCACCGTTAGTCGCTAGTACTTCGAATGTTTTCTCGCCTTCAACTTCGTCAATCTCGATGATAGAGATATCGAATGTACCACCACCAAGGTCGTATACCGCGATAGTGCGGTCGCCGCCTTGCTTGTCTAGACCATATGCTAGAGCAGCAGCTGTTGGTTCGTTGATGATACGTTTAACTTCTAGACCTGCGATACGGCCAGCATCTTTAGTTGCTTGACGCTGAGCATCGTTAAAGTAAGCAGGTACTGTGATAACTGCGCCAGTTACTTCCTCACCTAGGAAGTCTTCTGCAGTTTTCTTCATTTTCTTAAGGATTTCAGCAGAAACCTGAGGAGCTGCCATTTTCTGGCCTTGCGCTTCTACCCAAGCATCACCGTTGTCAGCCTTAACGATTTTGTAAGGCATGATTTCGATGTCGCGCTGAACTTCTTCGTCTTCGAAACGACGACCAATAAGACGCTTAATTGCAAATAGCGTGTTAGTTGGGTTAGTAACTGCTTGACGTTTTGCAGGTTGACCTACTAGCGTTTCACCGTCTGTGTAACCAATTACCGATGCAGTGGTGCGCTCACCCTCTGCGTTTTCAATTACACGTGGTTTGTCGCCGTCTAGTACAGCAACACATGAGTTAGTAGTACCTAAGTCAATACCAATGATTTTACCCATCAGGCTATCTCCGAATAAATTTCTATTTTCGTTTTGCTATATCCCCTATGTGGGGATGGAGAATCGGGTTTCAACCCTTGCTCACAAACAAAAATAATGATGTTTGCTTCTCTATGCCCAATAGATAAGGGCGGCAAATGGCTTTTCAAGGGACGAAGTGAAAAAAAGTTAAAAAAGATTTGGAGAGCTGGAGAGCTGGAGAGCTGGAGAGCTGGAGAGCTGGAGAGCTGGAGAGCTGGAGAGCTGGAGAGCTGGAGAGCTGGAGAGCTGGAGAGCTGGAGAGCTGGAGAGCTGGAGAGCTGGAGAGCTGGAGAGCTGGAGAGCTGGAGAGCTGGAGAGCTGGAGAGCTGGAGAGCTGGAGAGCTGGAGAGCTGGAGAGCTGGAGAGCTGGATTATTATCTCTTCCAGAGAACAAGTGTCGTCAACTAATTTTAAACTTGCTGAGTTTCTTCATACTATTTTCATGCGATTAAGCGCTCATCAAGGTTTAGGATGTTTCATTTCTTCAGTGTTCAGAATGAAATATCAAAATTTACATGTGTGGCAAATCAGTTTTGAGCTATGTAAGCAAGTCTACCCAAAAGTTAATCACATAAGCGATTACTCGTTTCGAGATCAAATCAGGCGCTCTTGTATCTCTATCTCAAGTAACATTGCCGAAGGGATGGAAAGAGAAAGCAATAAAGAAACGGCATACTTTTTAAGTGTCGCGAAAGGATCTACGGGAGAATTGAACACTCAACTTCTACTTGCCGCGGAGTTTGGCTATCTATCCTTAACTGACCGAGACAAGTTATGCGAACAGTGCAATCGTATCGCAAAGATCCTTGCCTCCCTCATAAGAAAATTTCGTACCGAATAACTCCCAACTACCTAGTTTTCTCGTTATCTAGCTTTCCAGTTCTCCATTCCTCTAACGAAAAAGCGAGCCCTAAGGCTCGCTTTCAAAATCCGACACTTTAATGATTAAGCATTCGCTTGAGCAGGTTTCGCTTCTACTTCTGCTTCTTCTTTGCCGATTTCACCTTCTGTTTTTGCAACGATAGTGTTGACAGCGGTATCGCCTACTACGTTAGAAGATGTACAGAACATATCATTGATACGGTCAACAGCTGCGATGATTGCAAGACCTTCTGGTGGAAGACCTAGTTGGTGAAGAAGAACGCCGACCATTACAACGCCGCCACCAGGAACACCACCAGCACCGATAGATAGAAGCAGGATAGTAAGACCTAGAGTGAACACGTCAGCAGTGTTGATTGGCTGACCAAATGCGTTTGCAACGAAGATAGTCGCTAGTGCGATGTAGATAGATACACCAGACATGTTCATGGTTGCACCTAGTGGTACACCAAAACCTGCTACTGATTTTGAAACGTGTAGTTTCTCAGTCAGAGTACGCATTGTTACAGGGATCGTCGCGTTCGAGCTTGCTGTAGATAGAGAGAATAAGATCTGCTCACGAGTTGCACGTAGGAACGTCTTTGGAGAAGTACCTGTCGCAATGCCTACTGCCATTGGGTAGAAGAAGAAGATCCAGAACACTAGCATTGCCACAACAAGCGCTACATAGCCTGCTACAGACATTAGCGTGTTCGCGTCTAGCGTTGCACCTAGCTGAATCATCAGCGCAAATACGCCGTATGGAGCAAGGCTCATTACTAGACCAACTAGCTTCATCATGATTTCGTTTGCCATCTTGAATGTGCGAATAGCCGGACCACCGCGTGAATCAAGAGCTTGAATAGCAAGACCTGTCAGGATTGCCATGAAGATGATTTGTAGCATGTCACCATTAGCAAACGCTTGAACAGGGTTGCTTGGTACAATGTTAACCACTAGTGAGAAGATATCAGGTGTTTCAGTTGTTGTGAGTTTAACCGTTTCTGAAATCGTACCTGCTAGGTTCGCGTCAGCACCTGGTTGGAAAATCATACCAACTGTAAGCGCCGCAGTAATCGCGATGATGGTGTTAATAATGTATAGAGCAAAGGTTTTACCACCAAGACGACCAAAGGCAGTGATGTCTTTCAGGTCAACAATACCACATACGATTGAAACGTATACCAAAGGTACAACAAGTAACTTGATCAGTGATACGAACATACCGCCCGCGCCTTCGGCAGCGCCTAGAAGGTAAGTATCAAAGATTGCAATCCCGCTAAATAAGTACTGGATCGCAGTACCGATCAGTAGACCAGCAAACAAGCCTACAAAAATCTTGCTTGAAAGCGATTTATCCATCATCCATCTCCAGAATGTTGTGTTTTCAATTTATGGTTTTATAGTTTATTCCGCCGGTTTTTCCGACAGAGTTCGCACATAATACACACAAAGGTTACAAAATAAAGAGCTTGTTTACGATAATGTTACAAGTTTCAAATAAGAAATTAATTTTATGTTAAACCCATCAACTAGAATTATTCACTAAATCAATTAGTTATTACAAACATACACAGCGGACTGGGAAAATAAAAAAAGAGAGGCCTAAGCCTCTCTTCTGTTTAAAACACGTTATATGTGAAGATTATTTAGCAACCATTACCATTGCAGGGCGAATCACACGGCCGTTAAGTTCGTAACCTTTCTGCATAACAAACATAACCGTATTGGCTTCGTGGTCAGGGCTCTCTTGGATAGACATCGCTTGGTGCATTTCTGGGTTAAACACTTCGCCTTCAGGGTTGATCTCTTTTAGACCAAACTTAGAAACCGTATCTACAAACGTTTTGTGCGTCAGTTCTACACCTTCAAGCAGTGGCTTAACCACTTCGTTTTCAGTGTCAGCGGCTTGAATTGCGCGCTCTAAGTTATCGATAACTGGCAACAGTTCTTCCGCAAACTTGTTTAGAGCGTATTTACGCGCTTTATCGATCTCAGTTTCAGTACGGCGACGCATGTTTTCAACTTCAGCCTTCGCACGTAGCACACCATCTTGCTGTTCCTGAATTTTCGCTTCACTTGTTAGTAGCGCTGCTTCTAGTTGAGCAATCTTAGCGTCTTTCTCATCACCAATCTCTTCAAGCTCTGCTTCAACTTCTTGAGCTGCCGCTTCTACTTTCTCTGCTTCTTCGATGATTTGATCCAGCTCTTCTTCTGTAACTTTGTTTTCTTCGTTGCTCATGATATCTCCAGAATTCAACTTTATTGGTTCCCAACACATCACGTTTATCGTATTGGGATACACAAAAATTCGCATAAATAGCTAACTTGCCATTATTATGGGGATGAAGATTGTCGAATCAAGCCTATTTGGTGCGGAAAACCTATGAAAAAACCTTTTGAAGTGATCGCCATCATTGGTAAACCAAGAGATCAGCAAGCTATAGCGACTCATAAAGAGCTGTATACCTGGCTTCAAAGCGAAGGTTATAAAGTGTATATCGACGATCGATTAAGCGAGATCTTAGATGATATTCCTAGTGACGATTTCGCTAGCCTGATTCAGCTTGGGCGTATTGCCGACCTAGCGATCGTCGTCGGTGGTGATGGCAACATGCTAGGTGCTGCGCGTGTCCTCTCTCGCTTTGATATTTCTGTCATAGGTGTTAACAGAGGTAATTTAGGTTTCCTTACCGACCTAAACCCAGAAGATTTCCAAACAGCTTTATCAGCCGTACTGAATGGCGAGTTCATCGAAGAAGAGCGCTTTTTACTCGAAGCAGAAGTGCATCGACATGGGCAAGTAAAAAGCCACAACGCCGCGCTTAACGAAGCGGTACTTCACCCTGGGCAAGTCGCCCATATGATTGAGTTCGAAGTTTACATCGATGATAGCTTCGCGTTCTCTTTACGAGCAGATGGCCTCATTGTATCCACGCCAACAGGCTCAACCGCCTACTCACTCTCTGGTGGCGGCCCTATCCTGTCACCGAGTTTAAATGCCATTTCACTGGTGCCTATGTTCCCGCATACCCTTTCTAGCCGCCCACTTGTGGTCGATAGCGCGCGCCATATTAAGCTTGTCGTTTCTCCAGATAACCGCGGAATGCAAGAAGTAGGCTGTGACGGTCAAGTATCATTGCCAGTCTCACCGGGCGACGAAGTCCACATCTACCAAAGCCCGAATGTGCTTAAGCTGATCCACCCGAAAGATTACAGCTACTACCATGTATTAAGAAACAAGTTGGGCTGGTCGAGTCGGTTGTTTTGAGAGCTGGAGAAGTTTTGAAGGGTTGGCGTATTTCGTCAACCCTTTTTATTTTGGCGAACTTTTCTAAAGAAGCGGGAGGCAGGAACGGACTTCGTCCTATGGATAACTGGATAACTGGATAACTGGATAACTGGATAACTGGATAACTGGATAACTGGATAACTGGATAACTAACGTTGCTCTGTTGTGGTTGAGGAGTCAACCCTCGCTTTCCAGAAGGGCGAAGCCCGATCCCGTTTTCCATCAGCGCAGCGTTCTCGCATCTCGTAGGACGAAGTCCGATCTCACACCAAAGCGTTCCCGCTCCTGATCACAAAATTTTCCCCTCGCCACTTTACTGTATAAAGAAACAGTATATACTGTTTTCTTATACAGTATTGTTCATTTAAACAGGTACAACAAAATGCTGGCTCATCTAAGTGTTAATAATTTTGCAATTGTTAAGTCTCTACAGCTAGAGCTATCCAAAGGAATGACAACCATTACCGGTGAAACTGGCGCGGGTAAATCCATCGCCATTGACGCTCTCGGTTTGTGTTTAGGCGGGCGCGCGGAAGCCAGCATGGTACGTCAAGGTGAAGAGAAAACTGAAGTAAGCGCGGCTTTCTCTTTAGAGAACAATATCAATGCTACTCGCTGGCTAGAAGACAACGACTTATTAGATGGTAGCGACTGTATTCTGCGCCGTATCATCAGTAAAGAAGGCCGCTCACGTGCTTTTATTAACGGTAGTCCTGTCCCACTTTCTCAATTAAAAACTTTGGGGCAACTGTTAATCAACATCCATGGTCAGCATGCCCATCATCAATTGATGAAAAGTGAGTACCAAATGGCAATGTTGGATCAATATGCAGGTCACTCTAACCAGCTTAAGAACACTCGTAACGCCTACCAATCTTGGCGACAATCAGACAACAACCTTAAGCAGTTGAAAGAAAACAGTGCGGCAAACCTAGCTCAGAAACAACTTCTTGAGTACCAAATCAAAGAGCTTAATGAACTCTCTCTTGGCGAGGATGAATATGAAGAACTCGAACAAGAACACAAGCGTCTCTCAAACAGTGGAGAACTTGCCTCTACCTGCCAACAAGCCATCGAACTTATTTACGAAGGTGAAGAAGTTAACGCGCTTGGTATTTTGCAATCGGCCAATCACTCCTTAATCCAGCTCGCTGAGTTGGATGAAAAATTGGCTGAGTTACCCAATATGCTTGCTGAAGCTATTATTCAAGTTGAAGAAGCGAATAGCGAACTTCGTAATTATTTGGACAACATTGATGTCGATCCTGCACGTATGGCTTACGTGGAAGAGCGTTTCTCTAAAGTCATGTCGATTGCGAGAAAGCATCATGTTATGCCTGATGAACTCTACCAACATCATCAAGATCTACTCGGTCAAATAGAAGCACTTGATTGCTCGGACGAACGCCTAGAAGAACTTGAACAAGAAGTAGAAAACAAATATCAAAGCTTCCTAACAACGTCAGAAAAGCTCCATAAATCGCGCATTCGTTATGCCAAAGAACTCAATAAGCTGATCACGGCTAGCATGCACGAGCTTAGTATGGAAAAAGCGCAGTTCCGTATTGAGGTATCAAATGAAGGCACTCACCCGTCCCCACTTGGCATGGACACCGTGTGCTTTGTTGTCTCAACCAACCCCGGGCAACCAATGCAACCTATTGCCAAAGTTGCCTCTGGTGGTGAGCTTTCGCGTATATCGCTAGCAATCCAAGTGATAACAGCGCAGAAAGTCGATACTCCTAGCCTGATCTTCGATGAAGTCGATGTGGGCATCAGTGGCCCAACAGCCGCTGTGGTCGGCAAGATGCTACGCAAGCTAGGCGAATCCACTCAAGTTCTTTGTGTCACTCACCTTCCTCAGGTAGCTGGTTGCGGCCACCAACAGCTGTTCGTCGCGAAACAAACTAAAGCAGGTAAAACCGAAACTCAGATGCACTGCTTAGACAATGAACAACGCGTGTCAGAATTAGCCCGACTACTAGGCGGAAGTGAAATTACTGATTCAACGCTAGCCAACGCTAAAGAGCTGCTTATCGCCGCTTAATCCCCGCTTTTTCGAGTCAAAGTTCCTTTCAATGAAGAATTTTGACTCGACTTTGCAACCAAATTCAAAAATCATGGTCTGAATCAATTCAAAATGCTCTCAGCTTTTTACTTTAGCGCTTAGCTTGTTTATTATCGGCTGAGTTTGATTTTTATCAGTTACAAGAATTTAAGTATGCAATTAAAAAAGTGGCTTATCGCTGTACCACTCGCTATGACAATGCTGACAGGCTGCTCGCTATTAGAAAAGTTGGTATACCGCATTGATATCAACCAAGGCAACTACGTAGAGCAATCTGCAGTAGAGCAATTAAAGTTTGGTATGACTAAAGAGCAGGTCCGTTATGTAATGGGCTCACCTATGCTCGTAGAAAATGGTTATCCTGATACTTGGTACTACATCTACCACCATACCGAAGGTCACAACGACTCAATTCAGAAAAACCTAATCGTTGACTTCAACGGTGAAGGTCAACTCGTTAATGTCGCCGGCGATTTCCCGCCAAGCAAAGACTTTTTTGAGAGTATTAACTAAAGCTGGATAGCTGGATAGCTGGATAGCTGGATAGCTGGATAGCTGGATAGCTGGATAGCTGGATAGCTGGATAGCTGGATAGCTGGATAGCTGGATAGCTGGATAGCTGGATAGCTGGATAGCTGGATAGCTGGATAAGTTTTAGAGGGTTGGCGTATTACGTCAACCCTTTTTGTTTGGAACGCCTAGCTACGGAAACGGGATGCGGGAACGTACTTCGTCCTAGAAAACTGGAAAACTGGAAAACTGGAAAACTGGAAAACTGGAAAACTGGAAAACTGGAAAACTGGAAAACTGGAAAACTGGAAAACTGGAAAACTGGAAAACTGGAAAACTAAGTTGCTCCGCTGTGGTCGAGAAGTCAACTCTAGCTTTCCAGAAGGGCGAAGCCCGATCCCGTTATCTAGAAGCGGAGCGATCCATAGGACGAAGTCCGTTCCCGCTCTTTAAGCTTCCTTCCTCAACGGATTTTTCTTACCACCCGTAACCGGATCGGCAGAACCTGCGGCTTTGGCTTGCTCGGCTCGCTTGCGGCGGATCTCTTTTGGATCGGCTAGAAGTGGACGATAAATCTCGATGCGGTCTTTATCATTGATCGTAGCATCCAACTTAACATTACGACTAAATACGCCGACCTTATTCTTCTTTAGGTCAATCTCTGGGTACAACTCAAGCACGCCAGACTGAGCTATGATCTCTTCGACGGTCATTGACTGATTAACCACTAGCGTAAATACGCGCTGCTCTTTCGGCAGAGCATAGACGACTTCAACATGAATCATTTCAGACTCAATACTCATAAGCTGGGTACACCTGTTTTGCGCGCTTCGTAAAAGCGTTGACCATATTACTGGTCAGTTCGTTAAAAACCTTACCAAACGCCATTTCAATCATCTTGCTTGAAAACTCAAACTCAAGCTTAAGCTCGACTTTACACGCCTGCTCATCAAGCGGAGTAAAAAACCATCCACCTTTAAGTGTTTTAAACGGCCCATCGACTAAATTCATGAGGATCGCCTCACCATCAACCAACTCATTCGACGTGGTAAACGTTTTGCTAATCCCTGCTTTTGCAACATCAACAGAAGCCACCATCGCATCCGAGCTCGACTCAATCACACGCGAACCAGAGCAACCCGGTAAAAACTCTGGGTAGCTCGCTACATCGTTCACTAGATTGAACATCTGCTGGGCACTAAACGACACTAAAGCAGAACGACTAACTTGCTTCATATTGACTCCTCGTAACATCTGCTTGAACTTCAAGCTTGGTGCAATTTTACTTTTATTTGCACTCAGCGCAAATAAAGGGATTTCCTAACTTAACTCCTAGCCGTATAATGCAGCCATTATGGCAAAGAAAAAATCTAAACAAAAAGCGGGTAGCAATACCATCGCTGTCAATAAGAAAGCTCGACACGAGTATTTCATCGACGATGAAATCGAAGCAGGTGTGGAGCTTCAAGGCTGGGAAGTAAAAGCCCTTCGTCAAGGCAAAGCTAACATCGCAGAAAGCTACGTGTTTATGCGTGACGGCGAAGCCTTCGTGAGTGGCATGACCATTACCCCTCTTAACCAAGCATCGACACACGTTGTGGCGAACCCTACCCGTGTGCGTAAATTATTAATGAGCCGTCGCGAACTTGATAACCTACTAGGTCGAATCAACCGCGAAGGTATGACACTTGCGGCCCTCTCCCTATACTGGTCTCGCTCTTGGGTGAAAATGAAAGTCGGCGTAGCGAAAGGTAAGAAGCTGCACGATAAACGTACTGATCTTAAAGAAAAAGATTGGGCTCGCGAAAAAGCGCGCGTAATGAAGAGTTCACTGCGCTAATATTGAGCACTTAAACGCACAAGTCTAGACAGGTTGCACTTTTCTGGTACTATGCGAGGAACACTTTGGGGCTGATTTAGGATTCGACAGGAATTTTGCAGTCTGAGGTGCATGCCGTGGGGCGGTTGGCCACGTAAAAAGCCGCAAAAAAATAGTCGCAAACGACGAAAACTACGCACTAGCAGCTTAATAACCTGCTCAGAGCTCTCTCGCCCTAGCTTCCGCACGTAAGACGGGGACCAACGAGAGATCAAACCCAAACGCGCTAGCCCGGATTCTCCCGCCTGAGAGATGAACGGCGAATTATAATTCAGGATAGTCATTTACTAGCGTGTCGGTTCGCAGGTACTTGGTGAATTTAAAGATCGACTAAGCATGTAGTACCAATGATGAATGGTTTTTGGACGCGGGTTCAACTCCCGCCAGCACCAAACGTTTGGAAAGGCGCTAACTCATAGAGTTAGCGCCTTTTTTGTATACTTACCAAATTTCGTCGATGATTTCGTTTTTATACTGCTGCGCTTTAGCGAGTTCGTCGTTAGACATATATTGCTTCACATTGAGGATTTCTTTTTCAGCATCCTCATCGCCATTTTCCTGAGCAATCTCAAACCATGCCAATGATTTGGCAAAATCACTGAATACACCATGACCATTTCGATACGCGTATCCCACCATATATTGGGCGTAAGTATCATCTAGCATTGCTGCTTTTTGAAAGTATTCAAAGGACTTAGCGTAATCAGTCGTTTTAAAGCCGCAGCGCTGTTTGTATTTAGGGTAGTAGTAAATATCACCAAGTTTCGCCACCGAGCGAGTATGATCTTCAAGTTCAATTGCATGCTCGAAGTGTTGTATCGCTTTTTGGCAGTTCATCTCAACGCCCTCTCCATTTAGGTAAGCGATCCCTAAGTTATAGATCGCACTAGCATTCTGTTGTTTTGCGGCTTGCTCAAACCAATATGCAGCTTTGGCGTAGTCCTTTTCGACTCCAACACCATCGTTGTAGGAAAAAGCGAGTTGGTACATAGCGTCATCATCGCCAAGTTTCGCTGAGGCTAAATAGTACTCGTTGCCTTTTTTGACGTCTTGCTCTGTACCTTCACCATCAAAGTACATAACCCCCAAGCTATACAACACATAGGGATCTTGCCCATCTTCAGCTTTGTGATACCACGAGAGTGCCTCTTCATAGTTACCATCCGAATACTCTAAATCTGCTTTCAGAGTTTCAGCGCCATCATGACCTGACTTTAGTGCTTGTTCTAGATATTCATGAGCTCTGTCTATATTCGCTTGCATAACAGACTCATCTATCAACAAGTTAGCCGCTTTATAGAGTACTTCTGGGTCGCTTGACGTTTCAGCCTCTTTTAGCAGCGCGAGGTCATCACCTTCAAACAGCTCCCAGCTAAGATCATAAGACAGCGCCTGAGTGGACATTAATAACGAAAAACATGTGAGGATAGTGCATCGGAATTTGTTCATAACAACCTGATTTAACCTATTGATTATTTGTATTTATTTTTCCAAACACATCCTATATTTCATTGATTGCAAAAATCTAAAGCCAGTAAATTTTATGCAAACAAACTCACACAATAGTTCAGTTTCATCCAATGCAATCGTTCTCATAAAGCCAAGATAGAAGTTGTCATATAGGGAACCTCTTTCACTTTGTCTCTGTCGAAAACGTGCATCTCTGCAACTGGTGCATACACTAGATATGTTGCATTAGAGGCAATCCCTCAACCGAAATCTGTTCAGTTTCCATTCCTTCCGACAAAACACTCACTAAGAACGTGACGATTTTCACGCTTTACACGCTATTCAGTGGTTACTAGGAATTTTTCCTAGCCGATCTAAGCCCTCCTCTCATGTGGTTAACAAAGCGACTCTATAAAATCGCTGGCAGAAAAAAGAATAGAGCACTCTGTGCATCACCCAAATAGAAGAGAGTTGATGATGTTAAAATTCCTGGAACAAGTCCGGAAACCTACCCTCGACCTTCCCGTCGAAGCCCGCAGAAAAATGTGGTTTAAGCCATTTATCCAATCTTACTTAGTAGTATTTATTGGCTACTTAACCATGTATTTGATCCGTAAAAACTTCAATGTCGCGCAAAACGACATGATTTCAACTTACGGCTTGTCGATGACTGACTTAGGCTTGATAGGACTTGGCTTCTCGATTACTTACGGTATTGGTAAGACAGTCGTTTCTTACTACGCTGATGGCAAAAACACCAAGCAGTTCCTTCCTTTTATGCTTATCCTTTCTGGTTTGGCTATGCTTGGTTTCAGCTTCAGTATGGGTGGTGGCAGCGCTAGCCTTTTCTTAATGGTGGCCTTCTACGCTCTAAGTGGTTTCTTCCAAAGTACGGGGGGACCTTCTAGTTACTCAACCATTACCAAATGGACGCCTCGTAACAAACGCGGTTCATACCTAGGCCTGTGGAATATGTCGCACAACGTTGGCGGCGCGGGCGCTGCAGGTGTGGCTCTATTTGGTGCGAACTACCTCTTCGATGGTCATGTAATCGGCATGTTCGTCTTCCCTTCTATCATTGCCATCATCGTCGGTTTCATTGGTATGCGCTATGGTAACGACTCTCCTGAAGCCTACGGTTTAGGTAAAGTGGAAGAATTATTTGATGAAGCAGTGAGCGAAGAAGACGAAGCGGCTGAAGAAAATCAAATGACCAAGAAAGAGATCTTTGTTGAGTACGTCCTGAAAAACAAAGTCATCTGGCTACTTTGCTTTGCCAATATCTTCCTTTACATCGTACGTATTGGTATCGACCAATGGTCTACCGTTTACGCTTACCAAGAACTTGGCCTATCCAAAGAAACAGCTATCTCTGGCTTCACTCTGTTTGAGGTCGGTGCTCTAGTCGGTACGTTGATGTGGGGTTACCTATCCGATCTCGCAAATGGTCGCCGTGCTTTAGTGGCTTGTGTTTCTCTGGGCTTAATCATTGTTTCACTAGAATTTTATCAACACGCTACTAGCGAGTTTATGTACTTGGCGTCTCTGTTCGTCCTTGGTTTCTTGGTGTTTGGTCCACAACTTTTAATCGGTGTTGCAGCGGTTGGTTTTGTCCCTAAGAAAGCCATCAGTGTGGCAGACGGTGTGAAAGGCACATTTGCCTACTTAATCGGTGATAGTTTTGCCAAATTAGGTTTAGGCATGATAGCCGATGGAACCCCAATTTTCGGCCTAACTGGTTGGAAAGGTACCTTTGCGGCCCTCGATACTTCAGCGTTTATCTGTATCACTTTGCTTGCTTTCGTTGCGATTGCAGAAGAGAAAAAGATCCGCCAAAACAAGAAGAAACTTGAACTGGCAGAAAGCCAATCTTGATCCCAAAGCGCGCTTTGCCAGCCAAGGCGCGCAAGATCATTAAATTAAGCAGTTCAATTTAGTATCATGGCGAATTTTTCTTTGAGCTCTTTGAGAGCTCATTTTCGTTTGCTTATCACGATATTTGGGTATTTATAATGATTAACGTAGCGCTAGTTGATGACCATGTCATTGTTCGTTCTGGTTTCGCTCAACTATTGAGTTTAGAAACAGACATGAGCGTTGTGGGCGAATTTAGCTCAGTTGCGGAGGCTCGCATTGGCTTGCCTGCTTGCAAGCCTGATGTTGTCATTTTAGATATCTCGATGGCAGACGAAAGTGGGCTTACCCTACTAGACGAAATTCCCTCCGGCATCGCTTGCGTAATGTTAAGCGTTCACGACTCTCCAGCTATGGTAGAAAAGTCACTAAAGCTTGGTGCGAAGGGCTACCTTAGCAAACGCTGTAGTCCCGATGAGCTGGTTCAAGCAGTTAGAACCAGTGCTTCTGGTGGCTGCTACCTGACACCAGATATTGCCCTAAAATTAGCCACTCCAAGTGATAAATCGACCACGCTGACTCAACTCACGCGTAGAGAAAGCGAGGTGTGCCAACTACTTGCCCGAGGGTTGGATGTGAAATCTGTCGCGGTTGAGCTTGGACTTAGTCATAAAACGGTTCACGTTCATCGTTCTAATGCTCTCGACAAGCTTGGGGTTAAAAATAACGTCGAGCTCGCAAAGCTGTTTTCTCAAGAGCCCCTGTAATGCGTAGTTACCTTGCGACATCCATTTGCGGCCTATTCATGACAGCTTGTGCATGGTTTTGCCTGTGGGTCATCGCCTACTATTTTGTCAACGATGCTGAACTTGCTATCTTGCTGTTTCCGTTTGCGCTTCGTCTAGGCATTACTCTGCACACTCGCTCTAAATACTGGGTGACGATATACCTAGCAGAATGGGGGCTAACTATCGCGCTGGCGATGCTTTTAGAACAGCCGCAATGGTTGATGGTCCTTGTCGCCAGTGTGTTAAGCATTCCATTGGTTCACCTCGCAAAGAAATACTATACCGGCAATCAAAACCAGCACCTTGCTGTAATGGCGGTTGTTATCCTGATCACATCTTGTATCAATGTCGCCGCGGTCGGCTTTCATGTTGAATCGGTCTACATGCTCTGGCTAGCGAGTATTGCTGGAGGGTTAATGATCTTGCCGATGTGCTATCTGCTTTGGAATTATCTGTTTCTAAGCCCATGGTCACCGATCACGTCTAATTTGCTAGCAAACAATGTTGAGTTCAAAGTGCGTCATATCTTGCTGTACGCCCTACTTCTAATTGCCAGTATTTTGATTCAAACCAGTTTGCCCGACGAGCTAAAAAGATTTGCCCCTTTCTGTATGGCGATTCCAATCATAGTGCTCGCTCTGCGTTATGGATGGCAGGGAGCACTGCTTGCCACCATGCTCAATAGTATTGCACTCATTGCTGCGAAAAGCGGTGTATCTAACTTAGAGATTACCGATCTCCTTTTATCTATTTCAGCTCAAACTCTAACTGGAATTATGCTCGGTCTAGCCGTGCAAAAGCAGAAAGATCTCAACCAAAAATTACGTGGAGAACTATCTCGCAATCAGACGCTATCTCGCCAACTAATACAAGCCGAAGAATCAGTCCGTCGTGATGTGGCGCGAGAGCTGCACGACGAAATTGGTCAAAACATCACCGCAATTCGAACTCAAGCCAGCATTATTAAGCGAGTCGATAACGCTGAAATGAATACTCGCTCTGCGGATATGATAGAGAGCCTTTCATTGAACGTGTATGACACAACTAAACACTTGCTTAGCAAACTAAGACCAAAAATGCTCGATGATTTGGATCTCAAAGAATCTGTCCAACAGCTAACTCGTGAAATGGAGTTCGATAATCACGGTACTCGCGTCGTACTTGATTGGAGCGGTGATTACGGCTCGTTAAGTGACACATTAAACGTGACCCTTTTCCGCCTATGTCAGGAAGCGTTAAACAACGCCGCCAAATACGCCAACGCAACGTCGATCGTTATCGAACTATCAATCGAAGATGACTTGTCACTGAACATCGCAGACAACGGTATAGGCTTTAAAGCTGAAGACTGTATGAAAGGAATGGGTGTCCGTGGTATGCAAGAGCGAGTTCAAGCACTTGGCGGCAAAATGTATATCTACTCCTTAAACGATCATGTTGATGGTACACACATCGCCATCACCTTACCTAAGGTATAACCAGCATGTTTGGCCTATTTCAATCGCCGAGCTATAACCAAGCTCCGCTTAGTAAAATTCGAGTTGATGAACGCTATCGTTACTGGCGTCTGCATATCATGGTTGGTATGTACCTTGGCTATGCGGGCTTTTACTTCACCCGTAAAACATTCAACTACGCTGCACCTGCAATGATTGTCGACCTAGGGCTAGATAAAGGTGATATAGGCTTAATTGGCACCCTTTTCTACATCACTTACGGGCTGTCAAAGTTCATTTCAGGCACCATTTCTGACCGTTCTAACCCACGCTTTTTCATGGGAGTCGGTTTGATTGCGACCGGATTGATCAACATTGCTTTTGGTTTCTCAAGCTCATTGGTGACATTAGCGGCATTATGGGTAATGAACGCATGGTTTCAAGGATGGGGATGGCCTTCGTGCTCTAAACTTCTCACTACTTGGTATTCCCGTTCAGAACGTGGCTTTATGTGGGCAATCTGGAATACCGCACACAACGTCGGCGGTGCACTGATCCCACTGCTTGTTGGCTTTATCATCCTCCACTATAGCTGGCGTGAAGGCTTTATCATTCCTGGTATTATCGGGGTTATTCTCGGTATTATCGTCTGCTGGCGTTTAAGAGATAAACCCACCACACTAGGTTTACCGACCGTAGGGCAATGGCGAAACGACGGATTGGAACTCGCCCAAGAAAATCACGGACATGGCCTTAGCTACAAAGAGATCTTGCAGCAATACGTATTCAGCAATAAATACATATGGTTGCTCGCTTTTAGCTATGTGCTGGTTTACATCGTTCGAACTGCGATTAATGACTGGGGAAACTTATACCTAACAGAGCAACACTATTACAGTTTAATTAATGCCAACGCTGCGCTGTCTATGTTTGAAATCGGCGGCTTTGTCGGCTCTCTTGTTGCGGGTTGGGGTTCTGACAAACTGTTCGGCGGTAATCGCGGCCCTATGAATCTGCTATTTGCCGCGGGTATTTTCTTGTCGGTTGCCGCTTTATGGTTAATGCCTTTGACTAATTTCGCCTTTCAAGCGGCTGGGCTTTTCTCCATTGGCTTCTTTGTGTTTGGTCCTCAGATGTTGATTGGTATGGCTGCAGCAGAATGTTCACACAAAGACTCGGCAGGCGCCGCAACAGGTTTTGTCGGATTGTTCGCCTATATGGGAGCAGCATTATCGGGCTACCCGTTAGCACTGATTCTTGAAGAATATGGCTGGACCGGATTCTTCATCACTATATCGGTGTGTGCCGCCGTTATTGGCTTACTGTTACTGCCCTTTCTTCAGGCGCAGCCTTCACGCAAACCTCTGGCGCCAAAGCTTCGATTATAGCGACCACCACGCTACACATCTTAGGGTGAGTTAACCGCTCACCCAACTACCTCCACTCTTTTTTGCTTCCGATTCAGTTCGGAGGGTTTTCTACGGGTAAAATTTATGATTTTGAATACTATTTCACCAAAAAGCTTCTTCAAAATGGACAACAAGATCCAAAACTACGACTGGGGAAGCCGTACTGCCATCCAAGGTTTGTTTGGTTTCGCCAACGACAAGCAGCAGCCGCAAGCCGAAGTCTGGATGGGCACTCACCCAAATGGTTGCTCGATGATCAAACAAGAAGGTGACAGTATTTCGCTGTCAGATTTGATCAAGCCAAACCCATCAGCATTCTTATCGCAAAACACGTCAAACATTTATGGCGACTTGCCTTATCTTTTCAAAATTCTTGCGGCCGATAAAGCCTTGTCGATTCAGGTACACCCTAACAAGCAAGATGCAGAACAGGGCTATGCAAACGAACAAAAGCTTGGTATCCCGCTAGGCGCCTTCAATCGTAACTACAAAGACGCCAACCACAAGCCTGAGCTCGTTTACGCACTCACCGACTACCAAGCGATGAACGGTTTTCGCCCATTTTATGAAATCATTGACGCTTTCAAGCAGTGTGACATTCCTGAGATCAGCGAATATTTAGCTCAGTTTGAACGCAATCCAAACCAAGAGGGTTTGTGTACTTTCTTTGTAGAGCTACTATCGATGCAAGAAGAGCGCAAAACCAATGCTCTTGAGCATCTACTTAGCTATGCAGCATCGAACAATACCTGTGCGACTTGTGAACTCATTTTGTCTCTTTCACAGCAATACCCGAATGATGTCGGCTTGTTCGCACCATTTCTGCTTAATGTCATTACTCTTAAGGCCGGGGAAGCCATGTTCCTAAGTGCCAGAACTCCTCACGCCTACATCAAAGGTACTGGCCTCGAGATTATGGCGAACTCCGACAATGTGTTGCGTGCAGGGTTAACCCCAAAACACATGGATGTTGAAGAACTAGTCAAATGTACGGATTTTATTCCTAAGTCAATCAACTCTCTGCTTACACATGCTGAAGTAAAAGGTTGTGAGCATCACTTCCCTGTTCCTGTACAAGATTTCAAGTTTTCAATCTACCGCGCTCCACAACAGCAACCAGTGCAAATGTCGAGTGCAGAAATTCTCATGTCAATTGATAGTGATCTAACGCTACATGCTGACAGCGGAGAAACTCTGATACTGGGTAAAGGGCAATCAGCTTTCGTACCTGCTTACGTTAAGCAATACACCATCAGTAGTGAAGGTCGAGTAGCTCGTGCTTTTAATGGTTAAAATCACTAAACATTAACGATTTCAACCAGCTAAAACAAAGACCAAACGCGCCTATTTTGCTCAATAGGCGCTTTTAGTGGTTTCTTGAAAAAGTGAAACACATTGTAAAAACGTAAACCTTTGTCTACTGACTCTTTTAATTGTTGACCCAACGACTGCTCGAGACGCTCTGAACGGTCCTAAAAACAGCATTATTAGAGATTTTGATTCCTTCTTTATGTGGTTAGCAAACTTAATCATTTTGTTCGCCGCATTGCACCTACTCTCCACACTAGGTGTCCAGCGTAAGTAACCACT
This sequence comes from Vibrio sp. R10-SF1-ISO8, assembly GCF_059833805.1. NCBI lineage: Bacteria > Pseudomonadati > Pseudomonadota > Gammaproteobacteria > Vibrionales > Vibrionaceae > Vibrio > Vibrio sp. R10-SF1-ISO8. Next base: position 197,072 of record NZ_JCBDHL010000008.1, on the reverse strand, counting down.
CCTCAATACTTTTTAGAAATTGAGGGGCGTAGATACTCTCTCCCCAGAACCATAGTTTAAACAGCAGACTTAGGCTTGAGGTCTGACTGTTAATTTCAGGGTACTTAAGTAAACTATGAGTTGCGTTAGGTATTAGCTTAATTGTGGTATTTTGGCTTTTATCAAAGATTGAGGTAAGTACTTGGTAAGTATTCTCAACATCAACTAACTCATCATTTTCACCCAGAAGCACTAGCAGTGGCTTTTCAATACCTGCAAAGTCTTTACTTGAATCCGAGCTGACGTTTCTTTTCACAAAATAGAAGCGTGCTTCGCTCATAACATCGTCACTATCATCAAGCGTCTGTAAGTAATCAGCATAGCGTGGATCCCCTTTCCAAAAAGAGTGCTCTGCCAAATGCTGATTTTTGGCGTTCAGGAATTCAGCCTCCGATACACCTTCACGCTTTAATCGTAGTTGTGTCATATACCAGCTTTGCTCCATCCAATTGATGGAATAACCAACGCCGATCATAAATGACACATCTTGATGTTCTTTCAACAGTGAAGGTACTACCCAACCAGCCTGACTAAAGCCAAAAATACCAAGCCGACTTGACTGGTCTGGATACGTTCGCTTTACATAAGCAATCGCAGCCTCTACCTCACTCCTCCGGTCTGCCATGCTTTGTCCAAGCCAATTTCCACTGGACTCACCCACACCTGGTTTATCCCAACTGAATATCGCATAGCCCGATTTTAAAAGTCGCTCCCAAATCGCGTCGTAGTAGCCATAAGCGTCATAAGGGATGTCTCCATCACCCGATACAAAAATGACAACACCTTTCACCTGTGCATTATTGTCAGGCGCTTTATAGAAGGCTGAAAGTGAATTTTCACCATGTTTAAAACTATGAAGCTGGCTTGTGTCACTCGCAAAAGCCAAGTAACACCAGTTAGTCGCAAACAACATACTCAATAAAGCCCAAAAGTGGTTTAACCTCATTTAGTTCCTCCTCAAGAGTGTGGTTAAAAGCGATATAAACCACCTATAAGAAATGATAAGCCCTCTTCATCATAAAATGAGATATTGGCATCCGACTTTTCATAAGTTACTTGCGCGATTAGACTCATGTGAGGGTCTCCAAAAATCTCCCGTTCCTCAAATAATAACCCGAGATGCAGCTTATCCTCTTCTCTAGTCACACCAAAAATTGGATGAGTTGCATCATATTCACTAGTAGAAAAACGACCATCGAACACAAACGTATAATGACCCGACAGTATCGAAGCTGTGATACCCGCACCGATTTTTTCAAACGCCATTGCACTCCCTTGAGCATCATCCATTTGATAAAAAACACTCGGCTCGATTAACGCAGACGTAGACAAGGGAAGTGAAATCGCAAGCTTAGAAAAATAGCCCGTTCCTTCCCTGTTTAGTTCTTTATTTGGTGATGCTTCAGTGTCAATTTTTCGATCATAATAGGCGAAATCCATAGTCAGGATCTGGTGCTCATACTTTATTCGATAGACATTACCTTTAGTTTCCGTTTTTGCACGTTTATCGTTGACTAGATAGGGGTTTGACCACACTTCTCCGTCTTGAACCGTAGGGGCAATCGCGACAGATAATGATGAGTTTCTATTGATTTGATTCCTATATCCTAGCTCCAACGCAAGCACACCTCGCACAAACGTATCTTCGCTCTGACCAATAAATACCAGATGATTGCCCCACTGATATTGAATGCTCCCCAATGGAAATACACTACTTTCTGATACGGACGCACCCTCATTTTTCAGCGATGTTAAAGCCTTATCACTCCCAGTTGATAAGTTACTTTTTGTTTCCTGGTATTGAGCAAATAGCCCAAGCTCCCCAGAAATACCTTGCTCAGAGCTATTAGAATGAAACGATAAGAAAGTCATAAATATGCTCACCGTTATAGGCAGTTTCTTTTCCACAGTTTTCTCCAATTATGAAATACACAAAGTGGACCATCGCCGCAAGCAATAAGAAGGGCCCAATAAATTCACAAAAGAAATATTTCACAATGCAGAATAAAAAAAGTGTCCCAAATTGCTGATTTAAGAGATAAAGAACAGAACGTCGTTCACTTTTTATAAGGTTACTGAATACGGTTTTGGCGAGATCACCCTGAAAAAGAAACTGTCGGGAGCAGTAAAATCAAAGCGAATTTTCAGCTATTTTCTATACAAAAAACGAAGTAAAACTTACACATCAAATAATTAGACAGCAAATCAATCTACGTACAACAAATCTACACAAATGAATCAAATTTGCACCATGTCACACTAAAGGTTATAGTTGCGCCGCAAAAATTACTTTGAACTCAAAACAAATGGAGGGCGCTTTTAGTGTTTTTCTTGAAAAAGTGAAACACATTATAAAAACGTAAACCTTGTATTTATGGAAAATGCATTAAAAAAATACAGTATCGAAACCACTGATTATCAAGTTGGACAAGACAACGTACAAAAGTGGGGATTCGATATCCACAATCCGGTATTTGGGATTAGTGCTGGCCTTGTGATCCTTTGTCTACTGACTCTTTTAATTGTTGACCCAACTACTGCTCGAGACGCTCTGAACGGTCTTAAAAACAGCATTATTGTAGATTTTGACTCCTTCTTTATGTGGTCTGCAAACTTCTTCATTTTATTCGCCGCAGTGCTCCTACTCTCCCCTCTAGGCAAGATCCGTATTGGTGGAATCGATGCCAAAGCCGAGCACTCGACCATTTCATGGTTATCCATGCTGTTTGCAGCTGGTATGGGAATAGGGTTACTTTTCTGGAGCGTTGCCGAGCCAACAGCCTACTTTACTGATTGGTACGGTACGCCGCTTAACGCGGAAGCATATAGTGACGACGCGAAAGCACTTGCTATGGGTGCCACTATGTTCCACTGGGGTATTCACGGTTGGGCAATCTACGCTATTGTGGCGCTATCTTTGGCCTTCTTTGCCTTTAATAAAGGACTACCACTTTCACTACGATCGTCTTTCTACCCACTGTTTGGCGATAAAGCTTGGGGTTGGCTAGGTCATGTAATCGATATTCTCGCCGTCCTCGCTACTTTGTTTGGATTAGCCACTTCTTTAGGTTTAGGCGCACAGCAAGCCACCAGCGGCATCAACCATGTATTTGGTCTTGATGGTGGCATCGGTATGCAGATGATTGTGATCACTTTCGTGACCTGCATTGCGGTACTCTCTGTTATTCGCGGTATCGATGGAGGCGTTAAGCTTTTAAGCAACATCAACATGGTGATTGCTTTTGCTTTACTTGCGTTTGTATTGTTCATCAGTTTTGACACTGCAATGCTGTCACTTTGGGACACGACCATTGCTTATGCGCAAAACATTATCCCGCTAAGTAACCCTCACGGCCGCGAGGATACTGGCTGGATGCACGGTTGGACGGTGTTCTATTGGGCTTGGTGGGTATCTTGGTCACCATTTGTTGGTATGTTCATCGCGCGCGTATCAAAAGGTCGAACCGTACGTGAATTCCTGTTTGCGGTGATCATTATTCCAACCACAGTGACGCTTATTTGGATGTCGGTATTTGGCGGTATTGCTCTTGATCAGGTCGTCAACCAAGTGGGTGAACTTGGTGCGAATGGCTTAACCGATATTTCGCTGACCTTGTTCCAGGTTTATGATGCTCTGCCATACAGCTCAGTCATTTCTGTGCTTTCAATTGTCCTAATTTTGGTGTTCTTTATTACCTCTTCAGACTCTGGTTCACTCGTTATCGACAGTATCACCGCTGGTGGCAAAATTGATGCACCTGTCCCACAACGTATCTTCTGGGCATGTATTGAAGGCTCGATTGCAGCGGTTATGCTTTGGATTGGTGGTAAAGAGGCATTGCAAGCGCTTCAATCTGGAGTTGTTGCAACAGGTCTTCCTTTCACTCTTGTTCTACTTGTAATGTGTGTCAGCCTAATCAAAGGCTTGCGCTCAGAGCTACCGGCTTATCAGTCTTCGACTCGACAAGTAACGGCCTAACTCTAAGCGAGACAAACTCAATGGGCGCTATTTCTAGCGCCCTTTTTTATTTTTCACAATCGATCACCTCTTCCACAACTGCGTATACTAAATTTATTGCTTTAGAGGAGGCAGCAATCAATGAGTAAACGGCCTATCAACATCATCGCACTCGATCATATTGTGCTGCGAACGAGCCAGCTCGATAACATGGTGCACTTTTATCAAGACATTCTTGGCTGCGTGATTGAACGAGAAAAGCTCGATATTGGGCTTACCCAACTCAGAGCGGGGAGCGCATTAATTGACATAGTGACAGTTGATAGTGAGCTAGGTCGAATGGGGGGCAAAGCGCCACAACAAAACGGTAGAAACGTTGACCATTTCTGTCTGCAAGTGTCCGCATTTGAGGAAGAGGAATTACTCGACTATCTAAAGCAACACAATATAACTACATCAGGCTTTGCCGAACGATACGGCGCACAAGGGTACGGTCGCTCTGTTTACGTAGAGGATCCTGAGGGCAATGTTGTGGAACTTAAACCCTTTTAAATGACCACCAATTAGAAAGCCACTCGGATTTAGATAGTTAGAACCTCATCAACATACTGTTTTTAGCCTCAGCGTATAGTATTTCACTGGTTAAAAAGTGTATGGATAGCGCATGTTAGATCTCCCCCAACTTACTCAGCTTAGAAAAAACATTCATCAGCACCCTGAACTTTCACATCAAGAGCAACAAACGGCTCTGCGTATAACTCGCGTGTTTGAAAGTTTCTCGCCGGATGAAGTCCACACTCAGCTTGGTGGTCATGGCGTCGCATTTGTCTTCCACGGTCAAGAAATAGGGCCTTCAACTTTAATACGCTGCGAATTAGACGCCCTACCAATACAAGAACAAAACACCTTTGACCATCGCTCTATCCTTGATGGCGTGTCACATAAATGTGGCCACGATGGTCATATGGCGATTATCTCTGCTTTGGGCGCGACACTCGCGACTCGCAAACCGCAATCTGGAAGAGTGATACTTTGCTTTCAGCCAGCGGAAGAAACAGGGGCTGGTGCGATTGATATGGTCAACGATGAGAAATTCGCCCCCCTAAAGCCAGACTACGCCTTTGCGCTACATAACTACCCAGGCCTAAAACTTGGCTCGGTAGCAGTACGAGCTGGGACTTTTAATTGTGCTTCTCGCGGCATCATCATTAAACTCAGCGGTAAAACATCACATGCAGCACACCCGGAGGATGGTATCAGCCCCGCTAGCGCAATGTGCCAGATCATCGAAAAACTCAACCAGCTTCCAGAAGAGTTAGCCGAACAAGGCATCGAAGATAAACTATGGGTTACTGTCATCCATGCCAAGCTTGGCGAAGTGGCTTTTGGTACTGCCCCTGGAGATGCCGTTGTCATGGCAACACTTCGTAGCGAGAGCAATCAAGCAATGGACACCTTAGTAGAGGTGACACAAAAGTTCGCGCGCGATTGTGCTCACAAGACCGGATTAGAAATAGAATTCGGTTTTGATGATGTTTTTCAGGCAAGTGTTAACTCAAATGAAGGCTGTGATCGCGTCGTTCAGGCGTGCCGCAACACGTCCACGGAATACATCTTGCTGGATGAACCTATGCGCTGGTCTGAAGATTTTGGCCAATTCACCGCAGTAGCAAAACAAGGGGCAATGTTTGCTTTGGGAGCCGGTGTCGACACTCCTCAGCTACATAACCCTGACTATGACTTTGATGACGAGCTAATCCCTATTGGACACGCTTTGTTTCTCGACCTTATTAAGCAAATTAATGGTCTTGAATAGTCTTAGCTTGCTTGCTCGCAATCTTGTCGCAAATATAGCTACCTATTGGGATAGAAGAGGTCGCTGCGGGTGAAGGGGCATTGCACACATGCAAACTACGTGGGCTTTCTGCAAACAGAAAATCGTGTACTAGTGTGCCATCTTTTAGCACAGCTTGAGCTCTAATCCCCGCTGGATAGGGTTCAAGATCTTCAACTCGAATTTTTGGGCAGTATTTATTCACCAATTTCAAATAGCCTGCCTTCCACCAAGAGTTTTTCGTCTCAATCAACCCCGTTTTTAGATGCTTAGCCGTCAGTTTCCAGAAACCACTGAACGAGAGCATTTCGCACACGTCACGAAAACTAAAGTTAATGCGTGCGTAACCTTCCCTTTTCCATCCTTGCACCGCATTCGGTCCAACTGTAACACTGCCATCAATCATACGAGTGAGATGAACACCAAGAAAAGGTAAATCAGGATCAGGAATTGGGTAAATTAGATGGTTGACGATCTGGTTGTTCTTAGGCGCTAGGCGGTAATATTCACCGCGATAAGGAATGATCTGAAAATCCGTTTGTAGCCCCATCATCTTGGTCATGCGATCGGCCATTAACCCCGAACAGACGACCAGAAACTGACCTCGAAGTAATTGCGCCTGGCCGTCACTGACAACCGAGACCTCAACCCTATCTGAGTACTCTTGTAAGTTCACCACAGGTGTTCCAAGGCGCACCTGTCCGCCCCCTTGGCAAAACTCTTGTGCCATCGCCTCGGTGACTTGGCGATAATCCACAATACTGGTGGCTGAAACGGCAATAGCCCCCAACCCAACAATGTTAGGTTCGCGCCTTTTAAGCTCTTGCTGCTCAATCAGCTCAACCTCTATGCCATTTTGCTGACAACGGGTATACAGCGCTTGCATGCGCTCGACTTCAATTGGGCTTGTTGCAACTAGCAATTTGCCACAATTCTCGACCTTAATATCATGTTTGTGACAGAAGTCGATAGTGGCTGCAACTCCGGCCTTACAAAGCTCCGCTTTCAAACTTCCCGGCGCATAGTAGACACCAGCGTGAATCACACCACTGTTGTGCCCGGTTTGGTGAGATGAGAGTTGCTGCTCTTTTTCTAGCAAGAGAATGGACTTGTCCGGATAACGATTTTGCAATTGCCAAGCCGTCGAGACACCGACTATCCCACCACCTATCACAATGTAATCGTAACTCTGATCCACTCTATTGCTCCTTGCCGCCAAACTAATCCTAGCCACCAATATTAATCGTGACGTTAAGCGATTGAAAGATCGACTGATATAGAAAAAACTTATCGATAGATACAATTCATACTCAATTAAACGTCGAAACTTTGTGAAACATGGTTAAAATAGCCCGCTTAGATTTTCTAACCCTATTGGTTGTTTGAGGAAGAGACATTGAACACGCAACACCTTTTGGCAAGTGACAGCAAAGATATCGAACAAGCTAAAGACATTCTCGCGTCTGGCGAGCTTGTTGCGATTCCGACTGAAACCGTTTATGGCCTTGCTGCAGATGCATCAAACCCAGAAGCGGTGAAAAAGATCTTTGCCGCCAAAGGTAGACCAGCGAATCATCCCCTGATCGTTCATATTGGAGAGGTCGAGCAACTGTCTGAGTGGGCAAAAGACATTCCTCAAGAAGCATACACCATTGCCAAAGCTTACTGGCCTGGGCCTGTGACTGTACTGCTCAATAAAGCTGACCAAGCGACACCAGTGGTAACCGGCGGTTTAGACACCATAGGCATTCGCATGCCAGCTCATGAAGTGTTTGCTACATTGCTAAAATCTTCAGGTATGGCTGTTGCAGCACCTTCAGCAAACCCATATAAAAAGCTCAGCCCAACGTCAGCCGAGCATGTGCTCAACTCTTTAGGTGGCAGAATTGCGGCTGTACTCGACGGAGGTAACTGTGCTCATGGTCTAGAGTCAACCATCATTGACCTAACCCAAAAACCTTTCCGTATTTTGCGCAGCGGTCCGGTGACAGCAGCGCAACTATCAGAAACGCTGGGCGAAGAAGTGCTGTCACCGAAGGCACACACTGTTGCCGTTCCGGGAAATGTCACTAGCCACTACCAACCTAATACCAGAGTACGTTTGGTTGACCTTGCTGAGATTGAAAACGCTGAAGGGAGTAACATTGCCTGCCTGCATATTTCGGCGATTGAAAACCAAAGCTTTAAGTCCAAGCAAATGCCATCAAATGTGGCTGATTATTCTCATGACCTTTATCGCGCGTTAGATGATGCTGATAAATGGGGCTGCGAAGAGATCTGGGTTGAACATCCACCCATCTCAGACGAGTGGTTGGCTGTTCATGATAGATTAAGTCGAGCACAATCTAAGCTTTAAGCTCAGGCCAATAAATTAAAACAACACGCCAGAAGTCCTATCTTCTGGCGTTTTTGATTGCGCTCACCTGTTATTAGCTTTGTGGCTGCCAGTAAACAATTTCCCTCACTCGCCCTGTAGAGTCTTTATCTGGAACTTCGGGTAAGCGGTTTAAGTGCTGAGGATGCTTTGCAGCTAACATCAAAACAAAAGCATCCACTAAATCATCTGGGCTGGCATGTTTCACTAATGTCGATTCTATCTGATGCTCTAAAGCCCTTACCCACGCTAATGGAGTGATGGCTTGGATGATCGCCAGTCGTTCTTGATAGCCTTCCTGACTCTTCTTCCCATAGTCTAATGGCTGTCTATTATTTAACGCTGCAAAAACTACTTCTGGGTGTGACTCACGAAGATATAGATTAGGAAATTGGTTAAGCAGCTGATCAACTTGCTTGACCTTTGGCAAAATAAACCAACTTTGCTTAGATAGCTTCTTACCAAGCCGAGTGAAGTTGATATCACACGCCTCTTGGTACGTGTTTGCGTAAGCCGCCTCTCGGCAAGGAACCGGGAAAACCGACGAGCCACGTTTGGGGCTTAAAAATCGACGCGCCGCTTTATCACATGCTCGGTCAGGACTAGCGGCATCACTAAAGCCAATAGGAATATCAATCAAAGCTGCGCCTTGTTGGATCAACGGTACCGCATCTGCTATCTCAGGCACAATCTGGCAGGTGGGAGCACCATCAGAAACCTGCCAAATTACCCAGCCGGCTTTGCAACCGTCTATTCCTATCGCTCTCATAATTTCTTTCCTACGCCTTAATGAGCGTAGTTTAAGTGGTTAAGACAAAATAAAAAACGCCCCATCTCTCGATGGGGCGTTTTGTCATTGCGAGTATAAGCTTCGAATCGGTTCTGGCTCAACATAGTCGATGTATTGACTGGATGTCAGTTTATCGACTTGCTGTTGGCTACCCGATACTACCAGCACTTGTTGGCTGTCTAACGTTTCGACAACGTCTAGCTGGTAAGATTGAAGAAGCTCGCGAGTCTGCTGCTCAGTGCCTTTATGATACTTCACAAAGAATCGGGTTGATTGAGCCTCAGCTTCTGCCTGTCTTTCATCAACAGGTGGAAACGCTGGGTTATCAGCATGGCTCAATGTAGCAACCGTACTCATCACTAAGGCAACTAAACCAACGCCATAAAACACTTGCTTCTTCATATTCACTCCTTATTGAAATGACAGTGACCAGCTGTTGATCGTACCTGTATCTTGGCGTGCGCTATCTACCGCTTTTAGTTTCCAGTTACCTTTTGACTCAAAGCCAGTAAAGTTTGCTTGGAAGCTAGTACGAATGTCATTTGCTGAACCGCCTGTATTTTCATGTAGCACAACTTGACCACCCGTTGGTGAAGTCAGCGTGACGTTAAGATCACCCACATAGCTATGGCTAATATCAACTGCAACCGTCACTGTACCAGAATCACCAGAACGCAGTACATCGATCTCACTCGTTGCACCTAGCGCGCTGTTGTCTGGAATCGCCATTGCATTTTGGTTGCTGTAGTTTGATGGCGCTTGACCACCATTGTCAGAACCGTTGTGCGTAGCAACAAGCGAAGCACCTGAGTACGCCGAGTAGCCATCGATCAATACTTGGTATGTGCCTGCTTGAGAGACATCCAGAGAACAAGATTCGTTGTTACCGCTTTCCCATGAACGGCAATCGTATGTTCTTGTTGTCGGTGTACCGTCAAAACGGACATACATATCCGCATCACCGCTACCGCCAGTTAGCTTAAATGTCGCTTTAGTTGCACTTGCAGGGACTTCAAAGGTGTAAACCGTACCTGATTTGCTTGCGCCAGATAGAGGGCCTTTCGCCACACCGTTTTCTAGTACAGTGCTTGTATCTACAGGACCATTACAACCCACATCTAGGTAAGTTTTTGCAGCATCTGCATTCACCAGACCATGACCTGTGCGATCGTCGCGTCCTGCTACATCAATATCTGTCGCACTTGCGTTTAGTGCTTTACGTACTTGCGCTGCTGTACAAGTTGGGTGGTAACTCCACACTAGCCCTGCAACACCTGCTACGTGTGGCGTCGCCATAGAAGTACCATTGTAGTACTCGTAGTCTTTACCCGTTTCCGTAGAAACCGTCACGGTATCACCAACTTTACCTGCTAGCTCTAAACCAAATGCTCGGTCAACGGTAACTGAAACCATACGGTAGCTATCGCTGTCATCCAAAACAAATGGGTTCTGAAGACCAGGTAGATCTTGATTACTGTATACAATCGCCGCTTTAGCGCCCGCATCAGAACATGCTTTCACTGGGTTGATTTCAGGTCGAACACCCGTTCTTTGGTTTTCAATACGTTCAGTCAGACAGATCTTGTCCGTCATATCACCACAGTTGTAGCTGCCTGAAGAGATATCACATGCAGCGATAGGAGCGGTAAATGAACCTGCCACTGGTGCTGACTCGTAACTGCCGGAAGTTTTGATTTTACGGTTATGTGGCACAACGCCGCGATCAAAGCTGCTCGCACCGTTGATGGTAATATCAGACAGAACGCCTTCACCTACTGTCACAGTTGAAAGTACCGCTACACCTGGCGCTGCAATATCTACTTGGTCAGTTGCCTGAGAGAACGCTGCGTGGTCGTTGTTTGTATCAACTGCTGCAACTGACATTACCGCATCATAAGATGCTGGGTAGCTGTGTGCCGTATTACCTGAGTTACCTGCCGCTGCGATAAGCAGAACACCTTTGTCGTAAAGGTCTTGCATCGCGTTTTGTTCAGTAATACTTGAACGGCTACCACCCAAGCTCATGTTAACCACGTTGGCGCCATTATCCGCACAAGTTTGAATTGCTTTAACTAAGCTCGATGAGTAACCCCAACCAGATTCGTTGAACACTTTAACAATATGTAAGTTCACATTCTGGTTCGGCATTACCCCTTTAACACCTTCGGTATTGGCAATCGCCGCAATCGTACCAGCCACGTGCGTACCGTGGGCATTGTTGTTGCCCGGAGAACTCCATGAGCCTGTGCCGCTATCGTTGGTACCGTTAACACGGTTACCACTTAGGTCATTGTGGCTGATGTCATAGCCAGAATCGATAATACATACCGTGCGATTACCAGCATTTGAATCATTCAAAAGCTGAGCATTCACAGCATTGTAGCCCCACGGCGTCGTTTCACTTAGCAGGTAACGTGGGGGATCGACCTCGACGTATTCCACTTGCGCGTTAGTACGCAAAGAAGACAGCTCGTTGTCATCCATTTCTACACTGTAGATTGGCTCAGAGCCTAGCTTTTCGACCTTACGAGCTTTAACTTGCTGAAGCACCGATTCGCGAACTTCACTAGCAGCCATAACTGGCTCACCAGCACGAGTAAACGGCATAGGTGCGTCTTGTTTAAATTTAACGATGTACTTAGTTGGTAGATCAGCCTCATTGAATACCATTGAAGGCGAAGCGTTCGCCACTGAGATTCCAGCCATAGCCACTGCGATAGTTGAAAGGGTAAATAACCCTTTGGTTTTACTTGTTATGTTATGCATCTGCTCTATTCCTCATTGAGCTATTTTTATTCATTTTCCACTCATGAATCATCATTTCTAGTGATGATTCACAAGCTATCTAGCTATAAAGAATGATTATAAAACCGCCAACATTTTATAAAGTTAATGCTCTATTTTTACGCTAGGGCTCACCCTTTACATCTAAAAAGTGAACACTCATTAGAAAAATTATTTCCTTAAAAAGCAATTACTTAATAACACTTATTATGCTTAGACACCTTTAAAACAACCAGCTAACCTTAATCTAAGAACTCAAAATCTAAGGGCCAGTTGCATGCCACATAACTAAACGAAAGTACCAATTAAGCCTGACTTGATGAACAGCACACAATCCAGTGAAAAAGGCTGAGAGCAAAAAGCATAGGTATGCAATCAAAAGGATATGGATTAGCTTATAAATGTCAGGGAAAGACTAGGTTTATCAAACATGTTTAAAGCAGCTATTAACGTATTTATTTCAACCTTGTTACTGGTGATCACTACAGGGGTTTACGCACAAGATCGGTTCCCCCTCGCCCCACCAGACACCAGTAGCCCCAAAGCCACATTTGATAGTTTTCATCAGCTTGTCGACGCGGCAAACAACCAACTCGCGCAGTTACCAAACCTACCAAGCGAGCAGCAAGAAGGTGCTCGTCAGTCTGTCTACGCGCTTTTCAACAAAGCTGTGCAATGCTTTGATTTCTCGCAACAACCTAAATCTGAGTACCCACGTATATCTCTAGAATCCGTCATGCTGATGAAAGAGATCCTCGATCGAATTCCAGCGTTTGATCTTAACTCTATTCCCGCTACAAATAGCATTGAGCGATGGACGATCCCCAATACTCAACTGTCGATTGAAAAGCAGCCAAACGGACAATTCCTTTTTTCTGCTCAAACTGTCGAAGCACTGCATTCCAACTATCAATTAGTCAAGCATCTACCCAACCGTGATGGCACAGTCAAAGATTTCTACCGCTATTTCTCGCTGTCTGCTGGTAAGCTCGTGCCTCCAAATTGGTTTACTTGGATTGAAAGCTTACCACCGTTCTTCATGCTAGAAGTTGCCGATCAAGCGGTATGGCAATGGATAGGTTTAGCAGTGTTATCTGCTGGATTGGCACTTTATGCCTTACTCGCTTATCGCGCCAACAAACTGGTGCTATTACGCCCGCTACTTATGGCGGCAGGTATGGGGTCGTTTGTCTATTTGAGCAACCACCAGCTCAATCTGACGGGTAAGTTAATGTCTGTTATGTCGATCTCTGGCGAGCTCATTGTTTGGTTATTGGTCGCACAGGCCGCCTACTTGTTTGGCTATAAAACGTGCAGTGCCATGGCAAAAACTCGCAACGCCTCCAACCTGCGCCAGAGCATTACTCAAATTATCGGCACACTGGTTGGTTCAGCATTAGCTGTCAGCATTTTCGGCTATGGATTGCACCGAATCGGCGTACCTGTGTATGGCATCGTTACTGGGCTAAGTTTAGGCGGGATGGCGATTGCACTTGCCATTCGACCAACGATGGAAAACCTGATTGGAGGTGTAATTCTATTCTTAGACAAGTCACTCTCGGTCGGTGATTACTGCCAGATGGGCAAAGTTTCGGGTGTTGTTGAGCGTATTGGCGTGCGTTCAACCCGAATCCGCGCCAAAGACCGTACACAAATCACCATCGCCAATGGCGCATTAGTTAAAATGGAGATCGTGAACTACAGTCGCCGTGATCGATACCCGTTTAAAGCTGACATCGCGCTGCGATTTGGTACCCCAACCACCGTAGTTACAAAGATCACGCACGAAATTGAAGCGATGCTTGTCGCTCATCCAGACACGCTAGAGTCCCCTGTACGCGTCCATTTCTCGACATTCGATAACTATCGCATCAACTTAGAGATTCTTGCTCACCTAGATACCACCAACCGAGAACGCTTCTTGGAGCTGCAACAAGAACTGCTGTTTAGCATCGAACGCATCATCAAACAAAACAACGCCGAGTTCGCCATCCCAATTCAAGCCACGATTTTGCAGATGGAGAGTGGTAAGCAAGGAACGATGAGCGAAGAGAAGTTAGAAAATTACTCGGTTTCGTGAGACCTAAAATTGGTCTCACCACTCACTAACCAATAATCGACTCTTAACCCCTCTTACTTGAAGGCCAAGAGCTTCAAAGACTTGTTCAAAGTCGCGGCATTGGTTTGGGACATTCGGTAAGGCAAGCGTGGCTTCCGAGAAAAAGCATTGTTGTAACTGCTCGTTCTCGCCCCAAGCTAATTGCCACCACTCTAAAATCCTTTGGCGAGATGAGCAAAGACGGTAGTGAGTAGGAATACGATCTTTTTTATCGAGATTCTCTTTTGCCGTGGTTGGCAGTAAATTCCACTTATCGTTATTCGGCCAATGAGCAAAAGGTAAGCAGTGATCAATGTGGTAGTCATTTTTGAGAGACTTACCACTCCAAACACTTTTCATCACTAAACTGTCTCTACGTAATGCCTCAACCCTAGATCGAACATCGCGCGTATTGTGTTTGTGGTCTATCCAGACAAGGCAGTCATGGTAAGTTTGCAAAGAAATATTGCGCTGCTTATTCCTGTCAAAGCGCTGCATTTCTAAGATCCATTGATTTACAACTAGTGGCTCTATCCAAGAATGGTACAAACGGAAACAGTCCCATAGACTCTCGTCCAAAACAAACTCACCGTAACTTTCTAGGAAATCCAAATCGATAATATACGAGCTAGTTTTCTTAGACTTTCTACGGTGCATATGAAAATAGGGATTTGAAATATCACTTTGGTAAGTGTATTTGACCGGACCACTCTTCAATGTAGCTAAAGTGTCGCGAATGGCCTTGTCTAAAGCTTTTGCCTCTTCACCCGTAAAGAGTGAACCAACAGCGAGATCTTCAGCAGCTAAGTGAGTTAGCTTTCCCCACCCTTCGGGCTTTACAAAACCAAGTCCAGCCGAAGAATTGGCACTTTGCTGAATATCTTCAATGTCTATCAGGCGCTTAAACTGACGGTTCCAGTAAAGAGCAACCAAACCTAAGGGGATAGCTACCTTGCCGTCACTTCGATCTATAACCGCCCCCGAGTGTGCGTCAGCGATACGTAGCAAAGTACGTAGTAACGCCAATTTGTACGTGGCTGACTTAGTGTCATTAACGATGATATGGCGGACTTTATTTAAGTCACCAGAACCATCATCAGGTAATGTCATGACAACAGTTTGCCATGAAACATCAGAACGATTGAGTTGATCCGATTGGTCAGTAACGTCGCGCACCAATAGAGCACTATCTTTAGAGAGTTGTTCCAACTCCTCAACCGAGACGTCATAGCTCACCCGACCATCATCAAATTCACCGTGACGGAGAGAAATGATCAACTTTCCATTGGGTGCGAGAAGGTTGGCGAGCTTTCTGAATGCGCGCTTTCTGTGTGTCGGAGCAAGATGCATCCAAACAGCACTGACCAGAATCACATCAAACCGAATACCTAAGTTGGTTGTGCGAGACAAAGCGGGTAACGAGTCATCAAGCCAAACAACAGATTCCCCTGTGTGTTCACTGCCTAGATTGCGTAAAGCCTGACAAGGTTCGATGGCATACACTTCACAACCAGACTCCGCCATCCACTTCGCATCACGCCCACACCCTGCACCGACATCAAGGACTTTATCCCCCGAAATAGGCCAATAGAGGCGCCAAGCGCTATTCACTGATTCCGCTTGGAGAGCGTTATATTGAGCGCACAGTTGTTCCGCATTTTGCTCGTAAAAAGAAGAACTTGAAGACATAGTTTTGCTACCGAAGTGGAACTTACTGCATAGTAATTGGCTTTATAATTGATTACCACCCAAGTGCCAGCAAAACTTGTTGCAATTTGGTTAAATAGAATTAAAACTCTAACTGTATCAACCAGATTGACCACTCATACGTGGGTTGGATAACGGAAGGAGCGCGTTTTGTTAAGTATTCTTCGCCTTGTATTGGCTGCTATTTTTATCGTGTTTATGACCCTCTTCGCTATGGTTTATTGCCTGTTTAGCCCCAGAAATCCGCGGCATGTGTATTTCTTTTGTCGTTGGTTTAACCAACTGCACAAACTGGTAGGTTTAAAACTGATTCAGCGCGGGTTAGAACGAGCGCCTACGCCGAAAAACAGTGTTTATATTTCTAACCACCAAAGCGTGTATGACTTTGTTACTTCACCGGGAATGCTAAGACCACGTACCGTTTCATTAGGTAAGAAAGAACTGATTTGGGTACCGTTTTTTGGTCAACTGTATTGGATCACAGGCAATATTTTGATTAACCGCCAAGATAAGTCCAAAGCTCGCGATACGATTAAGCAAGTTGCGGAAGCCATCCACCAGCGCAACCTGTCCGTTTGGGCCTACCCGGAAGGTACCCGCAGTAAAGGGAGAGGATTGCTACCGTTTAAAACCGGTGCCTTTCGTATGGCAATTGAAGCCGGTGTGCCCATCACACCTATGGTAGTGAGCACTACGCACAACAAGATTGACCTTAACCGTCGTAACAATGGTGTGGTGATCACTGAAATGCTTGAGCCAATTGATACCACTCAATACAACCTGAGTGATGCCCGCGCTCTTGCTGAGCATTGTCACCAGTTAATGGAAGCTAAAATCGCAGAACTGGATAAAGAAGTGGCAGCGATCGAAGCGCAACAAAACTGTGGCGTAAGTACGCAGGATAATACGATCAAAGAGTAACTCAGTCGCAGATAAACCACTGAGTACTCTATAACTTACTGCCAAAAGTGTTCAATCCTCGCAAATTTGGCTGGGCTAGTTGTCGTAAAATAGCTTTGTCGGCACAGTCAGCTTGAAACGGTTGCGAGGATTTAACATGAAGATCATTCACCATGGCGGCAAACAAACGATTACTGGCTCTTGCCATGAGCTCAGATCAGAGGCCCAAGCCATTCTTATCGACTGCGGACTGTTTCAAGGCGCTGATGCTCGGCCATTGGATATTGAATTTGAAACCTCTCACTTGACCGCGATTGTCATTACCCACGCCCATATTGACCACATAGGTCGACTGCCGTGGTTACTCGCAACTGGCTATAACCAACCTATTTACTGCACTACCGCAACAGCCGAACTGATCCCATTAATGCTCGAAGATAGCCTAAAGCTGCAACTCGGTTTAGACCGTAAACAAACCGAGCGCGTGTTAAACAAGATACGTCGCCTAATTAAGCCATTGGACTACAATTGTTGGTATTGCCTAGACGAGGTTTACCCCCTTGGTTCGATGACGATACGTTTTCAACCCGCGGGGCATATACTTGGTTCCGCCTATGTGGAAGTGCGCTTGGCGAATCAAGAAGTGGTGGTCTTTTCTGGCGATCTCGGTCCAAATAACACCCCACTCCTACCTGATCCTAAACCTCCACAGCGTGCTGATTACCTACTGATTGAAACAACCTATGGCGACAAACAGCATGAAGACATTGCAACACGCGGTGAGCGGTTAAAAGCCATCATAGGTCGCTCTCTTGAAGATGGAGGAGCGATCTTGATTCCTGCGTTTAGTGTTGGACGTACTCAGGAATTGTTGTTCGATATTGAGCAGCTCATCCACCACCATCAAATTGATGTTTCTATCCCTATTATTCTCGATTCTCCCATGGCCCAGCGTGTCACTCGTTCCTATCGCCATTTCAAACAGTTATGGGGCAAAGAAGCGAAACAGCGGCTAGAGAGGCATCGCCACCCACTCGCATTTGAGCAATGTATTACGGTCGAAGATCATCGCACTCATCAGCGCTTGGTTAATCGCCTCCAATCCACCCAAGAGCCTGCGATAGTCGTCGCCGCCTCTGGAATGTGCCAAGGTGGTCGTATCATGGACTACCTGAAAGCGCTACTGCCTTTGGAAACAACCGATGTTCTTCTAGCAGGGTACCAAGCGCAAGGGACTTTGGGCCGAGAAATTCAAGCAGGCGCGATGGATGTGGAAATTGACGGCGAAGAGGTCGAAGTCAAAGCGAAAGTTCATACAATGTCAGGCTACTCTGCCCATGCAGATAAACACGATCTATTGCGCTTTATCCGTGGCATTGCTGAAAAACCAAAGCAAATTCACTTGATTCATGGCGAGCCCGATACTCAAGCGCAATTTGCATCTGAACTTAAAACACTCGGGTTCGAAGTGAAAAGCAACTCCGACTAACCAAAGCGAACAGCCTTACGCTGTTCGCTATATAGCCATTAATATCGGCTAAAAGGCTATTACCAGCTCGCCTCTTTCATGTGGACCTGAGCACCAAGTTCTAGACTAAAATCTGAACCGAGTTTTGGGTAGTGGTTAGTCATCATCTTGATCAGTTGAGCACTGTTTTTACTCTGTTTTTTCGCTTCAACAAAACGCTCTATCCATGTATGAGTATAAGCAATGGTGCTGGCATCCAATCGACCTGATTTTTGCATATGTCCAGGTACAACAAACTCTGGGTTTAGCGCCTGCATCTCTTCCAACTGTGCTAACCATGTTTTAACTTCTCGGTCGGTTTGAGTGTCAGCCATCCACACATGCATACCTTGAACAATGCCAACGTTACCCAATACGGCTTTTTCACTCGGCACCCACAAATATGGTCGATGCGCTAGCACTCCCTCTGTACCACGTATTTCGATCTTTTCACCATCAATCGTTAACTCGTTACCTTTCACCACCTCTGGCAGAACGGGATCTTTCGGCGCATTTAATCCCATTTTCGGCCCCCAGAAGCTGACTTTTTTCTCAAGTTTTTTCGCAATCGCCTCCCTTACCGCGGCCGTGGTGACCACATGCGCATCAGGGAAGATGGTGAGCAATTCAGAGGCGCCAAAATAATAATCTGGATCGGCCTGACTGATAAAGATGGTTTTTAGTGGTTTACCTGCATCCAATACTTTAGCTGCAATACGGAGTGCGTCCGCGCGGGTGAAGCCAGTATCAATAAGTAAGGATTCTGTTTCTCCAACAACCAGAGTCGAAGTGACGTTGAAGCTGTGCTCATCGGCGTTGTAAACCTCAAAGTTCAAATCGGTTGCGGCCATCGCAGCTGAACAAGTGGTAAGTAATAAAGCGAGTGTTGTTAAGGCTTTCATGCTGTCTCCTAGTGGATTGCTTGTTTTGTTGCTAAGCATGTTAGCCTCTGGTTTTATTTCTAAATAGAGCCTATTCTTTTCATCATTATTTCGTAAAACGATCATATCAATGGACAAGTTAACCGCAGCAAAGGTGCTACTGGATGTGGCCCAAACAGAGAGCTTTACCGCCACTGCCGACCGTTTAGATATTTCTCGTCCTATGGTTACTCGCCATGTTGAAGCGGTAGAAAACTGGCTCGGTGCGCGGCTCTTGCAACGCACCACTCGCAAAGTCTCCCTGACCAATACCGGGGAACAAATGCTGCCAGACTTACAGCGCTGGGTTGAACAAGCGCAGCAAATTGAAGAAAGCTTAATGCCTGCCCAGGCAATACAAGGCTTTGTGCGCGTGTCTGTCAGCATGTCGTTTGGATTTTCAGAACTGATGCCTGCTTTGACGGTTTTTCGCCAACAATATCCGGGAATAAAGCTCGATATTGATGCTCAAGACAGAGCCGTAGATATGGTCAGCGAAAGAATCGATCTTGCTATTCGCACCACTAATGATCCAAATCCTGCCTTAATAGGACGCCCGTTTGCGGTATGCCACTCTAAGTTGGTGGCATCTAAAGCGTACTTAGATGCACGATCCGCTATTACCCATCCAACAGATTTAGAGCAGCATGCTTGTCTTGGCTACAAAAACTTTGGTCGCCATATCTGGCAATTGACGAAAGATGAGCAAAAACATCAAATCGAGGTGAATTGTGATATCACCGCTAACGAAGCCACCGTGTTACTCCATGGCTCACTCTCTGGCCTAGGGATATCCATGCAGCCTACCTACCTAGCCGACAGCAAGATAGCCAGTGGTGAGCTGGAATGGATACTGCCAGACTGGCAACTGAATACACTGCAAATGTATCTGCTCTACCCTTCTCGCAAACACTTATCTCACCCTGTTAGAGCCCTAATAGATTTCCTTGTCAATCATTTTGAGCAACAGCAGAATGCCCGCTAAAAGTCACTCTACTAGGGATCAAATATTTTAATCCATACCATAAAAACTATTCGCCAATATGCTGATATCTTTTAACCTTAACTGAGGCTATTCTGAACAAGTGTTTATCACTGGAACTCTCAATGGACATACTCATACTGGTGGGGCTTATCACCCTTAATGGCTTGTTTGCCATGTCAGAACTGGCGCTTGTTGCCGCTAAATCGAGTCGTTTAAAAGGCCTAGCTCAGACTCAACCTTCCGCACAGCTCGCTCTTGAGCTAAAGAACAACCCAACCCGCTTTTTATCAACCATTCAAATTGGTATCACGGCTATTGGTATTTTGAGTGGTATTTTTGGTGAAGCGACCCTTTCAGCACCTTTTTCTTTGTGGCTCACACAGCAAGGGCTTGATGCTGAATTGGCTTCTATCGTCGCAACCGCCAGTGTCGTTGTATTAATCACTTATTTTGCGATTGTGGTCGGTGAGTTGGTGCCAAAACGTTTTGCTCAGCGAAATGCAGAGAAGATTGCGGTTATTGTCGCCTACCCGATCCATTGGCTAGCCATTATCACCACCCCTTTTGTGGTTCTGCTGAGTACCTCTACCGATGCGTTACTCAAGCTATTTCGCCAAAACGGCGGCGATAATGACCAAGTCACCGAAGAAGATATTTTTGCTGTGGTCAATGAAGGCTCCGAGTCCGGTGCAATTGAGCCACAAGAACAAGAGATGATCCGTAATATTCTGCACTTGAATGACCGATTCGTGACTTCTTTGATGACGCCGCGTTGCGATATGGATTATCTCGATATTGAGCAGCCCATTGAGTCTTGTTTAAAGCAGATTCGTCAGACTCAGCACTCGGTTTGGCCGGTTTGTCATGGCGGCTTAGACAATATTATCGGGACGATTTCCTCTAAGGTTCTGCTCGACCAATATGAGTCGCTTTCGATTGAAAAGATCGCTCGCTTAGTAAGAAAGCCGCGATACTTCCCCGAGTCAATGAAAGGCTTGCCTTTGCTCAATCAAATGCAGCAAAACAACTGTGAGATGGCGTTTATCGTCGATGAATATGGAGACATTCAAGGACTAGTCACCCACTACGACATTCTTGAGTCAGTCGCAGGAGAACTCGGCTTAGCGCCCCAGCACACATGGGCAAGGCAACATCAAGATGGTAGCTGGTGGATGGATGCACTGATTCCACTCAATGAGCTAAAACGACGTTTAGACATCAGCACATTCGAAGGGGAAGAGAGCGAAGGATTCCAAACCCTAAATGGCTTTCTAACCTGGTTAATCGGCCGAGTCCCTGAAGTAGGTGAAGTGATTGAGTATCAAGAGTGGCAGTTTGAGGTTTTGAAGGTACAAAACAACCGGATATTGCAGGTTAGGGTGGTTCGGATAACTGGATAACTGGATAACTGGATAACTGGATAACTGGATAACTGGATAACTGGATAACTGGATAACTGGATAACTGGATAACTGGATAACTAAAGTTGCTCCACAATGGTAGTGAAGTCAACTTTAGTTTTGTAGCAAGGCTAAGCCCTATCTAGTTTTCCAGAAGCGGAGCGATCCATAGGACGCAGTCCGTTCCCGCCTCTCGCTGTTAAGCATTGAGCGCCTGCTCCAAATCAGCAAGAATATCGTCGATATGCTCAATACCTACAGATAGGCGGATCATCTCTGGTGAGACGCCAGCTTGTTTCTGCTCGGCTTCACTTAACTGACGGTGCGTGGTTGAGGCAGGGTGGCAAGCGAGCGACTTAGCATCACCAATGTTGACCAAACGCTTAAAGATCTGCAGTGCATCATAGAAACGCACACCGGCATCGTAACCGTCTTTAAGACCAAAAGATAAAATCGCTGAAGGTTTACCTTTCATGTATTTTTCTGCAAGTGGGAAAAACTCTGACCTTGGCAGACCTGCGTAGCTCACCCAGCTCACTTTCTCGTGCTGCTGTAAGTACTCGGCTACTTTCATTGCGTTCTCAGTGTGGCGCTCCATGCGCAGAGATAATGTTTCTAGCCCTTGCATTAGCATGAAAGCATTCATCGGTGACAAGGCAGCCCCTGTATTACGCAATGGCACGGTTCGCGCACGACCAATAAAGGCCGCTTCACCAAAGGCTTCTGAGTAAACAACACCATGATATGAAGGCTCAGGCTGATTAAATACAGGGAAGCGATCTTTGTGTTGTGCCCATGGGAACTTACCGGAGTCGATAATGATTCCACCAAGCGTCGTACCATGACCACCAACATACTTGGTCAGTGAGTGTACGACAATATCAGCACCAAACTCGATTGGCTTACAAAGCGCTGGCGTAGCAACGGTATTATCTACAATGACTGGTACACCCTGATCATGAGCAAGCTCTGCTACTCGCTCTAAATCAATGATGTTACCTGCTGGGTTACCGATACTTTCACAATACACAGCCTTGGTGTTTTCATCGATCAGCTCGGCAAGGCTCTCTGGCTTATCATCTTTGGCAAATTTAACATTGATGCCCTGACTTGGCAGCATATGCGCGAACAGAGTATAAGTGCCACCGTAAAGCTGAGGTGTCGAAACAATATTGTCACCTGCTTGGGCCAAAGTCAGGATTGCGTAGTTGATTGCCGCGCTACCCGCACTCACAACAAGACCAGCAATCCCGCCTTCTAAAGCTGCCATGCGTTTTTCCAACACATCATTGGTTGGGTTCATGATGCGCGTATAAATATTGCCCGGAACTTCTAGGTTAAATAGATCGGCGCCATGCTGAGCATTATCAAACTCATAAGCGACCGTTTGATAGATGGGTGTGGCAACAGATTTTGTTGTTGGGTCCGTTTCGTAACCAAAATGAATTGAGAGCGTTTCGTCTTTCATGTGCCTTCCTTGCGTGAGTAACGTGAATTATGTGTATTGTCATATCAGCAATCATCACTAACTTGTTTATTAATTACGCAAATATGTGGATTAATTCACATTCATAGGCACATTATTTTCAATGTCACTTTCGCTACAAAGGTTAAGCTTTGGTCAATATCATCTGGATAGACCATTTAATTGCATAGCTTCATGTATACTGCGCGGCAGTTATAGCCACATGAATAAAAGTATGTTTCTGACACCGTATTTTTCACAAGATAACAATCAGTTCCAGTTCACTCGCCAACAAGCAAGCCACTTTGCTAAGAAGGTCGCGGGTGACTTTAATCCTATCCATGATGAAGACAACAAACGCTTCTGCGTACCTGGCGATCTGCTATTTGCGGTATTGCTAAGCAAAGAAGGCATTAGCCAAAAAATGCGCTTTGACTTCTCTGGCATGGTTAACGATGGAATTTCGCTATCAATTGAGAACAAGTGTGAGAAAGAAAGCGCGTTGGTCGATGAGAACGCGAAAGAATACCTACACATGTCGCGCGAAGGTGAAGTTAGCCGTGATGCTGCATTTATCGAACATGTTGTTACTAGCTATGTTCAGTTCTCTGGCATGAACTTCCCTCACATCATGGTGCCGCTCATGGAAGAAGCGCAAATGATGATTAACTGCCAACGCCCACTAGTGATTTACGAAAGCATGGAAGTGGAGTTTGATCGTCTTGATCTGACTCACCCTGAAGTTGAGTTTGCGGGCGCGACCTTTGACGTAGAAGGCAAACGTGGTGTTGTTACACTAAACTTCAGCTTTAAAGAAGATGGCGAATTGGTTGGCAAAGGCATTAAACGCATGGTGGCAAGCGGCTTGAAACCTTATGACCAAGATGCGGTTGACGATCTTGTCGAGCGTTTTAACGCGCGCAAAGAGTGCTTCTTATCCGAGTTTGCAAACGCCGCTTAATCAGCAAAAATTTCTGCATAAAGGGTTACCCTCGGGTAACCCTTTTTGTTTTCCGCGACACTAAGTTCAAACAATTCAGATGACTCACTAGCCTCGCTCTCCTATCTTAGTTAGCCTCTGCTTTTCTCTTATTTACCAATAAACTAAGATGACGTTACACGCCCAATATTTCGCTTCCATTCTCGATTTTGTCCAATCTGAAAACTCAGACATCTGCGCGCAGCTTTCACACTCGACTTCAGACTGGCAGACAAAAATTGACCTACTTAAACAGCAATTTAATCAACTGCCTCATTTAGCGGGCGATATTGTTTTGGGTTTGTCGCAAGCAGATTCTAATGTGGGTATCGAGGTTGTTATTCTTTATCGCGGTTTGGTGTTTCCAGTCGCCATTGACCTTGTTAACCAAGACTATACTGAAGAGTTAAAAGCTAATATCCACCAGCAAGCGAGGCGACTAAAAGAGTGCCATCTTGAAAGCAAGTCGAAGTTTATAGTCCCAGTGCAGATAGCGACAAACGCTACTCCTCTAGGCGGCGCGATTACCGTCTCTGAAGATTTAGTTGCTGACACCATGTGCGACACAGGCGAGCACCTTGCCGCTTTAATTGAGCACTTTTCTAACCAGTACAAAGACGACCAAATAATCCTCTCTGACTGGCTAGATATTGACTACAAAGCAAAGTAGTTGGTTTAACGAGTCATTTTCTTAACAAACACCACCACAAACAACGCCATGGTAAAGCTGCCTAAGAAGGCTTCACAGGCAGCGATAAACCTCGCGACCCCGACGGGCGATATATCTCCATAGCCTAAAGTGGTAAAGGTCACGACGCTGAAATAGAGCGAATTGAAAAACTCTAAAGCGTAAAACTTCCACCCCGTGACCCCTTCATAAATAGGATGTGCTCCGGTCGTGTCTAACAAGAAATAAGCCAACGCACAAACCAGTATTAAGAAGATAGAAAAGCCGACGACTCGCACAGGATCTTCACCATATCCACAAAAGACGTCCACCAACTTGGAAATCATTCTTTTCAAACTGAACAATGGCATTTGATAGCGCCGATATCGCATTTCGCGCTTAAAGAAGTCACCAGCCATTTCAAATAGCCCCTGCTTCTCACACTGCTTGCGAATGTTACGGCACACCTCTTCGGCTTCCTGACACAGCATGACAGACTTCTTTCGGTCCCTCTGCTTTAACGCTTTCTTCGCTTCAAGTTCTTGCTTTAAACAACCACCCCATTCGATGTTTTCTAACTTGGCTCGAGAAAGCTCTGCTCCAAGTAAGTTGCAATTGTCTAACTTGGCACAATGTAAATTCGCGCCAATAAGCTTGGCTTTCATCAAAGATGAACCACGTAAATCTAAGCCAAAAAAGTGAGCATCAGTTAAGTTTGCTCGATAAAAATCAACATCTCGACATAGATAACCTTCTTTACAGCCTCGGTTTACTAAATCTATGTCTTCGAGGTTTGTTTTTGCCAACTGAAATCCGTCTAAAGGTTTACCCGCTGCGGCCCATTCTTCAACCTGGTCTTTTATATCATCTTTGCTTTTATCGACTTTTGGGTCATGCCAGTAACACAAGCCTGACTCCCCACACGGTTGATCGCAGCACCAGCCATCAGGATTTTGATAGCTGCATTTGCCTTGGTGAGATTCCATATGCGCTGCCCCTAACATTATCTATCTCGGCAGAAGCCAACATAGACACATTACTAAGTGTAGTGGGTGCATATGGTCGCGCCATTGTTATTTACAATTTAATTAATAACGCTTAGGCTTAATGACTGACTTTACGTAAGAAATTTAGTTGACCTGCTCTCTCAACCATTGTTTGAACAATCGAGTGTAGGGATCATCGATATGAGTAAGAACAAAATAGCCCGCATTGGCTTCGATGGCAGCAAAAGGCGCAACCAACTTCCCCTGTTCAATCTCATCGCCTAATAGCGCAACCCTTGCTAGCGCTATCCCTACTCCGGCCTCTGCTGCTGACATCGCCATGTCGGTACGATTAAAAAAATGGCCGCGATTGGTTTCAAAATCTAGCTGCTGCTGAGACGCCCAATAGAGCCATTCATAATCTTTCGGCGCACCATGCCAAGGCATCACATCATGTAATAGTGTCACTTGTTGCCACTCGGTGTTTCCCTCCGTTAGCTGCGGATGTGAGCGCAAGTAGTCACGGCTCATGACCGGGATCAGCGACTCCTCCATCAACAGCTCGGCATCTGAGTGCTTGTAAGGGAGCGGCCCGTAATCAATCGCAATATCGAAGTTGCGCTTGTCACTGTCGACTAGCGCCCCTTCTGCAAAGGTATGAATTTGAATGTCTGGATACTGTTTGTGGAAGTTTTCTAGTCTTGGCACCAGCCATTTAAAGGCAAAAGAAGGCGTTAGTTTGAGGCGGATCTGTTTGCGCTCTGAAACCTGCGTCAGCTGAAAAACATTTTCTTCAATCGAAGCCAGATGATGGCTAGTCGCATCAACCAATTTCGCACCCTGCTCTGTTAAACGGATTCCACGAGCATGACGTTCAAATACACTAAACCCTAACCGTTGTTCAATTTGCTGAAGTTGTTGGCTGACAGCTCCGAGCGTAAGGTTCAGCTCTTTAGCAGCGCTTGTTAGGCTCTGATGGCGAGCAACAATGCAGATTAAGTTCACCCCATGCAGCAAGGTCGATTTCATATTAAGCCTTTAGAAAAACTAAAACCTAATATCAATTCTTATCGATTGTTAAGCGGATGTAAATTATTCATCCTTAGCAAAATTTCAAACTGTGAGTAGCGTTCGTGAAGGTTATTGTTTTAGGGAGTGGGGTCATCGGATTAACCAGTGCTTGGTACTTAAATCAAGCTGGATTCGATGTCACTGTGATAGACAGACAAGCTAAAGCGGGAGAAGAAACCAGCTTTGCCAATGCAGGCCAAATCTCATATGGTTACTCTTCACCTTGGGCAGCGCCCGGTATTCCAACTAAAGCTATTAAGTGGCTATTTGAACAACATGCCCCGCTGAAAATTAAACCCTCCCTCAACCCTGATTTGCTCCATTGGGCGAGCCAAATGCTCGGCAATTGCCAGTTGGATAAGTACCGTGTTAACAAATCTCGTATGCTTACCATCGCCAATCGTAGCCGTGAGTGTTTAGCCGCATTAAACCAACAGTTTGAGCTCGATTACCAAGGACGTACTCAAGGCACGCTGCAAATATTCCGCACTTCTACCCAGCTTAAAGCCGTAGAAAAAGATATGGCGCTGCTCGAAGAGAGTGGAACCCAATTCAAATTACTCGATGCCAAGCAATGCCTCAATCAAGAACCTGGGCTGGCTAATATGCAAGGTGAATTGGTTGGCGGGCTTTACCTGCCCGATGACGAAACCGGAGATTGCTATCTGTTTTGCCAACAGCTGCATAAGATGGCAGAGCAAGCCGGAGTTGAGTTTATGTTTAACACCGATGTTGAGGCTCTACTAACGGAAGGCACTAAGGTGGTGGGTGTTAAAACCTCTCTAGGGACGTTAAGTGCCGATCACTTTGTGGTCGCATTAGGCAGTTACTCGAAAGCTCTACTTAACCCGATCGGTCTCGATATTCCGGTTTATCCGGTTAAGGGCTACTCATTGACCCTGCCAGTGACTAACGAGCAGCAAGCCCCTTCGTCCACCATTATGGATGAAACCTACAAAGTGGCACTCACCCGCTTTGACCAAAGGATCCGTGTCGCAGGCACTGCAGAGTTGGCAGGGTTTGATCCTGCCTTACCCGATAAGCGCCTCGCAACACTGAACCACGTCGTCAGTAACTTGTTCCCACAAGGTGTTGATTTCTCTCAGGCTGAGTACTGGACAGGGTTTCGCCCCATGACACCTGATGGAACGCCAATCATAGGCCAAACAAAGTTCAGTAATTTGTTCACCAACACAGGGCATGGAACATTAGGCTGGACGATGGCGTGTGGTTCAGCCGATATCTTAGTGGAGTTGATGGCATCAAACGGTCAGAAGCCTCTTTCAGAGCTCAGTATGGAGAGGTATGCCTAAAAGCTAAGCTAGACCACACTTTTTACATCAACACAATTAACTCATTTACGTTCTATTAACAAAATATATAGCAACGTATCTGGGTTATTTGTCGTACGTATAAACCACCACCAAACCTCCCCATTCGACCATATAGCGTTCCAATTGAAGCCCAGTAAGTAATCAATCGCTACTATTTAACAATTTTTTAGCACTTTGTGTTTTGGGTCACGCTAATTAACACTAACAAATAAATAAATTAACAATTACATTACAGAAAGGGTAATATCCTGTTCAGAAAACAACCACTACAAAACAAAACAGGGAAAATACTTATGCAGTCATTAGTTGATTTTCTGAATGGAATTATCTGGAGCCCGGTATTGATTTACCTTTGCCTTGGCGCTGGTTTGTTCTATTCGATCATGACTCGATTTGTTCAAGTTCGTCACTTTAGCGAAATGTGGCGCTTACTACTTTCAGGGAAAAGTTCTACTAAGGGTATCTCATCATTCCAAGCACTAGCGGTTTCGCTGTCTGGTCGTGTGGGTACAGGTAACATTGCAGGTGTTGCGGCGGCTATCGGTTTTGGTGGTCCTGGCGCAGTATTCTGGATGTGGGTTGTTGCCTTCTTTGGCGCAGCGACAGCATATGCAGAGTCAACACTGGCACAGATCTACAAGGAAGAAGACGAAGGTCAATTCCGTGGTGGTCCGGCTTACTACATTGAAAAAGCAATGGGTCAAACTTGGTACGCATGGATCTTCGCAATCGCGACTATCTTTGCTTGTGGTTTCCTACTACCTGGCGTTCAGTCAAACAGTATCGGTAATGCGGTTGAAGCAGCATTCGGTTCTGGTGAAATGATTGAAACAGCTATCGGTACATTCAGCTTTGCGAAAATCTTCACGGGTACGCTGATTTCAGTCATCCTAGCGTTTATCATCTTCGGTGGCGTTAAACGTATTGCTAACTTCACGCAGATTGTTGTTCCTTTCATGGCGCTTGCGTACATCGTGACGGCGTTCATCATCATCCTTCTCAACATCGGCGAAGTACCACGCGTATTCTCTATGATCATTGGCGATGCATTCACACCTATGGCGGGTGTTGGTGCTGCTATCGGTTGGGGTGTTAAACGTGGTGTTTACTCAAACGAAGCAGGCCAAGGTACGGGTCCTCACGCAGCGGCAGCAGCGAGCGTTGACCACCCTGCGCAACAAGGTCTAGTACAGTCGTTCTCTATCTACATCGATACACTACTAGTATGTTCTGCAACTGCATTTATGATCATCATCACTGGTGCATACAACGTTCATGGCGCTGAAGGCTTCCTAGTACAGAACGTTGCTGCTGATATTGCTGCAAACGGCCCTGTATTCACTCAGATGGCGATTGAAAGTGCACTACCAGGCATTGGTAAGCCATTCATCGCAATCGCACTGTTCTTCTTCGCGTTTACTACGATTCTTGCTTACTACTACATCGCAGAAACTAACGTGGCTTACATCCGTCGCCACATCAAAGTTAATGGCCTGATGTTCCTACTAAAAGTGGCACTAATCGCTGTCGTGTTCTACGGTACAGTTAAGACAGCAAACCTTGCATGGGCAATGGGTGACGTAGGTGTAGGTCTAATGGCGTGGCTAAACATCGTTGGTATCCTAATCATCTTCTTCATGTCTAAGCCTGCTTTGAAAGCTCTGAATGATTATGAAGAGCAACAAAAACAAGGTGTTACAGAGTACACGTTCAATCCAGTAAAACTAGGCATCAAAGGTGCTGACTACTGGGAAGACAAGTACCGCCGTAAGACAGGCAAAGAGCCTTCGGCTGAAACTGAGTCTAAACCGGTTGAACAACCTTCAACCTAATAGCGACACGCTATAAAAAATAAGAAAATGCAGTGGTAAAAAAAAGGGGTTAGCCAATGGCTAACCCCTTTCATCTTATCGTTCCCAAAAATTTACTAAGTTAGATAACTTAGGTTTAGTCAATGTTGCTTCAGGCACACCATCAACCAAATTCTTTTTAATTATGCAGCTACCTGTTCTAGCGGCATTTCTTGGACTGGCTTCTTCTCACCAATTGGCAGAATAGTGCGACCGTATTCGTTGTTTAGTACTTGTGCCATAGCGAAGTAAATCGCACTCGCGCCACAGAAGATACCTTCAAAGCCAGCAATAGCGCCGATAAGCTGACTTCCAGTGAAATCACGTGCTGCCAGTAAGAAGAACAGGATTGTTAGTGAGCCAAATACCACTTGCTTTGCTACTGGGTAGCATAGTGAGCCAATAAACATAAAGCCTGTGAAAATGCCCCATAGCGCTAGGTACCAACCCATAAAGCTTGCTGGGCTTGCTGGTAGCCCCATGTAAGGCATAACCAGAATTCCAACTAGTGTTAGCCAGAACAGGCCGTAAGAAGTAAACGCCGTAGTACCAAAAGTATCACCACGTTTGAAACACATCATGCCGACAAAAACTTGGCTCAGACCACCATAGAAAATACCCATTGCTAGGATCATTGAATCAATAGGGAAGAAACCTGCATTGTGGATGTTTAGCAGGATGGTTGTCATACCGAAACCCATTAGGCCCAGTGGAGCCGGGTTTGCCAGTTTTGTTGACATTTTGCGCACCTTTAAAAAAAGTTAATAAAATTTACGCGCAAATTTTAGTGACGTTCAATAAAAAAGATAGTGTTCGGAATCGCAATCTAAGGTTGCGCAAATCATTAAGTTAGAACTTTGACCGTATTTGAGCCGATAAGGGATGTAAAACACGTGAAATCCGTACAACATCGAGCAATAAAAAATAGGCCCTGAAATAAATTCAGGGCCTATTCAATCGATTTAGCTTGTTTTAAAGACTTACTGGCAAGAAATTTCGTCCCAGAACCAGTTTGCTTGAGTTGGTGTATCCCACGTTCCTGGACCATTTTTAGCAATAAAGCACTTGCCGTTGTAGGTCACTTTATCGCCATTCGCGACCTGAGAAACACCCGGTTGCCACTGAATAAACGTATTTGGATCCGGTGTTGGGTCTGGAGTTGGTGTCGGTTCCTGATCAGGCGTTGGGGTTGGGTCTGGAGTAGGATCAGGCGTCGGCTCTGGTGTACCAGCCACTAGCTCCCATGGGCCACCTAAGCTTGGATCATCACCTTGCGTCCACCATTTCGCTTTATAAGTTGCCCCATTGAATGTCACTTGATCGCCCGTGTTATATACCTTAGTGGCGCTCCAGCCTGTTCCATTGTCTGGATTAGGATCGACGGGGTCTAACTTGTCGACAACTCGGACTTCAGGCCAGCTAGCGTGTGAGCCGTAGAGGTTGGTTACACACTTCTCGTAGTCACCCGGAACCAGCGCTGAATACGCAGTCTGGAAGCCCACCAGTTCACACTCAAACGAGTACCCACCCGGTCTGTCTGCATAGTATTTCCAGTTACCATCCCAGTTGGTGTAAAGCACATCCGTTGCGCCATTAAGATTCAGGCTGCCGTAAGGCGTTTGCTGCCAGCAAGTGTTCTTTTCATCGGCTTCAATAGGAATCTGATAGTGCGCCGACAAACCTTCCCAATAGCGGATACGGTTAACTGGCTGACCTTTGTCTCTGTTTTGCTCACCACACTCAATGCCACCGTTAATAATGTTGATAGTGGTACCAAAACCGTAACCAATACCAGCGTCAATTTCGCGCTGAGAAGGCGTCCATGTTTTGTCAATGACATGCAGCATAGCTGGCTTAGGTGCTTGTGGTGTCAAAAAGAACCAAATCGCAGAAGCTAGGTTTAACCAAGAGTCGGCAACTAAGCCAGGATTGTTAAGCAATACTGACGCGTCACCGTCAAACATGACTTCAGAGAATGCACCATAGTTGAAATGATAAGAAAGCTGTTTAGCCCCGCGGCCAAAATAGCCCTGCCCTGTAGCACACGGCCATTTTTTGTTTTGCCAATCGTTTTGACCACACCCGGTTGTGTAGCCTTCCTGACCTTCAGACCAGCCCATTTCACGCACATGTACTAGGGCTTGTTGCCACTCTTCCAACGCTAACGGGTTATCAGAGGTATTATCTTTAGCGATGTGGCCACCTGTTTCTTGCGCAAAGTGGGCAAAAGCGGTCACGATCGAACGTTTACAGATGGCATCAGAATCACGTCCATCCGTGTACTCTGCACAAAATGCCGGGAACTTACCAATTGCGCGCAAGAAACGCGTGTAGGTGTATTCCGGCGCGGCCATGTGGGTCAGAAAATCCCATTCCGCTCGTGGAAAGACACGTTCAGCCCTTTTTACGTTATCTGGGTTGGTTGCTAACCCAGAATCAATCGCTTCAACAACCGAGTTGGGTGCAGTACGCAGCGCTTGAGACCAGATTTGGTACATTGGATCCGCCGTCTTTTGACTCTCTGCTGCTTGGATATCAGCACGTGAAACGACATAGCCAGTAGGGTTTTGAGGATCGGGTTGGATGTTCATCGTCGCCCAAGAGGTAGGTGCCGCAGATAGCATGACCATTGCAGCGAGATAGCTTGTTTTCTTCATCAGACAAGTCCTTATGTGTATTTCTGATGAAAAGACTAGAAAACTCGAGCACTAACTTCACGGCTAGTGTGATGTGGCAAGGTCAACTTGCGAGTGACTCTTAAGTTGCAACGGAATTTGAAACTATAGGTTTAGTAAAAAGTGTCTAGTGGGTTCAAAAACCGAAAATACTAAAACTGCCCACCTAAATAGTGTGATCATTCGGTAAAACAAAAAAAAGCCACACTTTAAATCTTCCAAAATAAAAAAAGCCAGTCTGATGACTGGCTTAGCTTATCTATTCAAACAGGGGTTATTCCCATTCGATTGTCGCTGGTGGCTTACCTGAGATGTCGTAAACCACGCGAGAAATACCGTCAACTTCGTTGATGATGCGGTTAGATACCTTACCTAGGAAGTCGTACGGTAGGTGTGCCCAATGCGCAGT
The DNA here is from genome assembly GCF_059833805.1 of Vibrio sp. R10-SF1-ISO8. Classification (NCBI taxonomy): domain Bacteria; kingdom Pseudomonadati; phylum Pseudomonadota; class Gammaproteobacteria; order Vibrionales; family Vibrionaceae; genus Vibrio; species Vibrio sp. R10-SF1-ISO8. The sequence goes on along the minus strand of NZ_JCBDHL010000008.1, from coordinate 164,340 downwards.
CATGAAATCGATGGTTTCTACTGCACGTAGAGAAACAACCCAGTCATACTTACGACCATCGCCCATTACACCTACAGAACGTACAGGTAGGAATACAGTGAACGCTTGAGATACTTTGTTGTATAGGTCAGCAGCGTGCAGCTCTTCAATGAAGATAGCGTCAGCACGGCGTAGCAAATCACAGTACTCTTTCTTGATTTCACCAAGAACACGAACACCTAGACCAGGACCTGGGAATGGGTGGCGGTAAAGCATGTTGTAAGGCAGACCAAGCTCTAGACCAATCTTACGTACTTCATCTTTGAACAGCTCACGTAGTGGCTCAACAAGACCCATCTCCATATCGTCTGGCAGACCGCCAACGTTATGGTGAGATTTGATTACGTGTGCTTTGCCTGTCTTAGATGCCGCTGATTCGATAACATCTGGGTAGATAGTACCTTGAGCTAGCCATTTAGCATTTTTCAGCTTCTTCGACTCTTCATCGAATACGTCTACGAATACGTGACCGATTGTCTTACGCTTCTCTTCTGGATCAGACTTACCTTCAAGAGCCGCAAGGAAGCGATCTTCCGCATCAACTTTAATGATGTTTAGGCCGAACTTGTCGCCAAACATATCCATTACTTGTTGGCCTTCGTTTAGGCGAAGTAGACCGTTATCAACAAATACACATGTTAGTTTGTCGCCAATTGCACGGTGAACCAGCATCGCAACAACTGATGAGTCAACACCACCAGAAAGGCCTAGGATAACTTCGTCATCACCCACTTGCTCTTTAATACGTGCTACCGCATCTTCGATGATAGATTCTGAAGTCCAAAGACGCTCACAGCCGCATACGCCAAGAACAAAGTTCTCTAGCATTTGTAAGCCATTTTTGGTGTGCGTTACTTCTGGGTGGAACTGAACGCCAAAGTATTTTTTCTCTTCGTTCGCCATCGCAGCGTAAGGACAGGTGTCTGTCTCACCGACTTTCACGAAACCTTCAGGGATCTCGACCACTTTGTCGCCGTGGCTCATCCATACATCTTGAGAAGCTTCAAGATCTTTAAAGATTGATGATTCGCCAGAAACTTGTACTGCAGCGTAACCGAATTCACGCTCATCAGAAGTTGAAACTTTACCACCTAGCTGCTCTGCCATCGTCTGCATGCCGTAACATACACCAAGCACAGGAACACCTGAGTCAAATACATATAGAGGAGCGCGAGGAGAGTTGTCCTCGGTAACACTTTCAGGGCCACCAGATAGGATGATGCCATCTGGGTTGAATTCACGAATATCCGCTTCTTCTACATCCCAGCTCCAAAGTTCACAGTAAACGCCGATTTCACGTACGCGGCGCGCGACAAGTTGAGTGTACTGAGAACCGAAGTCCAAGATCAGAATACGTTGGTCATGGATATTTTTAGTCATTTTGAGCAGTCTTATAAGCTAGGTTATTAAAACGGAGGCGAGTTTACTCGCCTCTTATTAATGCTTCAAGGAAAAAAGCAAACGTTTCCGTCAAATATATAGGTTTTATTTTTACGACGATATTTCGTTTGAGAGCCAAGAGAAAGCGCGCAGTTTATAAGTATAAATGAGCACTTTCGATGCAGCTACCGAACGAAATAGCCAGTAAAAATTAACCTAGACGGTAGTTTGGTGCTTCCTTCGTGATCTGAACGTCGTGTACATGAGACTCTTTCATGCCAGCGCCTGAAATACGTACAAATTCAGCTTTAGTACGCATATCTTCAACCGTTGCACTGCCTGTAAGACCCATGCTTGAACGTAGACCACCCATCTGTTGGTGAACGATCTCTTTTAGGCGGCCTTTGTATGCGATACGACCTTCGATACCTTCTGGTACTAGCTTGTCTGCTGCGTTATCTGACTGGAAGTAACGGTCAGAAGAGCCTTGAGACATAGCGCCTAGTGAACCCATACCACGGTAAGCTTTGTATGAACGACCGTTGTATAGAATCACTTCACCCGGAGCTTCTTCAGTACCCGCAAACATTGAACCAACCATCACACAAGATGCGCCAGCAACGATTGCTTTACAGATATCACCTGAGAAACGAATACCGCCGTCAGCAATAACAGGAATGCCGTACTCGCCAGCAACTTCTGCTGCGTCTGCAATAGCAGTAACTTGAGGTACACCAACACCAGTAACGATACGAGTTGTACAGATAGAACCAGGGCCAATCCCCACTTTCACTGCGCTTACGCCAGCTTCGATCAGAGCCTTCGCACCTGCACCTGTTGCTACGTTACCGCCAATGATGTCTAGATCTGGGTATGCCGCGCGAGTTTCGCGAATACGGTTTAGAACACCTTCAGAGTGACCGTGTGAAGAGTCGATAAGTAGAACGTCAACGCCTGCTTCAACTAGAGCTTTTACGCGCTCTTCGTTACCCGCGCCCGCACCAACGGCTGCACCTACACGTAGGCGACCTTGCTCGTCTTTACATGCGTTTGGTTTACGCTCTGCTTTATGGAAGTCTTTTGCGGTGATCATACCGGTTAGTTGGAACTCATCATTCACAACCAGTACTTTCTCTACGCGCGCTTCGTGCATTTTCTCTTGAACTTCTTCGCGAGTCGCACCTTCTTTAACAGCCGCTAGACGCTCTTTAGGCGTCATCACAACTTCTACTTTCTTAGAAAGATCCGTTACGAAACGAACGTCACGACCAGTGATGATACCAACAAGTTCATTGTTTTCAGTAACTACAGGGAAACCTGCAAAACCATGCTTTTCAGTAAGAGCAACCACATCAGCAATTGATGCATCAGGGCTAACTGTCACAGGGTGAGAAACCACACCTGCTTCGTAAATCTTAACCTGATGAACCATTTCTGCTTGCTGCTCAATCGACATGTTCTTGTGGATAAAGCCAATGCCACCCTCTTGCGCTAGTGCAATTGCTAGGCGCGCTTCAGTAACGGTGTCCATAGACGCCGAAATCATTGGGATGTTTAGGGTGATGTTCTTAGTTAGCTGAGTGCGAAGATCAGCTGTGTTTGGGAGAACAGTGGAGTGTGCTGGCACAAGTAGTACGTCATCGAATGTCAGCGCTTCTTTGGCAATTCTTAGCATTTGCAATATCTCACAATTAGAGGAGTAAAAAGAACAATCCAATCTCATCGTTTCGCATAATGAGGGCAGTAAGCGGAGATGCTTGGCTGCATTTGGATTAGATATTGCGGACGGATTATACGGCTAACGCAATCGCTTGACCACAAATTTTTTAATTTTTTTCTTGCATTTACCCCCTTGCTATGTATTATATTGCCGCTAATTTCCATACCCACGTCCACGGAATTAGCTGTGTCTTCTCTGACCAATCAAAACATCTTCACTGTTTCTCGTCTTAATGCTGAAGTCCGTCTGTTACTAGAAAATGAAATGGGCATTGTTTGGTTAGTAGGAGAAATCTCTAATTTCTCCGCGCCTGTTTCTGGGCACTGGTACCTCACTCTAAAAGACTCTCGCGCTCAAGTTAAATGTGCCATGTTTCGTGGTAACAATCGTCGCGTTACTTTCAAACCTCAAAACGGCAATCAAGTCTTAGTCAAAGCACGTTTATCTCTTTATGAGCCTCGCGGTGACTATCAGTTGATCATTGAAAGTATGCAGCCCGAAGGTGATGGCAGACTTCAACAGCAATTTGAAGAGCTGAAGATGAAACTGGCGGGGGAAGGTTTATTCGCTCAAACCAGTAAACAGCCGTTACCAGAGCACCCTAAGCGCGTCGGAGTTGTCACGTCGAAAACGGGCGCTGCACTGTTCGATATCCTCGATGTACTTAAGCGTCGTGACCCTTCCCTTCCTGTGGTTGTTTATCCAACCATGGTTCAGGGAGAAGAAGCCGCTATCCAAATAGCACAAGCCATTGGCTGTGCAAATAGCCGCAATGAGTGTGACGTTTTAATTGTTGGACGTGGTGGTGGCTCACTGGAAGACTTGTGGTGTTTTAACAATGAAATACTGGCGCGCACCATTGCCGCCAGCCAAATCCCGATCATCAGCGCAGTCGGCCATGAAGTCGATGTGACGATTGCCGACTTTGTTGCGGATATGCGTGCTCCTACTCCATCAGCCGCAGCCGAATTAGTTAGTCGAGATAACAGCCACAAAGAGCAAGCGCTCACCACTCGCCAGCACAAACTGATTAGATCAATGCGCTACTACTTGGCTGAGCAAAAAAGAACGACCACTTCTTTACTTCACCGTATCGAGCGCCACCATCCTAATTATCAACTGCAGCGTCAAAGCCAACAGTTAGACGAGCTTGAGGCTAGATTGCACCGTGCTATGGGGCAATTTATCTCTCTGCGCAATCAGAAGATTGAACGTCAGCAGCACAAAATTCAGCTTAATTCTCCAATCAAACGACTAGCCGAGCAAAATGCTTCATTACAAAGACTGGAGCAAAAGCTATTGGATGCAATGGATCGAAAACTGCTCAATACTCGCCACCAACTTGCAATGGCAGCGGAAAAGCTTGAGACAGTAAGCCCACTAGCCACGCTCAAACGTGGTTATTCGATCACCCAGACCGAACAAGGTAAAGTAGTGACTCAATCCTCACAAATAAAAACAGGTGACACTTTGGTCACCCGTCTTTCTGATGGCGAAGTTCGTTCAATCGTGAACTAGAGAACTAGAGAACTAGAGAACTAGAGAACTAGAGAACTAGCTTGGTTGAAACTCGAATCGAACACGAGATTTAGATTTCAGTTCATTGCAGTTATTGCAAAAGTAGTTCGCTGCTCCACATGCTTGGAGCTTTTCTAACTCGGCTTCACAATCAGGGCAAAAGCCCACCTTAATATAACTCTCATCACAAGCAGAACAGTGGTATTTGCCTGTCCACTCGAGTTCGTCTTCGCATACAGGGCAAATGTTATCGTTCATACGGGCACTCAACAATCTTTCACAACTTACGTTCACTTTAATATTCTGCGGTAAGTTTGCCTTGATCTTTGTCATGCCTGCGCTGGTGTTTAACCTTATACATCTGCTGATCAGCAAGCTTTATCAAGCTTTGTAGTGATGTCACTCGGCTTACTTCGCATACGGCCTTACCCACACTCACTTTGATCGTTAAACCTTCTATTGGGGAGACATTCTTCAGCTGTTGATTAAACATTTCTTCGAGCTCTGTGAACACTTCTCTACTATTCGAGAAGGAAAACACAACAAACTCGTCTCCGCCATAGCGGCCTTTTAGACTGCAACCTTTAAAGGTTTGGTTAAGCAGCGCTCCAACGGTAGACAGTACTTTATCACCGACTTCATGACCAAAACGATCATTAATCAACTTAAACTGGTCTATATCGGCGAAGAAGCAAGAGACATACTGAAGATCGGTGTTTAAGCAATCAGCGACTTGGTCTAGCAATGCAGAGCGATTTAAGCACTTGGTTAGCGAATCATACCGCGCATGATAATAAAGCTGTTCTTCAAGCTGATATTTTTCCCAGGCAACCGCATACAATGAGGCTAACATCTCAAGTACTTCGAGCTCATGAGCCGCGGGAGCAGATGGTGTTGAGCTATAGATTGCAAATGTCCCCATTGCGGTGTCTTCGCTTGATAAGATAGGCACCGACCAGCAAGCTCTCAAATTGGCTTGAGCCGTTATTGAAAGAAATGGTGCCCAATTAGGGTGAAGGTTGATATCCTCGACGACCACTGTCTGCTTTAGATATGCAGCTGCACCACAAGAGCCAACATTAGCCCCTATTTCAACCCCTTCTATGGCATCGTTGTACAACTTTGGCAAACTAGGGGCATACTCTAAATATAGTTTCGCAGTGTTCTGTTCTAAACGAAGAATTGATGCTCTGCGCTCGCCAAACCAACTTTCAGAAAGATCGACAACTCTTCGATTGAGTTCTTCTTTTCCCATTCCTAAGGCTAGTTTTGCGAGCAGCTTATTTACTTCTCTGTGAGCTGTGAGAAGTTCAAGGTGACTCATAAGGCGACTACTTTATTTGTTTTAGTTTTTCACCTCGAACACTAGCATAAAGTTTGAGCTTTTTAGCCGATCTCTAGCTCATTAATAATCACGAGCAATTAATCTTTACTACCAAAACCGTTAAGATGATAAAAGATCCAAGTCTGATCGTCGGCAAAATCCAAAGTGATCAGCGATCTGCCCCAAAAAGAACATTTATATAACCACATACCGAAAGCATAAGTTACATGTGCTGCATTTGGATTTTAAAAAGCATAAAACTTCATGAATGAAACTTTAAATCCAACTTTTAGCATTTAATAAAAAGATCAGATTCCATTAAGCCGGTTTTACATTGGTGTGCATTTCAATATTTTGTTCATCGACACTACGTAAACTTACCTCAATAGCAAGATATTCATCCAGTGAGTTGGCATGTGTGCCGCCGCACGGAATGACTGCCACCACAGATTCATTTAAGTCACATTGCCAGTATCGAGAATCGGTCAAAGCCTCGCCATCACACTTAACTTTGATGTCAGAATTGAGCTCAAGCCACTTGATCAACTGCACGTTAACTAGCTGCTCAATGTGACTTAAATCCGAAAGCATATCAGCGCTATTTAAACCTCGTTTACGTAGTGTTTTCCCTAATCGATAGGTATCTAAGCACTTATCTGGGGTAACAAAGCTGGTCACTTGAGCATAACTGTTGAAATCATAGTTTCCGTGAGGGTCTTTGCGATCAGCATCTTTGCGCCAATAGCCTTGTTCGGTCAGGACCTTATTTAACGCAAGATAGGATAAGTGGCCTGCACTATGGCCTCGACTGAGTGCCAATTGGTAATCTTTATCAACAGATAAGTTCACGCTCTGCCCTGTGGTTAAATCAGAACAATCTGCTGATAAACAATGCACTGTGACAAACACCCATCCAGCTTCATCGCGTTTAACCGGAATCGCTTGTCCAACATAGAGTTCACCGCTTTCAGTATCGACAGCACCCACTTGGCAATCTTGTACAACATGACCATTCAGTGTGCCTTTATCTGCTGGGTGATCAGGCCAAATATGGCTCACTGGATGAAAAGGCGTGGTATCGGTTACGACATAAAAGTGCTCTTCGGTTAACTTGGTCAGTTGAATACTGGCTTCTAGCTGCCAAGTCTGATGACAGAATTGTGTAATGGTGGGTGTAATGTGCATCTTTCTATTCTTTCCATATCATACTAACCAGAATAAACATCTGGTCATTCTTGCTAGTGAACATCGCGGATCACTGATTCATCCCGACTGGTATAAAAAAAGCGCCGAGATTATCAGGCGCTTTTGTCGAAATTAGTCGTTTCTACCGTTAGGAAGCAGAGTTACTTCTTACGATTTTTCATCATGCTCATTAGGCGTTTACGTTTGCGCTCTTGAGACATAGTCATTTTGTTCGATTTACCCTCAAATGGGTTATCGCTGCTTTGGAACTGGATACGAATCGGTGTACCCATGATTTCCAATGACTTACGGTAGTAGTTCATCAGATAACGTTTGTACGAATCTGGTAGTTCATTTACTTGGTTACCGTGAATCACAACGATCGGTGGGTTGTAACCACCAGCGTGCGCGTATTTGAGTTTAACACGACGACCGCGCACTAGTGGCGGTTGGTGATCATCAGTTGCCATTTTCATGATACGCGTCAGCACAGAAGTCCCTACACGAGTTGTCGCTGATTTGTATGCCTCTTGAACAGACTCAAATAAGTGACCAACACCTGTACCGTGAAGTGCAGAGATAAAGTGAATTCGAGCAAAGTCGACGAAACCTAAGCGACGATCAAGCTCTTTCTTAACGTGCTCTTTTACGTCCATATCCAGACCGTCCCACTTGTTCACTGCAAGCACAATTGAACGACCAGCGTTAAGTGCAAAGCCAAGTAGACTTAGATCTTGATCTGAGATGTTTTCACGAGCATCGATAACCAGTAGGACAACGTTAGCGTCTTCCACAGCCTTCAACGTTTTAACTACAGAGAACTTTTCAACAGTTTCGTTGATACGCTTACGACGACGTACACCCGCTGTATCGATAAGAACGTATTCACGACCATCACGCTCCATAGGAATGTAGATAGAGTCACGAGTCGTGCCTGGCATATCGTAAACAACCACGCGCTCTTCACCGAGAATACGGTTAGTCAGGGTAGATTTACCTACGTTAGGACGACCAATAATCGCCAGTTTGATCGGCTGATCTTGTAGACGTTTGAACTCTTCTTCCGCTTCTTCTTCGGTGTAGTCGAGTTTCTCTTCTTCTTCGTCAACGAATTCAGTTAAGTCTTCGATTTCACCTTGCGCTTCTTCCGCCATTTTTTCAGCAAATGGATTCAGAGCTCGGTCGATCAGTGCACCAACACCACGGCCATGAGCAGCAGCAATCTGGTACATGTTTTCAACACCCAATTGCCAGAAGTCAGCAGATGCAGCGTCAGCATCAATACCATCAACCTTGTTCACCACAAGCATTGAAGGTTTTTCAATTTTGCGTAGGTGATTAGAAATCGCAATATCAGACGGCGTAAGACCAGCGCGGCCATCGACCATAAACAGCACGACATCAGCTTCGTCAATCGCTGCCAATGACTGTTCAGCCATTTTAGTTTCAACGCCTTCTTCCGTACCATCAATACCGCCGGTATCAATCACGATAAATTCATGCTCACCAAGCTTCGCTTGGCCATATTTACGGTCACGAGTTAAGCCAGGGAAATCCGCAACCAACGCGTCGCGAGTACGAGTCAATCGGTTAAACAACGTTGATTTACCAACGTTTGGACGCCCTACCAGAGCAACAACAGGTACCATAACAACCTCTACAATATTCTTTTCTTTATGTAGTTATAGGTAACAACTCAGCAGAGTCCACATTTTGAGCGCTTTACCTATAACCACATGTAACTATGGGTTCTAAAACAAACAAACGGCTCCCAACTGTTACCAGCTAGGAGCCGAATGTGAATTATATCACACGATTACTCGTTGATCGTCAGTTTCTTTACATCGCCATTGCGAGTCATCAGCACGTAGCCACCAGGCACTGCAATCGGTGCTACAGCAAAGCCAGTACTGTTCACTTGCTGCATTGAAACAAATTCGCCACTGCTGCGATCGATCCAGTACAAATAGCCTTCGCTATCTCCAACCACAACGTACTCATCAATCATTACTGGAGCTGTCAGTAGTCGGTGCTCAAGCTGGTCATTGGTCCACAGCTCAGTACCACTTCGAGCGTCAACAGCAACAAGATGATCTTTTTCTGTCACTAAGTACAGACGACTGCCGTCGCTAGCAAGATCGGTCGCTGAAGAGTAACTACGTTTCCAAGCTGGTTTGCCAGAACGCAGGTCAATTGCTGTTAGCTGTCCGTTGTAACCTACGATATAGAGAGAACTACCCAAAATCAGCGGTGCGGCATCGACATCAACTAGGCGATCAATCTCAGTGGCGCCTTGTGGCATACCGATTGGTTGTTGCCAAATGAGCTGTCCACGCTCAACAATCGCTGCCGCTAGTCGACCGTTTGCCGTGCCCCAGAAGACACCACCAGAAGCAGTAACAGGTGTACTATTACCACGCAAAGTTAGGTTTGGCACTTCCGTACTGATGGTCCATTTAGTTTCGCCAGTTTCTTGGTCTAGCGCCACTAACATACCGCTGTTGGTGTGAACAATGACAAAATTGTTGTCTGTTGCTGGTGCCGTTAGCACTTCGCCGTCAACGTCGACTTGCCAGTTAACTTCACCAGTTTCTTCATTGAAGGCGATCACTTGACCGTTTTCACTACCAATAAAGATTTGGCTGTAACCTGCAGTAATACCACCCGCTAGACGAGCAGACACATCCGCTTCAATCTCGGTTTCCCACAAGGTTTTACCATTTTCAGGATCCAAAGCTTTAACTACACCGTCACGGCTTGCGACAAAAACTTTGCCATAAGCGTACTCAGGAGTCAGCTTAGAGTAGTATTGACCAACACCATTACCAACAGAAGTGCTCCATTGGCTTGACGGAGTGAACTCACTGTCAACTTGCGGTACAGGTGACATAATGATGGTATCTTCTTCGCCGGCACAGCCCGCAAGAACACCAACGAACATCGCCGTTGTGAGTGCTTTTTTCAGCATATTCTTCATGCGACGCCCTTACTTGGCTAGATCATCCAGTTTCATCTGTAGAGTCTGGCTCGCATCACCTGACTGCTGTGCTTCGGTGTATGCTGCATACGCCGCTTGTGCATCACCTTTACGCAGAAGGATGTCACCTTTTAGCTCGGCAACACGACCAGCCCAGCTTTCGTCTGTAATGTTAGCCAGCTGAGCAACAGCTGCATCAAATTCGCCTTGCTCCGCTTTAACACGTGCCAAACGGTAATCAAGTACCGCAGAAACCGCTGCATCTTTCGTTGCTGACTTAGCCCACTCTAGTTGAGCCAAAGCTTCATCAAGGTTACCAGCTTCAACTTGGACTTTGGCCAATTGCAGCGCGGCTAACACTGAGTATTCAGTTTCTTTGTTTGCATCGATGAAAGCTTGAATATCGCCTTCTGCAGATGCGCCTTTTTCAGCGAGTGCTTGAACCGCTTTAGTGTAGCTTTCAGACGCCGCTTCTTGAGCCGCGGTCACTGAATCTTGGTAATAACGCCAGCCAAACAGACCGCCTAGACCAACGACAGCACCTAAAATCACTGCTTTGCCGTTCTCTTTCCACCAATCTTTGATCGCTTCTACTTGTTGTTCTTCAGTATCGTAGAGTTCCACTTCCTGTCCTCTTACATCAAAATGGCAGCCGAAACTGCCACTCAAAATTCATTAATATTAAACGAGCTCTGCTAGCTTAGCGATAACATCTGCTTGGCTCAGCGTATCTTGAGTACCGCCAATCAGATCCTTCAATACCACTGTGTTGTCAGCGACTTCGTTTTCACCAAGTACTAGAGCCACAGCTGCGCCTACTTTGTCTGCGCGCTTGAACTGCTTCTTAAAGTTACCACCACCGAAGTGGCTCATAACACGTAGTCCAGGGACTTGTTCACGTAGTGTCTCTGCTAGCTTCATACCCGCGAGCATTGTGCCTTCGCCTGCCGTTACCATGTAAACATCAACACTACGACGAACTTCTGTTAGCTCTAGAGTTTCTAGCATAAGAACCAGACGCTCAAGACCCATAGCAAAACCCACTGCTGGTGTAGCTTTACCGCCTAGCTGTTCCACTAGACCATCGTAACGACCACCACCACATACGGTGCCTTGAGCACCTAAGCTTTCAGTAATCCACTCAAATACAGTACGGTTGTAGTAATCCAGACCACGAACTAAACGCTCGTTAACTGTGTATTCGATACCTGCCGCGTCAAGAAGTTCACAAAGACCTGCAAAATGTTGCTTTGACTCTTCGCCAAGGTAATCAGATAAACGTGGTGCATCACCTAGAATCGCTTGTACATCTGGGTTCTTAGTATCCAGTACACGCAGCGGGTTAGTGTGCATACGACGTTTACAATCATCATCCAGAATATCAATGTGCTGCTCTAGGAAGGCAATCAGTGCAGTACGGTAATTCGCACGGTCTTCCAGTGAACCAATTGAGTTCAGCTCTAGACGAACGTGCTTATCAATACCAAGTTCACGCCATAGACGAGCCGTCATTATGATAAGTTCTGCATCAACATCTGGGCCATCTAGACCAAATACCTCAACACCACATTGGTGGAACTGACGGTAGCGACCTTTTTGCGGACGCTCGTGGCGGAACATTGGACCCATGTACCATAGGCGCTGTTCATCACGGTTGATCAGGCTGTTTTCAATACAAGAACGTACACAGCCAGCCGTGCCTTCTGGACGAAGGGTTAAGCTGTCGCCGTTACGGTCTTCAAAAGTGTACATCTCTTTTTCAACCACGTCGGTCACTTCACCGATAGCGCGACTGAATAGATGAGTCATCTCAACGATTGGCATACGCACTTCGTTGTAACCGTAGGCGCTGATTACGTTCTTCACTGTGTTTTCAAGTTTCTGCCACAGTGGTGATTGAGTTGGAAGGCAGTCGTTCATGCCTCGAATTGCTTGGATTTTCTTTGCCACAGTTATCTACCGTAAAAAATAGTTACCGTAATTTGGGTTACGTTGAGATTAATCTTGTACTTTAACGTCGATGCGGTTTGCTTCGTCTAATGTTGAAGCTTTTGCACGAATTTTAGCTTCTAGCTGGTCAACAAGGTCGTTATTGTCAAAACGCTCTTTCTGACGTTTACCGTCTTCGTAGAATGCGCTCTTCTTGTTACTTCCTGCTAAGCCTAAATGAGACACTTCTGCTTCACCCGGACCATTGACCACACAGCCGATAATGGACACATCCATTGGTGTAATCACGTCTTCTAAACGCTGCTCCAGTGCGTTCACGGTACCAATCACATCAAATTCTTGGCGCGAACAGCTTGGGCAAGCAATAAAGTTAATACCGCGAGAGCGAATACGTAGCGACTTTAGGATATCAAAACCGACTTTGATCTCTTCAACTGGGTCAGCCGCAAGAGAGATACGCAGCGTGTCGCCAATCCCTTCTGCCAACAACATCCCGAGACCAACTGAAGATTTCACTGCGCCAGCTCGTGCGCCGCCTGCTTCAGTAATACCTAAGTGAAGCGGCTGTTCGATCTTCTTCGCTAGTAAACGATAGGAATCGACAGCAAGGAAAACATCTGAGGCTTTCACACTTACTTTAAATTGGTCGAAGTTAAGTCGATCAAGAATATCGACATGACGCATCGCAGACTCCACCAACGCCTCTGGAGTTGGTTCGCCGTATTTCATCTGAATGTCTTTCTCTAACGAGCCACCATTCACACCAATACGAATCGGAATGTTTTTGTCGCGTGCGCAGTCAACCACTGAGCGGATACGGTCTTCATTACCGATATTGCCAGGGTTGATGCGTAAACAGTCCACACCGTACTCTGCCACTTTTAGCGCGATACGATAGTCAAAATGAATATCCGCTACGAGAGGGATATTGACTTGCTGTTTAATTTGCTTGAATGCCTCTGCTGCATCCATAGTTGGTACCGATACGCGAACGATATCAGCACCGACATTTTCCAGTGATTTAATTTGAGCAACAGTCGCTTCAACGTCTGTTGTTCTAGTATTAGTCATCGACTGCACAGCAATCGGTGCGCCGTCACCAATAGGTACGTCGCCCACATAGATACGAGTCGATGGGCGACGTTTGATAGGAGATTCGTATTGCATAGTAATTTTTTAAGGTAAGTTGAATCTTGCTACTTTGCCTGAAGTATACCCAGAAAGGTCGACAGGTTCACTCGCTAATGTCATTGAAACGTTTTCAGGTGCACCTAAAATGACACTATAAGGCAAATTGCCGCTTAAATTGAGGCTCTGTCCTGCTTTCTTCACTCCAGTAGAAAGGGTTTTTCCTGAAGCGTCTTTGACTTGAATCCAGCAGTCATCGCTGAATGACATAACCAACAGGTTTTCAGCTGCCGCAGGCTGTTCAGCTTTTGGTGCCGCAGCTACAGCTGTCGGTTCTACTTGCTCTTCACTAACGCTTGGTTGCTGCGGCTGGGTCTCTGGTAACTCCTGAGACTCTGCAACAATTTCGGTTTCTACCACATCAGAAGACGTGCTTTGTGCGCTTGGCTGATTCACAACTGAATCAACAGCTTGAATGGCGTCTTCGCCAGACTGTGGCTCTATCTCGGTACCAGCCTCTGTAAGAGTTGTAAAGTCCAGAGGCTGATTCTCTGTCGGCTGTTCTTCTAACAGCAGCTCTTGATCCGTTTCTGTCGTTAGTGACTCCATGCTTTTTTCTTGGTTTTGCCACCACCAAACGGATGAAATGCCTAACACGACAATTACGATGCCCATCGTTAGAGTCATTATGCGGCTATCATGAGCTTCACGCTTGGTTTTATGCGAGAAGCTTTTCATTTCTTGCTCTTCAGGTTGAGTCTCTTTACAACCGTCAAGCGCACACAACACTTCTGATTCAGCTATCCCAACCGCTCGAGCATAAGAGCGTAAGTAACCACGGGTGAATGTTGCAACCTGATCAGAGGCAAAGTTATTGGCTTCGATGTTTTCGATGATAGAGAGACGCAAACGCAAGCGATCGGCAATTTGCTTTTGACTCAGGCCAAGAGACTCACGTTTATTTTTAAGCAGAGTCCCTGCTTCTACTTTTTCTACGTTCTCGTCGCTCGCTTGAAGTTGTTGTTCAGCTGTCATGATTCTAAAAATTCTCTTCTCGTTTAAGTTTCGTCATATCCCCGCTTAATTATTTATTTTTCGTTGCGCGCAAATAACCAAACTCTGAATTATGTCGAGGATTAACCTCAATTACTCTAAATTAACGCCCCACTCAATAGACAGGGGAATTTACCCCGAAAGCGTTAACCTTCAATTCTAATAGATATCATAGATGAAACAACACAAACAAAGCGCATAATTTACAAGCAGCTCAAGGTTTTTCGTTATTTTGACAGAGAGATCGCTACCAGATGTAACAAAAAAGCCAGAGCTAGGCTCTGGCTTTGGCAAATTTAGCACGCTTTATGAAACTGCTTTAACTTGGATTGTTTCACCTTTGGCCGCTTTAATGGTCGCCGTACGTTTAGTACGGTCGATCACGTCGCCAACTAGCTGACCACATGCTGCATCGATATCATCACCACGAGTTTTACGCACTGTTACCGTGTGTTCATATTGCATCAAGGTCTTCTGGAAGCGGTCGATACGAGAGTTGCTGGGCTTCTTGTATGGCGATCCAGGGTACGGGTTAAACGGAATCAAGTTGATCTTACAAGGCGTGTCTTTTAACAGCTCAGCAAGCTCACGAGCGTGGTCCATATCATCATTGACATGGTCAAGCAGAACATACTCGACCGTTACCTTGCCGCGGTTTGCGTTAGAGGACTGAATGTAACGACGAACTGATGCTAAGAAATCTTCTATATCCCAACGATCATTGATTGGCATGATTTCACTACGCAGCTTATCGTTAGGCGCATGCAATGAGATTGCCAGTGCAACGTCAATCTTACCAGTCATCTGATCAAGACCAGAGACGACACCAGATGTTGATACCGTCACACGGCGCTTTGACAAACCAAAACCTAGATCATCAAGCATTAGCTCAAGCGCAGGAATAAGGTTCTTCATGTTAAGCAGCGGCTCACCCATCCCCATCATTACTACGTTAGTAATTGGACGACGGCCCGTCTCTTTTTCTAAACCGATCTCACGCGCAGCACGCCATACTTGACCAATAATTTCAGAGACTTTTAGATTGCGGTTGAAGCCTTGTTGAGCAGTTGAGCAGAATTTACACTCTAGCGCACAACCTACTTGTGAAGAAACACACAAGGTAGCTCGGTCATCTTCTGGGATATACACCGTTTCTACGTCTTGGTCGCCAACCTTCATTGCCCACTTAATCGTACCATCTGACGAGTGCTGAGCTTCCGCTACGGTTGGTGCTTTAATTTCACAACGATGTTGCAGCTTTTCACGTAACTTCTTATTAATGTTGGTCATATTATCGAAGTTATCGACACCGAAATGGTAGATCCACTTCATCACCTGATCTGCACGGAATGCTTTTTCACCAAGCTCATCGGCAAAAAACTTACGCAAACCTTGACGATCAAAGTCGAGTAGATTGATTTTTTCAGTGGTCATGTGGCCTCTCAAGCGACGGAACATTAATTAAGGGCGCGAATTGTACAGCCTTTACGCAGCGACAACAAGACCTGTAAAGCCCTGTATTTACTAAGGCGTTAATATCGAAGCGGTTATTTATTAACCAGGCCTATAAGGGAGCATATAAATGGTGGAAAGATTCCCGATAGCGCTTATTTTTCGCTCTCGGGAATAGCAAACTAGTCAAAGATGGTTAGCTTACTCAGCCGTCGTTTGCTTAATTTGCTCAACAATTGCTTTTAAGCCATTGCCTCGCGAAGGACTCAAATGAGCGATCAAACCCAGCTTGTCAAAATAAGCATCAATATCAAAAGATTGAATCTGTTGTGAAGATTTACCATCAAAGGCTGCCATCACTAAAGCAATCAGACCACGGACAATACGTGCGTCAGAATCAGCACAGAAATGCCATAATCCATCTGACTTTTGACTGACTAGCCATACCGTGCTTTCACAGCCTGAAACTGTCACTTGTTCAGACTTTAATTCTTCAGGCATCTTCGGCAGTTTTTTACCCCATTGGATAACCTGACGATAGCGATCTTCCCAGCCTTTGAAACCTTGCATGGTTTGGGCAATATCTTCGGCAGTAATTTCAGTGCCAAACGGCGATTGAGGAAACGGTGACATTCTTTTCTCTAACCTAATTTACTTGCTGTACTTCTGGATAAGCTTTTCAACAATACGTGATACCGCCACAAAACCAAAGGTGGCTGTTACTACGGTAGCCGCACCAAAACCACTGGCACAATCCATACGTTTTGGCCCTTCAGCGGTTGATTTGACCCCACACACGCTGCCATCTGGCTGAGGGTATTTCAGTTGTTCTGTGGAAAAGACACACTCAATTCCGAACTTGCGCGCCGGATTGGTTGGAAAGTTATGATGACGACGTAGCGTATCTTTGATCTTCTTCGCTAGTGGGTCTTGGATCGTCTTTGTCAGGTCTGCGACTTTAATTTGCGTTGGGTCAACCTGACCACCAGCCCCGCCCGTCGTAATGACTTTGATTTTGTTACTGCGACAGTAAGCAAGTAGTGACGCTTTTGCTTTGACACTATCAATGGCATCCAGCACATAGTCGTATTCTTTGCTTAAATACTCATGCTGGTTATCTGGTGTAATGAAATCATCGATCAGATTAACTTTACACTCAGGGTTAATCAGCTTAACCCTTTCCGCCATCACTTCGATCTTGCTCTGACCAACCGTTCCGCTCATTGCGTGAATCTGACGGTTTATATTAGTCACACACACATCATCCATATCGATCAGGGTTAGCTCACCGATTCCCGTTCTTGCCAGAGCCTCAACGGCCCACGAGCCAACACCACCAATACCAATTACGCAGACATGCGCAGCGCGTAAAATCTCAACTTCACTGTTACCGTAAAGACGGCGTGTGCCACCAAAACGTTGGTTGTAATTTTCAGAAGCAGGAGTGTCGAGTTCACGCATAGGGGTTTTCCGCTGGGTACAAAAACAAAGAGTGCGATTTATACGCACTCTTAATTAAAAAGTCTAGATGAAGCTATTGTAGCTTTTCTGGAGGCAATGCCCAAGGCGCTTGTGTCGCACTTCCTTCGAGCCCCAATTTCCAGACTCGACCGAAATGTTTGTAATGACCAGCTTCTGTGCCTGCACGCGGCCCCATGCCATGGTAAAGGTCGAGATGGTTCTGTTTTACAGCGCCGCCAGTATCGAGCACTATCAATAAACGCAGCTGATGCGCACCACTCCATGAACCATCAGGATTAAGCAGCGGTACTTCAGCAAGGATTGGTGTCCCCATTGGGAATATGGAGCGATCGCCTGCGACAGATGCCATAGGTAAAAGTGGAATACCGGCCGAGCCAGTTACTGGCGCGTCAGCGCGAGGCTCAAAGAAAACAAAAGAAGGATTCTGTTCAAGAAGCTCACGTACGGTCGCTTCATCATTTTCCATTACCCATTCTTTGATCGCTTTCATCGACATTTTTGCTCTAGGCACTAAGTCTCTTTCTATTAACACCTTACCGATGCTGACATACGCCTTGTTGTTTTTGCCTCCGTAGGCGAAGTACTCCAAAGTATCGTCATCTTCGAAATGGACAAAACCACTACCCTGAACTTCCATCAAAAACGGGTCGATCCTATTTGATGCGTAACCTAGCTCCAGCCCCTGACCTTCTAGCGCACCATCATAGATTTGAGCTCGGGTCGGGCAATCGCTATCACACTCAGGTTTGGCATAAACTGGGTATTTAAATTTTTCATTGGGTTCATGGCGCAGTTCCATCACCGGAGAAAAGTAGCCGGTAAATAAAACATTACCTTGTTTGTCGCCACCACCCAGTTGAGCCGCTTGAATGCCAAAGCTGGCTAAGTCGGTTGGTTCACCGCTTTGTAATACCCATTCATTTAACTTGTCATATAGGGGCTGATAGATCTTTGCCATCGACGGAGAGTTATCAACGACTTGTTCAGCCTGACGATGAAACTCGGTAAAATCGCGCGGTTTGGTCGATTCGACAACTGAAGATTTATTCAAAATTGAATTGAATTCATCATCGACATATTGCTGAGCGCGGTCAGTAGGTTGAGCACAGCCAAACAAGACGCTGGCGGCTGCGAGAGGAAGATATTTTTTAAACACTGATTTTATCCCTAACAAGCTATGCCATGAGCATGACAAACTTGTTAGGAATTCGCAATCGAGTCATCGTTAATGAATGTTATTTTTAACTTTTTCTGACAATCGATACACGGGTTGGTAGTTGGGCTCTGACACTAACTGCAGCTCGGTAAATTCCTCATTGAGCGCTTTAAACTTACGTACCTTATCGCCAAGGCGATACTCCAAATGGGAGCCGTCCCAACTATACTGAGTATCAACAATACCACCGTTGATCGAAATGCCCGACGAGCTAACAACGAACTCTTCCGCCGCATAAGATGCGACGTTTTGCTCAACCCAGGTGCCATAAACATTCGATTTAGGGTAGATCTTTTCCAAATAAAGCTGATACAAACTGCTCGCCATCATTATGGCTAAAACCGCCGCAATGATTGCACCTAACACTATCGATCGCTCAAGAAGTTTTTTCTTACCGCTCACTTTCTTTATCACCAATGCACTACTGATAACATCACCATTAAGTGTTAACCAAAAATGTGTTTACCGCGAATTACAAAACCATTTTGACGCGCTCAATGACTCCAAGTCTCAAAGTCGAAATTCGCTCGTTACACCGAAAGTATAAAGAAGCACTTACATCACATTGAAAAAACGCTTGCTGAATAACGAATAAAATTGCAATATCAGTGTATATAAATTCAATTCACGGAAGATATTGTGAAGATTCGAAGCACTGCCCTAGTCAAAGGGTTTAGACAATCAGCTCCTTACGTCAACGCTCACCGAGATAAAACCATAGTTATTATGCTGGGTGGAGAAGCCGTGGCTGACGGCAATTTTTCGAATATTATCAGTGATCTGGCTCTATTGCATAGCTTGGGAGTCAAAATTGTTCTCGTTCATGGAGCACGACCACAAATCAATCACCTTCTTCAGCAAAATCAGTACGATAGCCCATATCACAAAGGAATCCGCGTTACGGATGAGACATCCCTTAATTACGTCATGCAAGCTGCCGGGCAATTACAGCTGACCATCACTGCCCAGCTGTCGATGAGCTTAAGCAATACGCCTATGGCTGGAACTCAGTTAAATGTCGTCAGCGGCAACTTCATTACCTCTCAACCTCTCGGGGTAGATGATGGCATCGACTATTGTCACAGTGGCAGGATTCGACGCATCGATGTTGAAGGGATCAATCGCATGTTGGATCAGGGTTCAATTGTTCTCCTTGGCCCGATAGCGAGTTCTGTAACTGGAGAGTCGTTTAATCTACTTTCCGAAGAAGTGGCTACTCAGGTCGCCATTAAGCTCAATGCAGACAAACTAATCGGCTTTTGTTCAGAGCAAGGCATCATCGATGAGAACGGCGATGTCGTCGCAGAGTTATTCCCAAAAGATGCTGAAAGAATTTTATCTAGACTAGAAACAGATCGAGTCGAAGGCGTTGATAACTCCTCTGGTACACTGAGGTTCCTACGTGCAGCAACAGCGGCTTGTCGAGCCGGGGTTCCACGCAGCCACCTAGTGAGCTATAAAGTTGATGGCGCTTTAATACAAGAACTGTTTTCACTCGATGGTATCGGAACCCAGGTGGTGAAAGCGAGTGCTGAGCAAGTTCGAGTTGCCGACATTGATGACATTGGTGGCATTTTAGATCTGATTCAGCCACTAGAAGAGCAAGGTGTATTGGTAAGGCGCTCACGTGAACAACTAGAACAAGAGCTGCATCAGTTCACCATCATCGAAAAAGATGGACTGATCATCGGCTGCGCTGCTCTGTATCCTTATCCAGATGAAAAAATGGCAGAGATGGCCTGTGTTGCGATTCACCCTGAGTATCGTGACGGAAACAGAGGCTTACTGCTGCTTAACCATATGCGCTTACAATCTAAGGCTCAGGGTATTGAACACATCTTTGTTTTAACCACTCATAGCCTTCACTGGTTCAGAGAACAAGGCTTCCATGAGATGGGGGTCGATTTCCTGCCCTCCCAGAAGCAAAACTTATACAATTATCAACGAAAATCGAAGATTCTAGCACTTGTCCTCTAAGCAATTGTAATTCTTACACTTGCGACCAAATTGCTTATTTTTCTTACATTATAAGCTTTATTTCATATTTCCAATTGGTTAATATTTCAGCTCCTCACCTCTAGTGAGGAGCTAGATAGGATTCACTTCTCTACTTAACTTTTTATTCAGTTGAGTCGCAAGGATTGCTTGAGGTTACTGACTACGTCACTAAGAGCAAACTATCGATGAAGAAAATTATCTGTAACTCTGTACAGAGTTTTTGGGACATGGCAGACAATGAACTACTAGAAGATCTAGACGTTCATTGTGTCTTCCCAGTGACAGAAGGCTTAAAAGCGTTCATTCTGAACTATCAGAAAAAGTACCGCATCCGCAGTATCTCTTTCTCTAAAGCACTTTAATCGTTTAATACGGTAGCCACGGATGGTTATCCCCTTCGCTGCAACCTGTGTATCAACCCACTCGCTCGCTCAGTTCGAACTTTAATTCCACGCTTCATCACTCGCTCATCAATGTATAAACTCAAACGTTTCTTCGCGCGCGTTATCCCTGTATAGATCAACTCGCGTGTCAAAATCGGGGTAAAATCTGGTGGCAAAATCATTAGCGTATGCTCAAATTCACTCCCTTGAGATTTATGAATCGTCATCGCATAAGCGGTTTCGTGTTCTGGTACACGGCTTGGCAACACTGACTTGACGCTGCCATCTGGCAGTTCGAAGAAGACCTTCAATCTTGGCTCGCTTTCCGAGTCATCCAGCATGCAAATGCCGATATCACCGTTATACAAACCTAGTGCATGGTCATTTCTCGCCACCATCACAGGTCTACCGTGATACCAAAGCTCGTCTTGGGTTTGAATCAACTTTTTAGCCGCCAGTGCACGTTCAATACGCTGATTAAGCCCAGTAACACCAAAGTCACCCTCACGAATAGCGCACAACAAACGACAACGCGCAAACTGATCCAATACCGCTTTGGCCCGCTTCGCCATGGTTTCGACTTCGCCCGTTGCAGAATCAAGTTGCTGCACATCAATTCGCTTAAGGTAATGGCTGTATTCAGCAAGCAAAGTCTGCACCATTTGATTGTAGTGCTGGCTATCGATCGGAAACTTAGCGATATCAGAGAAGTCTTTCTGCCAAACCCAATCAACTTTTTGCGCTGAACCAGCGTTAATGGCTTGCGCTAATTGACCGATCCCAGAGCGAGCATCAAATCGATAGCTCTTCTTCAGCATACATAAGCTATCAGCAATAGAGGGCTGCGTGTTCGTCGTGTGAGTCAGTGTTTCAAAACCAGTTAAGCGAGCAATTTGAGCCGCTTGACCATGACTAAAACCTAGCTGGCTGAAAGAACAAATGTCCCCCAGTACCGCCCCCGCTTCGACTGATGCCAACTGATCTTTATCACCCAGTAGAATCAATCTGGCATGCTTAGGTAACGCATCGACCAATTTGTACATCATAGGCAGATCGACCATTGAGGCTTCATCGACCACCAGCATATCTAAGTGGAGTGGATTATCTCTGTTGTGTCGAAACTCTGAGCTGTTAGGCAGTGCGCCGAGCAATCGGTGTAATGTACTGGCATCGGTTGGAATGGCTTGTTTTAGTTCAGGCGCGACAGGTAACTCTGCCACGGCTTTACCAATCGACTCAGTTAATCTCGCAGCTGCTTTGCCTGTTGGTGCGGCCAACTTAATCGTTGGCTGCTCAGCTTGAGCATTTTGCTGCGATGAGCTTTGAACTTGCTCAATCAAAGCGGCAAGTAGCTTGGTTACGGTGGTCGTTTTACCTGTACCCGGACCACCAGAGATCACGGCAAACCTTTTACTCAGTGCAACCGCGGCTGCAACTTTCTGCCAATTCACACACGCAGATAAAGGAACTAACTTATCCAGCACCGAAAGTTGCTCAAAGTTTTTAGCGGCTAGGAGCTTTTGGTCTATGGTAGGCCAATCCAATTTATCCTCTGCCACGACGTCTAGATGGTCACAAACCATACGCTGACGCATCACAGGAGAAGAGTCACCTTCTTGCTGAGATTTATTAATTGCTTCAAATAGATAGCGATAGTTGCGAGCAAATAGATGATCGAGAAGATTAGAAAGATTTTGGATTTCAGTAGGCTTTAGGATCATAGGTGACCCAAAGCTATTCAAACGCTCAGCCAAGGTCACTTCATAGTGCCAATAGCGGTGTAGATAGAGTCGCTCACCATCAAATATCAGTGGTAGCGCTTCACTCTCTTCAGCTGAGTTTTTAGCCACCAAACAAGAGTTGTTGAGCAAGGACACCCAGTCAATTGCCACTAGCGTTTGATTCAACTCTAATGCTGCTTCGCCAAACAAACCCAGCTTAGCGGCGAGGTCGACCGACTGCCCTTCTGCATCAAACAGCGGCAGACAAATATGGCCTTTACCAAGTTCGTGACTGACGACTCCTGCAATAAAAGCGAGCTGATCATCCTGAGACTGGCTAGCGATAAAGCGGGCAAACTGATAATCAAGTTGTCTGATGCTGGATTTGTTTGCCAGTTGTTTAAGCACAGAAATAAGAGTGGTCATGATTACAGTAGCTCCATCTGGCC
Source organism: Vibrio sp. R10-SF1-ISO8 (assembly GCF_059833805.1). Taxonomy (NCBI): domain Bacteria; kingdom Pseudomonadati; phylum Pseudomonadota; class Gammaproteobacteria; order Vibrionales; family Vibrionaceae; genus Vibrio; species Vibrio sp. R10-SF1-ISO8. The sequence goes on along the minus strand of NZ_JCBDHL010000008.1, from coordinate 141,365 downwards.
AGCTTGATTCGTTTTCACATCGACACTTTGCCCATCGATGAGTCTGTCCATATCGTTAAGAAACTCTAGGCTTGGTTTGGCAGAGAAAATGCCATGCTCACTTTCTCCGTCCATCCCTCTAAGGAATAGGTAGTAGACACCGCCAAAGTGCTGATCGTAGTCGTAATCTGCGATTCGACTGCGTAAGAAGCGGTGTAGCGCTAAGGCATAGATTTGATATTGCAGGTCATAACGATGATCTGCCATGGCAGATTTTAGCGCTTCTCCGTGATAGAAACCGACCTCATCACCAAGATGATTCGATTTCCAGTCAAGGACATAATATTTACCTTGATGCTCAAATACCAAGTCAATAAAGCCCTTCAACATACCTTGAACGGTATAGAAGCCTAGGTCACCAGCCTTTGCAGATAAAGGATCATGACGTTGGATGACGCGATTTAATGCGGGCGCCGCCAGTACCTCAATCGGTAGCAAGAACTCCATCTCAACTAAACGTTGGCTTGGCCCTTTCTGGTTAAGCAGCAAAGATTTGCCATCCAGTGGTGTGGCTAACACGGTATCAATCAACTGCTGTAAAATCGGTAGCCAACTTGGGTCTAACTGCTCACTGTCGAGAAGATGAGTGATAATCTCAGTATTCGCTTCGCTAGTACTTGGCTCGGTAAATTCGACTTCTTCGAATAACGTATGCAGGAAAGTACCGGGTCTAGCGCCGCGCGGGAAAGTGAAGATGGATTGCTCTGGTTCAACTAACTCATCTTCATCATGCTCATCGGAAGAATCAATATCAAGATGCATTAAGTCGGTAAAGGCATCTGAGCTATGATGAGAGCTCTGTTTTACCAATCCAGAATAACTGGTGATTCGCCAATCTCGATCAATCACACTTTTCAGCTCGCTTGCAGTTAAATCTTGCTGCTGCGAAGTATGGGCAACAAAGACCTCTTGTTGTGGCTCTGGTAAGTCGCTTAATCGCACACTTTCCAGCCCATTAACATGCTGTTGGATAGCATTAGTGAGATCATTGATCCCCCCTTCTTTACCATCTTGTAGCAAATATCCCATCGCACTGTGATGAACACCGGTTGGTTCTTTAGTAGAACGACCGTTTCTTAGTGGCGCAGCCCCGACAAAACAGCTATAAACGGCACGGGTAAGCGCTACGTAGATTAGGCGTAAATCTTCAGCAAGGCGCTCTTTATCAGCTTGCGCTAAAGAAGCATCTTGCCCAGTAATATCTAAAATAGTTTTGTCTTGTTGCTCATCATAGTATTTTGCTTCGCTAGCCTCGCGATAGCTGAGAACAAAAGGCAAGAACACCAGATCATATTCCAGACCTTTCGATTTGTGGATTGTTACGATTTGCACCAAATTACGCTCTGATTCCAAGCGTTGGATTTGGTCTTCGCTGCCACCTAAACCATTTTGTGCATCACTGATTGCTTGAGCCAACCAACGCAGTAAACCATGGTCACTATCGAGCTCCTGACTTGCTTGCTGTAGCAGCTCACCAATGTGCATCAAATCGGTCAGTGCACGCTCTCCACCTTCTTCTTCTAGTAAACGCTCGGCAATATGTCGCTTGCTCATCACACTGCGCAACATAGGGAGCACACCTCGCTGAATCCAGAGTTTACGGTACTCTTTAAACTCATTGATTGCGTTTTCCCACTCATTTTCATCGTTGTTGAGCTTATCTAAACTACCTGCATCGAGAGCAAACATTTCACAAGCCAAGCTTGCTCGTAAGGCGCGATCATTTTCTGGCGTCAGTACCGCTTGCAATAAACGCTGAATATCTTGGGCGACAAGCGAGGTAAACACACTGTCTCGGTTTGATAGATAAACACTCGCAATACCTTGTTTGGCGAGAGCCTCTTTCACCATACGACCTTCATTACCGGTTCGAACCAGTACTGCAATATCTCCCGCCTGAATAGAATGCTCTCCTTTGCCATCTTCAAAGAACGCTTGCTCGTTTTGCGCTGCAGTAAGAATGGTTTGGATTTGATCCGCGGTAGCTTTAGACATCGCCTCTAGGTACTCACCTTTTGGTAATGGCTTCTCGTCGGCATCTTGCAACCAATAAGTGAGCGCGGGTTGCTTTTGACCACCGATAGTCCAAACGCGTTTATCCGCGTTGGGGCTAGAGTCGACAGGCAAGAATGGAATATCTTTATCGTAAATAAACGGGCTCGAAGGCAACTCAAAGATCTGGTTTACCGCACTGACCATATCCGCGCTAGAACGCCAGTTAGTGCCTAGAGTGAAGTGCGACGAAACCTGATTACGCGCTTTGATGTAAGTAAAAATATCTGCGCCACGGAAGCCGTAGATTGCCTGTTTGGGATCGCCGATCATAAACAAACCACATTCAGGGTTGTTCAAATAGATACGGCTAAAAATACTGTATTGAAGGGGGTCGGTATCTTGGAACTCATCAATCATAGCGACCGGATAGAGACTTCGAATCCGCTCTGCAAGTAGCTCAGATTCATCACCATCAATAGCGGCAGAAAGATTAGTCAGCAAGTCATCAAAAGAGAGCCACTGTTTCTGCTGTTTGGCTTTTGCCAACATCTCGCGACAATGTTCAATCGCATGGGCAAGAATGGGCGCTTTAAGACTGATTGGCGCAGCAAGGAAAGCATCAATCGCTTCAAAAACAAGGTGCTGCGGCGCGGTGCCTTTCGGCGTTTTCTCAACCAAGGTATTCTGGGCAAACTTCTCCAGTTTGTCTGGATAGTCATAGCCCGTCGTTTCTGTTGCCGCCCACACATTGACCGCTTCGAGCCAAGTCGGTAAAGACTTTTTGGTGTAACTGCGTTTGTTGACGTCAGAGTCACTAACTAGGGCAAAAAAGTCATCCTGATGCTCTCGCCATAGCGATTTCAATTCATCGATACGCTTTAGATTTTGTTGGTGTAAGTCCGCTAGACTGCCACTCATCGCAGCCACAGACAGGCTCAGTGGCGCACCAGTCAGATAGTTAGTCACATCGCGCAATAAATCAGAGGGGGCATTCCAGATTCGACGCACCTCTCCTGCTAAATTAAGCGGCAGGGGATAGAAATTACGTCGCCAGTAATCGGCAACAATCTGAGCTTTAAGATGACTCTCATCAGTCACAAATTCGTTGTTAAAGCGACTACCTGATTCAAATGCATTTTGGGTTAGCATACGTTGGCAAAAGCCGTGGATGGTATAAACCGCAGCTTCATCCATTTGCCTTTCCGCTTGCAAAAGGATCTCCGCGGCTTGTTTGTGGTCACTGAACTCCGAAACTAATGCATCAATTATTTCATCACCCGATTCAGTTTGCTTTACTCGTTTAAACGCTAAATAAGCTTTGTGAATTTTTTCTCGGATACGCTCTCGTAGCTCAGAAGTCGCAGCTTCAGTAAAGGTCACCACTAAAATCTGGTCGACAGTCAACGGCAGCTGATGTTTGGTCTCGGATGTACCGTGACCGAGAAGCAATCTTAGGTATAAGCCAGCGATAGTAAAGGTTTTACCGGTACCCGCCGATGCCTCAATTAATCGTGCACCGTGCAAGGGAAAAGTCATGGCATTAAGCGGAGTAACCATTGACGTTGCTGTCATAAAATATTTGCCCTTTGTATGAAAACCCGAGATCCAAATGTGATCCAGACTTAAAAACGATTGTTATTAATATAAATCCCTAAAAACTTGGGACTTTATGAGATCTTTCTCACGGCAGGCTTGTTACCTAACCGCTACTATGCGCGCCATGTGTTGAGCAACTCTGAGCTTGTCTAAACAGCCAAGTTGCAACAAACCGACAGAATAATGGTCCCTCTGACCTGTGGCCGTACAGCGAACGCCCTACACTATAATGATTTACTGGCGGCCACCTACTTTCCTTCAACCCGTTTTCCACTAAGCTGATCTATTGCATGTCTTCACTGCTCTTTGCCTCTAGTCGAGGGGTTTGCAGTACCAATGCTGTGATGGTGCGTGCCTGCGCTGCTAAGTTGTCGTTCCAACTTGGCCAGATACGCGAGATGTAAGGGTTATTGCCTTCACCTGCTGCCATAAAACCATCGTTAAATGTATCGGCCATTTTCTTGAATGATTTCTCTTCATCATCCACCCAGTTCCCGCGACTGAATCCCGCTTCAACACCTGCTAATGCAGTTCTCGGGAAATAGCACAAGGGTTCGGTCATGCCTTGATAGAACAAACGAACTAGCTCAGCTAACAAGCTATGAGCGTAGCTGGCATCTGCAATTTCAGGGTAGATAAGATGAACAACCCCTTCCTTGCGATCATAACCAATCATATGGGTGCGCTTACTAATGCCCATCGCCGACATCGCTAGGTGGTCTATCCAAGCAGACAAGTAGTCTTGTGAGCGAATCTTACCGCTGCGAAAACGAATTAAACCCGACTGATAATACTGTGTCAGCCAGCCAGTTAGGTTAATCTTTTTATCCTCACCTAAGACGTCAAATGTCAGCTTTACTTCGAGGTCATTAACTTCGCTGCCACATAAGAAAGTCAGTTTTTCCACCAGCTCCTGCGCCTGAACTCGGTTAGTTTCAAACTCGATATCACCAAATGCGCCAACCGGTAATTTCCCTTGCGCCCGTTGCTGCTTAACAAAGCTTTCAATCACACCCTTGCTATCTTGCCCACCAGAAAGCTGCTGTTTGAATAAGCTATCCAATAAACTGTCGCGCATTTGATAGCTTTCTAAGCCATTAAGTACAAAAGGCTCGTCATCTTCCATTACCGGTAGCGGTGGCTCAAACATCACTTTTAAGCGGCGATTGAAAAAGTATTGCACCGGCAAACGCCAGAAGCGTTGCAACTCAACCAGATCTAGCTCTAACGGGTAGGTCGCATCGAGTAAGTAATCTTGCAGTTGTCGATTAAACTCACCGCTCACCTGGCCTAATCTGTTCACCGCAGGTAACCACTCTTTAGCATAACTTGGATGCTCACCGACAAACGCGGTAGCACTAAACGGCACCATAGAGTGGTGAGTGATAAGTTCTGATAGCAGTTTTTCTCCAGACTCATCACTCGCTAACACCTCGTCTCCATCTAGGCGGTAGTTTTGGTGGCAATACTCCATCAGCTCAGAAACCAGCACCGATGGCACACGCTCTGTATTGTCTTGGATTGAGCGGCCAACATAACTGATGTATAGCGTTTGCTGTGCAGACAGCATGGCCTCTAGGAATAGGTACCTGTCATCATCTCGGCGAGAGCGATCCCCTGGTTTGGTTCGCCCATTCATCAGATCGAAGCCCTCTGGCGGCATAGAACGTGGATAGACACCATCATTCATACCCAGTAAGCAAACCGTTCTGAACGGAATAGAACGCATCGGCATCAAGGTACAGAAGTTCACTTGCCCAGCAAGGAAGCGTTGGCTGATCCGCGTCCCAGACAGCTTGTTGTTCAAATAGGTGGTAATAATCGCCGGAGATAATGACTGCTCGAAAGCAGCGTCAGTCAGTTGCTCTTTTAAATTGGCTAAGGTGTCACGAATCGACTTCAGCGCCGCCTCACCTTCCAGTTCAACACTAAAGAAATCATCCAGCAGCAAGGTCAGTATTTCGCGCCAACTATCAATTGATTGAGTTTGTAGCAGTTTGTGTCGGTAATCGCTGACCGTCTCAATAAAGTGCGCCAACTTGCCCGCTAATTCCGCACCCATTCCTTGCACTTCATTATAAGGTGAAAGCGCTCCTGACCTTGATTCAAACAGCCCTGCTGATTCTGGCATGGCGTAACCAAGCAACATGCGCTCAATACCAAACTGCCAAGTATTTTGCGCTGTCTCAGGCAAATCAAATTCTTGCCCTGTGGTTGCATTCAATCCCCAACGAATACCCGACTCTTCTACCCACTGTTTGGCCAAAATAAACTCATCTTCCGTTAACCCGAATCGAGCTAAGATCGCCGGAGTTTCAAGCAGTTCGAGTAACTCAGATGCTAAACAACGGGTGTTTGGCAGGTTAACCAACTGCATAAATGCATTAAGGATTGGGCTTTCTTGGTCGGCGGTACGGTCAGAAATAGAGTAAGGGATAAATCGCTCACCGGGAGCGTTGCCAAACACGGCTTGAATGGCTGGGCTGTAGGCATTGATGTCCGCCACCATGACAATAATATCGCGTGGCTTTAAACTTGGATCGGCATCGAACATCGCCAAAAGCTGATCATGTAAGACTTCCACTTCACGCATCGGGCTATGGCAAGCGTGTAGCGTGAGGGACTTATCGCCTAATTGCACCACTTGCTTATGCGAGCTGGTTTCTAACTGATGATCATCTTGATGCTCTTCAAGATTGAGAATGTCTGCTTGAAGTTGATGGAGCAATGAGTCTCGCTCGACATCAACAAAGGCTTCAATCTCATGGGACTCTAGCTGCGAAAGAAGATACATGTTGTCGCGTCCCAACTTACCCATTGAAGCGAGTAAGCTATTACCCACCGCATCGGTATGTAGCTCATCAAGTACGTTATCTTCAATCGAGCCTTTTAGTTGCTCACTCTCGCCCTGTTGCTCTGAGTGGTCTTGATTCCACACTACATGTTTACGGTGTTTTGCCGCTAAACGTGCTAAGAACTTTCTGTCTCTTACCTCGCCCCAGTAGTAACGACAAGGGTTGGTAAACATCAGGTGGACATCAATGTGCTCACCAATGGCTTTAAGCGCATCCATATAACGTGGCGGCAGTGAAGTAATTCCGAACACAAACAAGCGCTGAGGCAAATGTTCAAAACTGCCCTGAAAGTTTTCTAAGGTATCGATAAAGTGTTCGTACAAGTTGGCGCGATGATAAGGTGATTGACCTAAGGCAACGGTATGATCGTAAAGCGCTTGCCATAAAATCGGCTGCCAAGGGTGCTCATCTTCCAATTCCAGTACCGCTTGGCCCGCTTCCCAACTGGCAATCCACTCTGGTCGATAAACCAGATAACCATCAAAGATATCGGCAATTTTCTCTGATAATTGATAAAGCTTGGAGCTATCTTCGTCTTGCTCTAGATAGCGTTTAAGCGGCTCGAACTCTGGCTGACCCAAAAGCCCAGGCAAGATGTGCATCAGCTTCCACGTCATCGACTCTTTGTTAAAGGCGCTACGCTTAGGTACATCTGGCAATACCTCTGTGAACATATTCCAGATAAATGTCGCTGGCAGAGGAAAATCAATGTTCGCCGCTACGCCAAACTCTTTAGCCAGTTCCATCTTCAACCACTGAGACATACCCGGGCTTTGCACCAAGATCTGCTCTTTATCGAAAGGGTTTTCTAATGGATTGAGACGAACAAGCTCAACAAGTAGTGACTTTAAGACGTCGACTTGGTTGGAATGGTAGACAGTAAACAAAATGCACTCACACTAATATTGCCGCAACTAGGGTGAGACTAGCACAAGCTGATCAATTTCGAGAGCGTTATAAGCGTATGATTTGGCTCGAATCAAAATACCCGCTCAAGCCTTAAACAGACAAGAGCGGGTAGGAGGGAGAAATCATCAATTAAGGCGATAAAACCTTATTGAGCGATGAGATCTTTGTAAGCGATAGTCTTACCTTGTGGCTTCTCGTTAGCCAGTTTCGCTTTTGGAGCACCTAGCTGAGATAACCAGTGTTCAGGGTCTTTCTTCGGATTCAGCTGAGGACCACACTCACCTTGTGCGCCACTACGCTCTAGACGTTGCAATACTCGGTCTTGGGCTTTTGCTAAACCATCCAGCGCTTCTTGAGGTGTTTTCTCACCGCTTGCTGCTTCAGAAACGTATTGCCACCAAAGCTGAGCCAGTTTTGGATAATCTGGCACGTTGGTTCCTGTTGGTGTCCATTGTTTACGAGCATCACTGCGGTAGAACTCAACCAAGCCACCTAGTTTTGGCGCCGCTTCCGTCATCGCATCTGAGTTGATATCCGACTCACGAATTGGCGTTAGACCAACCAGAGTTTTCTTCAAGCTGACCGATTTAGAAACCACAAACTGAGCGTATAACCATGCAGCCTGACGACGATCAACAGGTGTACTGTTGAGGAATGTCCACGAGCCCGCATCTTGGTAACCTAGCTTCATACCGTCTTCCCAGTATGGACCACGTGGTGACGGAGCCATACGCCATTTAGGTGTGCCGTCTTCATTAACAACAGGAAGACCTGGCTTGGTCATATCAGCAGTAAAGGCGGTATACCAGAAGATTTGCTGCGCGATAGAACCTTGAGCTGGAACTGGGCCTGCTTCACCAAATGTCATACCCTGAGCTTCTGGTGGCGCATATTGCTTAAGCCAATCCACATATTTGGTCGTTGCATAAACCGCTGCTGGGCCGTTGGTTGCACCGCCACGAGCGACATCTGAGCCAACTGGCTTACAACCTTCAATACGAATACCCCATTCATCAACAGGTAGGCCGTTTGGAATACCTTTGTCACCCGCACCCGCCATTGAGAACCACGAGTCCGTGAAACGCCAACCTAGCGAAGGATCTTTCTTACCGTAATCCATGTGACCGTATACAGGCTCGCCATCAATGGTCTTAACTTTATCGGTAAAGAACTCGGCGATATCTTCATACGCTGACCAGTTCAAAGGTACACCAAGCTCATAGCCATACGCTTTCTTGAACTTAGCTTTCAAATCTTCGCGTTCAAACCAGTCTGCGCGGAACCAGTACAGGTTCGCGAACTGTTGGTCAGGAAGTTGATAGAGCTTACCGTCAGGGCCTGTCGTGAAGTCCAAGCCAATAAAGTCTTGCAGGTCTAAGTATGGGTTAGTTACGCTTTTCCCTTCACCTTCCATGAAGTCTGAAATAGGTACAACTTTACCGTAACGAACGTGAGTACCAATCAAGTCGGAATCGTTAATGTAGGCGTCGTAGATGTTACGCCCTGTTTGCATCTGAGTTTGTAGCTTTTCTACTACATCACCTTCTTGAATCAGGTCATGATTTACCTTGATCCCTGTGATTTCATAGAATGCCTTTGCCAATACTTTCGCTTCGTACTCGTGCGTAGTAATGGTTTCAGAAGCAACATTGATTTCCATACCTTGGTAAGGCTTAGCAGCATCGATAAACCACTGCATCTCTTGCGTTTGTTCATCCTGTGACAAGGTCGTCGGAGTAAACTCTTCACTCATCCATTTTTTTGCCGCCGCCATGTCAGCTAGCGCAGCAGGAGAGATTGCAGCAAGCGCAAAGGTCAGTGCTAAGCTACGTGCAAGGTAAGACTTTTTGATATCCTTTTTCATTATTGTGTAACTCCAGTTATGAGTATTCTGTCTCTTACGTTATTGATTACACTCATTACCTAGCGACTATGGCATCCTGTCAGACTGGTAATGAGCACATGTCAGTCAGTTGTATTTATCCCCATTTCAAAACTGTACCCAGCCAGATCACGCAAAGCGTAAATGGCACCCAAATCGATAATTCAGTCAGCCCTACAAATCCAAGGTGGATAAATGCGGAGCTTAATAAGCCGATAAACAGACGATCGCCACGTGTGGTCGTGATAGGAAGAAACCCTTTACGCTCAATACATGGCGTACGAATTTCTCGAATCGTCATTGTGAGTAAGATCAGCGCAATCCCCAGAAAGAACAGTGCTGAAGGTGTTGTCCATGCCATCCAAGCCATGATTTATCTCCTTAAACTCGACCCAATGCGAAGCCTTTCGCAACATGGTTTCTCACAAACCAGATAACCAAAATACCTGGCAAAATGGTCAGCACACCGGCAGCCGCCAATACGCCCCAGTCAATACCAGACGCACTGACAGTACGGGTCATAACCGCTGATATAGGCTTGGCATCAATAGAGGTCAGCGTACGTGCGAGTAGTAACTCTACCCAGCTGAACATGAAGCAGAAAAAAGCCGAGACCCCAATCCCCGAACGGATCATCGGCAAAAAGATTTTCACGAAAAACTTCGGAAAGCTGTAACCGTCAATGTAAGCGGTCTCATCGATTTCACGTGGCACACTCGACATAAAGCCTTCAAGAATCCATACCGCTAAAGGGACATTGAACAAACAGTGCGCAAGCGCGACCGCAATATGGGTATCGAAAAGACCAACCGACGAGTAAAGCTGGAAGAATGGCAGCAGGAATACCGCTGGTGGCGCCATTTTGTTGGTCAACAGCCAAAAGAACAGATGGTTGTCGCCAATAAACTTGAAACGCGAGAAAGCGTATGCGGCTGGCAGTGCCACTGTTAGGGTAATAACCATGTTCATGACTACGTAAATGATGGAATTCACGTACCCCATGTACCAGCTTGAATCAGAGAAGATGGTCGCATAGTTTTTCAGCGTCCAAGTCTCTGGCAGGAAGCTCAGCCCACCTAAGATTTCTTGGTTCTCCTTGAAAGACATGTTGAGTAACCAGTAAATCGGCAGCATCAAACAGATGATGTAGAACGCTAACCCGACAATTTGTGTATAGCGGGTGTATTTTGATTTTGTCATCGCCATTGTAGTTTCCTTACTTGTTTTCACCGTGCGTCATTGCGGTATAGAACACCCAACTCACCAACAAGATGATTAGGAAATAGATAATTGAGAAAGCGGCCGCAGGACCAATATCGAACTGGCCAATAGCCATTTTGGTCAGCGTTTGGCTGAGGAAGGTCGTTGAGTTACCCGGTCCACCACCCGTCAAGACAAACGGTTCGGTGTAAATCATGAAGCTGTCCATAAAGCGGATAAGAATGCCGATTAACAGCACACTCTTTAGCTTCGGCAGCTGAATGTAACGAATGATTGACCAAGTAGAAGCGCGGTCGATGTTCGCCGCCTGATAGTAAGCGTCAGGAATAGCGCGTAAGCCTGAATAACACAGCAACGCGATTAACGATGTCCAGTGCCAGACATCCATCAGAATAACCGTTAACCATGCATCAATTGGGTTGCCCGCGTAGTTGTAGTCAATCCCCATGCCATTGAGTGCCCAACCAAACAAACCGATATCTGCTCGACCAAAGATCTGCCAAATCGTGCCGACTACGTTAAGTGGAATTAGCAATGGAATCGCTAACACAATCAGACAAAATGCAGACCACTTACCTTTGGTTGGCATTGTCAGGGCGACAATGATCCCCAGCGGAACTTCGATAAGCAAAATCGTGAAAGTAAAACCAAACTGACGAAGAAGCGCGCCATGTAATCGATCATCATTAAGAATTTCTCGATACCACTCGGTGCCAACAAAGTATGCGGTGTTAGCATCAAAAATATCCTGTAGCGAATAGTTCACTACGGTCATCAAGGGCACAATCGCACTGAATGCGACCAATATGAAGACGGGTAGAACGAGGAACCACGCTTTATTGTTTGCTACCTTATCCATTACTCTTCCCCTACGTTGACTAAGAATTCATCGACATACAGCATGGTCCATTGTTCAGGGAAGCTGATGTAAGCCTCTTTTTCTGGAACAGGTTGATCCTCTTGAAGACGTGCTTTGATTTGTTTATTACCCAATTGCAGTGTGACAATCTTGTAGGTACCTAAGTCTTCAACGTGTAACACTTCACAACGCAGCGCAGACTCATTGCCCTTCTCCCACACATGGACAAATTCAGGTCGAATACCGATCTTGATGTTGTTGCTACCTGCTTGAGCAACGGCATGACGGTAGGACTCAGATAACGGCACTTCCACACCATCGAACATCACGCCATTATCCGTTGGCGTCACCTCCATTAAGTTCATGCCTGGACTGCCAATGAAGTAACCAACAAAGGTGTGGTTCGGTCTTTCAAACAGCTCTCTTGGGGTACCAAATTGAACAATCTGGCCGTTGTACATCACGGCAATTTCATCAGCGAACGTCGACGCTTCAAGCTGATCGTGTGTGACGTACACCATGGTGATATTGAACTGCTGATGGATTTGCTTTAGCTTGCGGCGCAGTTTCCACTTCAACTGCGGATCGATAACGGTGAGCGGTTCATCGAACAAAATCGCCGACACGTCATCTCGCACTAGACCGCGCCCCATTGACACTTTCTGCTTTTCATCTGCGGTAAGGTGTTGCGCTTTTTTCGACAGTACATTGGTCAGCTCTAAGATTTCAGCAATTTCGGTCACTTTGGAGTGCACCTTTGCTTTGTGTACCTTCATGTTGCGCAGTGGAAACGCCAAGTTGTCGTAGACAGACATGGTGTCGTAGATGACTGGAAACTGGAAAACCTGAGCGATATTACGGTCTTGTGGGCGAAGCTCGTTGACTCGCATGTCGTCAAACATCACATCACCTTGAGATGGGCTCATCAATCCAGAAATAATGTTCAGCAGTGTCGACTTACCACAGCCCGATGGCCCCAATAGAGCGTATGCACCGCCCTGCTTCCAAACGTGATTCATCTCTTTAATCGCATAAGGCGATGAAGCCGTTGGTTTCTTATCATAAGTATGTGCGAGTGAATTGAGTGTAATTTGAACCATGGCGACTACCCCCTAACATCACGAATCGGGGCATGGATAAGGTTCTGATCCATACCAAAGACATAGAATTTGTGGATTGGAATATAGATTTTGATCGTCTCATCCACATCGTAGGTATGCACGCCTGGTAAGTGCAGCACCATATCGAGGTGCGCATTACGTACATGGAGAAACGTCTCAGAGCCACTAATCTCTGCGACTTCTACCTGAACGGTTAGCTCTACATCGTCGTCATTTTTTGGCAGTAAACTCAGATGGCTCGGGCGAATGCCAAATTGATACTCCCCTTTATCCAACTTACTGAGTGACTGGTTAAGTGGGAAATGAGCACTCTTATCAAACGTCACTTCATTGCTGGTTACTGCACCCGAGATCAGGTTAATAGGTGGTTCACTAAATAAGGTTGCTGAATCGACGTTATCTGGTTGGTGATAAACCGAGGCAGTCGGGCCAGATTGAATCACCTGACCTTCATGCAGAATGGTGGTTGTACCGCCAAGCGCAAGCGCTTCATTCGGCTCCGTTGTCGCGTAAATCGCAATGGTGTGTCGAGTTTGGAATAGCTCACGCATTTCTTGACGCAACTCTTCACGTAGCTTGTAGTCAAGGTTTACGAGCGGTTCATCAAAAAGAATGATTTCCGCATCTTTAACTAAAGCGCGAGCCATCGCTGTACGCTGCTGCTGACCGCCAGAAAGCTCTAATGGATGTTTCTTCAAGTGTTCAGTAATGCGCAACATTTCTGCGGTTGCGCGAACACGCTCTTGAATCTCTTTCTCTGGCATACCCGCCAAGCGTAGTGGCGAAGCCACGTTCTCAAACACGCTTAGGTTGGGATAATTAATGAACTGCTGATACACCATCGAGATGTTACGCTCCCTTACGGAGACTCCCGTGACATCCACGCCGTTTACCAGAATCTTCCCTGATGTTGGTTTGTCTAGACCTGCGATAAGTCGCATCAACGAGGTCTTTCCTGCCAATGTGCGTCCTAGCAACACATTGAACGAACCAGGCTCAAAGGTGAGGTTAACGTCTGAGATATGCATCTCACCGTCAACGTATTTGCTTACCTGCTCAAGTGTTAATGACACTAAAAACTCCTTACCATTCGAACAATAATTTTTTTCGATATTGTTCGGTAGAGCGAGAGTCATGCCAACTTACAAAATTTGAAACAATTATTTTACAATACAGTTTTCCAGCCCTTTAAACATAAGGATATTGTGACTAAAAACTCAGTAAGGACCTAGATTTCATACTCATTCCACATATGAGACCACCGTAACATTTGTTAATAAAATGTGTTCAAAACATGTTCAAGGTGTTCAGATGAGTGATATGTTAAGTGAGCGTTTGTGATCATTAACGTTCACATACGAACAATTAGAATAATTACTTAAAAATGACTTTGTATCGCTGCTATTGGCCAACACTATGGACAAAAAACATCAATCAATGATCGAGAGCTCCTGGCAACGCTGTCGGGATGCTGGGCTAGTTCACAACAGCAACCCGATAATAGAGATGGAAACAGGACAAGCCTTTTCGCACACTCTCGAAGAACACTCGGGGTTGCTGACGACAACTCAGCAAAAGGTATTGCCTTTCTATGACAGCTTACTTTCAAATAGCAATTGCTTGATCACGCTAGCAAATACTAATGGTCAGGTGTTGAACAGCTGGGGTGAACAACGCTTTTTCTCGCAAAGGCAACCGCAAGTTTTCCAAAACGGTGTGCATTGGCAGGAAGGACTTATCGGCACCAACGCGATAGGTACCGCCCTTGAAACGGGTTCTATTGTTCAGGTGTTTCACGATGAACACTTTTTGACATCCAATCGATTTATGACGGGTTCAGCTGCGCCACTATTTGATGCCGAAAGAAAGATTGCTGGCGTACTGTCTATTTCTAGCGATGCCTACATGCCGACGGCGCATACCTTGGGTATGGTGAAGTTGATGTCACAAGCAATTGAGAACCAACTCATCGCCTCTAAATTTCAATCTGATCACTATCTACTGTGGTTTAACACTTCCCCTGAAAACATTGATAGCCAGTGGTCATCTTTGCTGGTGTTCAATGAACAAGGTGTGATCGTTTCTGCTAATCGACGTGCAGAAGTCGTACTCGGACAAGATCTAGCTTTGCAAAGACTGGAACAGATTTTTGATATTAAGCTTGAGCAGCTGTTGTCTCACCCTCCTTTCAATCCGACGGCGATTAGCACCCATTCACGCTTTAGTTTTTTTGGCATTATTACCCCACCAAAGGTGCCTCAAGGAAGGCAAATCGACTACCGTAAATCGATTCCTAAAACTGAATTAAAAGACGCAAAAGCACCGCTGGATTTGGAGCGCTTGAACATGGGCGATCCTAGATTGGCAAAGGCCATTACTCAGGCAAGTCGCATTCTAAATACCGACATTCCGATCTTGATTCACGGTGAAACGGGCGTAGGTAAAGAGGTATTCGTCAACGCTCTACATCTATCTAGTGAACGAAAACACGCTCCTATGATTGCAGTAAACTGCGCAGCAATTCCGGCCGAGTTAGTGGAGTCAGAGCTATTCGGTTACGAAAAAGGTGCTTTCACCGGAGCGAACACCAAAGGCTATATCGGATTAATCCGCAAGGCAGACAAAGGCACCTTGTTCTTAGATGAATTGGGCGATATGCCAATGAATGTTCAGGCTAGACTGCTGCGCGTCTTGCAAGAACGTAAAGTAACGCCACTCGGTTCAACCACATCATATCCTGTTGACTTTAAATTAGTTTCTGCGACAAACCGGAATTTAAAACAGGATGTAGAACGAGGCACATTTCGCCAAGATTTATACTACCGAGTTACGGGACTCAATCTATCTCTGCCCGCTCTGAGGGAGAGAACAGACAAAGAAGCCTTAGTGAAGTTCTTGCTAGCCAAATACTCGCTCGATGAGGAAACGCCCACTATCAGCCTAGAAGTGCTAGCCATGTTTAAGTCACACCCTTGGCCGGGTAATATCAGGCAGATGGTCAGTGTGATTCAAATTGCGATTGCGATGGCTGGCGATGAGACTATCTGTGTCGAACACCTTCCTGATGACTTTCTGCATGATCTTGAACTGCACGACCTTGAAGCACAGCAACCAGAGCCAATAGCGATGGCAACAACCAATATCAGTCTCCTGACTCATCCCGAACAATCCGAGTTAGACCAGGGAGAGTGGCTGAGCGTTTATGAGCAAAACGGCCGCAATGTTTCTGCGACCGCGAAAGATTTGAACATCAGCCGCAACACCTTGTATAAAAGGCTGAGAGAACAAGGACTGCGTTAATTTGATGCTAAGCCCAATGCATTGCTCACAGGCTTGTAGAAGGTGAGATATCTTAAGGCCACGTAGCTAACGACTAAGGTCGCTACAACCAGTTCAATGGCGGCTATCCATTGCACTTGCACAATGTACTTGTTTGCAACGCCAATGGTTTCCATCCATGCGGCAAGTTTAAATAGCGCTGTTGCACCAATCACCATTGGGAAGGTAAATGCTGCGTAACCTGGGCTAAATGGCAGTCTGAGTAATTTAAAGAAAGCCAGATAGATAATAGCTGTCATCAAGATCGCAATGCCAAACAGCAGACCAATGATCACAGGTGAAGGGTCAGCAGTGACCGTTAAATATCCCGCTAACGATAAGCTGGCAGGTGCTGCCATGATCGCCATGGTTGGTTTTGCTGCGTCTGGAATCTCATGAGTAAACATAAAACGATAGATCATCATTGGCAGCATCACGGCATAGGCGACCATTCCGAACAATAGCGCCCCATCTGCAATATGGCTCAAAACAGGGTTACCTGAGAAAGATACATCAGCCACTATGATGCCTACCGGTGGTACGAACCAACTCGGTACCATATGGTGCAATTCAAACTCTTGCGCTCTGTGGTAGATAAAACTGACTAGAAACACAATGTGAAGACCGACCGCAAATAACCAAAGTAAATCGCCAGCTAAAGGGTAAAAATGCCCTAAAGAATTCGAAACCACCATAGTGCCCATCGCGAACGTTGGTACAACACTACCCACGACAGGGTGAGCAAGATCTTCACGCAATAGATGATTATGAAAGAGAAATTTTACTGCTAGAACAGCCAGCAATACACTTGCGATTACCGCACCACTCCACTGAGCATAACCATCAAATGGGGCTGCATTTTCCCAACACCATCCTAAACTGGCGATACCAAGCGCTAAGCCTGCCATAGGAGTAGGTGCACCCATCACTTTTGCTTTTGCTGCTTTAATCATCTTTATTTACCTAGTTTGCTTACCATGGAGCTAGTTTACGCTTGCCAACTGTTCGATAATATCTAATTATTTAAAACACATGTTCAGACAATCTAAACGAAGCTATGGCCGCGAATATTTCTCTAAAACAGCTCAGAGTGTTTATCTCAATCACGCAACATGACACGTTAACGGCAGCGTCAGAAGCCTTGTTTTTGTCTAAGGCGGCAGTCAGCATGGCGTTGTCAGAGCTAGAAAAACAAATCGGCCATTCATTGTTCGATAGAGTCAATAACCGACTTATCCTCAATCAAGAAGGGCAGAAACTACTGCCTTTAGCGGACGAACTCATTGAGCGGGCGCAAGATATTGAACAGTTATTTGATAATGACCAGACATTAACGGGTGAACTAAGAATTGGGGCTAGTGACACCATAGGTAATCAAGTTGCTCCCTATCTAATTAGTGATTTCCGTCGCCATACCAATCACCACTCGCAAAGTTTGTTTATCTCCAACTCTGCATTGATCTGTCAGAAGTTGGTCGACTATGAGCTCGATCTTGCACTTATTGAAGGAAAAACACTGCACCCTGAACTTATTTCCACTCAATTCAGCCAAGACGAGATGTGCGTGATCTGCTCCCCTGATTCGCCACTGGCAAATAAACAAAGGTTTAGTGTTGGTGATTTAGAAGAGAGTGAGTGGATTTTACGCGAGCCGGGTTCAGGCTCGAGAGAGTTTTTCCTTCGCGCAATTGCTCCTCGTATTGAACAGTGGCATGAGTCATTTCAGCTCAACACCACAGAAGCGTTGATTAACAGTGTCTCTGCTGGGCTTGGCTTGGGTTGCTTATCAAAACTCGCGGCTCAGCCGGCGCTAACCGATGGTAGAGTGGTAGAACTTAAACTCTCTTTGGATATGAAAAGGCGCTACTGGTTGCTGGTACATAAAGAAAAATATCAGAGCCCATTGCTCAAATCCTTTATCGAATATTGCCATCAATGGGATTAAAAAAAGGGCAACTCCAATAACCAGAGTTGCCCTACGAATCCTAATTAGCGGGATCAGACAGTGGATTCATTTGCAGGTTCAAGTGCAATATTGTGCTCAGCTGCTTGTTTCTTCTGTTGGCCACGTTTTGCCAGTACGTAGTAGAACAACGGTGTTAGCAGTAGTCCAAACACAGTGACACCAATCATGCCGGAAAAGACGGCAATACCCATTGCTTGCCTCATTTCGGCACCTGCACCAGTTGAGAACACCATAGGAACCACGCCCATAATAAAGGCGATAGATGTCATTAGAATCGGGCGCAAACGTAGGCGAGATGCCTCTAAGATTGCTTCCATGACTGTACGACCTCTATCTTGTAATTCCTTGGCAAACTCAACAATTAAAATTGCGTTCTTAGTCGCCAAACCAACCAATACAATCAAACCTATTTGGGTGAAGATGTTGTTGTCACTTCCCCACAAGATCACACCGCTGATCGCTGATAACAACGTCATTGGAATAATCAATATAATCGCCATAGGTAAACGTACACTCTCGTACTGTGCAGCCAGTACTAAGAACACCAATAGAATCACCAATGGATAGATTAAGGTTGCGGTATTACCTGCAAGTTTTTGCTGATAAGTGAGCTCCGTCCACTCGTAAGTCATGCCGATTGGCAAAGTCTCAGCGAGAATCTTTTCAATCGCTGCCTGCGCTTCACCAGAGCTAACACCCGGCATTGGGCTACCGTTAATTTCTGCGGTCTTATAGGCGTTGTAGTGCATGACGCGATCAGGGCCCGCGACGTTATCAACATTGACAAATGAGCCAAGTGGGATCATTTCGCCATCGGCATTTCTTACCTTAAGTTGGCGGATCTGCTCTGGGTTTTGACGAAACGCTTCATCAGCCTGAACATTCACCTGATAGGTGCGACCAAATCGGTTGATGTCGTTGACGTAAGTTGAGCCCATGTAAGATTGCAGCGTTGCAAAGACCTCATCTAAAGAGACATTTTGTTTCAGCGCTTTAGTACGATCTACGTCTAGCTCTAGTTGTGGCACATTAACCTGATAGCTTGAGAATACACCTGTCAAAGCAGGATCAGCCCAAGCCTTCATGATGACTTGTTGAGTGACCTGATACAAAGCCTCATAGCCGTGATTACCTCTATCTTGGATTTGTAGCCTAAAGCCACCAATCGTACCCAGACCTTGAACGGGTGGCGGCGGGAAGATGGCAATAAAGGCATCTGGAATCGCAGCAAACTTCTGGTTAAGTTGCATCGCGATTGCACCTGCACTCAAGCTAGGGTCTTGTCGGTCTTCAAAATCAGACAATGGCGTGAAGACAATTCCGCTGTTCGGGCTATTGGTAAAACCATTGATGCTTAATCCCGGGAAAGCCACCGAGTGTTCAACGCCTGGTTGAGCAAGTGCAATCTCAGACATTTCACGAATCACAGCATCGGTACGCTCAAGGGAAGCCGCATCAGGTAACTGAGCAAAAGCAACTAAATACTGCTTATCTTGCCCTGGTACATAACCTGTCGGCGTTTGATCAAACTGATAAGCGGTTAAGCCTAGTAATCCAACATAGATAACACCAATCAAGGCACCGAGGCGGATGGTTTTCTTCACCACATAGCCGTAAGCATTCGCACCTTTATTAAACAGCTTATTAAACGGAGCAAAAATCAGGCGCCCAAACAGTGAATCCATCACACGAGTTAGCCAGTCTTTAGGCTGATCATGACCTTTTAGTAACAGTGCCGATAACGCAGGACTCAAGGTCAATGAGTTAATCGCAGATATAAAGGTCGAGATGGTAATCGTCAGCGCAAACTGCTTATAGAACTGCCCCGTTAAGCCAGACATAAAGGCGGTAGGAATAAATACCGCAGCAAGAACTAAGGTCGTCGCGACGATAGGCCCAGTCACTTCACGCATCGCTTTTTCCGTTGCCGGAATCGGGGCCAAGCCTTCTGCTATGTTTCGTTCAACATTCTCCACCACCACAATGGCATCATCGACCACGATACCTATCGCCAGTACCAAACCAAACAGCGATAGCGCATTGAGTGAAAAGCCCATCAGGTGCATGAACGCAAACGTACCGACCAAAGAAACCGGAACAGCCACCAGCGGGATGATTGACGCGCGCCACGTTTGTAGGAACAGCACTACAACCAAAACAACCAGCAATACCGCCTCTAGCAACGTTTGAACAACCGCTTCAATTGAGCCACGAACAAAGACTGTCGGGTCATAAACGATGTCGTATGCCACGCCTTGTGGGAAGCTCTGCTCAAGCTCAGCCATCTTGCTACGCACATCTTCAGAGATCTGGATTGCATTCGAACCAGAAGCTTGGAAAACACCGATCGCTACCGCATCTTGGTTATCCAATAGTGAACGTAGTGAGTAGGTTTCTGCGCCAAGCTCAATTCGAGCAACATCTTTAAGACGGTTAACCTGACCGTTTTCACCGACTTTGATAATGATGTTTTCAAACTCTTCAACATCAGTGAGACGACCTTTCACATTGATCAGCAATTGGAAGTCAGAATTGCCGCTTGGCTGCGCACCTAGGCTACCTGCCGCTGCTTGTTGGTTTTGCTCACGTACTGCTGCAATGATTTCGGTAGGGTTTAAGCCCAGTGCAGCGACCTTATTAGGGTCAAGCCAGATACGCATGCTGTACTCGCCGCCACCAAATACACGCACCGCGCCAACACCTTCAATGCGGGTAATTTCATCACGTACGTTAAGCGCCGCATAGTTTGCTAAGTAGAGCAAATCGTAGCGTTCATCTGGAGAGTAAAGGTGAACCACCATGGTCAAGTCAGGAGACGACTTCTCGGTAACCACACCTAAACGCTGAACCTCTTCTGGCAACCTTGGTAATGCGCGGTCAACGCGACTTTGCACTAAGGTTTGAGCTTTGTCAGCGTCCGTCCCAATTTCAAAGGTTACCGTTAAGGTCATCATCCCATCAGAGGTGGCTTGCGAAGACATGTACAACATATCTTCGACACCATTAATTTCCTCTTCGAGAGGAGATGCGACCGTATCGGCTATAACTTTAGGGTTTGCGCCCGGGTAGGTTGCCGTAACAACGACCGTAGGAGGCACAACTTCTGGATACTCAGTGATAGGCAGCTGCCACACTGACAGTGCGCCTGCGATAAAAATGAGTATCGACAGGACCGATGCAAATATCGGCCTACGAATAAAATACTGAGAAAACATCCTGTTATCCCTTCTCGTTTAATGCCGCTGTAGTAAGAGATTGGCGCTGTTGGTCAATCAGATCTTGTTGGTCACGCAACATTGATAAGGTCAATTCGTTCGCCATCGTGACTTCACTTGGTGTCACTGGCATGTTGGCACGCACACGTTGCAGACCATTCACCACCACTTTATCGCCCGGCAATAAACCATCCGCCACAATGCGTAAACCATTGAGTTTTTCACCTAGCGAAACCGCGCGATACTGAACGATATTGTTCTCATCAAGAACCAACACATACTTATTGTTGAGGTCTGTGCCCACTGCACGATTGTCGATCAATACACCTTCGTAGCTGCTTGAACCCGTAATACGCAGCTTCGCGAACATACCAGGCCATAAAGACTGATCTTCATTATCGAAGACAGCACGAACTCGAATTGTGCCTGTTGCTTGATTGATTGCGTTATCAACAAAGTCGATGTGCCCTACTCGTGGGTAAGCCGCGTCATTCGCTAAGCCAAGCTGCACTAGCTGCTTCGCGTAACCTTCACCTGCTTTAAGCTTGTTCAACTTCTGGTACTTAAGGAAGGTCACTTCATCAACATCGAAGTAAGCGTACATATGAGCGGTCGACACTAGCGTGGTTAACTGAGTATCACCTGCTGATACATAGTTGCCCTTAGTGATATCAGCCCTAGACACTTTGCCTGTGATCGGGGCAGTGACTTTGGTAAAGGCTAAATCTAATTTGGCTTGAGATAGCGAAGCTTTAATCGCAGCAACACTCGCCGCACCGCGTTGCTTAGCGGTAAAACGTGCATCCACCGTTTCTTGCGAAATAGCGTTGTTCTTATTGAGCTTAAGCGCGCGCTGGTGATCTTTGATCGATTGGTTGTAACTGGCTTTAGCGCTGCTCAGTTCCGCTTCAAGTCGCTCTACTTCCGCAACAAATGCTCGGTCATCAATGGAGAAAAGAACGTCGCCTTCTTCAACCATGGTGCCTTCTTCAAAATGCACTTGTTCAACATAGCCCGACACTCGCGGAATCACCGATACAGTCTGAGGTGATTCTAAACGACCCGTATATTCATCAAGCTCAGTGATGGTTTCAACCAGCACTTCTGCCACCTCAACACCTGGCGGTGGTGGTGCAGACTGAGTCACTTCTGCATGTGAATCCTGACATCCCGACAACACCAAAGGTGCTGCAATTGAGATAAGTAGAAGGGGTGTTTTAAGGTGTTTACCTACCATCTCGCTATCCTTACATTGATTTTGTACCGATCGGTATAATAATCTTAACTTTTGACATTGATCAAGTTAAATTTACCAAATGAATACATTTGCGATATGGACAACGCACGGCCTGCGATTTACCATTTGAGTGTTATATTTGAGAAGTTGTTGAATAAAGTTATGGTCCGTTTAACCTGTGGTCGCCCAAAAAGCTTTGATAAAGAAATCGCTCTAGAGAAAGCCTTGGATGTCTTTTGGACACAAGGTTACGACGGCGCGTCACTCAAAGATCTCACCCAAGCGATGGGTATCAACAAACCAAGTATGTACGCAACGTTTGGCAATAAAGAGCAACTCTATTTTCAAGCGGTAGAGATGTATAAGAATCGTGAAGGCGCACCATTCTTTAGTGCATTGGAGCAGCCTCAAATTCGCGATGTGATTGAGACTATTTTTTCCCGAACTGCCGAAGCAAAATGCAGCAACGAGAAGAACAAAGGTTGCTTGATGATCCAGAGTTCTCTGGCCTGTAGCGATGAATCTAGTGTGGTTAAAATATCCGCTTTGAAGATGCGTGCAGAATTCATTCAGCTCATTCAAAATCGTTTTGCAAGAGCCGCCAATGATGGTCAACTCGTGCAAAATGCCGACATTCAAGTCATGACACATTATGCTGTGACCATGCTCGATGGATTGCAGATTCACTCGATAGATAATCCTCCGCCAGAGATGCTAGAAAGTGTTGCCAAGATAGCGGCGGAACACCTTTTCCAGTTCTGCTTACCGTTATCTTCTCAATAACGAACAGAGCGTTATCAAATTTTTGCCGATCTCAACCTCATGATCGCCTGTGCTACCTAGACTTTGCCATCAATAAGCTGTATAAACAGACAGTAAATATTTTTGATAATTTGAGTTAGAGGACCAACCATGGCTGTAATCGTCAAGTACGTGGTAGAACGCAACGGAGAAGAGAAAATGACTTTTACCTCTAAAGCGGAAGCTGACGCATATGACAAGATGCTTGATATGGCTGATGAGCTTTTTGAGCTACTAGGTAAAAGTGAACTGCTAGAAGACGAAGGCAAGAAAGAAGACTTGGCTATGTTCCTAGCGCAAAACAAAGAAGAAGTGCTCTACGCACTGGGTGCAAAACGCAAACCTGCACCTAAGAAGCCTAAAAAGGTTGAAGCAGTCGAAGACGCTGAACCAGCACAAGACGACGCAGCTTAATCTAGCTCCTGCTCAAGATCTTAAACCTCAGCTCATGCTGAGGTTTTTTATTTTCTCCCACTCATTTTTGAGGAAATCAAATCTTCGACCTTTACCCTAATATCTTTCTCTTCGACTGCTAAAATAACGCCAACTTTATCCTCAGAGAGCTTTACTTATGAAGTACCACGTTGAAGTTTGTATCGATAATCTTGAATCACTGCATAATGCGATTACAGGTGGCGCAACACGCATCGAGCTATGCTCATCTCTAGCGCTTGGTGGATTAACGCCCAGCTTTGGTTTTATGAAAAAAGCAGCTCAAATATCCCCTATCCCTGTCTACGCTATGATTCGCCCAAGGCAAGGCGACTTCTTGTACGACCAAGATGATATTGAGGCAATGTTACTCGATATCGAAGCGGCAGCAGAGGCGGGATTAGCAGGCGTAGTGCTGGGGGTGCTGAGTGCCGATGGACATATCGATATGCGGTTAGCCGAACAGCTGACTCAACGCGCCAAGTTGTATAATTTAGGTATCACGTTCCACCGTGCCATTGACCAAAGCAGCAACTGGCAGCAAGCTCTTGAACAGATAATTTCATTAGGCTGCGAGCGTATCCTCACTTCAGGTTTGGCTGCCAATGTAGGACAAGGAAAAGAGGTTCTGCAACAGATGGTCAAAGTGGCTGACGGTAGAATCTCAATCATGGCCGGTGCTGGACTAACAGCCGACAATGTTCAAAGCATCGTTCAACACACTGGCGTCAGAGAAGTTCATCTATCAGGTAAGAGTGCCCGCTCAAGCTATATGACTAACATCAGCGAAGAAGCCAAAATGGGTAATCAGAACATCGACGATTTCATGATTCCAGTGACCAATAGCTCTGCCATCGAAAAGGTCGTAGAGGCTCTCAGTTCTCAGTGATAAAACTCTCATCCCTACTCCACAAGTGCTAACCTTTTGATAACAAAGGAGTGCGCTATGGCTAAGAGCAAACTGGATAAGAAGTTTTACGAAAAGGAACTTCAACGCCTTCAAATTGAGTTGGTAAAGCTGCAAGAGTGGGTAAAACAGGAAGGCCTCAAAGTCGTTGTGATCTTTGAAGGACGTGACGCCGCTGGCAAAGGTGGCGTTATTAAACGCATCACAGAAAAACTCAACCCTCGCATTTGTAGAATCGCTGCATTACCCGCCCCTACTGAAAAAGAGAAAACCCAGTGGTACTTCCAACGTTACGTTGCACACCTACCTGCCGCTGGTGAAATAGTCCTTTTTGACCGTAGTTGGTACAACCGAGCGGGTGTTGAAAAGGTGATGGGCTTTTGCTCTGATGAGCAGTACGATGAATTTCTGCGATCTTGCCCTGAATTTGAGCGTATGTTGCAGCGTTCTGGCATCATCTTGCTCAAATATTGGTTTTCCGTCTCCGATGAAGAACAGGAAAAACGCTTTTTAGAGCGAATCAAAACTCCCATCAAGCGCTGGAAGTTCAGCCCAATGGACTTAGAATCGCGCAACCGCTGGGCTGAATACTCTGAGGCCAAAGATAAGATGTTTGCCTATACAGACACCAAGCAGTGCCCATGGTGGGTAGTCCCTTCAGATGATAAAAAACGTGCTCGCCTAAACTGCATTAGCCATCTACTTGAACAAATTGAGTATCAGGATATTACCTACCCAGAGATCGAACTACCAGAGCTCAACAAAGAAGGTTATATTCGAGCTCCACTTGAAGAACAAACCTTTGTTTCGCAAAAGTATTAAGGTTATCCGCACATGGCAAAAGATCTGTTTTCCAACTTAGATTTAAACCTACTGAGAACCTTTCTGGTTTTATCTCAAGAACTCAATATGCGCAAGGCTTCTCAGCGTCTATTCGTCTCTCAGCCTGCGATCAGCCAGTCACTTAAAAAACTGCGTAATCATTTCAATGATGATTTGTTTGTCAAAGTGTCTTCTGGGTTAGAGCCTACCTCATTTTCTATAGAACTAGCAGAAGCTATAACTCCCCATTTAGATGGATTGGCTACAGCACTGAACAGATCTCAAGAATTCGATCCTAAAATGATCGATACCAAGTTAAAAATTGCACTCTCGCCTATGGTTCTCGCTTGCTTATCGGGAACCTTGTTTCATCAGTTGCGAGAGCACGCACCGCAAGCAGACATCGAACTCGTCGGTTGGACGCATAATACGTTATCAAGCATCAGTAAAGGGGAGATACTATTTGGCGTCAATTACGATATTAGCGCCCCAAAAGAAATTTACTTAAAGCCTCTTATTGAGCTAAAAGGCAGAGTTTTTGTCCGCCAAGGACACCCTATTAAAGGTCCGATAGCAAACTTAGAAGACTTTGACGGCTATGAAATCGCATCATCAATAACACCAGGTTGGAATGACAGTTTTAGCGTCGCTGAACAGATGATGAAAAATCGTGGCCTGAAAACCAGAGTCGCGTTCCGATCAGAGTTAATCATGGCAATCATCGATGTAGTACAACACACAGATATGTTTATGCCGCACTCTAATCTATTCCCGATTGACCTCTACCCTAATCTTCGCGCGATCGATATTGTGATGGACGAGCAAGACAAATCCATGCCCGTGTTCAGCCAGTATCACATAAAGAATCGCAACAACCCTCTCATCCACTGGCTACACAGTGAAATACAGACCGCACTCAACCATCAAGTCAATAAAAGCGAATCCATTCTAGCAGTCTGACCAAAAGTAATAAGCATTACTTATCTTTGATATAAGCTCATTCCATTAGATGAAGCAGTGCTTATTAACAATAATAGCCACCAGCAGTTTTGCTCAGCATCGGAATTTGCTGATGGGTGTTGCTTTGACGCAGCTATTTACGTTCGTCTCAAGCCTTAGATTCTCTTCGCCCTCGCCTAAGGAACTGGCAGCTCAATAACACCTGGCAGTAATCACATTTATCTCGCCAGTCTAAAATTTGTCAGACTTTAAGGTAGTCAATTATGAAAAAATCTCTTATCGCTTTAGTAGTGGCAGGTTCATTGGTGCTTGCTGGTTGTTCTTCGTCAGGTGGTGTTGCCGGTGACTCTCAATCGCCAACTATTCCTGACATTGATAACTCTCCAGAGTGGGGCTTAGATACCGGTAACCTACCTAGCCGTCCTGAGCCTGTCGATCCTGGTTTTGGCGTTGCAGTACCATCTCAACCACCAGTTGATAATGCACCAGACCGTCCGACACCAGATATGGGTGATACTCCTGACTGGGGGCTAGATATGGGTAATGCACCAGACCGACCAGAGCCAACAGATCCTGACTTCGGCGTCGCTGTACCGACTCAACCGCCAGTGGATAACGCACCTGATCGCCCAACACCAGATATGGGTGACACGCCAGAATGGGGCTTAGATTCACCAGTCGACCGTCCTGAGCCTGTTGATCCAAGCTTTGGCGTAGACACAAACCCAGAAGTATCACCAGCGATCAACTCTATCGATCGCAACAAGGTCCGTGACGCTCTACGTTCTCGTCTAAACGGCTAACCTTCCCTTTTCAGAGCCCTTATTTCTTAAGGGCTCTCATTTAAGTTTCCGACTATGAAAAAACTTTCAATAGCCTGCTTAGCGACCATGTTAAGCGCAGCGTCATATGCCGACGTGACTGTCTCTATTGAAAAGGACTTCTTTGAACTTGGTCTCTATGCCTCTTTGACCGATAACTCATTTCTGTTTGTTGGTGCTGATACCGATGGCTGGCTCGGTGTAGGTACTGGATATCGCCACAACTTTAATCACCAATGGCGGATGGATGCCTACTATGAATATGGGCTGTACGACGATTGGCTGATGCATGAAGTTGGCATTGATGGTGTCAAAACAACAAGCCACCAGATCGATCTTTCAGTGACGCGGTATTTTGAACACACTTCTCTTAAAGTTGGCGCAACTGCTGAATATATTCGTAATGGTTTTACATGGTTGACGGTTGATGACGTTAACAAATACTCGGCATACGTAAGCGCAACTCGTTACTTTGAGCATGTCTACGTTGCTGCGAAATATGAGCACTACATGGCGATTGATCAGTCCGATATGGAAGATTTTAATCAAGGTCACGCAAACGTCTGGGAGCTTTCACTTGGATCAATGCATTCAATATTCAAGTTTTTCCCCTACGTCAAAGTCAGTGTCTTTGAGCCTAACGGCACCTACTATGGGCTTACAAACTCAAACGTGACATTTTCCATCAATGGAACATTCTCATTTTGATGATAAGCCTTACTTATAAGCAATATAACAACCATTAATTAGAGCTTATTTATCATCTTCGATAATATAAACGCATCGGAACAAAGACATTTCTAGGAAGGAAAGCAAAAATTAATTTACGAGAGAGTAAACAAATGAAATTAGCTTTCACAACACTATTAACGGCATCACTTCTATCGACAACGACTATTGCAAACACATTTGAAAGCCAACACCGAGTTGGCATTGGTTTCAGCGGCACAGAAATATCTGACGCAGACTATGGCATCTCAGGCTCATGGGGCAATGGCATCAAGTTGGAATATGGCTATGAGTTTAACAAGATCGTTGGAATTAACGTCTCATACGCTAAGAACAAAGATAAAGAGGGTGGCTACAACTTAATCGCCGAAATTGATGGCACGACAATGCAAATTGATGCGGATATCGGTTACAAATTTGACTTAAATGGCTTCTCAATCAAACCGTATGGCGTTATAGGTCTAGCGCGCTACAACGAAGAGTTAACCTTAGGCTATCAAGATAGTAAGGCGTCTAGCTCTTGGAATGATACTAATCTAGTTCTTGGAGCAGGTGTGCGTGCGGATATCGGCCAACACTTTTACTCAGACCTAAGAGTCGACATTACCGCCTATGACACGGGTATAGACGTCATCGATTACGATCAAGTGTCATGGACGGTCGGCTACAAGTTCTAAGCATTTAAAATTTGCCCAGAATGGCAACTGTCACTGATTCTATTTATCGAAGCGCATCATCAATGCTTTGTTCGCCCAAGTGGCGAACATCTTTACCTTTGACAAAGTAGATGATGTACTCACAGATATTCTGGCAACGATCTCCAACTCGCTCTATCGCGCGAGCAGACCACATGACCTGAAGAATATTGGGAATATTTTTCGGGTCTTCCATCATATAGGTCATCAACTGGCGGATCACCGCTTCGTACTCAGCATCAATCTTATCGTCGAGTTTGTATACTTCTGCTGCCGCGTCAACATCCATACGTGCAAAGGCATCGAGCACTTGGTGCAGCATGCTAATTGCTTGACGGCAAAGCGGCTCCAACGAAACATGGAACTGGCGCTCTTTAGAAGATGGACTTTCAATCGCCACATAAGCAATTTTGGTTGCAACATCACCAATGCGTTCTAAATCGGTAATCGTCTTGATGATCGCCATAATCAAGCGCAAATCTTTAGCTGTCGGCTGACGTTTGGCAATGATACGAGTACAGGCTTCATCGATTGAGACTTCCATTGCGTTAACTTTATGATCATCGCGCACCACTTTTCTCGCCAGTTCGATGTCTTCTTTGTGCAACGCCTGCATCGCAAACGATAACTGCTGCTCGACCAAACCACCCATAGTTAATACATGGGTTCGGATCGACTCTAGCTCGACATTAAACTGACCTGATATGTGGCGTCCAAAATTCATAGTTGACGTTAATCTCCCAATGGATAAGTAAAAATTCTAATACGACGAGTTAGCCGTATCGACCCGTAATATAATCTTCAGTCTGTTTTTTCAATGGCGACGTAAAAATTGAGTCGGTATCTGAGTACTCGATCAACTTACCCATATGGATAAAGGCTGTGTGATCGCTCACTCGCGCTGCCTGCTGCATGTTATGGGTAACGATAACTACAGTATATTTGGTTTTCAGGTCGTTGATCAGCTCTTCAATGGTTAAAGTGGAAATAGGATCAAGTGCTGAGGTCGGTTCATCAAGCAACAGTACCTCAGGCTCAATCGCTATTGCACGCGCGATAACCAAACGTTGCTGTTGACCACCTGACAATCCAAATGCATTTTCATGTAAGCGATCTTTAACTTCATCCCACAACGCCGAGGCACGCAATGAACGCTCGACAGCATCATCGAGAGCACGGCTGTTTTTGATTCCTTGCAGACGCAAGCCATACACCACATTTTCATAGATAGACTTGGGAAACGGATTCGGGCGCTGGAACACCATACCCACTCGGCGGCGAAGCGTGGCGACATCGACTTTCGGGTGGTAAACGTTTTTTCCGTGTAGTTTGACCTTGCCTTCGACACGGCAACCATCAACAAGATCGTTCATGCGGTTTATGCAACGAAGCAGTGTCGATTTTCCACAACCAGAAGGACCGATAAACGCGGTAACCTGCCCTTTTGGAATTCGCATCGAGATATCACTTAATGCCTGGCTGTTTTGGTAGTACAAGTTCAACCCTTCGATAGCAATCGCTGTTTGCTCATCGCTCAGATTATTCACATCTAAGGGGGTCTGGTAGCCGAGTGTTTGATTGACTGAAAACATGGTTAATCTTGTCCTAGAGTTCGGTACTTCTCGCGCAAATTATTACGAATACTGATCGCGGTTAAGTTCAGGCCAACAATCACAGTTACAAGTAAAAATGACGTGGCGTAAACCAAAGGTCTTGCTGTTTCAATGTTAGTGGTTTGGAAGCCAACATCATAGATATGGAAACCTAAATGCATGAACTTACGCTCCAAATGCAAAAACGGAAACTGGCTATCGACAGGCAAGCTCGAGGCCAATTTCACTGCACCGACTAACATTAACGGAGCCACCTCACCTGCAGCGCGAGCGACCGCAAGAATCAAACCAGTAATAATCGCCGGGCTCGCCATTGGCAAGACAATTCGCCACATGGTTTCAAACTGAGTCGCGCCTAACGCCAAAGAACCGTGACGAACTGAACTCGGAATTCGAGTTAAGCCTTCTTCGGTAGCCACAATCACCACTGGCAGTGTTAACACTGCAAGCGTCAATGCTGACCATAACAGACCAGGAGTACCAAAGGTCGGGGTTGGCAGTTTCTCTGCATAGAATAGCGAGTCGATTGAGCCGCCTAGCGTGTAAACAAAGAACCCTAGTCCAAATACACCGTACACAATGGAAGGCACACCTGCCAGATTAATCACTGCCACTCGAATTAAGCGGGTGAACGCATTGTTCTTAGCGTATTCGTGAAGATAGATAGCCGCAATCACACCGAGTGGCATCACGATAACCGACATGATCAGCACCAGTAGCACTGTACCAAACATCGCAGGGAAGACACCGCCCTCAGAGTTAGACTCGCGAGGGTCATCAGATAAGAACTTCCACGCCTGCTTACCCCATCTAGCAGTTTTCTCTACTAGGTTCATTTGGTTCGGGTACCATAAATCCAGAATCTCACTCAGCGGAATCGTTACCTGCTGACCAGTCATATCTTCAACCAGCAAACCTTGGTTCGCCAACTGGTTACGCAATCGGTCTAACTCAGCTTCTGTTGCCGCTAACGCCTCTGTGTACTTGTTACTCTGGCTTTGATACAAAGCAATGAAATCATCATCCAGCGTGCCATTCAGGCTACGTTTTTTCCTCTCCAACCTTAATCGCTCAGCTTGAGCATTAATCACTCTCACATCGCGCTCAATGAGATTTTCGATCTCGTCTCGCAAGTTTTCAGCAAACGCGATTCCTTGCGTGTAGTCTTGAAGAATATCGCTACTTACACGTCCATCCGCATGCATGTATCCAACCGGATGACCGTAAAAATCTCCACCACGAGTTCGCTCTATAACCGCCCAGTTTTCTGGTTTCGTTGGCTCATCAAGGTCAATTTCTAACAGCGACACAAAGTCAGAAGAATATAAGTCGCGGTTGGCAACCTTGATGCTCACTCGCTTTACCAGACCTTTTTCTACCACGTCCTGCGGCAGTTCAATATCCATCTCTCGCAAGTGACTGATAGGGACGTACTCTTGCGAGTAGACTTGACCAACCAGAATGTCGCCTTGCTTTGTTTGCCACTGATACAAGGGGGCAGGCCAGAAGTAAGAAAGCCCTTTCCAGCCAATAAGCAGCAAAAGCCCTAACACAGACAACAAGCTGATACTGACTGCACCGCCCGTTAACCATATCCAAGGAGAGCCTGACTTTAACCACTTAAACACTTAGAAGGTTTCCTAATAAATCTGATTTACAGCGAGCGATACTTAGCGCGTAAACGCTCACGTACCCACTCAGCTAAAGAGTTAACCGCAAAGGTAAACACTAGCAACAACAACGCTGCTAAGAACAAGATTCGATAGTGAGAGCTACCGACTGCTGACTCTGGCATTTCTACCGCAATCGTAGCGGATAGAGTGCGCATCCCTTCAAGGATGTTCCAATCCATAATTGGGGTGTTACCTGTTGCCATTAACACAATCATGGTTTCACCCACCGCACGTCCGAGTCCCATCATAATCGCAGAGAAGATGCCTGGACTGGCTGTCAATAGAACAACATGAATCAGCGTTTGCCATGGCGTCGCCCCTAAAGCGAGTGAACCATCAGACAAATGCTTAGGTACTGAGAAAATAGCATCTTCTGCAATAGTAAAGATCGTGGGGATAACCGCAAATCCCATCGCAAAGCCAACCACTAGCGCATTACGTTGATCAAAATCGATACCGTGTTCAGCTAGATAAACCCTGACATCACCATTAAAGAATAAGGCTTCAATGTTGCCACTCTGCGACAAGATCACCACAGTAATAACCACAATAATTGGCATCAAAATCGCAGCATGCCAACCATTTGAAAGCTGCCCAGACCATTGCTTTGAAGCACTATGCCAAACAAAACCCACCATTATCGTTGATAGTGGTAAAAACAGCATCAGGGCGACGACCGCTGCTAGATGGCTTTCTACAATCGGCGCAAACCATAATCCAGCGAGGAAACCTATGATAACCGTAGGTAGCGCTTCCATCAGTTCAATAGAAGGTTTGACTACCCTGCGCATTTTCGGCGTCATAAAGTAGGCTGTGTAAATGGCACCTAAAACCGCGATAGGAATCGCGAATAGCATGGCGAACGTCGCAGCTTTCAAGGTTCCAAATGCGATTGGGATTAAACTGAACTTAGCTTCAAATTCATCGCTAGCGGACGTGGTTTGCCAAACAAACTCGGGTTCTGGATAACCTTCATACCAAACTTTCTGCCAAAGCGAGGAAAGAGAAACTTCTGGGAACGGGTTATCAATCACTGCGAGATTTAATGTATTGTTATCGACAGCTAATAAATACGATTCGTTATTCGACATCGCCGCTAGCAACGGGGCTTTAGTGTAGGCACGCTCGAACATCACCAACTTTTCACTGGTGGTGTAATGACTTTGAACAGTGCCATTAATATAAAAACTGTAGAACCCTTTACGGTAGGTATCAGGCAATAGGAATTGGAGCTCGGAAGCAAGCTTGAACTGGCGAATATGAGTTAAGTATCGTTCTCCATCTGTCAGAACATCAAACCATTGAGAGACAAGGCCGTCTTGGTGGGTCACCAAAACAGAGTATGCTCCCGGCAACAAATCAATATCGGTAACGGCGTGTTCTGAGCGACCTTGGCTCAAGTCCACTACCTCACGAACCTCAAATCGATTTTCGTTTTTTAGCGCGATGATAAGTTCAGAGCCAGAGCGCAAATACAGCGCGTTTCCATCAGGCGTCAATATTAGTTGTTCTAAATCTGGTAACGGCTCTGCAAAGGTAAAATGGTGGGCTTGATCCTGCTCTAGCCAACGAACTCTGACAAAACCATCATCATACCAACCCGCCAACGCCATACTGTCTTGGGTAGCAAAAGCAAATTTAACTAACTTGTGCTTATCAGTACGTAAATCAAACGGTCGCTTGAGTTCAGTGACACTCGGGGTTAAAACTCTAACGCCTTGATTCATTTCAGAGTCTAAGTTTGGCTTGATGATTTGTACTTGCCCTTCTGGCGTAGCAAAGCCATATAGCCCATCGGATGCCAGTGATTGAGCAAACAAGTCATTAGGCTGACCAATCTGCTGAGATAATACCGGTTGGCGAGTCGGATGCGTGAGTGACCAAAAATCTATCTCGCCTTGTGCTGAAATGACAAAAGCGCTTTCACCCACATCATCCACCCCTAAAGCGATGGGCTGAGAAACTGAAACGGGAACTGAACGAACATTGGGGGTTATCTTCGCATCACTAAACAGTGGCAATACCATCATGGCAAGGTAGACGAAGATCAGAACCAGCGCTGCCAACACACCCACGCCACCAGCAGATACAGCGAGTCGAACTAATCGATCTTTGATTAGTCGCTTTTGATCTCGCTCTCGCAATGAGAATTCTGCTTGGCCCATCTGTTTCTCTTACCTATTTTCGTCCGAGGGTATAATATTTCTATTAGGTGACAATTATATTACAGATCGCAATAAACAACTGAAAACAATGCAATAAAAATTTGCAATAAAACTGTCATCTCAGCACCTTAAGTTGCTATTCATCTGAGAGTTTTCTCAGTAATTTACTTCGTCATTTCGGTTAAAGGTGAGATCATGAGCGCAGAGAAACTCTATATTGAAAAAGAATTAAGTTGGCTCTCTTTCAATGAGCGTGTCTTACAAGAAGCCGCAGATAAAAGCGTACCTATAATCGAAAGGATCCGTTTTCTTGGCATATTTTCCAATAACTTAGATGAGTTTTATAAAGTTCGCTTTGCGGATGTGAAGCGTCGCATCCTGATCAACCAAGAACGTGGGATCAACGATAATTCCAAACACTTGTTAACCAAGATGCAGACCAAAGCGCTAAGACTCAATGAACGTTTTGACGAGCTATACGCAGAGCTTATCCGTGATATGGCAAGGCATAGAATCTTTTTAGTCAATGAAACCCAGCTCAACGAAACTCAACAAAACTGGGTAAAAAAATACTTCCGCAAACAAGTACTGCCTCACATTACCCCATTAATGATGCGTGATGATATTGATGTGCTGCAATTTCTGAAAGATGAATATGCCTACATTGCGGTTAATTTGCGCAGCGGTGAACAAAGTCAATATGCATTGATAGAAGTCCCAACCGATCACCTGCCTCGCTTTGTGATGGTTCCGGAGCAAAAGCGCAAGCATCGCAAAACGATCATCTTACTCGATAATATCATTCGTTATTGCTTAGATGAGTTGTTCAGTGGATTCTTCGAATATGACGAGCTCAACGGCTATGCGATGAAGATGACACGCGATGCTGAATACGATCTTAACTATGAAGTCGAGCATAGCTTAATTGAGCAAATGTCTGAAGGGGTAAACCAACGTTTAACCGCGATGCCTGTAAGGTTTATCTACGAGCGAGAAATGCCGCAAGATATGCTCGACTTTCTGTGCAGAAAACTCAAAGTATCCAATTATGACAGCTTAATTCCAGGCGGTCGTTACCATAATTTTAAAGACTTTATCGACTTTCCTAACGTAGGAAGAGACTACTTAGAAAACAAACCTTTACCACCAATGGCATGCGCCGACTTTTACGGATATGCCAATAAATTTGACGCCATCAAGGCTCAGGACATCTTGTTGCACTACCCCTATCACACTTTTGAGCATATCAGTGAATGGGTACGCCAAGCTTCGTTCGACCCTAAGGTACTGAGTATTAAGATCAATATCTATCGCGTTGCTAAAGACTCACGCCTAATGAACTCGCTAATTGATGCTGTTCACAATGGCAAAGCAGTGACCGTTGTCGTTGAGCTGCAAGCGCGCTTTGATGAAGAGGCGAATATCGAGTGGTCAAAAGTACTCACCGAAGCCGGAGTTCATGTCATATTTGGTGTTCCAAGGCTTAAGATTCACTCCAAACTATTGCTGATTAGCCGACGAGAAAATGACGAGATTGTTCGTTACGCGCACATTGGAACCGGTAATTTTCACGAAAAAAATGCGCGAATCTATACCGACTTTTCTCTGCTTACCGCGGACTCAGAGCTCACCAACGAAGTTCGTGGGGTCTTCAACTACATTGAGAACCCTTATCGGCCGATAAAATTCCACCACTTGATCGTCTCACCGCGCAACTCTCGCAAACAACTCTATCGTTTAATTGACGATGAAATCGCTAACGCAGAACAAGGTCTTAAAGCAGAGCTAACTCTCAAAGCCAATAACTTAGTCGATAAGGGCTTGGTCAATAAACTCTACGAAGCCAGTGGGGCTGGGGTCAACATTCGCATGATCATTCGCGGTATGTGTTCTTTAGTTCCTGGGGTCGAAGGCGTCAGTGACAACATCAAGATCATCAGCATTGTTGATCGATTCTTAGAGCATCCAAGGGTTATGATTACTCACAATAACGGTGACCCACAGGTTTACATTTCTTCAGCAGATTGGATGACGCGTAATATTGACCATCGCATTGAGGTCGCAGTCCCTATTCGTGACGAACGTCTTAAACAGCGCATTATTGATATCATTAACATCCACTTTACCGATACAGTGAAGGCGAGATGGATCGATAAAGAAATGAGTAATAGCTACGTAGCACGCGGAAACCGTAAGAAAGTTCGCTCACAAATTGCTATTTACGACTATCTTAAAAATATAGAAAAACAAACTAAGAATCAGAAACGTAAAGAGCCGTTAATACAACATGACCTCGGACATTCGTGACGTTGCCGCTATAGATTTGGGCTCCAATAGCTTCCATATGGTGGTAGCAAAAGTCATTGACCAAGACTTACAACTTGTCAGTCGCCATAAGCAGCGAGTTCGGCTAGCTGCTGGGCTCGACGCACAAAAAAACCTAGACAATGCCTCTATTGAACGCGGATTAGAATGCCTTGCGATTTTTGCTGAGCGCTTACAAGGCTTTGATCAACAAAACGTTCGTATTGCAGCAACTCACACGCTTCGCCAAGCCAATAATGCACATATCTTTTTGCAGCGCGCTCGGGAGGTCCTCCCTTTTCCGATTGAAATTATTCCCGGCATTGAAGAGGCGCGCTTAATTTACCTTGGTGTGGCTCACACCCAACCCGAATCAGACTCAAAACTAGTGGTCGATATTGGTGGTGGTAGTACCGAAATGATTATTGGCGGTGGCTTTGAGCCAGAACTGATCAACAGTAAACAGATGGGCTGTGTCAGTTACACCAAACGTTTCTTCGCTAACGGTAAACTATCGAAAAAGAATTTCGCTAAAGCCATGCTCGCCGCCGAGCAGAAGATGGAGTCTTTAGCCTATCGCTACAAGAAGAGAGGTTGGGATATTGCTTTTGGTTCATCGGGGACCATCAAAGCGATTCGAGAGGTATTGATTGGGTTAGGTTTCGAGGATGGGCTTATCACTGGCAAACGTCTCGATAAACTCATCAGTGTCTTGTGCGATTGGGAAACAATCGAAGAGATCGAGCTTGGTGGGCTCACCCCAGAGCGCAAACCCGTTTTTGCTGCCGGCGTTGCTATTTTATCCGCGATAGTAAACAGCCTCAAAGTTACTGAGATACACTTTTCAGAGGGCGCATTGCGTGAAGGTCTACTGTTTGAAATGGAAGACAGCTTTAAACGTTCTGATATTCGTATGCGAACCACTGAGAACCTCGCCAATAAACATCTCGTAGACTTAGAGCACGCCGCAAAAATCAAAGGCCAAGCGACCGAATTTTTGCAGCAAGTCCATAAAGATCTCGGCATCAAAAAAAGCTCAGAGCTGTTCGACTTGTTAGAGTGGAGCGCACTGCTACATGAGGTGGGTTTAAGCATCAGCTTACAGGCTTTTCACCGTCACTCCGCTTACATTCTGCGTAATACATACATGCCAGGGTTTAACCGTGAGCAACAACGCGTGTTAGCCATGTTGGTTCGTTTTCAAAGAAAAGCGCTCAAACTGCATGAGATGGAAGAGTTTACCCTGTTTAAGAAGAAACACATCGTCGGTTTGATACGTATCTTGCGCTTGTCGATTTTACTTAATGGTCAGCGTAATGACACGCCTCTCCCTGCGCTGACGCTATCTATTGACGGCGATAAGTGGTCACTCACTTCGCAAGATGAAAACTGGTTGGAATCAAATAAATTGCTCGATGCGGACCTAACCAGTGAGCAAGAATATTGGCTGGCTGCCGGCTGGGAGTTGAGCTTCTAGATGTAAATAGAGCCTCTTAAATGAGGCTCTAGTAAAGTTTACTGTTATTCCGAAATGCCGACTTTCGCTAGCTCTCGTCGAGCGATTTGCGTAGAAATGGGAATGTAGCCATCTTTTGCCACCAAGGCCTGCCCTTGCTTTGAATAGATAAAGCGAATGAACTCTTGCTCGATGGGACTGAGTGGTTTGACTGGGTTCTTGTTTACATAGACGTACAAGTAGCGCGATAGTGGGTACTTGCCAGATAAAATATTCTCTTGGCTCGCTTGTACGTAATCCTCACCTTGTTTCGCTATCGGTAACAGCTTCACTCCCGAAACCTGGTAGCCAACACCGGAGTAGCCAATAGTGTTGATTGCAGAGCTGACAGATTGAACGACAGACGCCGAACCTGGCTGCTCATTGACACTATTTTTAAAATCACCACCACAAAGTGCGTTCTTCTTAAAATAGCCGTAGGTGCCAGAAACGGAATTTCGGCCGAACAACTGCATGCCTCGTTTAGCCCACTGATAGTCTAAACCTAGCTCTGACCAAGTATTGATATGTTGTGTAGAGCCGCAACGTAGTGTTGCTGAGAAAATGCTGTCGAGCTGAGAAAAGTTCAAACCCTTGATTGGATTATCTCGATGAACAAAAATCCCAATAGCATCAATGGCAATTCTTAGCTCAGTCGGCTTGTAACCATGCTCTCTTTCAAATGCCTCAATCTCACGATTTCGCATTGGCCGACTCATAGGACCAAACTGCGCTGTGCGTTCAGTCAGCGCAGGTGGCGCAGTCGAAGAACCTGAAGCCTGAACCTGACCATTAACGCTCGGGTATAGCTCTTTAAATTCCTCAACCCACAAGGTCGTCATACCTGCCAAAGTATCAGAGCCGACACTAGTTAAGCTGCCCGTAATCCCAGACTTTTTCTTATAGTTTGGCAATTCATCCGCCGCAAAAGCAGAGATACAGACACTCAATAACATTGACGCTACGGCTATTCTCATTAACTCACCACTAATCGCGGTGGCAGAATAAACGAGAACTTACTGCCAACATTGACCTCACTTTGAATTTCAAGGTGTGAGTCATGATGACTAAGCGCATGCTTAACAATGGCTAAGCCTAAGCCACTGCCGCCTGTATCGCGAGAGCGAGCTTTATCAACGCGATAGAATCTTTCTGTAAGCCGATGTAAGTGTTGCGGCTCAATACCGTCACCACTGTCTTCCACCTCTAAGTGTGCACCTTGTGCAGACTGATACCAACGAACTCGAATATCTGCCCCTGCCGGAGTATATTTAACTGCGTTGTATACCAAGTTCGATATTGCACTGCGTAGTTGATCATCATCGCCTAATACACGTAAGCTGCTATCAACATCGAACGACAATTTATGTTCGAGCTCACCGCTTAGACTTGCCGCTTCTTTCTCCAGCACTTCAAGCATCGCGGGAACATTGACGACCTCTTCAAGCTCATGCATCGGCGCAGCTTCAATCTTAGATAGCGTCAGCAACTGATTAACCAAACTGTTCATACGATTGAGCTGCTCAGTCATTACGCCATGAGCTTTAGTCCACATTGGGCCAACCACCATATCTGGATCTTCGGTCATTTCAAGGTAACCTTGCAGCACCGTCATTGGCGTTCTTAGCTCATGAGAGACATTGGCGAAGAAGTTACGACGCATCCCTTCCAGCTGTTTAAGCTGAGATACGTCACGCACCACCATCAAGTGCTCGCCTTCTGTGTAGGGTACGATACGCAGTTCAAGCATACGTTCAACATTGAGCGGCGAACGCATCTCAAGTGGTTCAGAAAAGTCTTGCTTGTTGAGGTACTTAATAAAATCCGGCGTACGAATCAGATTCGAAATTGGCTGACCGGAATCATCGGGCCATTTAAAACCAAGTAGGTGCTGGGCAAGTTTGTTGCACCAAACAATATTCCCCTCACCGCGAAACACGACCACGGCATCAGGTAAGGATTCTGCACCATTGCGGAAACGGCGAATTAGGTTGGTTAACTCTTTGCGTTTTTTACGTTGGCGTTGCTGCAAACGGTAAATACCGTTAAACAACGATTCCCAGTTACCGCTACCCGAAGGGGGCGTAAGACGCTTTTCATCCCACAACCATGCAGATAAGCGCATCTGGTTATGTAAATGCCATACAAGCTGCAAAACCGTGGCAGCCAATAGCAACCACGGCATATATCCGAAAATCCAGCCTACAATCACCCAAGGGGTGTAAAAAAAAGCTAGCTCCCAGGCTAGCTTTTTCCAAGTTAACCGTTCTACCACTTACCTCTCCAAATGGTATTGCTTGTTACGCTTTCGTCGAGAATCGGTAGCCTGCACCACGAACTGTCTGAATCAGTTTGTCATGCCCTGCTGCCTCTAGCGCTTTACGCAAGCGACGAATATGTACATCCACTGTGCGGTCTTCAACATAAACGTTGGTTCCCCAAACATTGTTCAGCAGTTGCTCACGGCTATATACGCGCTCTTGATGCGTCATAAAGAAGTGCAGCATTTTGAACTCAGTTGGGCCCATATCTAACGCTTCATCATTAGCCGTAACGCGGTGTGAAACTGGGTCTAGTTTAAGACCTTGAACGTCAATCACGTCTTCTAGCGCGGTTGGTGTCACACGACGAATCACAGCTTTTAAGCGAGCCACCAGCTCTTTAGGTGAGAATGGCTTGGTAATGTAGTCGTCAGCGCCGACTTCAAGTCCACGGACTTTGTCTTCTTCTTCACCGCGAGCCGTTAACATCACAACAGGAATGTTACGTGTCAGCTCTTCACGCTTCATATGTTTAATAAAATTGATACCGCTGCCACCAGGTAGCATCCAATCTAGTAGCACTAGATCTGGGAAGGGTTCAGCCAGTTTAGTTACCGCACTGTCGTAATCTTCCGCTTCCACCGCTTGGTAACCTTTCTGTTCAAGAACAAAGCAAAGCATTTCGCGAATTGGTGCTTCGTCTTCAACAACCAGAATCCTTCTAGACATAATCGCATAACCTTATGTTAATTGAGTTTTCTCATGATTAAGGCAGTTCTGCCGCCTCTTGATGCATAGGCATTATTACTAGCAATTATGACACTTTTGTGACCTTTGAAAACAAATTTTCATATAACTTTCATCCCACTATTGTGTGTTTGCAGTAAGACAAGCGCGACAAAAGTCTTTATGATTGGCTGCTAATTTAAAGGTATAGAGAAAGAGTATGTGGTTTAAAAACTGTCTGGTATATCGTTTTAACCGTGAAATCGAGTTCAACGCAGATCAGCTTGAGAAACAATTGGCTGAGTTTCGTTTTACCCCGTGTGGCAGCCAAGATAAGCAGAAATTTGGCTGGGTTACCGCCATGGGCAAGCATGGTGACATGATGACTCACGTCTCTGAAAACCGCATCCTTATCTGCGCTAAGAAAGAAGAAAAAATGCTACCTGCGTCAGTCATCAAAGATTCTTTGAATGCCAAGGTAGAGGCTCTTGAAGCGCAAGAAGGTCGCCCTCTTAAAAAGAAAGAAAAAGATAACCTCAAAGAAGATATTGTGATGGATTTGCTTCCGCGCGCCTTTAGCCGTAGCAACCACACTTATGTCCTTATCCTGCCTAAAGAAGGTTTTATCTTAGTCGATGCGAGCAGCTTCAAAAAAGCGGAAGATGTTTTAGCCCTACTACGTAAGACGATGGGCAGCTTACCTGTGGTTCCTGCTATCCCAGAGAAAGCGGTAGAAACAACCCTTACTGAGTGGGTGAAAACGGGTGAGACGCCGGTTGGCATTCAAATGCTTGATGAAGCCGAGCTAAAATCAGTGCTTGAAGAAGGCGGTGTGATTCGCTGTAAGAAGCAAGAGCTGACAGCAGACGAGATCCGTAGCCATATTGATGCTGATAAAGTCGTGACAAAACTGGCCTTATGGTGGCAAGAGCGTATCGAGTTTATCTTAGCTGAAGATGGTAGCATCAAACGCTTGAAGTTCTCTGATGAGCTTAAAGACCAAAATGATGATATTCCACGTGAAGATCAAGCAGCGCGCTTTGACGCTGATTTCTCTCTACTGTGTGGCGAGCTAAGCGCATTCCTACCTAACCTGTACGAATGCTTGGGTGGTTTACCTCACCCTAACGCTTAATACCTCCTAGGTGCTCGACCTATTCGGGCACCTTTTGCATTTCCCCAACTTAGTTATGGACTTTTTCCTAGTCACAGGTCACATTTTGGCGTAAAATTTGCGCCCCCGATCCCATCTGGTGGAATCGGCCTGACTTGAGATCAGATTAAGAGAATTACACATGACTGAGAAAGCATTCGTACCTGAGCTACTGTCACCAGCAGGTAGCCTGAAAAACATGCGTTACGCATTTGCCTACGGCGCAGACGCGGTATACGCAGGCCAACCTCGTTACAGCCTTCGCGTACGTAACAACGAGTTCAACCACGAAAACCTAAAGATAGGTATTGATGAAGCTCATGCCCTTGGCAAAAAGCTTTACGTGGTTTGTAACATCCAACCGCACAACTCTAAGCTAAAAACCTTCATCCGCGACCTTAGACCTGTGGTTGAAATGGGCCCAGACGCACTAATAATGTCTGACCCTGGTTTAATCATGATGGTTCGTGAAGCCTTCCCTGAAATGCCAATTCACCTGTCGGTACAGGCGAACGCGGTAAACTGGGCAACAGTGAAATTCTGGGCGGCAAACGGCGTTGAGCGCGTGATTGTTTCTCGTGAGCTTTCTCTGGAAGAGATCGAAGAAATTCGCGAGCACTGTCCTGAAACTGAACTCGAAGTGTTCGTTCACGGTGCTCTATGTATGGCTTACTCTGGTCGTTGCCTACTTTCTGGCTACATCAACAAACGTGACCCTAACCAAGGCACATGTACCAATGCATGTCGTTGGGAATACAAGGTTGAAGAAGGCAAAGAAAACGACACTGGCGACATCGTTGAGAAGTTCGACCCAGCACAAGCGCAAGCAGTTGAAGTTCAAGACGAGCGTCCTGAAACGACAATCGGTCGTGGTAAGCCAACTGATGAAGTAGTTCTGCTTTCTGAAGCACACCGTCCAGAAGAGAAGATGGCAGCTTACGAAGATGAGCACGGCACTTACATCATGAACTCAAAAGACTTGCGTGCAATCCAACACGTTGAGCGCTTGACTAAGATGGGTGTTCACTCACTCAAGATTGAAGGCCGTACTAAGTCTTTCTACTACTGTGCTCGTACAGCGCAAGTTTACCGTAAAGCGATCG
The DNA here is from genome assembly GCF_059833805.1 of Vibrio sp. R10-SF1-ISO8. Classification (NCBI taxonomy): domain Bacteria; kingdom Pseudomonadati; phylum Pseudomonadota; class Gammaproteobacteria; order Vibrionales; family Vibrionaceae; genus Vibrio; species Vibrio sp. R10-SF1-ISO8. The sequence continues at coordinate 98,492 of NZ_JCBDHL010000008.1, read as the reverse complement.
ATGATGCGGTAGCAGGCAAGCCATTTGATGAGAGCCTGATGACCACTCTAGAAAGCCTAGCTCACCGTGGCTACACAGAAGGCTTCCTACGCCGTCACACTCATGACGCTTACCAAAACTACGACTACGGTTACTCAGTTTCTGACGCTCAGCAGTTTGTCGGTGAATTCACAGGCAAGCGCCGTGGTGACCTTGCTGAAGTTGAAGTGAAAAACAAATTCGTTGTTGGTGATAGCCTTGAGCTCATGACGCCAAAAGGCAACGTGATCTTCACACTTGAAGCAATGGAAAACCGCAAGTCTGAAAAAATTGAGGACGCTAAAGGAAACGGCCACTTCGTATTCATTCCAGTTCCAGAAGATATGGATCTAGAGTACGGCCTATTAATGCGTAACCTAAACTCAGGTCAGGATACCCGTAACCCAACTGGTAAATAAACAATGGCGTTACTGATTACCGACAAGTGCATTAACTGCGATATGTGTGACCCAGAGTGCCCAAACGGCGCAATTACTATGGGTGATACTATCTTTGAGATCGATCCAGATCTCTGCACTGAGTGTAAAGGTCACTATGAAAAGCCAACATGTCAGTCTGTGTGTCCAATAACTAAATGCATCATCACAGATCCAAACCACGTTGAAACCGATGAAGAACTGCTCGAAAAGTTCGTCATTATTCAAGGTTTAGCTTAATTGAAAACGCCGCTCATCGAGCGGCGTTTTTGTTGAGTAGTTGCTGACACTGTTGGTGCATCACTTTAGCTGGTTTCTTTTTCGGTTTGCTATTCGAAACTTTGGGAACGGCGGGTTTAGGTTGAGGTTTCCAACTCGCTAACTCAGCACCACACCCATCCCCAAAGGGCGGCGAAGCTTGAGGCTTACAATCAGTACTTCCTTCGGGGCACTGCAATCGTACGTGCATATGATAGTGATGCCCCCACCAAGGGCGAACCTTACGCAGCCACTCTCTATCACTTTCACCTTCACTAGAACACAACTTTTCTTTAATCACAGGGTGAACAAATATCCGTGCTACCTGTTCATCACTGGCCGCCATTTTGATCAGCTGAAAATGGCGACTGTCCCAGCTTTTCTTTAACAATTGATACTGTTTTAGATTCACCACACTAACAGGCGTTGGCTGTTCTAGATCTGTTGGCGACAGCGGAGAGTCAGCCAAGCGCAGCCAAATATCAATATCAAGGCCAGTTTGATGACTAGAATGACCGCTAGAAAAACGCCCACCTTGTGGCAAAGACATATCACCAATCAGTAGCCTGGTATTGAGCTTATCTTTGGTCAGGCTAGCCAGTCTCTGAATGAAACTCACTGCATTAGGGTGACCATAGTAGCGCACTCTTTGGCTGCGGATAACTTGATAGCCCTCCCCTTCGAGCGGTAAAGCAGCTGCACCCGCTAAACAGCCGTTAGCATAGCTGCCAATGGCTTGAGGAGCTTGCTGTGAAGGGGTTTGAATCTGCTCCCAGGGAGTCGTATAAGCGGTCACTGGAATCAAGCCCAGTAAGGATAAGAGCGCAGCTTTCGTCATTGCGATGTTGTTTCTCATCCTTACCTCACTCATTTATGCTCTTTTAATAGTGCTGACCATTATCATAGTAGCCACTTGCATCCAGTGCTGTGAAGATTACCGCGACATCGACATCTTCACCGATCATGCCACGTACTTGATGCGTAATGATCTTAGCCACTTCATCTTGTGTCTCTTGCCCACGGTTGAACCACAATACTTCGACAAACGGATACGCTTGGTTGACTTCACCTTCATGATAAAAAGTGCTGTAGATGTACTCAAAAGTAAAATCCTCACGCGGACAGTCCATATGTGGCTGTAGCTCATCGATCAGCGATTTTGATAGTGTCTGGACCGTTTGCGGCTCTACTGCTCTAAAACGTAAATGTGGCATTACTTGCTTCCTATTATTTTATTTTTATTCATCATAACAAGTTATTCATTAATGTCTCTCTAAATGATCACCCTATGTTTCAGTCTCGTATTTCTCTTCAATAGTGCAATTACTACTTACTTGACCATTAGCACTATGCTTAGTGATAGAAGATAGAAAACACCGTGTCTTCAGTTTTTAAGGGAGTATTTCTTGATGGTCAGAGGATTACGTCGATTAATGGTACTGTGCTTGATCAGTTTCAGTTCTAATAGCTTATCTCAAGATTGTATTGGCGTGGTTCCTGCTGGTTCAGTTCATGACTTTTGGATGTCAGTGAAAGCAGGCAGTGAAAAAGCAGCGCAAGAGCTAGGGTTAGCCATTTATTTTCGCGGTCCAAAGGACGAATCCGACATTGATGCTCAGCGTATGATCATTGACCAAGTGGTAAAAAATAGATGTATCGGTCTATTGCTCGCTCCCAACTCTGCAGACAGAGCAGACGACGTTGCACGGCTCAAACAACTCAACATTCCAACCGTCTATATAGATAGAGATGCAGGGATTTCAGATGTCATAAGTGTTATTGCGACGGATAACTATCACGCCGGTTTTCTAGCCGGGAAAAAAATGGCGAAAAGACTTGGCAATCAAGGTAAGGTCGCGCTGTTAAGAATGGAAAAAGGCGTGGTATCAACAGACGACCGTGAGCAAGGCTTTGAAGATGGCGCAACATCGTCTGGGTTAATGATTGTTGAAGACCGTTACTTAGGACTAAAGATTGGTGACGCGCGCAAAAATGCCAAAGAAATCCTTGCCGGCAAAATCCAACAACTTGATGGTATCTTCACACCGAATGAATCCACAACTGTCGCTGTGTTAATCGCTTTAGGATCACTCAAAACACCGACAGATTTAGTTCACATTGGCTTCGACTCAAACAAAATTCTTGTAGAGGCTCTATCGGATGGTCGAATTTATGGACTCGTAATACAACAACCCTATGAGATGGGCTATCGAGGTGTTTACGCTTTGTATCAGACTTTTCTCGGTAATCCTTTTCCTAAAAACATTCCGACAGATAGTATCTTCGCCACTCAAGCGAATATGGACCAACCTAAGGTACGTAAAGCACTGTTAATGAAGTACCGATAAGAAAACGGTTGTTAAGACAACTCCAGCTTTGCAAATCAGTTTTCACTTGGTTGAATGCGACGCTGAGTAAGTGTCAACGAGACTAACTCACCATCACTTTTTAGCTGGGTATGCCAAACTCGACTTTGCCAATCAAGTGTCCGTTCAGCGCTAGAGGGGTAGCGATTAAGAAACAGAATTAGAGCCCTGTCCGCTTCAGCAAGCGACGACTCTTTTACCGCTGAGGCAACATCAAACTCTACCCCTTCAATCTTTACTCTAAGCAGTTCAAAGCCATCTTGGCGCAGGTGCAGTTGTAATTGAGAAAGTAAGTGAGGTGAGTATTCCGCAAACAACTCGATAGTAAGGCTCTGCTCGGTAACTTGCGCTTCGGCAATAAAGCTCTCTCGATAGTAATACAGCTCCTCCGCACACCAACGTTGCTCCTCACAGTGCATCCACGATGATTGAATCGTCGCTTTCAACTCATCGCCCGTATCCTCTGATATGACTAAGGTGTTCGCCGATAATGTTGAACTCAGCAGTACAGAGATAAAAAAAGCGAAACAACGGTTCATTGGTTTTCCTTATACCAATCGGATGAAAGAGGTGATCAGATAGTTATTCTGGTTTGTATTAAAACAATAAAGCCGCTGAGATTCAGCGGCTTTCGTATAGCGAGTTTGATGTGCCTTATGGCATCTCGTCGAACTCTGCACCTTCTTTTTCTACTTGAGGTGGCATTAGGTGTTCTTTGGTAATACCCAGTTTCAATGCTAGCGCCGAAGCCACGTAGATTGATGAGTAAGTACCTACCGTAATACCCAATAGAAGTGCGGTCGCGAAGCCGTGAATCATAGCACCACCCTGGGTAAACAGAGCGATAACTACGAACAAGGTTGTACCTGAAGTAATCAATGTACGACTCAATGTTTGTGTAATTGAGTTGTTCATGATCTCAGCAGGCTCGCCTTTACGCATCTTACGGAAGTTTTCCCTGATACGGTCGAATACAACGATGGTATCGTTGAGCGAGTAACCAACAACGGTTAATAGCGCCGCGACGATCGTCAGGTCAACTTCGATTTGTAGCAGTGAGAAGATACCTAGCGTAATGATAACGTCATGAGTCAGGGCCATTACCGCACCCGCTGCCAAACGCCACTCAAAACGCACCGATACGTAGATCAAGATACAAATAAGGGAAACAAGGATCGCCAGACCACCCGCTTCTGTTAGCTCATCACCGACGTTCGGACCAACGAACTCGATACGACGCATCTCAACGCTTTCACCTGTACCATCTTTGATAGCATCTAGGATTTGGTTACCCAGTGTTTCACCGGCAACATCTTCACGTGGACGCAGACGTACCATAACGTCACGAGCACTACCAAAGTTCTGTACTGTCGCATCACCGAAGCCTTTCGCTTCTAGAGCACTACGAATATCTTCAAGGTTAGCTGGTTGCTCAAAACCGACTTCGATCAAGGTACCGCCAGTAAAGTCTAGACCCCAGTTCAACCACTTGGTTGATAGAGTAAAGATTGACGCACCAATCATTAGGATTGAGAAAACAAATGCCAGCTTTGACCAACGCATAAAGTCGATCGTTCTTTCTGTTTTCAATAACTGAAACATAATACTTCCCTAGATCGACAATTTTTTGATTCGTTTACCGCCGTACAATAGGTTCACGATACAACGTGTACCAATGATGGCTGTAAACATTGAGGTCAAGATACCGATAGATAGCGTTACTGCGAAACCTTTAATCGCACCTGTACCGACTGCAAATAGTATAATCGCAGTGATAAGGGTTGTGATGTTCGCATCGGCAATGGTACTGAATGCATTAGCGTAACCTTGGTGAATCGCTTGTTGAGGGTTACGACCTTCACGTAGCTCTTCACGAATACGTTCAAAGATAAGTACGTTGGCATCAACCGCCATACCCACCGTTAGAACGATACCGGCAATACCGGGTAGCGTCATCGTCGCACCAGGGATCATCGACATAATACCGATGATAAGTACGATGTTAGCAATCAAGGCACAGTTAGCAAAAATACCAAACTTACGGTAGTAAACCAGACAGAAAAGCATCACCGCAACCAGACCAAAGATACACGCTTGAATACCCATATCGATGTTCTGCTGACCCATAGAAGGACCAATGGTACGTTCTTCAACGATAGAGATTGGCGCAATCAGAGCACCTGCGCGTAGTAGAAGCGCGAGGTTATGTGCTTCTGAAGCTGAATCAATACCTGTGATACGGAAGTTACGACCAAGAGCAGATTGAATCGTTGCTTGGTTGATCACTTCTTCATGCTTAGTCAGAATCACTCGACCATCAGGCGTTTTACGGCCGCTATCTTTGTACTCTGCAAACACGGTAGCCATTAGCTTACCAATGTTCTTTTTCGAGAACGCAGACATCTTGTTACCACCTTCGCTATCTAGCGAGATGTTAACTTGCGGACGACCATATTCATCAACACTTGAGCTTGCATCCGTAATGCTTGAACCACCTAGAATGACGCGCTTTTTAAGCACAACTGGGCGACCATCACGGTCTTGCTTGATCTCACTGCCTGCTGGCGCACGGCCATTTGCTGCAGCTGCTAGATCCGCTTTCGAATCCACTTCACGGAACTCAAGCGTCGCTGTCGCACCAAGAATTTCTTTAGCGCGCGCAGTGTCTTGCACACCCGGAAGCTCAACAACAATGCGGCTTGCGCCTTGGCGTTGTACAAGCGGCTCAGCAACACCTAGTTCGTTTACACGATTACGTAGGATGGTGATGTTCTGCTCAACAGCGTAGTTACGAATTTCAGTTAGGCGTTGCTCAGTAAAGGTTGCGGTTAACGCGTAGCGGCCATCAGAGTCTGATTCAGTGAAGATCATATCTGGGTGGTTTTGCTTTAGAATGCGCTCAGCATCCGCTAACTGTTCTTCGTTACGAAGCAGTACTTCAACGGCATCTTTACCTGAAGGGCGAATAGCACGGTAACGAATTTTCTCTTCACGAAGTTCGCTGCGGAAAGCTTCTTCTTGCTGACCAACTAGCTTTTCCATTGCAGCGTCCATATCCACTTCCATCAAGAAGTGAACACCACCACGCAGGTCAAGACCAAGCTTCATTGGTGCAGCACCAATAGACTCTAGCCAGTCTGGTGTTGCAGGAGCAAGGTTAAGAGCAACAATTTTATCGCTGCCAAGCGCTTCGTTGATAATATCGCGAGCACTGATTTGCGTGTCAGTGTCGTTAAAACGTACGAGAATAGATCCATTTTCGAGAGCAATGGATTTATGAGATAAGCCCTGTTCATCAAGAGCTTTAGTGACAGAATCCAGCGTTGACATATCTACAGAGGCGCCACGCGCCCCTGTAACTTGAATAGCCGGATCTTCACCGTAGATATTTGGAAGTGCATACAATGCAGCAATGGCGATGGCAAACACCACCATTAGGTACTTCCACATAGGATAGCGGTTTAGCACAGCGAGGATCCTCTAGCTGTTTTATAGAGACTTAAGCGTACCTTTTGGTAGCACTGCAGTAACGAAATCTTTCTTGATCACAACTTCGTTATTTGTGTTCAGCTCGATAGAGATGTAGTCGTTGTCTTCTGCGATTTTAGTAATTTTACCTACTAGACCACCGCTTGTTAGAACTTCATCACCTTTGCCCATCGAAGACATTAGGCTCTTGTGCTCTTTTACACGCTTAGCTTGTGGACGGTAGATCATGAAGTAGAAGATCACCGCGAACATACCTAGCATGATTAGCATTTCAAAACCGCCGCCTGCTGGAGCGCCTTCTGCTGCTGCGTGAGCTTGAGAAATAAACATTAAAAAGTCCTCTATTATTTTTTATTAATATCCAAGTTGGGCTTTCGCATTTTAGTTTCAAGTCTGAGAGTGACTAATAGAGATCGCTCTCTCAAAAATAACCTGCGTTCGCCTACTTTATTAGCAAAAGCCTCTGGCACAATGCCAAAGGCTTTAATTTTTTAAATCGGTCAATTACTGCTCTTTTGCTAGTGGTGGTACTTCACGACCACGACGCTCATAGAACTCAGTAACAAACTCATCGAAACGATCTTCATCAATCGCTTTACGAATACTTTCCATTAGACGCTGGTAGTAGCGCAGGTTGTGAATCGTGTTTAGGCGAGCACCTAAAATTTCGTTACAACGCTCTAAGTGGTGAAGGTACGACTTGCTGTAGTTCTGACAAGTGTAACAGTCACAGTGTGGATCTAATGGCGTTGTATCTGTTTTATGTTTCGCATTACGGATCTTGATCACACCACCAGTCACAAATAGGTGGCCGTTACGTGCGTTACGCGTTGGCATTACACAGTCAAACATGTCGATACCGCGACGTACACCTTCTACTAAATCTTCTGGTTTGCCAACACCCATTAGGTAACGAGGTTTGTCTTCCGGAAGTTGTGGACAAGTGTGCTCAAGAATGCGGTGCATGTCTTCTTTAGGCTCACCGACTGCAAGGCCGCCAACCGCATAACCGTCAAAACCGATATCCGTTAGACCTTTAACCGATACATCACGCAAGTCTTCATAAACACCGCCCTGAACGATACCAAATAGGTTGTTCGGGTTTTCTAGCTTATCGAAGTGGTCGCGTGAACGTTGTGCCCAACGCAGTGACATCTCCATCGATTTTTTCGCTTCTTCGTGTGTCGCTGGGTATGGCGTACACTCGTCGAAAATCATCACGATGTCTGAACCTAGGTCTTTTTGGATTTCCATCGACTTTTCAGCGTCCATGAAAATCTTGTCACCGTTTACAGGGTTACGGAAATGTACGCCTTGCTCTGTGATGGTACGCATTTTACCTAGACTGAATACCTGGAAACCGCCTGAATCGGTAAGAATAGGACCGTGCCAGTTCATAAAATCGTGCAGGTCACCGTGCATTTTCATCACTTCTTGACCCGGGCGTAACCATAGGTGGAAAGTGTTACCAAGAAGAATTTCAGCACCCGTGCCTTTTACTTCTTCTGGCGTCATGCCTTTCACAGTACCGTACGTACCTACTGGCATAAATGCAGGGGTTTGAACTGTGCCACGTTCGAAGGTCAGTTGACCACGACGTGCAACACCGTCTTTTTTCTTAAGATCGAATTTTAACTTCACGAAGCCTCCGGTTGTCAGAGAAACAGTCTGACATTAAGTTCAGAGCTTTAAGCTCTATGAGGAGCGGTCGCTTTCCATGCGAGATACAAACCAATTTTTTAGTATGCGTCCTAGCCTACTGCTAGCACTCGTAAACAATAAATTATAAAAAAGCTTACTAGCAAAATATTACGCTTTAAGAGCAAGAAAAAAGCGCGGAGCTTACGGATGTAAGTGAGCACTTTTGACGCTGCTATTGAAGCGTAAGATACAGCTAGTCAGTTTTTTTCTTGATGAACATTGAATCGCCATATGAGAAGAAACGGTAGTTATTCTCTACAGCATGTTTATAAGCGTTCATCGTATTTTCATAACCAGCAAATGCACTCACCAACATAATCAGTGTCGACTCTGGCAAGTGGAAGTTAGTGATTAAACAATCGACTAACTGGTACTCATAACCTGGATAGATAAAGATTTCAGTGTCACCAAAGAAAGGAACGAGCTCAGTGCCTTTCTTGATTGCATCTTGCGCAGCACTTTCTAGCGAGCGAACGGATGTGGTGCCTACCGCGATGATGCGACCGCCACGCGCTTTGGCAACGTTGATCGCCTCTACCACCTGTTGCGGTACTTCAACATATTCCGCATGCATATGGTGATCGTTGATGTTATCGACTTTTACTGGCTGGAACGTACCCGCGCCAACGTGAAGTGTCACGTAAGCGAGCTCTGCACCTTTTGCTTTGATTTTTTCGATTAAAGGCTCATCAAAGTGCAAACCTGCTGTTGGCGCCGCAACAGCACCCGGTTTTTCATTGTAAACCGTTTGGTAACGCTCTTTATCTGAATCTTCGTCAGGGCGGTCAATATATGGTGGAAGAGGCATATGACCAATCTCTTCCAATACCGTCAACACGTTCTGGTCAGAATTAAATTTCAGTTCAAACAGTGCATCATGGCGTGCCACCATTTGTGCCGAATACTCGTCGTTCTCACCAATAAAAATGGTTGAACCCGGCTTAGGAGATTTAGAACAGCGCACGTGGGCCAGAATGCTCTTTTCATCCAGCACTCGCTCAACAAGCACCTCAAGCTTACCGCCGGATTCTTTACGACCAAACAGTCGTGCTGGAATCACGCGCGTGTTATTGAAAACCACTAGGTCACCCGCTTGTACTTGATCCAGTACGTCGGTGAAGGTGCCATCATTAAGCTCACCGCTATTTCCATCAAGTTGAAGCAGACGGCTAGCAGTACGTTCAGGCTGAGGGTAACGAGCAATCAGCTCATCAGGTAAGTCAAAGTGGAAATCAGATACTTGCATGTTACTAAATCTTTTGTCGTGGTTTATCTTGTCGTGATGGAAGTCGAACTGATTCTGTCACAAACAGACGACGAGTTTTTCGCAGCCGACTAGTATATTCTGCGCACGCGCAATAGCAAGGAAAGAGATGTGAATTATTGTAATCAGATTCGAATTTCGTGCGAATGAAAACGCTTTGTAGGCAATGCTTCTGAGTCGTTGCTGGAAGCTGTTCATATTTCGCTGCAGCTTTTTCTAAAAATCGGAATAAAAACCCAACTAGCTCTCAATATCCAGTCGCAAAAGTTACTATATTAAAGGTATACCTAAGTAGCTTTCGTCGATATCGACAGTGGGTAGATGACAAAGATTAGAGGTACTGCCAAAGCAAAGGTTACTTAGTTATAAACAACAATAACTCAGGAGGCAGCCATGATTAAAATCGAAGACATGATGACGCGTAATCCGCATACCTTGCTACGCTCACATAACCTTGCCGATGCAAAACACACCATGGAAGCACTAGATATTCGCCATGTTCCTATCGTCGACGCGAACAAGTGTTTGCTTGGCGTGGTTTCTCAACGTGACGTATTGGCCGCTCAAGAATCGAGCTTGCAAAAAATTCCAGAAAATCAATCTTTCACTCTCGATACACCGCTATATGAAGTCATGAAAACGGGTGTCATGACCGTTTCTCCACAAGCAGGATTAAAAGAGAGTGCGATCTACATGCAGAAACATAAGGTAGGCTGCTTACCCGTAGTAGAAAAAGGCCACTTAGTCGGAATTATCACTGACAGCGATTTTGTTGCTATCGCTATCAACTTACTTGAGCTTCAAGAAGAAGTTGAACCAGAAGAAGTAGAATAAAAAAAGAGCGGTCTGCACCGCTCAAAGCATGTCAAAGTTTATGCTTAACAGAATACCAATTCCCAAATTTAGCGAGTTAAAGCCTGCATTTTTAACTCGCTAGTTAGGAATAGTGGCGAGGGTCTGTGAACCTTTTGCGGTTAATTTTTGTTCGAGATAAAAGCGTTTTAGTCGCGGCGAGAGGTTTGCCGCCTAGTCATTCTAAGCAAAACACCTCTCAACAAAGAGTAAAACACTTTTAGCCGAACCCTTCGGGCAGCGTTTGTGGCTCCTTTCTGCTGTGTTATCGGCTTATCGAGTAGAGCAACTACAATTCAAAGCCTCTGCCTTGCATAAAGAACCCACAAACTGCTGCAAAAATCAGCTCAAAAGGTCAACAGACCCTATGGATTAAAATTGGTCTTCTTCGGTAGAACCTGTCAGAGCCGTCACTGAAGAGTTACCACCTTGAATGGTGTTGGTCATCTTATCAAAGTAACCTGTACCTACTTCTTGTTGGTGAGCTACGAAGGTGTAACCTTTTTCAGCCGCTTGGAACTCAGGACGCTGTACTTTCTCAACGTAGTGGCGCATACCTTCACCTTGCGCGTAGTCGTGCGCTAGTTCAAACATGTTGAACCACATGTTGTGGATACCCGCTAGCGTAATGAACTGGTACTTGTAGCCCATATCTGACAGCTCTTGTTGGAACTTCGCGATGGTTTCAGCATCTAGGTTCTTCTCCCAGTTAAATGAAGGAGAACAGTTGTATGCCAATAGCTGATCAGGGTATTCAGCATGAATCGCTTCGGCAAACTTACGTGCTTCTTCCAGACAAGGTGTTGCCGTTTCACACCAGATAAGGTCTGCGTATGGTGCGTAAGCTAGGCCGCGAGCGATTGCTTGGTCAATACCTGCACGAACTCGGTAGAAACCTTCTTGAGTACGCTCACCTTGAATGAAATCTGCATCGTATGGATCGCAGTCTGAAGTGATTAGGTCTGCAGCGTTCGCATCTGTACGCGCAATCACGAGTGTTGTTGTGCCTGATACGTCTGCCGCTAGACGCGCTGCTACTAGTTTTTGTACCGCTTCTTGAGTTGGTACAAGAACTTTACCACCCATATGGCCACATTTTTTCACTGATGCTAGCTGATCTTCAAAGTGTACGCCTGCCGCGCCCGCATCGATCATCGACTTCATCAGCTCGTATGCGTTAAGTACACCACCAAAGCCTGCTTCTGCATCCGCTACGATTGGTAGGAAGTAGTCAATACCCCCTTCATCCGCTGGCGATTTACCGTTAGACCATTGGATTTGGTCAGCGCGACGGAATGAGTTGTTAATACGCTTAACCACTGAAGGGACAGAATCCACTGGGTATAGAGATTGGTCAGGGTACATGGTAGATGCAGTGTTGTTATCTGCCGCTACCTGCCAACCTGATAGATAAATTGCCTCGATACCCGCTTTTGCTTGCTGCACCGCTTGACCACCGGTTAGAGCACCTAAACAGTTTACGTAACCTTTTTTCGCGTCACCGTTGACCAGTGACCATAGCTTGTCTGCACCACGTTGAGCGATAGTGTTGGCAGGCACCATTGAACCACGTAGTTCTACGACTTCTTCAGCTGTGTAAGGGCGTTTAACATTTTTCCAGCGTGGATTAGTAGCCCAGTCTTTTTCCAAAGCTTCGATTTGTTGGCGGCGAGTTAAGTTAGTCATCGGTCTATCCCTCTTTTGATGAGCGCTTCTTATATGGGTAAATGGGCGCTATGTTTCTTTTATCCTTGGCAGTACATCCATCTCTGCCTTAGAACATTCACGTTATTGTTGAGTTGTTATTGGTTTACTTAGTCCAAGAAGTCATATCCTGGGACGGTTAAGAAATTGGTCAGTTCATCACTGGTGGTAAGCTTAGCCATTAGCTCGGCGGCTTGTTCAAATCGACCTGAGTCATAACGCTCTTGGCCAATCTCACTTTTCACCACTTCTATCTCTTCTGTTAGGTACTGCTCGAATAGTGGTTTGGTCACGGTTTGCCCGTTATCAAGTGATTTACCGTGTTGAATCCATTGCCAGATAGAAGCGCGAGAGATTTCTGCTGTCGCGGCATCTTCCATCAAGCCATAGATAGGCACACAGCCGTTACCAGATATCCAAGCTTCAATGTATTGCAGCGCAACACGGATATTGTGACGCATGCCTTGCTCAGTAATCGCTCCGTCACACGGTGCCAGCAGATCTTCTGCCGTAACGGGGGCATCTTGGTTTCGAGAGACATTGAGCTGGTTAGTACGCTCTCCTAGAGCTTGGTCAAACACCACCAGCGCTGTGTCGGCAAGGCCCGGGTGCGCAACCCAAGTGCCATCATGGCCATTGCTCGCTTCCAGTGACTTATCGTTATAAACCTTATCGAGCACTTGCTGATTGGTTTGTGGGTCTTTCGCTGGGATAAAGGCGGCCATCCCTCCCATAGCGAAAGCACCACGCTTGTGACACGTTCGAACAAGTAAACGCGAGTATGCATTTAGGAACGGCTTGTCCATGGTCACCACCTGACGATCCGGCAGCACGCGATCGGGGTGTCTTTTTAGGGTTTTAATGTAGCTAAAGATGTAGTCCCAGCGGCCACAGTTTAGACCTACGATATGCTCTTTAAGAGAGAACAAAATTTCATCCATCTCAAATACCGCAGGGAGCGTTTCTATCAATACCGTTGCTTTGATAGTGCCAGTGTCTAAACCAAAGTAGTCCTCAGTAAAGTGGAATACGTCGCTCCACCATTTCGCTTCGTGATGAGACTGCAACTTAGGAAGATAAAAATATGGGCCGCTGCCTTTTTTCAACAAGCTGGTGTAGTTGTTGTAAAAGTAAAGCGCAAAGTCAAACAGCGCCCCCGGGATAATCTGACCGTTAAATGTCACGTGTTTTTCTTTTAGATGTAGACCACGTACACGGCAGATTAAAACCGCTGGATCTTGTTCCAGCTCATAGTGCTTACCATTAACCGGATTGGTGTAACTGATGTCGCCATTTACCGCATCGCGTAGGTTAATTTGACCATCAAGTACCTTATCCCAAGCGGGAGCCAAAGAGTCTTCAAAATCTGCCATGAACACTTTTACGTTAGCATTCAGTGCATTAATCACCATTTTGCGGTCAGTTGGACCTGTGATTTCAACACGGCGATCTTGCAGATCTTTTGGAATCCCTTGGATCTTCCAGCTTCCTTCTCTGATATCTAGCGTATCTTCAAGGAAATCCGGCAGTTCGCCAGCGTCAATGCGCGCTTGCTTCTCTTCACGAGTAGCCAGTAACTCATCAACTCGGCCAGCAAACTTGTTACACAGCAGAGACAAAAAGGTTTGGGCTTCAACAGGGAAAATCGCCTGATGCTCTGGTGAAAGGGTACCAGTGACATCAAGCATGCCTTCGGTTAGTAGGGTTTCTTGGGCTTCTACTGTTGTTTTTTCTCTATCTGGTGTGTTGGCAAGCATAATTTCTTCCTTAACTATCCAGAGTGTTGAAACTGGGTGCTGTTCACTCACCTTTAATCTGTTTCTGTCACTCGGGTATTGCTTGGTCTATATAAAGTTACATTTGTAACTATCAAACAACAATCAAACATCCACATTGACCATCACTTGATTGATTTTTTTGTTTCGTTGGTTGTTAGATTGACTGAGCCTAACTTGCTTTTCAATCTAGACATAAGTCTTACAAGACCTGCATTTAAACTATACCAACATCCGTTAGAGTAAAAGTCCTAAAGTAAACAAATCGTTAAATTCAAAGTTTTATTCGGTCAGCTCCAAGCTATTGATTTCGATCACCAAAATGTAAGTAGTTACGTAATTTAATTACAGTAAAATTACACCTGTAAAACCGTTTCAAACGGACGTTTGATTATTAATAATAGAAAGGAAACCTAGCGATAACTGGGCTTTTAGAGGATATGCAACGAAGAGATCAAACAGAGTAAATTTGACTAGTTGTAAAATTCACAGTGTGAAATTTCACAATTTAATGAAAGCTTCATCAAGATTTCTTTGTAAAATTTTACAAGTTAAAGTTCACCAACAGAATAAAATGCTAAAAAGCGCACTGAAACTAGTGCGCTTTTTACGGGATATTGAGAGTTAATGGCTACTACTTATCGCTAAAGTAGCTCTGACACGACATCTGCTAATTGATTAAAAGTATTCACACGCGACGAACTTGGTCGCCAAACGAGTCCGATATGGCGATGAGCCTGTTGCCCTGGCGCGTCGACGACGACCAAATTCTGGTTTTCAATCAAGCCATGATCAATCGCCATTTGCGGAATAAACGTCGTACCCATGCCGTTTGCCACCATTTGAACCAGCGTATGCAAGCTAGTGGCAGAAAACGGATTGATCTTTTCTTTATCGGTTAACTGACAAGCCGATACCGCATGCTCGGTTAAACAGTGCTCTTTCTCTAATAGAAAGACGAACTCATTTGGCAAGTCAGCATATTTAATCGGTGTTTGAATAGCATCGGCTTGGTTTTGACTGATGATCATCCGGAAAGGGTCATTTCCAACAATTCGGCTGTCCATACCGTCAATCTCGACCGGTAAGGCTAATATCAGCACATCAAGCTCACCGTGACGAAGCGCATCTAATAAATTAGTGGTGGTGTCTTCTCTTAATAGAAGGTTGAGTTGTGGAAAGCGCTGGTTCACTTCCTGAACTAGATCGCACAATAAGAAAGGAGCAATCGTCGGAATACAGCCAACTCGAAGTTGACCTTCCATTTCATCCCCTTGGCACAGACGCCCGAGTTCAACTAAGTCTTGTCCTTTAGCCAGTAGCTCTCGCCCTTGCTGGACAACGAGTTCTCCTGCCTGAGTAAAAACCAATGGGCTCTTCTTATCTTTCTTTTCATAGAGAGGACAGCCAATCAGCTCTTCGAGATTTTGAATGCCTTTACTTAAGGTTGACTGGCTAACAAAACACTTTTCAGCAGCATCGCTAAAATGACGTGTTTCATACAAAGTGATTAGATAGTGTAACTGCTTGAGGCTAGGCCACTTATTCATAGATTTGTTTATTACTTCTGACTAGATATTGACCAAGTTAATAAAAACTAATTTATCGCTTTTTTCGATTAACTTAATCTATTTAATTCGCTTTTTTACATACTACAATGTGTACTATAGTTTGTCGCGTACAAACACGGACCAAACCAAAAACACTTATCTTGGTTTGGAACTAACCATATATTTTAGGAGCAAAAAAATGGTACTAGTAGGTCGTCAAGCCCCAGATTTTACTGCTGCAGCTGTTCTAGGTAACGGTGAAATCGTTGATAACTTCAACTTTGCAGAGTTCACTAAAGGTAAGAAAGCGGTTGTTTTCTTCTACCCACTAGATTTCACTTTCGTTTGCCCATCTGAGCTAATCGCTTTCGACAACCGTCTAGCTGATTTCCAAGCTAAAGGTGTTGAAGTAATCGGTGTTTCTATCGATTCTCAGTTCTCTCACAACGCATGGCGTAACACTGCTATCGAAGATGGCGGTATCGGTCAAGTTAAGTACCCACTAGTTGCTGACGTTAAGCACGAAATCTGTAAAGCATACGACGTTGAGCACCCAGAAGCAGGCGTTGCTTTCCGTGGTTCTTTCCTAATCGACGAAGAAGGCGTTGTACGTCACCAAGTAGTTAACGACCTACCACTAGGCCGTAACATCGACGAAATGCTACGCATGGTTGACGCTCTAAACTTCCACCAGAAGAACGGT
This sequence comes from Vibrio sp. R10-SF1-ISO8, assembly GCF_059833805.1. Lineage (NCBI taxonomy): Bacteria > Pseudomonadati > Pseudomonadota > Gammaproteobacteria > Vibrionales > Vibrionaceae > Vibrio > Vibrio sp. R10-SF1-ISO8. The sequence continues at coordinate 82,375 of NZ_JCBDHL010000008.1, read as the reverse complement.
GAAGTATGTCCTGCACAGTGGGAAGAAGGTAAAGCAGGTATGGACGCATCTCCAAAAGGTGTTGCAGCGTTCCTATCTGAGCACGCAGAAGACCTAAGCAAGTAATTACTTGCTTCACATACCCAAGCTCACGGGTATGAACGGTTGGTAGTATAAAGCTATATAAACAGTAATAAGCGCAAAAAGCGCAGCGCCAATCAGTTATAAGTAAAGTCTTACTAAAGAGCCCGAAGCACTGCTTCGGGCTCTTTTTATTGCTGGTAGCAAATCGCCAATATAGGCAAAAAGACAACATATCGCTAAAGAGACAAAAAATATCGGCTTACAGACTTTCTCCATTTCAGGTCTTTAAACTCTTAAATCGTCTCTTTATGATGAATCTAACTTAATTTGAGACAGAGCAACAACGCCCTGTCGAAACGATATCTACATGGAGATGAAACATGGCTTACTTTTCTCTAGCCTTTGGTACGGCAACCAAAAACCGTGATGGAAAAATCATCGAAGCGTTTTTTCCAAACCCAGTTCTTAACCCAGCTGATGCTCTAGTTGAAGCAGTAGCAAAAGTGGCAGGTTATGAGCAAGGTAACCAAGCTATCGAAATCTCTGCGGCTCAAAGTGCTGAGCTTGCTGGCGTATTTGAAGCAAATGGCGACGCAGCAAACGCATCATTCGCGGCAAAAGCAGCGGAATCTTCTCAGCCACTAGTACTGGTTGTTCTAGCATCGGACGAGAAACCGGCGTCAGTAGCAGAAGGCTTCCTTAAGCTACAACTGATCTCTAACCGCCTAGTTCAACCTCACGGTACTGTACTTGACGGTATCTTCGGTCTACTGCACAACATTGCTTGGACTAACGAAGGTCCTATCGATCTACCAGAACTGGCTGAGCGTCAAATTGAAGCTCGCCTAGCAGGTCGCGCACTATCTGTAGATTGTGTCGATAAGTTTCCTAAGATGGTTGATTACGTGGTTCCTGCAGGCGTTCGTATCGCTGACACTTCTCGTGTACGTCTTGGTGCGCACGTGGGCGAAGGTACTACGGTTATGCACGAAGGCTTCATTAACTTCAATGCGGGTACAACAGGTGTAAGCATGGTTGAAGGCCGTATTTCTGCTGGCGTGGTTGTTGGCGACGGTTCAGATATCGGTGGCGGTGCATCTATCATGGGTACGCTATCTGGCGGCGGTACTGTTGTCGTATCTATCGGTGAAAACTCACTGCTTGGTGCTAACGCAGGTCTTGGCTTCCCACTAGGCGATCGTTGTACTGTTGAATCTGGCCTTTATGTAACTGCGGGCTCTAAAGTGCGTATGCTTGATTCAGATGGCAATGAAGTAGAAGTGGTTAAAGCTCGTGATCTTGCTGGCGTATCCGACCTACTCTTCCGTCGTAACTCAGTAACAGGCCAAATTGAATGTCTTGCTAACAAGACGGCTGTAGAACTGAACTCTGAGCTTCACAGCAACAACTAAAAGCACAGTAGACATAGTTAGCGCTTGTTAATAATAAAATCCCCTAGCAGATACCTGCTGGGGGATTTTTTCGCTTAGCTATTAGTAATAGTAAGCTTTATAGTCACTGACGTTGTTTTTATTGTTTTCTACTTAAGAAGCAACAACCTGAGATCAGGCTAGCGCTTCTTTCTCGCGTGCTTTTTGTTCGTGGTGCGCTCTTTCACCTAAGAAGGCATAGGTCAAACAAACGATAGATGTAATACAAGAGCCAACCAAGATGATGAATCCGCCATCCCAGCCAAAGTGGTCAACCGTATAGCCGAGAATCGCATTCGCCGCCACAGCGCCACCTAAGTAACCAAACAAGCCAGTCAGTCCTGCCGCCGTTCCCGCCGCCTTCTTCGGTGCCAGTTCTAATGCATAGAGACCGATTAGCATTACTGGGCCGTAAATTAAGAAGCCGATCGCCACGAGAGCCATCATATCAACCGTTGGGTTACCGGCTGGGTTAAACCAGTAAACCAGAACAGCGACGGTAACGAGAACCATGAATAAGATACCTGCAGGCGCTCGGCGACCTTTGAACAACTTATCGGAAATCCAGCCACAAAGCAGAGTGCCAGGGATCCCCGCCCACTCATATAAGAAGTAAGCCCACGAGGATTTGTCGACTGAAAAATCTTTCGCTTCTTTGAGATATACAGGTGCCCAGTCCAATACTCCGTAACGAATCAGGTAGACAAACGCATTGGCAATCGCGATCGACCACAAGAGCTTGTTAGAGAAAACATATTTAAAGAAGATCTCTTTTGCCGTCATCTCTTTCTCATGTGACTTGTCGTAATCATCTGGATAATCTTCTTTGTACTCTTCAATCGGAGGCAAGCCACAAGACTGAGGCGTATCTCGAACAGTAAACCAGATAAAAATCGCAACGAGAGTGGCAAAGAAAGCGGGAACATAGAAAGCAGTTCGCCAATCATCGTTGAATGCCCATAATCCGAGAATAAACAGTGGACCAATTAAGCCGCCGCCAACGTTGTGTGCCACGTTCCAAACCGAAACGATCTCACCCCGCTCTTTACGCGACCACCAGTGAACCATAGTTCGACCGCAGGCAGGCCAGCCCATTCCTTGGAACCAGCCGTTCAAGAACAACAGAATGAACATGGCTGCGATGCTTCCAGTAGCCCAAGGCATAAAGCCAAAACAGAACATCACCAAAGCTGACATCAACAGACCGCCACTTAGGAAATAACGTGGGTTAGAGCGGTCCGACACACTGCCCATCAAAAATTTGGACAGACCATAAGCAATAGATACCGCGGCAAGAGCAACGCCAAGATCACCACGACTAAAGCCTTGTTCAATTAGGTATGGCATAGCCAGACTGAAGTTTTTACGTACTAGATAGTAGCCCGCATAACCGACAAAGATGCCGATAAAGAGCTGCCAACGTAAGCGGGAATAAGCGCCATCAATCTTATCTGTGGGTAAGCGATCGATGTGCGCCTTAGGTTTAAATATTCCAAACATAGGGGCCTCATTATAATTTGAGCGATAGTAGGGTCTTCAAAAACTCGAACGAGCAAAATAAAGTTTCGTTCGAAAGCCTGCGCATTCTATTAGAAATTCAATTTATTTCTGTGACAAATGTTGCATAAGAATTAAATCTGAGTAAATACAGTGTATTAAGGCAAAATAGTTAGCGCGCGCTTCCACTTTTCACATATTTAGTTACTGTTCGAATGACCATATTGAACAAAACACCAACTCCCCTACCGTACAAAATCTCAAATAAAGCTAATTACAACAGTGATACTCTCGATAACAGAGTGACTGAAAGGCACGCTCATTAGGGGCGAACATCGATTCATTGGGACTTTCAGAAACTACGCCTAGATAGCAAACAGACAGAGACGATTAACAAACAAAGCGCGTTTACTTAACATTTACATGCTTAAACGCTCATTTTTTATGCTCGTTTGTTTTCGATTGCTGTGATATGTGCAAAATTAATGTGCATAAACAGGGAAACTACACCAATCTTCACTGCTCAAATCGACATGTCTCGACTCGCACGGCAAAGATAAGCAGACCAAGATTAGCTAAAATAGTAATAACGAAACAAAAGGACTCTTACCATGACTGAGCAAAAGTACATTGTTGCCCTAGACCAAGGCACAACAAGCTCACGCGCGGTGATTTTGGATCACGATGCAAACATCGTTAGTATCTCGCAACGTGAATTCACACAAATCTATCCTCAGTCAGGATGGGTGGAACACGACCCTCTCGAAATCTGGGCGACCCAAAGTTCAACCTTGATTGAAACTCTGGCTAAGTCTGGCATAAGCAGTGATCAGCTCGCAGCTATTGGCATCACTAACCAACGTGAAACCACCATCGTTTGGAATAAAGAGACGGGTAAACCTGTTTACAATGCGATCGTATGGCAATGCCGCCGAACTGCAGAAATTTGTGAGCAGCTCAAAGAGCGAGGATTGGAAGAGTACGTCAGAGAGAATACGGGGTTAGTTCTCGATCCTTACTTCTCGGGAACCAAAGTAAAATGGATACTCGACAACGTAGAAGGAGCAAGAGAAGATGCCGAAGCGGGCAAGCTCTTGTTCGGCACCGTTGATACTTGGTTAGTTTGGAAAATGACTCAAGGCCGTGTTCATGTCACTGACTACACCAACGCATCACGTACCATGTTGTTCAACATCAACGACTTGTGCTGGGATCAAAAACTACTTGATGAGCTAGGAATTCCGGCTTCAATGATGCCAGAGGTTAAACGCTCTTCTGAAATTTACGGACAAACCAACATTGGTGGTAAAGGCGGTACAAGGATCCCTATTGCCGGTATCGCTGGAGACCAGCAAGCCGCACTCTACGGCCAAATGTGTGTCGAAGCTGGTCAAGCTAAAAACACCTATGGAACAGGTTGTTTCCTACTGATGAACACCGGACAAGAGAAGGTCAACTCTACCCATGGTTTGCTCACTACATTGGCTTGTGGACCTTCAGGGGAACCTGCTTATGCATTAGAAGGCGCGGTATTCATGGGTGGCGCTTCTATCCAATGGTTACGTGATGAGATGAAACTGCTTGCTGACGCAAAAGATTCTGAATACTTCGCCACCAAAGTCGACTCATCCAATGGGGTGTATGTCGTCCCTGCTTTTACCGGCCTTGGTGCTCCGTATTGGGATGCTTGGGCGCGTGGCACTATTGTTGGCCTAACTCGTGGTGTCAGCTCTAACCACATCATAAGAGCGACGCTAGAAGGTATCGCCTATCAAACCAGAGATGTTCTTGATGCGATGCAGGCGGACTCGGGCATTAAACTGGCCAACTTACGTGTTGATGGAGGTGCAGTCGCCAATAATTTCCTTATGCAGTTCCAATCAGATGTTTTAGATACTGAGGTTCACCGTCCTAAAGTAACCGAAGTCACCGCATTGGGAGCGGCCTACCTTGCTGGCCTTGCTGTTGGATATTGGAATAGCATTGATGAGCTGCAAAACAAAGCCGAACTCGATCGCACCTTTGAGCCTCATCATGACGAAGAGAAACGTAATCGCCGCTACAAAGGATGGAAGCGCGCCGTGAAGTGTGCTCAAGTATGGGCTGAAATGCATAATGAAGAAGACTAGTACCTAAACCTGGCATTCGATTAACGAAAGTGGGGCGTCTTATACCAATCGGGATAAATAGATGTTCAGAAAGTTGCGTAGGAAAAATCGCTTAGAGCAAGGCATAGATTGCAGCTAGCTAGTTGACCTAACTACAAAATCTATAACGACGCTATAAGCGATTTTAACCAGCAAGAATGACCAGATATTTGTGCCGCTTGGTATTGAGGCGCCCTTTTTTGCGCCTTGTCCCCTATTCCGTACACGCTTCTCTTCTCAGAACGAAAGAATTCGCGCACAATAGCGCGAGTTATTATTTTCGAATATTAGTGTATTAATTCTAATAGTTCGAACACAGGGAGCGGCGAGTGAAGCAAATACCAAGACATCAGCAAATCATTGCTCTTGTACAAAAGCAGGGCTATGTGAGTACTGATGAGTTAGTTGAAAAGTTTAATGTCAGTCCACAAACCATCAGGCGAGATCTGAATGAGTTAGCGGACGAAAATAAAATTCGCCGCTATCACGGCGGTGCTACGATTCCATTAAGTTCAGAAAACACCTCTTATACCGATCGTAAGAGCATGAACTTCAATGAAAAAGATGTGATCGCTGACGAAGTGGTCAAACACATCCCAGATGGTGCGACGCTATTTATCGACATCGGTACCACCCCAGAGGCCATCGCTCGTGCACTGAGTAAAAATCACAAGCAGTTACGTGTTGTCACCAATAACATCAATGTCGCGACTATCTTGCTGCCCAACCCAGAATTTAAAGTGATTCTCGCAGGCGGAGAGGTGCGCAATCGAGACGGCGGTATTGTCGGCGAAGCGACACTAGACTTCGTCAAACAGTTCAGACTAGACTTTGGTATTCTGGGGATTAGTGGCATTGATTTTGATGGATCTCTACTCGACTTTGACTACCATGAAGTCAGAGTGAAACAGGCGATTATTGAGAACAGCCGCAGTGTGTTCTTAGCCGTTGACCACTCCAAGTTCGGTCGTAATGCAATGGTCAAACTAGGCAATATCTCTCAACTCCACATGTTGTTTACCGATAAGCAGCCACCAAAAGAAATCCTTTCAATCCTTAAAGAACATTCCATTCCTTTAGAAGTGGTGAACAAAGAAGAATAATCAACATTTCTTCATTTGAATTTAACCTTATTGAAACCTTTATCGTGAGATAAAGGTTTTTTTGTGCACAAATCACACAAACGCGCGTAAACGAAAATAAATAGTGATCAAAAACGAAAGCTGAGCTAGGATTCAATTATGTTCAAAAATGCTCGTTCGCTCAACACAAGGTCATATTCATGAGTAACAACCAGAATTCGGCTAATTCACAAAAAGTTTTAGATTTGATCGTTATTGGTGGTGGTATCAATGGCGCAGGTATTGCTGCAGATGCGGCAGGTCGTGGACTATCAGTCGGTCTATACGAAGCACACGATTTCGCGTCAGCCACTTCGTCGGCCAGTTCTAAACTGATCCACGGTGGCTTACGCTATCTAGAGCATTATGAGTTTCGTTTAGTTTCGGAAGCGCTCGCTGAACGTGAAGTATTACTCCAGAAAGCGCCCCATGTTGCTCAACCTATGCGTTTTCGCTTACCTCATCGACCATTTCTCCGCCCAGCTTGGATGATCCGTTGTGGACTATTCCTTTACGACAACCTAGGTAAACGCACCACACTACCTGCAAGTAAAGGGATTGATTTAGCCAAGTCCGGCATACTTAAGCCTGAAATGAAAAAAGGCTTTGAGTATTCAGACTGCTGGGTAGACGACGCGCGCTTAGTGCTGCTCAATGTCCTTGCTGCTCAGGAGAACAATGCAGAGATCCGTAACTACAGCCGTGTAGAAAGCGCTCGACGTGAAGGTGAACTGTGGAGCGTGACTATTCGTGATGAACTTACAGGCCAAGCAATAGAACGCAAGGCGAAAGCCTTAGTCAACGCGGCAGGACCGTGGGTCAAACAGTTCTTTGATGATGGTTTAGAGCAAGCTTCTCCTCGCAATATTCGCTTGATCAAAGGATCGCATATTGTCGTTCCTCGTATTCATGATGAGCCTCAAGCTTACATTCTTCAAAACCAAGATCACCGAATCGTGTTCATGATTCCTTATTTAGATAAGTTCTCGATCATTGGTACCACCGATGTGGAATACAAAGGTGACCCGCGTGAAGTTGCCATCTCTGATGATGAAGTCGATTACCTCATCGACATCGTCAACCAACACTTCGTCCAGCAACTTAAACGTGAGGACGTGGTTTGGACATACAGCGGCGTGCGACCTTTATGTGATGACGAATCAGACTCACCACAAGCGATAACGCGCGACTATACTCTTGAACTGGAAGCGGAATACGACCAAGCACCACTGCTTTCCGTATTTGGTGGCAAGCTAACTACCTACCGTAAGTTAGGTGAAGCGGCGTTAGAAAAACTCAAGCCTTACCTACCTAATATGGGTACACCTTGGACAGCAAACCATGCGCTTCCTGGCGGTAACTTCAGTTGCTCACGTGAACAGCTAGCCGCAACGCTTCACAACGCTTACCCTTGGTTACCCGAAGCATTATTGCTGCGCTACGTAACGCAATTTGGCACCTATACATGGAAGCTACTGGAAGGAATGGAAAACATCGATGCGCTGGGGATTAAGTTCTCGGACGCAGCCCAAGGTGTTTTCCAACGTGAAATCGACTATCTCATTGAACATGAAATGTCAGTCACCGAAGAGGATATATTGTGGCGTCGTACCAAACTTGGCTTGTACCTAGACAGCCAAGAGCAACAGGCGCTAAGTGACTATCTAAAGAGTAAGCAACCTGCCACAGTGGTCCCGTTTTCTGAGGTAGGTTAGCCCCCACTTTCCTATCGCAATGCAAAAGGCTTGGCACTCGCCAAGCCTTTTCTTTTGATTTAATTCACTTTAACCAGGGTGCCCATCGACTCTTGGCGTGATCAGCATCTTGCCAAACATTCCCACATACATAGCGAATGCGAGTATCCACAATGCGGCGCTGATGTTGACCGATTCAATCAGGTATTGAGGGAAAAACGCAACGCCCAAGCTACGAACCAAAGCAGCCAATATAATCGCTGCGAAAGCAACACTCATGTTTGGACCTTGGTAAATCGCGCGCCCGGTGTGCCCCATAGTCACACGTGCGATCATCGCTAAGATCACACCACCAATGGCGCCAATAGCAAACATGTGCAGCATATTGTGGCTGGCAAATGGGTTGTCGAGTAAACCACGCAGCAACAAACTCATTGGAATACATAAGTAGGTTGCGTGCAACGACCAGACTAGAGGCTCACTGAGAGTTCGCCACGGCTGCCACCTCATCACTCTAATCAAATGCGCTAACCCTGAAATTACCATTAGCGGTTGACCTAACTGTGCAAACGTCATCGGGAAGAAGCTGAGAATAAACAGCCCTACCAATGGCAAGTTCGCCACCCAATCTAACCAGACGATAGGTTGAGGCTTTTCGAAATTAAACCGACGAGCCGTAAAGAATGGGATCACTCTGCTCCCCATAACAGAAAGCAACAAGGTGAACCACCACAGCATAGCTTGCCACACCGCCGATGAAGGAAACGGTGGCATCCCCTTCACCGTTGCGTAACTGGCAAAGTTAGCCACGATTGCCAGAACAAACAAGGGAACGAAAAACAGGTTACGCCACCCTTTTGCTTTGACCACGCGCGTCCCGACTTCAAATGCTGTCATAGCTAAAAACAGAGCTTCAATAGAAGAGATGAGCCACAACGGCGTTGGCGTCCATAACAGTACGCGAGGCGCCAACCACAACCCAACCAAGATGGCTAAACGGTGATGTTTAGTGCCGTTAATGCCCGTCCAGTTTTGCACTGCAGTTAACACAAAGCCGACAACAATCGCCATCGCAAAGCCAAATATCATTTCATGTACGTGCCACCACAGCGCAGGCACTTGCAATGTTGTTGGCTGGCCGGATTGAAACATCCATACCCAAACCGCTATCGCAATAACGGCATAAATAGAACCAAGAAGAAAGAAAGGTCGAAACCCAAGACGCAAAACGGGTGGAATGGCTTCTTCGACCTTTTTGTCGGTAATATTGAGCACTGAAATACTCCTAAACAAATTTAAATCTCTAACTTTTTGCACTATCGCAAGAAGTGTTCCAGTTTGTTAAAGCGTTATAGACTCTTGCTTTCAGCGCTCTAACCACTCCATTTAAAGTCATAATGACACAGTAAATACATGTCATTATGACCCTACTAAAACAATTTGTATCACTTCCTTTTGTCTCGAAAAGTCGCTAGTTTAGAACTTTGCTGATCATGCCAATCAATAAGGAGAGCAGAATGGCAAACTATATCTTTGGCTACGGCAGTCTGATGAACTCTGCCTCACGACAACTGACTGGCCAAACTTCCGCAGCGATTCCCGCTACCGCACATGGCTTCAGGCGTTACTGGGGCAAAGTCGATGATAGCTATATTCTATCACCATTGGTGGTAGACAAAGGACAGGGACAAGTCAATGGGGTTTTGTTGGAAGTGAGCGGTGACGGACTGCAAGAATTCGACATTCGCGAACGAGGGTATCAGCGAGTTTTAATCTCAGCGGATAAACTTGATGCTGAACTAGCATTATCGACCAATGATCACGTGTGGGTCTACATCAAAGACAACCCTGAACCACCTTGTTCATTAAGCCCTATCATGCAGACTTACGTTGATACTGTACTCGCGGGGTGCCTAGAAATCTCCGAGCAGTTTGCCCAGCAGTTTGTAGAACATACCATTGGCTGGAATTTTCCATTGGAGAATGATCGCCATCAGCCCAAATATGGCAATTTGGCAGGAGTAAAACCAGAGCACCACAACACAATTGATGCCCTGGTGGCTGAAGCAAGAGCCTAACTAAAAACCCTCAGCCGAAAAGAGAACTCTATACAATACGAACCCCAGCAGGCATAGAACGCTCTGGGGTTAACAGAACACTTTGTGATTCATCGTCAGTCTCAGCGCAAAGCAACATACATTCCGAGGTTTCTCCACGCATTTTGGCTTTCGCCAAGTTACACAACACCACTACTTCTTTTCCCATCAACTCCTGCTCGGTGTAATAAGGCACTAAGCTAGTGACGGTTTGCAGCGTCTTTTCTCCAACATCAATTTGAACGATGTAGAGTTTGTCTGCATTTTCGTGGCGAGCGACTTCGATGATTTTTCCTGTACGCATTTCTAATTTTGCGAAGTCGGTGTATGCGATCGTTTCCATGATTAACCTCGAACTTAAAGCTGGTAAAATTTTACTAAAAGACAACGTTTACACTATCAGCAACCGCTTATATTGCAAGTGGTAAAGATCGCATTTCAAGAAACTGAATGCTATACAATTTGCCTTATTTACATTCAAAGGGTTAAATAACCCTAGGAGTATTTTTCGAGGTCACACATGGCAACTATTAAAGATGTCGCCAAAGAAGCGGGCGTATCCATCGCGACTGTTTCTCGGGTCATTAACAAATCACCAAAAGCGAGCAAAGCATCGATTGCTTCAGTGACACAGGCGATGGCCAAACTCGGTTATCGACCAAATGCCGCCGCGAAAGCTTTGGTAAGCCAAAGCAGCAATACGGTTGGAGTATTAGTTGGCGATGTATCTGATCCTTTTTTTGGCACTTTGGTCAAAGCAGTCGACAATGTTGCCCATGAACACGGTAAACATATCTTGATCGGTAACGGCTACCACAGCCCGGAAGAAGAGCGAAAGGCGATTGAACTATTGATCAACAACCGTTGCGATGCCTTGGTTATTCACTCGAAAGGTTTATCAGATGAAGAATTGATCGGCTATGCCAAAGAAGTCAAAGGCCTGGTTTTTATCAATCGCCACATTCCAGAAATGGCCGAGCGCTGCATTGCACTGGATAACCGCCGAGGCGCCTACCTCGCCACGGAATACCTTATTCGCCATGGTCATACTAAGATAGCTTGCGTCGCTTCAGCGCATCGTATTGAAGACTCGGATCAACGTGTTGATGGTTACTTGCAAGCACTACGAGACAACAATATCGAACTTCCTCAAAGCTATATTGAATATGGTGAACCGAACAACGATGGCGGTGAAGTTGCCATGACGAATCTGCTGACTAAATCTTTAGACATCACTGGCGTTGTAGCCTACAACGACTACATGGCCGCGGGTGCGCTGTCGGTGCTAGACGAAAATGGTATCAAGGTGCCGGATCAAATTTCAATGCTTGGCTTTGATGATGGCCTGATCGCTCGCTATGTCAGCCCTCGCCTGACAACGATTCGTTATCCAATCGCGATGATGGCAGAACGAGCGGCGCGTTTAGCGCTGAATCTAGCCAAAGAACAAAGCTCAAACGATGAGGCACTAATGTTCACGCCGACCTTAGTACGCCGCAACTCAGTTGAGAAAGTGACCTAAACGTAATAAAACAAAGGCGTTACCTGAGTAACGCCTTTGTTGTTTTAGGCTTCTAAGCCACACCATGACCTTTCGATGCAACCCAAATTCGGTACCACTGTTCATTGGTCAATGACAGTTCAAGCGCGCCGACCGCAGAGTGAACACGCTCAATGTTACCACTGCCCAAGATTGGGATTGGGTTAGACGGTAGACGCAATACCCATGCAAAGATGACTTGGTCGATCGAGCTTGCACCGACTTCTTGCGCCACTTCTGCCAAGGTATGACGTAAACGGCACATCTGTTCGCTCTCTTCGCCGAAAATACGACCACCAGCAAGACAAGACCAAGCCATTGGCTGTACGCGATGCTGCTGAAGCTGTTCAAGCGTGCCATCTTCCGTCACTTGCAAGTTCACTGGATTGATCTCGACTTGGTTAGTGATCAACGGCTGTTCAACTCTTGATTGCAATAAAGCAAACTGAGCAGGCGTGAAGTTAGACACACCAAAATGCTTTACTTTCCCCGCAGCTTTTAACTGAGCGAACGCTTCAGCCGCTTCATCTGCATCCATGAGTAAGTCAGGACGATGTAGGAGTAACACGTCTAAATGATCGGTATTCAAACGAGTTAACGATTGATCAACGGATTCAACAATGGCGGCTTTACCACTGTTATAGTGATTAACCTGAGGATCTTCACCGCGATAAATTCCGCATTTTGAAACAATCTCAATTTGATCACGCAAACTGCTATCTAGCGCTAAGACTTCTCCAAACATACGCTCACATGCAGAGTCTGGGCCGTAAACAGGCGCGTGGTCTACCGTCGTAATGCCTAGCTCTAGGTGCTGCTTAACAAACGACAGCTGCTGTTGGGTATTCATTCCCCACTCAGCCATACGCCAGTAACCTTGGATCATTGGTGAAAACACCGGATGTGTCTTATTCATCTCTATCCCCCTGATTTATAGACCTCACCATTGCAATATTGCAGTGAGTTTAATCTGTTCTGTACTCAGTATACTGGTACTAAAGCTAGGGATTAAACTAGCTAACAAGAAAAGATAATTCGATATACAGCACAATAGATGAGATTTAATTTCCTATATAGAACGATATAATTAACGACAGATTCAAGAACTCAGGTGAGTCAGATATGCAGAAGATGCACAAACGCTTTGAACGATATGCGTTGTTTAGTGAAGTCGCAAAGCAGCTCAGCTTTTCTAAGGCCGCGGAAAATTTAGGCATTTCACGCAGCTACCTTTCTTCACAAATCAATCAGCTAGAGCAAGAATTAGATACAAGTCTACTGATTCGTTCGACACGCAATGTGCGCCTAACTGCAGCGGGAGAAAAAATTCTCGCTAAGATGCAGTTTATTAATACATCGATCGTCGAGTTAGAAAAAGAGCTCGACCACACCAAAAGCGATGTCAGTGGCCTACTTCGAATTACTGCACCCACCATTTTTAGCCATCGCTTCTTGATCGATATTTGTCATCAATTTCAGCAGCAATACCCTGAAATCGAGTTTGATCTCGATGTCGGTTATAACCGCGAAGATCTGACCAAAAGTCATTTCGACTTAGCAATTAGAGCCACCAACAATCCACCCGACAACATGGTGGCAAAGAAGCTAATTCCTTATCAACACATCTGCTGTGCGTCTCCAGAATATCTAGAGAAACATGGCGTACCCAGTCACCCAGACGAACTGGTCCATCACAACTGTTTGTCCGATCCCAACTTACGTCGCTGGCAGTTTATCGATAATACTAAGAGCATTGAGGTAGAAACTAATGGCGATATGCTGATCAACGACAACTTACTGCTTCTGACGGCCGCGCAACAAGGCAAGGGGATCATAAAAATGCCAAGCTACTTGGTGCAGCCTTCATTAGATAGTGGGCAGTTAATACAACTACTACCGAATTACTTTATTGCCAGAAGCAATATTTATCTCATCTACCCACCGCAACTGCGCAGCAGCAGCAAGCTTGCCGCTTTTATCGACTTCACTCAGAAATGGTTTGAGGGTAAGTAGTCGCAGCACACATACAAAAAAAAGCCACTTCCAATCGCTTGGAAGTGGCGTCGAAATTACCGACAAAATGTTTGCAAATGAATATGGACAGGGATAAGCGCTTTACGCCGTTTCAGCAACCTCTGCTGGAGCAGGTGTGCGAATTAGGTAGTCGAACGCGCCTAAGCTTGCTTTTGCCCCCTCACCCATAGCGATGATGATTTGCTTGTACGGAACCGTAGTTACATCACCCGCAGCAAAGACACCGCTCATCGTAGTTGCACCGTGCGCATCGATTTCAATTTCACCGCGTGGTGAAAGCTCAACCTTAGTACCTTTCAACCATTCGCTGTTTGGCATAAGACCAATTTGAACAAAGATACCGGCTAATTCGATTTTCTTAATCTCACCTGTGTTGCGATCTTGATATTCCAAGCCAGTAACACGGTTGCCGTCGCCTAGCACTTGTGTGGTTTGCGCCATCTTGATGATTTCAATATTAGCTGTCGCATTGGCTTTATCGATCAGAACTTGGTCAGCACGTAGGGTGTCTGCAAACTCTAGAACGGTAACATGTTCAACAATACCGGCTAGGTCAATCGCCGCTTCAATACCTGAGTTACCACCACCGATTACCGCTGTTTTCTTGCCTTTAAATAATGGACCATCACAGTGTGGGCAGTAAGCAACCCCTTTGTTACGGTACTCTTGCTCACCAGGAACATTCATTTCACGCCAGCGTGCACCTGTACTGGTAATCACTGTACGAGCTTTTAGTACTGCGCCGCTTTCAAGCTCAACATGGATGTAACCATCTTCAGTCTGCTCTGCATCGATAATGTTGGCTGCGCGTTGCTCAGTCATTACTTCCACGCCGTATTCTTTAACGTGCTCTTCTAGACTCGCAACTAACTTAGGACCGGTTGTCGCTTTGACTGAGATAAAGTTCTCAATCGCCATCGTATCCATCACCTGACCACCGAAGCGCTCAGCGACGACACCTGTGCGAATACCTTTACGTGCTGCGTAGATTGCCGCTGAAGAACCCGCAGGACCACCACCAACAACCAAAACATCAAATGGTGCTTGTTCGTTTAGGCTGGCTGCTTTTTTCGCTGCTGCACCGGAATCAACTTTGTTAAGAATCTCAGCCAATGACATACGGCCTTGACCAAACAGCTCACCGTTGATGAAGACACTAGGCACCGCCATGATATCGCGTGATTTCACTTCATCTTGGAATGCAGCACCATCAATCATGGTTGTTTTGATTAGAGGGTTAATCGCAGACATCATGTTGAACGCCTGAACTACTTCAGGACAGTTTTGGCATGATAGTGAAATAAAGATTTCCACGTTTAATGCTTGGTCTAGCTGCTTGATCTGCTCAATCACTTCCGCTTCTAGCTTGATTGGGTGGCCACCGCTGTGAAGAAGAGCGAGAACCAGAGAAGTAAACTCGTGACCCATTGGCAAGCCTGCAAAACCAATTGCTGTACCTTGTGCTCGGTTCACAACCTGCATAATTGGTTTGCGTGAGCTTGCGTTGTCGTCACGCGTTACTTGGATTTTGTCTGTCAGTGAAGCGATATCATCCGCCAGTGCTTGGAGCTTGCTTGCTGTTTCGCTTTCATCAAGGCTCAATACAAGCTGAACGTCTGTTTTTAAGTTTTCTAGGTATGCTTTAAGCTGCTGCTTCATCGCTTGGTCTAACATGATATTACCTACTATTCATTTGTGATTCAGATGCGCTCTACTGCGCTGATGAAGCTATATTGCCCTGCGGTCGTAGATAGGTAAATTTGAACGTTTCTATTAGTTTGGTAGGTAAAACCTATCGAAAACTCCACGCCATCAGAATTCTTTTCTGCAAAAAATCAAACGCAAAAAGCCACACCCTATTCGGGTATGGCTTTATCAGTAAGGGCGGTATGCCAAGCTCAATAGGAGCAGAGCAAGGCATACCTGTACAAACCTGGTAATGAGGTTAGATTTTACCTACTAGGTCTAGAGATGGCGCTAGAGTCTCTTCACCTTCTTTCCATTTCGCTGGGCAAACTTCACCTGGGTTTGCTGCAACGTACTGTGCTGCTTTAACTTTACGTAGTAAGTCTTCTGCGTCACGACCGATACCTTCAGCAGTGATTTCCATTGCTTGGATAGTACCTTCTGGGTCGATTAGGAAAGTAGCACGGTCAGCAAGACCTTGACCTTCACGCATCACGTTGAAGTTGTTAGTAATAGTGCCAGTTTGGTCACCTACCATGAAGTATTCGATAGTACCGATCTTGTCAGAAGTATCGTGCCACGCTTTGTGTGAGAAGTGAGTATCCGTTGATACTGAGTAAACTTCTACACCACGTGATTGAAGTTCAGCGTACTTCTCTTGTAGGTCTACAAGCTCAGTTGGACATACGAAAGTAAAATCAGCTGGGTAGAAGAAGAATACTGCCCATTTGCCTTTCACGTCTTGCTCTGTGATATCTACGAACTCGCCGTTTTTAAATGCTGTTGCTGAGAATGGTTTGATTTGTGTGTTGATCATGATTTTACTCTCTTTCTAATCTAGTGTTTGAACGCTGCCTTGCGTCGATGGAGTTATATTGCCCTGACCAGGTTGATAGGTAAATTTGAACGTTTCTATTGCTCTGATAGGGAATCGCTATCAATCGAGATAGAGAAAATCTATCAACTCCACATGGAAATAGAGAGCGTGGCGAATTGAGGTGTGTTGCGATAAAGTGACATCTATTAACCCCCTTAATTGACTCACCATGATTTCCGTTCCGTTAAACAGTTTTGTTCACCGCGTTAACGATAAAGCGCAGGTTATCAGCGCGATTGTTGCTTATGGCTGCCAAGTAAAGCGTATCCGACGCTCTCGACATTGGTTGCTGAGTGGAGAGGAACAAGCGTTAAGAGAACTCAAACAATACTTGGTTACGGAAGATACATTGTGGATTGTGAAAGCGATCGATAAAGCTTTGCCCACTCCCGTTGTTGATCTGTCAGCCATCATTGCTGAGTCACCAAATATCACAATCAATCAGCTCGTTACTCAGTCGGGGTGTTCTCTCTCTGAAGCAAGAGCCGCGATTGACGAATTTGAAGGGTTTTAACGCCAGTTGTCAGACTGGCGTTACTAGGGTCTGTTCGAAGCTAAATTAGAAAGCAAATTGATAGGTGGTTTTATACCTGTATTCCTGTTCTGGGTAGAGAATACAACTTGGTTGCTGCCATTCTGGGTGGTTAGGCGAATCAGGTAAAAATTGGGTTTCCAATGCTACGCCTGCGTAGTCTGCATATTCTTCCCCATCGCGCGCTGGGGTTCCTGCTAACCAATTACCAGTATAAAGCTGCATTGCGGGCTTATCGGTTAACACTCGCATAGTCACTAAGCTGTCTTCACTAACTAGGCTGGCAACAGGTAATGTTAGGTCGCGATTTGGCTCAAACCAATAGCTGTGATCATAGCCTTTCGCCGCTTGCTGTTGTTTGTCTTGCAGCAAGTCTTGCGTGATGCTTTTTGCCACGCGAAAGTCGAATCCAGTGCCACTCACACTTTCCAGCTCACCGAGTGGAATCCCCACATCGCTGGTTGGCAAATAGTAATCCGAACAAACATTCAAAGTATGATGGCGCGCGTCTAACTCGCTGCCCGCTCCATTGAGATTAAAGTAGGCATGATTCGTCAGATTGACTGGCGTTGCTTTGTCGGTGTGAGCAAAGTATTCAATCGAGACGCTGCCGTCGTTATCGAGCTGATAAGTGACAGAGACACTTAGATTACCGGGGAAGCCTTGGTCACCATCTGGAGATTGGAGACTAAAAGTCACCCTTTGAGCGCTTTGCTCGACAATTTCCCAGCGCAGCTTATCAAAGCCAGTGACGCCACCATGTAAGCAATTGCCCGCTTGATTCGTCACCAATTGAACTTGCTGACCTTCGAGATCAAAAAGACCATTGGCAATGCGGTTTGCATAGCGACCAACCGTTACCCCCATGTAACTTTGTTGGCACTCAAAGTCAGCCATAGCCCCTACACCAAGCAAGACTTCGCGCTGCTCCCCGCACGCCAAAGGTAAACGACAACTGAGCCACGTAGCTCCGATGTCCATCAACACAATGCTAACCCCTCTAGCATTGGTCAATTCAATTAACTGAGCAGGATGCCCATCATAGGCAGACTGCTTAGTCATACTCTCAAAAAGAGGATGAGTCATCATTTAAGTTACTCCACCACACCCGCGCCATGTTTAGCTTGGCACACGTAGATAGACTCTTTAAGTCCAGTCGCAGCTTGATATTGTGCTGCAACCGCCGCTTTTACTGGCTCGACAAGTTCAGGTGGCATAACCGCAACAATACAACCACCAAAACCGCCTCCTGTCATACGAACGCCACCTTGCTCACCGATCACTTGTTTAACGATCTCAACTAAGGTGTCGATCTCTTTGACTGTGATTTCAAAGTCGTCACGCATAGAGGCATGGGACTGTGCCATCAACTCTCCGATGCGCTTCATGTCGTGATTACGCAACGCATCAGCCGCTTCGACCGTTCTGTCGTTCTCGCTGATCACATGGCGCGCTCGCTTTGCTACTAACTCATCTAATTCAGACGCCTTAGCAATGAACTGCTCAATAGTGACATCACGCAACGCTTTTACACCAAAGATGCGAGCCGCTTCTTCACATTGCTCACGGCGAGTGTTGTATTCGCTATCGACCAATCCACGCTTTTTGTTCGAGTTAATGATCACCACTGACATGTTTTCAGGCATTGAAACCGCCTGCGTTTCTAGGCTACGACAATCAAGCAGCATTGCGTGGTTCTCTTTACCTTCAGCAGAAATCATCTGGTCCATAATGCCGCAGTTACATCCGACAAATTCGTTCTCAGCTTGCTGACCATTAAGAGCGATCTCAGCCTGAGATATTTCTAGGTTATAAAGCACCTTAAATGTCTGACCAATCACCACTTCAAGCGCTGCTGATGAGCTTAGCCCTGCGCCTTGAGGAACGTTACCGCTGACAGAAATATCCGCGCCACTAAACTCATAACCGCGTGCGATAAGGTACTTCACTACACCACGGATGTAGTTCGACCACATTTTGTCTTGCTGAAAGGTGATCTCTTGGCTGATATCAAACTCATCAAGCTCATTGCCATAATCAACCGAGACGACACGGACTATGTTGTCGTCACGCTTAGCTGCTGCAACGACAGTTTGGTAATCAATGGCACATGGCAGAACAAAACCATCATTGTAGTCGGTATGCTCACCGATCAAATTAACGCGCCCCGGTGCTTGGACAATGTGGCTTGGTGCATAGCCTAGCGCTTGTTGAAAAGAAGCTTTTACGTTTTGGATTAGATCAGACATAGTAAATTCTCAAACTGTTTAATTCTCTAATAGCGGCTCAATCTAAAACCACGATTATGACGCCTCTTAAATACCTGCAACTTAAATAAGACAGAGGCTACTGTTCTTTGTAGTGAATATCGCTCAAATCACGCAGACGCTGCGCGGCTTGCTCTGCGGTTAAATCACGCTGACTTTCTGCCAGCATTTCGTATCCCACCATAAATTTACGAACCGTTGCGCTGCGCAGCAGTGGCGGATAGAAGAGTGCGTGTAGTTGCCAATGTTCAATATCCGTACCCTGTTCAAAGAAAGGTGCGTAGTGCCAACCCATTGAGTAAGGGAAAGAGCATTGGAATAAGTTGTCATAACGACTGGTGAGTTTTTTGATTGCCACAGCCAAATCATCACGCTGGTTTTCTGTCAGCTCACTCATACGGCGAATATGCGTTTTCGGTAGTAGCATGGTCTCAAATGGCCAAGCCGCCCAGTAGGGGACTAGTGCTACCCAGTGTTCGGTCTCCACTACAATACGCTCGCCATCTTTCAATTCAGCTTGAACATAATCGACCAGTAAATTGGTGCCCTTTTCTTGATAGTAAGCTTTTAGATTTTGCTCTTTGCGCTCAATTTCATTGGGTAGAAAACTGTTCGCCCAAATCTGACCATGCGGATGCGGCTGAGAGCAGCCCATGGCTTCGCCCTTGTTCTCAAACGCTTGCACCCATACATAGTCTTTACCTAGTTCTTCAATTTGTTCGTTCCAGGTATCGATCACGCCACGAATTTTTTCAACGGCAAGCTCAGGTAAAGTTTTGCTGTGATCTGGTGAGAAACAGATAACCCGGCTCAACCCTGTTACACCCTGAGTTTTAAACAATGGATTTTCTGATTCGGGCGCCTCTGGTGAGTCAGTCATCAAAGCAGCAAAATCATTGTTAAATACATAAGTGCCTTGGTAATCAGGGTTCACATCACCAGAAATACGCTCATTCGTCGGGCATAAAAAACACTTACCGTCATAGCTTGGCAAATCAGCAGTAGCAGGAGTTTCATCCGCCCCACTCCATGGACGTTTAGCGCGATGCGGTGAAACTAAAATCCACTGCCCTGTCAGCGGGTTGTAGCGGCGGTGTGGATGATCAACTGGGTTAAACTCAATACTCGACATATTACTTACTCAACTTTTAAAAATACCTTTGTGCATTCGCCAATGAAATTGGAGTGCAACCTTGTTACGCAGGGGAATAGCCGTTTGGGTTTTCTGATTGCCAGCGCCATGTATCAGCCGTCATTTCATCGACACTGCGAGTGGCTTTCCAAGCTAAATCTCGCTGCGCTTTATCTGTACTCGCCCAACATTCAGCAATATCCCCTAGGCGACGTGGACAGATTTCGTAAGGAATAGGCGCACCACAAGCTGCACCAAATGCATTCACCATCTCAAGCACACTGGAACCTTTACCCGTACCTAGGTTGTAAACATGTAAGCCCGCTTTATCCCCAACAGATTTTAGCGCTGCAATATGACCATCGGCCAAGTCCATCACATGAATATAGTCACGAACTCCAGTGCCATCTGGTGTTGGGTAGTCATCCCCAAATACCGCTAAAGATTCGCGTCGTCCCACTGCAACTTGAGCAATGAAAGGCATTAAATTGTTTGGAATACCTTGCGGGTCTTCACCCATGGTGCCTGATGGATGGGCCCCCACCGGATTGAAATAGCGTAGTAGCGTGATGCTCCAATCACTCTCTGCATTGAAGAGATCACTCAAACACTGCTCGACCATATATTTGCTGCGACCATAGGGGTTGGTTGTGGCCCCTGTTGGAGAGTCTTCAGTAATTGGCACAGTTTGCGGGTCGCCATACACGGTTGCTGAAGAGCTGAACACAATGCTTTTCACGCCAGCTTTACGCATACAACGCGCCAAGACCAAGGTGCCGTTAACATTGTTATCGTAGTACTCAAGTGGTTTTGTCACCGATTCACCGACCGCTTTAAGTCCAGCGAAATGAATAACGGCGTCGATGTCATGCTGCGCAAACACAGTGTCTAGAAACGCCTCGTCTCGGATATCGCCCATATGAAACTTTGGCTGTTTACCCGTTAACCCTTCAACGCGGCTCAACACTTGTTGTTTTGAGTTAGCTAGATTGTCTACGATAATTGGTTCCATCCCTGCTTCAATCATTTGAACGCAGGTATGACTGCCGATGTATCCCATCCCACCTGTGACTAGAACTTTCACTGTTTGCTCTCCAGATAATCTTGAGCACTAAATACTCAATACTTGATGTTGGAAAAAGTCTACCAATCAAACCGCATACAGATCCGTGATCAAATTCGCATTGTGTAAACGTTTCCACAAAATCATTCATTAGAAGAGGGAAGATATTAGGCAGAAAATGATTTTAACGCTGGGCTTAAAATCCCTTTTAACCCCTGTTTTTATTGGTTTTCTAGCTAACCATCTCTGCAGCTTTACACTCAGGGCAAAGCTGACAACAATTTTTACTAAAAATTAGTACTTCATCAGTGTGTTTGTTTACAATAGAGACCAATAGTTAGATTGCCCGCTCAAAAAGGGATGTAAGAACACATGGCAACACTAAAAGATATTGCAACTGAGGCAGGCGTTTCTTTAGCGACGGTTTCGCGAGTCTTAAACGATGATCCGACACTCAGTGTGAAAGAAGAAACCAAGCACCGCATTCTGGAAATTGCAGAAAAGTTAGAATACAAAACCAGTAGCTCAAAACGTGCTGGACTGGGGAAAAAGCACAATCACCACTTTCTTGCTGTCTACAACTACAAGCAAGAAGCAGAAGTGAATGACCCTTATTATCTGTCGATTCGCCATGGTATTGAGACCCAATGTGACAAATTAGGCATCGAGCTAACTAACTGTTATAACAATGAAATCTATCTTGAAGGCAATAAGGTTACTGGTGTCCTTTTAGTTGGTCGCAGTCATCCAAATGTTTTATCTGAAGTCCAAAAACTCACCGATAATATCTGTTATGTCGATTTCAGTGACGCGAACTGTGAATATGATTCGGTAGACATCGACCTCGTGCGCATTAGCAAAGAAATCACCGACTTTTTCATCGCTCAAGACTATCAACGTATCGGTTTCATCGGCGGTCAAGACGAACCGAATAGTGCCGATATTCGTGAAATTGCCTTTGCAGAATATGGGCAGTTAAAAGGTGTTGTCTCTCTAGATGATATCTACCGCGGCGATTTTACCAGTTCGTCAGGATATGATTTAGCTAAGGAAATGCTCGCTAAACCGGACTACCCTAACGCACTTTTTATTGCATCTGATTCAATTGCGATTGGTGTATTGCGTGCGATTCATGAACACGGCCTTAATATCCCACAAGACATTTCACTGATTAGTGTTAACGATATTCCAACCGCAAAGTTCACCTTCCCCTCTCTTTCAACAGTAAGAATTCACTCTGAAATGATGGGAATTCAGGGAGTTAACTTGCTGATCGAAAAAGCGCGCGATGGACGAGCGCTCCCTTTGCAAGTTTACGTCCCAAGTAAACTCAAGCTGCGAGACACTACCAAGAAGTAGTTCCCACTGCTAATTACTCACATAAAGCGCTGATTTTCAGCGCTTTTTTATTACCTCCCTTTCTCTACCCCAGCGCTTAGTGGTTAGCTTCTACACATTTACTGTTCAATATTCACTCTTTTAAACAGATCACAGCTTTCAGACAATTCAGTCAATAAATCGTGATCAAGTTAAAGTAAAACGTTTTCACAAATTTATTTTAGTAAAACTTTTACTAATATCTTTCCCAGATGCTCAATGAGCAATTATTTCATTACAACGTCGGCATGATCATTCGATCGTTTTAGCCGAGGGAGAGTAAACGTGAACAACTGGGAAAACTTCCTACATCTGCATGAGAACCGTATGGCACCACGTGCTTACTTCTTCTCTTATGACTCAGTGAAAACAGCTCAAACCTTCCAACGCGAACTCAGCAGCCGCTTTATGCTTCTGAGCGGTCAATGGAACTTTAACTTCTTCACTAACCCTCTGTTGGTTCCTGAAGAGTTCTATTCACAAAAGATGACCCAATGGGGCCAAATTACAGTTCCGAACATGTGGCAAATGGAAGGCCACGGCGACCTTCAGTACACCGACGAAGGTTTCCCGTTCCCAATTGATGTGCCGTTCGTGCCAACCGATAACCCAACCGGTGCTTACCAACGCACCTTCACCCTAGGTGAGAGCTGGGATAACAAGCAAACGATCATTAAATTTGACGGCGTTGAAACCTACTTCGAAGTGTATGTAAACGGTAAGTATGCAGGCTTTAGTAAAGGCAGCCGCTTAACCGCTGAATTTGATATTTCTCAGTTCGTTCAGCAAGGTGAAAACCTACTGTCAGTGCGCGTTATGCAGTGGGCAGACTCTACTTATATCGAAGACCAAGACATGTGGTGGACTGCGGGGATCTTCCGTGATGTTTACCTAGTCGGTAAAGAGCAAGTTCACGTACAGGACTTCACCGTTCGCACGGATTTCGCCGAAGATTACCGCGCAGCAACCCTTTCTTGCCAAGTAGAACTGGAAAACTTATCTGCCCTCCAAACTTCGGGCTACGCGCTTGACTATGCACTAATGGATAAAGATCAGGTTGTCGCACAAGGCTCTTGCAGAAACCTGACTATCGATACCACTACACAAGCTCGCTTTGAGATTGAAATGGATGCACCAATCCACTGGACGGCAGAAAATCCTTATCTTTACCAACTGATTCTGATCTTAAAAGACAACCTAGGCAAAACCGTGGAAGTCATTCCGCAACGAGTAGGTTTTCGTGACATTAAGGTGCGCGATGGTCTGTTCTACATCAATAACCAGTATGTGATGCTGCATGGCGTTAACCGTCATGACAACGATCATCTGAAAGGTCGCGCTGTCGGAATGGAGCGTGTAGAAAAAGACTTAGTCTTGATGAAACAGCACAACATCAACTCTGTACGTACTGCTCACTACCCGAACGACCCACGCTTCTACGAACTGTGTGATATTTACGGCCTGTTTGTGATGGCAGAAACGGATGTAGAAACCCACGGTTTTGCTAACGTTGGCGATCTCAGCCGAATCACTAACGACGCAGCATGGGAAGCGGTATTTGTTGATCGAGCAGAACGTCATGTTCATGCCCAAAAAAACCACCCTTCAATCATTATGTGGTCGCTAGGCAATGAGTCTGGCTATGGCTGCAATATTCGTTCGATGTATGAGGCGACCAAAGCGATTGATGACACTCGCCTAGTGCATTACGAAGAAGACCGAGATGCTGAAGTGGTCGACGTGATTTCAACCATGTATTCCCGTGCTCAACTGATGAACTACTTTGGTGAGTTTCCTCACGAGAAGCCACGCATTATCTGTGAATACGCCCACGCAATGGGGAATGGCCCAGGCGGTTTAACTGAGTACCAAAATGTGTTCTACCAACATGATCACATTCAAGGCCACTACGTTTGGGAATGGTGTGATCACGGCATTTTAGCTCGTGATGAAAAAGGCCAATCCTTCTACAAATACGGCGGTGATTACGGTGACTACCCGAACAATTACAACTTCTGTATGGATGGTTTGATTTATCCAGATCAAACGCCTGGTCCGGGGCTTAAAGAGTACAAGCAAGTGATTGCGCCAGTGAAAATCCGCGCTATGGATGAGCAAGCAGGCAAGTTCATTGTTGAAAACAAACTCTGGTTTAGCGACCTCAATGATTACACCATCACCGCAGATATTCGCGCTGAAGGTGAAACACTACGCAGCGTTCAGTTCAAAGTGGAACAGCTTAGCGCGAACTCAGCGCGTGAAATTAATATCGCCATCCCTGAACTTGATGAACGTGAAGTCTTCATTAACTTCACGGTACGCAAAGATACGCGCACTCTGTACAGCGCCGCAAACCATGAGATAGCTATTTACCAATACCAGCTCAAACAAAGCACGGCGATAGAACCAAGCTTCATTAATCAAAATGCGACACCACTTAACGTTGAAGAGAGCCGCCTTAACTACCTGATCTCAGGTAATAACTTTGCGCTTAACTTCTCGAAAGTGAATGGCAAGCTGACCTCTTGGATTGTCAATGGCGAAGAGCTGATTCAATCAGAACCTAAACTGAACTTCTTTAAGCCGATGATCGATAACCATAAACAAGAGCACGAAGGTCTGTGGGAACCCGCTCACCTGCAAATCATGCAAGAGCATTTCCGCACCCTTCACCTTGAGCATCTTGATGGAAAAGTAGAGATCACCGCCACCAGCATCATTGCGCCGCCCGTGTTTGATTTTGGTATGCGCTGCGAATACCGCTACCAAGTGAGTGCTGACGGCCAATTAAACCTAGAACTGAGCGGTGAACGTTACGGCGACTACCCTCATGTCATTCCAGTTATCGGCCTAGATCTTGGTATCAACGGCGAGTTTGACCAAGTGAAATACTACGGTCGTGGCCCTGAAGAAAACTATCAAGATAGCAAGCAGGCAAACCTGATTGATGTTTACCACAGCACAGTTGCCGACATGTTTGAGAACTACCCATTCCCTCAGAACAACGGCAATCGCCAACAGGTTCGCTGGGCGGCGTTAACCAACCGCAATGGTACCGGTTTGTTAGTGAAACCTGAGCAAGAGATCAACTTCAGCGCTTGGTTCTACACCAATCAAAACCTACATCAAGCACAGCACACGATTGAGCTAGAAAAGAGCGGTTATATCACCCTCAACTTAGACCATAAATTGATGGGGCTTGGCTCAAACTCTTGGGGTAGCGAAGTGCTCGACTCTTACCGAGTATATATGGATGAGTTCCGCTACGGGCTGACACTCGTTCCGCTACAAACGGGAGATTGCAGTGCACAGACAATGGCACAGCACCGCTTTGAACAAGGTTTCTTTACTTCAACTACAGCAAATGAGGCATAACCCATGATCGTGTTAGAGAGCTTAGCGCAATTCAAAGTCGTTTACCGCGATGGCCGCAAGTGGAACCGCTGTATAGAAGCGATTGAAAACATAGCCAATATCAAAGATGGCGTCATGCATTCAATTGGAGATTCATTGGTTTACATGGTTGAAGATGGCGTTGCTCGTCATACCGAGACCTTTGAAGGTAACCGACGCTACTTCGATGTTCATTACTACATAGAAGGAAGAGAAACCGTCGAATTCGCTGAAAAATCTCAGCTTGAGCGCGCCGATAAGTACCGTGATGAAACGGATCGAGAATATTTCTATGGTCAAGGTGCGACACGTGAACTCACAGAAGGCCAAGTTGCCATCTTCGACAACAACAATGCCTACCGTTTCCACGGAAATAACCGAGTTCGAAAAGTGGTGCTTAAAGTGACCATCGAAGACGGCTATTTCCTGAATAAATAAATACAACTTACAGGGTCAGCACAACTGACCCAAACAATAACGACTACAACCCCTGAGGTACTAAAGTCACAAAAGCCAGTGACAGCGCTGGACTCTAACGCGGCATAGCCTACTATTCGCGCAGGATGATAGAACGCTCAATAGCAGTGTGACTTTTAGTACCAAAGGAATTGACGTGATTCATCGGAGGACTCTATGTCTGAATCTATGCGTGGCACCATTGGCAAGTTTGCCCTGCTGTCGATGACCTTTGCGGCGGTATTTAACGTCCGTAACATCGTAAACAACAACATTGAATTAGGCTTAAGTTCAGCGCCTATTTTCTTACTCGCAACCATCGTTTACTTCATTCCTTTTGTGTTCATTATTGCCGAGTTTGTTTCGGCCAATAAGAACTCAGAGTCCGGTATGTATGACTGGCTGAAACAACCGTTAGGCACTAAAGCCGCATACTTAGGTTCTTTCTTATACTGGTTTGTAAACCTGTTCTGGTTTGTCTCCCTATTACCCAACGTTATTGCTTACGCCTCATACGCTATGCTCGGCTATGAGTACACCTTCTCACCTATGGTGACATCGATTATTTCGATTGTTCTCTTTGCTGCGGCGACTCATATCTCAACTAAAGGTGCGAGCTGGCTGGGTAAGATTTCAGAGATTGTGGCATACGGCGTCTTTGCTCTGTTCGCTATTTACGTCCTTGGCGCGTTAATGGCGTTAGGCGGTGGTGAATACACACCAGCTGAACCGATTACCTTAGAAGCGATGAGCCCAACAATTAACTGGGCAACCTTAGGCATTATGTGTTGGATCTTCCAAGCAGCCGGTGGTGCAGAAACCGCAGCCGCTTACCTCAAAGATGTCAAAGGTGGTCAGAAAGCCTTTATCAAGGTGATCATCATGGCAGGTGTTCTGATCGGTGCTATGTATGCGCTTGGCTCACTACTGGTTAACGTTTTTGTCCCTCGCGAAGACCTCACTTACGCAGGTGGTATGGTCGAAATCTTTACCGGTATGGCTCAGTACTTCGAGGTTTCTACCTTAGTGGTTGGCCGCTTTGTTGGGATCATTCTCTTTATCGCAATGTTTGGCTCTATGATGATGTGGACAGCGGCTCCAGTGAAAATCCACTTCTCGGAGATTCCAAAAGGCGTCTACGGTGAGAAAACCACTGAGCTTAATGAGCACGGTGTGCCAGTTCGCGCAGCTTGGTGGCAGTTTGCCTTCGTCGTCGTGATGTTGGTTGTGAATGGCTTTGGTTCAGAATCCGTGCAAGACATGATGAACCAAGCAATCAACTTGACCGCTGGTACTGCGATGCTACCGCCAATCTTTATCATGGCTGCTTACTTCATCTTCCGCCTAAAACATGATGATACGCCACGTGATTTCCGTATGGGCTCACGCAAGTTTGGTATGGGTGTGGTGTCGGTATTGATCACCATCTTTGTGGTAAGTATGACTGCATCAGCCTTCCCGACAGGCGTTGATTTAGTACGTGCCTTCTTCATCAACGTCTTTATGACCGCGGTATTCTCTGGCCTTGCATGGTGGTGGATCTCTCGATTCGAGAAAAAACAGGCAAGCAAAGAGGTAAAGTTACACACAGCTAAACAAGCCTAGGGTCTGTTGAACATTGTAAAATTAAAGTCCTTACCATAATGGTAAGGGCTTTTTAATATGTCGCTAAGCGCGGTACTGACTCATAAACAAACGGGTGCTTTGCTCTGCCAATACCCTCGCCTCTTGCTTGGTCAGCGAAGGTTTCATTCCCAGAACCTGAGGCCAGAAGGCACTGCCTTTAACTAAGCTGTGCAACTGGGTACTCGCCACAACCACGTCCTCAATAATGAGCGTCTTCTGCTCCTTCTGCTCAATTAGCCAACGAAACAGCGCAGTCTCTTGCTTTGCCATCTTCGCTTCTTGCTCTTTAAGCTCATCCGGCTTATGGAAGAAGTAGCTCAAAGCCACTTTAGCTAGATCAACATAGTGAGGTTCTGTCACAACATTAATCTCGCTTTCAAGCAGTGCGATAAGCTGCTGCTCTAATGTCAGTTCAGCAAGCCCCGCTATTTCATGTTCAGCCATTGAAGTGCGCCATAACTCCGCCAGCAGTTCCATGACAATCGCTTCTTTAGATTCAAAGTGGTTGTAAACCGTTCGCTTAGAAACCTCAGCCATCGCAGATAGCTTATCCATACTGGTATTTTGCACACCAAATTCCTGAAAAGCCTGCTTTGCCGCAACCAATATCGCCTCACGTTTGATTTCGCTACGACCTTTTTTTCTAACTTTCATAGAGTTAACGATCCTACCTCATTCTGCTGAGATCTATTTTACACCAAGTAGTTTACTTTAAAAGCAAAGTATGTAAACTACACCGTATAGTTTACTTTAGGATAGTCACTATGAAACGCACATTGTTAGCTACTGTAGGAGCGATAATTATGACCACCTCTATCATCTCTTGTTCTAGTTCAGATAAAGCAGCGGGTAAGCAATACCCAGAGAAGTTTGCCAACACTGAGCTTGAATACAAAAGCGGCTTTGGTGACATCCTGAAGATCGCAAAAGCCTATTTCACGACTGAGCGCCTTAACCCAACGCCAAGCTTTGATTTGCCCGTCCATGCGATGACAACGGAGCAACTTGCCAATGAACAGCAAGATGTTCTCTATCGCTTAGGCCATTCAAGTATCGCGATGAAGATCGATCAGCAGCTCATCCTGACAGATCCTGTGTTTAGTGACCGAGCATCTCCCGTACAATGGGCTGGGCCAAAGCGCTTCCATCAGCCGCCTATATCGCTACAAGAGCTACCAAGTATTGACGCCGTTCTGATCAGTCATGACCATTATGATCATCTCGACAAAGCGTCGGTCAAAACACTGACCGAAAAAGTCACGGTATTTATTGTGCCGCTGAAGATTGGTCAAACCTTGAGAGAATGGGATGTTCCTGAAGAGAAGATAGTTGAGCTTAATTGGTGGGAGTCCCATGTGCACAATGGCGTGGAATATGTGCTGACTCCAACCCAACACTTCTCCGGACGTGGACTGACTGATCGCGACGGCACTTTATGGGGAAGCTGGGTGATTAACGGTCAGCAGAATAAAGTCTTCTTTAGTGGTGACTCTGGCTACTTCTCAGGATTTAAAGAGATTGGTGATAAATACGGACCATTTGATTTCACCATGATAGAAACTGGAGCTTACAATAGCTTATGGGCGGACATCCATATGTTCCCTGAGCAAAGTGTTCAGGCGCACATTGATCTTAAAGGTAAGGTGATGATGCCAATTCACAACGGTACCTTTGATCTCGCTATGCACGATTGGAACGAACCAATGCAGCAAGCGATGGAGATTAGTGAAAAGCGCGGTGTCACCATGGTCAGTCCTGAATTTGGACAACGTGTTGAACTCAACGAGCCACTAGAACTCAAACCTTGGTGGAACCTATAAGGACGAACAGGGTAAGTGATCGAGGCCAAATACGGATTAAGGGGAAGTGATGAAACGGTTGTATCTCGTCATAGTGTTAGCGATGTCGGCTACTTCTGCAGCTGCCAGCATTCAAAATGATGTAGACAGTTTAATCAGCAAGATTGAGCAATCATCCTGTACTTTTTATCGAAACGGCAAAGCCTATACCCCGACTGAAGCCGCTGAGCACATTAAAAATAAATGGGACTATGCCCAAGATGAGGTCAAAGATATCGAGACCTTCATTAACGAAGTTGCCTCTAAAAGCTGGTTCACAGGTAAACCTTATATGGTCGAATGTGGCACACAACAAATTACAAGTCAGCAATGGTTACTTCAGCTCGCTAAAAGCGACACCACTCAATAATATCATTAGCACTAAAAGCACCCATGCGGTGCTTTTTCTTTTCCTTGCTCTCACCAACTTCGACCTCTAGGAACAGAAAACCGTCCGATGGGATCAGTTGTTCCGATTTAGCCAAGCTATAGTAACTATCCATGTAGGTGGCCACCGCATCATTCTCTATAGTTGAATTTATAAGGTTAAATCTGATGATTAAATTAGATTCCCTCGCTCCAATCCTATTCCTAGTGATGTGGAGCAGTGGTGCGGTTATTGTAAAACTTGGATTACAGTTCTCTTCCGAATGGAGCTTTCTGGCAATACGTGCGGTGATCTCTTTTGTCAGTGTCAGCGTCATTTGTTTGCTTGCTAAATCACTGTTCAATACTCAATTTCATAAACCTAGCAGGGAAGAGTTGAAAACCGTCTTGTCGGTCGGTTTGTTGTTACAGGTGTTCTATCTCACTTTCTATATTCTGGCGATAGCAACAGGCATGTCTCCTGGCTTAGTAACATTGGTTTTAGGTATCCAACCTTTGATAACCCCCTTACTTGGCAAGCAAAAAATCGGGGCGCGTAAATTTATCTTACTGGGTGTTGGTTTCGCAGGACTCACTATCGCGATTGCTGGTGCGCAAAGCCTTGATAGCATTCAATGGGCTGGAATACTGTTTTCCGTCTTAGCGCTCCTCTCCCTCACAATAGGCACTATCAAGCAAACCAAGGTGACGATGAATTCATTTCAAGCCATGTGGTATCAATGTGTTTTATCGAGCCTTGTGTTTATCGCGCTTAGCATGGGCACTGAAGGCTATATTGATTGGCAGCCAGAGCTTGTTTTCTCAGTGTTATGGATGAGTTTGGTGGTTTCCGTCGGGGCACTCTTACTGCTGATGTACATGGTAAAACGGGACAGCTCAGATAAAGTCAGCGTACTGTTTTACGCAATCCCCATGCTGACCTATCTGTTTGACCACCTGCTGTTCGGTACAGTGTTAACGCTTTTGACTATGCTAGGAATGGCTATCGTCGCCATTTGCATTGTTTTGTATCGTTGTCAGCCGAGACTCAATCGTGGGCGCGATAAGCTTTCGGTGGCAAACCAAAATAACCACTAAAACTACGCGTAAAGGAAGATGGATTACTAAAGCCCACTTCCTCAGCAATCCGGCTGATCGGCATATCGGTGTTGATCAGCAAAGTACGCGCTTTTTCCATACGTAACTTAGCTAGATACTTAAGTGGGGAAAGCTGTACTTCTTTGCTAAATAGGTGTTTAAACTGAGTCGCACTTAAGCAGGCAACCTGAGCGAGCTCGTCAATTGAGTGATTCTTAGCGATGTCTTGATGAAGGTACTGGATACTGTTTTTGATCCTCATATCCATTTTGCTACTGGAACACTGGCGAGCTAATAGTTCAAACAGGAGCGACAACATGTTCTCTTCCAACTCACCGGAAATGTCTTGCTCAAGCTGCTTCTCAATAAAACTAATATACTGATGCGTTGCTTCATCGAGTGCCAGAATTGGATGCTCTAGTCCTAGTAATTGACTTGGTAGCTCATTGACATCAATCACCAAAAAGCGAAAGTCCTCACGAGCACGAAACTCATGGTAGCAACCGGATAAAATCACCACACAATCACCATAAGAGACTGTCGCCGCCTGCCCATCTAACGTCAAATCAATATAGCCGCGTAAAGGCAGCAACACCTGATGATGGCTATGACGATGTCCATTCGAGGAGCGGCTATAAGCTCGCACTGTTATCTTACCACTCAAAGCTTCTTCCTGAATTTAAACAAGTGAATACTCACTCTATCACACTCATCAAGAATCAATCGATGGCAAATTCTATAGCTACCTTCTGTTGTCATTCCAATAACTAACTGGACAAATGCAAAATAAAGTAAAACTTTACTAAATAAAGATCACATATTAACTAAAGATTATTTAACCCCAACCAATAGGGTCGATAGAATCACCTCAAACAAACTTCAGGTCGCTGACCGAGGATAATTACATGACCCTACGAAAAACTTTAATCGCTGTTGCTGTTGGTTCTGCTGTCGCTCTCTCTGGCTGCGGCTCTATATCCGATTCAAACAACGCAGATCTGCAAGCTGCTCAATTCAAAAATGTCATCGACCGCACTGGTTCTCCAGAGTATATGCGTGATTATGACTTTGACGACCACCAACGATTCAATCCATTCTTTGACAATGGCGCTTGGCATGGTCATCTACTTCCTGATCATCAAGAGGGGATGGGAGGTTTTCCAGGCACGGCATTGCTGACCGAAGAATACATCAATTTCATGGCCAATAATTTTGACCGTTTAACTGTGTACAAAAATGGCCAGAAAGTTGAGTTCAACATGGAGGCTTACAGTCTTCCTGGCGCACTCGTCCAAAAGCTTTCATCTGACGATGTGCAAATTGAAATGACTTTACGCTTCGCGACTAATCGCACTTCGTTGCTAGAAACTAAAATCACGTCAGACAGCCCACTCGATCTGGTTTGGGATGGAGAGTTGCTTGAAAAATACCACGCCAAACAAGGCATCGCGCAATCCGACAAAACCATCGATCAAGCTTATCCTGAATATGATCGTCAGATCGTAAAAACCGATGACGGCCTCAAGGTAACCTTTGGCAAAGTTCGTGAGACATGGACATTGTTAACTTCGGGTGAATCTGAATACCAAATCCATAAATCAATCCCAATGGAGACAAAGATCTACGGACATAAGTTTGTTTCCAAAGCACAGGTTCCTGGGTCGACAACACTCTATACCACATACACACATGTACTGACTGAGAAAGAAAATCAGGCTGAACAGAGCAAGATCCAAGATGTATTCGCCCACCCACAGCAATATTTACAGGCTTCGGCTCAACGTTGGGAAGACTATTTAGAAAAAGGTCTGAGCAACCCAAATGCTACACCAGCACAAGAGCGCGTCGCGGTCAAAGCAATGGAAACGTTGAATGGTAACTGGCGTGGAGTCGCTGGTGCGATGAAGTTTGACTCTGTCACTCCGTCGGTTACCGCCCGATGGTTCTCCGGTAATCAAACTTGGCCTTGGGACACATGGAAACAAGCCTATGCGATGGCGCATTTCAATCCAGATGTGGCGAAAGACAATATTCGCGCGATGTTCGCTTATCAAATCCAAGCTGACGATCCGGTGCGACCGTGGGATGAAGGCTATGTACCAGATTTGCTAGCTTACAACTTAAGCCCAGAGCGCGGCGGTGACGGTGGTAACTGGAATGAGCGTAACACGAAGCCGAGTTTAGCCGCATGGGCCGTAATGGAAGTGTACAAAACGACTGGTGATAAAGCTTGGCTAGAAGAGATGTATCCAAAACTGGTTGCTTACCACAATTGGTGGCTACGTAATCGTGATAACAATGGTAATGGCGTACCTGAATATGGCGCCGCCCGTGATAAAGCCCACAATACCCCAGACGGTCAGATGCTGTTTACTGTCACTCGTGGTAACAAAGAGCAAACCTTTACCGGGCTCGATCAATATCAAGCAATCATCGCCAATGGCCAATATGACCATATTGAAATCCCAGCCCAAACAGCTGCTTCATGGGAATCTGGCCGAGACGATGCGGCAGTATTTGGCTTTATTGATAAAGAGCAGCTAGACAAGTATGTAGCCCAAGGGGGTAAGCGTGGTGACTGGGATGTACAGTTTGCTCAAAACCGAGCGAAAGACGGCACCTTACTTGGCTACTCTTTGCTGCAAGAATCCGTCGATCAGGCTAGCTATATGTTTAGCGATAACCAATACCTAGCTGGCATGGCAGACATACTTGGTAAAGCGGAAGAAGCCAAACAGTTTCGCGCTAAAGCAGATCATCTAGCTAACTACATCAACACTTGTATGTTCGATGAAAGCACTGGCTATTTCTACGATATTCGCATTGAAAACAAACCACTTACCAACGGATGTGCGGGCAAACCTATCGTCGAACGTGGCAAAGGCCCAGAAGGCTGGTCGCCACTGTTTAATGGCGCGGCAACCCAAGAGCACGCAGATGCCGTGGTCAAAGTGATGAAAGACAACAATGAGTTCAACACCTATGTTCCACTAGGAACAGCAGCGTTATCCAACCCTGCTTTTGGTCCAGATATTTATTGGCGTGGCCGCGTATGGGTCGATCAGTTCTACTTTGGCCTTAAGGGGATGGAGAAGTATGGCTACCGCGACGATGCGGTTGAAATGGCGAAAGCCTTCTTTAGCCACGCTGATGGCTTAGTGGAAGATGGCCCAATCAGAGAAAACTATAGCCCGCTAACCGGTGCTCAGCAGGGTGCTCCAAATTTCTCTTGGAGTGCAGCGCACCTGTATATGCTCTACAACGATTTCTTTACTGACAGTCAGTAAACTTAAAGGGTACCAAGCCAACTTGGTACCCCTTTCGCTAAACGGCTTCAATACTTAGCAGTAAACAAGCTTCTGGGTCTAAGATAGGTAAACTGAGTCCAAGTGTTGCTAACCAATCGCCACTCACGACTATAGGTTCCCCTTCCCACCAGCCATCACTTGGTTTCATCAATTGCGCGCTTAATTGTGGATAGTCGACTAACGTGACTTTGTAATCTCGTGCACGATCAAGGTGCTCCAAGATAAGTGGTTCTGGAAGTGCATAGTCCGGCATCGCTTTTTGGCACACAGTGATTAACGTTTGTTGAGCTTTTGTCACCCCATAGACCAAACGAGTATCATCAGCACTATCTAGATAGAACGCCTCACCACTATGAAGCAACTCGCGATAGTGTTTATGCAGAGCAATGTACTTAGCAAAAGCTTGCTTCTCTTGTTCACTTTCTTTAACTGGGTCGAGCTCCACCCCCATATGACCACTCAACGCCGTTAAACCACGTAGGTTGATATCATGGGTTCGTCTTGTCGTGTGACTATGATAGGGCCCGATATGAGCGCCCATCACTTCTGGAGGGAAAAAGATCCCCATGTTCTTTTGGATAGTTTGACGCTCTAACGCATCATTACAGTCTGAAGTCCAGAAACGGCACGTGCGCTTTAGGATCTCATAATCAATTCGCCCACCACCTGATGAACATGACTCAATTTCGACCTCGGGATGCACCGCGACCAACTTATCAATCAATCGGTATAAAGCCTGAGTTTGCCCGTGTACCGCGCCTTTGCCTTGATGAGTCGCTTGAACTAGCTCTCGGTTCATGTCCCACTTTACGTATCCAATATTGTGCTCACGTAGCAAGTCATCCAGACAGTTAAACAGGTAATCAAAGCAATCTTGGTTTTGCAGGTTTAGGACATATTGATAACGCCCTGTCGGCTGCGCGTAGCCCTCAGCGGCTAGCAACCATTCTGGGTGAGCACGAAACAGGTCTGAATCAGGATTGACCATTTCAGGTTCAACCCAAATGCCAAACTCCATCCCAAGCGCGTTAACGTGTTCAATAACAGGAGTTAAACCGTTAGGGTATTTTGTCGCATCAAGCGTCCAATCACCCAGAGACGACTTATCATCATTGCGGCCTTTAAACCAACCATCATCAATAATAAATCGTTCGACACCAATGCTCGCTGCTTGGGTCGCCATTTCACAAATATACTCTGGGTCATGGTCAAAGTAGATACCTTCCCAAGTATTGAGATGAACAGGGCGTACCTTAGCCTGATCAAACGATATTACCTGCTCACGTACATAGCGGTGACTCACATTACGAATACCATTAATACCTTTTGGACTATAGGTAGCCAAAAGCTCTGGTGTGGTATAGCTCTCCCCTTGCGGTAAAATCACTTCACCCGGAATTAGCCACTCTCCTGCCTGTAGCAATCGGCGGCCATCACTTTTCACATCGGCGCGCCACTGATGGTTTCCGCTCCACGCAAGATGAAAGCCCCATACTTCGCCTGTTTGATCACTAAAACCCGACGACCCCAATAAACAGCCTGGAAAGTACTCATGAGATGTACGGCCCCGACGGTTTTCGATCACCCATGAACCATGCGCTATTGACTGGCGCTGCGCCTGAAACTCACGGCTCCAACGACCATGATAACTTTCCAGCTCTGACGCTCGGTATGGAACTGGAAGTGTCAAAGCCAGTTTATTTAAGGTGTAATCTTCTGCAGCTAAATTGGTGAGTGTTAATTGCTTACTCAAGACGCCGGATTTATCCAGTTTAAGGTGTATCGCTAATGCGAGTTGAGTTTGTTGGTCTTGGCACACGATATCCACTTGGCTACCTGATTGTGTGTGCGAGACATAATCTAGCCTTGGCATACTCGCCAAGCCTTTGCGATGACCTTCTATGCCTGACGAGCCAAAATTGCCACGCCCTAATTCAGGACAAAGAGTTAAAGGAACATCATGATCCAAACGCGCTTGAGGCACAGCACGCTGCTGACTGCTCATCAGATTGGCGAACTGTGTGTCGTTAATCTGTGCAATGTTTTTGCCCCAATAAATGATTTCAGGTGCCGGTGACAGTTTGATCACCACTGAGACATGCTCGCTATGGAGCTGAACAAATGGGTTCATTTCGTTATTCCTTTAAAAGCTCAAGGCCACTTGGTAGCGGTAGCGTCGATCATTCAGTAAGTACTCTTTGTGTACGCTTGGGGTCCAAGAATCATCGCCACCGACTCCCATATGGAAACCATCAATCCGAACAAAAATAGTGTCTTGCTTCATCAGTTCATTGGTGTGTTTTGCCATCGCGAGGTTAGCTTGACTAAACTCACTCACCGCAAAATGGAAGTCACCTCGAACGCTCAGTTCGCCAATCTGTGCTTCTAACACATCGCAGCGTAGACCGTTTTCTGAAGGGAAGATGTAATCGGTGTGCATCTGCCTAACGGAGGATTGATAACGACCTATATGCGCCGATTCTTTTCTATCAGGATAATTCTCGTGAGGCCCGCGACCAAACCAGCTCACAGGCTCTTGGTGCTCGCTCACTCCATGATCATATAGTGATAACTCAAGACCAATCCGAGGTAGTGGCGCAAGGCCATTGGCCAATTCAACATCGACATCGATAGTCACTTCACCATCTTGAGTCACCAGATAACGCCACGTGGATACAATCAGGACTCTACCCTGTTGAAGATAAGCCGATTTGGTGATGACTTGTAAGCCAGATTTGGTTTCATTCCATTCAAAATCAATCGCTTCACGCTCTAAGGAGTCTAACCCTATCGACTGCCAGCGAGCGAACCAAGAATTGGGGTCTAACCTGTCTGCCTCACTGGTGCCTATATCATTATCGAGCGGCGCGCGATAAAAGTTATCCATGATTGGCTGGGTAAGCTTTTCGTTGTCATTGACCTTCCAGCTCGAAATCGCACCAAGGCATTTGTCGAACTCAAGCGCAAAAAGATCACTGTAGACCAAAAGCTTTTCTGGGCTATCAGAGATGTTCGCTTGCCAAGTTGGTTTCGCCTCAGGCAGCACCAACTCTGGCTCTGGGCTCAGTTCAAACTGTTCAGTGGCAGTAACATGCCCAGCTTCAGACCATGGAGTCGCTTTGCTCAGTACCACAGTTAAATTCAAGTGATATCGAGCGCCTGATTTTTCACGCAAAGCGGTATTTTCTAGTACCAATTCGGTGCTTTGCTGCGCTTCTAAAACAAGCTCTGCTTCACCTTCATCCACTACAATGCCATCTTCAAGAATCTGCCACTGCAGGCTTTCTCCTTGGCTTGAAGTGAATAAGTTTTCGCTGGTCATTTTCACCGTTAAAGGGGCTTGCTCTACTAGACTGAACTGGTAGAACTGCTGAGCTTTTTTCACTTCATGTAGAGTGGGATGCACACTACGATCTGGGAATATCAACCCATTGATACAGAACTGGCGATCATTAATCTCGTCACCAAAGTCCCCACCATAAGCCCAATATTGATTACCTTGCTCGTCGACCTTGGTCAGTCCTTGGTCAACCCAATCCCAAATAAAGCCACCTTGTAGGCGCGGATGATCGCGAAACGCCTGCCAATACTCGCTGAAACTGCCTAAGCTATTTCCCATCGCATGCGCGTATTCACACAATATCAGCGGGCGTTGCTCATCAGGCAGCGCGATAGACTTTTTAATTCCAACTCTTGGCGTCACATGAGGTTGATGAGCAACGACAGGTAAATCCCAATCTACTCTGGCGTACATTGGGCAAATAATATCAGTGGCAGCTGTCATTGCACCGCCACCTTCATACTGAATAGGCCGTGATGGGTCACGCTGCTTCACCCATTGGTACATTGCATGATGGTTATTGCCTATCCCTGACTCATTACCTAACGACCAGATAATGATAGAAGGATGGTTTTTATCGCGTTCAACTAAGCGCGTTATTCTGCGCATGTAAGCATTGAGCCACTCACTGTCATCGGATAGACGACACATCGGAAACTGACCATGAGTTTCGATATTGGCTTCATCGACCAGATAAAGCCCATATTCATCACAGAGCTGATACCACATCGGGTGATTGGGGTAATGGGCAGTGCGCACTGCATTAAAGTTGTTTTGCTTAAGCAATTTGATGTCGCGAATCATATCTTCGCGCGTCATCACATGACCAAGTTCGGGATGGTGCTCATGACGATTAACACCGCGAATCAGCAACGGTTTACCATTGAGTTTTAGCTGACCTTGGCTGATTTCGACGTGTCTAAAGCCGACATCATAGCTCTCACAATCCACCAGCGAACCTTGCTCATCAATTAAACTGACCACCACTCGATACAGTGCTGGCGACTCTGCGCTCCATAGCTCTGGCGCTTGAATCGATAGATTGTGATTAACTTTATCGCACCAAGGCCCCTTCTCATCGGCAAACTCCAGACCTGCTTGAGAGCTCTGCTGAGCAACCATTTGCTGCTGGGCATCAAACAAGCTGACACATACCTGATAGGGGAGGTTCTTTTTCGATAGCGTCGTTACCACTTTTAGCTCAGCATCGCGATAAGCCTTATCTAGCTGCGTGACGACTTGGACATCTTTGATATGAATGGCAGGTTTCGTTAACAGGGTAACATCACGAAAGATACCGCTTAGCCACCACATATCTTGGTCTTCAAGGTATGATCCGTCACTCCAACGCATCACCATGACTGTGAGTTGATTTTCACCATCGATGAGAAAGTCTGACAGGTCGAATTCCGCCGCAAGTCTTGAGTCTTGTGAGTAACCTACCCATTGGTCGTTACACCATAGATGGAAAGCACTATTTACCCCATCAAAGGTGACCGTTGTTTGCCCTTGCTGTGGCGCAAACAGGAAACGAGTTCGGTAAACACCCGTTGGATTATCTTCAGGAACTTTTGGTGGCGTATCCGCAAATGGATACTTTACGTTGGTGTAGATTGGTTTATCAAAGCCTTGCAGTTGCCAGTTACTCGGTACCGCTATTTGACTCCAGTTGCTGTCATCAAAACTCTTACTCACACATTCAGCCGGCACATTGTCTGGTCTATTGAACAGCGCAAACTGCCACTGACCGTTCAAGCTAAGTTGATTGCTTGAAGGTGTTTTATTCAGTGCGTTTTGTTCGCTTGAATAAGCATGAAGAGGCGCGTGCGCAGGCATCACATTGTGGTGAACCACATGCTGATTTTCCCATTCGCGCGCCGCTATGACTTGGGTAAAAGTTCTCATCACAGCACCCTTTAGATAAGAGGAAAAAAAGCGCCCCTTGTTGGTAAGGAAACGCTCAAGATTGGACACATCAATCTCATCTCGATTGATGTCCTCCTCTGCTTATCGCTGGCATGGTAAACAGGGAACGACAACAATAAACAAAGGAAGAACAGTTTGATTTATTTAAAAGTACGCTTACGAACTTTTTCTAGCTTCTTCAGAATCTTATCGAGACGCTCAGGCTTAACCATAAACTCTTGGAAACCTTTCATGCCTTCTTTGGCCATGGCAGGATCCGTATCGCGATCATAGAACTGAGCAGTACCTTCAGCAGACGCTAGCATAGCAACACCCTTGTTAAGGAACGGGTCGTCAGCCGCTTGCGCTTTGTTGTTGGTGGGGATCTGTAGGATAGATTCGTTAATTAACTGCTGAATCTCAGCCTGTGCGACAAACTCAAGGAATTTACGCGCGTCAGCTTTATTTTTCGCCTTGCTTGGAATATGAATCGTATCCATTGGCGCATCTTCAGCGACTGGTACTGCAGGGTCGATGACAGGGAACTGGAAGAAGCCCATGTTATCTTTCATCTCTGCTGGGAAGTTTGGTGTGATGAAGTTACCAATCAGGTACATCGCCGCCTGACCGTTATATAGGAATGGCTGCGCTTCCTGCCATGAGTACGACGCGTGGTTTTCTAGGAAGTAGCCCGGCTCAACAAGTTCTGCCCAGTTAGCAAAAGTTTTCTTAACACGCTCATCGGTGTAAGGAATTTTGCCGTCCATTAGATCGATATGGAAAGCTAAACCATTAGTACGTAGGTTGATGTAATCGAACCAACCTGCTGCTGTCCAAAGGTACTTTGTACCGATAGCAAACGGCGCGACTTTATTTTGTTTAAGCGTTGCAGAGGCAGCTTTTAGCTCTTCCCAAGTTTTAGGCTCTGCAATGCCATATTTTTCGAACAGGTCTTTGCGGTAGTAAACGCCCCATTGGTAGTAAGTGTAAGGCACACCATATTGCTTACCATTGACCGTCATCGCTGGCGCTGCCGCAGCAAAGTCCTGAGTCATGTTGTTTTCTGCCCAGATATCACTCACATCTTCAAAAAGACCACGATCTACGAACGTTTTCATACGGTTGCCCGCATACCAGAACACGACATCTGGTGGCGATGTCACCAACCAGTTACGAATCGTCGTCTTGTAGGCTTCTTTATCGTAAAGGTTGTACTCAACTGTAATGTCTGGGTTCTCTGCCTCAAAGCGCTTCACAATCTCTTGCCAAGCAGCTTTAGGAGCTGGGTCCGCTTGGTCAGAGTTAATGACCAATGTGCCCGCCCATGCGGTGGTAGATAATGTTGCCCCGAGAATTGCGGAAGCAGCAAGATGTTTCACGTATTTCATATTCAGGTCCTTGTTAGTGAGCTTATGCTCATGGGTCCAATTGTTATATTTATTTACTGCATAAAAGAGCTAGCCAACCTGTGAGGGATAAAGTTGGCTTGCTGCGAAAACTAACCTTTTGTCGCGCCGAGTGTTAAACCTGCGATAAAATGGCGCTGCATGGTAAAGAACAACACAACAGGTGGAATCGCCGCGACGATGGCGCCAGCAGAGATAAACTGCCAAGATGCTAGCCACTGGCCTTTGAGTGAGCTTAGGCCCGCGGTAACCGGACGCACTTCATCGCTCTGCACCAGAACCAATGCCCAGAAGTAGTCATTCCAGATAAAAGTGAATACAAGTACCGCGAGCGCAGCCAATGCTGGGCGCACGAGTGGTAATACGACATGCCAGAAGATCTTCCATTCGGTTACCCCTTCAACACGCGCAGCTTCGATCAAGGCATCTGGAATTCCGACAATAAAGTTACGCATGAACAGAGTACAAAAACCGGCTTGGAACGCGACGTGGAAGAAAATCAGCGCCCAGTGGGTATCGTATAAACCAAAGCTGATCGTTAGGTCACGTACCGGAATCATTAGAATCTGGAAAGGCACAAAGTTGCCCGCAATAAACATCGCAAAAATCCAGATATTGGCTTTGAACTTGTATTTAGCTAACGCAAATCCTGCCAAAGTAGATAGAGTCACTGCTCCAGCGACAGCCGGTAAGGTAATCAATAAACTGTTAATCAGATACTGGCCCATAGACGTCGAGGTAAACACCTGAGTGTAGTTTTCCACGAACTGGAATTCACTCGGCCAACCCCAGTAGTTACCAGTGTTGATATCTTCAATGCCGCGGATTGAGGTCATCATTACGGCGATCAAAGGCAATAACCACATCACAATAGAAATTGGCAATGCCACGCGATAGCTAATGTTGGTAAAGCGTCCTGCTTTTTGAATCGGTTGTGGGTACATTATTTTTCACTCCTCAACATACGCCATAAGAAGTAAGCGATATACACGTCCATGATGAGGAACAACACAACAGAAACCGATGCGCCATAACCCATTCGATAGTTAAAGATCGACTCTTCATACATTTGATAAGCCAGTACCGTCGAGCTGCCCCAAGGACCACCTGCTGTCATGGTTGCGACTAAGTCAAAAGAACGCAGAGCGCCAATCACGGTCACAACGATGGCAATAAACGTCGCCGGGCGTAGCTGAGGGATCACCACGTACCAAAGCATGCGCCATTTTTTCGCCCCATCAAGACGCGCGGCTTCAATTTGCTCTGGGTCGAGGTTGTTCAAACCTGTGAGGTACAAAATCATGCAGTAAGAGATTTGCGGCCATAGACCGGCAGCAATGATGCCGTAGGTAACGTAGTCTTCATTGGCAAGAATCGAAATTGGCTCTACACCAAATGACCCCAGCACCATGTTAAACAGGCCAAACGACGGATCGTAAAACCACGCGAACACCAAACCGACCACTACTTGTGAAATAACAAAAGGGAAGAAGAAAAGTGACTTCACCACGCGGATTCCTTTTACCTGCTGGTTAAGGAATAGAGCGATAGCAAGACCGATTGGTGGGGCTAACATAAAGAAGACTAGCCACAAGGTATTGTTCTTAAGAGAGGTATAGAAAGCTTCAGAGTCAAACAACTCGCGATAGTTATCTAAACCTACCCATACCTTCTCACCTAAACCATCCCACTCGTAAAAACTAAGCCAGATACTGTCTAGAATTGGATAGATGACATAAATAGCGAAGATCGCCATTGCTGGGGCTAAAAATAACCACGGTGAGAGCTTTGCGCTTACCCTTGCTTTACGCCTTGCGGAAGGAAGACGATTTTCTGGGTATATCGTTTTCACAGATTGCTCCATTTTGTGTGACTCCTTGTCACATCTTCCGGTTTATGAACGTTTCAAACACTTTAGTAAAAGTAGAAGAAAAGTGACCAAAAGATGAAGTTTTATCTAATCTACACTCATATATTAATAACTCTGATGA
The DNA here is from genome assembly GCF_059833805.1 of Vibrio sp. R10-SF1-ISO8. Taxonomy (NCBI): domain Bacteria; kingdom Pseudomonadati; phylum Pseudomonadota; class Gammaproteobacteria; order Vibrionales; family Vibrionaceae; genus Vibrio; species Vibrio sp. R10-SF1-ISO8. Next base: position 39,092 of record NZ_JCBDHL010000008.1, on the reverse strand, counting down.
TTTAATACACACTAACAAATCAATTTTGTAAACGTTTCCACAAAAATGGTCAATTTTCGTAAAATAACCATGATCGTGATCAACTATTCCTTGTTAGCAGGTAACAAAAATCTATGAAACGCGTATGTTTTATAAACAAAGCGAAACTAACGGTGATTTATCGCTCATAATTCGCTCATCAAACGAGTTTTTTGCGCCATAAGGCAAGGAGTAGATATGGCTGACATCAGCTTAAAACAGGTCATCAAGCGTTTTGGTGATGTGCAAACCATTCATGGTGTCGATCTAGAAATAGAGAATGGTGAATTTGTTGTCTTCGTTGGCCCATCGGGCTGCGGTAAATCGACGCTATTACGACTTGTTGCAGGCCTTGAAGAGATCTCTGACGGTGAAATTCATATCGATAACCAACTGGTGAACGATATTGATCCTGCCGAACGGGGCGTTGCTATGGTGTTCCAATCTTATGCTCTCTACCCACATATGACCGTAGAAGAGAACATGGGCTTTGGCTTGAAGATGAATGGCCACCCGAAAGAGCAGATCGAAAAACAAGTCCATAGCGCCGCAAAAACGCTGCAACTTGATCATCTACTAAAGCGTAAGCCAAAAGAGCTGTCTGGTGGTCAGCGCCAACGTGTTGCTATTGGTCGTGCCATTGTACGCAACCCGAAAGTGTTCTTATTTGATGAGCCTTTGTCTAACCTTGATGCCGAACTGCGAGTAGATATGCGTTTGCAGATTGCCAAGCTGCATCAAGATCTGCAAAACACTATGATCTATGTGACTCACGATCAGGTCGAAGCAATGACGTTGGCAGATAAGATCGTGGTGCTGCGCGATGGGCGTGTTGAGCAAGTGGGTTCACCCCTTGAGCTTTACCATAACCCACAAAATGAATTTGTGGCGGGCTTTATTGGCTCACCTAAGATGAACTTCATCCCGACAAAAATTGAGTCTTCGAACGAGCAAGGCTTGAAGCTTGTCAGCGAAGATGGTTCATTGTTTACCTTGCCTGCCGTGGAACAAGACCTAGCAGCAGGCGATACTCTTACTCTAGGTATTCGCCCTGAGCATTTGGAAATTGACCTTTCCGGTGATGTGCACCTTAACTTCCAAAGTGAGGTCGTTGAGCGCTTGGGTAATAGTACTTACATGTTCGGCCAATCATGTGGTGTCGATGGCTTCAAAGTTCATCTGCCCGGTGACCAAGAGGTGTCTAAGTTCCAGCAAATGGAGCTAAGCTGCAAAGCATCAGATTGCCACCTATTTGATGCTAATGGCCTGCGGGTCGAATAAACCGATCAAAGATGTCAAAGTGGCTGAGAGAACTTCAGCCACTAATTGACGACTGAAGCCACTACCCTTCTTATCCAAATACTTTTCTCTTCATACTGATTCGCCTTTAAGAACAGTAAGCGAATATCAAAGTCTGGAATCTCTATTGGGCTCGAAATAGCTTGCAGACCATGGCTGTACATTTCCATCTCGGCAAAACGTTTGGGCACAATACATAACAGCTCTCGCCCGAGTAACAAACGTCGAATCGTTAGAAAGTTTCGCGACGCTACCCCAACTCTGCGTTCATAACCTAACTTAGCGAGGCGCTTATCAACCTGAGTTTGTAAGCTACCATCTGGACTAACGAGCGCATGCTCATAGCCCACAAAGTCTTCAAGGCTCATCGGTTCATTCGTGGTCACGGAGTGAGGATCAAACAAACAGAGATGTTGCTCGGTATAGAGGTGCTCAGAGAGGAAACGACGGTTAAGGTTTTCAATGCTACCAATCACGACGTCCAAACCTTCGCTCTCTGCAATCTCAACATAGTTGCTGCGGTTGACGTTGAAAAAGCTTACTTGCGAGTTGGGTGACTGCTGCTTGATCGCATCATACAGGGCTGGGGCAAAAAGCTGCTCTGCATAATCAGTTAAACCTATTTTCCACACTCCCGAATAGCCATTGGCTGTGAAATGCTTCTTAACTAGCAAGTCGTTCTTGATACTGCCCAACAACCTGTCGATTGTCGGAGCTATCTCCTGAGCATGTTGCGTGGGCTCCATTTTCGCTCCAACCCTCTCAAACAGAGGATCATCAAACAGCACACGCATTCTTTGTAAGGTGTGGCTCATTGCCGACTGGCTAACAAAGCACTGCTCTGCGGCCGCACTGACACTGTTGGTCTGAAACAAGGCTTGAAAAGCCACCAGCAAATTGAGGTCGACCCCTTTCCAATTAAACTCTTTCAATCACCCAATCCCATTTGATTCATAGTTTGTATTAAGACTATCAATTTGAGTCATTTTAGTTCATTGCGTACATTATTGGCACTATTTAAGGTCTATTAACCTAGCAAAAGAGTAAACCTAACCATGCTGTCGATTTTTAAAACCTTCTTTATGCTTGGCTGGATTAGCTTTGGCGGTCCTGCAGCGCATATTGGCTATTTCAGAAATACCTTTGTTGAAAAGCTCAACTGGCTAGATGACAAAGAGTACGCGCAAATTGTTGCGCTGAGCCAGTTCTTACCCGGCCCAGGTTCGAGCCAAGTAGGCTTTGCCTTAGGTTACAAACGTGGTGGTCTTGGCGGTGCGTGTATGGCGTTTATCGGCTTTACCTTACCGTCTGTCATCATTATGTTGGCGCTCGCAGTGCTGAGTAGCCAACTCACAGAGGCGAGTGCGTTCCAAAATATTGTCCATGGTTTAAAACTGCTCGCGGTTGTAGTGGTTGCCGATGCCACTTGGGGAATGTACAAAAACTTCTGTAAAGAGAAGCTATCTGTCGCATTGTGTTTAATGACGGCTGTAGCGCTATTACTTTTACCTGGTATTGCGACCCAAATGGGCGTGTTGATTGTCGCGGCCTTAATCGGCGTGAAATGTCTGGGGAATGACGACGCGCAGAGCACCCGCAAATTTGAGCCTTCTATTGCCCCTCTCGCCCTGTTTGTTGCTTTACTTGTTGGGCTGCCGTTTGCGGCGCAAGCATTGCCTGCACTTGGGCTATTCAATGACTTTTTCCAAGCGGGCAGTTTAGTCTTCGGTGGCGGTCATGTGGTTCTGCCACTGCTACAAAACATCGTCGGTGATCAGCTAAGCCAAGATGCTTTCCTTACTGGCTATGCAGCAGCGCAAGCGGTGCCTGGACCTATGTTTACCTTTGCGACTTACATAGGTTACGAGTTGATGCCTTCAGCTCCAATTGCGGGTGCATTGATAGCAACATTAGCGGTGTTCTTACCGGGCTTCTTGTTGCTACTTGGAGTACTAAAGAATTGGCAATCACTGGCTAAAAATCACAAAGTCTCTGGCGCTGTCAACGGAGTGAATGCTGCGGTCGTTGGTTTGCTGGTCGCTGCGTTATACCAACCGGTATTTACTAGCGCAGTAATCAATCCACTTGATATCTCGCTCGTTCTGGTCGGTTTCTATTTACTCAAGCAACAGAAGCTGCCGATTGTTTGGATGGTCGCCTTCTTTATGCTAGCGGGCTTAGCAACAGGCTACATCGCTTAGCCCAAAAGCACATAGAAATTAACAAGGGAGAGCCAGTGCTCTCCCTTTTTTTATTGCTCTTGTTTAGCTTTCTCTTCTCTAACCATGGCCAATGCTTTTTCTAGGTTCTCATTCGCAACTTTGTAGTAAGTCGATTTGGTATTAATCGCTTGTTGAAGGTAAGGGATTGCCTTATCAGGTTTACCTTGCAGGGTGAGAAAGTAGCCGACGTTATTTAACGCCTCAGACTTATCCATATGCTGTGAGAAAACATTAAGTGCCCGATTGATCTCACCTTTCCCTAGGTAAACAAGTGCCAAGTTATTCAGTGCTTTCTCGTTGTCAGGGTCTATATCGAGCGCCTGCAATACGAAACGCTGCGCCTTACGATAATCTCCAGACATATAGAATGAATAGCCGACATTGGTGAGAGTTTTGACCGACTCTGGCTCAATGCTTAAAGCCTGTTTGTAAAATGCCTGTGCTAACTCGTGCTGCTTATCTAAATCTGCCGCTACTCCTAACCCCATAAATGCGTACTCAGGTGAATGCTGGTCAACCTTAAGATTGGCAACAGATTTCACCGTCATCAAATCTTCACTTTCTAGCGTATCTCCATTATTGAACCTTAACTGGTCAGCATTGACCGCACGCAGGAAGTAACTGCGACCTTGCTCAATATCGCCATTACGACTATAAAGAATGCCTAGTTGTTCAAGGACTTTGATATTGTTGGGGTTCTCTTCAATAGCAATCAAGTAGGCCTTTTCTGCCAACGCCAAGTTGTTTCGCGACTGATGAATACGGCCAATATTAAACAGCGCCCTATCTCTGAATTGCCCGTTTTCAAACGCCAGCGAGCGAATATATTCATACAAAGCGAGATCAGAGTTGCCCGAACTCAAGGCAATATCACCGCGTTGAATCGCCTCTTTTTCAGTTTTCGGTGGTTCCTCTAATGAAAGCGTATCGATGGGCCGTCCGTCATACAGAGAGGTATCAAGAGATGGCTCCTTGCTCGCACACGCTGAAAGCAGCACAATGCTAGCTAACAGTACTAAATAACGTAATCCATTCATAACGAGTCCTTAATTCCCTAAGGTCGAAGTTAACGACAGCATTGAAGGGCCTATTGCGACAATAAAAAAGCAAGGCCAGATGAAAATTAGAAGCGGGAATATCATTTTAGTCGGTATTTTAGCCGCAATCTCTTCCACCTCTTGATTACGCTTATCACGGAAGTCTTCCGTATATTCACGCAAAGTTTGCGACAAGCTACCACCAATTCGAGAAGCATGAGACAGCATGGTAACAAGACCCGCAATCTCTTTTACACCTGTGCGTTCGACCAACTCACTAAAGGCATCAGACATTTCCACACCCGCTTTAATTTTTGCACAGACCGTATCAAGCTCATCAGCAAAATCAGGGTGAGAAATCATTAGCTCATCAGCCACCCGACGCAATGCCGCTCCAAAGCCTAAACCTGATTCTGTACAAACCACCAGCAGATCTAGCGCATCGGGCACCCCACCACGAATCAGAGACTGGCGTTTATCCACCATATAGTTGAGCGCGATATTAGGTGTATATAAACCAATAGCGACACTGACTATCATCAATAGGTTTAGCTGTGTTACTTCCGGCAAGAAAAAGAAAAGAAATGCGGCAACCGCTAAACCAAAAATGATTGATATACCTTTGAAAGCATAAAATATAGTAATCGCACTCGCATCATGGTAACCAGCATGCATTAATTTACTTCGAATACTCTCACTTTCCTTACTATTGGCAGGCTGCATTACTGGTGCCAATGACTCCAAAGTATTATCTAAACGACGGCTCTTCTTAAGTTTTTCGCTTCCTGTACTTTTGCGGATCTCTTCTAGTTTTAGAGTGATGGGGGATTTAGATCCCAATAAGAGCATAAAAAGAGTAAAGATGATCACCACTGTCGCAATGAGTATGAAAACTAAAAAAACAGTTTGTTCGTCTATTTGAAAAGCATTGAGTTGATTAATGAGGTCTTCCATAGTTACACCTCAAAGTTGATTATTTTTCTTATCCACATCGAGCCAATAAATAGACTCACTATGCCACCACTCACTAAATCTAACCCTCGTGGATCTCTGTAAAGTGGTTCCACATACTCAGGATTTATGAACGACATGAAAACAAACAAAATAAAGGGGGAAAGGACAAGTATCCATGCTGATAAACGACTTTCAGCCGACAAAGTTTTAATCTTACGCTGTAGCTTGAAACGAGAACGTAGCACCTTAGACACTTTCTCTAAGTTCTCAGAAAGGTTTCCTCCCGTTTCCTTTTGCAGAAGTACGGCACTAGAAAAAGCAAGCATGGAAACGGTGGGGGTACGCTCTGCCATCTGCATAATAGCCATGCGCATATCGTAACCATAATTAAGTAAGTTAAAGGTGTTTTTAAACTCTACTCCGATGGGTGCTGGCATTTCATTACCAACCTCGTTGAATGCCTGAGTGACTGGCTGACCAGCCTGAAGCATTCGGCGCATAATATCGAGCGCTTCAGGAAGCTGCTCCTCGAATGCCGCTAATCGATCTGAAATCTTTTTATTCAACCAGAAGTAGAGTATGAACCAAATACCAACAGCGGCGACAAGCCCAATGTAAATCGGTTGCTTGAATATTAAGGTCGTGACGAAGACTATCGTCGAAAATAAAAAAGTAACAGTAAGTGTTTGAGTAAGACTCCAGTCGTAACCTGACAGCTCTATCATTTTCTTTAAGGAAGAGAAAGTTTCAATCTTAACCAGTTTTCTATCAAGCGGAGTTAAGCTTTTAACGTAGTGCTCTTGTAACAAAGAGCGAGCTTCTTCATCGAGGCCAGCTTGAGACTCTTTCAGTCGCTGAGACAATTCTTTGTGCTTGGCTTTGCTACCAGCAGCAGGAAGTATCAATGCTTGGGAAATAAACACCACAGCAAAGAAAAGTAAAATAAAGAATAACGTCGCATCCTGCTGCATAACGCCCCCTTATAAGAATGTCTCATTAAAAATGTCGAATGGAAGGTGCATGCCTTTTTTCGATAGTTGGTCATGACATTGAGGTACGACTCCAGTCGCTGTGTAATAACCTCGAACATTACCTTCTTCATCCATCCCTTGGCGATTAAAACGGAACAGTTCAGACATGGTAATGATCTCGCCTTCCATGCCATTAATTTCACAAATGCTAACCATGCGCCGTTTGCCATCTTCTTGACGTTCCATTTGAACCACCAAATGAATCGCGGATGCTATCTGTGAGCGCAGGTTCTTGGCCGACATGTTCCACCCTGCCATGGCAAACATGTTTTCTACCCTTGAAAGTGCGTCTCGCGGCGTATTGGCGTGAATCGTCGCTAGAGATCCATCGTGACCGGTATTCATGGCCGCGAGCATATCAACCGCTTCAGCGCCACGCACCTCCCCAAGCACAATGCGATCAGGTCTCATCCGCAGTGAGTTTTTGACTAAATCTCGCTGTGTGATCTCTCCTTTACCTTCAAGGTTTGCAGGGCGAGTCTCTAGACGCACAACATGAGGCTGTTGCAACTGAAGCTCTGCCGAGTCTTCAATCGTCACGATACGATCATCTGACGGGATAAAGTTGGAAAAGATATTCAAAGTGGTGGTTTTACCTGAACCTGTACCACCCGAAATCAACACGTTCAAAGCACCGTTCACCGCCGCTTCGACAAATTGAGCCATCTCTGGAGAAAGCGAGTTGAAGTCAAGCAAGTTATCCATGTTGAGCTTTTCAACCGCAAAACGACGAATAGAGACGGAAGAACCATCTAAAGCTAATGGGGGAATGATCGCATTAACACGTGAACCGTCAGCCAAACGCGCATCGACCATAGGTGACGCTTCATCGATACGACGCCCCACCTGGCTTACAATGCGATCGATAATATTGCGCAAGTGTCGTTCATCAAGAAATGTATAAGGAGTAAGCTCAAGCTTACCGCGTCTTTCAACAAATACATGCTTGGGACCATTGACCAAAATATCAGAGACGGTCGCATCGTGAAGTAACGGTTCCAAAGGCCCAAGACCAAACACTTCGTCTTCAATCTGTTGGATAACACGTTTACGCCCTTCCGCACTCAACGCATGTGTCTGATCCTCAGCCATCAACTGAACGATGGCATCATGTAGATCAGCTTTTGCTCTTTCTGGTTCTAAACTTGCCAAAAGTCCAAGGTCTAATGTTTCAAGCAATCTTTGGTGGTAATAACGCTTTACTTCCTGCTCAAGCGTCAATTGCTTACGAGTCTCTTCTATGATCTTTTCTTTCGCCTCTGTCTCTAACATTTTCTGTTCTTTGAAAGAGTTAGATGGGGACGAGATGACTCCGGTCTGTGCATCTGAATCTGACGTTTTCGATAGATTGTCTTGTTGTTGCTCTACTGCATTCACTTTTTCTTGCAACTCAGGATTCAGATTTTTCCTTTTAAAAAACATAATCGCTCTCTGTCACTGTAAGTGAGAAGTTATGAGAATAACCGCTTAAACCAACCTTTTTTCTCTTCAGTCTGTGGGGAAATAGACTCTACAAAGCGGCTAATTGATTTCGAAATCGAACTGCTTTTTTTGGCTTCAATAAATGGACGACCTAAGTTGGCACTTTCTAATGCCACTTTGAACTCATTTGGAATGACATGAAGAGAAATATCACCAACAGTTCCTTTAATATCTTTGAGTCGAATGGACTGACGCTTCTCATAGCGGTTAATCACAATTTCTAGCTGTTCTTTGCTAATACCGAATTCAAACGACAATAGCTTGATCATTTGGGTGGTGTTTTTAATCGCGACTAAGTTTTGTTGCGCGATCAGGTAAACTTTGGTCGCAGGTGCCAACACAGGAGCAAATAGACGATCTAACCCTCGCGAAAGATCGACAATCACATAAGGATAATGTTCTCGCAGTAAGGGCATCAACTTATTTAAGTACTTGGCTTTTTCGTAGTTTTCATGGCTGTTCTCTCGTTTGAAAGAAAGAATATGCAAGCCACTGGAATGCTTAGTGACGAATGTGCCTAATGCGACCTCATCTAAATCGGAGACGTTGGCTAGAGCGTCAGTCATGCTATATGTTGGGTTTAAACTCAAGTAGTCATTCACCACACCAAATTGAAGATCTAAGTCGAGCAATAATACTTTTTCAGGATTTCGATTTGCCAATTTAATTGCAGAATTGAGTGCAATGGTTGATGCCCCAGAACCACCTTTGGTATTCATAAACACCAGCAATTCACCCAAATTACGGCTTGCGACTTTTTCTTCAGCCACATTTTTAAGTAGCGGAATTAGCTCTTCAATCTGTGCGGTATTCGAAACGAAGTCTGCCGCCCCGATACGCAAAGAGATCTTCAGTGCGCCATTGTCATTCTCATTGCCAAATACAATCAGTGAAGCTTCATGATTATCACCATTAGATTCAGGCGCTTCATAGTTTTGCAGTTCGACAATTTTCTGCGCCCAGTTGGGACCCGTTTCAACGAAGATTAAGTCTGGCGGTGAAAAGTGGGCTAAATTAGCAACAACTAGCCCATGAAAAGAGATCATTTCGTAGCTGATGCTTTGGCATTTAGAAAGCTCGTGACTGATATGCAAATGAAAAGAGTCAGACGAGTAGAACACCCAAATCGTAAGATTGGTTTTTAATCTTAGCGGAGCACTTCCATTTGGCGTTATCTTCACAGCCTCTCCCATATTTGCCTCCTAGCAATTTGAACTACTACTGTTGCCATCCGATGTTCGGTGATGACCTAATTTTTCTCTCGGTCGAATCGTTTCAAACTCAGGAACAGCCAACACCCCTGTTAAGTTGATGAAACTCAATAACCCTGTGTATTGATAATTAAAAATCACCACTCTTGCTCTTACATAACTAATTGTAGGAAACACATCATCATCTGTCAGAGTTAACACACAACTAACGAATGTTTAAGCTGCACGTCTATCAGCAGGACGCGAGTTAAGTGTTCAACGTTTAGAACTATCACTTTCCAAAAACTGACTATCACTACCTGTTAGCTCTGCATCTTGTTTACCAGTATAAACTTGATAAGCACCTTCCATTCGTTCACCACTACCGGTCGGAATAACCCCTAAATTGTCCTGAGTTGCATTAGGGTTGTACGTTTGTTCTTTTGTCAGTTTCGCCACATGGCCACCCAACCGCTCTGCATTATTGACACACCCAAAGAGCAGTAGAGATAGAAAAATCACACCTGTAATTACTTTCGTATGTTTCATGTCGCCCCCTATAGACTGTGTCCAAATGTGCCTTCCGTACCACCTTTGGTATGGTCAACATATTCTGGCTCAGTGTTATCGTTTGGCTTAGCCGTGTTTGCAGGAGCTATATAAGCACCACGCCCAAGTAAGTAATATTCAAAGTCATTCGGCTCAACAAATGAATCGGTCGGAAGAGTTACACGGCGGCGGTCCACAGGTTTAGCTAATCGCGGAGTGACCAAAATAACTAATTCAGTTTCACCTGAAATGTACTCTTGACTATTGAACATCTGACCAAGGATAGGAATATCACTAAACCCCGGCATTTCATTAACGATGTCACGAACGTTTTCACTAATTAAGCCAGCAATACCGATTGTCTGACCATCGGCCATTTCCAATGTCGAAGATGCGCTACGACGGGTAATAGGTGGGATAATATAGGTGCTGTTAGTAAAGTTAGGGTCTAATACCAAAGATGACGTATTGGCGATTTCACTCACATCAATCGCCAAGTTAAGATTAATTTTCTGATCGCTTAACACCGTGGGGATAAACTTGAGACCAACACCATATTCCTTATAAGCAATGGTAATTCCATCCTTATCGGGTACCGGTATTGGGAACTCACCACCGGCTAAGAATTCAGCTTTAGCACCACTGAGCGCGGTTAAATTCGGCTCTGCCAAGACCTTGGCGGTTCCATTTTGTTTAGCAATATCTAACGCAAATGAGAAGAGGGTATTACTGTCAATAAAAGAGCCCAATAAGCCTGTCGTATCTATAGCGGGTGCGTTAAATACAGGAGTCACAGAGCCTGGACTTCCTGGCAATGTCGGTAAAGAACCGCCTGCTGACGTTCCTCCCCAAGAAAAATTGCCGCTTTGCTGCAAAAACTGAAAGTTTGCATCAAACTTACGCACTAGGCTTCTTTGCACTTCAGCAACGGTGACTTCAAGTAGCACTTGTTGCGCACCACCTATGGTCATTAGGTTAATCACTCCAGTTTGAGACGTTTGCTCACTCAAGGACTCTTTCGCTTCATCAGCCTCTTGCCCTACAGCGTAAGTCTCTGCGACTCGCAATGCGATATTCATTGCCGCTTGGTTACTGATTTGCCCACTTAGGATCAAACGATTCTGAGCACTGTGAACTTCGATCTGTTCATTAGGTAAAAACTCAAATAGTTTAGCTTTTAGGCTATTCAAGTCATGGGTGACTTCAATATTGATCGATTCAATCAACTGGCCTCGACTGTCCCAAGCCATCAAGTTGGTTGAGCCTAGTTTTTTACCAATTAAGAACACTTCGTTTGATTTAAGCATCACAATATCAAGCACTTCTGGGTCGCCTAAAGAAACGCGTTTTGCTTTACCCGCTAAAGTGACATGAGTTGATTTATGATGTGGCACCTTAACCACTTTTCCCGATTGAGTCGCGCTATGTACATGTAACGTACTCAATAAAAAAACACTTATTAGTATGATTATCTTACGCATAGCTCACCTCAATCCTTGACTCTGATGTTGCTTTTCTCTGTGCCTTTAAGGATGGTGACACTTGGTGCAACGTATCTTTTAACAGGCTTCTCCTCTTCGTGAGGATTGCGAAGGGCGAGTTGAATCTCCCCCTTACTTTGCGCTGATAAAAGCTTCTCAGCTTCTCTTGGTGACACTTCTAAAGTCACTGCTCTAACAATAATGGGTTTGTTTTCTTTAGTTCTGGCGGTTTGGTCTACCGCTAATACTCTAATGTCTTTTAAAACAGTTAGGGTTGTTGCTGATGTCGCGCTATAGCTAATGGTATTCAGCACATCAACTCTGTTGCCGGGTAATAAGAAACCCGCAACACCAATAACATCATTCACTCGTATCGTAACGGCTCTCTTGCTCTCTGGTATCAGTGCCGCTAGCGTTGAACCTTCTCCAGAGTTGGCTAGCCGATTCCGGTTAACAACTTCCCCTGGGTAAATAGTTGTCGCAGCAACCTGTCCAAGCAGCTCTTCTCCAGAATCAAACTGCGAATCATCTCGCCAAGATACTTCGATCAGTTTTGAGCTAATATGTTGTTCTTCAATAACGCTGCCAGCCGGTATCTCTTGGGCAGCCACAATTACAGGCTCACGTTCGACCACTTCAACTTCGGTTTGTGGTGTCAGTTGCCGATCCATCCACTGCTTGGCAAAAAAAACCGCTCCAAGTCCAAATGCAATAGAGAGTAAAAATAGTAAGATCACTTGGTTTCGACTCATCGAGCACCTCCTCCTTTGCCATCAGCAGTAAAATAAACTTCCCATGCGCGGCAGACGATCTCGGAGGTAATGACCGGGGCAACTTCTTCGAAAACTATAATATCTCGGCTGATACCTACTAAATCCTTTGGAATACAAGGATAAAAGCCAACGCTATGCTGACGATGTAACTCTAAAAGTGATGGTATGCAGTCGTCAGCAAGCTCAAGCTGACGACCTTTAGAAAATTGGTCCCACAATTGGCGATACTCTGTTTCCAATAAAGGACCAAATTGAATTTTGTAGCCTAATCGACGTAAAAAAGCGGGGTCACTGATCTTTTCCGGATCTAAGTTCGTAGAAAAGGCCAGAGTTAAAATAAATGGAATCGTGATTTGTTGTCCATTTGGCAGTGATAGATAATCATAGAAGTACTCCATCGGTACTATCCAGCGGTTAAGCAATGTAGCAACAGGCATAGTTTGACGACCCAAGTCATCAATGATGAAAATGCCATTATTTGCCATCATTTGGAGAGGGGCCATCCAAACTCGGTTATGCTCACTGTGGTTGACCTCAAGCATATCCATGGTCAACTCACCACCAACTTGGATACTGGGTCGCTCACATAGACACCATCGACGGTCAAACTGTTCTTTAAATGTTATGGACTGATTTTCAGCACTTCTAACCCGTTTGTGGTGCTGGGGAGAAAATACTTTGATGATGTTTCCCGCTGCATAGACAGCATAAGGAACATAGACAGACGTATTAAGAGAATTCAGTAAACGAGTCGCAACAAACGTTTTACCAGTACCTGCATCGCCATAAAGAAGCAGCGCTCTGCCCGAGTTTATTGCCGGACCTAAAACACCAGTCATTCTCTCAGCACCAAGTACTTCCTCTAAGGCATAAGTAACATCTTGGCGATTGACCATTTTTGCTCTTACATCCTGAGACTTGACCATCGCATCGTAACTAGTTAAAGAAACCGGGACGGGACCTAGGTAAGCATCTTTGGCAAAAGCAGTATCCGCTTCCTGCATACCTTGTTCTGAGAGACCATAACGTATGTTGCCAGCAGAGGAGGCAGCGAAACCTGAACCCTGTGCTTGATACACTTCAACTTGGGACTTAGCTCTCAGGTCGCTGAGCATATCTTCAATCATGTGGCTGTTAATACACATCAACTTGGTCAGGTGAAGAATGTCAGATTTGGGGTATGCTGCGAGGTGTTTAAGAAGCAGATTCTCGACAACGGCTTTAGGTAATTCCAAAGCATCAAAAGAAACCGGTACAGAGGGTGCGGAGGCTTGAGGTGTAAGTTCTACCCTATGCTTTGCTTGAACTGTCGACTGAACCATAGAGACTCCTTGTCTCATCAAGGTAAGTGCTTAAAAATACTGAGAAAGTGCTACTCCTACGACTACGACTGGAGCAAATGGCATTCTGTAGCGCTCGTCCATGCTTCTTTTCTCACCTAGAGCTTTAGTAGAAGAAACGCCATACAATGCAAAGATCGAGTATTTTTTTATTAGTACTTTAGTTTGTTCTGGGCTTTGCGCCATTCTCTGAAGTGCGTACAACAACCCTATCATTACGCTAGAAACTGCAATCCAAAACACAGCATTTAACGTGTGCTCACTACCTAACCAAAAGCCGACTACTCCCATTAGTTTTACGTCCCCAGGAGCCATAACTTTTAATAAGTAAAGAATCAAGGCGCATATAAAACAAGTAATACCACTAAATAAAGACCATGCTAAAAGAGAAAAATCACCGACAACGAAAGCATTGTTTATGAAAACAATAACAATAATCGTTAATAAAAAAGTATTAGGAATTCTATGTTCCTTAGCATCAGAAACGGCTACTGCAAATAAGACGACCCAAACTAATACATCCATTTAACCGCTCCGTAATAAGGCTTTATTATTAGTTAAATATAGTCGCAAATTCGGCAGTTAGTATTCCTCTAAACGCAACAAATAAACCAGCAAAGCCGACAACTATCAGACCAGCCCCCACTACATATTCAACGACGGTAAGTCCTTCTTCATCCTTTAAAAAATCTGATACAGACACAAAAACCTCCTTATGCTCCCTAGCACAAAAGACCCATAGTGGGCTCACTATGGGTCATAAACTATCGATTGAGAGGTGATACTTTTACCTTGTACTCTCGGCTATTCATCAGCAAATACAGTGCCAAGCTCAGTTTCTAGGGTTGTACTGAATGTGCCAAAAATACCCGCTAATCCTGCAACGAGTAGGCCTGCACCTACAACGTACTCAACAACTGTCAAACCTTCTTCGTCTTTCATAAATGCTGTGATGTTTTTAATAAGCTTGCTCATGATATGTCTCCTTCCAAAGTTCATTAAGCTGTAGCGCTTATTGATAATTTAGAGTTATTCACAGATAAGAGTTAGGATTATTTTGTCCATCTTTGGTATTTTTTTGCTCAACCTTCAAATACGATTTGGACTTTTTTGTCCTATTAAGCGCACAATTTTATCCATTAAAATAATTACTCTAAATATTTTTAATATTACAAATAAATGATTAAAAAAGAAATAATCAACAATCCAAGCTAAAATTATAAAAACACTACAAACATTATGCACTTTCTCATTCTTGATACTTGACAAAATTACAACGACAGAAAAGTGTGACCCCCATCAACCAAAAAAGGGCATATAAGTTTGTTAAAACTCAATAGTGTGATTGGTCAACCTCATAATCTCATACTAAGCTCAACCTTATAGTTCCTCATTATTCTAATTAAGATGACTAAGGACTGCATACAGTGGAAGTACTACATAAAGGCTACTGGCTCGGAAAATCAGTTACTTATATCGAAAAAGATCTGGTAAGAGATTTAGAAAGACATTTCCACATTCTAGATTACGGTTATGATGTATCAGTACTCAGTGAGCCAGATATACACTTCTGTTTTTTTTATTTTGAAGAGCCCTTTGCTTCTTTAATGCATACCGCAGTTAAGCTGTGCCAAAACTTAGATAAACACTTAATTGTTGTCTGTAATGACGAAATTCCAGAAGAAATAAGTCAGTTAGACGTGGTATTTTCTTCCTTCTCTATAAATAATGATGACGTAAGGTTATGGTCTGATGAGCTTAATAAACAAGTTTATTATCAGTTTACTAAGCATCAAGAAGTTCTAGACATCCATAAATTAGTTGAGAAACAATCTCAAAAACATATCAGTAAAGATCTAGTCGAAATGCTGAGGTACATAGAGAAAAATCTATCCAGAACAATTAGAGAGGAAGATGTAGCAGAATATTGTCACTATTCAGTCACTTATTTTTCAAAATTTTTTCATAAAACTATCGGGGTTAGTTTTCGCGATTACCTGACCTTAAAAAGAATCAATCTCGCTAAGCACCTTCTCACCAACGACCGAAAAGAAAAGATTTCATTTATCGCTTTTCAATGCGGTTATAACGATGTCTCCTACTTTTCTCGTATCTTTAAAAAGAAGACCGGTATCAGCCCGGCTATCTACCGTCAACTACACTAGTAGTAGATAACGAGGAAATCTTTCATATTCTAGACTTATACATATTGAACGGGTTTACGTATATTGTTCACAAGATGCACGAAAACTCGCGACTTGCACTTTCCTCCGCTTAGACTAACATGCTAGAGTTAACAATCTATTAACAATAAAAATATAAACATAACTTTGCAAATAACATGGAGTTAGAGAATGATTCAGCCTAACGAGTTAAGCAAACCAACCTGTGCTCTCCCACCACCAAACGAGATGATCCTAAAATGGGCTGAGGAACGCCCAAACGAGGTTTATCTCAAGCAAACCATCAATCGAAAGTTTGTTGAATATACCTATGCTGAAGTCGCCGATCAGGCATTGAAGCTAGTTAGTGCGTTAAATGATCTAGGGGTTCAGCCTCGCGATAAAGTCGCCTTAGTCTCAAAAAACTGTGCAGAATGGTTTATTTGTGACTTAGCGATGATGCTTGGTGATTTTGTAAGTGTCCCTATCTTCCCTACTGCGGGGGCGGATACAATCGAATACTGTTTAACGCATAGTGAAAGTAAGGTCTTGATTGGAGGTAAGTTAGATGACGCCGCTGCGACGCAGCAAGTGATCGACTCTAAGCCTGATGTCATTACTATCTCACTACCTTATGATACTGCGCCAAACTGTAAATATCAGTTCAAAGAGTTAATTGCTTCAGCTCAGCCTAGTGAGACTCGTCCAGAACATTATGATGATAAGTTAATGTCATTGGTATACACCTCTGGTACTTCTGGTCTACCTAAAGGCGCAATGCTGACCTACGGCGCATTCAGTTGGTCAGTTCAACAGCTTATTAATCATATCGGTATCCAAGAAAACGATCGCTTGTTCTCTTATCTGCCGTTAGCACACATCACTGAACGCGTTTACATCTTTGGTTCATCGATCATGGGTGGCGTTCAAACCGCCTTCCCTGAGTCTTTAGATACCTTTATCGAAGACGTGAAAATGCAGCGCCCAACGCTGTTCATCTCAGTTCCTCGCCTATGGACTCTGTTCCAGCAACGTATTCAAGACAAGCTACCGCAGAAAAAACTCAACATTCTGCTTAAGATACCGTTTGTAAACTCTCTGATTAAGAAGAAACTCGCAGAAGGCTTGGGATTAGATCAAGCACGTGTACTCGGCTGTGGTTCTGCGCCAGTTTCACCTGCTCTACTTGAGTGGTATCACAGCGTTGGTCTACATATCACCGAAGCATGGGGCATGACAGAGTCATTTGCCTACAGTACGCTCAACTACCCATTCCGCGCAGACAAAATAGGTAGTGTCGGCAATGCAGGTCCTGGTATTGAGCTTAAGATCGCCGAAGATGAAGAGATCTTGGTTCGAGGCAAAGGTCTGTTCTCTGGCTACTACAAAAATGATATTGCAACGCAAGAGTCATTCAATGCTGAAGGCTGGCTACATACAGGCGACATCGGCTTTATTGATAGTGAAGGCTATCTAACGATTCAAGGTCGTAAGAAAGATACCTTTAAGACTGCTAAAGGCAAGTTTGTTGCACCTGTACCAATCGAGAAAAAACTGTTTGAATACAGTCGAGTCGAAATGATGTGTTTGATAGGGCTTGGTCTTCCAGCACCTATTCTGCTCGTTGTTCCGCATGACTTCCCGAACTTCGATAAAGAGCGTTACGAGAGAACAACCAAAAAGGTCATTGCGAAAATGAACGCCGACCTTGAATCTCACGAGCAGATCAAAGGCGTGCTAATGATCAAAGACCCGTGGAGTATTGAGAATGGTATCTTGACGCCAACGCTTAAGATCAAACGTCATGTTCTAGAACAAAAATACCACGACATTGGTCATAACTGGCCAAAAGGACAACTCGTGGTGTGGGAAGATTAATCTTCACTAACTCAATCCAAAGGAGAGCATACGCTCTCCTTTTGCTTTTGTTACTAAACCGATTATGATGCCAATTCATTCGGACCAAACATAGGAAGTGGATATGGATGCAAGGCTGCATCACTTACCGGGTTTACGCTACTTTGAGGTGGCTGCGAGATTAAACAGCTATAGTCGCGCTGCCGAAGAGCTATTTATTAGCCAAGCGGCTGTCAGTCAGAAGATTCGTCAGCTAGAAGACGGCTTAGGCTGTAAACTGTTTGTCCGTGAAGGCAGGGAAATGCGTTTAACAGAACAAGGGAAAATCTTGTTTAAACATGTCTCCCAAGGTTTTGAAAACATCATCAGTGGCCTCAATCAAATCCAAAGTGAACCGGTAGAAGGCTTGCTGTGTGTCAGCTCTACTCCTTCGTTTGCTTCGCGTTGGCTACTGCCGAGACTGTGGAAATTTTCTACTCAGCACCCAAACATCCCGATTCGCATCATCACCAGTTGTGATGCCCCAAACCTCAAGCAAGGCGACGCTGACCTTGCGGTATGGCAGGGGGAAGAACTGGATATCAACATTGACCAAAAGCTGCATAAAGAGTTTCTATTTGAGGAAACCATCTATCCCTTCTGCTCACCCAATTTAGCCAAAACTATCCAACTTACTAGCCCTGAACAGTTACTCAATACATGGCTTATTCACTATGAGTCTGGTGGTTACCCTTGGCAAACCTGGTTCGCTCAAGCAGGCGTGACGATGAATAAAGAGTCCGTTCAATGGATGGATGTCAGTACTTTTGACCATGCAATGAATGCCGTTATGGCCGGTCATGGCGCTTGCCTTGCATCTGATTCATTAGCAAGCGACTACATTGAAAGAGGGCTACTCATTAAACCGTTTGATATTGGAATGACGCCGGGTATTCAGTTCAACCTTTTCTACGATAGTGAATCACCTCGCCGACAACGTATCGCTGCATTCGCCAACTGGCTGCACAGTGAAATTGCAGAGTAACCCTTTTTACGGATTACTCATCCCAAAAACGTCGAATGCTTTCTTCATGCGATTGCTCTTTCGTTAGTCCAAGATCATCAAGAAGGTGATCTGGCAAATCTTCCAACTGCTTACGAGTGCGATGATTTCGCCACCAGCGCTTCAATATAGTTAAGATTTTTTTATCCCAAACTAAAGTATCAGATAGTTTTTGTTTGTAGCCGTACTCTGAAGTTTCCATGGTTTATCCCCTCTCTTGCATTTAGTGATTAAATAATTAACCATGAACCTATCTTGCTCAAACGATACAAATTGACCTTCAGTTAAGGAAAACTAAAGTGAAAGATCGATTGCCACCTTTGCAGGGCATTTATTACTTTTATACCGCAGCGAGGCTGGGCAGTTTCAAACTGGCAGCCCAAGAGCTCTATGTCACCGCCGCAGCCATTAGTCAGCAGATACGCCAACTGGAAGACTTTTTAGGCGCAGAACTGTTCTTGAGGCAACATCGTAAAGTCACGCTAACCATGGAGGGGGAAATACTCTATGAGCAAGCTCTAAGAGGCTTTGAGCATCTTCATCGCGGTGTTCGACAAATCAACCAAGACCCCAATCCTAACCAGCTCTCCATTTCGACATTGCCTTCCTTTGCCCAACACTGGCTTGTGCCAAGAATTGGCCACTTTAGACAGCAAAACCCAGATCTTGAACTGATGATTGAGCCCACCAGCGAGCTGGCTGACTTTCAAAACTCTAACCTTGATTTGTGCATTCGATATGGGCCTGGTGATTACCCAAACATCACTTCAGAGCTACTTATTGAAGAGTTACTCTATCCTGTTTGTCATCCTATCTACCAAGAGCAACACGGTATTTACCAACTCAGCGACCTAACAGGCGCGGACTTAATTGAAGATTATTGGCGAGACCTAGATTGGGGGATTTGGCTCAACAACGTGGGCCATAAAGCCTCTAAGCCGACACTTAAGTACAATGGCTCCCACTTTGTATTAGAAGGTGCTTTAGCTGTTCAAGGCGTCGCGCTCGCCAAGCATACCTTAGCTCAACGTTATATTGATGAAGGGAAGCTAGTCAGAATCGGTAATCTAGCGCAGCGTACCGACTACAACTATTTCTTGTGCGCACCACGCGCCTACTTTAAAAGAGAGAAAATCAAACGCTTCTGTGAATGGATTTTTGACCAAGCCAAAGAGTGCCAGAAGCTCGATCATTTAGGTCTAGAGATTATCGATAGCCGCAGTCCGAGGTGAGCGGAACAACGAGAAACGAGAAACGAGAAACGAGAAACGAGAAGTCTTTAAGGAATAATGTAAATTCTCAACACTTTCCTCTCGAAGGGCGAAGCCCGATCTCGATTCTCGTAGCGGAGCGTTCCATAGGGCGTAGTCCGTTCCCATAACAAAAAAAAGCCCCAGTCTTTCGACTGGGGCTTTCAAATCTATCTAGCTAACGTAAGAATTACTTCTTCTCGTTACGCTCTTTAACTTCAGCGATTACTTGCTCAGCAACGTTTGCTGGACATGGTGCGTATTGACCGAACTCCATAGAGAACTGACCACGACCAGAAGTGATAGTACGTAGGTGACCGATGTAGCCAAACATTTCTGATAGAGGAACGTCAGCTTTAATACGAACGCCAGTAGTACCAGCTTGTTGGTCTTTGATCATACCACGACGACGGTTAAGGTCACCGATTACGTCACCAACGTTGTCTTCTGGAGTGAATACGTCAACGTTCATGATTGGCTCAAGAAGTTGTGCACCCGCTTTAGGCATAGACTGACGGAATGCGCCTTTAGCAGCGATTTCGTAAGCGATAGCTGAAGAGTCAACTGCGTGGAAACCACCGTCGAATAGTTCAACTTCTACGTCTAGAGTTGGGAAGCCAGCTAGAACACCAGTTTCCATCATAGATGCGAAACCTTTCTCAACTGCAGGCCAGAATTCTTTAGGTACGTTACCACCAACAACTGTTGAAGAGAACGTGAAGCCAGAGTTTGGCTCACCTGGTTTGATGCGGTAGTCGATCTTACCGAATTGACCAGAACCACCAGACTGCTTCTTGTGCGTGTAGCTATCTTCAACTGCTTGAGTGATAGTTTCACGGTAAGCTACCTGTGGAGCACCTACTTCTAGCTCAACGCCGTAAGTACGCTTAAGGATATCTACCTTGATGTCTAGGTGAAGTTCACCCATACCTTTCAGGATAGTTTCGCCAGACTCTTCGTCAGTCTCAACTTGGAAAGATGGATCTTCTGCAACCATCTTACCGATAGCGATACCCATCTTCTCTGAACCGCCTTTGTCCTTAGGAGTTACAGCGATAGAGATTACTGGTTCTGGGAAGATCATAGCTTCAAGAGTACATTCGTGCTTAGGATCACATAGAGTGTGACCAGTTTGAACGTTCTTCATACCAACGATAGCGATGATGTCACCAGCTTGCGCTTCAGTAAGTTCGTTACGCTCGTCAGCTTGCATCTCACACATACGGCCGATACGCTCAGTCTTACCAG
Source organism: Vibrio sp. R10-SF1-ISO8 (assembly GCF_059833805.1). Lineage (NCBI taxonomy): Bacteria > Pseudomonadati > Pseudomonadota > Gammaproteobacteria > Vibrionales > Vibrionaceae > Vibrio > Vibrio sp. R10-SF1-ISO8. Next base: position 18,157 of record NZ_JCBDHL010000008.1, on the reverse strand, counting down.
TTGCTGAGTTAAGGATAGTGTCACCCTTCTTCAGACGACCAGAGTAGATACGTACGAACGTTAGAGCACCAAAACGGTCATCCATGATCTTGAATGCTAGCGCTTTTAGTGGCTCATCTGCAGATACAGTAGCAACTTCGCCAGTTGGCTCGCCAGTTTCTGGATCTGTTAGAGGCTGAGGATCAACTTCTGCTGGAGCTGGTAGGTAATCTACAACAGCGTCAAGGATAAGCTGCATACCTTTGTTTTTGAATGCAGAACCACAGAAAGTTGGGAAGAACGCTAGGTCACGAGTACCCTTACGAATACAACGCTTAAGGTCTTCGATAGAAGGCTCTTCACCTTCCATGTAAGCTTCCATTAGATCGTCGTCTTGCTCTACAGCAGTCTCAACTAGCTCTTCACGGTATGCTTCTAGGTCATCAACCATGTCCGCTGGAACTTCTTTGATTTCGTAGTTCTCTGGAAGACCTGTGTCATCCCAAACGTAAGCTTGACGGTTTAAAACGTCTACAACACCAACGAAATCGTCTTCACGACCGATTGGCAGAGTCATTACTAGTGGGTTTGCACCAAGAACGTTTTTCACTTGATCAACTACGTTGAAGAAGTCTGCACCCATACGGTCTAGTTTGTTTACGAAGATCAGACGAGCAACTTCTGAATCGTTCGCGTAGCGCCAGTTAGTCTCTGACTGAGGCTCAACACCACCAGAACCACAGAATACACCGATACCACCGTCAAGAACTTTAAGTGAACGGTATACTTCTACTGTAAAGTCAACGTGTCCCGGAGTATCGATAACGTTTAGGCGGTGGCCATTCCACTCACAAGTTACGGCAGCAGACTGGATTGTGATACCACGCTCAGCTTCCTGCTCCATGAAGTCAGTTGTAGACTCACCGTCGTGTACTTCACCAGTTTTGTGGATTTTACCAGTAAGCTTAAGGATACGCTCAGTGGTGGTAGTTTTACCCGCATCAACGTGCGCGAAAATACCAATGTTTCTGTACTTTGATAAATCTGCCATTGTCTTACTCTGTTTATAAGGTATAAATTGCGCGCAGAGTATATCACAATCTGTCAAGACTGATACCCTTGCGTGCTGTTGTCATAAAAAAAATATCTAGAACAATAATGGTACCCTAATATCTACTTTTCAACTATCTCCTCCTCCTCAAAGTTCTCACAAGTAAGAACTCGACAAATTATTGACTGTTCGACATATATATGACAGTGATTCATAGCTAATATCTAGCCGCATAAAAACCACATCAATGCCGTCAGTTAAATAAAAGCAATTAAGGACGAGGGAGTCTATATGTTAAAGAAAACCATATTCACACTTGCGAGTGTTTGCGCTTTTTCCGCTGTCGCAGATAGCTACGGGGAAAGTTACTCACAAGATTTTAGTGAGTACGCTATTAAAGGTTGGGGGCTTATTGCTCCAGTTCCGTTTCACTTTGAAGATAGAAATTTCACACGTGCAGAGAAATTAGCTTATACAGAAAACAATCGTATTCTCTTCGATGTACGCTGGACACAAAATACATTAAAAGCTTTGCTTGGCTCTAAATGGAATGACAACCTATCACTTCGTAACATTCGCAAAGCCTTCAACAGTCATAACTCTACTTGTAAAGCAAAGCTAGAAGTAGGAAGAGCTTATATTTATGGCCCATATGCTTATGACCAGCATGTCGCTGAATTAGATTCTGACCTTCATCATTGCGGTAGTTCAATAGATATAGAAAATATTAATGGAGAGTACAATACTTATACTATTGACAGGTCAGACAATGCATCAGGAGTACGTTTAAGAACCTATATTCCTACCATACCTGGTGTTCGCTATACTTTCGACCTTGATTACGGTTCTCGTTTTTCGGGGTATGACCCTACACAGGATAAGTTGTTCATTAGACTACGCTCTGACAACATTGAGAAAGCGGCATTAAACGGGATTGACCTCACTGCGTCTTTAGTCAACGAACACAAAATCTCATTGCCACTGCCAGTAAGTGTGCCAAACAACGATTTCTACACAGCCAAAGTTGAGTTTGTAGCCGATCGCTTCTTCACACCAATTTTTATACGCTCAAACGATAAACCCAATTCTTACGGCCCATTATTGGAAAGCCTAAACATTTCTCCTTCAGCAAACCAAAAACTCACTTCCGAGCATATTGAGCTTTGTAAATCTTTCTACAAACCTTATAGCAACGAGTTAAAGCGCTGTTTAACTACACCAGAACCAGAAAGCAACTTGCTCAGCTGCAATTTAGATGCAGCTCTTCAAAATGTTATCTATGGTAAAGAATATGCAGATCCATCAATTAGACATGAGTTTGTACGAGTGAATAGAGAAGGCGCTAGACCATTTAGCGATCAAACTAGATATATCCCTGCCGGCATGACTGGAGCTGAAGATAGTTCAAGCTTCTATTCTGTTGGTCGTTCAGGTATGACTACAGTTAGACTAAACTGCCCTATTGAAGGAAAATCATTGTATGTTAGAGAGTTTTCAGGAGGCGGGGTTTCTTTTGCACAATACCCAGAGCAAGGAAAAACAAAGGTCCACCTAAAATGCTTGGATGGTGACGACATAACTAGTTCTTGGCATGCACTTGCAGATGTAGGTGAAGTTGACCAAATCGTTTCGAGCTACACAGGAAACGACCAATTGCTTCGTACCAATAGATCCTTAAATATTAAATTCGATAGTGAGTTCGAAGGATGCCGACTAACCGCCATTCGCTTTATTGACCAGACGCATAAAATTACAACTAAAGACCCGCACAATTTTGATGAAGCTTCGCTTGAGCGACATATCAATTCCAGTGACGGTTTTGAAATTCAAGCACTGAGTATTCAATAAAAAAAGGGCCATTCGCTAGAATGGCCTTATTTTTACAGCTTATCGAGGACAGATTTCCGATTCAGGGAAGAAGAATTCAATTTCGCGAGCCGCAGACTCTGGGCTATCAGAGCCGTGAACAGAGTTATGACGCATGCTTAATGCGTAATCAGCGCGAATAGTGCCGCAAGCCGCTTCTTCTGGGTTAGTTTTCCCCATTAATTCGCGGTAGCGAGCAATTGCGTTCTCACCTTCCAGTACTTGAACCATAATTGGGCCTGAAGTCATAAAGGCTTTCAAATCTTCAAAGAACGGTTTGCCTTCATGTTCAGCATAAAAGCCGCTCGCTTGATCTTCAGTTAAACGCACCATTTTAGCAGCAATAACTTGCAGACCTGCTTTTTCAATACGGTGGTAGATTTCACCAATTAGATTACGTTCTACTGCATCGGGCTTAACAATAGAAAAAGTTCTTTCTAGAGTCATAGGGTATCCTTTCGTTATTTCTTGGTATTATTAAAAGAGGCTCTACGGCCTCTTAGCTTATTTATTCGCTTGCTGTAGTAGCAGACCAGCTAGGCTACGTACACCTACGCCAGTTGCACCTGCTGCCCACTTATCTGTCGCAGACTTACGATAAGTTGCTGCACAGTCAAAATGCAACCAACCTTTTTTGTAGTCTTCAACAAAGTAAGACAAGAATGCTGCCGCCGTACTTGCACCTGGTGAGTAGTCACCAGTGCTGATGTTTGAAAGATCAGCAAAATTAGATGGCAACATACCACGGTGGAAGTCAGCCAATGGCAGTGGCCATAAGCCTTCTTTTTCTTCGCGTGCCGCGTTCAGCGCTTGATGAGACAACTCATCGTCAAAGCTCATCAATGCGTGGTAATCATTACCTAAAGCATTTTTAGCAGCTCCAGTTAAGGTAGCGCAATCAATAATTAGCTCAGGTTTTTGCTCACTCGCATAAATTAGACCATCCGCAAGTACAAGGCGACCTTCCGCATCGGTATTCATGATCTCGACCGTCTTACCGTTTTTATAGGTAATGATGTCACCAAGCTTAAGTGCGCGACCAGAAATCATGTTCTCAGCACAACAAAGGATCAGTTTCACACGCTTGTTCAAACCGCGCATGATCGCCAGACCTAAACCGCCGGTAATTGTACCTGAACCGCCCATATCCGCTTTCATTGCCGTCATAAAGCCAGACGGTTTGATGCTGTAACCACCAGAGTCGAAGGTGATCCCTTTACCAACTAGACAAGCAAATACTGGTGCGTTCTCGTCGCCTGTAGGGTTGAAATCCAGTTGAAGCATGGCCGATGTACGCTCAGAGCCGCGACCTACCGCAAAGATACCTTGCCAACCTTCAGCAAGAAGGTCTTTATCTTTTACGATACGCGCCTTCACTGTCCCTTCTGGTGCAACAGATTTGATGAACTCAGCCGCCATCGTCGCCAATTGACGCGGTGCGACTTCTTCTGCTGGCTTGTTGATAATGTCGCGAGTAAAGTCCGTCGCTTTAATGCGCGCAGTCAACTCAGCTTGATCTTGCTCTTCAAGCTCTTGCCATACGAATTGATTTTTCTTCTTTGGTCCACGGTAACCTTGATGGAACGACCAAATACTCTCTAGGTCCCAACCTTCCCCTTGTAAAGAAATGAAAGCGATACCTTGACCATCTAACTTACGAGCAGCACGCTGAATTGCGCCTAAATCATGATTATCACCAAGATGGATTGTCGCACCTGATTCAGAGAAAGAAAGAATTGCGTTCTCACCCCAATGCGGCGCTGCAGCCTCTTGGCTTAGAAATACTGACATCTGTGTAGACATGGTTTCTCCTTGTCTGTACTGGCGCTGCCTACGCCTTTTTCTGTTCACTCTGGGATGTTAACACTTTAATGTGAAATTGATAAAAAAACGGGCCATAAGGCCCGTTTTTTTTAGTAAATTTTGTTAACTGCGATGGGTTTCCGTTTAAGGATTAATCCATTTCATCCATCCAGCACAAGATCACCGCTTCCAGAATCTTTTCATTAGATCGGTTCGGTTCATCATCAAACTCATCTAACTCAGTAATCCACTGATGAAGATCGGTAAAACGTACTGTTTTAGGATCTACCTCTGGAAACTTGTCACATAGCTCGATCGCAATATCGCGTGAATCTGTCCATTTCATTGCTTACCTTCCTTCTACTCTTCGGTAGTGATAATTCGAATAAGAAAAGCTGTCGATTAGTGATCTTCTGAAGCGTGGTTCAGAGTATATTTTGGAATCTCAACGACCAGATCTTCGTCTGCGACTTTAGCCTGACAACCAAGGCGAGATTCTGGCTCAAGACCCCACGCTTTATCTAGCATGTCATCTTCAAGCTCGTCACTCTCTTCTAGTGAATCAAAACCTTCACGAATCACCACGTGACACGTCGTACAAGCGCACGACTTTTCACACGCGTGTTCAATGCCAATGCCATTTTTTAGCGCAACATCAAGAACGGTGTCACCACTGTTTGCTTCCAAAACCGCACCCTCTGGGCATAAATCCTCATGCGGTAATACAATAATCTTAGGCATAACTCTTTCTCTTAAATATCATTTACTGATTGACCTGACAAAGCAGCTCGAATCGATTTGTCCATGCGGCGAGAAGCAAACTCTTGGCTCGCCTTGTCAGTATCTTTGATACCTTGTTCTATTGCGTCAGCGCTGTCACCATTGCGCAGCTCAATCAAAGACTCAATCGCTTTAAGCAGTTCACCACGTTCTGATTCAGACAATAGCTCATCACCATCTGCTTGCATTGCTGCAATCAAACCTTCGATAACGCGATCGGCTTCAACGCGTTGTTCTGCTAGCGCTCTAGCATTCATATCTTCTTTAGCGTACGTCATAGAGTCGCGCAGCATGTTGGCGACTTCATCATCGCTCAAACCATAAGATGGCTTAACCTGAATCTCAGACTGAACACCAGTACTCTTTTCCATCGCTGTTACAGACAGTAGGCCATCTGCATCGACTTGATAAGTCACACGGATATGCGCTGCACCCGCCGCCATCGGTGGGATACCTTTTAGCGAGAAACGTGCTAGAGAGCGACAGTCATCAACCATTTCACGTTCACCTTGAACAACATGAACGCTCATTGCCGTTTGACCATCTTTAAACGTGGTAAATTCTTGAGCTCGCGCAACTGGAATAGTCGTGTTACGTGGAACAATCTTCTCAACCAGTCCGCCCATGGTTTCAATACCAAGGGATAGCGGAATAACGTCGAGTAGTAGCATTTCAGAGTCGGGCTTGTTACCCGCTAAAATATCGGCTTGAATACCAGCGCCAATCGCCACCACTTCATCCGGGTTAATGCTGGTTAGCGGCTTACGACCAAAGAAGTCACCCACCATTTCTCTTACAAGCAGCGTACGTGTAGAGCCGCCTACCATAACCGCTTCTAGCACATCTTCGGCGTCAACTTGAGCATCTTTCAATGCACGGCGACAAGACATTAAAGTCTTCTTAACGAGCGGGCGAATCAAGTCTTCAAACTCATCGCGAGAAACACTACCTTGCCAACCTAGAACATCGACGTCTACGGATTCTTTATCTGAGAAAGCAATTTTAGTCGCAGTAGCCACATTCAAAACTGTGCGCATTTGCGTTGCAGTTAAAGTCTCTGTGTTACCTGATTTTTCAAGCAGGTAATCAGCCAACAAGTGGTCAAAATCATCACCACCAAGTGCAGAATCACCACCCGTTGCCAGTACTTCAAACACGCCTTTAGATAGACGTAGGATAGAGATATCAAACGTACCGCCACCCAAATCGTATACGGCAATTACACCTTCTTGACCAGAGTCTAGTCCGTATGCAATCGCAGCCGCTGTTGGCTCATTAAGCAGTCTTAAAACATGTAGACCTGCGAGCTTAGCCGCATCTTTGGTTCCAGCACGCTGAGCGTCATCAAAGTAAGCAGGAACGGTGATTACCACACCCGCTAACTCGCCACCCAGCGTTTTCTCAGCACGCTGACCTAGCGACTTGAGAATTTCAGCGGATACTTCAATCGGGTTTTTATCCCCACTTGCCGTCTGCAGTACCGGCAGGCCGTTGTCACTCGCTTCAAACTGGTAAGGAAGATTTGGATAACGCGCTTGAATATCTTCTAGTGAACGGCCTAACAGTCGCTTCACTGAGATAATTGTATTGGTTGGATCAACTTCTGCTTTATCTTTCGCTACATAACCAACTTCGGGAGTCTCTCCTGAGTAGTTAACAACGGAAGGTAAGATGCTTTGACCTTGCTCATCTTGCAATGTTGCCGCGTCGCCACTTCGAACTGAAGCCACCAGTGAGTTAGTCGTACCTAAGTCAATGCCAGCGGCAAGTTTATGCTCATGTGGAGCCGAGCTTTGACCCGGTTCTGCAATTTGAAGTAATGCCATGGGTGGTCCTTGTATTGCACTAGCCGAAGAGTTTGTCTTCCACTAGTTCGATTTCGTTCTGTAGTTTGGCAATAAATTTAAGCTTACGAACTCGGTCAGCCGCTTGCTGCCAGTCCGTTTGATTTAAATCTTGCTCGGTCGCAGTCAGTTGCTGCTTAAACATTTTGCTCACTTTGCTTTCAAAGTCGAACAACGCATCTTCTGCGTCGGAGCTTGAAGAGATATCTTCTAGTTCTTCACGCAACTCCATTTGCTCCATTAAGAACATCGGATCTTGCATCGTTTGCTGCTCACCGCGAATCTCTACGCCATTCTCAGACAAGATGTATTCGGCTCTTGAGATAGGGTTCTTGAGAACTTGGTAGGCGTCGTTGATCTCGGCAGCTTTTTGCACCGCCATTAAACGGTCACGTTCAGATGCAGTCGCAAAGTTATCAGGATGAAACTGTTTTTGAAGTTCACGGAATTGTGAAGAAAGAAGGCTACCATCCAGATTAAACTGACTTGGTAGCCCAAATAATTCAAAGTAATTCATGGAGAATTCTATCCTTGGTAATAAACCTGTGGGCCGAAACCCACAGGCCTTATCAATTACACGTTGAAGCTTTCACCACAACCACATTCGCTCTTAGCATTCGGGTTATTGAATTCAAACCCTTCGTTGAGGCCTTCTTTAACGTAATCCAATTCAGTGCCGTCTAAGTACACTAGGCTCTTTTGGTCAATGATGACCTTTACGCCTTCATGCTCGAATACTGAATCTTCTTCGTTTAGCTCATCAACGAATTCAAGTACATATGCCATACCAGAACACCCGGTCGTTTTCACACCCAAGCGTAAACCGATACCTTTGCCTCGGTTTTCTAGGAATGTTCTAACGCGACTTGCCGCGGTTTCTGTCATTGTAATGGCCATACTGCACCTTAGTTTGTCTATTTCGCGAATGAAATGGGGTTCTGGCCCCCATTATATACAGATTACTTATTCTTGGTGTTTTTTCTTGTAGTCAGCAACCGCTGCTTTGATTGCGTCTTCAGCAAGAATTGAGCAGTGAACTTTTACTGGTGGAAGCTCTAGCTCTTCAGCGATTTCAGCATTTTTAATTGCTGCCGCTTCATCAATGCTCTTGCCTTTCACCCACTCAGTCACAAGTGAGCTTGATGCGATCGCACTACCACAACCGTAAGTTTTAAACTTCGCATCTTCGATAATACCTTCTGGTGTTACCTTGATCTGAAGTTTCATTACGTCACCACACGCAGGAGCACCAACCATGCCGCTACCTACTGCTGGATCTTCTTTATCAAATGAACCAACGTTACGTGGGTTCTCGTAGTGATCAATTACTTTTTCGCTATATGCCATGATATTTACCTCGAATCCTCTATTTCTATCCTTGGAATGACTGAGTCAGTATTAGTGGTGTGCCCACTCAACTGTGCTTAGGTCAATTCCTTCTTTGTACATATCCCATAGAGGAGACATGTCACGCAGTTTAATCACTGCTGTACGAATTTGTTCGATTGCGTAGTCGATCTCTGCTTCAGTCGTTGCACGACCAAATGAGAAACGAACTGAGCTGTGAGCTAGCTCATCATCCAAACCTAGAGCACGTAGAACGTATGAAGGCTCTAGACTTGCTGAAGTACAAGCACTACCTGAAGAAACCGCTAGATCTTTTAGCGACATCAGTAGTGATTCACCTTCAACGAAAGCAAAGCTGATATTTAGGTTATGAGGTACACGCTGCTCAAGGTCACCGTTAATCGTGACTGCTTCAAGATCTTTAACGCCATCAAGAAGACGAGTACGTAGAGCTAGAGCATGATCGAAGTCTTTCTGCATCTCTTCGTTCGCGATGCGGAACGCTTCACCCATACCCACGATTTGGTGAGTCGCTAGAGTACCTGAACGGAAACCACGTTCGTGACCACCACCGTGCATTTGTGCTTCTAGACGAATACGTGGCTTACGACGTACGTATAGTGCGCCAATACCTTTAGGACCGTATACTTTGTGCGCTGACATAGAGATCAGGTCGACTTTCATCTCTTGAACGTCGATAGGTAGTTTACCTGCTGATTGGGCGGCATCTACATGGAAAACAATCTTACGTTCACGACACATTTCGCCGATTGAAGAGATATCTTGGATAACACCGATCTCGTTGTTTACGTGCATGATAGACACAAGAACGGTATCTTCGCGCATTGCAGCTTCAAGCTTCTTAAGATCGATAAGACCGTTTGACTCTGGCTCAAGGTAAGTGACTTCAAACCCTTCACGTTCTAGTTGACGGCATGGATCAAGAACTGCTTTGTGTTCTGTTTTGCAAGTGATTACGTGCTTACCTTTCTTCGAATAGAAGCGCGCTGCACCTTTAATCGCTAGGTTGTCTGACTCAGTTGCGCCAGAAGTGAATACGATTTCACGCGGGTCTGCATTTAATAGGTCTGCAATCTGCTCACGAGCGGTATCTACTGCTTCTTCTGCCTGCCAGCCGTAACGGTGCGAACGAGACGCTGGGTTGCCAAACGTACCGTCCATAGTCATGTACTGAACCATTTTTTCAGCTACACGAGGATCAACAGGACAGGTCGCTGAATAATCTAAATAAATAGGCAGTTTCATTTTCTACTCCAATGTAACAGGCAAACCGCTTATGAGCGGACGTTTACACCGATGGGCGCGGTGTTTGTATTTTTAGTAGCGAACCCATGATTAACGGCAAGATCAATATCTTGTCGATCTGAAATTTCTAGTACTTCATTGTCTTTCATCAACTCACCTAGAGTGATGTTATTCAAGAAGTCACTGATACGTGAACTTAGGTCACGCCACAGTGTGTGCGTAAGGCAACGAGAACCACCTTGGCAATCTCCTTTACCATTACATTTTGTTGCATCCACTGACTCATCGACCGCGGCAATGACAGTACCGATTGCGATTGAATGAGCGTCTTCACCGAGGCGGTAACCACCACCAGGACCACGTACACTAGCTACGAGGCCAGCTTTACGTAACTTAGAGAAAAGCTGCTCTAAGTAAGACAAAGAGATACCTTGACGCTCTGAAATATCAGCCAGAGGTACAGGGTTCTGTTGCGAATGCAGAGCCACATCTAACATGGCTGTCACTGCGTATCTTCCTTTAGATGTAAGTCTCATATAACACCATATCCACACCGTTTATGTGGTATGAATTGTCACATACCCGACTAAAATGGTCAAGTATTTAATTGACTAATTTAGTCAGGTATTTAACCATTAAATTGTGGTGGTTATTTTTGCTGAGAGATACGCTTCTCAATTGAAGTTAAGATACCGCGCAGAATATTAAGCTCTTGTGATTCGGGCCTAGCTCGATTAAACAATCTACGTAGCTTATTCATTACCTTGCCAGGTTGATCTTCACTGATAAATTGGGTCTCTTGAGCCACTTTTTCAAGGTGTGAGAAAAATAATTCTAATTCTTTGTGCCTTGGGTACTCAGCCGACTCTTGCGGCTCATATTGGCTTTGCTCACGTTCTAAGTAAGCCATTCGTACTTCGTAGCTCAATGTCTGAACCGCCATCGCCAAATTCAGAGAACTGTATTCAGGATTCGCAGGGATACATACGTGATAATGGCAAGTTTGTAGCTCTTCGTTAGTCAGCCCGGTGCGCTCTCGCCCAAAGACTAAAGCCACTGGTGCAGATTGACCTTCTTCAACAAACTTCTGGCCGCATTCACGCGGCTCAAGCATCGGCCACTCTAGAGTACGCGAGCGAGCACTCGAACCGACAACTAACGCGCAATCGGCTACCGCTTCAGTCAAAGTCGATACAACTTGAGCATTCTGAGCGATGTCTGCCGCGCCTGCCGCTAACGCTAAGGTTTGTTCATCAACGCTACACTGAGGATCGACGAGCACTAGGTTGGATAACCCCATAACCTTCATTGCACGGGCTGCTGAGCCTATATTTCCTGAGTGAGAAGTGCCGACAAGGACGACTTTTACGTTGTTAAGCATTGATGATTTCCGAACACAAAATTTGAGCTGCAAGATAGTACCATATACCTGAGTAAAATGGTCAGACCCTTTCTACTAATAAAACTAAAAGTGCAAAAATTAACCACTTCCATTTCACTATTTATCTGGTATACTGCCGCCCGTTTTTCTGTTCTTTAACATCCGTTGGGAAATTAGTATGCATCCAATGCTTAATATCGCTATTCGTGCTGCACGAAAAGCAGGCAACCATATTGCTAAATCTTTAGAAAATGCTGAGAAGATCGAATCGACTCAAAAAGGCGCGAATGACTTTGTTACTAACGTAGACAAAGAAGCTGAAACTCTAATTATCGATACAATCAAAGCGTCTTACCCTGAGCACGAGATCGTTGCTGAGGAAAACGGCGTAATCGAAGGTAAAGATAAAGATGTACAATGGATCATCGACCCACTGGATGGCACAACAAACTTTGTTAAAGGTTTGCCACATTTCTCTGTATCTATCGCTGTTCGTATCAAAGGCAAAACTGAAGTAGCGTGTGTATACGACCCAATGCTTAACGAGCTATTCACTGCACAACGTGGTGCTGGCGCTCAGCTAAACAACGCTCGTATCCGCGTTAAACAACTAAAAGACCTTCAAGGCACTGTTCTAGCGACAGGCTTCCCATACAAGCAGAAGCAACACTCTGAGTCTTACTTCAAGATCATGTCTGCTCTATTTGTAGATTGCTCTGATTTCCGTCGCACTGGTTCTGCTGCTCTAGACCTATGTTACCTAGCAGCTAGCCGAGTTGATGGTTTCTTCGAGCTAGGCCTTAAGCCTTGGGATATCGCTGCTGGTGAACTTATTGCTCGTGAAGCGGGTGCTATCGTGACTGATTTTGCAGGTGGCACTGACTACATGAAGTCAGGCAACGTTGTTGCATCAAGCGCTCGCGGCGTTAAAGGTATGCTTAAGCACATCCGTGAAAACGGTAATGAAGCACTACTAAAATAATATCAAGCTCCGTCACAGCTGAAATTTTTAGCCCACTCTCTAATGAGTGGGCTTTTTTATATCTACACTATCTATAATTGGGAGCTAACTCAGCTATTAGCTCACTATAAACACATATCTAAAGCAATGTGTGATAAGAAAGTGACGCCTACCTTATTAAGACAATGGACGTATCGACACTAGCACATGAAGATAAAACCTCTACTCTATTCTCTAACACTACTTTTAATTGGCTGTGGCTCAGATCCCGACAGTGTGCCACTTTCTGAAAAAGATCATTGTGACTCAATCGAGCCACATCACGTTGAGCCCCTCTCTCATTACATCCAGCCATTCCAATCAAAGCTAGACAATACAACTGGTGTGTATGTTTTGGAGCAAGGCGCTGAAGCCATGATGTCCAGAGCTTGGATTACGGATAGGGCTGAGCACAGTATTGATATTCAGTACTTTATATTCTCGGTGGATAACATTGGCCTGATTGCAACAGACCACCTTGTTCGCGCGGCCGAACGCGGAGTAAAAGTCAGAGTATTAATTGATGACATCATGCTAGATGCAAAAGGCGATGAGCTCCTAATGCTCACTGCCCATGAAAATATAGAGATAAAAATCTACAACCCGAATGTAAACATAGGCAAGAACGTCATCAACAAGCTGGGAACCTTACTTACTGACTTCCACGGTTTAAATCAGAGAATGCATAACAAGGTCTTCTTGGTCGACGACCAGATAGCCGTTACTGGAGGGCGCAACATTGCGGACGAGTATTTCGGCTTTGACCATGAGTATAACTTCAGAGATCGCGACGTCTTTCTCGCGGGTAAAGCGGTATCAGATGTAAAAAGGTCATTTAATGAATTTTGGAATCATGAATTAAGCGTAAGAGTAGAGAAGTTAGTTGGTAAAAACCCTTACCCTAAGAACCCTGACTTCTCCCGCCTACATTCTTACTCATGTAACCCTGAAAACTTCCATCCTGAGATAAAAGCAGAAATCGAGAAAGTGCCACAAACTTTTGATCGCTTGATGGACCAAGGACGCTTTAGATTCCTTGAGAAGGTGGAATACATTTCTGATAGCCCCGGTAAAAACGATCAGCAAACCTTTCTTGGCGGTGGAAGTCTTACAAGAAGTAAGTTGATTGAACTCGCAGAAAGTGCTCAGAAAAGCATTTTGATCCAAACGCCATACCTAGTCACCACAAAAGCGGACCGTAAGTTCCTTCGTCAATTAGTCGATAAAGGGGTGGAGATAAAGATCCTCACTAACAGCCTCGCCTCCAACGACAACCTAGAAGCGTTTAGTGGCTACCAAAGGAATCGCTCTGCACTACTAAAAACAGGCGTCGAGATTTATGAGTTCAAGCCAGATGCCAAAGTTCGTCAACGGGTCATGACTGAACATATGTTTAAACGCTTGCCTACGACGCCTATCTTTGGCTTACACGCTAAGACGATGACCATTGATGACCATATAACGATTGTCGGTACTTATAACTTCGACCCTCGTAGCGCTAACCTCAATACAGAAAGCTTTACCGTCATTCATTCACCAGAGATTACCGACGGTGTAAATATTGCAATGAGAATCGAGATGGAGCCAGAAAACGCGTGGCTTATTAGTGAGGACTTCAACCCAGATCATAAGGTCAGTATCTTTAAACAGATTGGGGTAAAGCTCAGAAGAATTGTTCCTAAGAATATCCTCTAAGCTAGAGGAATAGTTGTTATGTTTAAAATGGCTCTAGCATTTCTGCTAGAGCCTTTTATTTGGCATGGGAGAGATATGACTGGGCTAGCACTCCAGCTCCCAACACGCCTGCCTTTGATATCGGCGGAATCCGCTGCTTTGGTTTAGCACTAACATACGAAAAAAGCCTCAGCATTTCTGCTGAGGCTTTTGAAGATGGCAGGGGTGGAGAGATTCGAACTCCCAACACGCGGATTTGGAATCCGCTGCTCTGCCAATTGGAGCTACACCCCTGTAGTTCGTGTTTAATGAGACGACTCTCTAAATAAGTGGCGGAGCGGACGGGACTCGAACCCGCGACCCCCGGCGTGACAGGCCGGTATTCTAACCAACTGAACTACCGCTCCGCACTGGTTAGACTCTTGAGTCTAAATTTAAAGCCTGGCGATGTCCTACTCTCACATGGGGAAGCCCCACACTACCATCGGCGCTAATTCGTTTCACTTCTGAGTTCGGCATGGAATCAGGTGGGTCCAAATCGCTATGGTCGCCAAGCAAATTCTTTAATTCGGAAAGCTGCTATTGTGTTCTCTACACATTCAATCTGTTCTTGCTTTGAGTCCATCAAAACGCTTTGGGTGTTGTATGGTTAAGCCTCACGGGCAATTAGTACAGGTTAGCTCAACGCCTCACAACGCTTACACACCCTGCCTATCAACGTTCTAGTCTCGAACAACCCTTTAGGACCCTCAAGGGGTCAGGGAAGACTCATCTCAGGGCTCGCTTCCCGCTTAGATGCTTTCAGCGGTTATCGATTCCGAACTTAGCTACCGGGCAATGCGTCTGGCGACACAACCCGAACACCAGAGGTTCGTCCACTCCGGTCCTCTCGTACTAGGAGCAGCCCCCTTCAATCTTCCAACGCCCACGGCAGATAGGGACCGAACTGTCTCACGACGTTCTAAACCCAGCTCGCGTACCACTTTAAATGGCGAACAGCCATACCCTTGGGACCGACTTCAGCCCCAGGATGTGATGAGCCGACATCGAGGTGCCAAACACCGCCGTCGATATGAACTCTTGGGCGGTATCAGCCTGTTATCCCCGGAGTACCTTTTATCCGTTGAGCGATGGCCCTTCCATACAGAACCACCGGATCACTATGACCTGCTTTCGCACCTGCTCGAATTGTCATTCTCGCAGTCAAGCGGGCTTATGCCATTGCACTAACCTCACGATGTCCAACCGTGATTAGCCCACCTTCGTGCTCCTCCGTTACTCTTTGGGAGGAGACCGCCCCAGTCAAACTACCCACCAGGCACTGTCCTCAACCCGGATAACGGGTCTAAGTTAGAACATCAACACTACAAGGGTGGTATTTCAAGGACGGCTCCACCGATACTGGCGTACCGGTTTCAAAGCCTCCCACCTATCCTACACATGTAGGGTCAATGTTCAGTGCCAAGCTGTAGTAAAGGTTCACGGGGTCTTTCCGTCTAGCCGCGGGTACACTGCATCTTCACAGCGATTTCAATTTCACTGAGTCTCGGGTGGAGACAGCGTGGCCATCATTACGCCATTCGTGCAGGTCGGAACTTACCCGACAAGGAATTTCGCTACCTTAGGACCGTTATAGTTACGGCCGCCGTTTACCGGGGCTTCGATCAAGAGCTTCGACTTACGTCTAACCCCATCAATTAACCTTCCGGCACCGGGCAGGCGTCACACCGTATACGTCATCTTACGATTTTGCACAGTGCTGTGTTTTTAATAAACAGTTGCAGCCACCTGGTATCTGCGACTCTCAATAGCTCCATCCGCAAGGGACTTCACCGTCAAGAGCGTACCTTCTCCCGAAGTTACGGTACCATTTTGCCTAGTTCCTTCACCCGAGTTCTCTCAAGCGCCTTGGTATTCTCTACCCGACCACCTGTGTCGGTTTGGGGTACGATTCCTTACAATCTGAAGCTTAGAGGCTTTTCCTGGAAGCATGGCATCAATGACTTCACTACCGTAGTAGCTCGACATCGTGTCTCAGCCTTAAAGAGAGCCGGATTTACCTAACTCTCAAGCCTACGCACTTGAACCTGGACAACCGTCGCCAGGCCCACCTAGCCTTCTCCGTCCCCCCATCGCAATTGTAAGAAGTACGGGAATATTAACCCGTTTCCCATCGACTACGCCTTTCGGCCTCGCCTTAGGGGTCGACTTACCCTGCCCCGATTAACGTTGGACAGGAACCCTTGGTCTTCCGGCGAGGAGGTTTTTCACCCCCTTTATCGTTACTCATGTCAGCATTCGCACTTCTGATACCTCCAGCAGACTTTACAATCCACCTTCAACGGCTTACAGAACGCTCCCCTACCCAATACGATAAATCGCATTGCCGCAGCTTCGGTTTATAGCTTAGCCCCGTTACATCTTCCGCGCAGGCCGACTCGACTAGTGAGCTATTACGCTTTCTTTAAATGATGGCTGCTTCTAAGCCAACATCCTAGCTGTCTAAGCCTTCCCACATCGTTTCCCACTTAGCTATAATTTGGGACCTTAGCTGGCGGTCTGGGTTGTTTCCCTCTCCACGACGGACGTTAGCACCCGCCGTGTGTCTCCCGGATAGTACTTACTGGTATTCGGAGTTTGCAAAGGGTTGGTAAGTCGGGATGACCCCCTAGCCTTAACAGTGCTCTACCCCCAGTAGTATTCGTCCGAGGCTCTACCTAAATAGATTTCGGGGAGAACCAGCTATCTCCAGGTTTGATTGGCCTTTCACCCCTAGCCACAAGTCATCCGCTAATTTTTCAACATTAGTCGGTTCGGTCCTCCAGTTGATGTTACTCAACCTTCAACCTGCCCATGGCTAGATCACCTGGTTTCGGGTCTATATCCAGCAACTCGACGCCCAGTTAAGACTCGATTTCTCTACGGCTCCCCTAGATGGTTAACCTTGCTACTGAATATAAGTCGCTGACCCATTATACAAAAGGTACGCAGTCACACCACGAAGGTGCTCCTACTGCTTGTACGTACACGGTTTCAGGTTCTATTTCACTCCCCTCACAGGGGTTCTTTTCGCCTTTCCCTCACGGTACTGGTTCACTATCGGTCAGTCAGTAGTATTTAGCCTTGGAGGATGGTCCCCCCATATTCAGACAGGATATCACGTGTCCCGCCCTACTCGATTTCACTGATGATGAGATGTCGGTTACGGGGCTATCACCCTGTATCGCTGAGCTTTCCAGCTCATTCACCTGTCTCATTAAAAGCTTAAGGGCTAGTCCAATTTCGCTCGCCGCTACTTTCGGAATCTCGGTTGATTTCTTTTCCTTCGGGTACTTAGATGTTTCAGTTCCCCGAGTTCGCCCTGTTAACCTATGTATTCAGTTAACAGTAATTGCTTATGCAATTGGGTTTCCCCATTCAGAAATCCCAGACTCAAATGGTTGTTACTACCTAATCTGGGCTTATCGCAAGTTACTACGTCTTTCATCGCCTCTGACTGCCAAGGCATCCACCGTGTACGCTTAGTCACTTAACCATACAACCCCAAAGGGTCTCTGTTTAAACAACCAAAGTTGTCTGCATTTTTATACATGTGCAGACACGATTTTGCCGGACTCAAATATAAACATCACAAGGATGTTTCCAAGAACACTTGAATGTGTGTTGGTACCTAATTCTTAGTAACTAATAGCTCAGAACTAGGATTTGAGAACTTTTAATTGAATAACAACGCATCTCATAGAGATGGGGATTGTTGTTATTCGTCAGCTTTCCAAATTGTTAAAGAGCAAATCACCTCAATGAGGTAACCATTTTTAAACACACTCATAAGAATGCTTAAAGATGGTATCCCGTAGGGGAGTCGAACCCCTGTTACCGCCGTGAAAGGGCGGTGTCCTAGGCCTCTAGACGAACGGGACACTAATAAGGGCTCTTAATAAGACATATCAATCTGTGTGGACACTCATCGTGAGTAATCATCGTATAAGGAGGTGATCCAGCCCCAGGTTCCCCTAGGGCTACCTTGTTACGACTTCACCCCAGTCATGAACCACAAAGTGGTGAGCGTCCTCCCGAAGGTTAAACTACCCACTTCTTTTGCAGCCCACTCCCATGGTGTGACGGGCGGTGTGTACAAGGCCCGGGAACGTATTCACCGTGGCATT
>NZ_JCBDHL010000007.1:0-107474 GCF_059833805.1 Vibrio sp. R10-SF1-ISO8 | reverse complement strand
AGCTTTCTTCTTTGTGACTCACATCACTTCGGAAGAGGCAGCCATTCTAGCGTTTCAATTTGAAGTGTCAAACACTTTTTTGAATTTTTTGTTTCACTCGATTTGAGTTGAAACTTAGCTAGTTGGCTTTACTGACTTTCCGCTGAAGCCTTGTGGCGTCTGCCGTGTCAGTGGAAGCGCATTATAGGGAGTTGAGATTTAAGCGCAAGCCCTTTTTCAAATAAAATTGAAAAAAATGACCGTTCGTTGAATTTGTATGCAAAAGCATAAAAAAAGGGAGCAAAACGCTCCCTTTTTAACCTGAATTCTTAAGCTTTATATAAAAGCATAAGCATCGGCATACATTCTTTCTGCTTGAGCTTGTTTATTTAGGGTAAATTTCTCACGCGCAGCGCCTGCCATTTCAAAGCGTCCAGCGATATAGATGTCATACTCTGCTAGCGAATCGAAATCTTGCTCTACAGCTTGAAGAACATTACCTACTTTTCCTTGCCATTCAGCAGGAGCTTCTTCTATTACAGGTACAAACTGAACATTACGATTATTCGCCGCAATCTCTTCAAGTTCTGGTTTCGCGTATAGCTGGCATTCATCACGCCCACCCCAGTATAAGTAGATAGGGTTAGTTTTGTTTTGCGCGATGCAATGATCGAGGATAGAACGCACATAACTAAAACCAGTACCACCTGCGATCAACAAAATAGGACGCTCACTCTCTTCTTGGATCCAAGCATCGCCGTGTGGCGCGTCGATAGTAATCTCACCGTCTTGCTCTAGTGCAGTTTTCATCGCTTCTACTACTTCGTGAGCGTAAGCATTGTGTTCTGCAGCACCGATATGCAGTTCCAGTTCACCTTCGTGGCGACATGGGCTGCTCGCAATAGAAAATGGTCTTTTATCTTTTTCACCCATCACAACCATTAGGTACTGGCCAGCTTTAAAACTGACTGGGCTTTCTGGGTGCAATAGAATTTGGTAAGTATTGCAAGCCAACGGCTGGATTGACTTTACTTTACATTGAATAGTCATGGTTTCCTCTTACTTACTCTTCAAAAGTAAGCACTAATTTACTTTCTGCGAAGGCTTGGCAAGCAAATATCCATCCTTGTTGTTGCTCTTTCTCTGTGAGCATAGGTTCAAGGTGATAAGAGACTGTTCCTTCTAGTTTACGACACAAACAGGCAGCGCATGCACCAACCTGGCATCGGTGAGGAAAGCGGATATTATTGTTGAGCGCCGCTTCCAACACCGTTTGTCCATCTTGTACTTCGAATTCTATGCTATCTGGCAACAAGATGACGGAATGATTCATAGAATACCCAACTTATCCCACATCGCATCAATTTTTGCCACAAGTTGAGGATCTTTCTTGATAGGTGTGCCCCATTCTCTGACAACCTCCTCTCCTTCCACTTTATTAGTGGCATCCAATACAAGGCGAGAGCAAGACAGATTAGTGCCCTCTTCCTGCTTGGTATCTCGTGCTGGGTCCATACGAGTAGTCACAGCCCAGATAATGTCGTTCCAATCTTTTGCATTCACATCACTATCACAGACAACGATGAATTTAGGTGCGCCATGCTCGAGCAAGAATTGCTCTACCTTTTGCGCCAGCTGCTTAGATTGACCAGCGTGCTGCTTATCCATAGTGACAATAGCAAAACTGTTATTTTTGGCTGTCGATGGAATATAGATATCGATAACTTCTGGGTTATGCTCAATAAAGCTCTTGAGCTCTGCTTCACTCAATTGGTTATGTTGTTTTACTGATTGCTCCGAACCAACCAGCTCAGCATCCCATTTGACTGTTGCGTCTAGCCCCATTTTCGAGCCGAGGCCAACGACCGGAGAAGCGAAGTCCAATGAATCAATTGGGGTATTCTCAATAAATAATGTATCTCTGACCGGATCCATATGCTCGGTCATCGCTGCTACCACTTGATCCCAATCGCGTGCATTGACCTTTTCATCGCACACAATTACAAACTTGGTATACATGAACTGACGCAAGAAGGACCAGACTCCCATCATGACTCTTTTAGCATGACCCGGATACTGTTTCTTCATTGTCACTACCGCCATGCGGTAGGAGCAACCCTCTGGTGGTAAATAGAAATCTTCTATTTCAGGAAACTGCTTTTGCAGAATCGGCACAAAGACTTCATTGAGCGCGACGCCCAGTACTGCTGGTTCATCAGGTGGGCGACCAGTATAGGTACTGTGATAGATAGGCTCTTTACGCATTGTGATATGGGTAATAGTAAAGACGTGGTGCTTTTCTTTTTCGTTGTAGTACCCGGTGTGGTCACCGTAAGGGCCTTCGTCAGCGAACTCATTAGGATCAATGTAACCTTCCATAACGATTTCAGCGCTAGCTGGGACTTCTAAGTCATTGCTAACCGATTTGACGACTTCGGTTTTTTTGCCGCGCAGCAAACCCGCAAATGCGTACTCAGATAATGTATCTGGTACTGGCGTTACTGCGCCAAGAATGGTTGCTGGGTCTGCACCAAAAGCAACGGAAACAGGAAAGGGTTTACCTGGATTGGTTTCCATCCAGTCACGGAGATCAAGAGCACCGCCACGGTGAGCTAGCCAACGCATGATGATTTTGTTCTTAGCGATTTTTTGTTGACGGTAAATACCTAGGTTCTGTCGCTTTTTATTCGGCCCTTTGGTAACAGTAAGTCCCCAAGTCAATAACGGTGCAATATCACCTTGCCAGCAACTCATGACTGGTACTTTGTCCAAATCAACTTCTTCGCCTTGCCAGATAATCTCTTGGCAAGGGGCTTTACGTAGACGCTTAGCAGGCATGTTCAATACTTGTTTGAACACTGGTAACTTATCTAATGCGTCTTTAAAACCTTTTGGTGGCTCAGGTTCTTTCAAATAAGCGAGCAACTTACCGACTTCACGTAACTCTTTGACATCTTGCCGCCCCATACCTATCGCGACACGCTCCGGAGTACCAAACAGGTTGGTCAGTACAGGCATGTCGTAGCCGATTGGGTTTTCAAACAGTAGAGCTGGGCCGCCAGCCCTTAAGGTACGGTCACTGATTTCCGTCATTTCATAGTCGGGATCAACGGGATGAGAGATGCGCTTTAGCTTCCCTTCTTTTTCTAGATGAGCGACAAAGTCGCGTAAATCCTTAAAACTCATAGACCTAATTGTGGGCTGGTTAATCTGCACGCAGTATAACAAAAAGAGGAATCATTCGATCCCTCTTTTTCGTGTGGTTATATGTCTTAGCCTTACTGACCGATCACACTGAGTATCGCGCGGCTATTTACTTTTTGATTGCTACTGGCTAATTCTTCTAGCCACGATGAGTAACCTTGGCGTGCGAGTTCACCTGCAATGAACCTTGCATCATCTGATGCCGCCATTCGCGCAATAAGAAACTCTTTTACATCACTCGACATCGGTCTAACTTTGGTCAGTTCGGTAATTGCTCGCTCTTTAAGGCTTGGGTTGTTCGAGGCTTGCATCACTTGCTCTAAAGAAAAGCTATCTGCCACTTTTGCCAATCGCACCAGTTCGGATTCACTGTTAAAGTCGGCTTTCATCAGCCAAAGTAGTTTGTAGACATCTGGATTTTCACTGACTTGAGCCAATCGCACCATAACCTGAGATGAAGGCAACCAACTGACTACCGGAGCTTTGGTCAACTGCTCGACGAGGCTATTTACGGCTTCAGGTGAAAGGCTATCTAGTTCACGGATCAGCAGAGCTTCACGAGTCTGTACTTGGTAATCGCTGCCAGTCAGCCAATCTTTCAAATCCAGCTCACCACGCTCAGCATCTAAAACAAAGGCGAGTGTCGACTGATCTTGACGCCACTGTTTGAGTAAACGGTTGGCAATCGCTGGGTAGTTAAAAGCAGGGACTGAAAACTCATAGCCATCCCCTCTTTCTAACACTTGGTAGGTCGGCACCATTGACTGTTGCTGCTCAACAAACAGCGCCATTTTAGGTGTCAGAATCAGATTTTGGTCTTCAATTTTCTTTAGCAGTAAATAACGGGAAACTTCTTGGACGGGAAGAGAGAGCCTTTGCAACGCAAAATTAAGGCCATCAGTATCATCTTCAACCACATACTGAAGAAGTTCAGCGACTTTATCGTGAACTTGAGATTCTTGTAACCATTGCTCAACACGCTGAGGTTCCATCTCAGTTGCAGCGACGGCAGGTACTCCGGTAAGAAGTGCGATAGACAGGAGTACCGACGACAACATTCCTTGTTGCATGTTAACCTCCTTGTAACATATTGCACCATTGTGCGCGCTATCAATAGATAATGCAAACAAAAACGCCACCAAATATGGTGGCGCTTGATAATTCAATCTATCGACTATTGACGACGCATCGCGTCAAAGAACTCATCGTTAGTCTTAGTCATTGCTAGCTTGTCGATTAAGAACTCCATCGCGTCGATTTCACCCATTGGATGAACAATCTTACGTAGAATCCACATCTTCTGTAGCTCTTCATTCTTAGTTAGAAGCTCTTCACGACGAGTACCTGAGCGGTTGAAGTCGATTGCAGGGAAGACACGCTTCTCGGCGATCTTACGGTTCAGGTGAATTTCCATGTTACCTGTACCTTTAAACTCTTCGTAGATAACTTCATCCATCTTAGAACCAGTATCTACTAGTGCTGTTGCTAGAATTGTCAGGCTACCACCTTCTTCTACATTACGTGCAGCACCGAAGAAGCGCTTAGGACGATGTAGGGCGTTAGCATCAACACCACCAGTCAGAACTTTACCTGATGATGGAACAACAGTGTTGTATGCACGAGCTAGACGAGTGATAGAGTCAAGCAGGATTACTACGTCTTTCTTGTGTTCAACAAGACGTTTTGCCTTCTCGATAACCATCTCAGCAACTTGTACGTGACGAGATGCAGGCTCATCAAACGTAGATGCAACCACTTCACCTTTAACTAGGCGTTGCATCTCGGTTACTTCTTCTGGACGTTCATCGATAAGAAGTACCATTAGCTCACACTCAGGGTGGTTGTAAGCAATGCTCTGTGCAATGTTTTGCAGCAGCATTGTTTTACCCGCTTTAGGTGGAGCAACGATCAGACCACGCTGACCTTTACCAATTGGTGAAGCTAAATCTAGAACACGTGCTGTGATATCTTCTGTCGAACCGTTACCACGCTCCATCACCATACGCTCGTTTGCGTGTAGTGGCGTCAAGTTTTCAAATAGAATCTTGTTACGCGCGTTGTCTGGTTTGTCATCGTTAACTGTATTGACTTTTAGTAGAGCAAAGTATCGCTCACCGTCTTTTGGTGGACGAATCTTACCGGCAATCGAGTCACCTGTACGAAGGTTGAAGCGGCGGATCTGACTTGGAGATACATAGATGTCATCTGGGCCTGCCAAGTAAGAGCTGTCTGCACTGCGCAAGAAGCCAAAACCGTCTTGAAGTATTTCCAGAACCCCGTCGCCAAAAATGTCTTCGCCGCTTTTCGCGTGAGCTTTTAGGATAGCGAAGATAATGTCTTGCTTTCTTAGACGAGCTAGGTTTTCAAGGCCCAAGCTTTCGCCAAGTTTGACAAGATCAGACACAGGTCTGTTCTTCAGTTCTGTTAGATTCATGGTGGTGGATACTTTTTTAGTCAAAATAGGATCTGTTATTTAGTTAAGATGAATTTGGTCACAGGATCGACCAAGAAGAGAAACTTGTTTATTTAACGTGCGATAAATTAGCACTAAATACTAGCCTAGTCTAGATTTTGTTGGTGTTCAAAAACAAAACCGTGCATTGGTTAAAATGCACGGTCTTATCAGAACAACGCTTAAAGATTTGCGTCTAGGAACTCTTTAAGTTGAGTCTTAGACAGCGCACCAACTTTGGTTGCTGCGACATTACCATCTTTAAATAGAAGTAATGTTGGAATACCGCGGATACCAAACTTAGGTGGAGTACCTGCGTTATGGTCGATATTTAGTTTACCGATAGTGAGCTTGCCTTCGTACTCGTCTGCGATTTCGTCCAGGATAGGAGCAATCATCTTACAAGGACCACACCATTCTGCCCAAAAATCCACTAGTACAGGGCCTGCAGCATTGATTACGTCGTTTTCAAAACCGTCATCCGTAAGCTGCAAAATCTTATCACTCATCTTCCACTCCAATGTGTTTTTTTGAAACTGGTTGGATGATAACCAGTAAATAGATGCCCTATTGGAATGTATTTACTTTCGTATTGCAAGCTTTAGCTGATATTCTATAGCAATGAAAAAGACGCATATCACAGAGCAAAAGTTCGCCAATTTGGGTTTACACCCTCAAATTACTGAAGGTTTGGAGAAGAAAGGGTTTGAATTTTGTACCCCTATCCAAGCTTTGGCGTTGCCGGTACTGCTCACCGGCCAAGACATCGCAGGCCAAGCCCAAACGGGCACAGGTAAGACACTCGCTTTCCTGACTGCTACTTTTAACCACTTACTGACGACTTCAGAACATGAAGGTCGTAAGCCAACTCAGCCACGTGCCATCATCATGGCACCAACACGCGAGTTGGCAATTCAGATTTACAACGATGCCGAGCCGCTTATTGCAAGCACTGGTATTAAAGCTGCGCTTGCTTACGGTGGCGAGAGCTACGACAAGCAGCTATCTAAGCTTGAAGATGGTGTGGATATTCTGATCGGTACGACTGGTCGTATTATCGATTTCTACAAGCAACGCGTATTTAACCTTAACAACATTCAAGCGGTTGTTCTTGATGAAGCAGATCGCATGTTCGATCTTGGCTTTATTAAAGACATTCGTTTCTTGTTCCGTCGTATGCCTGAACCAAAAGAGCGTTTGAACATGCTGTTCTCAGCGACGCTTTCTTACCGCGTTCAAGAGTTGGCATTCGAGCACATGCATAATCCAGAGCATGTTGTGGTTGAGCCAGAAGTTAAAACGGGTCATCGCATCCAAGAAGAGCTGTTCTACCCTTCTAATGAACATAAGATGGCTCTGCTACAAACCTTAATTGAAGAAGAGTGGCCTGAGCGCGCGATCATCTTTGCTAACACTAAACATAAGTGTGAATCGGTTTGGGGCCACTTGGCTGCTGACGGCCATCGTGTTGGTTTGTTAACAGGCGATGTACCGCAGAAGAAGCGCGAGCGTATCTTAGAGCAGTTTACTAAAGGTGAAGTTGATCTATTAGTGGCAACAGACGTTGCAGCGCGTGGTCTACATATTCCTCAAGTAACGCACGTGTTTAACTTTGACCTACCAGATGACTGCGAAGATTACGTACACCGCATAGGCCGTACAGGTCGTGCAGGTGCGAGCGGTCATTCGATTAGCTTTGCTTGTGAAGACTACGCGATTAACCTTCCTCCGATTGAAGAGTACATCGAGCACACAATTCCCGTATCAGACTACGACCCAAGTGCATTGATTGAAGATTTACCTGCACCGCTACGTATGCGTTCAAACCGTCCGCAGCAACGTCGCACCAATACAGGTGGTTCTCGCTCAGGCAACCGTCGCAACAACAATCGCTCTCGTCAACGTCAACAAAAGGATTCTTAAGTCGTCTATGAGCCAAGCAGTTTCATCTCCGCTTTACGCAGCCATCGACCTCGGGTCGAACAGTTTTCATATGCTCGTTGTGCGTCACATTGATGGCAGCGTACAAACGATGGCTAAAATCAAACGCAAAGTTCGCCTTGCAGCGGGCTTAGACGAAAACAACGCGCTAAGCCTAGAAGCCATGCAACGCGGCTGGGACTGCTTGAGTCTATTTGCAGAACGACTGCAAGATATTCCTAAAGAGAACATTCGCATCGTGGGTACCGCTACGCTGCGTACCGCAACTAACGTGGACCTGTTTCTGGAAAAAGCCAATCAGATACTTGGTCATAAGATTGAAGTGATCTGCGGCGAAGAGGAAGCAGCGACTATCTATAAAGGGGTCGCACATACCTCTGGTGGTAGTGGTCGACGTTTAGTGGTTGATATTGGTGGTGCAAGTACCGAGCTTATTATTGGTGAAGGTTTTGAAGCTAAGGCACTGACTAGCCTGAAAATGGGATGTGTCACTTGGCTTGAGCGCCACTTTAAAGATCGTCAGTTGACCGTCACCAACTTCAACAATGCGATTCAAGCAGCCAAAGAGACACTGCAACCTATCTTGAAGCAATACACTCAAATCGGTTGGGATGTATGTGTCGGCGCTTCGGGTACTGTTCAGGCATTGCAAGAAATCATGCTCGCGCAAGGGATGGATGAGGTTATTACTCACGCCAAACTGAAACGCCTGCAAAAACAAGCAATGTTAGCCGATCACCTTGAAGAGCTTGAGATAGAAGGACTGACCCTAGAGCGTGCATTAGTCTTCCCTAGCGGCCTTTCTATTCTCATCGCGATTTTTGAGCTACTTGAGATTGATTCAATGACGCTTGCGGGTGGCGCACTACGTGAAGGCCTAGTGTATGAAATGGTTGATGAGCTAAAGCAAGACGATATTCGTGCTCGCACTATCTGTAGCGTTCAGAGCCGCTACCAAATTGACGTCGCTTACGGTCAGCAAGTTGCCAACATTGCAGCTAAACTGCTCGCTGAATGTCAGTCTGATTGGATTGCAGAGTCTCACGGTAGTGTTTTGCTTGAAACCGCAGCCAAGCTACATGAGATCGGTTTGACTATCGATTTCAAAAAAGGTGGCGAGCATAGTGCTTACCTGCTGCAAAACTTGGATTTACCTGGTTACACGCGAGCGCAAAAGCATCTCTTAGGTGAACTCACGCGCCGCTATCGTGAACAGCTAACTTCCCTTCCGGAGCAGCATGCCTTATCCAGCAATAGTGCCAAACGTGTATTGCGCCTGCTGCGTTTAGCGGTGTTATTAACTCATCGTCGTAACCCTGAGCTTGAGCCTAACATTACCCTAAGCTCTAACGATGATAAGCTGACCCTAACGCTAAAAGCGCAGTGGCTTAAAGACAACCCTTTGACTGCTGCTGAGCTCGAAATAGAAGCAAACCGTCAAAGTGATATTGGTTGGCCACTCTCGATTGTTGAGTACTAATCTCAACTGATCAATACAAAAAAGCCCAAGGAATAGCATTCCTCGGGCTTTTTCTTGTTAGTCATTTCAATTACGACTTAGCGCCAACCACTTTAAAGTCAGGGTTCACTGCGGTGAGTTTCTTGACTAAGTAATTCAGCAATACGCCATACATAGGAACAAACAGACCCAAGCTGATGACTAATTTGAAGCCGTAGTCCACCAGCGCAATCTCTGTCCAATGCTCTGCCATAAACGGATCTGGGCTTTGATAGAAGGCAATCGCGAAGAAAGCAATGGTATCTAACGCATTACCAAATAGCGTTGAACATGTTGGTGCAACCCACCACTGCTTTAGCTGACGCAGGCGGTTAAAAATATGCACATCCAGAATCTGACCCAGTAAATAAGCCATAAAGCTTGCGATCGCTATGCGCGCAACAAACAGGTTAAATTCCCCAAGCTGATTCAAGCCTTGGAATGAACCTTCATAGAACAGAACAGATAAGCCGTAAGAAACCGCCAGTGCTGGCAACATCACTAAGAAGATGATGCGACGAGCAAGCTGAGCACCAAAAATACGAACGGTTAGGTCAGTCGCTAAGAAAATAAATGGGAAAGTAAATGCGCCCCAAGTGGTATGGAAACCGAAAACGGTAAAGGGCAGCTGAACTAAGTAATTGCTCGATGCAATAATGATCAGGTGGAACAGAACTAATAGAAAAAGGGCTTTGCGCTGCTGCGCAGGGGTAAAGTTACTCATGCGATACCTTTTTAGTTTGGTTTGGGGGTGAGGGAACCCAAATCGAATCCATTCCAAGCCAAGGAACGACTCTTACCAACAATGTTAAAAGAAATTAGCCGCGATATATTTGTGATAACTATCGCGGCGGGCGATTATACATTAACCAATTTGAGCTGCAACTAACTAAGGCTACGCAATCGTTAGCGTATAAAAATCGACTTAGAAACCTTTGTTAAACAGCGAAGCCAGAAAATCGAGCTCTGGTTTAGAATCTTCAATTGCCAGCGCTTCAAACCAGATACTCTCACTATAGTGTTCTGATTTTAAGAATAGCTGACAACCTTCAAAATCAATCAACCAAGAGTGAATATCTGCATCCCACTGCTTTTCGACTACTGAAGCCGATAGCAGTTTGACCAGTTTGTCAGCTAACTGAGGAAAGCTATCAAAATCAAACCGCGGAGCACGAATGATGATGCGCCCCTCTTCTACCTGATAATCAAGCAGACCAAATTCCGTTTGTGGTGTGACATCAGCCATGATTTGTTAAGTGCTCCTGAATAAGATCTAAGAATGGGTCGGCGTATTTTTCTAACTTGCGCTGCCCCACTCCGTTGACGGCAAGCATCTCACCGTAAGAGGTCGGTAGTATTTCTGCCATATCAATTAATGTCGCGTCACTGAACACTACATATGGTGGTAAACCATCTTCATCCGCAATGGATTTGCGAAGCTTACGCAACTTAGCAAATAGCTTCTTATCGTAGTTTTTGCTCGACAGCTTATCTGATTTAGCAGCGCGGGCGGCGGTATCAAGGCGTGGAACAGCAAGCTCTAATGACATATCACCACGCAACAGCGGCCTTGCCTCTTCAGTCAATTGCAAAGTAGAGTTGCGAGTGATGTTTTGGAATAGCAAACCTTTATGGATCAACTGACGAAAGACACTGACCCAATAGTCATGGCTATTTTCACGTCCTAGCCCATAAGTCGACAGTTTGTCATGGCCATTTTCACGAATACGGATATTCTGCATCCCACGTAAAACTTCGACCACATAACCCATACCAAAGCTTTGATTAACCCGATACACGCAAGAGAGCGCTTTTTGAGCTTGCTCTGTGGCATCAAAATGCTTCGGCGGGTCTAAACAGATATCGCAGTTACCACATGGTTTCTCACGGTACTCGCCAAAATAGTTAAGCAGTACTTGGCGACGACAGGTTTGCGCTTCAGCAAAAGCACTCATTGCGTTTAGCTTGTGCGCTTCAACTTGCTTCTGCGGACCGTCGTCTTTTTCATCCAACATGCGGCGCAGCCAACTGATATCGGCAGGATCGTAAAGCATCATCGCTTCGGCAGGCAATCCATCTCGCCCGGCGCGGCCTGTTTCCTGATAGTAGGATTCGATATTACGTGGAATATCAAAGTGCACCACAAAACGGACATTGGGTTTGTTGATCCCCATGCCAAACGCCACAGTCGCAACAACGATCTGAATATCATCACGCTGGAACGCCTCTTGAACATAAGCACGTTCATCCGCTTCAAGACCTGCGTGGTAGCTTGCAGCACGTAAGCCGTTGTTACACAGTTTTTCGGTTACCATCTCTACTTTCTTGCGGCTACCACAATAGATAATGCCGCAGCTGCCACGTTGACCTTCAAGAAAACGAACTACCTGAGAAACAGGCTTATGTTTCTCAACTAGGGTGTAACGAATGTTAGGGCGATCAAAACTGCCAAGATAAGTATGCGGCTCGTCAAGTTGCAGGCGCTGCATAATGTCTTTGCGCGTGGCGTCGTCTGCGGTTGCCGTCAGCGCCATGACTGGGATATGAGGAAAGTGCTGTTTGAGCTGACCTAACGAAGCATATTCAGGTCTAAAATCATGCCCCCACTGAGAAATACAGTGCGCTTCATCAACTGCTATCATCGACAATGAGATGTTTTCCAGACGCTCAATAAAATCGCGCATCAACACACGCTCTGGAGAAACATAAACCAACTTTAACGCGCCAGAATGCATGCGATTATAAACGGAGATCAGCTCTTCTCTTGGCATGGTGGAGTTGACACACTCAGCGGCCACACCATTCGCTTTCAGTTGGTCTACTTGATCTTTCATCAATGAGATCAACGGTGAGATAACTAAAGTTAGCCCTTCACGTGCTAAGGCAGGGATCTGATAACACAAAGATTTACCGCCACCCGTTGGCATGATCACTAAACTATCTTGTCCAGCAACCGCCGACTCAATCACTTCTTGCTGACCATCACGAAAGCTCTGATAACCAAAAACATCCTCTAAGATGCTTTGCGGCGTCGGCAAATCGGCTGAAGGTGACTGGGCTAAAAGTGTCGAGGTCATGAACTATCTCAATAGAGTTGCAGGATGAGTGCGCGTCGAACGCAAGAGGCACATTGTAGTGGGGTTTAAAGGTGAATAAAACCGCAAATTGTTAGGTGAATCGGATTATGCTCCTTATACTGCTTGTTTCAATTTGTAAAAATTATGATCGAGTAAAGATAAATGACTCCAGAAGAACAACAGCGAGCGAAACAGGGTGTCTTTCTTGCCATTGGGGCATACACCATGTGGGGCATCGCACCAATCTACTTCAAGGCTTTGGCCGAAGTCTCCCCATTAGAGATTTTAAGTCACCGCGTTGTGTGGTCTTTCTTCTTACTCGCTGCCCTGCTTCACTTTGGTCGTCGTTGGCGTAATGTTCGCGACGTGATCAAGTCGAAACAGAAGCTGCTTTATTTAGTGACCACTGCGGTTTTAGTTGGCGCTAACTGGCTGATATTCATCTGGGCGGTGAACTCCGATCATATGCTCGACGCCAGTCTGGGTTACTACATCAACCCGTTGATTAACGTGCTGTTGGGGATGCTCTTTTTGGGAGAAAGGTTACGTAAACTACAGTGGTTTGCCGTCGCACTCGCCGCTTGTGGAGTGTTGGTCCAACTGTTTGTGTTTGGCTCAATCCCGATTGTTGCGATCACTTTGGCGCTGACTTTTGGTTTCTACGGCCTATTACGTAAAAAAGTCAGCCTTGAAGCTCAAACTGGCCTGTTTATAGAAACTTTGGTGCTACTTCCAGCCGCAGCTATCTACTTGCTGTGGATTGCTGACAGCCCAACGTCACACTTGACCAAGAATCCGCTCGACCTGAATTTACTACTCATTTCAGCAGGTATCGTCACGACCTTGCCGCTCCTTTGTTTTACTGGCGCAGCAACACGCTTAAAGCTATCGACTTTAGGCTTCTTCCAGTACATAGGCCCTAGCTTGATGTTTTTGCTGGCCGTACTTGTATATGGCGAAGCTTTCACTCTCGATAAAGCGATTACCTTCGCCTTTATTTGGGGCGCTTTAGTTATCTTCAGTTTTGACGGCCTAACCAATAACAGACAATCGAAGAAAGCGACAAAAGCACACTGATCGTTTTTTACAAGACAAATCGCTTACCCACATATAAGCTTGATGAAAAACTCATCAAGCTTTTTTAGTTTTATGGATAAGGTCAATTACCACAGTACTGAGAACAAAGAGATCAGCCTGATTGAAGCGAACTATCAGTCGTTCGCTTTTTCACGCCACTATCATCTTGATTTTCATATTGGTCTTATCACGGGTGGACAACAAAAGTTCCACTATAAAGGTGCTAGCCATCATGTTGGTGAAGGGCAATTAGTCATCATGCCCCCTGATGAACTGCATGATGGAAAATCCATGTTGGAGTCCGGTTATCAAACCCGAGTGTTTGCACTTGACCCTGAGTGGTTTAGCGACCTTGCTCAGCTAAAGCAACCGAGTGACTTACTTCATTTCAAGCAACTGATTATTTCTGATCAGAAAGTGTTTCAGCCCCTTTCTCAATTGCACCAATTGCTAACAGACAATAACATCAGCCAACTGGCAAAAGATTGCTTACCTTACGAAGGATTTGAACGCCTGTTTAGCCACTACGGCAGTTTAGAGCAAAAGCGCGCAGTCCCTTTAGGTAACCAATCTATGGCTACCTTAAAAGAGTATCTGTTAGACAATCTCGATCAGCCAGTACGATTAGAGCAACTGTCACAGCTGTGTGAGCTGAGCCCAACCCAGTTTCAACGCCATTTTAAAGCCAAAGTCGGCTTAACCCCCTACGCATGGCTGAGCCGTCTGCGCATGGAGCAAGGAATGAAACTGCTTAGATCCGGAGTGAGCGGAACTGAAGTGGCATATCAAGTAGGTTTCTATGATCAGGCCCATTTTAGCAAAGCGTTTAAGTCCACTTACGGCGTTAATCCTTCGCAAATTAGCTAGTGTCAATTTTTTACAATCTTTCACAGGCAATCCATAGCACACTAAAGCTATCTAAAATCATCAATCGAGTCCGATGAACGAAATAACTATCCTCACCACCTTAGCCGTGGTTCACTTTGTTGCTCTTATGAGTCCAGGCCCTGATTTTGCCTTAGTGGTACAGAATGCGACACGCTATGGTCGTCAAACTGGGTTGTATATTGCTTTGGGTCTTTCGTGTGGCATCTTACTACACTCCATTCTTAGCCTAACTGGCATCAGCTATCTGGTTCACCAACAGCCAACTCTGTTTGCTTTGCTTCAGCTCGCTGGCGGTAGCTACCTTTTCTACTTAGGCTTTGGCGCGCTTAAAGCGAGCTGGGCGAGTTTGCGTAACGCGAAAGTAAAAGAAAGCGCTTCTGCAGAGCAGCCAAGCCTGCTTCTCGGCAACAAACGCCAAGCTTTTTCGCGCGGCTTTGCAACCAACATCCTTAACCCCAAAGCACTGGTGTTTTTTGTCAGCCTTATGTCGAGCCTTGTACCAGCC
The DNA here is from genome assembly GCF_059833805.1 of Vibrio sp. R10-SF1-ISO8. Taxonomy (NCBI): domain Bacteria; kingdom Pseudomonadati; phylum Pseudomonadota; class Gammaproteobacteria; order Vibrionales; family Vibrionaceae; genus Vibrio; species Vibrio sp. R10-SF1-ISO8. The sequence goes on along the minus strand of NZ_JCBDHL010000007.1, from coordinate 92,853 downwards.
AGCATGTCACTAACCGGAAAGGGGATGGCACTGATGATCTTATGGAGTATTTCATTACTGTGGTTTTCCTTTCTCGCTTGGGCTCTCTCCACCCAACGTATGCAACGCAAGATAAAAGCGACGGCCCACTACGTTGATGGGTTATGCGGCATTTTGTTTACCGTGCTTGGACTTGGCATTCTTTGGCAATCTACCACGGCGATCACTGCTCTGTTTTAATCCATTGGTGTCTAAAATTTGATTCAAGATTACAATTTGATAACAAACCCTTAGACCTAAACCTATTCCACTGTCACTCTTGGTCTGCATAAATAAAAAGGAGAACAAGATGCAGTGGAAACTCAAATTTCTAACCACATGTTTGCTTGCAACGTCAGCGACAACCTGGGCCAATCAAGCAGCCGACTCTGTAGCGCCCGAGCACAGTAGTGGTCTAGAGAACAAACAACTGGTTACCGCCAAAGAGTGGATGGTGACAGCAGCGAACCCAATCGCTACCCAAGCGGGCGCAGATATTCTTGCCAAAGGGGGTAACGCGATTGATGCTATGGTCACCACCCAGCTAATGCTAGGTTTGGTTGAACCACAATCTTCAGGTATTGGTGGTGGCGCGTTCCTTGTCTATTGGGACGCCAAAAATCAGCAACTCACCACGTATGACGGCCGAGAAACAGCTCCACTCGATGCGACACCTCGTCTATTCCAAGACGTCAATGGCGAACCACTGAAGTTTTACGACGCAGTGGTAGGCGGACGATCAGTAGGTACGCCGGGTACCGTCAAGTTGATGTGGGATACACACCAAAAATACGGCAAACTTGCTTGGGCAGATCTTATCCAACCAGTTGTCAACGTTGCCAAACAAGGCTTTGAGATCAGTCCACGCCTAGCGACACTAATAGAGAAAGATGCCGAGCGTCTAAGCCGCTTTGCCACCACGAAAGCTTACTTCTTCAATCCAGATGGCTCACCTAAAACGGCGGGTACCTTACTTAAAAACCCAGAGTATGCGGTAACACTCACTGCGATTGCTAAAGGTGGCGCGCAAGCTTTCTATCAGGGTGAAATCGCTGAAGATATTATCGAAACGGTGCAGAGTGCCGCCGGTAACCCAGGGGTACTCGCCCAGAAAGACTTTGATGCGTACTCAATTAAGCAAAGAGACGCGGTGTGCTCGGCTTACCAAAGCTTTGATGTCTGTGGAATGGGGCCGCCAAGTTCAGGTGCTCTGACTGTTGGCCAGATCTTATCTATTACCGAGAGTTTCGACCTCAAGTCTTGGGGACCAGATAATGCAAAATCATGGCAAGTGATTGCAGACGCATCTCGCTTAGCCTTTGCCGATCGCGGTATGTACATGGCAGATGAAGACTTTGTGCCGATGCCAACCCAAGGTTTACTCGATAAAGAATATCTAAAGCAGCGCGCACAACTCATTCAACCAGGTAAAGCACTAGACTCAGTGAGTGCAGGTAGCCCACCTTGGAGCTATGCACAGCGTCAAAGCATGGATGAATCCATCGAGCTACCTTCAACCAGCCACTTCAATGTGGTCGATAAACAAGGCAACGTGGTTTCCATCACCACAACGATTGAGAATGCATTTGGCTCACGCTTGATGACCAATGGCTTCCTACTCAACAATGAGCTGACCGATTTCTCTTTCCGCTCTCATAAAGAAGGTAAGCCGATTGCGAACCGTTTAGAACCAGGAAAACGTCCACGTTCATCAATGGCACCAACCATCATCATGCAAGATGACAAACCATATATGGCTATTGGCTCACCGGGCGGCAGTCGTATTATTGGTTATGTCGCACAAGCCATTATTGCCCACACTCAATGGGGAATGGATATTCAGCAAGCAACCAACCAACCTCATCTGTTGAACCGTTTCGGCACTTTAGACGTAGAGCAAGGTACTAGCGCGGAAAAATTCAAACCTCAACTAGAGGAAATGGGCTTTAAGGTCAATGTTCGCGATCTGAACTCAGGATTACACGCGATTTTACTGCAAGATAACCAATTGCAAGGCGCCGCTGATCAACGACGAGAAGGTACAGCAATCGGTAAATAGAGTAGATCGACTCACTTGCTTGTGCGAGATCTCTCACAAGCAAGTGAGTAAAAATAGCTTTTTGGCTGAGAAAAATGTAAACAAAGAAACCTAAGCAATTGTTTTATAATAATATGTATAAAACATAAACGAATTTTTATGTAGAAAAACGTTTGCCTTATATTGCTGAAATTCGTTAGACGAGTAATATGAATGGTGTCGGAAGGATGCTGACACGGAACAGGAAATTACCACGGATTAGGTAATCTTCAGGAAGAAGATACGGTTGCTTAGGATGAGTAATCGGCATGGAAAGCGAATTGGACATTGAACGGACGCAATAGTAACTAGGATGGTTGCTACTAAGGATGGGAAATGGACACCTCTGGACGAGGAAAGGACTTATCATCAGGACGATGAAAAGGACACCGCTCAAGGAACAAGCGAAGTGAGCTAACGAGGATTGTTAGCAGACCAGGATAGGGTCAAGGACACCGCTAGGATGGCGATGAATGGACTAAGCTGAAGGACGTCAGCATACTATCAAGGATTAGATGCATGGAGCACCTATAGTAGCCGGATTGCTGCGAGTAAGACTATAACCCCGATGGGCTCACGCCCTCGGGGTTTTTCTTTACCTAATCCAACCTGAATTGAACCAATCCCCTAGTTACATAAAAATTCACACTTTGACAGTTCACTTTTTCGCCACTTGTACGTAATGTGTTTAGCATGAAATTCACCTAGTTTCATAACCACACGTAAAATAAGGACTATTTTCATGTCACAAGTTACTTTTCAAGGCGCTGCTGTACCTGTTTCTGGCTCTTTTCCTGCGAAGGGATCTCAAGCCAGTGCATTTTCTCTCACCGCTGGCGATCTTTCTGAACTGACTCTTGGTTCACTGAAAGGCAAACAAGTCATTCTGAATATCTTTCCTAGCATTGATACCCCAGTATGCGCGCAAAGCGTTCGTGCGTTTAATGAGAAAGCGGCAAGCAAAGACAATACGGTTGTACTGTGTATCTCAGCTGACCTGCCGTTTGCCGCAGCTCGCTTCTGTGAATTGGAAGGCATTGAAGGCGTGCAACACGCTTCAACATTTCGCTCTCCAGAATTTGCTCAAGCTTATGGTGTCGCCATCTCAGAAGGTGCACTTGCAGGCTTAACAGCCCGTGCCGTAGTGTGTGTAAATGAAGAAGGCCTGATTACTCACAGTGAGCTCGTAGCAGAAATCACTGAAGAACCAAACTATGATGCCGCACTAGCATCACTATAAATTGTGTTCAAAAAGAAGAGCTGCCCTGTGGCAGCTCTTTTGGTATGAAATTGAACATGTAGGAAGTAATGTACTTACAGCGTTTCTAGCTTCGCATAAGCAGTGACTAACCATTTGATGCCTTCACCGTTAAAGGCGACTTGTACACGACTTTGTGGACCACTGCCTTCAAAGTTGATAATGGTACCCTCACCAAACTTAGGGTGCATAACTCGCGAGCCCAAACTAAAGCCAGTTTCATTGAAACTCTCTTTAACCACAGTCTGGCTAAAGCGACCTGAGCTTGCCGGACGACTCACCTGCGCTTTCATACGCACTTCATCAAGACAGGTCTCTGGCAATTCACGAATAAAACGGGATGGCTTATGGTACTTATCCTGACCGTATAAACGGCGCATCTCTGCGTACGTGATGTAGAGTTTTTCCATTGCTCGCGTCATGCCCACATAACAAAGGCGGCGCTCCTCTTCCAAACGCCCTGCTTCTTCCGCAGACATCTGGCTTGGGAACATGCCTTCTTCCACACCGACCATAAACACAAGCGGGAACTCTAGACCTTTTGCGCTGTGCAGTGTCATAAGCTGAACGGCATCTTCAAACTCGTCAGCCTGACCTTCACCCGCTTCCAACGCGGCATGAGTCAAGAAAGCCGTCAGTAGGGTCATTTCTTCCGCTTCTTCTGGCTTTTCAAACTGGCGGGTTGCCGTTACCAGCTCTTCCAAGTTCTCAATGCGAGCTTTAGACTTCTCGCCTTTTTCTTGCTCGTACATAGCGAACAAGCCTGAGTACTTGATGACGTGGTCGGTTTGCTCATGCAATGACAACTCACATGTGTCATCTTCTAAGGCGTTAACCAATTCAACGAAGCGGCTTAAAGCTCCAGCAGCACGACCAGCTAAGACTTTTTCATCCAGGAGCGCAACGCTAGCTTCCCACATGGTGCAACCGCGATCGCGCGCAGCAAAACGAATCGTCTCTAGCGTTTTATCCCCTAAGCCACGAGTTGGCGTGTTCACCACTCGCTCAAAAGCCGCGTCATCGTTACGATTAGCCATTAAGCGCAGATAGCTAAGTGCATCTTTGATTTCTTGGCGTTCGAAGAATCGCATACCACCATAAATACGATAAGGTAAGCCTGCCTGAATCAACGCTTCCTCGAGTACACGTGACTGGGCGTTATTTCGATACAGCATAGCGGCATCATTCAGCGCTCCGCCTTTGTCTTGCCATTCCTTTATCTTATTCACGGCAAAGCGCGCTTCATCCAACTCGTTATAGGCAGAGTAAACCGAAATTGGCTCACCTTCCGCGCCGTCCGTCCACAGCTCTTTACCCATTCGCTCAGTATTATTGGCAATCAGGGTGTTCGACGCCTCTAGGATGGTTTTTGTTGAGCGATAGTTTTGCTCAAGACGAATAGTGTTAACGCTTGGGAACTCTCGGGTGAATTTCTCAATGTTCTCGATTTTTGCTCCGCGCCAACCATAGATAGACTGATCGTCATCACCCACAATCATGACATGAGAGTCAGGTCCAGCCATCATGCGTAACCAAGCGTACTGAATATTGTTGGTGTCTTGGAATTCATCGACCAAAATATGTTTGAAGCGCGCTTGATAGTGCTCTCGAACAAACTTGTTATCACGCAATAACTCATGAGCACGAAGCAGGATTTCAGCAAAATCGACAAGACCAGCTCGATCGCAAGCTTCTTGATAAGCCGTATAAAGCTGCAAGTACGTTTTAGTGACGGGATCATGATAAGCATCTATATGATTCGGGCGTAGACCTTCATCTTTTTTGCCATTGATCCACCAACTAACCTGACGCGCTGGCCACTGTTTTTCATCAAGGTTTTGCGCTTTTATCAAACGACGCAATAAGCGCTGCTGATCGTCTGTGTCAATGATCTGAAAATCTTCAGGTAATTTGGCATCCAGATAGTGAGCACGAAGGATTCGATGACAGATACCATGGAATGTACCGTTCCACATGCCCGAAGCGCTACCCATCATTAGCTCTTCAATACGCCCGCGCATTTCCGCCGCCGCTTTATTGGTGAAGGTCACCGACATAATGGAGAACGGCGAAGCTTGCTCAACAGACATCAACCACGCAATGCGATGCACTAGCACACGTGTTTTACCACTGCCTGCGCCAGCCAATACAAGTAAGTTTTCTAGTGGTGCAGCCACGGCTTCACGCTGCTTGTCATTCAGACCATCGAGAAGTAAGGAAGGATCCATTGTGTGCTCAGTTACTGGTTATCTATACATGAAATGGCATTATACCCGAGTGACCTCAAGATGCTAGGTGCAGATATTAGGCAGTGAAAATACGCATTTCCCACCCTATAAGCAGCGTTCAAATAAAAAACCAGAAAAAAATGACTTGTTAAAAATTAGTTAAATCAAACAGTTACATAATAAAAAGTAATTAAAGTGCTATTTCATATAATTTTTTTGAAAGTTTTTAAGCAGCTTTTCTATCCTTTTAATTAAGCAAGTTGATGAATTACTTCATGATTCGCTTGCCCACATAAAGTAAAGGAATAAAGTCTGAGGAAATTACTATGAAAAAGTCTAATCTTGCTGTTACTGCCGCTGTTACTGGTTTAATTGCTCTTGGTGGCACAATGTTAACGGCTGCTCCAGCGGTCGCAGCAGAGAAAGAAAAATGCTACGGCGTTGCAAAAGCAGGTAAAAATGACTGTGCAACTAAAACCAGCTCATGTGCAGGTACATCAAAAGAAGATAACCAAACGGATGCTTTCGTAGTCGTACCAAAAGGTCTATGTGGCAAGCTAACAGGCGGTAGCACTCAATCTTCATAATAAAAATTTTAGGCGGCCTGAGGCTCAATCGGCCGCCTTACTTCTGCCGCTTCTACTTTCAAGGAACGCCCAGTGAATGCAGATCATTTTCATAATAAAGTCGGGGTGGGATTACGTTCACCGCACCTAGATTATTTCAGCCAAGAGAAACCATCACTGTCATGGCTCGAAATCCATAGTGAAAACTACTTCCAGCCCTATTCGGCACCACGTCAAACTCTACGTAAGCTTGCTAACGACTATCAAATTAGCTGTCACGGTATCGGGCTATCATTAGGCAGTGTTGAACGCGTTAACCTTCGTCACCTCAAACAGCTGCAAGCTCTAATCAGTGAGATAAACCCTTTTCTGGTTTCTGATCATTTAAGCTGGAGTGAAAATGGTGGCCATTACTTCAATGATTTGCTGCCATTGCCTTACACTGAAGAAGCCTTAGCGATCTTTTGCCGCAACGTGCTTGAGGTTCAAGATACGCTGCAACGACCAATGCTGATTGAAAACCCGTCCAGCTATGTGAAGTTCAATCACTCGACGATTAGTGAATGGGACTTTTTAACTGAAGTCCAAAAGCGCACTGATTGTCGGCTGCTGTTGGACCTAAACAACATTCATGTATCCGCATTCAACCATGGCTTTGATAGCCATCATTATTTAGCTTCAATTCCAGCTGAGGCTGTGGATGAAATTCATTTAGCAGGTTTTACTGTCAAGCAGCTCGAAAAGGGTGAAGTGTGGATCGATACCCATAGCCGCCCTGTCAGTGATGAAGTGTGGCAACTGTATCAATTCTGGTTAGAACACTATGGCGAAAGACATACCTTGATTGAGTGGGATCTCGATATTCCACAGCCAGAAGTTTTGCTCGCAGAAGCAGCCATAGCGAGCGAACAACTCAATCAGTGGCAAGCCGCGAAGAGGAAAGTGTCATGACATCAAATGCTTCACCTTCCCTAAGCGAATTACAAAGCACCTTTGCCAAAGCGCTGCACTACCAAGCCTCTGGTGAAGATTGCAATATTTGCAGCGATGTTTTCAGTGCCGATGAGAGAATGCAGATTTATCGCAATAACTTCATCATCAGCCTGAGTGAAGTCCTGCAAGCAACCTACCCTATGCTACACGCCCTGTGGGGGGAAGAGTGCTTTGAGCAAATTGCTCGCCAACACGTACTTAACTACCCGTTGCAAGCCGGGGATGTCAGCCACTATGGGGAACATTTCGAACAGACTATCGAACGCTTTCCGGCGGTGATTGAAGCGGCGCCTTATAGCTTAGAAGTGGCTCGTTTCGAATGGCATATCGACCTTGCTCAGCAGCTGGGGAATCAGATAAGTCTCGCTGACGATTTACGGCCATTGGCTCAACTTGCTCATGTGGCAGAAGATCAGCAACCCCAGATTCAATTGCACCTGAAACCCGGAGTGATTGCGTTTCAGTCATCTTACGCGCTGTTCTCACTCCAGCAAGCCATCAACAGTAACAACTTTGATGGTTTAAGTTTAGAGCAAGCAGAGCAAGGGATTATTGCCTACTCAGCAGAAAGCGGAGTGTGGACTTTGGCTCTCACCGCTGAGCCTTATGAACTGCTCAATTATTTGTTGTCTGGCTGCATGCTCACTGAAGTCCCACCAGCACTACTGGCCCATTTGGACTTCCTCACTCAACATGACCTACTGGCAGGTTTTTCGCTCGCCACATTAGAAGGATAATAATATGTCTAGCGCCATTAAGAATATGCTCGAGAGCTATGATAACTGGGTCGCCAGATTTCAAGCTGGCTTTGTCCCGCTACTGCTACTGTTTTGTCGACTTTGGGTCGCTTGGGTATTCTTTAATTCTGGGCTAACCAAGATAGCCTCATGGGACAGTACCCTATTCCTATTTGAGTACGAGTATCAGGTTCCGATTTTACCTTGGGAAATGGCCGCCTATATGGGAACGGCCGCTGAACTGATCTTGCCTGTTTTTCTTGCTTTAGGACTACTTTCTCGCCCAATGGCAGCGATCCTGTTTGTGTTTAACATTATCGCCGTGGTGTCTTATCCCGTTTTGTGGGACAAAGGCTTTTATGATCACCAACTATGGGGCTTAATGATCTTAAATGTCGTGGTCTGGGGTCCTGGTGTTATCTCAGCCGATAAAGTACTGCGTAATAAACTTGGCTAACCTTCTGAAGATAAGTCTTCTTTAACAGAGTTAACCGCATCTCGTGATGCATGACCAATCGCCTTGGTTGTATCACGGGTTGCATGGCCTATCGCTGTAGTGGTGTCACGAGTTGCGTGACCGATGGCCGTTCCCGCCTCTTTTAGCTCAGCACACCCTGACATAACCACTGCTAAACCAGCACCTAACAAAATTTTGTTCAACAACATAAAACCTCCATGCAATTAATGGGAGGCATAATAACAAAAACCGCCGCTCTGTATCAGAGGGGCGGTTTCGAATTGATTAAATTCTTACTTTCAAGTTAGGCAGCAATGCCTGAATGACGCAGTAACGCATCAATCTGCGGCTCACGACCACGGAAGCGTTTAAACAGCTCCATAGGTTCTTCACTGCCGCCCATTTCAAGAATGTTGTTCAAGAAGCTTTGACCGGTTTCGGTATTGAAAATACCTTCCTCCTCAAAACGTGAGAACGCATCAGACGAGAGCACTTCTGCCCATAAGTAGCTGTAGTAACCCGCACTGTAACCACCAGCAAAGATGTGGCTAAAGCTGTGCGAGAAACGGTTCCACTCTAAGCTTGGCAACACCGCGACTTTTGATTTCACTTCTGCCAGTGTATCTAAGACACGTGGGCCAACTTCTGGGTCAAACTCAGTGTGCAGAGTAAAGTCAAACAGACCAAACTCAAGCTGACGAAGAATGAACATCGCAGACTGGAAGTTTTTCGCTGCTAGCATCTTCTCTAACATTTCTTTCGGCAATGGCTCGCCTGTTTCAAAGTGACCAGAAATAAACGCCAACGCATCTTCTTCCCAGCACCAGTTCTCAAGGAACTGACTTGGCAGCTCTACCGCATCCCAAGGCACGCCATTGATACCTGATACGGCACCCGTTTCCACTTGAGTCAGCATATGGTGTATACCATGACCAAACTCGTGGAACAGGGTCACGACTTCATCATGAGTAAACAGCGCCGGTTTATCTCCGACAGGACGGTTGAAGTTACAGGTTAGGTACGCCACCGGTGTTTGCAGCTCGCCACTTTCATTGTTACGGCGCACGCGGCACTCATCCATCCAAGCACCACCGCGCTTGTGTTCACGAGCATACAAATCAAGATAGAAGCTACCGCGAAGGTTGCTATCTGCATCAAAGATATCAAAGAAGCGTACCGATTCATGCCAAGTATCAACCCCTTCACGTTCAGTGACCGTCATACCGAAGACACGATTTAGCACTTCAAATAGACCACTGACCGCTTTTGCTTCAGGGAAGTAAGGGCGTAACTCTTCGTCAGAAATTTGGAACAGATGCTGTTTTTGCTTCTCGCTGTAGTAAGCAATATCCCAAAGGTTAAGTGCTTCAACGCCAAACTCACTCTTAGCAAACTGACGCAGCTCTTCTACTTCACGCTCACCTTGAGGCTTAGCCTTGCTCGCTAAATCATTTAAGAAGCTAAGAACCTGAGAAGGGTTTTCCGCCATCTTAGTCGCCAGCGATTTTTCACTGTAGGTATTGAAACCCAACATACGTGCGATTTCATGACGCAGTTTCAATTGCTCATTGATGATCTCACTGTTGTCCCACTCGCCCGCTTTGGGGCCTCGATCTGAGGCGCGAGTGACATACGCTTCATATAGCTCTTTGCGCAGTTCTTGATTGTCACAGTAAGTCATTACAGGCAAGTAAGAAGGAATATCTAAAGTCAGCAGGTAACCATTAAGCTCTTTTGCTTCAGCTGCCGCTTTTGCTGCCGCCAACGCAGATTCTGGCATACCTGCTAGTTGCGCTTCATCTTCAACATGCTTAGTCCAACCCATAGTGGCATCGAGCACATTGTTAGAGAACTTAGAGCCTAGCTCCGACATACGCTTGCTGATTTCACCATAGCGATGTTGCTCATCAGCAGGCAGACCAATACCTGACAACTCAAAATCACGCAGTGAGTCAGTGATGGTTTTCTTTTGTGCCTGAGTCAAAGCGGCAAACTCTTCGCTCGCTTTGATTGCCTTGTAGGATTCAAATAGGCCCTTGTGCTGCCCAACCCAAGTACCATACTCAGATAACAGAGGCAGACAACTTTCGTAGGCTTCGCGTAGCTCATCGCTGTTGACCACCGAGTTCATATGGCTCACTGGTGACCAAATACGGCTTAAGCGGTCATCCACTTCTTCTATTGGCGCTACCACACTGTTCCAAGTCGGTTGACTGTTACCCTCTAGTACGCTGTCGATTTTAGCGCGGCAATCTGCAATCGCTTGTTCAACAGCTGGCTTAACGTGTTCCGGTTTGATCTGAGAAAATGGAGGCAAATCGGTAAAGCTAAGAAGTGGATTAGACATAAATCATTCCTTTTATTGGCAAGCGAACTGACGGGTTCGTCTATTAAGTATATTCAACGTCTTATAGATTAAATATAGGTGGCGTCGTCATTTTTCAATAGAAGGGATTCGCTAAGTTGTTGCTAAATGCGAGCATCCCAAAGCCACTGAGTATATAATCGGCGAATCGTTCGTACTAACTTCAATATGGTTTAAAGACCATTTCGAGAGTGTCATTTTGTTAAGTTATCGCCACAGTTTTCACGCCGGCAACCACGCAGACGTGATTAAACATATCGTTCAGAGTCTTATTCTTAACTCACTGAAGCAGAAAGAAAAGCCGTTTGTTTATCACGATACTCACTCAGGTGTTGGTCGTTATGACTTAACCCACGAGTGGTCAGAGAAAACCAGTGAATACAAACAAGGTATCGCCCGAGTTTGGCAACAAAATGATATTCCAGAAGATATTCAGAGCTATTTAGAGGCAATTAAGACGCTAAACAACGGTGATTCACTGCGTTATTACCCAGGCTCACCACGCGTCGCTCGTGCTCACCTGCGCCAGCAAGATCGCATGGTACTGACTGAGTTGCACCCAGCCGATCACCCGTTACTTGAACAAGAATTTCATCGTGACCGCCAAGTAAGCATCTATAAAGAAGATGGTTTTAAGCGTCTGAAAGCGAGTTTACCGCCTAAAGAGCGTCGCGGCTTAGTCTTGATTGACCCGCCCTACGAGCTAGCAAAAGAGTATCGCGACGTGGTACAGGCGATTTACCAAAGCCATAAACGTTGGGCGACCGGTATTTACGCGATTTGGTACCCAGTGGTCAATCGCTGCGATATCGAAGATATGATTGAAGGCCTAGAAGGTCTTGGCATTCGCAAAATACTGCAAATAGAACTGGGCGTGACCCCTGATACCAACGAGCGTGGTATGACTGCATCAGGCATGATAGTTATCAACCCTCCGTGGAAACTAGAAAGCCAAATGAACCAGATTCTCCCCTTCTTGAAAGAGGCCATTGCTCCAGCAACTGGGCACTTTAAAGTCGAATGGATAGTGCCAGAGTAAATCTGGCTAAATTTTCAAGGGCGTAACCTATTGAGGTTACGCCTTTTTTATTGAGCAAAGAAAATATTTCGATATTTTTAATATTAAATGTCGTCTTTTGTTTTTCTCCATCGTCTTAGTAAGTGTAAATACTCCACTAATTAAGGAAAACACCATGCTTAAGATTGTTAGCTTTAAAATTTGTCCTTTTGTTCAACGTGTCACCGCGGCATTAGAAGCCAAGCAAATCCCTTATGAAATTGAATACATCGAACTAAAAAACAAGCCACAATGGTTCTTAGATATCTCGCCTAATGGGCAGGTACCCGTCATGGTCACAGAATCAGGAACTGCTCTGTTCGAATCAGACGCCATCATTGAATACATTGAAGATGAGTACGGCCCGCTTGAACAGGGGGTGACCAACGAGCAACGTGCGCTGGATCGAGCATGGAGTTACCTAGGTTCTAAACATTATCTTGCGCAATGCGGCACGATGAGTAGTAAAGACCAAGAGACTTTTGAGCAACGCGAAGGAAAACTACTAACAGCGTTTAGAAAAGCAGAAAATCAGCTCAGTGAGGGCAATAAGTTCTTTAAGTCCAACCAGTTAAGCAATGTCGATATGGCGTGGTTGCCACTATTGCATCGAGCAGCCATCGTAAAAGAGCATTCTGGGTACGATTTCTTATGCGGTTTACCTAAAATGCAGGCTTGGCAGCGTAACCTATTAGACACTGGTCTGGTAGAAAAGACCGTTTCCAGTGACTTTGAAGATAAATTCCACAGCTTTTACCTCACCAATACTTACCTAGGTGAAGGAAAAGATATTCAAACCCAAGGCTGCTGTGGCCCTACTAGCTGCTGCGATTAAGCCTTTCAAACATAAAGCGGAATAGCACCTTATTCCGCTTTACTACCTACTCATCGTTATTTGTCATAAAAAATGTCACTTTTTCCCATTTAGGAAATGGCTAGACTCGATTTATGATAGAGGGTGGGATAAATAACAAATCATTTTGGTGATATTGAGTTCGTTCACTTTCACCCCAATGTAGTTGTTATCAGAAAAATTAATAATCTTGGAGAAAGTAATGGCGACTCATTTTGATTACATCTGTATCGGCGGTGGCTCTGGCGGTATCGCATCAGCAAACCGCGCAGCTATGTACGGCGCTAAAGTTGCACTTATCGAAGCTCAAGACCTAGGTGGCACCTGTGTAAACGTAGGCTGCGTACCAAAAAAGGTTATGTGGCACGGTGCTCAAGTTGCAGATGCAATGAACCTATACGCTGAAGATTACGGCTTTGACATTGACGTTAAAGGCTTTGATTGGAGCAAGCTCGTAGAGAGTCGTCAGGCTTACATTGGTCGTATTCACCAGTCTTACGATCGTGTACTGGGCAACAACAAGGTTAATGTCATCAAAGGCTTTGCTAAGTTTGTTGACGAGAAAACGGTCGAAGTGAATGGCGAACATTACACCGCTGACCACATCCTAATTGCAGTAGGTGGACGCCCGACTATTCCTAACATTCCAGGTGCAGAATACGGCATCGACTCAAATGGCTTTTTCGACTTACAAGAGCAGCCAAAGCGCGTCGCGGTTATCGGTGCTGGCTACATCGCAGTAGAAATTGCAGGTGTACTGAATGCACTTGGCACTGAAACTCACCTTTACGTACGTAAAGAGTCGCCACTACGTAGCTTTGATCCAATGATCATCGAAACGTTGGTTGAAGTAATGGAAGCTGAAGGGCCTAAACTGCATACTCACTCTATTCCAAAAGAAGTGGTGAAAGAAGCAGACGGTAGCCTGACTCTTCACCTAGAGAACGGCAACACGCAAAACGTTGACCAACTCATCTGGGCTATTGGTCGTCACCCAGCAACCGATGCAATCAACCTAGCTTCAACAGGTGTAGAAACCAACGACCGCGGTTACATCAAGGTCGATGAATTCCAAGCGACTAACGTTCCAGGTATCTACTGTGTTGGCGACATAATGGAAGGTGGTATCGAACTCACACCTGTTGCGGTTAAAGCAGGTCGTCAGTTATCTGAGCGCCTGTTTAACAACAAGCCAAATGCGAAGATGGACTACAACCTAGTCCCTACCGTGGTATTTAGCCACCCACCAATCGGTACCATTGGTCTAACGACACAAGAAGCGGAAGAGAAGTACGGCAAAGACAACGTGAAAGTTTACACCTCTGGCTTTACCGCGATGTACACTGCCGTTACTAAGCACCGTCAGCCATGTAAGATGAAATTGGTCTGCGCGGGTGAAGAAGAAACCGTTGTGGGCCTACATGGCATCGGCTTCACAGTCGATGAGATGATTCAAGGCTTCGGTGTCGCGATGAAGATGGGCGCAACTAAAGCAGACTTCGATTCTGTGGTTGCCATCCACCCGACTGGCTCAGAAGAGTTCGTTACCATGCGTTAATCGCTGATGTGATATTAAATACATAAAAGCAGGCCTAAGGTCTGCTTTTTTTGTTCCACCACTGAGACCCAGTAACTCGCAATTGATGGTGATACCTTTTAGGTATAAGCAAAAAGAGAATTCAGCCCCTAATTCGATCATGAAAGAATTAAGCTCTAAATAAGGAGGCTTTATGCTTAAACGTGAACTTGCAAATGGGTTGACCGTCAGCTCAATTGGCTATGGTGCGATGGGGTTGAGTGAATTCTATGGCGAAACAAATGACCTACAATCTCTAAAGCTACTTGACCAGTTACTTGAGCTTGGTGTTGACTTCATTGATACCGCAAACTTTTATGGACGTGGCCACAATGAAGAGCTGATTGGTTATTACCTATCTAAACTGCAACCTTCTCAACGCCAGCAAATTAAAATTGCCACCAAATGTGGTATCGATCGCCCTGCAGAAGCTGCGTATGCTCGCAGCATCAATAACACACCGGACTATATACGCAAATGCTGCGAAGAATCTCTTCAGCGCTTAGGGGTCGAGTGTATTGATTTGTTTTACCTTCACCGAGTCGACAGTAAGATCATCGAACAGAGCATGGATTGCCTAGGACAGTTAGTCAAAGAAGGCAAAATTGCTCATGTCGGGCTTTGTGAAGTGTCCTCGAAAACACTGCTTAAAGCACACTCAGTCTTTCCAGTCACCGCTCTGCAAACAGAGTACTCACTTTGGACTCGAGACATTGAGGAAGATATTCTTGGAACACTGAAAACCAATAACATCGGCTTAGTGCCCTACTCTCCTCTAGGAAGAGGCTTCCTCACGGGCAAGTTAACGCGTAATAGTGATCTCCCAGATGGTGATTTTCGCAAAACCAATGATCGATTCCTAGATGGGAACATCAATCACAACCGCAGCATTCTAGACATCATTCAGCCGATTGCACAAAAATATCAAGCGACACCTGGTCAGATCGCGTTGGCATGGCTGTTGGCTCAATATGAACATATCGTTCCTATCCCAGGAACTAAGAAACGGCACTATCTCGAAGAAAATGTTCAGGCATCTGAAATAATCTTAGAGAGAGAAGACCTTACAACATTGAATAACATCCCACTTCAATTTGAAGTAAAAGGGCAACGTTACTCTGAAGAAGGTATGAAAGGAGTCAATGTCTAAAACTCTATCGCAAAAAATGGGCCTCACTCAATTAAGGCCCATTCTTCTTGCTATTGCGTACCCAGATTTTGTTGATTCGATGTCTTAACAATGAGTTTATATCCTCCTGTAGATAAGACAACACCAACAATCACCAAGAGCGCGCCAGTCAACTGTGAAGGACTAGGTAAAATGCCCGTACACGCTGTAATCAACATCGTAAATACAGGAACAAGATTGAAAAATATGGAGGTATTAGCCGCACCGACCTTACTCAATCCCACATTCCAGAATAAGTACGCTAATACCGAACCCGCGATCCCCATATAAATAGCTGCAAAATGCACACTCACTGGAGCAAACAAGAGTTCAGTTATCATATCGCTACTAACAGCAGCCGATAACACTATCCCCAATGTCCCAAAAAACATGGTAAAGCTAGTCGTTTGTAGAGCTGAAGAGTTTTTTATAAACCTTTGACAACCAATTGTATATAAACACCAACATATACTACCAATGAAGATTATAAAATCCCCTTTTGAAAAGTTCAGCTCTATGATGTTATCCATATTGCCTTTGCTAATTACAAAAACAACACCTGAAAAACTAAACAGAATTCCAATCATTTGATTAATGGCAATTCTGCTTTTAGACAACAAAGTCGAAATAATTAAAGTGGTGATTGGTGTAGTTGCCATGATCAACGCGCCATTTGTAGCACTAGTACTCTTCAGTCCGATAAATAGTGACAAGTTAAAACCAGAAATTCCAAGCAAACCAAGAATTGCAAAAACAATGGCATTGTTTCTCAATACACTTAAGTTATTTTTCTCTTTCCAGAATAGGTAGGCCATGATAAAAAATGTTGCAATAACAAAACGCTCTGCTGCCGCTACCATTGGTGACAAGTGTCCAACGACAAACGCCCCTGCATTGAAGTTAGAGCCCCAAAAAACAGTTGAAAGAATAATGCCTATATAAATATAAAAATTTGTTCTCATTGTTATTATCTCCATTGGTATGCATCTAGAGCTAAAGTCGATACCAAAGCCGTTCGAGATGTATTTAGAATGTACATGACAGCATCAGAAACATCAGAAGTAGAAAGCATATTTTTCTGCTTCTCCTTCGGGATTTTCACATAATCTTCCATCAAGCTGCGAAAATTCGAATCCACTTTATCAAGTACAAGGCTAGTCACCTTGATACTATTTTTCTTGGCGTATTCCTGAAGCCCTTTTGTTAAACCTTCTACAGCATGCTTTGATGAAGCATAAGCATACATGTTTGCATTTCCCTGAAGCCCCCATATCGAAGAGGTGTTAATAATAATGGAGTCTTCTACTTTTTTTAGATTTGGTAATAAATTGTCTATCAATCGAAAATAACCATGTACGTTTACATCAAATGTCGTTTCCCATTCATCAATAGTGACATTATCAGGATCGCCAAAATAGGCGATTCCCGCAACATTAATAATTGCGTGAATTTGGCCAAAGCACTCTATAGCCTCGCTAGCAACCTCAGCTACTCGGCTATGATTCGTAACATCTAACACAGCGGTACAAAAGCGTTGCTCGTCTTGAATATTTTCGTAATATTCTTCAACGTTTTCTAGTGGTCGATAATGACATGCATAAACGCTATGCCCTTCCTTTAATAATCTAATAGCAACATCGCGGCCTATACCGCTTTCAGTTCCAGTAATAAGTACATTCATTATATTTGCCTAACCATTGAGTATTTATATTTATCCAACTTGGTTGAACCAGTGATGATTAGATCGACCTATAAAAGAATTTATATATCCATTAACCATTCTAATTAAACCAAAATTTATGTAACTAGATTACATAAACTCACTGACTTAATAAGCCGAAAATAGCAGTTAAGATTCATTGCTATACGATTCATGTTGACGACAAACACTCATCGCAACACCTTCTCCACCGCCAATGCAAAGAGTAGCGAGACCTTTATTTTTGTTATCTCTTATAAGGCTATGAATAAGAGTAACTAGGACTCTACTTCCCGAAGAACCAATCGCGTGCCCCAACGCAATACCTCCACCATATGGATTAATTTTCTCATCAGGAATGTCTATTGCCCGAGCAACGGCAATTGCTTGCGATGCAAACGCTTCGTTACACTCTAGCTGGTCTACCTCGCTTGCTTCCCACCCAGATTGGTCAAGGCATTTCGAGATAGCTTCAATAGGGGCCACTCCCATAACATCAGGGTTAATGCCTGAATTGCTGAATTCCCCTAAGCTAGCAAGCACCTTCAATTGGTACCTTTCTGCAGTATCACGATGACAGAGTAGCAATGCAGACGCTCCGTCATTGAGTGATGATGCGTTACCTGCCGTAACTGTACCTTGCTTAGAAAACACGGGCTGCAAACTAGCAAGTTTGTCCACGCTTGTTTCTCGGGGGCCTTCATCCTGACTAAAAATACGAACATTGCCTTTTCGATCTCTCATTTCAATTGGCACTATCTCATTCGCAAACAAACCGGCTTTTTGCGCCGCAAGTGCTTTCTGGTGAGATTGAAACGCGAACTCATCTTGATCGGAACGAGCAACTCCATACTGATTGGCAACGTTTTCTGCCGTCACTCCCATGTGATAATCATTAAACGCATCCCAAAGACCATCGTGAACCAAGCTATCGTGTAGCTCAGCTCCTCCCAATCTTTGGCCCTTTCTAGAGTTAGGTAAAATGTGGGGCGCATTTGACATACTTTCTTGCCCACCAGCAATAACAAATTCAGCGTTGTCACAAGTGATTGCTTGCATCGCTAAATGAACCGCCTTTAAGCCTGAACCACAAACCTTGTTGACTGTTAAACACTGCGCGTTATGTGTTAACCCGGCTCCAATTGCGGCTTGGCGAGCTGGATTTTGACCACAGCCAGCCGTTAGAACTTGCCCAAGAATGACGCTATCGATTTGCTCTGGTTTAACGCCTGAATCAGCTAATAAGGCTTTGATCACCAAGCTGCCAAGCTTAGGTGCAGACAAACCAGAGAGCTCCCCCATAAATGCACCAGTAGGTGTTCGCTTTGCGGCAACAACAACAATGTCTTCCATTACGCAACTTCCTCTTTAAGACCCGGAAGGACTAGCCCTTTCTCATTCATAATCTTGCGGTAACTTGCTAGGCCATTCATACAAGCTGGCACACCAGCATAAACAGCCATCTGAATAACCACTTCAAGCAGCTCTTCAGGTGACACCCCTACGTTTATCGCCGCTTTCATATGCAGTTCAAGCTGGGGGGTCGCGTTACCTAAGCTGATCAGAGAAGCAACGGTCAGCATTTCGCGGTTTTTTAGATCTAAACCAGGACGAGCGACGACCGAGCCAAACGCGTAATCCGTAATCAATCTTGGTAGTTTTTCATCCAAATCCGCTAAGCGACTACATACCTTGTTAGCTAGCCCTCGTTCTAGGGCCTCCATAATTTCTATACCTTTGTTCTGGGCTTCATTCATAACGTTTCTCCTAAGACCTTCCAACCATGAGTAATTGCATATTGGATAAGCTGCGGGTTGTCACCTACACACACAGGATCACTAACGGCCTTCAGCATAGGCAAATCAGATATATCATCGCCATATGCAGAACTCTTTGTCAGTTCAATACCATGCTGACGGCAAAAGGTGTACATTGCGTTTCTTTTTCCTTCGCCAATAGTCTGTGGAGTACCAATGCGGCCCGAGACCAAGCCGTCTTGGTCAACTATAAGGGAAGTACACAGAATATGTTTTACATTCAGAAATTGGGCAATGGGCCGCAGGATCGGTAACATCGAGCCAGATACAAACACCACAACATGCCCCAAACGTTGATGCTCTTTTAAAGCTGCCACGGCATGTTCAATGAAGAAGCTCGGACTACTACGGCTTTGAAACCACTCTAAAGCAACACGCTCAAGATCATGGTAGTTTTGTCCTTCATATTGTTGATAATACTCACGGTTCAACTGCTCGCGCGCTACCCCAGATGCTCTGTTCTTTTCCAGTTTTGAGCTGTAGCGCCTATAGGCATCCTCTCGACCAAACTTTTCACACCAAAACTGATAAAAATCAAACATACTTTTAGTGTGAATTAACGTTTCATCAACATCAAAAAATGCTGCCACTTTAATCATAATCATTTCCTGTCACTCGGCTTCTACTACTAACTTCGCTTTCATCGGCTTCAGAGACACATAACGGGCTAACTTACAGAGATAAATTCATCAAACGATCGCTGTTTAAGTTTCAGCTGGGCATGAATATCTCCACCGAGACCATGTAGGCCAATCGCACCGCCATAACTTTGCCGAGAACTCATATATAAGACGACAACATTTATGACTCGGTTGCCTTCTAATTCATGGGCCGGAAAAGGATCAGGCAACTCAGCCCAAAACTGAGCACTGCCTAAAGCGTCAGTAACAAAAACATTCGGAATACCTAAAGGACCTGGTCGAGTCGGAGATTCGGGGCAAAGATCCTTTTCTCTTAGACTCATCACGGTGTAGAGGCTATTCGGAACTAGGTTGCTAAATTGAAAATCAAAACGAGCCAACTGCTTGTCATTCTTCAAGCTAACGACCAACTCTCCTTTGGCCTGCAACCAATCGAATAAGTTGATCGGTGGTATATGCCGCTTACCGTCTTCATGGCGATAGTCCTCAATGTATCCTTGATGAAGAGGAATGCTGGCTCTCACCTCGCGATTGGCGTCCGGCCTCTGCTCTGGAGCAAAAATCATCGGATAGTTATTCGAAGGCAAAGGCAGAGGCAGTGTGAACAAGGTGATGTCCTTCATCTGCTGATCAGAAAGTTGTTCTATTTGAGTCACAATGCGATACGGTTTGATCTCGCCAAATTCAGGCACAGGAGTTTCTGGCGCGACAATTGCGCCAGACCAAGAAACACCACTATCACTTGGGATTTGCCCAACAACAACAAAGTTGCCTTCTGCATCCATCACTTCTGCGGGAGGATAGAGCGGACCTTGCGTCGTAGCCGATAGCTGGTAACTTCTACGCACAGTCTTGCTCCATATTAAAATGGTCGTTAGGGCTCACAACCGCCTCAGTAGCGGATTCAGCGAGCTCCCCCTCTTTGGCCATTATTGATTTAGCAGAGTAGACAGCAAAAGAGACGTCCATACTGGCGCACACGGTTTGATTCTGCATCACACTCATACGAGCTTTGAATCTTCCACGGCGCTCATTCACATCCTTTTCAACAAACTCAAAATGTACGATTGCAGGCAGAGGGAATAGGAAATTTGCAAAATCAATCGACATACTGTTGATGACGTAATACTTGTCACTTTGCTTTTGGTAAACAAACTCTTCAGTCACCGCAATAAAAGCTTGGCGGCAAGCCTCTACCAGCAACATCCCTTGCACATGCTGCCCGGTCTGATGGTCTCCCATCAGTTCACAGTTATCATCAATGACGAGAGGCAGTGCGTACATATCCAACTTATGGTCAACCTTTTCTGCCTGTCCAATTAGGATGTTTCGCTCGTCCCATTTATGGGTATGTCGATTTTTGTGCTCAGAAACTAGCTTTTCTACTGAGCAAGTTTTGAGCTTGCTCTTCAATCTTTGATTATTGCCAATATCATCAATAACTTTCTTGGCTTTGTGCTTACAAACACCTTGCCCTGCAATCAGCTCATGCTCATCAGGAAATAGATTGTCAGGTAGCTTTGCTAATAGTTCTAATTGAGAAATAGTTAAAGCTTTTTTTCCATTGGCATACTCTGAATATTTATCGCCAACGACTACAATTTTATTAACTTCCATATTACTTGCTCTTATATTGCTCTATACAGACGCGTATATAATCCTTCATCCCCACCAGTAATATAATCATCACCAGCTTGTCTAATAATCTCTTTATAGTTTTCATCATTAAATGGTTGCATGTATTCATCAACACTTCCATTGAATGAAGAAACAAACATAACACCTGGCTGTCCACTAATTAGAGAAT
This sequence comes from Vibrio sp. R10-SF1-ISO8, assembly GCF_059833805.1. NCBI lineage: Bacteria > Pseudomonadati > Pseudomonadota > Gammaproteobacteria > Vibrionales > Vibrionaceae > Vibrio > Vibrio sp. R10-SF1-ISO8. The sequence continues at coordinate 71,536 of NZ_JCBDHL010000007.1, read as the reverse complement.
GATAGGCTTCAAAGCTATTAATCTTGTCGGCATTATCTCGAACAACGTTAAATATTGTTCTATCACGCCACTCAAGATAGTCATCGTAACGCTCTGCAGGCACTTCGACATGTCGCAGCTGCACAAACTCCGTATTTGGCAACTCTGACTCACTCGCGATAGGTGCCTCTACGAATCGAAGCAGTTCACGCCTTATATCGCCAGATAAGTAATCTTTATTAACAGTAAATACATCTATGAGATGTTTTTCTAAACTTGAAATATCTTCAATTTTATTTACGGCCTTTAATTCCAAGATCTCATTGCTTCCATCTTCGCTAATAAAATATCTAGCATCATCATTAAATTTAATGCTATCAATAATTTCATTATCAATGTTTTTTACTGGGTATCGAGAGACCAAAAGGTAGTTTGTAGACATGTTTAACTCCATTTAATTAAGGAGCAACAAAACTAGCAGCTATTGATAATTGTGGAATTACTATTTTTGTAATTCAATGAGTGAATCAAAGTGTATTAATAATGAAACAAATAACGAAGGTATATTAAATCAACCTTACTGACAAGATAGCGTACAAACAAAACTATCATTTTTAATAATGCTCTTGTTAATTTATTGACAATCAATATAATATCACTGTTACATTTTGAAACATTTGTAATAAGTATAGTTTTTAGCGTAAAGACAATAAATTCCATGACCATTAAAGCGGACTTAATCAACAATAGCCTACCCACAACAAAGCAGTTGCAGTGCTTTCTAGCAGTAGCTCAAGAGTTAAACTTTAGGAAGGCAGCCGAGCGTTTGAATATGACACAGCCTCCTTTAACTCGTCAGATAAGATGTCTTGAGGAGTTGCTTGGCTGCTCACTTTTCTCTAGAAATACACACGCGGTTGTGCTGACTTCTACAGGACAAAAGTTACAAACCCAAGCTGAATATATCCTATTAGCGCTGACTAAACTTAGCTCCACTTGCATCGAAAATACCAGTAGACTCAGGATTGGTACAACTAACGCACTTAACTTTGGTAATATTCGCCATTTAGGAGGTGCCATTGAGAGACTCAAGGGCGCAGATATTACCGATTTACAAAATTTGAATTCCGGACAATTAAGCCAGAGCTTGCAAAAGGGATTACTTGATATCGTCATTATCGGTGAAAAAAGTGTTCACACAGGCGAAAATATTGCGTTTCACTGGTTGTACAAAGAGCCACTAAAGCTTGTAATGCCTGCGTCTCACCCTGCAGCTAAACGAAGTAGAGTCTCTCTAACAGAAGTTTGTAAACTGCCCCTATTCTGGTTTTCGCGCGCCGCTAACCCTAACCTCTATGATAAATGCGAAAATCTGTTTGATAAGTTACCTTGCACATTCAAGAGAATCAAAGAGCCTGATGACTCAATGACAATGCTAAGTTATATCAGCAAAGGTAAGGCCATTGCCCTTATGCCTTACTCTATGTGTACATTTGAGCACAAAGACCTTGTTTATAAGCAATTAAACGATCAGCAAAGTCGTCACCTCAATATCGATGTCTACGCAGCAACGAGAAAAAGCGATACTAGGCCAATGGTGCTAGAAGCAATCCAACAATTACAGTTGCCTTAGTGTAACGAGCTTTCAAAAGGGTTAAAAAGACGAACATATTCACATCGCAGTGCTTAAAACCCTACCAAAGTCACTTTGCCTTGCAATGAATCATTAAGCTGACAAGTAAAATCCACCCGCTTATCCGCGTCTTTATCGTATAAGGTTTTCAACTTATCAAACGCACTAGGAACAAAGCTGATGTTTTTTAGACGTAAACTCTTGCGAGTTTGGCTGTCCAAAAATGCCAAAGCTGAGCGGTCGAGAACTTGGTGGCAAGCATCTAATACCCCCTTGCTCGCGAGCTTGCTCTGAATCACTTGCTGAATATCCCCTTGAGAAATAGACGAAATAGCCTGAGCAAAAACACAGATAGCATGAAGGTCAAGCATCGCCACAGCACGGGGGCGCTGGGTGGCCGTGTCTTCATATACGGCTAAAAGACACGGAATCTTGCTCTCATCGAACAGTTGTGGGGCAATATTATTGAGCGTTAAGCTATCACCGATCTCCCTTTGCAGTAGTTTCTCAAGTTGCGACAACTTAGGCAAAGCTAACTCTTTTTGCACTTCAGTGATCGAATCGAGCGTTTTCTTACTTTCTTCAACACCTTGCACTAGTGGTAGTAAATAGCGGTGTAGCTCACTGTCTTCGAAAGGCTTAGTAAGCACAAAGCTAGCACCGGCAGCTTGAGCTTGTTTGATTTGGCTCTTATCGTCGACAGTCGTAATCATACCCACTTTTATCCCAACTCCGAGCTTCATGAGCTCTTCAGTGAGTGTTAGCCCAGTCATATCAGGCATATACCAGTCAGTTAGCACGATATCTGGATGCCATTCTTTTGCCAGTTCTAATGCTTGTGTCGCACTGCAGGTTTTCTCGATCGATAAACGACAATAACCAAAGCTCTCTAAGCCCCGCCTGACAATCTCCAATGTCGCCTTACTGTCATCCACAATCAAAATTTTCACAGGTCGCCATCACCTCCGATACTGAACTGTCTAAATTATAGGCATATTTTCCACTGACAACTAAACTTACAGTCGATGAATGTCCCAACTTACGTATTTGATAGATGGATTTATTACCGAGATTAACCCTAGAAAACCTAATTGCCCTCGCGGTCGACTTTGGACTACTGATACTTTTGGTGTGGTTTGTCATACTACTTTTGATTTTGCGCGAGTTCCGTCAGTTTGCCCGCCAGGTCGTTAGTGGCCGTGATATGGATAGAAACACCTACGAGCTGTGTCAACAGTCTGTCGATAAGGCACTCAACTACTCTGCTGAAAATGGCGATACACTCAATGACCTAATTCTTATTCAGCAAGCTCTGGAAAGTCAGGTATCACAAATTAAAGCAGCGAAAGGAGAACTCAGCGCACAAGAAAAAGAGTCGATTGACGAGCTGAATCAAAAACTCAATAAGTCCCATCGCCTAATCAAAAAACTAAAAGGAGATTTAGACAAAAGCGTTAAAGGCTTAAGAAACGCCAAAAGCCGTTTACTCAAGCAGACTGATACGGTCGAAAGCTTACAGTTAGAAAAAGAGCAGTTAGAAAAACAGTTTGAACAACTTGAGCAAGAGTACATACAAATCAGTGAATCTGGTGGAACAGCCAACTTAGCCAAAGAGTTCAAACAAGAGAAGCAACAACTGCTCGATCAGCTTGAAGAATACAAACAGCAAGCTAACTCACAAGACGACATAGCCGGTATCGCAGCTGAGCTCGAAGCCTCTAAGCAGCAATTACACCATATGGCTAAAGAAAAAGACTTTGTTGAGAAGAAATATTTGGAGCTGTTGCAAGAAGCAGAGGAAAAAAATCAGTAGCACTAGGCTACTGATTTTTATGATTATTTCACACACATAACATTCAACAGTGAGGTGCCTTTTAGCTTATTGGTTTTACCACTGGTAAATAGTCCTGACTTCTCTGCTCCCCAATAAGGTAAGTGCATTGGCCATTTGTCTTTCTGCATCACGTTAGAATCCAGCAGTGCTTGCCACTCCTTAGTGGTTGCTAAACGCATACCTAAACGATAACAGGTTTTATAAGCCCCTTCGTAATCGAGCCTGTTCCATGGTAATTCGTGTTCCATGTAGAACTGGTCGTCACTAAACATGGTATATGGCACTTTGTACTCGATGCCAGATACCATCGCTGTTAAGCGAATTGACACGTCAGATTGACGCTTGTTGGGCTCTTGAGCCATAGGTTTAATGGCAGTAGGCTCCGGCTTCGCTTTCACTGGTGCAGGAATCACAGTGGTCGATTGCTGCGACTTTACAGCCGGCTTTGACTTAGGTTTAGGCTGTGGCTTAACCATCGCCTGCTTTACAGGAGCCCCTTTCACCACTTCTCGGACAAACGCTTCCTTGTAGCCGGGCTCACTTTTCACTTTCGCCAGCTCCGCATTTGCTTGAGCGAAATCTTTATATGGGCCAATCAGACAACGATAAGCTTTGGCTTCTGGCTTTGCCCATACATCCGTTGAAATATGCTGGTAAAGCTTTTTAGCCTTTACAAGAGGTAGTGGCTTACTAAACACACCACACTGAATCCAAAATGTTGACTCTTGGCCACGTGGCTGAGATTTACCCCATAACCCTTTACCAATCGGGCACGACTTATCTAGCAACGGCAATTCATCGGTAGATGCCTGCGTTGCATCGCATAAAAATTCTTCAGCAAGCGTTGGGGCTGACAAAGCGGGCAAGGCCAGTACTGCAACAAGACTCCAACACTTTAAAAAAGTTTGTTTTGGCTTTGAGGCCATATTGATATCCATACTCTTAAAATTTAACTTCGAGTTTATCCATCTACGTGGATCACTATAGTGACTTTATTGACGATTCACTGCCCTGAAAATGAGAATGCAAAAAAAGAGCCGTAATTAATTACGGCTCTCAGTGTAGATAGGTTTTTATAATCAAATCTTAGGCTTGGATCACCCTTTGTAGATTTTTGGGTTAAATACATCACGTAACCAGTCACCAAGCAGGTTGATAACCAAAACCAAAGTCACCAGTACGATACCCGGGAATGCAGTAATCCACCACGCACCAGAGAAAATGTAGTTAAAACCAATGCTGATCAGTGCACCTAGAGAAGGTTGGTCTACCGGTAGGCCCAAACCTAGGAAAGAAAGTGCCGCTTCTGACATGATGGCATTTGCCACCTGTACCGTTGAAATAACCAAGATTGGCGATAAACAGTTCGGTAGGATATGGCGGAACATAATTCGTGGTGCTTTAAAGCCCATCACACGTGCTGCCTCTACGTACTCTTTCTTCTTCTCTGCCAACACTGAAGCACGAATTGTACGTGCATACTGCGGCCATTCGGCGACACCAATGATCACCACTAGCATGACTACCGCATACTGGCTGTAGAAATCGCTGCCAAAGCTCGCCTTAAAGATAGCCGAGACAATGATTGCCACCATCATGGTTGAGAACGATAACTGGACATCCGCAAAACGCATCAAGAAGCTATCAATACGGCCACCAAAGTAACCCGCCGAAAGACCAATCACGATTCCTAGCACTAGCTGTAGACCTACCGCTAAGAAACCAATGGTTAGAGACAAACGTGAACCGTAAAGAATCGTCGACAGGATATCTCGACCTTGCTCATCGGTCCCTAATAGAAAGTTCTCATCACCATCTTCCATCCATGCTGGAGGAAGTTCTGAATCCATAATATCAATCGACGAGAGATCATATGGGTCAGTCGGTGAAATAATTGGTGCAGCCAGAGCCATCACCAAAAACAGCATAAATACGGTAAAGCTGGCCATCGCCACTTTATCGCGCTTGAAGTAATACAAGAAATCCGATTGTTTAAATCGCTCCCAACGTGAAGGAGCTGCTGCAGTTTGACTCATGATTAAGCTCCTTTACCTGTTAGATTTACGGTCGGGTTGATGATGCCGTATAGCAAGTCAACAATGGTGTTGGTGACAACGAAAATCAGGCCAACGAAAATAACGTAAGCGGTGATCAACGGCGTATCTACACGGTTGATTGCTTCAAGGAAAAGGAATCCCGTTCCAGGCCACTGAAAAACGGTTTCGGTTAGAATGGTATAAGCAACCATGGTACCGATTTGAACACCACCAACCGTCAGCACAGGAAGCATGGTGTTTTTCAATGCGTGCTGGTAGTAAATTTTATTTAGCGCCAGACCTTTCGCTTTGCCGAACTTGATGTACTCAGAGCTCAGTACCTCTAGCATTTCAGAACGTACGAGACGAATAAAGAGCGGTAACATGATGGAAGCAAGAGCAATACAAGGTAGAACCAAGTGCGCTAGGCCATCAAGAGTAAAGTAACCCGATTCCCAACCAAGTAAATTGGCCGTTTCACCACGTCCATAAGATGGTAGCCAGCCCAACTCAATTGAGAACACATACATCAGCATGATTGCGGTTAAGAACACCGGAATCGAAATGCCGATACTACTGCCAGCCATGACAATTTTGGTAAATATACTTTTTGGGTGAATGGCGGAATAGACACCAAGAGGGATTGAACAGAATACAATGATGAGCGTAGCGCCGAATACCAGTTCTAGCGTTGCCACCAATTTATCCAGAATCACTTCAACCGCAGGGCGCTTGAAGAAGTAAGAAGTACCAAGATCACCTTGTAGCGCATTACCTACAAAGCGAGTGTATTTTGTAATGAAGGGATCATTCAAACCTAGTTCGTCACGCAAAGCTTGGCGCTCTGATTCGGAAACCGACTGACCAACAAGCTCACGCAATGGGTCGCCGAGGTTATCCTGAATGGCAAACGCCACTAGACTGATCACAAACATCACTATCAGTGCCTGAAACAGGCGCTTGACCAGAAACGAAAACATTCCTTGCCCCTTTAACTTTCCATAGATTTCAGTCTGCAAAACCAAGCAAAATTGGTTGCAACTTTCAGTCTTAAAAATGGTACTTAACCCGACTGAAACAAAGCTAAGCACCAAAAGTCGACCAAGCACCCATTTCATTGAGCACTTGGTCTGATTCGCTAATGATTACTTAACCACTAGGTCACCAAAATATGGGAAGTTCATACCGTTGATGATTGGACCAATCTCAACGTTACCTTTTGCTGCCCATGAAGGATCTTGCCAATGTAGAGGAACGAATGCCGCTTCATTGTATAGAATCTCTTCAACTTTCTTCAAAGAGGCACTACGTTTCTTAAGATCAGTCATCTTGTTAGTTTGCTCGATTAACTTATCGACTTCTGCGTTTGAGTAGTGACCACAGTTGTACTGACCTTTACCCGTTTCAGCATTACGCGTCATCGCTAGGAACTCAGTAAAGTTGCCTGAATCTTCAGTATCTGGGTGCCAACCGATCATTAGCATGTCTGCAGCACACTTATCGAATTCAGGCCAGTACTGAGCTTTAGGCATTGTCTTAAGGTCAACCTTAATACCAATCTTAGATAGCATTGCCGCAGACGCTTGAGCGATCTTGTCATCGTTCACGTAACGGTTGTTTGGCGCCATCATAGTTAGCGTAAAGCCATTCTCGTAACCTGCTTCTTTCATCAGCTCTTTTGCTTTCTTAAGGTCGTAGCGAGGTTTTAGGTCTGCGTTGTAACCAACGAAGCCAACTGGGCTCTGTTGACCCGCCGCAGTAGCTGCACCCTTCATGACTTTCTTAGTAATACCTTCGTTGTTGATTGCGTAAGTAATCGCTTGACGAACACGTACATCTTTCAGTGCAGGGTTACTGTTTTGGTTCATTTGGAACGTAATAACACGCGTACCAGGCATAGTGTATAGGTCTACGCTGTCCGCTTTCTTGATACGCTTGTAGTCGTTTGGCGCTACTGGCGCAATCATATCTACATCACCAGATAGAAGTGCTGCAACACGAGTTGCGTCTTCTTTGATTGGCACTAGCGTTAGCTTATCAACGTTACCGCCTGAAGCGTTATCCCAGTAATCATTGAAGCGTTCAAAAGTCACTTTTACACCTTGCTCACGTTGAGTGATGATGAAAGGACCAGTACCGGATACGTTAGTCGATGCGAAAGAGTTACCGTGCTTAACTAGCTCAGCTTTATCTTTGCCGTCTTCCGTTTTACCCGAGTAGAACTTGCTATCCATTGGGAATAGGTAAGTCATGACGTTTTCTACAAGTGGGTAAACGCCGTCAGTTTTTACTTCTACTTCGTATTCGCCAACTTTGGAAATCGAAACGATTGGGCCAAAGATACCTTTAAAGTCTGGTGAGTTCTTCAGACGGTCAAATGTCCAAACCACATCGTCAGCGGTTAGCGTGTTACCTGAGTGGAACTTAACGCCTTGGCGAATGTTGAAATGCATTGTTTCGCCGTCAATACGCTCCCAAGATTCCGCTAGACGAGGTTCAAATTCCATCTTCTGGTTAAAGCGGATCAGCGGATCAAATACCATGTGAGACATTTGCAGTGTGCCGCCAGATAGCTGCTCATGCGGGTCAAGTGACACAGGGTCAGCGTCATAAGCGACGGTAATATCTGCTGCTGCTGCACCAAAGCTAAGGCCAGCTGCCATTAAAGCCACTGCTAGTTTGCTTTTCATGGTTTTCATTGCATAACTCCTTATGCGGGATTCTCTATCCCTAGTTGTTGTGTTTGCTTCTGTTTATTGCCCGTCAAAACGGGAAAGAATCACGACTTACGCCGTTTTTACTTCTTCTCTTAAGCCCGTAAATTCAGGCATTAAAGAAATCAGTTGTTTACTGTATTCGTGCTGAGGCGATCTAAATAGCTGCTCGGTAGGCGCCACTTCCAGTAGCGTCCCCATCTGCATCACTCCCACTCGGTCACACATCTGACGAATAACGGGTAAATCGTGACTGATAAACAGCATGGTTAGATTTAACTCATCTTGTAAATCTTTCAGCAGGTTAAGAATTTGCGCTTGTACCGACACATCCAATGCTGAGGTCGGCTCATCACAAATCAGCAGACGCGGACGTGTTGCGAGTGCACGTGCAATCGAAATACGCTGACGCTGACCACCTGAAAACTCATGTGGATATTTCACCCCTGCCATTTTGCCCAGACCAACGTGATCAAGTAGATCGTTGACGATCTGACGTGTTTCAGTTTCGCTATTGGTCAACTTATGGAATCGGATAGGTTCCGCGATGATGTCAAAAATCTTCATACGCGGATTCATTGAAGTGTAAGGGTTCTGAAACACCATCTGCATTTGGCGGCGCAGTGGGCGACGCTCTTTCTCTGATTTCAGAGACGTTAGGTCGATCCCTTCAAAGGTTACCTTGCCCGAGTTCGGCGCATACAAGCCTGCGATCACTCGTGCAATAGTCGACTTACCAGAGCCCGACTCACCAACAAGACCGAAAGTTTCACCCTCAAAGACTTCAAAGCTGACATTGTTAGAAGCTTGGACATACTCACGACGACTTTCGAACAAGGAATCTTTGGTCACAAAGCGTAGGTTAACATTCTCAACATTGAGCAACGAACCTGTGTAATCGCGATGGTCTTGGCTTTGACCTAGCCAGTGGCTTTTAACATCGAGCGGCTCCATTTCGTGCGCTTCTTCGATGTAGCTAACCAGCGGGAAGCGATCAAGCTTCATATCAGAGCGGGGTACCGCTGAAATCAGACTGCGTGTGTAGGAATGATCAGGATCACCGAGTACTTTCGCCGTTGGCCCAAACTCAACCAAATCACCACGGTACATCACCGCAACGCGATCCGTTACGTTAGAAACTACCCCCATATCATGGGTAACCAACATACAACCAACGTTGTTCTTGATACACAACTCGCGGATCAAACTCAGAATCTGGTCTTGGATAGATACGTCCAATGCAGTAGTCGGTTCATCGGCAATAATCAGATCAGGTTCACCCGCCAAAGCAATCGCGATAACCACACGCTGCCGCATACCACCAGAAAACTGGTGTGGGTACTGCTTTAAGCGGTTCTCTGGTTGTGGAATACCAACTTGCTGCATTAATGAGAGCGCACGCTGATACGCCTGCTCATCAGAAACCTTCATATTGGCATGAATGGTTTCTTTCAGCTGCTGCTCAACGGTAAAAAGTGGGTTTAGAGAAGTCATTGGATCTTGGAAGATGAATCCAATTTTAGAACCTCGAACGCTGCGCATCTGTTCTGGGGTTAAACCAGAGATCTGCTCACCGTCTAAGTAAACATCGCCACTAGCGATACGACCAGGTGGGCTCAGTAAATCGATGACCGCATTACCAACGGTCGACTTACCGGCACCAGATTCGCCAACAACTCCGACGATCTCTCCACGTTCAATATTGAAGGAGAGTGATTTAACTGCGGCATGAACACCATGACGCGAAGGGTACTCTATTCGAAGATTTTTAACTTCTAAAAGTGACATTACCAGACCTCTACTGCTTCGGCAGCTTTCTGCCCTGTCTGAAAAGTGAATCCATTCGTACCAGAATATCATTCTGGTAAATTACAAGGTCATCAATTTGGCAAAAAATTCACAGAAAAGCAACAAAGATAGGATAAAAAGTCGAGATTGAACAAAAACCAAGCAGCATAGCAAAATAAATATGCAATAGAGCTATATCTTCGATTGGTCATACCTGCGCCAAAAATGGGCCACAGAGCAGCAAATACTTAACTTTTGGTTATTTTAAATGGCATTTAGTTATAACACCCTAACGAATAACCATTCAACAAAAACACTCCAACCAGCATTAACAAATTTAAAACATAAATCCGAATGTTTTTCATTTATCAGGTTTTTAAGCCAGATTTTTAAATTAAATCAAAATTAAAACAAGGTTAAAGTAGGATAAATCGAACCTATTATCTACGATTTTTATTACCTTGCTAAAGCTAGTTAATGCTTAGGGATGCGGGATGCGGGATGCGGGATGCGGGATGCGGGATGCGGGATGCGGGATGCGGGATGCGGGATGCGGGATGCGGGATGCGGGATGCGGGATGCGGGATGCGGGATGCGGGATGCGGGATGCGGGATTATTTTATCCTGCTAGAGAACAAATATCGTCAACAACTTTCATTGAGTCATCGACCCCCAACTCTAGCAGGACGAAGTCCGTTCCCGATTCTCGAAGCGCAGCGTTCTATAGGGCGAAGCCCGTTCCAAAATGCAAAAAAGCCCTAGTCTTTCGACTAGGGCTTCAATAGTGATTCGGTGAAGAGCCATTCTTTGAACATCAGGCGAACCCTACTTTGGGTTCGAATCAATTTCCAAACACCAGAAAGTAAAAAGCCTCGTCATTTCTGACGAGGCTTTCTAATAGTGGTCGGTGAAGAGGGATTCGAACCCCCGACCCTCTGGTCCCAAACCAGATGCGCTACCAAGCTGCGCTATTCACCGACTTGTGTTTTGTTCTGACTTATCAGAACAGGAAACCTAAGTTACCTAAATAAATGGGGTGGCTAACGGGACTTGAACCCGCGACAACTGGAATCACAATCCAGGGCTCTACCAACTGAGCTATAGCCACCACTGGCTTTGCCTTTGTTTACCGCTATTCGCGTTAAACTAAATAGTGGTCGGTGAAGAGGGATTCGAACCCCCGACCCTCTGGTCCCAAACCAGATGCGCTACCAAGCTGCGCTATTCACCGACTTATGTTTCGTTCCGACATTCATCCGAACAGGAAACCTAGGTTACCTTAAATAATGGGGTGGCTAACGGGACTTGAACCCGCGACAACTGGAATCACAATCCAGGGCTCTACCAACTGAGCTATAGCCACCACTGAAATTTTTACCGATATACCTTTAGGCGAATGGCACGCCCGAAAGGATTCGAACCTTCGACCTTTGGCTCCGGAGGCCAACGCTCTATCCAACTGAGCTACGGGCGCATGCCCTATCGGCGGAGTGGAATAATACGTATATCACACTATGCCGTCTAGTACTTTTTCAACTTTTTTTATCGTTTGGTGCCTTTTTCGGCAATTAAAGTGTGATAAACCCCTATTTCCCATTAGATACCCCCCTGAAAGCGGGTAACTTGTTGTTTATTGCAACAACTTAACAGGATATAATCACCCATTATTTACATTGATTTAACAGCCAAGCATGCTTTCTGGCAAGGTCTGACTGTTGGTCAAGCCACACTCTAATAATGGGTAAGCACGAACTTACCTTCAGGAATGTAAAGTGAGTTTAATGGATATGTCTCGAAAAATGTTAACCGCTTTGGTCGCTGCGATCACTTTTTCTAGCGCCACTTTTGCAGCAAATGTAAGCCAAGAAGAATATGATGCAATTGCAGAACGTATTAAACCTGTTGGTGATGTTTACCTAGCAGGAGCAGAGCCAGTTAAAGCTGAGCCAACTGGCCCTCGCGATGGTGCAACTGTTTACGGTACTTTCTGTATTGCGTGTCACGCGTCTGGTGTTAGCGGCGCGCCTAAAACAGGCGATGCTGGCGACTGGGCACCGCGTATTGCTCAGGGTAATGACGTGCTGAAAGATCACGCTATCAACGGCTTCAATGCAATGCCAGCGAAAGGCTCATGTATGGATTGTTCTGACGATGAAATCGTCGCAGCTATCGAACATATGATTGCTGGTCTATAAAGCTCCCTCTATATATAGAGAAAAGGCTTGGTTTTCACCAAGCCTTTTTAGTATCTGCCACAACACTATTTCTTATTGAACATCGATCTTATGTTGGCAATATGTGCTTGGCCTTTCGCCATACGTTCTTCCTGCGTCACTGGCTTCTTAACCTGCTCCCATTCCACATCATCAAATGGTAACTCGTCGAGAAAACGACTTTGTGTCGGCTTAATTAACTCACCAAACTGACGACGCTCTTTACACATAGTGAAGGTCAATTCTCGCTGCGCACGTGTGATTCCTACGTACATTAAGCGGCGCTCTTCCTCAACGTTCTCTTCATCAATACTGGTTTGATGCGGCAAGATTCCTTCTTCTGTTCCTATCAGATAAACGTAAGGGAACTCTAGGCCTTTAGAGGCATGTAGCGTCATTAGTTGAACCGCGTCGCTATCTTCGTCCTCTTCGCCTCGCTCCATCATGTCACGTAATGTCAGGCGCTGAACCACCTCTTTGATACTCTTCTCTTCTTGGTCATAGTTATCCCCTTCAAGGTCAGCCACTATCCAAGAGTAAAGATCGGACACATTCTTCATGCGCATTTCGGCTGCTTTAGGGCTTGATGATGTTTCGTATAACCAATCTTCATAATTGATATCGCGCACCAATGAGCGCACCGCTTCAACGGTATCACCACGCTCTGCTTGGTCGGCAATTTTAACTAACCAAGCAGTAAAGCGACGCAAATTCTCTAACCCACGTCCACTCAATGACTGCTCCAAGCCTAGCTCAAAACTGGCTTCAAATAGGCTTTTGCCACGCATATTTGCGTAACTGCCGAGTTTTTCTAATGTTACTGGGCCAATTTCACGTCTTGGTGTGTTAACAATACGCAGAAATGCGTTGTCGTCATCTGGGTTAACCAAGACACGCAAATACGCCATGATGTCTTTGATCTCAGCGCGAGCAAAGAACGAGGTACCCCCAGATAACTTATATGGCACCCGGTTTTGCATTAAAGACTTTTCAATCAAGCGCGATTGGTGATTACCACGATACAAAACCGCATAATCTTTATATTCCGTGCGATTAAGGAATTTGTGCGCAATAAGCTCACCAGTAACTCGCTCAGCTTCATGCTCTTCATTTTTTGCCAGCAGAACTTTGAGCTTTTCACCATCAGGAATTTCTGAGAACAGGGACTTCTCATACACGTGTGGGTTATTCGCGATAAGGATATTGGCAGCGCGCAAGATGCGACTGGTTGAGCGGTAGTTTTGCTCAAGCTTTATCAAGCGCAGATTTGGGTAATCCTCACCCAGCAACACCAAGTTTTGTGGCTTCGCTCCACGCCAAGAGTAGATTGACTGATCATCATCCCCTACTACGGTTAATCGGCCTCGTTCGCCGACAATCAGTTTAACCAGATCGTATTGACTGGTATTGGTATCTTGGTATTCATCGACCAACAAGTAGCGAATTCGATTTTGCCAACGCTGACGAACTTCCTCATTGGTACGCAGTAGAAGAACAGGTAATGAGATCAAATCATCGAAGTCGAGAGCGTTATAGGCTTTCATCTGCTTCTGGTACATCTCAAAACAGAAGGCAAACAACTGTTGCTGCTCGCCCTTCGCCTGCGCCTTGGCTTGCTCAGGCGTAAGCATGTCGTTTTTCCAGTTAGAAATCGTGCTGAGCAACTGACGCAGTAGATCTTTATCACCATCGAGCTGTTTTTCTGTCAGCTCTTTAAGTAGCGCCATTTGGTCTTGATCATCAAACAGTGAAAATCCGGATTTTAGACCTAATGATTTGTATTCACGCTTAATGATATTGAGGCCCAAAGTATGGAAGGTTGAGACCATTAACCCCTTTGATTCATTTTTACCTAATGTCTGGCCAACGCGCTCTTTCATTTCACGCGCCGCCTTATTGGTAAAAGTCACCGCCGCGATATTGCGCGCTTTATAACCGCACTGCTGAACCAGATAAGCAATTTTGTTGGTAATAACACGCGTTTTACCCGACCCTGCTCCAGCAAGCACCAAACAAGGGCCAGATACGTATTTAACTGCTTCATCTTGATTGGGGTTCAGCTTCATGATCATCTCAGCGGTAGGAAAAATGTGGCGCATATAATAATAGTGCAACAGACAGATTGCTATGTTTATAGCCAAGACAACGTCGGCTAAATGTTTCTCAACAAGTGTGAATAACAACTTTTTTCATAAATCATTCGATAGTTTGTTGCATATTTGATGACTTCTTAGGCTATAATGAATGAACGTTCATTCACCAACCCACTATATGTCACTGTCTGGTTCTCATTTTATGGTAGATAAAAGACAACAAATCATAGATGCCGCAGAAAAACTGATTGCAGAATCAGGCTTTCAAGGTCTCTCGATGCATAAGTTGGCCAAGGAAGCTGGGGTCGCAGCAGGAACGATATATCGCTACTTCTCTGATAAAGAAGATTTACTGCAACAGGTTCGATTAGCGGTCATCCAACGCAATGCTGAAGCCATTCAGGATGGTGTTGAAGAATTTATGCCGTTAAAAGAACGATTTCGCAAAATGTGGTTAAACATTTTCGATCTCTCGGGGTCAAACATCGGCAACTTAAAGAATCGTGCTCAGTACGACTCTTTGCCCTGCGTCCGAAGCCATGAAACCAAAGAGATCGAACGCAAGATGTTTAGCAAAGTGGATCAACTCTTCACTGAAGGGCGAGAACAAGGGGTATTTAAGCCCCTAGAAAACCCAGTGTTGGCTGCACTTAGTTTAGAAGTCAGTGTCACTCTGGCACGTAAGCAATCTCTCGGATATTACCAACTTGACCAAGACGCCATTGACGCAGCGATCGAAGCAAGTTGGGATGCGATTATAAAACACTAATTTGGAGTTCTAATCAGAATGAAAAAGTGGACTTTCTTTATGTTACTTATCGCGATACTGCTGTTCGGCAGTGTGATAGGTTTCAATCTATTCAAACAACAGAAGATCGCTGAATACATGGCGAATCGTCCTGAGCCAGAGTTTCCTGTCACGGTAACCGAAGTAAACCCTGTTGACTGGGTACCTGTGATTGAAGCGATCGGCTTCATCGAGCCAAACCAAGGTGTGACCATTGCTAACGAAACTAGCGGTGTGATCGACAAAATTGCTTTTGAATCAGGCACTCAAGTTGAAGAAGGCCAACCATTGGTTTTACTTGACTCTGATGTAGAGAAAGCCAACCTTAAGAGCTCGCAAGCTAAGCTACCGGCAGCCGAAGCTAAATACAAACGCTACCAAGGTCTGTACAAGAAAGGCTCTATTTCTAAAGAAGCGTATGATGAAGCGGAAGCAAACTACTTCTCGCTTAAAGCGGATATTGAAAGCCTAAAAGCATCAATCGATCGCCGTGAAATCAAAGCACCATTTGCGGGTGTGGTTGGTATTCGTAACGTTTACTTAGGTCAGTACCTGCAATCGGGTACCGATATTGTTCGTCTAGAAGATACGAGCGTTATGCGCCTACGCTTCACAGTGCCACAAACGGATATCTCACGCATCTCTCTTGATCAGGAAGTCGATATCTTTGTTGATGCTTACCCAGAGAAACCATTTAAGGGTTCTATCTCAGCGATCGAGCCTGCGGTAAACATTCAAAGTGGTCTGATTCAGGTACAAGCGGATATCCCGAACAGTGATGGTAAGCTACGTAGTGGTATGTTCGCACGTGCAAATATCATTCTGCCTAAACTAGAAAACCAAGTAACGCTACCTCAAACCGCCATTACTTTCACGCTATACGGTGACAACGTGTACATCATTAGCGAAGAGAACGGCGAGAAGCGCGTTAAGCAACAAGTGGTTAAAGTAGGTGAACGCACTAAAGATATCGCCCACATCCTAGAAGGTGTGAAAGCGGGTGATGTTGTGGTGACTTCCGGTCAGGTTCGTCTAAGTAACGACGCGAAAGTTCGTGTAGTAGAAAGCGATGCAACTACTCCACCAGCTGAAACACCAATGCTGTAATTGGAGGCCTCATGCGCTTTACTGATGTTTTTATTAAACGTCCAGTTTTAGCGGTATCGATCAGTTTCTTGATCGCCCTGCTTGGTCTCCAAGCGGTGTTCAAGATGCAGGTTCGCGAATACCCTGAAATGACAAACACAGTTGTCACCGTAGATACCAGTTACTACGGCGCGAGTGCCGATTTGATCCAAGGCTTTATTACTCAGCCACTGGAGCAAGCGGTCGCTCAGGCAGACAACATAGACTATATGACTTCGTCTTCGGTACTGGGTAAATCCACCATTACCGTCAACATGAAGCTCAATACCGACCCGAATGCGGCGCTGTCTGACATTCTGGCCAAGACTAACTCGGTTCGCTCTCAACTTCCAAAAGAAGCAGAAGACCCAACCGTAACCATGTCGACAGGTTCAACAACGGCGGTACTCTACATTGGTTTCACCAGTGACGAGCTATCATCAAGTCAAATTACCGATTACCTAGAGCGTGTAATCAACCCGCAGCTATTCACTGTTAACGGTGTGTCTAAGGTTGACCTCTACGGTGGTATGAAATACGCACTGCGTATTTGGCTAGATCCTGCCAAGATGGCGGCGCTAGGCTTGACCGCAACCGACGTAATGAATGTGCTTAATGCCAACAACTACCAGTCAGCAACTGGTCAGGCAATTGGTGAGTTCGTACTTTACAACGGTAGCGCAGATACTCAGGTATCTAACGTAGAAGAGCTCTCTAACCTAGTTGTGAGTACTGACGAAGGTAACGTTACTCGTCTAAGTGATATTGCCAAAGTATCGCTTGAGAAGAGCCACGATGTTTACCGTGCAAGTGCTAACGGACAAGAGGCAGTCGTTGCGGCGATTAACGCAGCGCCAAGTGCCAACCCAATCAACATCGCAGCCGATGTACTTGATTTGCTACCTCAACTAGAGCGTAACCTGCCAAGTACCATCAAAATGAACGTGATGTACGACTCAACGATTGCGATCAACGAGTCGATTAACGAAGTAATCAAAACGATTGTTGAAGCAGCACTGATCGTACTAGTGGTTATTACCCTGTTCCTAGGTTCATTCCGTGCGGTAATAATCCCTATCGTTACTATCCCACTGTCTCTGATTGGTGTGGCAATGGTAATGCAAGCGATGGGCTTCTCATGGAACCTGATGACGCTACTAGCAATGGTACTCGCCATCGGTCTGGTAGTAGATGATGCGATCGTTGTACTGGAAAACGTCGACCGTCACATCAAGCTGGGTGAATCACCATTCCGCGCGGCGATTATCGGTACTCGTGAGATTGCAATTCCTGTTATTGCAATGACCCTTACTCTGGGTGCGGTATATGCGCCAATTGCCTTGATGGGTGGCATCACAGGTGCTCTATTTAAAGAGTTCGCCTTAACCCTCGCAGGTTCGGTATTTGTATCCGGTATTGTAGCACTGACCCTTTCACCTATGATGTGTTCGAAAATGCTTAAGGCTAATGAAGAGCCAAGCAAGTTCGAACAGAAAGTACATAGTGTGCTTGATGGAATGACTAACCGCTATGCGAAAATGCTTGGCGCAGTTATGCAGCATCGCCCTGTGGTGATTGCTTTCGCTATCATCGTATTTGCCAGTCTACCAATGCTGTTTAAGTTCATCCCAAGTGAACTGGCACCATCGGAAGATAAAGGCGTAGTGATGTTGATGGGTACCGCACCATCAAACGCGAACTTGGACTTCATGCAAAACACCATGAATGACGTCAACAAAATTCTGTCTGACCAGCCAGAAGTTGCGTTTGCCCAGGTGTTTACTGGTGTACCAAACTCAAACCAAGCATTTGGTATTGCCTCTATGGTGCCTTGGAGTGAGCGTGAAGCCAGTCAGTCTGAAGTGGCAAATCGAGTGGGTGGATTGGTATCGAACGTACCTGGAATGGCAGTAACAGCATTCCAGATGCCAGAACTGCCAGGTGCAGGTTCAGGCCTACCGATTCAGTTTGTTGTTACAACGCCGAATGCGTTTGAAAGCCTATTCGCAGTAACCACCGATATTCTTGCAGAAGTTCAAACTAACCCACTGTTCGTATACTCAGAGATCGACCTGAATTACGACTCAGCGACGATGAAAATTAGCATCGACAAAGATAAAGCGGGTGCTTACGGCGTAACTATGCAAGATATCGGTATTACGCTAAGTGCGATGATGTCCGATGGCTATGTAAACCGCATCGACCTTAACGGCCGTTCGTACGAAGTTATCCCTCAGGTAGAGCGTAAGTGGCGCCTAAACCCAGAGTCGATGAACAACTTCTACGTTAAAGCAGCTGATGGTAAAGCGGTACCTCTAGGTAGCTTGATTACGATTGATGTTGTCGCAGAGCCTCGTTCACTGCCTCACTTCAACCAGCTCAACTCAGCCACTATTGGTGCGGTTCCTGCTCCTGGTGCGGCTATGGGTGATGCAATTGCATGGTTTGAAGACATAGCTTCAACTAAGCTGCCAGCTGGCTACAACCATGACTATATGGGTGAAGCTCGTCAGTACGTAACGGAAGGTAGCGCACTATACGCGACGTTCGGTTTGGCACTAGCGATCATCTTCTTAGTACTGGCAATCCAGTTTGAATCACTGAAAGATCCATTGGTTATCATGGTTTCTGTACCACTGGCGATCTGTGGTGCCTTGATTGCTCTAGCTTGGGGTGCAGCTACCATGAACATCTACTCTCAGGTAGGTCTGATTACTCTGGTTGGTCTTATCACCAAGCACGGTATCTTGATCTGTGAGGTAGCAAAAGAAGAGCAGCTACACAACAAACTGAGCAAGACAGAAGCGGTAATGGAAGCGGCGAAAGTTCGTCTACGCCCTATCCTGATGACAACAGCAGCGATGATTGCTGGTCTTATCCCGCTAATGTACGCAACAGGTGCAGGTGCAGCTCAGCGCTTTAGTATCGGTATCGTAATCGTTGCTGGTCTAGCGATTGGTACTATCTTTACGCTATTCGTACTGCCTGTGATTTACAGCTACCTAGCTGAAAAACATAAGCCTCTACCAGTGTTTGTTGAAGACAAAGACTTGGAAAAGCTAGCACGTGTTGATGAAGCAAAAGCCGCTCAACGTGAACTAGCAGAGAACAAGTAACCTGTCACTCCTCTAAGGCCACTTCGGTGGCCTTTTTTATACCTGTAACTTGAGTGCCTACCCGGCTTAGTAGCTAATCAACTATTTATTCTAAATGGTATAACAGCTTCGAATTTTTAATATCGAAGTAGCGACTTTCACGTATCAATTACATAGAATGAGCACAAATTGAAAGGAGTTTTAGTCACCATGTTTGACCCAAAGAAACTAGAGCAAATCGCTAAACAAATTCACGATTCGATGCCTGCGCCAGTAAAAGAGCTAGGTGCAGACGTTGACCAAAAAGTTCGCCAAGTAATCCAAGGCCAACTAAATAAGCTAGACGTCGTAAGCCGCGAAGAGTTTGATGTTCAGACTCAAGTTCTTCTGCGCACTCGTCAAAAGCTAACAGAGATGGAAAAGAAGCTCGCGGATTTAGAAGAGAAGCTTGCGGATAAGTAAGCAGAAAGGCTAGAGAATCCTGGGGCTGACGTGAGAACGTCGGCCCTTTTTGTTTCCGAACGTCTTGCTACGGAGTTTGGATGCGGGAACGGACTTCGTCCTACGGAGAGCTGGAGAGCATGCACATTATCTCTCTCTTTAGGAACAAATCATGTCACCTTTCTTGTAACAGTAGTTCTATCGCTTTCCTATCAACATCCTCTTCCGGAAGGACGAAGTCCGTTCTCGAATCTCGGAGCGAAGCGTTCTAGCATCTCGCAGGGCGAAGCCCGTTCCAAGCGCGAAGCGCTGCCCCTAAACAAAAAGGCTTGGTCAACGGAGACCAAGCCTTTTAATTAGATGTTGTGTTTTATTTTGTATTTATCACCCCAGTCTGCCTGGAGTTCTTTACTAACCTAGGTTAGTGAATTTCGCAGTAATTTAATATTCACAGCTAAGAGCTTAAGTTCGCGGAGGTAACACGGAGTTTGCGCGAGCAAATGAGTATTACCGACAAAGAAATTAAGCTCCTTAGCGAAGAAGATTAGCCGCCTACCGCGATGTTCTTCATATCAGTCATATAACCACGTAGCTCTTCACCGATGTACTCTACTGGGTGGTTGCGAATAGTATCGTTAACTGCGATTAGCGTTGCGTTGTCTACTTGGTTAGACGTCTCGCCTAGACCTTTACCAATTACGTCTGTACCTACTGAAGGCATGAACTTCTCACGTAGTAGCGGAGTTGCTACGTTAGCGAATAGGTAGTTACCGTATTCCGCTGTGTCTGAGATTACTACGTTCATTTCGTATAGACGCTTACGTGCTACTGTGTTTGCGATTAGTGGTAGCTCGTGTAGAGATTCGTAGTACGCTGACTCATCGATGATGCCTGATGCAGTCATTGCTTCGAATGCGAGTTCAACACCTGCACGAACCATTGCCACTAGTAGGATGCCGTTGTCGAAGTACTCTTGCTCAGAGATTTCGATATCGCCTGCTGGGTAGTTTTCAAATGCGGTTTCGCCTGTCTCTTCACGCCAGCCTAGTAGGTTTGCGTCATCGTTAGCCCAGTCAGCCATCATAGTGCTTGAGAACTCACCAGTGATGATGTCATCCATGTGCTTGTTGTAAAGCGGACGCATTAGCTCTTTTAGCTCTTCAGAAAGCTCAAATGCTTTGATTTTCGCTGGGTTAGATAGACGGTCCATCATGTGAGTGATGCCACCGAACTTCAGTGCTTCGGTAATTGTTTCCCAACCGTACTGTAGAAGTTTACCTGCGTAGCTTGGGTCGATACCGTCAGCAACCATCTTCTCGTAAGATACGATAGAACCTGCTTGTAGCATGCCACATAGGATAGTTTGCTCACCCATTAGGTCAGATTTAACTTCCGCTACGAACGAAGACTCTAGACAACCTGCGCGGTGACCACCTGTACCTGCTGCCCATGCTTTCGCGATATCCCAACCTTCACCTTTTGGATCGTTCTCTGGGTGAACAGCGATTAGCGTTGGTACACCGAAGCCACGCTTGTACTCTTCACGTACTTCTGTACCTGGACACTTAGGCGCAACCATGACAACTGTTAGGTCTTTACGAATTTGCATACCTTCTTCAACAACGTTGAAGCCGTGTGAATAACCTAGTGCAGCGCCTTCTTTCATTAGCGGCATTACTGTTTCAACTACGTTAGTGTGCTGCTTGTCTGGCGTAAGGTTGATCACTAGGTCTGCTTCAGGGATTAGCGTTTCGTAGCTTGCTACTTCAAAACCGTTCTCTTTTGCGTTCTTGTAAGATTGACGCTGCTCGTCAATCGCAGCCTGACGTAGTGCGTACGCTACGTTTAGACCAGAGTCTCGCATATTTAGACCTTGGTTTAGGCCTTGAGCACCACAACCAACAATAACCACTTTCTTACCTTTCAGGTAATCAGCTTCAGTTGCGAACTCGCTGCGATCCATAAAACGACAACGACCTAGTTGGTCTAGCTGCTCGCGTAGGTTTAAAGTGTTGAAATAGTTAGCCATCAGGGCGCTCCTTTAAAGAATTTTTCCGTTGAGGTCGGTAGCTTGGGTACCGAATGAGTCCATACTAAAACAGGTATTTAGTTGCTTAAAGTGATATATTCACAATTAGTAATTGCAATTAATGCAACAAGGATGTGACTATTTCATGAACATTAAGTGTCTGCAGTTGTTCATTCATCTGTGTGATAGTAAGAGCTTCGCTAAGACAGCTTCGGCGATGCATATTAGCCCGTCGGCCCTTAGTCGACAGATACAAAAATTGGAAAGCGACACTGCTCAAGTACTGTTCGTGCGAGACAACCGCAGCGTTGAATTGACCCCTGCTGCAAAAAAGCTTCTGCCTGTAGCGTTAAACATTCTTGGTGAGTGGCAAAACTACAATGCCCAACTCAAAGGCCATGAAGAAGAACTGAAAGGTGAAATTCGTCTCTTTTGCTCAGTGACGGCCAGTTACAGCCATTTGCCTGAATTATTGTCAGAATTCCGTCTTCAACACCCGTTTATTGAATTTAAGCTTTCAACCGGAGATCCGGCACAAGCAATCAACAAGGTACTGAGTGATGAAGTGGATATCGCAATTTCCGCCCAGCCCGAACATCTGCCCGCTCGAATCGAGTTTGAAACCATCAGTGAAATTCCCCTTTCCGTAATAGCTCCGGTCGGGGTAAGTAATTTTGCCAAGGAGCTGCAAAAAGAGCAGCCGGATTGGTCGACAATTCCATTTATTGTTCCTGAGTCGGGTACCGCCCGAGACCGCGCCAATGCTTGGTTTAAGGCAATGAAGATTAAGCCTAACATCTACGCCCAAGTCTCTGGTCATGAAGCGATTGTCAGTATGGTTGCCCTTGGCTGCGGTGTGGGAATTGCCCCCGATGTGGTGATCAATAACAGTCCTGTTAAGGAAAAAATCGAGCGCTTAAAAGTCGCTTCGATAAAACCCTTTAAACTCGGTGTGTGCTGCAAACGCTCGCAGCTTGATAACCCACTAGTCAAAGCACTGTGGGAAATGGCCCACGATACCTATATCGCCCCATAACTCATTAGTATTACTCTAGATACAACAAAGCCACCGCTTTTTCAGATCGAAAGAATAACGGTGGCTTTTGCATTTAAAGTAGTTTTCTAGATAGTTGGAGTCACAGCTAGGCGTCGAATATGACGAAAACTTAAATGACTCGGGAAAACTGCTGCTGACGCGCCTTAGCTCTTAAATACTTATCAAAGCACATGCAGATGTTACGGATCAGTAGGCGACCACGCAGTGTAACGCGAATTTCTTTGTCATCCACTTCCACCAGTTCATCATTGATAAACGTCTGTAGTAGCTGCAAGTCTTCTTTAAAGTAGTCATTAAAAGTCACCTTAAACTCTGACTCAATCATGGTCTTATCGAGTTTAAAGTTACAGATAAGCTGTTTAATGACTTCACGACGTAGTAAGTCATCACTATCAAGGGCTACCCCTTTCCATAGAGCATGACGTAGGTCGTTCACTTGCGCGTAGTACTTCTTCAACTCTTTTTGGTTTTGCGCGTAGGCATCGCCAATCATGGAAATCGCTGACACACCAAAGCCCACTAAATCTGCTTCACCTTGAGTGGTGTAACCTTGGAAGTTGCGGTGGAGCACACCATTACGCTGCGCAACCGCAAGCTCATCATCTGGCTGAGCAAAGTGATCCATACCGATAAACTGATACCCTGCACCAGTCAGTGTCGAAATAGTATCTTGCAGAATCGCCATCTTCTCTTCTGCTACTGGCAGGTCTTCATCTTTAATCTTGCGCTGCGCGGCAAATAGCTGAGGCATGTGCGCGTAGTTAAAGATCGATAAGCGGCCTGGCTGCATTTGTAATACCTGAGCTAAAGTCTCAGCAAAGCGTGCTTGGGTCTGCTTTGGCAAGCCGTAGATCAGATCTAGGTTAGTCGAACGGAAGCCCAGTTGTTTAGCTCGTTCAACCATGGCAAAGATAAATTCCTCATCCTGCTCACGGTTAACCAGTTTTTGCACTTCCTTATTGAAGTCTTGTACACCAATACTGAGGCGATTAAAGCCCTCACCGCGTAAGTGATCAAGCATATCGAGTTCGATTTCACGCGGGTCAACTTCGATACTGATTTCAGCGTCACCTTCGAAGTTAAACTCATCACGCAAGATATTCATCACTCGGCTGATTTGTGCCTTGGTCAGAAACGTTGGCGTACCGCCACCAAAATGCAGCTGAGTCACTTTACGCCCTTGTAGCAGCGCCGCACGAGTACGAACCTCAAGCTCTAATACATCCAAGTACTCATCCGCTTTATGGGCATGACGGGTGATCACCTTATTACAACCACAGTAATAACAAAGCTTGTGGCAGAAAGGGATATGGATATAAAGAGACAGCGGTCTGTCTGGGTACTGAGTGCACGCCATATCGTAGTCCGCTACCGTGAACGCTTCATGAAACTCCAAAGCAGTTGGGTATGACGTGTAACGAGGACCCGAATAGTTGTACTTATCAAGGATGGCTTGGTCCCAGACTATTTGCTGGCTTGCGACGACATGCTGCGACATGATGGTATTTCCGTTTGGGCTATAATGCATCGTTTGGCTACACGAGCCATTATTGTTAGCAGGCTATTTTGCCACACCTCGATATCACTGGTTGTGGGACAGGCTGCTTTTTGAGTAGCAATACTCAGAATTGATAACTCGATCACTCCCTCTAAAGGGTAGTCGATCGAGCTATAAAGCCAATCTAGATCATTTGGATGTTGATCTGATTGTTGAGAGGTTGAACCTTTTTCTGCAGAAGCTTCAGCTCTTCAACGATAGCATCTTGAAGACGAGACTCTGCTTTATGGCGCTCAAGGTTTTGCTTCATGCGCTCTTTTTTCGCTAGCGCCTGACGCTCTTCGCCACGAGCCATATCTTTAACGATGTGGAATAGCTCTGACGTCGCTGGAAATTCTTTTTCAAAATCAACGCGCTCTTCACCTTGAACATAGTCCATGATGTTATAGAGGCGAATGCTGATTTCTGACAGATCACACTGCTCTTGAATACCCGCTAAGCAAAGAACATGCACGCTTTCAAAGATGTTGGCATTGCGTTTTTCAATGGCTAACTTTTGATGCTGCAGTTGCAATTCCTTTTGCTTCTTGAGCTTGAGCAGAAGGTAACCTGCATATGACGCTAGACCGAGGATGATGGCTCCGCCCGCAATGGCTAACAAGGTTACATTCATAATGCTCGATTATCCTTTAAATTGGTTCAAGTCTAAGTCTTCGAACTGAGAAAGTAACTCTTCATCTGAGTCTGCTTTCTTGCTGGTTTTCTTCTGCGCAACAGGTTGTTCTACGATCTCTTCCTCAAGTTCTTCTTCAGGCTCTTCTTCGTAGATACCTAGCTGCTTCATCAGCACTTCGATACGTGCTAATTTTTCGTCAACGTATTTCTGTAGACCTGCACCTAGGCTATCACCATTGTCTAGACGATCGAGCAACACATTCAGTTGTGCATCGCTCTCAAGCATTTCTAGTTCTTTCTCTGCATTAATACGACGCTCAGCCTTAGTTGGCTTCTTGGCAGCTTCAACCACAAGAGGGATTTTCTTCTTGCTGCCTAAACGCGGATCGCGCTTTTGCGCGGCAGTCTGCTGCTTCTGATCTTTTGCTTCAGAGTTACGACCGCCAGTCTTTAGACCTTTGCGCTTTTTGTCTTTCTTACGTAGACGTCCTTCAACGTCTGATTGAGTTCGGTTGCGAACAACAACTACGTCGCCATTGCCACCCGATCTTGCTTTCTTACTACGGCTCATTACTGGGCTTTCCTCAGTAAAATTACATCATTACCAATAAATTCAAGCTTGAGCTGATCCCGCTCTGCCAAATACTGAAACGTTTTACGACTAAAGAACACCACATGGGTCTGATCGTTTTTATAGTGCCATGAGGCAAACGCTTCAACATCGATGACCATCTTAGTCATTAGACCAATCCAGCCACCTGGCTTAACTAAATTCAACCATTGCTGCCACACCTTATTCGGTTCATAGAGGTGTTCTATAACCTCTGTAGCAGTAATAAAGTCATACGAATTTTCTAACACCGAAGGATTCGGGTGATAGTAGATATCGTAAAGACTCATGGTGTGTCCCTGCTCTTCCAACATCAGTGACAATGTTGGGCCAGGCCCACAACCAAAATCTAACCCGTGAGAGTTAGCCTCAATACGCTCTAATATGGGGTCTGCAACCCGAGATAAAAAGCGTCGGTACCCTTGATCATTTGGGTCATTCTCATGCAAATCGTAGTGGGCTTTTTCCTGTTTTGCATCCAAACGCTGATCTGGATTAACAAACACAAGCTCACATTGCAGGCACTGTAAATACTCTCGACGTTTGTCTTGGTAGTAGTGCTGAGTCTCCAAGCTTTGACAAAGGGGGCAACTATGCATATTGGGTGCGTTTAACATATCCTCAAACGGGATGCGAAACATACCAGAAACTGGCGTTAGAGTGGAGCACTATTGTGCAAATAATCATCACTTCATAAAAAATAGCAATAAAAAAAGCGATAGAGTTATCTATCGCTTTCTAAATGCCTTGCGGCAAAACTGTGTTGCACTTACTTCAGTGCACCAATATTCCATTTGTTTTTAGTGCTTTCCCTGCCAAAAGTGTTGTTTGCCACCATCCTGGTGAGTTTTGGCTTTCCATTTACTTCCTGATGCCTGGGCTAGTCCTTAGCCTGATCCATTTCACTGTCTTAAACCATTAGACAAGTCGACCATCCTTATCAAGTAGGTTTCCTACCTACCCTTGCATCCTTTCTATAACTACCAAGTTTCCATTACTTGCATCCGTGGAGACTTCCTAGTCTTAAATCCGTAATCAGCGCCCTGCCGATGAGTACACTTTATCGCTTTGGTCGTTTTGAACAATCCACTCAAGCTAAAAAAGTGCACTTTTTTACTCCCACAATTTCAGCACCCTATTTTTCAATGAGTTACAAACAGCCAATAGAAACTTGCACATTCAAGTATGGGCGATCTCTTACAAGCAACGAGGGAAGATGACTCATCAAGGCCACGCGAGTCATGTGATCATGCTCAAACGAAAAAGCCCAAGCAACAGCTTGGGCTTTTTCAATACAACTTTATGCTCGAACGAATAAGTAGGGCTTAGTGTAGGCCACCAACATATTTAGAAAGTGTATCGATATCTTCATCCGTTAGTTTTTTCGCAATATCACGCATCATAGCGTTCATGTCGTTACCACGAGAACCATCACGGAATTTTTCAAGCTGGGCTTTAATATAATCAGCATGCTGGCCAGAAATTTTCGGGAAGCCAGAAAGTTCTGTACCATTACCGCGTGGACCATGACATGCGATACATGCTGTTAAGCCACGCTCGGCATCACCAGCGGTGTAAAGAACTTTACCTGCATCAACCACATTTTCAGGCGTAGTGTTGTGAGCAATTGGTAGAGACGCATAGTAAGCCGCTAGGTCTTTCATATCTTCCTCAGACAGTGGCATAGCCATACCACTCATCACAGGATCCATACGACCTTGCTTACCATTACTAGTCATACCCAACTTGAATTCTTTCAGCTGCTTTTCAATATACTTAGCATGCTGACCTGCAATTTTCGGGTACATAGCGAGTTGACTGTTGCCGTCAGCACCATGGCAGGCAACACAAGTTTGGGATTTTGCTTTACCAGCTTCAATGTTACCTTGGGCCCACACGGAGCAGCTGGCTAAAAGACTCAAGATTAGCGCTAATTTCTTCATGACATTCCATTATAATTATCAAGCTTCCGGTACCACTCTGCGTTGCCACTCATGGTACAATAGGCGACCTTATGCCGAGCACGGTTATTTTACACAATTTCACAAAAAAGTAATCAATCGACTACACAAAGTCGAGATGGAGTTAACAGTGAGCGTAAAAATTCATTATCAAAACACCCATTTCATCACAAGTGCGCCGGATATCCGCGCCTTGCCAGAAGATGAAGGTATCGAAGTTGCGTTTGCAGGACGCTCCAATGCGGGTAAGTCTAGTTCTCTAAACCGCCTGACGAACCAACGTAGTTTAGCGAAAACCAGTAAAACGCCAGGCCGAACACAACTTATTAACCTTTTTAAGGTTACCGATGGCTGTCATATTGTCGATCTTCCGGGGTACGGCTTTGCTCAAGTACCACTAGAAATGAAGAAGAAGTGGCAAAAATCCTTGGGTGAGTACCTACAAAAACGCCAATGTCTAAAAGGCTTAGTGGTTCTGATGGATATTCGTCACCCAATGAAAGACCTCGACCAGCAGCTAATTTTTTGGGCAGTTGACAGTGGTATTCCTGTTCAGGTGCTGCTAACTAAAGCAGACAAACTAAAGAGCGGTGCGCGCAAAGCACAAGTTCTGAAGATCAAAAAAGACGCGGTGGGCTTTGGTGGCGATGTCAGCGTCGCCGCTTTTTCATCGCTAAAAGGCATCGGTGTCGATACGCTGCGTAGCAAGCTCGATGAGTGGTTCGCTCCAGCGCTGGCGGAATCAGTTGTTGAAGAGATCATCGAAGAAGAGAATATCGATAACAAGTCAGAGTAAACACTCGACCAGACAATGATTGCTAAAGCCCTGCCGATAAAATGGTAGGGCTTTTTTTATCGGCATAGAAAAATAAAAGCCCCACCTTCCTGGCGGGGCAACGGGAGAGAAATAGTAGTTATTATTAATTATGCGCTTAGGATTATGTATCTAAAGGCGTAAATCAACACTCCCAACAGAGGGGTGCCGCTCAAGAAAACCACACCCAAACACCACCCATCTCATTGAAAAATAAAAATAAAAACCGAAATTAAAGCTATCTTTTCTGGCCTGTTTTTGTTTTGGTTTTTCTATCAAAATAACCAAACTGTGACTGGTATAAATTTACAAACTTTGGCCAAATTACACCAAGGTCAATAACCATAATTATTTTAATGGCTTTTAGATGGCATCAGGGAAAATATCAGGGAAAGGACTCGCTTGGTATGTAGCTTTTTGATAAGTAGGGATTTTTCTTTGGCACAATAAAAAACGCCCCAGTCAAAAACTGACTGGGGCGGCTGAATCAGCCTAATCCAATAACGTGAAACAAAAGGTCTGAAAGATAGAACATCTTACCTCTGTACCCTACGCAGATTAATGTACAACAATTGGTCAGAAATGAAAACTCTTTTTGTAAGTTTTTTTCATTATAATTTTATTAAACTACATTTAAGCCAAATACCCGCTATCTTTTTTAGGGACAAAAAAAAGCCAGCGTTTGTGCGCTGGCTCATGCAAAAAGGGTGTTTTAGGCGATTTTTTGCCTAGTGTGCCTGATCCCAGTTGTCGCCATGCCCTGCCTCGGCAACCAGAGGGACATTTAGCTGTGCTGCGGATTCCATCAATTGTTGTACTTTACTTTCAATTTCGGCTAAAGCTGACTCTTGAACTTCAAATACCAATTCATCGTGAACCTGCATAAGCAGTTTCACTCGCCCGTCACCTTCAGTTTGAATCCACTCGTCGACTAACAGCATCGCCTTCTTGATAATGTCAGCTGCCGTTCCTTGCATTGGCGCATTGATCGCTGCGCGTTCTGCCGCTTTACGACGCATACCGTTACGTGACTTAATTTCAGGAAGGTGTAAACGACGGCCGAAGATCGTTTCAACAAAACCCTGCTCTGCTGCGGCACTACGTGTATCTTCCATATACTGCATCACACCAGGGTAACGCTCGAAGTACTTGTTCATGTAGTCTTGCGCTTCGCCACGAGCAATACCTAACTGCTTGGCCAAACCAAAAGCACTCATACCATAGATAAGACCGAAGTTAACTGCCTTCGCACGGCGACGCTGCTCAGTACTCACTTGGTCAATGGTGGTACCCATAATTTCTGCGGCGGTCGCAGAGTGGATATCTTTACCTTGTTGGAAAGCATCCAACAGGGCTTTATCACCAGATAAATGCGCCATAATACGCAGTTCAATCTGCGAGTAATCGACAGCCATAATTTTATAGCCATGTGGCGCGATGAATGCCTGTCGGATACGTCGACCTTCATCATTACGAATTGGAATATTCTGTAAGTTAGGATCGGTTGAAGAAAGACGACCCGTCGCGGTTACCGCTTGATGATACGAAGTATGCACACGCCCAGTTTCTGGGTTAATCATCTTAGGTAGCTTATCTGTGTAGGTAGACTTAAGTTTAGCTAGACCACGGTATTCAAGGATCAGCTTAGGTAATGGGTAGTCCAATGCCAGCTCTTGCAACACTTCTTCGTTAGTCGAAGGCGTACCTGAAGGTGTCTTCTTGATTACTGGTAGACCCATCTTTTCAAACAGAATAGCTTGAAGCTGCTTTGGCGAATTCATGTTGAATTCTTGCTCTGCAATTTCAAACGCTTTCTGCTCTAATTCATCCAGACGTTGGGCAATCTCTTGAGACTGTGCAGACAGCTTCATGTCATCGATTAGAACACCAGTACGTTCGATACGAGAAAGCACAGGCACTAAAGGAACCTCGATATCTTGGTAGATACCTTTCAGCTTTTCATCCTGCTCAATATTGCTCATTAAGCGGTTGTGAAGACGTAGCGTAACATCGGCATCTTCTGCCGCGTAAGGTGACGCTTCATCAAGGTCAATTTGATTGAAGGTTAGCTGGTTCTTGCCTTTACCTGCAATCTGTTCGAATGAAATACAGCTGTGCTGAAGGAAACGCAGCGCCAAGCTGTCCATATCATGTTTACCACCTACACTGTTATAGACGTAAGAGGCCAACATGGTGTCATGCTTAATACCTTTCATCTCAATGCCGTAACGCGCTAACACGCTCGCATCGTACTTAAGGTTTTGACCTACCTTCGCTTGGGCATCATCTTCTAAGATAGGTTTTAGTTGCGCCAACACCCAATCGCGCTCTAGCTGCGCAGGGGCATCTAGGTAGTCGTGGGCAACAGGAACATAGGCAGCAATCCCTTCTTCGGTCGCAAAAGAGAGGCCAACAAGGTTTGCAACCATGTAATCCAAACTATCGGTTTCAGTATCAAAGGCGAATACCTCAGCAGCTTTTAGCTTCTCTAGCCAAGCATTGAATGAAGACTCATCTAGGATGGTTTCATACTGACTACGGTCTATAGTCACTGCCGATGTGTCGATATCTGCCGCAGCACTGGCAGATGCACCACTCTGGTTGCCCGACTTCTCATCAGCCTCAACAACACCAGTGCCGCCATCAAGAAGTTCGTTTAGCCACGATTTAAACACCAACTGACCATACAGTTTGATCAGCTCATCTTTGTTAGGCTCAGTTTTAAGCAGAGATTCAGGCGTCTCTTCTAACTCAACATCCAGCTTGATCGTCGCAAGCTCATACGACAGGCGTGCATTTTCTTCGTTGTCGAGTAGCTTTTTCGCCATGGTTTTCGAACCGCGGAAACCTAGTGGAGCAATGTCGTCGAGGTTTTCATACAGTTTGTTAATACCGCCAATACCTTGCAGCAAAGCCGTTGCGGTTTTATCACCAACACCCGGTACACCAGGAATGTTATCGACCTTATCGCCCATTAATGCGAGGTAATCAATAATTAGCTCTGGTGGGATACCAAACTTCTCAACCACACCTTCACGATCCATCACCACATTGGTCATGGTGTTGATCAAGGTAACATTGTCATCCACCAGCTGAGCCATATCTTTATCACCAGTACTGATCAACACAGGCATACCCGCTTGAGATGCTTGGTAAGCGAGCGTACCAATCACATCATCGGCTTCAACGCCCGGGGTACAGATCAATGGCAACCCCATCGCACGGATTACATTGTGCAAAGGCTCAATCTGGCAGCGCAGATCATCGGGCATTGGAGGACGATTAGCTTTGTACTCTGGGTACATATCATCACGGAAGGTTTTTCCTTTTGCATCAAAGACAACCGCAATACGATCTGAAGAGAACTGACGCATCATGCTACGCAGCATGTTGACCACACCATAAACGGCATTGGTTGGGATCTCGCCATTACTCATCGTTTCTGGATAAGCGTGGAATGCGCGGTATAAATAAGAAGAACCGTCAATCAAAATCAACGGATTATCAGGAATGTTGGCCATAGTCTTTACGTATCCAAAGAAAATGCAAAAAAGATCTGCTTAGGATGCCATGACTGGTTCAGCGAATCCATTTTAACTCTTTGAACTCTACTCACACATTTGGTTATTCCTTTATCACCCCACTCACCATTCTGTGGATAACTCTGTTTATATTATTTACCCACAGGATATAAAACAGTGCACAAAAAACTCAAAATAGACCACAACCCCTTGTAAATAATAAACAAATTATCCGATCGATCGTTTAAAGATCGATCCTGAAATGATCTTGCGTTGTGGAAAAGACTACTGGTGTCCTTTTGTTCGGAGCGAAATAGCAGGCATAAAAAAAGCGACATCTTTCGATGTCGCCTAGCAAAAAGGGGTCAAAGCAATTCAGGTGAATGAGGTGCTTTGCCATAAAGCTATAAATTACACTGGAAGCAATGTGAGCAATGTCGTGTCAAAAAGAACTCGTGCAAGTTCGATTAAGTTCAGTGTCATCACCGTCTCCAATTGTGAATCTGGTAACTCAACGTCCTTGTGAACTTCTCTCATTCCCTAAGACGAGATAAATAATAACCATTCTCATTTAATGCGTCAACACCTAAATGAGAAAAAATCTCATTTAATTTTTATGACACTCACCTAACTGCTTTACAAAGTGAATTCTGCTCTCTAGCAACGGTTCTTTTTGTTCATAATTTTCAATAAGATAATCATTCTTAATCAGCAATCTGAGCATGGCAGGAAATTGGTTACGTGATTTCACTTTAAGCTGTTTATAGCCTTGATCTGTTACCCATTGCTCCTGAATATCTAATAATTTTTGCGCCACCCCTTTGTTTCTCGCTAAAGAAGACACGCCACCAAACCAGCTGTAGAACGTCGTTTCGTCGATCTGGTAACCAATCTTGAACCCTAGGATGTCGTCACCTTGTTGCGCCACCTGAATCAAAGAGCACGACTTCCCTTCTAAACGTGCAGACAAACTCTCGACACTCTCTTTATGGGCAAACTCCGCGATCTGCTCAACGACTTGAACACACTCTTCTAGCGTCCCTAAACGATAAATAATACTCATCGATATTCTCCAAAATTAAAAAAGGCTGACAAACGCCAGCCTTTGATATTCTTTGTTTAACAGACCCTAATCTTCTTTTAAGAAGGTCGCTGCTTGGGCATTTTCTTCCGCTAACCACTCTGCGACGTCTTTAGCAAAATAGGTAAGGATGCCGTCCGCTCCTGCACGCTTAAAGCAGAGTAGCGATTCCATCACAGTATCACGCTCTTTTAACCAACCATTGGCAAATGCCGCTTTGTGCATCGCGTACTCACCAGAGACCTGATAAGCAAAGGTTGGTACTTCAAGTTCCGACTTAACGCGGCGAACAATATCAAGGTAAGGCATACCAGGCTTAACCATGACCATGTCTGCGCCTTCATTCACATCCATCGCCACTTCATGAATCGCTTCATCGCTATTAGCAGGATCCATTTGGTAGTTTTTCTTATTGCCGCCTTTAAGGTTGCTTGCACTACCGACCGCATCGCGGAAAGGTCCATAGTAACAAGAGGCGTATTTAGCAGAATAAGCCATGATCTGAGTATTGATGTGACCCGCTTGCTCAAGCGCTTTACGAATCTCACCAATACGTCCATCCATCATATCTGACGGGGCAACAACATCAGCGCCGGCTTCGGCATGAGACAAAGCCTGTTTAACCAAGACTTTGGTTGTCTCATCATTTAGCACGTAACCTTCTTCATCAATGATGCCGTCTTGGCCATGAGTCGTGAATGGGTCAAGCGCAACATCCGTGATCACACCGATTTCTGGCACATGCTCTTTCAAAGAGCGAACCGCACGCTGCACCAAACCTTCAGGGTTGTAGGCCTCAGCAGCACATAGGCTTTTTGCATCTTGGTTGACCACAGGGAATAGAGCGATCGCAGGAACACCTAGCTGAGCTAAGTACTGCGCCTCTTCTAGCATTAGATCAATCGACAAACGTTCGATACCCGGCATTGACTCCACGGTTTCGCGGCGATCTTTACCCATAAGAATAAACATTGGATAAATCAGATCGTTAACAGACAATTGGTTTTCAGCCATCAAGCGGCGGCTAAAGTCATGCTTGCGCAGGCGGCGCATACGACGGCCAGGGAATTGACCTTGAATCGAAACTGACACTCTATTCTCCTTGTGTGGTGAAAGTGCTTGAATTGCATAATATCACTCCAAGCTGACGACGCCAGAGAGAGTCGAGAAAAATGCAAAAAATGACCAAATGCTCACACTGCCGTATACTCTCAGCTCTGATAGGGAGTGAGATAAGCAATGATTGATACCCACGCACATATTTATGCTACTGAATTTGATACTGATCGCGACCAAGTCGTCCAGCGTGCGTTGGCACAAGGCATTGATAAGATATTACTGCCAAACATTGATTTAGAATCGATTGAGGCGATGTTACGCACTGAGGCTGAGTATCCAGACGTTTGCCGCTCGATGATGGGATTACACCCATGTTACGTCGACGCTAATGTTAAACAGAGCCTAGACATCATTCATTCTTGGTTTGATAAGCACAACTTTATTGCCGTTGGTGAAATTGGTATTGATCTTTATTGGGACAAAACCTTTAAAGCCGAACAAGAGATGGCGTTTATCACTCAGCTCAATTGGGCAAAAGAGATGAAGCTACCAGTGGTCATTCATACACGCGACTCAATAGAAGAAACCTTCACACTACTTCGTAAAGAGCAAGATGGTTCTTTAAGCGGTGTATTCCACTGTTTTGGTGGCAGTGTTGAAGAAGCCAAAGCGATCAATGATCTCGGCTTTCATCTTGGGCTTGGTGGCGTTTCGACTTTTAAAAATGGTGGCATGGATAAAGTGATTCCACATCTTGATATGGACTACGTTATCTTAGAAACCGACTGCCCTTATCTCGCTCCTGTTCCGCATCGTGGCAAACGCAATGAACCTGCGTATACCTCACTTGTTGCTCAACGCGTGGCTGACCTAAGAGAAATCAGCATCGAACAAGTGGATAGCCTCACCACTCACAACGCCAAGACACTTTTTAACCTCTAGTTCTCCAGTTCTCCAGTTCTCCAGTTCTCCAGTTCTCCAAAAACAAAACGGGGTTGATAGCTAGCTATCAACCCCGTTGCTCTATATGGCTTAGTGGAAACTCTATTCTTCCACCTGTTCTTCACTGTCGCCTTTACGCACATAAAAGCGTGCAAAGAACAAACCAACCTCGAACAGTAGACACATAGGAATTGCCAGTAGTGTTTGCGAGATCATATCTGGCGGCGTCAGCATCATCCCGACCACAAACGCACCAACAATAATATACGGACGCTTCTGACTTAAGCTCTTAGGATCAGTGGCACCAGTCCAACATAGCAAGATGATGGCCACTGGCACTTCAAAGGCAATACCAAAGGCTAAGAACAGCGCGAGAACAAAATCGAGGTAGCTCGATATGTCTGTAGCGAACTCTACTCCACCCAGCGAAATGGCGGTAAAGAAGCCAAATACCAGTGGAAACACCACAAAATACGCAAACGCGACACCGCAATAGAACAGCAGTGAGCTAGAGAACATTAGTGGCATGATTAAACGGCGTTCATGTTTATATAAGCCAGGTGCGACAAATGCCCATACCTGATAGAGAATAAACGGAACGGCGATAAAGATAGACGCAATCAAGGTCAACTTTAACGGGGTAAAGAAGGGTGATGCCACATCAGTAGCAATCATGGTTGCCCCTTCAGGTAGGCGCTCTACCAAAGGTGCAGAGACAAACTCATAGATGTCATTGGCAAAATAGATCAGCCCGATGAAAACCACCAATACCGCTACAATTGCACGTAACAGGCGATTTCTCAGCTCTAGTAAATGGCTGATCAAAGGTTGTGTCTGCTCAACAGAAGACATGGAAACCTCTACTCATAAAGATCGAAAAGGAGCTACTCCATAGCAGCTCCTCCTATATGCGAGACTATTCGGCTTTTTTATCTGCCTGTGGCGCTGATTGAGTGTTTAGACTCTCAACCGCCCCTACTGAGTCATTGGCGTTCTGAGCGGGCTCAACAGTTTCGTTGGCCGCTTCAGCACTGTTCGTCGCTGATTCGCTTTTGCTCGCGTATGGGCGTTGAACATCTTGCGCAGCTTGCTTTAATTGCTCCACCGAAGATTTTAGCTCTGGAGATAAATCTTCCATTCCCATCTTCTCGGCTTTGCGCAAGTTTTCTTGTAGCTCTTGAACCTTAAGCTCATGTGAAAGTTCATCTTTCACACTGTTTGCCATGTTTTTCGCCGCACCAACAAACTTGGAAACACTTCGAATGGCATGAGGCAAACGCTCTGGACCAAGAACCACCAGCCCAACGACAGATATTAATACCAGTTCCCAAAAACCGATATCAAACACGATCTACGCCTGCTCTTTGTCTTTCTTAGTTTCAGCAGTTGCGTCTGTTTTCTGCTGCTCTAAATTCTTAGGTTCGAAGTCTGCGTCTTTCTTCTCTTTGTCCGACTCATCTTCGCTCATTGCTTTCTTGAAGCCTTTTACTGCTCCACCCAGATCGCCACCGATACCACGTAGCTTCTTAGTACCAAACAGTAGAACGACGATGACAGCAATAATCAGAAGTTGCCAAATACTAATACCACCCATTCTTTTTACCTCGGGTCTTATTAAACAAATTTATTTCAAGAGTTTAACGTCTATTGACGGTAAGCTCGCCAACTAAGCAACCAAAATGTGACCCCACCTAGGGCGCTGGCCAGTGAAAGTTGCTCATAAGTGCTGTTGACCAATATTGCCGAGCATACGACTAATGTGGCTCCAACACCAAATAAAAATTTACCTGTCGCCTGCTGACGCTTGCTTGAACGATAACCTTGGTAAAGCTGATCCATACGCTGGTTCATCATTTTACCTTGGCGCAAACTATCGTAGAGAAGCTCTGGCAACTCGGGTAGTTTCTCGGCCCAAAACGGCGCACGATCTTTAACCGCATTAATTACCGCTTGAGGACCAACTTGGTTCATCATCCACTCTTCTAAGAATGGCTTAGCCGTCTCCCACAAATCAAGTTGCGGGTAGAGTTGGCGGCCCAAACCTTCAACATAAAGCAGCGTCTTTTGCAGCAATACGAGCTGCGGCTGTACTTCCATATTGAAGCGGCGCGCTGTGTTAAACAGGTTTAGCAAAACATGACCAAACGAAATTTCACACAACGGCTTAGCAAATATCGGTTCGCACACAATGCGTATTGCGAATTCAAACTCATCAATGTTGGTTTCACGTGGAACCCAACCTGACTCAACATGCAACTCTGCAACACGTCGATAGTCGCGATTAAAGAAAGCTAAAAAGTTTTCCGCTAGATAACGTTTATCTTCACTATTTAGCGTTCCGACGATACCACAATCTAAACCTATCCAACGCGGGTTTTCTGGATGCTCTGGCTCAACAAACACATTGCCCGGATGCATATCCGCGTGGAAGAAGCTGTCTCGAAATACCTGGGTAAAGAACACGCTCACACCGCGCTCCGCCAACAGCTTCATATTGGTGCCGTTGGCTTTCAACCCTTCAATATCAGAAACTTGGATGCCGTATATTCGCTCAGAAACCATTACAATTTCATTACTGAAGTCGGTAATAACTTCAGGAACGTATAATTCTTCACTTCCTTCAAAGTTACGTCTTAGCTGAATCGCGTTGGCCGCTTCTCGGCGCAAGTCCAATTCATCAAGCAAGGTCTTCTCATATTCGCGCACCACTTCAACAGGTTTCAAACGACGTGCTTCAGGAAGTGCTTTGGCGACTATACGCGCCATTCGGTACATCAGTTTTAGATCTGCATCAATGACCGGGCGAATATCTGGTCGAATAACCTTCAATACCACTTCTTGGTTAGTCGACTTCAGCTTCGCGGTATGCACCTGAGCGATCGAAGCAGACGCAAGCGGTTCAATCGCGAAATCATCAAACCATGTTTCTAGTGAACCACCTAGTGCTTGTTCGATTTGCTGCTTGGCAAGCTGACCATCAAATGGGGAAACCTGATCTTGAAGCAAGGCTAGTGGATCAGCAATTTGCGGCGGGAAAAGATCTCGACGAGTAGACATCATCTGACCAAACTTAATCCATACAGGGCCAAGCTCTTGCAGTGCTAAACGCAGCCTGTCACCGAGTGGCTTCTCTGGATGTTTGTTCTTAATCCAAAACAGGCTTTTTCTTGCTAACAGTGGCGCTTTGGTCAACTGGTGTGTTGGCAGTAGCTCATCCAAGCCATACTCTAGCTGAACACGGATGATCTGGTATAAACGACGCATCTCTGTTGGGGTCATGCGCGCTCCAACAGTTGATTCAATTTAGCCTCAACGCGTGACGCTTGGCTTTTCACTTCATCCACTTGGTCACAGAAATGCGCCACTTCTAGTGGTGCTGGTGCAATTTTCCACTCTTCTGTCAGGACTTGTGCAAGGTGGTCTTGATGCTTAGCGGCTTGCGACTTGAAGAATTGACCGACATTGGCAGCCCCCTGAACCACAGTGTGCGCGACAACATCCCCGGTCACGCGCGATAACCACTCTTCAATATCTGGTTTGCAATCCGTCATCAGCTGCGAAAACTTTTGTGCCAGTTGAATATCGCCTTCCAATACCAGTTTATCTTGCTTGATCAGCTTAGTGATATTGGACTGCTCACGCAGTTCTGGCAGTACCGAGAGGTTCAAGGATAGATAGCAATCCGGCTCACCTTCATAATTCGCCAAAACATCAATTTGCTGGCTAAAGATAAAGGTCAATGTCTTGTTCAGCTCTTTAAGATGAACTTGAATCACTTGCCCTTTTAAGCGAGCAAGACGACGACCGAGCTCAGGGTCATCGTTGATAAGGGTATTGAGTGACGTTTCAATCACTGCAGTAACAAGAGGCTCAAATGGCATAACAACCGACCTTAGAACTTATAACCACGGTGAAGGGCAACGATACCCCCCGTCAGGTTGTAGTAGCTGGTTTGATCGAAACCAGCTTCATTCATCATACCCTTCAAGGTCTCTTGATTTGGATGCATGCGGATAGATTCCGCTAGGTAACGGTAGCTTTCTGCATCATTTGCCACTAATTCGCCCATCTTAGGCAATAAGTGGAATGAGTAAGTATCATAAATCTTTGATAGCGGCTCTAAGATCGGCTTAGAGAACTCTAGAACTAGTAGACGTCCACCCGGCTTAAGCACACGGTACATAGAGCGTAGCGCTTTATCTTTATCAGTTACGTTACGTAAGCAGAAGCTAATCGTAATCGCATCAAAATAGTCATCAGGAAACGGCAACTCTTCGGCATTCGCCTGCACGTAGTGGACATTGCCGACAATGCCATTGTCACGTAGCTTATCTCGGCCTACGTTAAGCATAGAGTTATTGATATCGGCCAGTACCACATGACCTTTTTCGCCAACAATTCGCGAGAATTTTGCGGTTAGGTCACCCGTACCACCACCAAGGTCAAGCACACGCTGACCAGGACGAACACCACTACAGTCGATAGTAAAGCGCTTCCATAGGCGATGAATACCGCCCGACATTAAGTCATTCATAATGTCGTATTTCGCTGCTACTGAGTGGAAGACCTGAGCAACTTTAGCCACTTTCTCTTCTTTGGCTACGGTACTGAAACCAAAGTGCGTGGTTTCATTTGATTCTAAAGCTGTATTCGATTGCACGCTTGTATCCGTCATGATGATTCCTCTTCGAGCAGCGCATTGAATTAATACGACCTAAGCACTGCGGGCGATTAGTTTACTTTATCCTCATCCGGATGTCTTTGTACGAAAGAGTCATTTTTATCCAAGGCAGCATTTTCTGTGAAATGGTCATGCTGAGCGAGTTGCGCCAAATCATTGGAAATCGGTTTTTTCACTTCAACGCCCAGTTGTTTGAAGCTTTCCGCTTGGCGAATCACATTTCCGCGCCCTGTCGCGAGCTTATTCATTGCCCCTTGATAGTTTTGGTTGGCTTTATCTAATGCGCCGCCAAGACTCTCCATATCATCAACAAACAGGCGCAGTTTGTCGTAAAGCTTGCTGGCACGCTCGGCAATCACCTGAGCATTCTGATTTTGTCGCTCGTTTCGCCACAAGTTATCGATCGTACGTAGCGCTACAAGCAGAGTAGTTGGGCTCACCAAGATGATGTTTTGCTCCATCGCATCTTTGACCAGACTAGGATCTGCTTGAATAGCGACCTGAAATGCAGGCTCAACGGGAATAAACATCAGTACATAGTCTAGACTCTGAATGCCTTTTAGCTGATGGTAATCTTTTTGAGACAACCCTTTTATATGTGCTCTCAACGCAAGTAAGTGTTCACTTAGTGCCCGCTCTCGTTCGTTATCAGTTTCAGCATTAAAGTACCTTTCGTAGGCCACCAAAGCCATTTTCGAGTCCACCACCACTTGTTTATCTTGCGGTAAGTGAACGATGACATCGGGCTGATAGCGTTTACCCGCTTCATTTTGCAAACTGACTTGGGTTTGATATTCATGCCCTTCACGTAAGCCAGAATCAGCGAGCACGCGCGCGAGTACCACTTCGCCCCAGTTACCCTGCTGCTTGTTGTCGCCCTTTAGCGCTTGAGTCAGGTTAAGCGCTTCTTTGGTCATCTGTTCATTTAAGCGTTGGAGATTTTTTAACTCGTGAACTAAGGTGTGGCGCTCTTTGGCTTCCTGATTAAAGCTGTCGTTCACTTGTTTCTTGAACCCTTCCAGTTGCTCTTTTAGAGGAGAAAGCAAACCATCCAAGCTCTGGCGGTTTTGCTGGTCCACTTTGGCCGTTTTGGCTTCAAATAGCTGATTGGCAAGCTGTTCAAATTGCTGCTTGAGGCGCTCTTCTGCCTGCTCTAACAGTTGGAGCTTTTCTTGGCTAGCTTTGTTTTGTTGCTCATGTCGCGCTTCTTGCTCACGCAACTGTGCCTCTAACTGTGACTTTTGCTCACGAATTTGGTTGAGGTCATCAGCATACTGCTGACGTTCCTGCTTCACTGCCTCGAAATAGCGCAGCTTCTCTAGCACTGCCATTAACTTGCCGTGAGACTGTTTTAACTCGTATGCTGACTTGTCACGTTCACTATCTAGCTCGTCGAGTTCTTGCTGTGCCTCACGGAGTTCTTTTTCTAGCTGCGCAATCTGGCTACTGGCAAGGTGCTGATTCGATTCCAGTTGTTGTTCAAGAAGCTGATTGTCAAAGCGCATTTTCTGTTTGACCCACCAGCCAACTACCACGCCACTTGCGACGGCACCGGATAGGCCACTGATCAACATAGCTTGATGCTCAAGAATCCATTGCATAATAAAGATTTAACTGTTCAGAATGAGATACTTTCAATGGTATTTTAGCACTGGATAAATGTCCAGTTTGTCGGCTAGATATCGAACAGCTAGACTAGGCGCTCACTACCCTGTCCCATACTTGTCGCCAGTAAGTCTTAACTGGTTGGTTTTATTGAAGGAGCATCATGAACGAGCGCCGTGCTTTAGGCTTAGGTTTATCAGCAGTATTACTCTGGTCAACGGTTGCCACCGCATTCAAACTCACCTTAGCTGAGTTTTCCCCTATTCAAATGCTAACTGTCGCGAGTATCGTTTCCGCGCTGGCACTAATGGCGATTTGTGCCGTGCAAGGTAAGCTTAAAACACTACCGAGTACGTTTCTCTCCAATCCTTGGTATTACCTACTGTTAGGCTTGATTAACCCACTCGCTTACTACGTGATTTTGTTTAAAGCCTATGACTTGCTTCCAGCATCACAAGCACAAGCGATCAATTACAGCTGGGCAATTACGCTTACCCTGATGGCGGCCGTGTTTTTAGGTCAGAAAATCCGTAAGCAAGACTGGATCGCTTGTACGTTTAGCTACTTGGGAGTGATAGTAATTGCCACACAAGGCGATGTACTTGGCTTAAGCTTTGAGAGCCCGCTTGGAGTTGGCCTTGCTCTATTCTCCACCCTGCTATGGGCAAGTTACTGGATTTTAAACACCAAAAACAAAGCGGACCCGATAGTTGGCGTTTTGCTCGGTTTTCTGGTCGCGATTCCATTCGCTATTGGCTTAACGCTGTATGAAGGGCTGAGCTTTAGCCATATATCTACCCAGGGATGGCTTGCCGTCAGCTATGTGGGCTTGTTTGAAATGGGGATTACTTTTGTTCTTTGGTTGAGCGCATTGAAGTTAACTCAAAATACATCGCGTTTGAGCAACCTTATCTTTGCTTCCCCTTTTATCTCGCTGATGTTGCTAGCAACGATTATCGGTGAACAAATACATCCATCAACTTTGGTTGGCTTGGTACTGATCATTACTGGCCTAGTGATCCAGCAGATCAAATTTGGCAAAAAAGATCACGCCAAACAGCCTGTATAACAACACGTTAACACCGGTAGGGTCTTGTTGACCTAGCCTATCTAAAATAGTTGATAGGCTAGCTCACTTCCTTGCCCGCGCACCTCATCAATCTTAGCGGCTAGCTCAGGTGATACATGTAGTGCTTTAGCCGCTTTACTGTTTTCCAGGTAACTCAGCTTTTCACTCTCTTCCAACATCATGTCCCAGCGTTGATGCGCATCTCGCGCCAGATACATCAAGCAAGCCAGTCGTTTCGACTCTACCGCTTTAGCTGGGTGATTAACATTGGCGATGGCATCAACAAGCTGATTAGGGAACTTCCAGCTTTCAGCAAGCACGGCTCCGAGCTCTTGAGCATCAACACCAAGTACTTCTTTTTGCACCTGAGCAGCATTTTCCCCATTGGCGACACGTTGGCTGATAGCGACCGCTTTTTCAGGCTCTAGAGTATGAATCATGAGTTCACCAATGTTATGCAGCACACCAGTAGTAAAGGCCTCATTGGGGTCAAGCTTGATGTCTCTCGCTATGGTGCTCGCAATTGTCGCTACTTCAAAGGTTGCCGCCCAATAATCTTTGATATTGAGGGTCTCTATCTTGGGAAACGTCGAAGCAAGTATCGAAGAAGAAATTAGGTTACGAATAGCACCAATTCCGATACGAACAATGGCATCATTAATATTCGCCACCCCTTTTACACCACCAAATTGAGCAGAGTTTGCCATCCTTAAAACCCTTGCCAACAATACCTGATCCATTGCCATCTTATGGGCGAGCT
The DNA here is from genome assembly GCF_059833805.1 of Vibrio sp. R10-SF1-ISO8. NCBI lineage: Bacteria > Pseudomonadati > Pseudomonadota > Gammaproteobacteria > Vibrionales > Vibrionaceae > Vibrio > Vibrio sp. R10-SF1-ISO8. The sequence continues at coordinate 28,436 of NZ_JCBDHL010000007.1, read as the reverse complement.
CACCGAAGTCGATCGAGTCTCGGTTGACCATCTCCAATAACTCTTGCAGTACACTTTCGATTCGCGGCAACTCGTTAATACGAGAAATCAGTGCTTGTTGACTCATAGAGTTTACTCCTTGCTCTCTTCTCCCCATTTAATATAGGACAGAAATTGATGAATAGGTCGATAAGCCATTCATAAATGGTAGCGGATTATTGCTTCAAGCCTTGTAACCATTGGCGTGGAGAGGTACCTAAAACATGTTGAAAAGCACGCGAGAATCCGGAATAACTACCATAACCAACTTCATCAGCAACCCAGTTAAGAGGTTTATTTTTTAGTAATAAAGATTGAGCAACTGATATCCGCCATCTCTGCACATAATCTCCGGGGGTTTCACCGACGACCTGCTTAAAAGTCTCAATAAACTGAGTTCGTGACATAGCAGCTAACGAAGCCATTTCGGCAATATTGTAATGACGGACCGGCAACTGGTGTATTGCTGAAACTACAGCACCCAAGCGAGGGTGCGCCAAGGCAGCAAACAGTCCCTGCTCTATCTGTTGCTCATCAATTAAGTAGCGAAAGATCAGTGCCATTAATGCATCGCTCAACCTATCCATCATAAATTGTTGCCCTGCAGATTCGCTATGCGACTCTCGAAACAACATTTCAATGACAGGGGTTAGGTTGGGTGCAAGTTCAAACGGGATGATGACAACGTCAGGCAAAGCTGACAACAAAGGGTTCACCGGCCCTGCGCGGTACTCGACACTGGCACAGACGAGTTCAGCCCCTTCACCAGTCCCTTCTATCACATGCGGCGTACTGTTAGGTAAATAGATGATACAAGGTTGAGTTAACTGATGCGCTATCCCCAATGAGCTTGCCAACTTCAAATGACCGGCTTTAAGCACATGAAGGTGACCTTGGTTATGTGAGCACTTCTTGAAAGAAGAGACACCGCATAATTGGCCAGAATAGAAAACACCGGTGCGGATAGAGAAATGCCCCATTAATTGTGACAGCAGATCCATGTGACCTCCGAACGATACGCGTACTTTTTAGACTTTTAGTCCCTCTATAGACCGGGAGAGTCGGCTAATTTATTTCATACAAGATAACCAAACATAGGCAAGGAGCTTGTTATGGCACGCATTAAATCAACCGGTAAAAAGCTGACTCTTATAGCAGCGCTACTTGGAACCAGTTTCTCACTGATGGCAGCAGATATAGATATGAGTGTGGATGACAACGATCTAGCAATCAAAGGCTATGATCCGGTCGCGTACTTTACTGATGCAGGTGCCGTACAGGGCAACCCACAGTTTTCCGCCACCTATAAAAATGCCATTTATCACTTCGCAAGCAGTGAAAACCGCGATCAATTCAAAGCGGATCCGCAAGCTTTCGCCCCTCAGTATGGTGGCTACTGCGCGTTTGGGGTGGCAATGGGTAAGAAGTTTGAAACAGACCCACAAGCGTGGAAAATTGAAGACGGTAAGCTTTATCTCAATCTAGACAAAACGGTACAACAGCGCTGGCTAGAAGATACTCAAGGTTTCATTCAAGATGCAAACACCAACTGGACCAGTATAAAAACTGTCGCTGCTGATAAATTATAACCCCCTTCCATCCTGCTTATTTCCCTTCAATGGAAAACGGAAGAGCCTAGACTCTTCCGCTTTTTCTGTTCATTCAGGCTAAACCCATTGCCCTGCGACGAAACCGGAACTCCAACACCATTGGAAGTTGTAGCCACCAAGCCAGCCAGTGACATCCATAACCTCACCTATAAAGTACAAGCCTTGAACCTGCTTACACTCCATGGTTTTTGAGGATAGGTGGTTAGTATCTACGCCACCGAGAGTCACTTCTGCTGTGCGATACCCTTCCGTTCCATTCGGCGCAATCTGCCAGTTTTCAAGCTGAGCAGTGACCGCTTCTAGCTGGTTAGCATTGAACTGCTTAAGGGGCTTGTCTGTAAATACCTTACGCTCTATCAGTACTTCGACAAGGCGCTTAGGTAGCACTTTAGCCAAGGTGTTTTTCAGGCTCTGGTTTGGGTGCTTCTCTAATGAGCGTTGCAGTAGTTCGTTGACATCAACGTCCGGAACCAGGTTGATCGTTACTTTTTGCCCCGCTTTCCAGAACGAAGAAATTTGCAACACAGAAGGCCCAGATAAACCACGGTGGGTAAACAGCAACGCCTCTTTAAACACAGTTCCGTCTTGAGCGGTAATTTCAGCCGGAATGGCAATACCAGACAGCTCAGCAAACGCTTCTTTATCTTCTTTGTGCAAAGTGAATGGCACAAGACCAGCACTCGTTGGCACAACGCTGAGGTTAAATTGCTCTGCTACCTTATAGCCGAATGGTGTCGCGCCCAATTTAGGCATGGAAAGGCCACCTGTCGCCACAACAAGTGACTCACACTCGATCACACTGGTATTGGCATGTAATTCGAAGCCAGCCTCAGTTTTCTCAATATGATGGACATCTTGCTGATAACGTTGAGCCACGCTTGGTAAGTCACATTCAGCCAATAACATTTTAACAATGTCTTTTGAGTTGTAGTCACCGACACAGAATAGCTGGCCATGATCTCGCTCTTCAAACTCAATCCCATGTTTACTTACCATAGAGATGAAGTCCCAGTTGGTGTACTGGGAAAGCGCAGATTTGACGAAATGAGGGTTCTGACACAAGAAGTTGTTGGCTGACACATCGTAATTAGTGAAGTTACAACGACCGCCACCAGCAATTAAGATTTTACGTCCAGGCTTTTTGGCATGATCAAGCACCAACACTTTACGACCACGCTTGCCAGCTTCCGCTGCACACATCAGCCCTGCAGCGCCCGCACCTATGATGACGACATCAAACTTCTCTGTCATGAACTACTACTCGAATAAAAACCAATAAAAAAGGATGTGCCTGATGCACATCCTTCGCCATTTGCGCGACTATTTTAACGGCATTTTGAGCGAATGCCAATTGACCTAAAGAATCATCGCAGCCAATAAGGTTACCGCAAGTAAAGAGGTCGAAAGAATAAATAGCTCGCGGACTCTATCGCATTTTCCGGTAAACACTTCATCATGATGGTGATGATACTCTTTGCTCTTGATGTAGTGGAACAAACGAACTTGCTTAGTGACGTTACCATGAGTGGTAAAGAAACCGTTACCATCAACTTGTTGGTAAAGTAATGGGTGGGCTTCACGCATGATGTATATTAGAGAACGCAGTGCAGTAAGGTAACGAGCCATATTGACTAGAGTTACCATCATTAGCGCAAATAGAATTGTGTCAGCATTGATCATCTTTTCCTCCCTACATCTTCTGGTATGCCCGGAGAAAAAGACGATCTGCTTAGAGTGTCTTACGCTGAAGTTTATTCAGCAGGGGCATCCATAATTGAAGATGAACCTTCTTTTGCCAAAGCTGCTAAATCTTTATCGATGAAGAACAGCGCTTTGCCGTCTTCGCCAACTAGATCTAACTTATCTAAGATCCCTTTAAATAACTTCTCTTCCTCGTGCTGCTCTGCAACGTACCACTGTAAGAAGTTGAACGTAGAATAGTCTTGTGATGTAAACGCAACATGAGCTAGTTTGTTGATTTTTTCCGTAATCATCTGCTCGTGTTCAAACGTCTCACGGAAGACATCACCTAGGCTATTAAACTCGTGCTTTGGTGCTTCAATTGCACCTAGAATAGGCATCGCACCTGTCTCACTCACATATGTGAATAGACGCTGCATGTGCTCCATTTCTTCTACGGCGTGTGCGCGTAAAAATTCAGCTGCACCTTCAAATCCTTTGTCTTCACACCAAGCACTCATTTGTAAGTATAGATTGGATGAGAAAAATTCGAGATTAATTTGCTCATTCAATTGATCGACCATTGCTTGAGAAAGCATTTACCACTCCTACTAAGTCTATGAAGTTAAATTGACTATATCATGTTCACAACCATAACACTTTGTATGCCAAATGTGGATCTGAGATCACTTCAGCAAAATTTATTAATTCAAGGTGCTAATCTTTAATTAGTACCCTTACAAGGAGATAGCACTATGAGTTATCAACATATTTTGGTTGCCATCGACCTCTCTGAGGACAGCAAACTCTTGGTCGAAAGAGCCGTGTCCTTGGCAAAACCACTTGAAGCATCGGTGTCATTTGTTCATATCGACGTCAACTACGCCGAACTCTATACAGGCCTGATTGATATTAATTTGGCTGAAACCCAGCATCAGGCCATCGAAGCCTCACAAAAGCAGTTACAGAATTTGGCGGATCATGCCGATTTCCCGATCAAGCACACGCTGGTCGGCAGTGGTGATCTGAGCAATGAATTGTGCGACACCATTAAAGAGTTCAATATCGACCTCGTGGTGTGCGGCCACCACCAAGATTTTTGGAGTAAACTGCTCTCTTCAACTCGCCAGCTAATTAATTGCTCGCCAGTTGATATGTTGGTAGTACCACTCAAAGACTGATTGCTCGCCAATATTGGTATACACTGGCCACATAGTTTTTGATAATGAGTCTTAGTTATGGGGTATCTATCTGCGGTCACATTATTGTGGGCGTTTTCGTTTAGCCTGATCGGCGTCTATCTTGCTGGTCAGGTTGATTCTTGGTTCTCGGTATTAATCCGAGTTGCGTTGGCAAGTCTGGTTTTTCTACCTTTTCTTAAGTTCAAAGGGGTCGATAAAGGGCTGATTGCCAAGCTGATGGTCGTTGGTGGCTTCCAACTTGGCCTAATGTATTGCTTCTACTACCAATCTTTCCTATTGCTTTCTGTACCAGAAGTGCTGCTGTTTACCGTCTTTACACCAATTTATGTCACGCTAATTTACGATCTACTTAAACGTCGATTCTCACCATGGTATCTAGTAACAGCGGTCATCGCTGTCGCTGGCGCAGCCTTAATTAAATTTGCCGGAATCAATGAGAATTTCATCGTCGGTTTCTTAGTGGTTCAAGGCGCTAATGTCTGTTTCGCCATTGGCCAAGTTGGCTATAAGTATCTAATGGAGAAATACCATGTCGATCTGCCACAACATGCTATTTTTGGTTACTTCTATTTAGGCGCTTTGTGTGTCGCGACGGTCGCATTCGCCTTATTGGGTAATCTAGACAAAATGCCAACCACGACGACCCAGTGGAGTGTTTTGGTTTATTTAGGCCTGATTGCTTCTGGACTCGGTTACTTTGCTTGGAATAAAGGCGCAACCATGGTCAATGCGGGAGCCCTAGCAGTGATGAATAATGCGTTAGTGCCTGCCGGCCTAATCGTCAACATTGTGATTTGGAATCGAGATGTAGATATCACTCAATTGAGTATCGGCGGGGCAATCATCCTACTTTCTTTGTGGGTCAACGAGACTTGGGTTAAGCGTAAAGTAGAGCAGAGTTATCAAACCAATCCACAGTAAATAGAATCATTAGATGCAAAAAAGCTCTCCATAGGCGGAGAGCTTTTTTATTGTCTGGAGGATTAATGAAGGTTTGAGCTAGTTTGTGCTTCTGAGCTTTCAGCAATTAAGCGAGATATGCTCACCTTACTTTCCAATTTCTTCTGCTTTTTAATCAGCTTACGTTGCTTGTCAGCTAACTTGAGCAGTTTCTTCTGCTGTTTGTAGTGTTTCTTTATCGCTTTCTTTGCTTTCTTAAGCGCTTTTTTGTCCTCTAAATCAAACATTTCACTGGCTACAGTTTCGGTTTGGCTAGATTGAAGTTGCGCTTTTTGCAGCAAGGCTTTCTCTTTCACCCTCTCAACCACTCTTCTGACGGCTTGCGCTTTTTGCTCTGAGGGTAGATTTGCTTGAGTGTTAGGCAAGGCTTCTGCAAGTAAAGCGCAGCTCTGTTGTTGCTCTAACGGCTTGTTTTGACATGCTTGAGGAGGAATAGCACATGGCTTACAAAGGGAGTCTTTAGAAGCGGACGAGCGAGCACAAGAACGGCAAAGGTATTTAGGCTCAACCACCAAACGATGAATATCACCCAAATTTTCCGCAATTTGCTTGCGATTCATCTTACAGAAACGTTTAGCCACGCTACAACTCCAGCTAAGAATACGAATAGTTCTTAGTAAGATATACCTGCTTGATAACCAATTAGCAAGGACAAAAATCGCACTATTGATACAGTGTTCGCTAAGTCATTGATGCATTAACATAAACATCAAAACGATTTTTTTTCGTCTCGATGGCCATCATAGGTTTTTGTTGGTTAAGCCAGTCTGCATAGTCAGGCCTTTTCACCACCACCCTTTTAGTAGCAAGGGCTAAGGCGGGTTCCAACAGTCCATCAGCGTCATGATCAGCACCGACCAAAGACTGAAAGACGCGCATCTCTTTTTTCACTAATGCGCTCTTTTTCTTGTTTTCCGGGTGCGGGTACATAGGGTCAAGATAAACCACATCTGGTTTAACAAACTCAGGGTCTTCAGCAAGTTGGCTGAGTGCATTGTGGCTAGATGCGTGAATCAATGACATTCGCTCACTCACCCACGCTCCGATTTCAGGGTCGTTGTTGGCTCGGGTTAGTCCGTCGTCTAATAACGCTGCCACAACCGGATGGCGCTCAACCATCTGAACTTTACAGCCCAGTGAAGCCAATACAAAAGCATCACGCCCCAGGCCAGCCGTACCATCAAGTATCGTTGGTGTGGCACCTTTATTTAAACCAGCCGCTTTAGCGATCGCCTGACCTTTACCACCACCAAACTTACGCCTATGTGCAACCGCACCACTTGCTAAATCAACAAAGATAGCGCCTAGTTTTGGCTCATCCAACTTACGCAACTCTAAACGTTGTTCAGTAAGCACAAGAGCGAATGGGCTGTCATCGCAATGAGTTAACTCCCAGCGTTGGGTTATCTGTTGAAAGCGCTCAGACTGTGTTTGGTCTTCACATAGCAGTTGTAGTTGCACGCAATGTTCCTAGGATATTGTCTCGACTCGGGCGCAGTTTACTGGATCTTGAGCCATTTCACTAAGTATTCTGTTGTGGCGTTAGCTCTGATACTAGCTCAGCAAGTGGTTTCGGTTTGCCGATGACGTAACCTTGAGCATAATCGACTCCGAGTTCCATCAATAGCTCAATAATCTGAGCGTTTTCGACAAACTCTGCGACGGTTTGCTTGCCCATCTGGCGAGCAAGATCGTTAATTGAGCGCACCATTAAATGATCCATCTCATTGGTGTCCATATCGCGGACAAAAATGCCGTCAATTTTTACGATATCGACCGGAAGTTTTTTCAGGTAACCAAATGAAGAGAGACCCGAGCCAAAATCGTCTAGCGCAATACAGCAACCTAGCGCTTTAAGCTGTCCAAAAAACTCAATCGCTTGATTCATATTACTCATGGCGGCAGTCTCAGTAATCTCAAAGCAGATTTTTTCGCAGGGCACTGAGCTAGACTCCAGTTTCTCTAGTAAATAGGCAGTGAACTCTTTATTGCCCATAGAGTGACCCGATAAATTTATTGAGCACAGCCCCAATTGTTCTAGCGCGTGTGGATGCAACTCAAACCAACTTAATGTCTGACTCACGACCTGCTTATCAAGTAGATGAGCGATGTTGTAGCGCTCTGATGCTGGCATAAAAATACCCGGCGAGATGTACTCACCATCTGCGTTTCTGATTCGAATCAGTATTTCGAAGTGCATGCCCTGCTCTTCACCCGTTAAATCGAGGATCTGCTGGGCAAATAGCTCAATTCGGTTGTTAGCCAGCGCATTGTGCACTAAATTAACACTTTCCATCTCTTGCTCACGACGACGTAACTCTTGGTCGTCTAAGCAATACATACTGTAGCGGTTACGACCCTCTTCCTTAGCAATGTGACAAGCGGTATCGGCTTGGGCGTGGACCATTTGCGGTGAGGAAGCGGTATGGTCTATCAAGCGAATACCTATCGAGCAGTTTAAGTTAAGCCTGATATCTTCCCAGATAAACGCATGTTCGCTTAGGGTATTAATGATGGTCGTCGCCAATTTCTTTGCATCGACCTCGGTACAATCTTTTAAAAGGATGGCGAACTCATCGCCGCCCATACGCGCCAATATCGTGTTGTAAGGTAGAATTTCTTCTAGCATGCTGGCACAAAACTGAATCGCAGCATCTCCCGCTTCATGGCCTGCTGTATCATTGAGAACTTTAAGCTGATCGAGGTCGATATAGAGCATAGCGTGAGTTCGAGTGTAGCTCTCTACCTCTCTCAGGGCCTTTTCCAACTCTGCCTCGAAGTAGTTTCGGCTGTAGGTGCCCGTAAGCAGATCATGTCGAGCCTGATACTGCAGCTGTTCTGATAGCGCCTTAGTCTCTGTTACATCCTCACCAACAATCAGTAAGTGACCAGATTCTGCTAAAGGACGAATATTTTCCCGAACCCAGACGGTATGGCCATTGGCGTGACGATATTCCACTTCACGACGCCATACCCCTTTAATGGCCTGCTTGGGCTGCAACAACACCTGTCGAGGTACCAAGGTTGCCTCATGAAAATAAAACTCTCTTAGCCGATGACCCAACACCTCTTGCGACCCATAACCTAGCAGCTGCTCTGCAAACTGATTCACTTGTTGAATTCGGTTTTGCTCATCGAGAGTCAACATCATGACTGGTTGTTGATCATAGTAGTGGCTTAAGTTAGCCTCGCGTTGGAACAGGCGTTCTTCGGTAATCTTGCGTGAAGTAATATCGCGCGCTTCGAGTAAATATTGAGTGCCTTTATTGGGTAATGGAATCGGTTTAAGCGAAAGCTCTAGCACCATTGAGCCTTGATCAGAGTGCCAAATTTCCGCTTCAAACTGAGCTAGTGTATCGTGCTCAGTGGTAAAGAACTGCTTCAACTGCTGTGATGCTTCAAGCTCCCAATGCCTATGCTGCCAAATGGGGCGGTCAACACTAAAATCTTGGTCATACAGCAGATCCTGAAGCTTACGATTACTCGAAATGATGTGACCATTGCCATCAACAACACCAATAAAGTGATAACTCTGATCAAAAACCATCTCTATTAGGGTTTGACTCTCTTTCGCCAGTTGCTCGCTGCGTTTTATCCGGCTCAAATAGTAAACCAAGCCCATGATAATGACTGCGAGAAATAGCACCACGCTACCGACAACCTTCAGTTCTTGCTGATAACGGTCAGAAAAAGATTGAGGCTTATTAAAGACGACCGAGGTTGCCTCCCCTTCAATGCCTAACCCCCACTTAAGTACGGCCTGATAATCGAGCTTAATTTCTGGGATTCCAACTTCTACTTTAGGTAGCGGAGCTTGCGGATCTTCGAGTACGCGCAACAAAAGTTTTGCTGTTTGCTGACCATGCTGACGTCCACTTTGAATGACACCACCCACCGCACCATAGCCAAGACCTAAATCATGCACCATATAGATAGGTGCTTGAGAGGCTTCATTTAATCGCTCCCATTGCTCTTGGTGTGCGACAACGGAGCCATCTCTTTCGCGGTAATAAATCCAAAACAGTACACTTGATTGGCTATCGAGTTTTGCGACCAGTTCAAGCAACTGCTCGAACGAACTAGGGATGAAGGAGATAACTTTACTGTAGTAATCAGGGTAGTTAGATAGAAACTGGCCGACTTGCGATCGCACAGCAGTACCAGTAACAGAGTGATCACTGATGATGTAAATAGACTTTACTTCAGGCTGGATGCGCTCAATTAATGAAATATTGCTGTAAAGGTCAATATCTTCTGTCACCCCGGTAGCGTTGAGATCGCGGTGCATAAAGGGGTCATAATCATTGATTCCGCCGAAGATAACGGGGGTGCTTCCCAACAATGGCGCCAAGCGATTCATCAAACTCAGTGCGTTATTATCGCTCACGACAATGGCTTTGAACTGTTCTTGTTCAAACTTGGTTTTATACAGCGAGTAGAGCCGATCAAAATATGCCTCACTCTGGATTCGCTTGGTATCAAGATATAGCACACGTGTCGAGATGTGAGCATTCTTCAACTGCTGCTCTAACCCTTTTTGAAAGGTATCAGTCCAGAAGAAACCTTGGTGATATGAGTGCACCACTAACACATCTTTTTCATTTGCTTGCGCAATAGAGCTGACAACTAGCGCTAGTAGTAAGAGGCACAAACGCACTAAAATAGTCTCAAAATCAATGGAATATGGATATAATTGTATCACCACTGGTGATAATTTGTACTTATTCCACCAAGTCAGGCTGATTTACAAGGACTTATATGCAGGCACACGCGATTAAACTTGATGACTTAGACAAAGCAATCTTGAAGACATTAATGGAAGATGCTCGCACTCCTTACGCCGAAATGGCTAAGCAGTTCGAGGTCAGCCCTGCGACGATTCATGTACGAATCGAAAAAATGAAAGCTGGTGATATTATCCAGGGTACTGAAGTCATTGTTGATACGAAAAAACTCGGCTACGACGTATGCTGTTTTATCGGTATTAACCTCAATGCCGCACGAGACTATCACTCTGCATTGGAAAAACTTAATGCTCTGGAAGAAGTGGTCGAAGCTTATTACACCACTGGAGCATATAATATTTTCGTTAAACTCATGTGCCGCTCAATTGAAGAGCTGCAATACGTTCTCATTGATAAGCTCCAAGCGATTGATGAAGTTCAATCGACTGAGACGCTTATCTCTTTGCAGAACCCTATCAACCGTAACGTTAACCCATAAAAAAAACTCGCCGTAGCGAGTTTTAGTATTTGTTAAAGACTTACTATTTTGAGTTTAGATAGTGCTTTAGATCATCGACCGAAATACCTTGTTCGGCGATCTCTTTCGCCAACGACTCTATCTGCTCACCTTTGCGTGAGTCAATCACTTGCTGAAACTGATAAACCATATCGCGAAGAATTGGCAATGGTACCTGTTTTGCAGCGCTGCGAATACGCTCGCCACTTTGATTGCCTAATTCACTCAAAAGTTTACCAAACATGACCTTTTCTGGAGCCTCTTCTAGTTGCTCCAATAAACGGGCCATCTCGTATGTTGTCATTGACATCGTTGTGATTTATCCACAGAACTCGAAATAAGAAGCTCAAATATACATCGTTTGGTTAGATTATCAAGACTTGTCAGAGCCTCTAAGCCATTGCGTGATGCCATGTTTTTCCGGCTTTAGACCAAAGAATTGCCAGCGCAGGGACAACAATCAACATCAGCGTCGCAATCATTACTTGCGGTTCCATACCCATTCTCTGAACGGTGCCAACCACTAAGCCCGAACCACTCATCTGAAACAGTCCTAATAGCGCAGCTGCTGTACCTGCTTTATCACCAAAAGGCGCTAAAGCTTTACCTGCAGCGGCACCCAGAATCCACGCAAAACCAACGGAAGACATAAAGATTGGCAACATGAAAGCAAAGGCCGTTGCTTGGTTTTTCATTGCCAACATTGTAATACCAGCAATCGCCAAAGTAATAATACCCACTGACAAAGCCTTGTGCGTACCAAACTTATCCATGAACTTAGGCGCACTCATGCAGGCCACGATGTTAATTGCCGCATTAATACCGAACCACATAGTAAATTGATTCATCGACAAGCCTAAGTTCTCCATCAGTACAACAGGTGCAGAGGTGACATAACCAAGAATAACAGCCATTGCCAGCATGCATAACGTCGCATGGAAAAGGAAGGTCGGCGTTTTCACAACATCAAGATAGCGGTTGAGCTTGAAAACGGGTTCTTTGCTCAATTGAGGATTAGTCTCTTTTAGTCCTATCCAAAGCATGACAAGAACCACAACAGCAAATCCCGCCATAAAACTAAAGTTAGAGCGCCAGCCGAATTGCTGTGTTAACCAACTGCCTAAAATAGGAGCCAAAGCAGGAATGAAACAGATAGCACCATTGAGGTAACTGATCATTTTGCCACTTTTCTGCGGCCCAAAGATATCGCGAACTGTTGCAAAGGCCGCTACCGATGTCGCGCACGCACCTAAGCCTTGTAGCAGTCGAGACATGAGCATCCATTCAATGTTCTGAGCGCTCCACGCCAATAAAGCGCTCACGGCATAGATACTTACGCCTCCCAATGCAACAGTTCGACGTCCTAGTTTGTCTGCTAAAGGGCCTGCAAACAATTGCCCTACACCCATAGCAAACAAGAACCATGTAATTGTGTCTTGAGCTAGTGCATGTTCCACGTGGAACGTAGAAGAGATCATTGGTAGTGCTGGCAAGTAGATGTCTATCGCTAATGGGCTGAATAGAACCAGCAGTGTTAACAACACTAACTGTAATTTACGTGGGGAACTTTCACTTACCGCTTGCACTTTGAACTCCGATGCACTTGATGAATTTGTCGATATTCTAAGCTAAACTAGATATGCCAACCAATGACGTATAGTCATCAATGTTATTCCCAATGAGAATTTCTAATGAATATTGAAAAGCTAGCTCGTATCGATCTTAACTTATTGGTTTGTTTGCGTGTCTTGATAGAAGAATTGAACGTTACTAGGGCGGCACATCGACTGTGCTTAAGCCAATCAGCAGTGAGCAAGAGCCTAGCCAAGCTAAGAACACAGTTTGACGACCCTCTGTTCGTTCGCCATGCCCATGGCCTTAAACCGACACCTAAAGCGCTGTTTTTAAAACCTAAGCTAGAAGTTCTGATTAACCAACTAGAACAGCTGACTCAGCCAGAACAGTTCTCGCCTAGCTCAAGTGACTATCGCTATCAGATCGCTGCGGTGGAGAGTGTTTACCCACTTATTCTGCCTCATTTTTTGCCGGAGATATTTAAGCGAGCTCCAGGGGTGACCATAAGTACTCACGCTTGGGCAGAAGAGACATTTAGGCAAATACAGCGCGGGGAAATTGACTTAGGCATTACTGGCAAAGACATTGATATTAATGACGCAAAGTTAACTATGCTGCCTCCTAGCGATATTTGTGAGCAAGAAATCTATCGCGACAACCAAATGTGCTTAGTCCGTAAGCAGCACCCTGCACTCAACCAAAACTGGAACCTCGAAAACTATCTAACTCAACGTCACGTACAAGTCAGGTGTGACGGCAATGAACGCTGGCTGCTAGATTATCGTTTGGCTGACATAGGTAAAGAGCGTGATATCGCGATTACGGTGCCTGACTTTAACAGCGCGGCGAGCTTGTGCTCATACACCGACTTTGTGTTTACCGCACCGAGTCACTTCGTCAAACTCGCATCAAAACAACTCGATTTAACTGTGCTACCACTGCCAATGGAATTTCCTCCTATGGCTTACACTTTGTTCTGGCACAGAGATAGAGAAAATGACCCTGCCTTGTCTTGGCTACGACAAATTATCCGCGATAAAACCGCTGCTCTTAGATAATTTGCAGGCTGACGGTAAAAAGAGTAGCTTATTCGCATCGTCCAATTTCAGTTACTCTCGTCGACATGGACGCCATAATAATATGAAGGATTAACATAGATGCTTACGACAACAGAACAGCGCCTAACCGCGATTCGTCACTGGATAGCGCAGAACAATATTGATGCCCTACTTATCCCACATGAAGACGAGTATTTGGGTGAATACGTACCTGCACATAACGAGCGTTTACATTGGCTAACTGGTTTCACCGGTTCGGCTGGCGCTGCAGTAATCACCAAAGATAAAGCGGCTATTTTTGTTGACGGCCGCTACACAGTACAAGTGACTAAACAGGTTCCTGCTGATCTATTTGAGTATCGTCATCTGATTGAGGAGCCAGCGCTAGATTGGATTAAAGACCAACTTGTTGATGGCGCATCTGTAGCCATCGACCCGCGCATGCACAACTCTGCATGGTTAGACATGGCACAAGCAAAACTTGCCGGTACACTTGACCTAAAGATTCTCGACAGTAACCCAATTGACGAACTTTGGCACGATCGCCCTGCTCCTGTGGTTTCTGATGTTCGCCTAATGGCGACAGAAGCGGTCGGTCAATCTAGTCAAAGTAAACGCCAAGAAGTCGCGCAACTAGTTAAAAAGTCTGGAGCAGACAGCGCAGTGATTACCGCTCTTGATTCAGTTTGCTGGTTGCTTAACGTGCGCGGCCTTGACGTATCACGACTACCCGTTTTGCTTTCTCACGCGATTCTTCATTCAGACTCAAGCGTAGAATTCTTCCTCGACCCAGCTCGCCTACCAGCAGAGTTTGACGCGCACGTAGGGACAGGCTTAACGGTTCATCACCCTGAAGCTTTACAAGCGCGTTTAGAAACTTTAAACGGAAAGAAAGTTCTGGTGGATCCGGTAACAAGCAACGCATGGTTTAAGCTAATTCTACAAAATGCAGGCGCAACTGTAGTTAGCAAAGCTGATCCATGCCTGATGCCAAAAGCGGCGAAGAACGCAATTGAAATCGCCGGAATGAAAGCATGTCATATCCGTGATGGCGTTGCGATGAGCAAATTCCTCTGCTGGCTAGATGCTGAAGTAGCCGCAGGTAGTCTGCATGACGAAGCAACCTTGTCAGATAAGCTAGAAGCATTTCGTAGTGAAGACCCAACTCTGATGGATCTTAGCTTCGATACGATTTCAGCAGCAGGCGGCAACGCAGCGATGTGCCACTATAATCATGAGAATCAGCCAGAGCCTGGTCAGCTTGAATTGAACACGCTTTACCTTGTCGATTCGGGTGGTCAGTACCTAGATGGCACCACAGACATCACGCGCACAATCGCAATCGGTCAACCTTCACAAGAGATGATAAAACAGTTCACGCTAGCTCTAAAAGGTCATATTGGTGTCGCTCGCGCACGTTTCCCTAAAGGTACACGAGGTTACCAAATTGATACGCTCGCGCGTCAGCATCTGTGGGCTGAAGGCTATGATTACGACCATGGTACCGGTCATGGTGTTGGTCACTTCCTCAGTGTTCACGAAGGGCCAGCTAGTATTTCGAAGCGACAAATCGATGTTCCTTTAACTGAAGGCATGGTGTTATCGAACGAGCCAGGTTATTACCGCGCTGACGCATTTGGTATCCGTATCGAGAACCTAGAACTTGTTGTCGAAACGCCTACCAACGGCGATTTCCCTGTTCTGTCTTTTGAGTCTCTAACACGCTGCCCAATCGACAAGCGTAACATCAATGTAGATATGCTGACTCGACCTGAGCTGGCTTGGTTGAATGACTATCATCAAAAAGTCTGGGATGCGATCAGCCCTCTAGTAGAAGGTGAAGTGAAGGATTGGCTGCGTCAGGCAACCTTACCACTTGCTCATGGCTAGAAACTGGATAACTGGATAACTGGATAACTGGATAACTGGACAACTGGACAACTGGACAACTGGACAACTGGACAACTGGACAACTGGACAACTGGACAACTGGATAAGAATAGAGGGTTGATGTAAGGCATCAACCCTCTTTTTATTGTGTGTGTTTCACGTGAAACACTATTTTTAAGACAAGCCTGAATAAGCCGAGTGCCAATCTCGCCAAACAGGATCGAACCCTTTCGCGCGAATCATATCTTCGACCGAAGCTGCGCTTCGCTCATCACTGATCTCAAACTGCTCCAGTTCAAGGTCATCCATCGCATAACCACCTGGCTGAGTTTTTGATGCAGCAGACATGGTTGTAATACCCAAAGGTAATACATTATCTCTAAACTTTGGAGACTCACGAGTAGATAGAGACAACTCAACTTCTGGATTCAGCAAGCGATAAGCACAAATGAGTTGGACCAATTGTCTATCTGTCATCACCGACTTTGGCTGAAGTGCTCCTTCACAGGGACGCAATCGCGGGAACGAAATCGAGTAACGAGTTTGCCAATAGGTGCACTCAAGATAATCCAGATGCGCCGCAACATAAAAGCAATCTGTTCGCCACTCTTCCAAGCCAATCAAAGCGCCAATACCAATCTTATCAATGCCCGCCTTTGCCAATCGATCCGCGGTATCTAGTCGATATTCAAAATCCATCTTGTTACCACGCAAGTGGTGCTCAGCATAGGTAGAAGGATGATAAGTTTCTTGATATACCATCACGGCGTCCAAGCCTAAGGTCTTAAGTTCTGCATATTGGTCTTGATCGAGCGGTTGAACTTCCATCGCCAAATAGTTAAAGCGCTGCTTAATCATCGGCACCATCTCACGGAAATAGTTCATGCCAACTTTAGTTTCGTGTTCGCCAGTTACCAGCAAAACACTATCAAACTTCATTCGTTTAATTGCTTCAACTTCCGCAGATACTTCATCTTTGTTTAGGGTGCGACGCTTAATACGGTTCTCCATTGAGAATCCACAATAAGTACAAGCATTGGCGCACAGGTTAGACAAGTACAGTGGAATATAGAGTGACATAGTATTGCCAAACCGTTTACGAGTTGCCGTGTAAGACAACTGAGCCATCTGCTCCAAATAGGGTTCCGCAGCTGGTGAAATCAGCGCTTTAAAATCTTCCAGGTCACGCTTGGGCTTACTCAATGCACGTTCAACATCTTGTGCTGTCTTGGCATAAATCGACATCGAAATGTCATCCCAATTGAGCTGCTTAAATTGTTCAACAAAGCTCATGTTATTCTCGCTTAGAACCTATAGCTCATCTAAAAATGAAGTCAGTGGACTTGATGCGACTGCGTGAGACACCTTACCAGCAAGACCCGCTTCATAAGCCATTCGCCCAGATTCAACTGCCATTCTAAATGCCTGTGCCATAGCGACTGGATCGCTCGACGCAGCTATAGCCGTATTAACAAGTACCGCATCGGCGCCCATTTCCATTGCACGCGCGGCATGTGAAGGCGCTCCAATACCTGCATCCACAACTACAGGAACATTGGCCTGGTCGATGATGATCTCTAGGAAGTCGTGGGAAACGATGCCTTTGTTTGAACCTATCGGCGCGCCTAATGGCATAACTGCTGCACAGCCTACTTCTTCCAATCGCTTACACAACACAGGGTCTGCATGGCAGTAAGGAAGTACGATAAACCCTTCACGAACCAACTCCTCTGCAGCAGCTAGTGTTTCAATTGGGTCCGGCATTAAATACTTAGGATCAGGGTGGATTTCTAATTTTAACCAGTTAGTTCCCAACGCTTCACGCGCAAGTTGCGCGGCAAACACAGCGTCTTTCGCGTTCTTCGCACCAGAAGTATTCGGTAGGAGGTTTACGCCCGATTGTACTAACGGTTTCAAAATATTATCTTGCTGATCGTTTACGTCGACGCGCTTTAACGCCATAGTCGCTAATTGAGAGCCTGAGGCTTGAATCGCTTGCGCCATTAATTGGCTGTTAGCAAACTTGCCGGTTCCTGTGAACAGTCTTGATTCAAACTGTTTATCACCAATTTTAAGCATCGACTTTAACCCCCTGCGATAGCTTGAAACAAAGAGATACTATCTCCCTGCGAAAGTACTGTGCTCGCCCACTCACTGCGCGGCACAACATTGTTGTTAATTGCAAAAACACACCCCATTTCAGGCAGCTCAAACTGGTGAATGATTTGCTGTAGATTTGACGCACTGACAACTTGATGTGATTGGTCGTTAATGACAATAGTGATCACATCGAGTTCTTCAGCAAGTGCTTGTGTTGTTTGTTGTTCTGATAACGCCATTGCTTCCAACTCTCTTAATTCCAATCGTTACTTCAAGTAGACCAATTGGATATTTTGTTCTCGTTAACTTGCACTCTGATCTTGAGCGCAAACTTGGCAGTGTTGGTCTTTGCTAATCCCCATGGTTTGCCACTGCATTTTTAAGCCATCAAAAAGATGCAGCTTGGCGGTCTCGACATAAAACTGGCCAGTAGCGAGTTTTTGTATCGCCGCTAATGCTTGGTAATTTCCAAGTGTGCCCACCACTGGGCCAACCACACCACTCTCACTACATTTCTTCGTTTGTTGCAGTTCATCGAATGGATACAAACAGCGATAACAAGCCTTACCTTCTTCTCCGTCAGCACCACTATTCGCTTGATAGTCAAAGACAGCAAACTGCCCTTGCCAGCCAATCGCGGCTGCAGATATAAGTGGCGTTGCTTGTTCAAAACAAACTTGGTTTATTAGCTGTCGAGTTGGCATATTGTCAGTGCAGTCCAACACGACATCCGCCAGCATAACTTCAAGCTGCAACTGTGCCTTGTCGAGCCGCTTGTGAAGCGCTCGAACTTGGATCATGGAGTTAAGTTCAGAAAGCTGTTTAACCGTCGCTTCCGTTTTAGCAAGCTGGAGATCACGTTCACGATAGATGACCTGACGCTGTAAGTTACTACTATCGACCTCATCATCATCAACGACTACTAACTTACCGACCCCCGCCGACGCCAAATAGAGACTCGCAGCACTTCCAAGCCCGCCACAGCCAATAATCAATACGTGGGATTTGATCAGTCTCTCCTGACCACTTTCAGCAATTTCTGGCAGAGCGACTTGACGCTGATAGCGGAGGAACTGCTGATCAGTGAGCATGTTGTTCTCTCTCTTCATTAGTTGCTATCGAGATTGAATCAGTAAAGGTTGACTGCCTTTCCTTCATCAACTGGTTGAAAAAATCAATCACAGGCTTAGGTGACTGCGCCAATGTAATCGCTCTAACAACCGCCAAGCTCGAAACGCCGGTTTGCCAAACTTGGTCTGCGTTCGATTGGTCAATACCACCGATTGCAACCGTCGGATAACCAAGAATCAAAGTACAAGCGCCCTCATGCGTGCAACCATAAGGAATGCTATCAATCAATTTTTGATATAGAGCTAAGCGCACTAAACCTTGTGGCTTCGATGGCATCTGCTTAGTGGTGGTTGGGAAGATATGTCCCAGCGCAATGTAGCTAGGGTGGATTTGCACAATACGAAGCAGCTCATAATAGCCATGGGTAGAAAGGCCTAAACGAATGCCCGCTTTGGTTAGCTGAGCCAAGTTTGACTCTTCTATATCTTCTTGCCCAAGATGAACACCATAGGCACCATGCTTAATAGCTAACTGCCAGTAGTCATTGATAAACACTTGCGCTTGGTACCGGCGACCGAGTTCAATTGCTCGAATGATCTGTTGTTCTAAATCGGCTTGTTGTGGGTTCTTAATTCGCAGTTGAATGGTGTTGATACCTAACGGCAGTAAGCGCTCAATCCAAGCAACATCATCGACCACTGGGTAAAGTCCTAAGCTCTGCTTAGCTAAGTTAGCAAAGCTGACACTCTCCCCTTGCGCAGACCACCCAACTTGTATGCCAAGTCGTCTATCTTCTAGTACGGGGGTTGGGAACTGATTGAATTGCTCAGCCCACTGAGTCAATGATTTATCATTCGACACTGTTTCACGTGAAACATTCGCTTGTTGAGTTGTCATTCCTCGCGCGAGAGTTAACGCATCTTCGATAGGAAAATTGAGTACGGTCAATACGACTATCCAAGCAAAGTGATACTCAGGCTCAAATTCAGAATTGAGTTTAGACTTAACGGAAAGCGCTCTTACTTCATCGTTTATGGGATGACGCCAAACATCGAGCTGAAGCACATCATCCTTTTTATCACAAGCCAAACCATCAGCAATGCCAATATAAATGGCATTAGATGGTTGCTCTGCACAGGCTTCTACCGACAACCCTGAACGATAATAAAGTGCAAATGTGTATTCTGAGTCATAGTCGTACCCATCAATGAGATCGGTAGCGACATGTGTAATTTGTTGGTCGCGAACAAGCTGAACAGACTGATTTAGGCTTACACCCAACTCAACCTCTTCGATGCAAAAACCCTGTTCTTTCGCCAACAACAAACATTGCTGAACTAAGCCTGTTAGCTCAATCAATGATGACGGAATTAGGATTTTGCTCATTAGTCACTTACCTCTGCATGAGCTGCTGGGTGGTATAGCTCAGAACCTGTCTCTCGGAACTCCTGCGATTTTTGACGCATACCTTCAAGTGGATCGTCGAGCATTTTAATCGAGATAGCTTGGTCCGCTGCTACTTGCTCAGTATCCTTCGCATATTCACGAACCTCTTGTGAAATCTTCATTGAACAGAACTTAGGTCCACACATTGAGCAGAAGTGTGCAACCTTTCCAGACTCTTGAGGTAGAGTTTCATCGTGGTAAGCACGTGCGGTTTCAGGGTCTAGCGATAGGTTAAATTGGTCTTCCCAACGGAATTCAAAACGCGCTTTAGAAAGTGCATTATCACGGACCTGAGCACCTGGGTGACCTTTGGCTAAGTCGGCCGCATGTGCTGCGAGCTTATAGGTGATCATACCTACCTTAACGTCTTCTTTGTTCGGTAAGCCAAGGTGCTCTTTTGGAGTAACGTAACAAAGCATCGCACAGCCATACCAACCAATCATCGCGGCACCAATACCTGAAGTGATATGATCATAGCCCGGCGCAACATCGGTCGTCAGTGGGCCAAGGGTATAAAACGGCGCTTCATGGCAGTGCTCTAGCTGCTCTTCCATGTTCTCTTTGATCATATGCATCGGAATATGGCCTGGGCCTTCAATAATGACCTGAACGTCATATTCCCAAGCAATCTTGGTTAGCTCACCTAGAGTACGAAGCTCAGCAAACTGCGCTTCATCGTTCGCATCGGCTACTGAGCCAGGACGCAAGCCATCACCAAGAGAAAGCGCCACGTCATACTTGGCACAAATTTCACAAATCTCGCGGAAGTGAGTATATAGGAAGCTTTCCTGATGATGTGCTAAACACCATTTCGCGATAATAGAACCACCACGAGAAACAATGCCAGTGACACGTTTTGCCGTCATAGGCACATAGCGAAGCAATAACCCTGCGTGAATAGTGAAGTAATCGACGCCCTGCTCTGCTTGCTCAATCAGAGTATCGCGCATCACTTCCCAGTTGAGGTTTTCCGCAATGCCGTTCACTTTTTCAAGCGCTTGGTACATTGGCACAGTACCGATCGGCACCGGGCTGTTGCGTAGAATCCACTCACGAGTTTCGTGAATATTACGCCCAGTAGACAGATCCATAACAGTATCGCCACCCCAGCGAGTCGCCCATACTAGCTTCTCAACCTCTTCCTCAATTGAAGATGTCACTGATGAATTACCGATATTAGCGTTTACTTTAACTAAGAAGTTACGCCCAATAATCATTGGTTCAGATTCTGGGTGGTTAATATTGGAAGGGATAATCGCTCGACCTTCTGCGACTTCTTTACGAACAAATTCTGCAGTAATGTCTTTGGGTAAGTTGGCCCCGAAGCTTTGACCAGGATGCTGTTGATTCAGCACCTCATCGCGATAATGAGCGCGACCCATATTTTCACGTAGGGCGATGTATTCCATCTCAGGGGTAACGATACCCTTGCGCGCATAGTGCAGCTGAGTGACACACTGACCATCTTTAGCACGTCTAATTCGTGGCAAATTGCCATAACGTAGCTCATCAAGCGTCTCGTCTTCTAAACGCTCCTTCGTGTATACCGAGCTAACATCGTCGAGTAATTCAGTATCAGCACGTTCTTCAATCCACCCTTCTCTTAGCTTTGGTAGGCCGCTGTAAAGGTCAATAGTGTGTTCTGGGTCAGTGTATACACCGGAAGTATCGTAAACACGTACAGGCTCATTAAGTTCGAAAATAGGCGCTTCTTTTGTACCTCCGATAAGACTATCCGCGAGTGAGATTTCTCGCATAGGCACACGAATATCTGGGCGTGAACCCTCTACATAGACTTTGCTTGAATTTGGGTACGGCTGTACCGAAAGTGTATCAATGAACTGTTTTGCTTCCAGTCTCGCTTGTTTGCGACTCGACATAGCATTTTTCCTTGCTTTGTTATTCTTAGATAAAAAGTAATGGGATAAAAATGCTTGGCGGAAAGATGCGACAAGAGGAATCGAATTATGACCTTACTAGTGTGCACTAATGGTATATAACAACATTCGACTATTTGATAGGTAACCAGACAGAACTCTGGTGTAGATATCTTCTCTTGTTCCCTTCGCAGATTTTAATCTGATCAGGTTCAACGGATCCCGAATTAACGGTCTCAGCCTTATGGCACTCCGACAAGTAATTGCAGTATATAAAAACGGCCTGGCTAAACCAAGCCGTGATGAACAATAATTAGCTAAATTTTAACCAACATTAGCTCTTGATGAGTATTTGAAAACCAATCCATGCAGCAGAAATGCTTAAAAAGACATTCAGCAACACATTCAAACCCATCTTAAAAAAAGCGCCTTGTTGCATTAGAAGCACATTATCCATAGAGAACGTAGAGAAGGTGGTGAGTGCCCCAAGAAAGCCTAGTCCGATAATTTGGCGCCATGGTTCGGTAGCAAGCATCTCATTTTCAAAAGCAGCAATAAGCAAGCCCATAATGAAAGAACCGACCACGTTAACGGCTAGCGTACCGTATGGAAAACCACGCCCAAGAAGCACAACACAAAGCTCTGAAACAAGATAACGAGAGCATGCTCCAAATGCACCACCGAGTGCGATAAAACCCAATATTGAAAACTGACCCATAATTCCTCCGATTGACTGGGTGTATTGTAGCCAAAATACACGCTCACGGAAGATCATAAATTAAGATTTAGCCATTGCTAACTGCAAACATTTTAAAAGTTACAGGAGTCACTTAACTTCTATATATCCCATTAGTCCGGTTTTCATATGCTCGATCACATGACAGTGATACATCCAGCGCCCTGGATTATCCGCCACGAATGCTGCGATAGCCGTGCCGTTTTTGCCTAGTAACACAGTGTCGGTGTGGAAAGGCTGCTCGACCTTTTTACCATTGAGCTCTAATACTGTGAATGTATGGCCATGGATATGAATTGGATGATGATACTGAGTGACATTCTTGAGATAAAAAATATAAGTTTTACCCAGTTGCAATGAAGCGAGTGGCGCGGGGATATTATCTTTCGACATCCCTTCCCAAGCCCGCTTGTTGGTTAGCCAAAACTTAGGAACCGACTTACCATCTTTTCCAACCGGTGAAATTGCCCCTTCCCATTCAAATACAAAATCAATTTTCTCCGCATTGGCCAAATCAAGATCAGGCACAGGATTAAGAGGAAGTTGAGGGATCGGCCTGTGATCAGAAAGATCAGACCTGATCGCTTCAAACTCACACAGAGGAAACGGAAATCTACCCTTCATATATCGGACATAAACAGACTCTCCTTGCTTCGGAGTTCTTAAGGCAAGGTCAACCCTCATACCTGGGCCAATTTTATGTTGAGAGAGCTTATAGGGAGTTTTAATCGGGTTACCATCGATGGCTATCACCCATGCTTCGGCCCCTTCAATAGCAATCGGATAGGTAATCGTATTATCAACGTTGGCGATACGCAGCCGAGTAGTGGCATTTTCCTTTAATTGATACTTAGGCTCATGTATACCATTGACGCTACTCCACTCTCCGGGGGTTCCCATTCTCGCACTAAGACGAGGGATCATTAACTCTTTCCACTGCCCCTGCTTATCAAGGTGCCAATGCTTAAGCATCAACTCGTGTTCTTCATCAAACTCTACTGGAATCGCTTCTTCGACGATGATCAGCCCTACCAACCCCATACCGAGTTGTTTGACGCTATTCATATGCGGGTGATACCAGAAGGTACCCGCATCAGGTGGGGTAAAACGATACTCGAAAGTTTCACCCGGCATGATTGGCGCTTGGCTTAAGAATGGTACACCATCCATTTCAATTGGAATTCTTAACCCATGCCAGTGAATCGTGGTTGGCTCTGAAAGCTTATTGGTAAATCTGATCGTGACTTCTTGTCCTTGACGGCAACGAATCGTTGGGGCTGGAATCCGACCATTAAATCCAAGTACATTCGTTGTATAACCAGGTACTAGTTCAGCCGTTGCTGGCTCTGCGGTGAGCTCATAAACAAACTCACCTTTACCACTCTTAGCTCGGGTTAAAGTACATGCAGGCAAAACGCTTAATGCTGAAACAGCTAATCCTGTTTGAATGAAATGGCGACGAGAAATATCCATAAACTACGACTATTGAGTAAACAAGTTACCAAATGTAACAGATTAGTAAGAATAGTTCTCAACAAGGAAGCGAGTTTGAGAGCTAGAGGTGAAGTACTCGCCTTTAGAAAAACAAAAAGGCCCTAGCATTTCTGCTAGAGGCTTGAATATGGCAGGGATAGAGAGATTCGAACTTCAAACACGCGCATTTTTGGTAGTGGCGGAATCCGCTGCTCTTTTCTTGCGCCAAAGAAAAAGGCTCTAGTCTTTCAACTAGAGCCTCTAGAATATGGCAGGGGTGGAGAGATTCGAACTCCCAACACGCGGATTTGGAATCCGCTGCTCTGCCAATTGGAGCTACACCCCTGTAGAATCTTTCAAATTGTAGATTCGAAAAAACCTCGCCATAGCGAGGTTTCGAAATAAGTGGCGGAGCGGACGGGACTCGAACCCGCGACCCCCGGCGTGACAGGCCGGTATTCTAACCAACTGAACTACCGCTCCGCACTGGTTAGACTCTAAGTCTAAATTTAAAGCCTGGCGATGTCCTACTCTCACATGGGGAAGCCCCACACTACCATCGGCGCTAATTCGTTTCACTTCTGAGTTCGGCATGGAATCAGGTGGGTCCAAATCGCTATGGTCGCCAAGCAAATTCTTTAATTCGGAAAGCTGTTTTTAAGTTCTGTAGTCACACATTCAAAGTTCTTGCTTTGAGTCCATCAAAACCCTTTGGGTGTTGTATGGTTAAGCCTCACGGGCAATTAGTACAGGTTAGCTCAACGCCTCACAACGCTTACACACCCTGCCTATCAACGTTCTAGTCTCGAACAACCCTTTAGGACTCTCAAGGAGTCAGGGAAGACTCATCTCAGGGCTCGCTTCCCGCTTAGATGCTTTCAGCGGTTATCGATTCCGAACTTAGCTACCGGGCAATGCGTCTGGCGACACAACCCGAACACCAGAGGTTCGTCCACTCCGGTCCTCTCGTACTAGGAGCAGCCCCCTTCAATCTTCCAACGCCCACGGCAGATAGGGACCGAACTGTCTCACGACGTTCTAAACCCAGCTCGCGTACCACTTTAAATGGCGAACAGCCATACCCTTGGGACCGACTTCAGCCCCAGGATGTGATGAGCCGACATCGAGGTGCCAAACACCGCCGTCGATATGAACTCTTGGGCGGTATCAGCCTGTTATCCCCGGAGTACCTTTTATCCGTTGAGCGATGGCCCTTCCATACAGAACCACCGGATCACTATGACCTGCTTTCGCACCTGCTCGAATTGTCATTCTCGCAGTCAAGCGGGCTTATGCCATTGCACTAACCTCACGATGTCCAACCGTGATTAGCCCACCTTCGTGCTCCTCCGTTACTCTTTGGGAGGAGACCGCCCCAGTCAAACTACCCACCAGGCACTGTCCTCAACCCGGATAACGGGTCTAAGTTAGAACATCAACACTACAAGGGTGGTATTTCAAGGACGGCTCCGCCGATACTGGCGTACCGGTTTCAAAGCCTCCCACCTATCCTACACATGTAGGGTCAATGTTCAGTGCCAAGCTGTAGTAAAGGTTCACGGGGTCTTTCCGTCTAGCCGCGGGTACACTGCATCTTCACAGCGATTTCAATTTCACTGAGTCTCGGGTGGAGACAGCGTGGCCATCATTACGCCATTCGTGCAGGTCGGAACTTACCCGACAAGGAATTTCGCTACCTTAGGACCGTTATAGTTACGGCCGCCGTTTACCGGGGCTTCGATCAAGAGCTTCGACTTACGTCTAACCCCATCAATTAACCTTCCGGCACCGGGCAGGCGTCACACCGTATACGTCATCTTACGATTTTGCACAGTGCTGTGTTTTTAATAAACAGTTGCAGCCACCTGGTATCTGCGACTCTCAATAGCTCCATCCGCAAGGGACTTCACCGTCAAGAGCGTACCTTCTCCCGAAGTTACGGTACCATTTTGCCTAGTTCCTTCACCCGAGTTCTCTCAAGCGCCTTGGTATTCTCTACCCGACCACCTGTGTCGGTTTGGGGTACGATTCCTTACAATCTGAAGCTTAGAGGCTTTTCCTGGAAGCATGGCATCAATGACTTCACTACCGTAGTAGCTCGACATCGTGTCTCAGCCTTAGAGAGAGCCGGATTTACCTAACTCTCAAGCCTACGCACTTGAACCTGGACAACCGTCGCCAGGCCCACCTAGCCTTCTCCGTCCCCCCATCGCAATTGTAAGAAGTACGGGAATATTAACCCGTTTCCCATCGACTACGCCTTTCGGCCTCGCCTTAGGGGTCGACTTACCCTGCCCCGATTAACGTTGGACAGGAACCCTTGGTCTTCCGGCGAGGAGGTTTTTCACCCCCTTTATCGTTACTCATGTCAGCATTCGCACTTCTGATACCTCCAGCAGACTTTACAATCCACCTTCAACGGCTTACAGAACGCTCCCCTACCCAATACAATAAATTGCATTGCCGCAGCTTCGGTTTATAGCTTAGCCCCGTTACATCTTCCGCGCAGGCCGACTCGACTAGTGAGCTATTACGCTTTCTTTAAATGATGGCTGCTTCTAAGCCAACATCCTAGCTGTCTAAGCCTTCCCACATCGTTTCCCACTTAGCTATAATTTGGGACCTTAGCTGGCGGTCTGGGTTGTTTCCCTCTCCACGACGGACGTTAGCACCCGCCGTGTGTCTCCCGGATAGTACTTACTGGTATTCGGAGTTTGCAAAGGGTTGGTAAGTCGGGATGACCCCCTAGCCTTAACAGTGCTCTACCCCCAGTAGTATTCGTCCGAGGCTCTACCTAAATAGATTTCGGGGAGAACCAGCTATCTCCAGGTTTGATTGGCCTTTCACCCCTAGCCACAAGTCATCCGCTAATTTTTCAACATTAGTCGGTTCGGTCCTCCAGTTGATGTTACTCAACCTTCAACCTGCCCATGGCTAGATCACCTGGTTTCGGGTCTATATCCAGCAACTCGACGCCCAGTTAAGACTCGATTTCTCTACGGCTCCCCTAGATGGTTAACCTTGCTACTGAATATAAGTCGCTGACCCATTATACAAAAGGTACGCAGTCACACCACGAGGGTGCTCCTACTGCTTGTACGTACACGGTTTCAGGTTCTATTTCACTCCCCTCACAGGGGTTCTTTTCGCCTTTCCCTCACGGTACTGGTTCACTATCGGTCAGTCAGTAGTATTTAGCCTTGGAGGATGGTCCCCCCATATTCAGACAGGATATCACGTGTCCCGCCCTACTCGATTTCACTGATGATGAGATGTCGGTTACGGGGCTATCACCCTGTATCGCTGAGCTTTCCAGCTCATTCACCTGTCTCATTAAAAGCTTAAGGGCTAGTCCAATTTCGCTCGCCGCTACTTTCGGAATCTCGGTTGATTTCTTTTCCTTCGGGTACTTAGATGTTTCAGTTCCCCGAGTTCGCCTCATTAACCTATGTATTCAGTTAATGATACGTGCTTATGCACGTGGGTTTCCCCATTCAGAAATCCCAGACTCAAATGGTTGTTACTACCTAATCTGGGCTTATCGCAAGTTACTACGTCTTTCATCGCCTCTGACTGCCAAGGCATCCACCGTGTACGCTTAGTCACTTAACCATACAACCCCAAAGGGTCTTCTGTTTAAACAACCAAAGTTGTCTGCATTTTTATACATGTGCAGACACGATTTTGCCGGACTCAAATTTCCAAGAACACTTGAATGTGTGTTGGTACCTAAAACATAGTTTTAGGATTTGAGAACTTTTAATTGAATAACAACGCATCTCATAGAGATGGGGATTGTTGTTATTCGTCAGCTTTCCAAATTGTTAAAGAGCATGTTTCTTCACAAGGAAGTACATTTTCTAAAGACTTTCGGCGTCGAAAATTCCAACCACATACTATTTACTGAAGTGGTTTGGAAATCCTAATCCAAAAATACTTAGAGAATGGTGGGCGATACCGGGCTCGAACCAGTGACCCCCTGCTTGTAAGGCAGGTGCTCTCCCAACTGAGCTAATCGCCCACATAAGTTTTAATTCTTCGTGGAGAAGAATGGTGGGTCGTGCAGGATTCGAACCTGCGACCAATTGATTAAAAGTCAACTGCTCTACCAACTGAGCTAACGACCCAATGGTATCCCGTAGGGGAGTCGAACCCCTGTTACCGCCGTGAAAGGGCGGTGTCCTAGGCCTCTAGACGAACGGGACACTAAGTTGAACATCTTGGGGGATGTTCTATCTCTTAAACTACATAAACCATCAATCTGTGTGAACACTCATCGCAATAATCATCGTATAAGGAGGTGATCCAGCCCCAGGTTCCCCTAGGGCTACCTTGTTACGACTTCACCCCAGTCATGAACCACAAAGTGGTGAGCGTCCTCCCGAAGGTTAAACTACCCACTTCTTTTGCAGCCCACTCCCATGGTGTGACGGGCGGTGTGTACAAGGCCCGGGAACGTATTCACCGTGGCATTCTGATCCACGATTACTAGCGATTCC
>NZ_JCBDHL010000006.1:0-290515 GCF_059833805.1 Vibrio sp. R10-SF1-ISO8 | reverse complement strand
TACGACGCACTTTTTGGGATTCGCTCACTTTCGCAAGTTGGCTGCCCTCTGTATGCGCCATTGTAGCACGTGTGTAGCCCTACTCGTAAGGGCCATGATGACTTGACGTCGTCCCCACCTTCCTCCGGTTTATCACCGGCAGTCTCCCTGGAGTTCCCGACATTACTCGCTGGCAAACAAGGATAAGGGTTGCGCTCGTTGCGGGACTTAACCCAACATTTCACAACACGAGCTGACGACAGCCATGCAGCACCTGTCTCAGAGTTCCCGAAGGCACCAATCCATCTCTGGAAAGTTCTCTGGATGTCAAGAGTAGGTAAGGTTCTTCGCGTTGCATCGAATTAAACCACATGCTCCACCGCTTGTGCGGGCCCCCGTCAATTCATTTGAGTTTTAATCTTGCGACCGTACTCCCCAGGCGGTCTACTTAACGCGTTAGCTCCGAAAGCCACGGCTCAAGGCCACAACCTCCAAGTAGACATCGTTTACGGCGTGGACTACCAGGGTATCTAATCCTGTTTGCTCCCCACGCTTTCGCATCTGAGTGTCAGTATCTGTCCAGGGGGCCGCCTTCGCCACCGGTATTCCTTCAGATCTCTACGCATTTCACCGCTACACCTGAAATTCTACCCCCCTCTACAGTACTCTAGTCTGCCAGTTTCAAATGCAATTCCGAGGTTGAGCCCCGGGCTTTCACATCTGACTTAACAAACCACCTGCATGCGCTTTACGCCCAGTAATTCCGATTAACGCTCGCACCCTCCGTATTACCGCGGCTGCTGGCACGGAGTTAGCCGGTGCTTCTTCTGCAGCTAACGTCAAATCCATACGCTATTAACGCATGAACCTTCCTCACTGCTGAAAGTACTTTACAACCCGAAGGCCTTCTTCATACACGCGGCATGGCTGCATCAGGCTTGCGCCCATTGTGCAATATTCCCCACTGCTGCCTCCCGTAGGAGTCTGGACCGTGTCTCAGTTCCAGTGTGGCTGATCATCCTCTCAGACCAGCTAGGGATCGTCGCCTTGGTGAGCCCTTACCTCACCAACTAGCTAATCCCACCTGGGCATATCCTGACGCGAGAGGCCCGAAGGTCCCCCTCTTTGAGCCGAAGCTATTATGCGGTATTAGCCATCGTTTCCAATGGTTATCCCCCACATCAGGGCAATTTCCCAGGCATTACTCACCCGTCCGCCGCTCGACGCCGTTAACGTTCCCCGAAGGTTCAGTTAACTCGTTTCCGCTCGACTTGCATGTGTTAGGCCTGCCGCCAGCGTTCAATCTGAGCCATGATCAAACTCTTCAATTTAAGATTTTGTCGGCTCAATGAATACTGAACATTACATAAGTAATGTTTGAATTGACTGTGCTCTTATTGGTTTTCACTTTTGAAAAAGTGAAACAAAACAGCTCAAGGCTGCTTCCCAATTCGAATGGTCACTTCGTATCATTGAAACCTAATTTGAAACCGAAGTTTCTAATTGGATTATCATCAACGAGTGCCCACACAGATTGATAGGTCTATATTTTTAAAGAACTTCGTTTTGGGCTCTGCTCAAAACGGACGGTCATTTTATCGATATAACTTCTAGTGTCAAACACTTTTTTCGTTATTTCTTCGAAAGTTAATGCTTAACTTTCACCGTCTCTGTTGTCATTGCTTTTCAGCTCGGTATCCCGTGACAACGGAGGCGCATTATAGAGAGTTAGCTTTGAAGCACAAGAGCAAAATCAAAAAAAATCACCAACTTTAATCCGTTCGCTCAGCAAACGAACAATAAGTCTAAAAAGAAAACAAAAGAGCCCATAAATAGGGCTCTTTTTCTTGTTCAAGCAGTAGATTTACTGATGCGCAATAATCTGATCGTTGTTCACCAGCAGTTTGACCGGTTTATCCGGAATGACTTTCCCTGCCAGAATCGCTTTAGCTAATGGATTCTCCACGCTCTGCTGAATAGCTCTTTTAAGTGGTCTTGCACCATACACAGGATCAAAGCCCACTTGGGCAATCAGATCTAGCGCTTTATCAGAAACATCGAGTGAATAACCTTTCTCTTCCATTCTCTTAGATAGACGTTCCAATTGAATAGAGGCAATTGACTTAATGTGGTCCTGACCTAGTGGATGGAAGACAACACTTTCATCAACACGATTAAGGAACTCAGGACGGAAATGCTTACCGACCACATCCATCACCTGCTCTTTCATTCCCTGATAATCCAAAGAGCCAAAGTTTTCTTGAATTCGAGTTGAGCCCAAGTTGGAGGTCATGATAACAACGGTATTACGGAAATCGACCGTTCGACCTTGTCCATCGGTGAGGCGACCATCATCTAGCACTTGGAGCAATATATTGAAAACATCTGGGTGCGCCTTCTCTACCTCATCTAACAAGATCACTGAATATGGTTTACGACGAACGGCTTCAGTAAGATAACCGCCCTCTTCATAGCCAACATAACCTGGGGGAGCGCCAACTAAACGAGCAACGGAATGTTTCTCCATAAACTCAGACATGTCGATACGCACCATTGCATCTTCGCTATCAAACATAAAGCTTGCTAACGTTTTGCATAGTTCCGTTTTACCAACGCCGGTTGGACCTAAGAATAAGAACGAACCAATGGGTTGATTTGGATCGGATAAGCCAGCTCGGCTGCGACGAATCGCATTCGCCACCACTTCAACGGCTTCAGTTTGACCAATAACGCGTTTGTGCAGAACATCTTCCATACGCAGCAGTTTTTCTTTCTCTGCTTCAAGCATCTTAGACACAGGAATACCTGTTTGCTTCGATAAGACATCTGCGATTTCATTATCCGTGACTTTATTACGTAATAAAGTCATCTCTTGCATTTCTGCTTGAGTCGCAAGGTCAAGCTGCTTTTCGAGTTCCGGAATACGGCCATATTGAAGCTCAGACATTCTATTGAGGTCACCCGCTCGGCGGGCAAACTCCATATCCATTCGAGCTTGTTCCAACTCAGATTTTATATGTTGAGTACCAGACAAGGCCGCTTTTTCTGCATTCCAGACTTCTTCAAGTTCGGCAAACGCGCGCTCTTTATCGGCCAATTCATCATTTAAGATGGTTAGACGCTTTTCACTTGCATCATCATGCTCATTGGTTAGGGCTTGCTGCTCAATCTTAAGCTGAATGATCTTGCGTTCTAATTTATCGAGAGATTCTGGTTTAGAGTCGATTTGCATACGGATGCTCGAAGCCGCCTCATCAATAAGGTCAATTGCTTTATCCGGAAGCTGACGATCAGAGACGTAACGGTGAGATAGACTTGCAGCCGCTACAATCGCAGGGTCAGTTATCTCTACATGGTGGTGAAGCTCATAACGTTCCTTCAAACCACGTAAAATCGCTACAGTATCTTCAACGCTCGGCTCATCAACGATCACTTTTTGGAAACGGCGCTCAAGCGCAGGATCTTTCTCTATATATTGTCGATACTCGTCCAGTGTCGTCGCGCCAACACAGTGAAGCTCACCACGGGCAAGTGCAGGTTTAAGCATATTGCCTGCATCCATAGAGCCTTCGCCTTTACCCGCTCCGACCATGGTATGAATTTCGTCGATAAAGAGAATGACGTTCCCCTCTTCTTTAGACAGCTCATTCAATACCGACTTAAGACGTTCTTCAAACTCGCCGCGATACTTAGCCCCAGCCACAAGCGCGCCCATATCTAAAGAGAGTACCCGGCGGCCACGAAGACCTTCAGGCACTTCGTTATTAATGATTCGCTGAGCAAGACCTTCAACAATTGCTGTTTTACCAACACCGGGTTCACCAATGATTACAGGGTTGTTTTTGGTTCGGCGCTGCAACACTTGGATAGTACGACGAATCTCGTCATCACGGCCAATAACGGGGTCAAGCTTGCCTTGTTCAGCACGCTCAGTGAGGTCGATGGTGAACTTCTCTAAAGCTTGGCGTAACTCTTCGGCATTTGGGTCATTGATTTTTTGTCCGCCACGAACTTTATCTATTGCCTCAGCAACATTCGCTTCTGTTAGACCCAGCTCTTTAAGTAGAGCGCCTAAAGCCCCTTTATCTTCTAATGCAGCAAGCAGGAATACTTCAGATGAGATATAAGCATCTTGACGTTTCTGTGCAACTTTATCGCACAGGTTAAACATGGTGCCCATCGCACTCGATAGTTGCACATCCCCACCGATTCCACTCACTTTAGGAAGTCGATCGAGAATTTCGCTTAACTTAGAGCGTAAATGGGTAACATCAACATTAAGCATGGTCAAAAGTGGGCGAATTGGGCTGCCATTTTGATCCATCAGTGCCACCATTAGGTGCACAGGTTCGATGTATTGATGATCTCGGCCTAAAGCCAATGATTGAGCGTCAGATATAGCGATTTGGAATTTGCTAGTAAATCTGTCAAGACGCATACCTACCTTCCTACCTCAACTGAGAAAAAATTAACTAATCAGTATGAAAGATGGATACGCTAGGCGGGAATTTCAAGGGGAGAGAGTCTGTTTCCGCTATGAAAACAGACGATTAATTTTCGATCCAGATAAATGTCGCTTGGCGCCCAGTTACTCCATCGCGGCGATAGGAGTAAAAGCGCTCTGCATCTTCAAAAGTACACAGTTCGCTGTAATAAACTTGATTCACTCCTGCTCGTTGCAATCTTTGCGTAACCAGTTGATTCATATCAGCTAGCCACTTCCCTTCTTGCTTGCGTGGAGTAAATGCCGCCATCGCATTTGCTTCGATAGAAACGAAGGCGTCAACAACGTCTTTACCTACCTCGAATACTTGAGCACCGATAGCAGGTCCAATCCAAGCCATGACTTCACCATCAAACTTTTCAACCGCATTTTCAACAATGCCGCTGGCAAGCCCGCGCCATCCAGCATGGACCGCGGCAACTTGCGTTCCCTGAACATTGGTTAGCAGCACAGGCAAACAATCTGCCGTCATTGCCGAGCAAACAACATTAGTAGTGGAAGTGAAAACTCCATCAGCGTTTAGAACCTGACTAGTTGGAGCATTCACCTCTTCAACGACTGTCGAATGAGTTTGATTGAGCCAAACAGGTACACTTGGCATGTTTGCCTGTTCGGTGAGGCATTGACGATTCTGTTCAACCTTTGCCAGTTCGTCCCCAACATGAGTACCTAAGTTTAAACCTTGATACACGCCAGTCGAAAAGCCGTCACATCGCGTCGAAGCAAAGGCTTTAATTTGTTTTGCAGCTGGCCAGTTAGGAACGATCAGATCCATAGGTTTAGTACTCGTCTTCTAAGCCATGCTCACGGGTATCTTGGCGAAGTGCTTCTGCCATTTCTACCATGTCATCTGGCACTGGTGCGTGGAACTCAACCTCTTCACCCGTGATTGGATGTTCGAACTTAAGCATAACCGCATGCAAAGCTTGGCGATCAAAAGAGCGGATGTGTTCCGCCAACTCTTGTGAAGCATCACTTGGTATACGAGCACGGCCACCGTATGCAGTGTCACCTAGAAGCGGATGCTGCAGGTAAGACATGTGAACACGGATCTGGTGAGTACGTCCGGTTTCTAGGCGAAGACGAATACGAGTATGCTCGCGGAAATGTTCCGCTACTCGATAATGCGTGATCGCCGGTTTACCCATTGGGCTTACGGCCATCAGGGTACGCTTCGTCGAATGTCGACCAATTGGTTGTTCGACACGACCTCCCGCGGTCATACGACCGATAGCAATCGCTTCATATTCACGAACGAAGTTACGCTTTTTCTGAAGAGCACGAACCAAACGTGTTTGAGCAGGAACCGTCTTAGCAACCACCATTAAACCTGTGGTGTCTTTATCAAGACGGTGCACGATACCCGCACGCGGTACTTCCGCAATATCAGGGTAATGATGGAGCAATGCGTTAAGCACTGTACCATCTGGCGTGCCGGCACCCGGGTGAACCACAAAGCCACGTGGCTTATTGATCACCATGATGTCGTCATCTTCATAAACGATATCTAATGGAATATCTTGCGCTTCCCAACGCTCTTCATCTTCAAGTTCCGCTTGCAGAGTAATCTCTTCGCCGCCCATCACTTTGGTACGTGGCTTGGTGATTACCTCTCCGTTCACTTGAACTTTACCATTCAGAAGCCATTCTTTGAGGCGAGAACGTGAGAAGTCGGCGAATAATTCGGCGATAGCTTGGTCTAAACGCTGACCTAATTGGCTATCTTTTACTGTATTTGTTAATTCAATCTGCTGAGCCATATCGAACTTTTTTAAAAACTGTGAGACTAATTGTCACTACTGTGGAAAAATATACTATTTGGACATTGTATCCGTTACGCCGAAGAAAGTAACGGAAGCAACAGAAATATTTATCTCAAGGAATCGAATCCTGACATGAAAAAGCATACTTTATCTGGTTTGTTGGCATTATCCGTACTGGTAGGCTGCTCTAGCAGCGAAGAAGTTGTGCCAGATGTGCCACCATCTGAGCTTTACTCAGAAGCACAGGTTTCGCTTCAAAGTGGTAACTGGCTGACTGCAATTAGCAAACTGGAAGCGCTAGATTCTCGCTACCCATTTGGTGCTTACTCAGAGCAGGTGCAACTTGACCTTATCTACGCCTACTATAAAAACGACGATTTAGCGCTGGGCTTGGCAACAATAGAACGCTTTATGCGCCTTAATCCAACTCATGAAAAGCTAGATTGGGTACTTTATATGCGCGGCCTTACTCATATGGCGCAAGATCGTAACTTTATGCATGACGTGTTTAACATGGATCGTAGCGATCGCGACCCAGAGCCAGTGAAAAAAGCATTTGCTGACTTTAAGAAGCTGCTAGAACGTTACCCTGCTAGCCCTTATGCGGAAGATGCACAAAAACGTATGTATGCACTTAAAAACCGACTAGCGAATTACGACTTGGCCACAGCTGACTTTTACCTACGCCGTGAAGCATGGATTGCCGCGATTAATCGTACTCAAGAGCTACAAAAAACTTATCCTGATACAGAAGCAGCACGTAAATCTTTAGAGATTCAGCTTGAAGCCTATCAGCAGCTAGGCTTAGAAGATGCTGTTAAGCGAACTGAGGAACTCATTGAGCTAAACCCTCAGTAACTTGCTAATTTAATAGAAGAAGCGCCTTAATAGTCTGGCGCTTTTTTTACACCTAATTTTTGCGCCCGTACCACTTTACAACTACATTTTAATCAATGTTGTTTAGAGGTCCGTCATGCTGCGAGCAGTTGTTTCAATACTACTAATATCCCTGTCAATCCAGTACGCACAAGCTCTTTCTTTGTCGCCGTTAAAGAAACAGCCTTATTTTGGCGACCTTCCTGCGCTTGAAAAAAAAGGGGTTATCAGAGTTCTCGTCGCTGCTGATTTGGGGTTTTACTATGTTGAGGGGGGCAAACCCAAAGGAATACTTGCAGAACTTCTCTATCACTTCGAAAAAGAATTACGTCAGCGATCTTCTTACTTTAACTTGCAAGTTATTCCCGTACACCGCGATGAGTTAATCCCTTCCCTTGAACAGGGCTATGGAGACTTAGTGGTCGCCAACTTAACCATTACCCAATCTAGGCTAGAAAACATCGATTTTAGTGCACCAGTTCTAAAAGGTGTTCAGGAGCTACTGGTAACCCATAACGCCATTGAGCCAATCGTGTCATTAGAGCAACTTAGTGGACAAGAAATTTGGGTTCGCGCAAGTTCCAGTTATTTCGAAAGCCTGCAAAAGCTTAACCAACAACTCGATAGCCAATCTTTACAGCCCATCACTATTCGATTCGTTGAAGAAACATTGCAAGATTACGAGCTGGTTGAAATGATCAATCAGGGACACATTCCCGCAACCATACTTGATAGCCACAAGGCCGAATTGTGGCTAAAAGTGATGGAGAACATCCAAGTTCATTCAAATGTTCCTCTGCGTGAAGAAGGGCAAATAGGTTGGGCTATGCGCAAAAACAGCCCTAAACTCGAAGCCTTTGTGAATAAATATCTCAAGGATTATCGCTCAGGCACCCTGCTCGGTAATGTTATTTATGGTAAGTATCTGGTTAATACTCAATGGCTTAAACGAATCTTAAATCCGAACCACATTAATAAACTAGAATCCCTGACTCCGATCTTCGAGCTCTATTCGGATCAATATAACTTCGATTCTCTGATGATTTCTGCTCAAGGCTTTCAAGAGTCAGGGCTAGACCAAAGTAAGGTATCGCACAAAGGGGCTGTCGGTGTGATGCAAGTTTTACCGAGTACGGCGAAAGACCCTAACGTCAACATCCCAGATATTTACCAAGTCGACAACAATATCCATGCTGGTGTGAAATACATGCGATTTGTTAAAGACCGCTATTTTAGCGAACAAAACATCTTACCCGAAGACCAAGTCTACTTCGCGCTGGCTGCTTATAACGCAGGCCCCGCAAATATTCGTAAGATGCGCAGACTGGCTGAAAAGAATGGCTATGACCCCAATAAGTGGTTTCGCAATGTTGAAATCATGGCTCGAAGAAACATTGGACGAGAACCCGTCCATTATGTCTCCAATATCAACCGCTATTTCATCATCTACAAGCAACTCAACTCACTGAGACTAATAAGAGAAAATCAGGCCGCACTAAACGGAGTTGCAGAAGAGCCTTAACAAGATAGCAAGCTAACAGCAAAGAGACAGAAATGAGAGTTGGGAAGAAAATGGAATTTAATTCACATTTTGCAGGCGGTTAATTCGCAATCAAGTGTTTTTATTAGGTCGCAGAAAGTCCCTAAAAAACAGTTGAATTTTAGCGTGTTACCCTTCCCAATCTAATGAGATTCTCCAGTGATACAAGCTTTTTCGACTCATAATCAACCTAGTATTTGAGATAGATCACGTTTAATTTCAACGCCTAAAACCACCCACTAAAAAGTGATTTGGATCACATCTTTTTACCCTTGGATAAGTAATCTGGAGTTAACCCATGAGGGATGACACAGAGGAAAACATCTATGAAAGTAAACATCACTGGTAAAAATATCGACATCACCTCTGCAATCCGCAATCACATTGAGAGCAAATTTAAAAAGTTAGAAAAGTGGCAAGTAGACATTATCGGTTGTCAGGCAAGCTTCAGCGAGGAGCCGAACAAACAGAAGAAATTTGAAGCTGTAATCACCGTACCTAAAGGGCAACTTATTGCGTCCGCCACTCACGAAGATTTATACGCTGCCGTTAACGAGGTAGAACAGAAACTAGAACGTCAGCTAAACAAACTACGCCACAAGCCAGAAGCACGCCGTACCGAGAAGCCAGAGCTTGAGGAAGAAGTTGAATAAAGCTAAATTTAGAGGATTGTAAAAATAGCGCCGATGGGCGCTATTTTTTTGCTTGACGCCCTATAGCGTGTTGCTTATTGTGTTCAAGGGTTCACTACTTAGTTGATGATTATGCACCAAACCACTCTGTTCTTTTTTGACTTCTTTTTTCTCCACTAAGCTTGGAGGCTCTCGCGTTTTCGAAAGATAAGTCAAAAACGAACAGAAAGCCTCCCAAAGGGAGGCTTTTTTTATAAGGAATACCAGGATGACTGACCAAAAATACTCACTTGATGAAATACGACTGCGTTTAAACGAACTGGATGACCAACTACTCCAGCTCCTGTCTGAGCGTCGCCAAATGAGTATTGAAGTAGCAAAAAGCAAAGTACAAACCTCAAAACCTGTCCGCGATGCCGATCGAGAACAGCAACTTTTGGTTAAGCTAATCAATAATGGTCACCAAAAATACCAGCTTGATGCCCAGTACATCACCAAGCTTTTCCATACCATTATTGAAGACTCAGTCCTCCTTCAACAGTCATACCTACAAAATCTGGCGAATCCTGAGTTGAGCCGCAAGCCACTCGCTCGCGTCGCTTTCCTCGGCTCAAAAGGCTCATACTCGCACCTTGCAAGCCGAGAGTACTTCAGCCGCAAGAACACTGAACTAATTGAACTGAACTGCGAACACTTCAGAGAAGTCACACACACTGTAGAGTCAGGCCATGCGGACTATGGTGTGCTACCGATTGAAAATACCAGCTCAGGCTCAATCAATGAGGTGTATGACCTTCTTCAACACACCACGCTTTATATCGTCGGTGAACTAACTTTGCCAATTGAGCACTGCTTGGTTGCCACATCAGAGCTACGTTTAGAAGAGATAAAAACACTTTACTCACACCCACAACCCCACGCTCAATGCAGTGAGTTCTTAAGCAAGCTAGACGGCGTTAAGCTGGAGTCTTGCGCGAGTACCGCAGATGCGATGCGTAAAGTTAAAGAGATGAATCGCTCAGATATCGCTGCGATCGGTAATGCGTCAAGTGGAAAACTGTATGGCTTGCAGCCGATTCAAGGCAACATCGCCAATCAAACAGAAAACCATACGCGCTTTATTATCGTCGCACGTAAGCCTGTCGAGGTATCAGCTCAAATTCCAGCAAAAACAACCTTGATCATGTCGACGTCACAAGAGGCAGGCTCACTGGTCGAAACACTATTGGTTCTGCAGCGCTACGGCATCAACATGACCAAACTGGAGTCGCGTCCTATTATGGGTAACCCGTGGGAAGAGATGTTTTATGTCGATCTTGAAGCTCACCTAGACTCTCAAGCTATGCAACAAGCACTTAACGAGCTAACTAAGATCACAAAACATCTGAAAGTTCTTGGATGTTACCCAAGCGAAAATGTGAAACCTACACAAGTAAAACTACAATAAATATATCTACATAGCTCAAATAAATACCACTTAGTAGCTGACACAATTTATTAATATTCTTAATATCACAGATATTTAGTTGCATATTAGTGTTGTGTCAGCCCTTACCAACTGACTCTGATAAGCAGTACATTTCTGATTTATCTAATAAGGTACCACCTAGTCAGTATGAGAGCTTCGTTCTTATCTTTACTCGCCCTTTTAAACTCCTCTGTTTTTGCAAAAGAACCCGCTCTGAATGTCTACATGTGGGAAGACACACTCTCACCAAATATCCATTCAGACTGGGAGCAAAAGTCTGGTGTACCGCTCACCTTGTCTCACTTTGATAATGATGATGAGCGCAGCTTACTGATGATGAGAAGCGTCCAGCTGCCTTTTGATGTCGTTGTTTTAGATAATGTTTCAGCGCAAATATACGGTCGCCTAGGATCGTTTGAAGACTTATCAAACCTAAAGAACCGCTCCAATAACGACCCTAAATGGAACCAGGCGTGCGGTCCTTATGCGGTCCCTTATTTTTGGGGAACAGTCGGTGTCGCTTACCGCAAAGATAAAATCGTACAGCCGCCCACAACATGGCAAGAATTTGTTAATCCACCCGCAGAGCTGTTCGGCAAGATTGGAATGATTAATGACAGTGTAGAAAGTTTTTTGCCTGTCTTGTACAGCTTAGGAATTTCGCCTACGACGGAAGACACTCAGCAGCTACAAGCGGCATACCCTGCCATGATGACATTTAGCGAAAAAGTTCTCACGTACGAGTACATTTTGAGCTACGTTCGTAGCCAAGAAAATATCAATCAAATGCTAATGACTCTCGCCTATAGCGGTGACCAGTACTCTTTAAACCGCTCTTTTAAGCAAGATAAATGGGATTATGTCATTCCTGACGGAGAACTATTCCTTTGGGTAGATTGTTTAGCAGTAACCAGTCATTCAGAACAAAAACAACAGGCTATCGCCTTTCTTGAATACCTCATGTCTCCCAAAGTGGCTGCAACAAATGCAATGGATATCAAAGCCGCTACTCCGAATTTAAGTGCTACGAAACTACTGCCCGAATGGTACTTAAATGATGCATCATTATTTCCACCAGCAGAAAGACTAAAAAACGCACGTATAGATAGCGAGCTCTCTGCAGAAAATATAAGCCTACGGGCAAAAATAATTAACCAAATACTTAAACGTCATGAAGCTAAACACTAGAGTTTTATTACTCGTTGCGCCTGTCATTTTGTTGAGTGCTGCTGTCTCTAGCTATAGCATCTACTTCAATCAAAAAGACGCATTAATAAAGCGCGAGCAAAGTTATCTTCAACTCTCAATGGAAAAGCTAGCAGGTCACTTTCGTCAATCTATGGCGTTTATCAACAGCTACTCTCTGACCTTAACCAAAAGTGACATTATTCATCACTATTTTGGGCAACCAGAGAATCCTTATCGAGAGATGAAACTGATTGAAAACCTGCAAACCACCATCGAAAACCTGCAACCGAATAAACAGGATGATATCGCCGTTGCAATTGTCGATAGCCAACACAGAGTTCGCTTTTACGCCGATAACCAAAACGACCCTTTTTCCGCGTTAGATGAGAATGTACGTCAATACGTGCAACAAACCTATGAAACAACCGGACAAACAAGCCATACGGGGTTTGCGAAAAGCTATCAAGGGCAAAGTA
The DNA here is from genome assembly GCF_059833805.1 of Vibrio sp. R10-SF1-ISO8. Classification (NCBI taxonomy): domain Bacteria; kingdom Pseudomonadati; phylum Pseudomonadota; class Gammaproteobacteria; order Vibrionales; family Vibrionaceae; genus Vibrio; species Vibrio sp. R10-SF1-ISO8. The sequence goes on along the minus strand of NZ_JCBDHL010000006.1, from coordinate 278,089 downwards.
TCTTGATCCGCTATGACGTGTTGGACAACAACACGCTCGTATCGCCACTTAGCTACAACAAGGATCAAGTGTTCTTCATCGTTGTATCGCTGTCACTAGAGAAGTTCGATCAACTCAAGCATATCCTTGAGTTTGACAACGACAGCAGCATCTTTTTCTCTGAAGAGCCGATCATCAAATCAGGGCTTACCCAATCGGTCGAACTAAAGTCGGGCCTTTATGCCGTGTTAGACCCTGCGCAATATCTTACTACGGAGAAACTTGCCAAGATTGAACAGCGCTTGATGCTCTCGTTTGGCGTTTCGTCATTGATTACGGTATTAATTCTTTTGGTATTGCTTTATCGCCATGTCATCCAACCCATAACCCACCTTGATCGTCAGTTAAGAGAAGTCGAGCAACGTAAGCGATCGAATATTGAACGCTTAGAGAGTGACAATGAAATAGGACGCTTGTCTGCACGTTTCTACGATATGTACAAAGAGCTCAACTCCAGCTATCAAAAAACCAAAGCGATGGCAGAAAATGATCATCTCACACAACTGGCAAACCGATATCAGTTTCAAGTCTATGTGGAACGAATCTTGGCCAACAAATTTAACTACAGCCACGCTTGGATTCTTTACATCGACCTAGACAACTTTAAGTATGTCAATGATAAGTATGGTCATCATGTCGGTGACTCCTTACTGGTCAACTTCGCTGAACACATCAAGAAACTCAGTGTAGAAAGCGAAACAAAATATGGCGTTAAGTCACTGGCATCACGATTGTCTGGTGATGAGTTCGCAATTTTTATTGCCGCCAACAAAGCAGGCACCTTTGCTGACACATTAGCCCAGGCGGTGCTAGATCCTATTCAAAATCATACCAACGCATCCATTGGGAGTTTCCCAATTACCGCCAGTATAGGTATTGCCTCTTATCCTGATGATGGAATGGATTTAGCTAAGTTGCTCTCTCATGCAGATACTGCCATGTATCAAGCTAAGCGTGCGGGTAAAAACCAAATTGCTCATTACTCAAAAGAGCTCGATGAAATTGTACGTCGACGAACTCAAGTAGAGCGCGCATTACGTAAAGGCGATCTAGAGAATGAGTTCACACTGCTCTATCAACCTTATTACGACCGCGACGGCAAGGTCATCAAGGGCGTCGAGGCTTTGTTGCGTTGGGACTCACCAAAATTAGGCAAAGTCACTCCAAGCGAGTTTATCCCTATTTCAGAGCAAATTGGCCTATTTGGCACCATTGACCGCTGGGTCATTAAGCAAGCTTTTATCGACTTCCAGCAGCTACAGAGTTGCTTTGATAGTCCTATTCAACTGTCAATTAACTTGTCATCGGCAGAACTGGATTCTTTACAACTAGCGGCTGATATTCAGAGTTTGATGGAGCTATATCCCGTTCAACCGCACTTAATCGATTTCGAGATCACGGAAACTTTTGCTTCAGATTCACAAAGCTACCTACTCCTTCATGAGTTAGCACAGATGGGCTTTAAGTTAACCATTGATGATTTTGGTTCAGGTTATACCTCGATCACTCAGTTGGTCGAATACCCGGTACAGAAGATTAAGTTTGATCGCGAGTTTTTAGAAACTCTGATAAAAACCAATAATCATCAGGTGGTAAAACCTTTGGTTGACCTTTGTCACTCGCAATCTATGATGGTGACCGCGGAAGGGATCGAGTCGGAAGAGATGCATCGCTGGTTAGCGGATAACAAGTGTGATTACATGCAGGGTTATCATCTATCGCCACCACTGTCACTTTCGCAGTTAAGTTTTGTCCATATAGACCCGAAAGGAAATCTCAATGTTGGTGAAGACGGTTATTGTAGCTTCGCTTAATCCCGCCAAAATCAATGCGGTAAAGAGTGCATTTGAAGCTACATTCCCTAAGCAAGCATTCAATTTTTCTGGCGTAAGTGTTGATAGCGGCGTCGCAGATCAGCCAATGTCCAATCAAGAAACACATACTGGTGCACTTAACCGTGTAGTCAATGCAAAAGCTGAATGTGCGGAAGCTGACTATTATGTTGGCTTAGAGGCAGGCATCGAAGGATCTGTTACTTTTGCTTGGATGGTGGTTGAATCGCAAACCCAGCGCGGTGAGTCCCGCTCAGCCAGTTTAATGTTGCCACCGGTTGTTATTGAGAAGCTTCAACACGCCAATGAACTTGGTGATGTCATGGATGAAGTCTTCGGTACAGAGAATATCAAACAGAAAGGTGGCGCAATAAGCTTGCTCACGCACGACTTGCTCACCCGCAGTTCGGTCTATCACCAAGCGTTAATATTGGCCTTGATTCCATTTGCGAACCCCGAGCATTTCCCTGCCAATTTGTAATATGTCTTTAAAAAAATAAGGATGCCGAGGCATCCTTATTTGTTTTCGAGTAAAGCGGCGATTTGCTGCTTTTCGTCTTCACTCTTTGATTTTAGCTCGTTAGAACCACGGGTAATCGTTGCAATGCCCACCCCGAGCATCTGGCTAATCTGCCGCTGCGACATTTCTCCTTTGAGCAACTCCCGAAAAATATTGACGCGCGCAACAAGAGCTTCACGCTCATCTGGTGTCAATAACATGGTCAACAACATCTGATGTTGCTGTGACTCTGTGCTATGTTCAATCAGATCTAGTATCTGTTGCCACTCTTTATATTCAGGTTCTAAAGACATCTACTGGTGCTCGCTAATATTTCGCGTTCAGCTCATGCGGGTTTAAGAAAGCGCCATCAACACCTAACACCTCACGGTAGTAGGTTTCAAACATCAGGATATTTTGTACATATCCACGAGTTTCTTTAAATGGAATCGCTTCAATAAACGCATAAGCATCTAGTTTTCCTTGCGTTCTTTCACGCCAAGTTTTCACTCGATGAGGCCCTGCATTATACGCAGCTAACGCGAAAATTCGATTGTTATCGTAGCGTTTGAGTAAGCCATCCAAGTAGTGGCTACCTATCTCTATGTTCTTACCCACTTGGTAAAGGTCTTTGTAGCCCTGATAATCAATCTTGTATTTCTTGGCAGTATACTTAGCGGTGGAAGGCATAATTTGCATGATGCCGCGCGCACCAACCGGCGACCTCGCTTCGATGTCTAACGCACTCTCTTGTCTTGCCAGAGACATCAGAGTTATTGGGTCAATGCTGTGCTTATCACCATAGAAGTTAAACCACCAACGATGCGCAACCGGGAAACGAATCTCCAGGTTATCCCACATCTTTGCTTGGATGCTCGCAGTCACCGTCAGATGGTGCCAACCTTTGAATGAAGCGAATGCCGCTAGCATCTCTTTTTGAGATTTGTCGGCTCGCGTCAGTAACCAGCGCCACTCACTTTTAGCTGCAGCAATCTTATCGCGATCAATCAACTCTTCAATTCGAATCAGTTCACTGCGGTAAGGCTTTATCTGCTCTTGGTCGAGCGCAATCACTGACGTAGGGTATTCAATCGAACGCTTAAGCTCTTTCGCCGCTGCAACGCTATAAAAATTACGCTGACCAACCAAAGCCTCTAAGCGTTGCTGACCATTCTGCTTCTCACCTTGCGCCATTTCACTGCGCGCAAGCCAGTATTGCCAACGTAGACTCTGCTGTTTATCTTGTGGTAACTGCTCGATCCAACCTTCAACGCCTTGCCAGTCAGCAAACTGAATCGCGAGACGCACACGACGTTCAATCAGAGGCACACTTGAAGAGGTCGTAATTTTCCTGTCTCGCCACTTAGCCAACGACTCTGAATCTGTATTAATCAAACGAAACGAAACATAATCAGCAAGATGCTGCGCTGTGGCTTTGTCGAAGTGCTGGCCCTTAACCACCCCATCGAACTGTTTCTGCGCCATTTCGACATCTTTGCGTGCCAACTTCTTAAATGCGAGCTTGGTTTGGGTTTGGTAAAACTCAGTGACTTTATGTTTCTTGGCAAACGCCTGAACCGATTCTGGCTTACTAAACAGCGCTTTCATTTCATCGGCTTGTCGTTTTGCACTCGACGAATTGAGCTGCTTTTTCAGATAGTTCATCAAGCTACCATTACGAGCTTCAAAAGCTAGCAGCATACGCTCAAGAACTAACTGATCGGTTTTGAGGCCAGCCTTATTCCAAGCGTCAAAAAGCGGGTCACAAGCATCTGCGATGCTATGTCCTGATAGCCAGAGTTTTTCAGCCCCGGCAAAAGCCACTTGCTTATCCCCAGCCTGCGCATGAGCGTTGTAGAAGTAACATTGATATGTTTCGCCTCTTGGCTCTTCAGTTTGAAACTCCAGCAGCGTGCGCCATTTTCCTTTCCTTGCCAAAGCGTCTATGTAGGGAGCCCGCATTCGATTGGAAAAAGGGAAAGATTGATGAGTGGCAATAAACTGATCCACTTCACTAGGCGTTTTATCGCCAATATCAACTAAGAAACTACGATAGTCGACGTAAGGCGTGAGAGGATAATTCGCTATCTGGGGGCGCAGTTTTTTGTACTGAGAAACCTGTTTGTCATCAAGCAATGACTGGGCTTGATCGTATAAGTCTCGCTGTTGTTGAAGATCAGAAGCCACTGCTGAAGTAGCAAAGCTTGCGCTGCAAACCATCGAAGATACAAATAAAATCGATGAAGGAAGACGATGCAGCGACTTGAGAAAAGTCAGCGTCATAAGAGTCTCATCCTGAGATTAGAAATCTTTGGTGTTCCTTATTTATGCTTATTGTAATCAGCGCTGTAAAGGGCGTAGATGTAAATAATAATAAATTCACACAACTGTGACATTCAGCTTGCTTTGGGCAAACTGTTGATTAGTAATTAATCAGCAAAGTATCTCTATTTAAGAGACTCACTTTCTCTGGTAACAAACTGAGCTCGGTTAGTATAAAATAACCTTTTACGTGAATTGACTATTTAGGAACGATCGGCAATGGCTGAATACGTATATACCATGTCGCGAGTGAGCAAAATTGTGCCACCAAAGCGACAAATTCTTAAAGACATCTCTCTAAGCTTCTTCCCTGGCGCAAAAATCGGTGTTTTGGGTCTAAACGGTGCAGGTAAATCCACCCTACTACGCATCATGGCTGGCATTGATACCGATATTGATGGTGAAGCGCGTCCACAACCAGGTCTTAATGTGGGTTACCTACCACAGGAACCGGTACTGGACGAATCGAAAACGGTACGTGAAATCGTTGAAGAAGCCGTATCCGATGTGGCAGGTGCAATGAAGCGTCTTGACGAAGTATACGCAGCTTACGCAGAACCAGATGCTGACTTCGATGCGCTAGCAAAAGAGCAAGGTGAGCTTGAAGCGCTAATCCAAGCGAAAGAAGGTCACAACTTAGAGAATGCTCTAGAGCGTGCCGCTGATGCACTTCGCCTTCCTGAATGGGATCAGAAAATTGAGCACCTATCTGGTGGTGAGCGTCGCCGTGTTGCAATCTGTCGTCTACTTCTTTCAAAGCCAGACATGCTGCTTCTCGACGAACCAACCAACCACTTGGACGCAGAATCGGTTGCATGGCTAGAGCGTTTCCTTGTGGACTACACAGGTACTGTTGTGGCAATCACCCACGACCGTTACTTCCTAGATAATGCGGCTGGCTGGATTCTTGAACTTGACCGTGGTGAAGGTATTCCATGGCAAGGTAACTACACTTCTTGGCTAGAGCAGAAAGATGCTCGTCTTCAACAAGAAGCCTCTCAAGAGAAAGCGCGTCAGAAAACGATTGAGAAAGAACTTGAGTGGGTTCGTCAAAACCCTAAAGGTCGTCAGTCTAAATCTAAAGCACGTATGGCTCGCTTTGAAGAACTGCAAAGCGGTGATCGTCAGAAGCGTAACGAAACCAACGAACTCTTCATCCCGCCCGGTGAGCGTCTAGGTGATAAGGTTATCGAAGTAAATAACCTAACTAAGTCTTTTGACGGCCGCGTTCTGATTGATGATCTATCATTTAGCATGCCTAAAGGTGCAATCGTGGGTATCATCGGTGCTAACGGTGCAGGTAAATCAACTCTGTTTAAGATGCTAAGCGGTACTGAGCAACCTGACACAGGTACAATTGAGATGGGTGACACGGTTAAACTAGCATCTGTCGACCAGTTCCGTGACTCTATGGATGATTCGAAAACCGTTTACCAAGAGATTTCTGAAGGCGCTGACATCATCAAGATCAACAACTTCGAAATTCCTGCTCGTGCCTACTGCTCACGCTTTAACTTCAAAGGTTCAGATCAGCAGAAGATCATTGGTGAGCTTTCTGGTGGTGAGCGTAACCGTGTACACCTTGCTAAGCTTCTCAAAGCTGGCGGTAACGTACTACTACTCGACGAACCAACCAACGACCTTGATGTTGAAACGCTACGTGCACTAGAAGAAGCACTACTTGAGTTCCCTGGCTGTGCCATGGTTATCTCGCACGACCGTTGGTTCCTAGACCGTATCGCTACGCACATCATCGACTACCGCGATGAAGGTCAGGTTAACTTCTACGAAGGTAACTATACTGAATACATGGAGTGGCTGAAGAAGACCCTTGGTCCTGAAGCAGCGGAACCGCATCGCATCAAGTACAAACGTATTGCTAAGTAAATACGCTTGAAATTTGTGCAAAGGCCGCTAATATTAGCGGCCTTTATTATATAGCTCACAATACGGATAACTTTCGGTATTGATTAAAGCGAAGAATGCGAACAACCGCGCATAGTAGCCACTTTAGTTTTGTTACTCTTACGAGTTGAAATATAGAGAGAAGATTATGATCGAACGTCGTCGTTTTTCGCGCATTGTTTATCAAACTCAAGCTACACTGACTCAAGAATCCACTGTGGTTAACGCCTTAGTGTGTGACTTGTCGCTACATGGCCTACTCCTTACTAGCGAACAATCAGACCAGCTCGACACAGATAAACAAGTAGATGTTGAATTTTCGCTTGCAGGAAGTGATGTCACGATCCAACTTGTAGGAAATATCGTTGGGCTTAATAACAATGTGATTCGTGTCAGCATTGATCATATTGATATTGAGAGTATCGGACATTTGAAGCGATTAGTTGAATTAAATGTAGGTGATGATGACCTGTTACATAGGGATATCGAACACCTCTCTGATTTAGGTGAATACACCTAAACTAACTAGTTTATGTCGAAGAAAATTACCATTTCTATCCCCGATTCATCGGGGGTACAAACTTTTGATGTTTCAAGAAAGACTCTGTTTACTTCTATAGCGGTCATCGCTGGCACCCTTTTTTCAGGTGTCGGTTATGGCTACTACCAGTGGCATCAAGAACAAACCACTCAACAAAAGTACCATGCGCTCGTCGATAAGCTCAGCGAGCTTGAAGTGCTTTATGAAGAACAGGTTGATACCACTCACTCTCTTTCCCAAGAGCTTGAAGATAAGCGCAATCAAATACACGTCTTGGGCAAACGCGTCTACGATGTGGAATCCGTTCTTGGTCTTGCAGATGAATCATTAACGGATGATGTCAGCCTAGAAAACCGCATTGATGCGGCAGCGGTCGACTCTGCTGTACGTGCCACCATGTTTCGCTTAATTCCAAACGACACACCAATGAACTACGAGCGTATTTCGTCTTCCTTTGGTCGTCGTACTAACCCAATCACAGGCAAAAGACATACCCATACCGGGATCGATCTTACCTGTAAGCGTGGTGAAGAGATTTATGCACCGGCTGATGGCGTGATTGAAACCATCCGTCCAAGCAAAAAAGGCTTTGGCAACTTCTTAACCGTTCGCCACTCGTTTGGTTTTATGAGCTCCTACGCCCACTTGCATCAGTTTAAAGTGCGTAGCGGACAGTTTGTCAGTAAAGGTGATCTGATTGCCACTTGTGGTAACTCAGGTAACTCCACTGGCCCTCATTTGCATTATGAAGTGCGCTTCCTCGGGCGTGCTCTGAATCCTCAATACACCATGGACTGGACGCCAGAGAACTTTAACTATCTGTTCGAGAAAGAGAAAAAGGTAAAATGGGCGCCACTGGTTAAGCTGATTGATGATACAGTCAGACTGCAAGTTAACTTGACCAACAACCCTTATCAAGACAGCTCTGTCAGCACGGTAAAAAACGACCAAGAGCCACAGGTTGATAATCTTACAGTGCAATAGTCTTCCTGAGAAAACAAAAAGAGCGACCGTTTGGTCGCTCTTTCTCTATTCATTCTCGACTTATTAGCCGCGATGAATGGAGTCATTAGCTTGTTTTAACAAGTTCTGGCTCTCATCAAGGAACTGCTTTGAGTAATCGCCAAACCAGTCACTCACTCTATCAAAGCTCTCGACAAATGCTTGTTTGTCATTACCATCCAAAATTTCCAACGCCTCACCGAAACATCGGTGGAAACGCTTGATCATGTCGATGTTTTCCTGAGAAGAGAGAATGATATCCCCGTATAGGTTAGGATCTTGGCCAAACAGACGACCAACCATTGCTAACTCCAAACGATAGATAGGTGAGCTAAGCTGCAGTAGCTTATCGATATTTGGGTTTTCTCGGCTTAGGTGTAGACCGTAAGCGAACGACGTAAAGTGTCTTAGTGCCTGAATCAACGTCATACCGTGGTCATGTTCACTTGCATCAATCTGGCATAAGCTCGCGCCCCAGATAGAGAATTGTTTTAACAGCCATTGATATTGCTCTTCACCACGCCCATCACAGTAGACAATCACCTGCTTAGCTAAACTTGGCACATCTGGACCGAACATAGGGTGCAAACCTACAACAGGCCCTTTATGGACGTTCAGCATCGCTTGTAACGGTCTTGATTTTATCGAGGTTAAATCACACAGAATGCAATCTTCAGGCAGCTTACCCAACTTCTCAATCACACCTTCAGTCAGGTGAATTGGCACGGTCACCACAACCATGCCAGCATTCTCTAGCAGTTCATCAGCGCGGTGCCAATCTTTGCTGCCAAGTACTTTTACATCGTAGCCAGACAGTGTGAACATGCGACCAAACAGTCCACCCAGTTGACCATTACCACCAACGATTACAACAGAGCGCATTTCAGGGTTGAGGCACTTAAAGCCAGAATCCTTCTCGCTCGCATATGACTCGCGCATAGTGCGGCGCAAAATGTCTTCAATGAGCTGCGGTGGTACACCCTTTTTCTCGGCTTCTTCACGACGCGAAGCCAGCATTGCAGCTTCACGATCCGGAGCATAGATTGGCAAACCATGCTCACTTTTTACTTCACCAACCTTCTCAACTAAAGAAAGTCGCTGGGATAATAAATCAAGAATTTGTTTATCGACTGCGTCTATCTGATCACGCAATTCATTCAATTCAACTGCCATTGATATTCCTTGTGCTCTCTACTTACCTTTCAAGCGGTCTTCTAGGAAAGGGACTAGCTCTTCATGTGCATGACGTAATAGTGCCTCAGTTGTATCCCAATTGATACACGCATCGGTGATAGATACGCCATATTGCATTTCATTGAGAGGAATATCTGAAGATTGATTACCTTCATTGATATGGCTTTCAATCATCAAGCCGATGATAGACTTATTGCCTTCGCGAATCTGATGGATCACATCTTCTGCTACAAGCGGCTGACGACGGAAATCTTTACGCGAGTTTGCATGGCTACAGTCAACCATCAGTGACGCTTCTAAGCCGTGCTTAGCCATATCTTGTTCACACTCAGTGACAGAAACGGAATCGTAGTTCGTCTGCTTACCACCACGAAGGATAACATGACCGTTTGGGTTACCTTGGGTCGTTAGTAGTGCGACTTGCCCTTCACGGTTGATACCCATGAAACGGTGGCTTGAAGAAGCAGCCTGCATCGCATTGATTGCCGTTGCTAAGCTGCCATCTGTACCATTTTTAAAGCCGATTGGCATTGAAAGGCCACTCGCCATTTCACGATGTGTCTGTGATTCCGTGGTACGGGCGCCAATTGCAGCCCAGCTAAAGGTATCGGCTAGGTATTGTGGGCTAATTGGGTCAAGCGCTTCCGTCGCGAGTGGAATTTCCATTTCAGCGAGTTCAACCAAGAGTTCACGACCAACATGTAGGCCATGCTCGATATCGAATGAACCATCTAGATGCGGGTCATTAATCAGTCCTTTCCAGCCGACAGTAGTACGAGGTTTTTCGAAGTAAACACGCATAACAATATACAGTTGATCACTCAGTTGTTCTGAGAGTACTTTTAGACGCTTAGCATATTCCTTTGCTGCATCAACATCGTGAATTGAACATGGACCACATACGACAAGTAAACGGTGATCTTTCTTATGGATGATATCAGCAATGGTTTGGCGAGACTCTTGGATAAAACGTCGAGCGTTGTCGCTCAAAGGTAGTTTCGCTTTTAGCTCTTCAGGTGTAATAAGAACTTGTTCATCGCTAATGTTAATATTGCTCAATTCACTTTTTTGCATAACTCTAACCCGTATATTATTTTTTACACCTAGCTATATCCGTGTTTACTAGGTTGGAACAAGCATAAAATAACAGGCTGAATATAGATTTCAAGGTGTAAATATAAAAAAACACACTCGTAAAAATTAGTTTACACCCTATGTTTTAACTCTCTTTCTTGTCAAAGTATGAGATAAGCATGTTTTCTAGAAGGATTCTTAACTAAAATAAGCCTAAATCCCGCTAATTGACTCGTTATGGATCTGATCCTCTCTCTTCTTCAGCAAATGTGTGTCTATTTGGTTTTAGCTTATATGCTAAGCAAGACGCCTATCTTTTTGCCTCTGCTAAATATCTCTAACCGTCTTAGTCACAAACTGAGCGTCTATGTGCTGTTTTCGCTATTTTGTATCATGGGAACCTACTTCGGTTTGCAGATTAATGATGCGATTGCCAATACGCGTGCGATTGGCGCAGTGATGGGAGGACTGTTTGGTGGACCGGTCGTTGGTTTCTTTGTCGGGCTAACCGGAGGTCTACACCGCTATACTCTAGGTGGATTTACCGACCTCGCCTGCGCAATCTCGACCACAGCAGAAGGGCTCATTGGCGGCTTGTTTCATGTCTACTTCGTGCGTAAGAACAAATCTGACCAACTGTTCAACCCAAGCGTTGTGTTCGCCATTACTCTCGTTGCTGAAATTGTCCAGATGCTGATCATATTGATCGTCGCTAAACCGTTTGATCAAGCTTATTCTTTGGTTTCTGCTATTGCAGCGCCAATGATCATCGCTAACTCGGTAGGCGCAGCGCTATTTATGAGTATTTTGCAGGACAGAAAAACCATCTTCGAAGAATACTCAGCAACCTTTTCTCGCCGCGCGCTAAATATTGCAGAGCGTTCTGTTGGTATTCTGGCCTCTGGCTTCAATGTGCAGAACGCTGAGAAAATTGCCCGTATTGTCTATGAAGAGACCAATGTCGGTGCGGTATCGATTACCGATGATGAAAAGATTCTTGCCTTTGTTGGTATCGGCGATGATCACCACAAACCCAATACTCCTATCTCTTCACAAAGCACCTTGGATGCTATTCAACAAGACGACATCATCTACCTAGACGGTGCAGAAAAGCCGTATCAATGTTCTATCTCTGCAGATTGTAAGCTTGGTTCAGCACTGATCATTCCTCTTCGCGCAGGCGACAAGGTCATTGGCACCATCAAGCTCTACGAGCCCAAGCGTAAGTTATTTTCCACCATCAATATGTCGATGGCGGAAGGGATAGCCCAACTACTTTCAAGCCAAATCTTGTTTGGCGATTACCAGCAAAAACAAACGCTGTTATCTCAAGCCGAAATCAAACTGCTGCACGCTCAGGTCAATCCACATTTCCTATTCAATGCTCTCAATACTATCAGTGCCGTTATCAGGCGCGATCCACCTAAAGCTCGGGAGCTTATTCAGCACCTTTCTCAGTTCTTTCGTAGCAACTTGAAGCAAGATATTGAAACGGTCACGCTGAAAGAAGAGCTCGCCCACGTTAATGCCTACCTCACGATAGAGAAGGCGCGCTTTACCGACCGCTTAGAAGTGACAATTGATATTGATGAAGCGCTGTTAACTCGAAAAGTACCGACCTTTACCCTTCAGCCGTTAGTTGAGAACGCCATTAAACACGGTATCTCTAATCTTCTGGAAGGCGGTAAGATTCACATCTACAGTCAAATAAGTGAGTCAGGATTCCAAATCGTGGTGGAAGATAATGCAGGCAGTTACACGCCACCAGCCGATGACCATGCGGGTCTGGGGATGCAGATTGTCGACAAGCGCCTGAGCAATAAATTTGGCCGCGCTTCAGCTCTCAATATTGAAGTCGAGCCTAACCATTTTACTCGGATGAGCTTTATCATCCCAAATAAGAACATGTACTAAGGTATCAACATGCTTTCGGCATTAGTCATAGATGACGAACTTTTTGCTCGTGAAGAACTGACCGAGCTACTCGAAGAAACGGGTCACATTGAAGTGATAGATCAAGCCAGCAATGCGATTGAAGGGTTGAAAAAAATCAATCAACTCAAGCCTGACGTGGTGTTTCTTGATATCCAAATGCCGCAGATTACTGGGATTGAGCTGTTAGCGATGCTCGACCCTGAAACCATGCCGAACGTGGTGTTTGTCACCGCTTATGATGAGTTTGCTGTCCAAGCATTTGAAGATAATGCCTTTGATTACTTGCTAAAACCTGTTGATACCTGTCGCTTGGAGAAAACCGTCAAGCGGTTACTCAAATCAAAACAAGCCGAGACCCATCAATTTGCCGCCATTACCCCTCAAAGCTTAGATCAGGTGCCATGTATTGGCTTAAACCGCATCGTCATTATTCCGACCCAAGACGTTGAGTTTGCCTACAGTGATATCAGTGGCGTCCATGTTCAAACCCACGAACAGAAAGCCACATCTCAGCTAACGTTAAAAGTACTTGAAGAGAAAACGCCTTTGGTTCGCTGTCACCGCCAGTTTTTGGTTAACATCAAAGCAATCAAAGAGATAAAACTGCTCGAAAATGGCCTAGCAGAAATTATCACCGTCAGTGACCATCCACTTCCGGTGAGTCGACGTTACTTGAAGACCTTAAAAGAGATGTTAGGTTTTCACTAATAACAAAAAAGCCGCACTTGATGTGCGGCTCGTTGAGTGAATCGACGAGATTAAGCGTCAACAATACGCTTCATGGCCTCGGAAGCCTGTTTCCATTGCTCACTGCTATGTAACTCAGACAAGCTAAAACTCTGTGTTTTCAATAAGCCGTTTGCTTGAGGGGTTTCCATCACAGGCAGATTGTCTAGCACTTCCACCTGAGCATCACGCTTGTTACACACTAAAATCATATCGCACCCCGCCACCAATGCCTGATGTGAACGCTCTGCAGGGCCGCCCATGATCGATGCACCTTCCATTGTCAGATCATCGGAGAAAATAATGCCTTTAAAGCCTAGCTTTTCACGCAGTATCTGTTTAAGCCAATAGTCAGATCCACTTGCAGGCTGATCATCATAGTGTGGGAAAACAACATGCGCCGGCATCATTGCGTCTAAAATTCCCGATTCAATCTGGGCTTTAAAAATCGCCATATCTTGTTCAAAGATAGTGTCTCGACTATCGAATGGCGTTTCTAAGTGGGAGTCCGCAACAACGCCGCCATGTCCAGGGAAATGCTTACCCGTCGTCGACATTCCAACCGCTTTCATCCCTTTCATATAAGCCAGGCTGTGGCGGATTATGGTATCAACATCATCACCAAACGCACGGCTACCAATCGCTTTACAATCAAAACCTTTATCAAGAACAGGTGCAAAGCTCAAATCAATATCATGGGCAACCAACTCTGCTGCCATCAACCAGCCACCTTGCTCTGCAAGCTGCTCGCCATTATCAAACTGAGCATATTTTTGAGCAGCCGGAATCAGTGAGAATCCTTCTTTAAAGCGCTGAACACGGCCTCCTTCTTGGTCAACACCAATCAGAATTGGGCGCTTAGCCGCTTGACGAATCGATTTGTTCAAAGCCAGTAGCTGCTCACTGTCATGGTAGTTGCGGGCAAATAAGATCACGCCCCCCACCGTTGGGTGCTCAAGAATCTCTTTATCTTCCGCAGTCAATTCACAGCCTGCTACGTCTAACCATAACGGTCCCATAACGAATCCTTATTGTTTCAATGCCGCTACTGCGGATTTACTTTGTTCTATCAGTTGATCAGCACTCTCTTCTTGCTGAGTTAAAGCAATAAAGAGTAAATCAGTAATCAATAACTGACTGTCACGCGCAGTAATCGATGAGCTACGAATATGCTCTTCGTCGGCGGCAGTCATTAGCTTTATATCGGAGTACTTGTCTAATGGCGTTGGCGCTAATTGGCTGATGGTAATCGCCTTTGCTTTGCGCCCTTTAGCTATTTGGGCGACGCGAAGAATTTCACGACTTCGCCCCGAATAAGACAAAGCGATCAGCACATCGTTCTCATTTAAAGCCGAAGCATTGGCAATTTGGATATGGGCATCGTGCTCACAATGCACCGCATGACCAATTTTCATTAGCTTGTAACTTAAGTCTTTGGCCACTAGCGAAGAAGCCCCAACACCAGCTATCTGAATCTTGCCCGCTAAATGAAGCAAACGTGTGGCCTGCTCTATCTTATCGCCTTCATTGAGCGCAATCGTTCTCTCCAATGATTGCTGTTTACTCGCGAGTAACTTAGCCATCACCAACGGAATATCATCACTACGCGAGATAGTGCCATGAATCGCCTTACGCGAGGTCGGCTGGTAGCTTATCTCGCTTTCGTACAGCTTGACCTTTAATTCAGAAAACCCGCTGTAACCAATTTTCTGGCTGAACTTAACGATGGTTGATTGACTCACTCCCACCGCTTTAGCCAACTCTGGAGATGACATTACCTTGACTTGCTCAGGGTACTCTAGAAGGAACTGAGCAATCTGCGTATCGGATGGTGATAACTTTGGCAGAAGCGTTTTTATTCGCGCTAACCCTTTCATCATCAAGCCTCCTATCAATTGATGCCAGTGTACTCAGCTAAGTCTGCATCTGGAATAGCTATTCCAAAAAACAATTCACGGAAGAATAGCTTCGACGATTAAATGGGATCATGGTCATAGAAAACAACTGGTCACTATTCCACCAAGGAATAGCTTTTTGAATCACTTATTCTTCACAGCATACTGATGAAAATAACAAAGATATACCCTACACAATTCATGCTATGGAGCTGCTATGAATTCTCTATTTACCTCATTAGATTGGGCAGTATTCGCGCTTTACTTTGCGCTAATTGCCTACACAGGTTGGCACTTCAGCCGCGTCAAAATCACTTCAACCAAGGATTACTTTCTCGGTGGCAACAGTATGCCAGTGTGGGTGGTTGCGGTATCGGTACTGGCGACATCTCAGTCTGCAGCTACCTTCCTTGGCGGACCAGAATCAAGCTACCGCGGTAACCTAACTTACTTAGCCACCAATATCGGCGGGATATTAGGTGCTTTGTTTGTTGCTTGGGTACTGATACCGAAGTTCTACCACAACAAAGTCTCGACCGTTTACGAGCTGCTTAAGGTTCGTTTTGGTGAAAAAACCAAACAGCGCGCAGGCCTAATGTACCTCGTGGGACGTGTGTTTGCTTCTGGTTCTCGCCTTTATATGGCTGCTATCGCCGTGTCGATGATCCTGTTTACGAACATTGAACCCTCTAGCGTCATTACCTCGGTCGTGATTCTGGTTATCGTCGGTCTTGCCTACACCTATATGGGCGGGATTCGCTCCGTCATCTGGAGTGATCTTATTCAGTTGATTGTTTATGTGGGCGCAGCCCTTGCTGTCATAGTCTATCTTCTCGGACAGATTCCAGCGGATATGGGGCAAATTGTTCATGCCTTACAAAACCCGGGCAATGATCAAATCTCTAAACTGACACTATTTGATTTTAGCCTCGATTTTTCACCAGCCGGCACCTTTAGTTTCTGGGCTTGTATTACAGGTTTTGTGTTACTCAACATCGGTGCATTTGGTCTTGATCAGGATATGACTCAACGAGTCCTGACCTGTAAAAACGCCAAGCAGGGTTCACAGGCGATGATCAATTCCATTATCTTCTCTATTCCTGTCGTACTGGTGTTTATGACCATCGGCTTGCTGCTGTATGTTTTTTATCAGCGACCAGAGCTTATGGGTGTTGAGGGTAAAGAAGTAGTACAAAACTTCAATGGCGAAAATGTCACCATCTTTATGTACTACGTCCTCAACGAGATGCCTGCTGGGTTGCGTGGTCTGGTGACTGTTGGCGTCGTTGCTGCCGCATTATCTACACTCAATTCTGGTTTGAACTCTATGTCTTCAGTGGCGGTGCAAGACCTCTACCGTCCATGGAAAGAAGCTCGTGATGGCCAACAAGATGACTTCCACTATGTCAAAGCAGGCCGTTTCGGCATGGCCGTGGCCGCAACCGCATTGGGTAGCATGGGGATTCTTTGTTTCTACTGGCAACAGTACACGGATATGCCGCTACTCTCTTTTGCTCTCAGCGTGATGGTTTTTGCTTACACAGGCTTACTGGGGGTTTACTTCACCGCTATTTTTACTAAACGTGGCAGTGAAGCATCGGTTGCCATGGCGCTTATCACTGGCTTCTTAACGACATTGCTGCTGCAAGCTTATGTATGGGACAGCATCATGGGTGTTATTAACCCAGAGTGGGTTGGTGTTCAGCTTGCGTTCCCATATCAGCTTTGCATTGGTACTTTGGTTTCGCTTTGTGTTTGTTTGTGTGGGAAAACAAGCAAACAAGAGCAAGATCATCTACAAACGGCTTAATATGATTACACACCTTCTTGCTGTCGACGGGGGCGGAACCAAAACCGCTCTTCGTTTAACGCCTCTGGAACCCCTAACGGCGGACCCGTTTTTCACTTTAACGTTTGGTCCGTCATCCCTTACACAACAAGGCAAACAAGCAATAGAACTTATTCAACATGCCATTGCTGCTTGCCTTGAGCGACACAGACTGCGAGCAGAGCAAGTCTCAATCGTTGTCGGTGTTGCTGGGGCTGGGAATCTGGAGCTAAAACAACAACTACAATTAGCTTTAACAAATTACCCGTATTGCCAAGTCACGACTGACGCTTATATTTCGCTGTTAGGCGCTAATCAAGGTCAACCTACTAACGTCATTGCGATTGGCACAGGCTCGGTGGCGAGTCAGCTTAGCCATGATGGAGAGGTGAAAATCTTTGGTGGATGGGGCTTTCCTATCGGCGATCAAGGTGGTGGTGCTTGGCTTGGTCAGCAAAGCATTAGGGCGTTAATCAATACTCTCGAAGGAGCTTCTCCTTCGCCGTTAACTCATCATCTTAAACACAATATTGGCTACTCTCGCGCTGAGGTCATAACTTGGCTAAAGCGAGCAACAGCAACCGAATTTGCCCAACTCGCTCCCGATGTCATTCGACTGGCTGAGCAGTCTTGCTCTGATAGCTTAGCCATCTTGAGCGAAGGCTGTCGGCATATTGATAGGCTTATAGCAAAGTGCTGTGAAAATAATGACTTAGATATCGCTTTTCTAGGGAGTTTAGGCGCATACTATCATTCACGGCTTGGTGACCCATGGCAGCCTAGAGTGATTCAGCCCAAAGGAGACGCCTTAGACGGGGCGATTTGGCTAGCAAAACAACAAGTGGAAAATAATAATGAGTAAAGAGCTGTATATTGGCATTATGTCTGGTACCAGCCTTGATGGTATCGATACTGTTTTGGTTGAGATCGAACACAATCAAGTTCGCTTGCTAGATAGCCTCGACTATCCCATTCCGCAATCACTTAAGCAGTGCCTATTAAATGTTTGCCTAGGTCAGGCAACGAGCTTAGTTGAAATTGGTCAACTTGATCAATTGCTCGGGCAACTCTACGCGCAAGCCGTTCAAGCTCTGTTAAACAAAACGGGTTATGTTGCCGAGAAGATCACAGCTATCGGCAATCACGGTCAGACCGTTTATCATCAACCGAGCGGAGATACTCCATTTACCACTCAGCTAGGTGACGCCAATATTATTGCCGCTCTAACAGGAATAGACACCATTGCGGACTTCAGACGCAAGGACATGGCTCTTGGAGGTCAAGGGGCGCCACTGGTTCCTGCATTTCACCAATCGATTTTTGGTTCTACAGAGTCTAGTGTGGTGGTACTTAATATCGGAGGAATCGCCAATATTTCCGTTTTGCGACCTGAGCAAGCCGTTGTTGGGTATGATACTGGCCCAGGTAATATGTTGATGGACGCATGGTGTGCTAAAAACACTGGCAATGCCTATGACTACAATGCTCAATTCGCACTACAAGGAAAGCTCAATCAAGAATTGCTAAGTGAATTACTCAGTGAGCCTTATCTTGCGCTCAGCGCTCCGAAAAGCACGGGCCGCGAGCTGTTTAACTTACCTTGGTTAGAAGCTATCCTCGTTAAGTTCTCTATTAAGCCTGCAGATGTACAACGGACTTTGTGTGAGTATACCGCGATGACAATTGCTAACGAGGTAAGTAAGTTCGCCGTGGGTAGCTCACCAGAACTATTGGTATGCGGAGGAGGAGCACACAATCCTCTTCTCAAGCGTTGTCTCATCCAGCAGCTACCTAATTGGCAGGTCATGTTGACCGATGACAAGGGTGTAGACAGCAACAATATGGAAGCGATGGCCTTTGCTTGGCTCGCCTATCGCCGTATTCACAATTTGCCAAGCAATCTGCCTGAAGTCACCGGAGCCAGTAAAGCGGTCTCCCTTGGTGTGATGTACTTTGCTGATAAATAAGGACCACTATGACTAACGATGCGTTAATCGCTGCTCTTTCTCATCTCGTTTCTGAAGGACGTAACCCAGAGACGATGGATATCGACTTATTGCCTTCTCTGGAAATTGTTAAGCGAATCAATCAGCAAGATCAACAAGTCCCATTAGCGGTAGAAAAAGTCCTACCTGAGATAGCCCAAGCGGTCGACAAAATCACTGCCGCATTTAAAGTGGGTGGCAGACTTGTTTATATGGGTGCTGGCACTAGCGGACGCTTAGGTGTGTTAGATGCCTCGGAGTGTCCTCCAACGTTTGGCGTTTCAGACCAAATGGTGATTGGCCTGATTGCTGGCGGCCCAGAAGCGATTTTAAAAGCAAAGGAAGGAGCGGAAGACTCCCCTGAGTTTGGTGTTGAAGACCTCAAATCGATTAACTTTAGCGCTAAAGATGTGGTGGTCGGTATTGCGGCTAGCGGCCGAACCCCTTACGTCATCGGTGCTTTGGAATTCGCCAATGACATTGGTGCGACAACAGTTGCTCTGTCTTGTAACCCAGATTCAACGATTGCCGATATTGCCCAAATAGCCATTAGCCCAGTTGTAGGCCCAGAAGCCTTGACTGGCTCGACGCGTTTAAAGTCAGGGACCGCGCAAAAGCTCGTGCTCAACATGCTTACCACAGCCAGTATGATTCGCTTAGGTAAGAGCTACCAGAACCTTATGGTCGATGTGAAAGCGACGAATAAGAAGCTCGTCGCACGCGCAGCCAGAATCGTTATGCAAGCGACAGATTGTGATAATAGCCTAGCCACCGAAACGCTAGAGAAAACCGATTATGATGTGAAACTGGCGATTTTGATGCTACTGACTGGTATGGAATTATCTCAAGCTAAAAATCAGCTAGAAAAACAAGATGGTTTCTTACGCAAAGCAGTACAACACCACCAAGGCGAATAGAAAAAATGAAAAAGGGAGAAGTTCACTCTTCTCCCTCAACTCTATAAAGCGTTAATTTTGGTGTTCATTCCAACCACGCTGCCACTCCATGCGGAATCTTTGTGCTGTTTCGGTACCTTCACATACACCCTCATAATACTGACCAGATAACCCAATTTGATAAGCAAAATCAGGGTTACAATACTCGCCTACCCCTTCTAAATAACCCTCTTCATAATCCGAGTGTTTAACACTGCCTAAACTCGCCAATTCAGTGTAAGAGCGTTGGGTGTGACCAGTGATGCCATCTTGATAACCGATTTGGTACCAATCCCCTTGCTCAGCTAACTGCTCAGGGCTACTGCTACAAGCCGCCAATACTGACACTAACGCTGCGATAACGATGTTTCTCATTGTTTTTCCTTGTTTTTGCAGACTTCTATTAATCAAACCACTAAATCCTAATAATTGCTACTCACCAAACGTAAAAACCACTTATTTTCTCAGCAAACCACTCACTTCGTTATACGACCACTCACTCCATAACCAGATGATGATAGCCAAGTAACCCCATAATATGCATGGTGAGCTTAATCAATTTCACTAAGGAACAAGTGCTATGTTGTGGTTTCTAACCTGTGTTGCAGCCCTAATCGGCGGATACTTTATTTATGGGGCTTTTGTAGAAAAAGTCTTTGGCATTAACGAAAAACGTCAAACTCCTGCGCATACCAAAGCCGATGGTGTTGACTACGTGCCAATGTCTACCAAGAAAGTTTATCTCGTTCAGCTACTTAACATCGCTGGTGTTGGTCCAATCTTCGGCCCAATCATGGGTGCCCTATACGGCCCTGCGGCTATGCTGTGGATTGTTATCGGCTGTATTTTCGCTGGCGCAGTACACGATTACTTCTCAGGTATGCTGTCTGTTCGTAACGGCGGTGCCTCTGTTCCTACCATTACTGGCCGCTACTTAGGCAATGGCGCAAAACACTTTATGAATATCTTTGCCATTGTTCTATTGCTATTGGTTGGTGTGGTATTCGTATCAGCGCCTGCAGGCATGATTACTAACCTAATCAATGACCAAACTAGCCTATCGGTTAGCATGACGACTATGGTCATCGCAATTTTCGCTTACTACATCATCGCAACAATTGTTCCTGTTGATAAAATCATTGGCCGCTTCTACCCACTGTTCGGCGCGCTACTGATCTTCATGTCTGTTGGCTTGATGACTGCAGTTGCCTTCTCAAGCGAACATACTGTAATGGGTGATTTCCAAGTGAGCGACATGTTCACTAACCTAAACCCTAACGATATGCCGCTATGGCCTGCGCTATTTATTACCATCGCCTGTGGTGCAATCTCTGGCTTCCACGCTACGCAATCGCCATTGATGGCTCGTTGTATGGAAAATGAGAAGAACGGCCGCTTTGTATTCTATGGTGCAATGATTGGTGAAGGTGTTATTGCTCTTATCTGGTGTGCGATTGCTTTATCGTTCTTTGGTAACCTAGATGCACTGTCTGAGGCAGTAAGCAATGGTGGCCCAGGCAATGTTGTTTACAGCGCGTCATTTGGCCTACTGGGTGTGTTTGGTGGTGTAATTGCTTTCCTAGGTGTAGTGATTCTACCAATTACCTCTGGTGATACCGCTTTCCGCTCTAGTCGTTTGATCCTAGCTGAATACTTTAACGTTGACCAAAAAGCACTGCGTAACCGCTTAATGATGGCAGTTCCACTATTCATTATTGGTGGCATCCTAACTCAAGTAGACTTCGGTGTTATCTGGCGCTACTTCGGTTTTGCTAACCAGTCAACCGCTGTCATGATGCTATGGACCGCTTCAGCTTACCTACTTCGTCACAATAAGATGCACTGGATTACAACTGTTCCTGCTATCTTCATGACAACTGTGTGTGCGACCTTCATTTTGAACAACAGCACACTAGGCTTTGGTCTGCCAATTCAAGTTTCAACCATCTCAGGTATCTTGTTTGCTCTAGCCGTTACTGGTTACGTGATTAAAACGTCGAAAGGTAAAGGTGAAACAGAGCTAGCAGACGAAGAGAAACCAAAAACAGTCACTGAAACTGCGTAAACCAACAATATCTTTGCTTGCGAAAAAGGCTCCTTCGGGAGCCTTTTCTTTGTCACAGATAAAACAAAAGCCAGCAGTAGATGCTGGCTTTAAGTCATAACGAAAGCTTAATCAACTTGCTTTATTTGTAGCTCTTTAGGCACTTCAAAGAACATGTTTTCTTCACGGCCTTGGATCTCTTCGACAGAGCGAGTACCTACCAGATCTTTAATACGATCTAGGATCTTGTTAACCAGTTCCTCTGGCGCAGAAGCTCCAGCAGTTACGCCGACTCTCACTTTACCTTCAAACCACTGAGGCTCGATGTCTTCAGGGCAATCGGTCAGGTAACCCGGTGTACCTAGTTTCTCTGCAAGCTCTTTTAGACGAGTCGAGTTAGATGAATTTTTAGAGCCAACCACAATCACAACATCCACATCAGTTGCCATTTCACGCACGGCATCTTGACGGTTTTGCGTTGCGTAGCAGATATCATCTTTACGAGGGCCTTGAATATCAGGGAATACGCGTCGCAGCTCTTCAATCACATCCGCAGTTTCATCCACAGACAGTGTTGTTTGGCTAACGTAGTGTAAGTGACTTGGATCTTTCACTTTATCTTTTAAGCTAACCACGTCTGCCGGTGTTTCAACTAGGTACATGCCGCCTTGCTCACTAGCATATTGCCCCATAGTTCCTTCTACTTCAGGGTGGCCTGCGTGTCCTATCAGTACAACTTCCATATGTTTACGGCTTGCACGCGCCACTTCCATATGAACTTTAGTCACCAACGGGCAAGTGGCGTCAAATACGGTTAAATCGCGCTCTTTGGCTTCTTTGCGTACCGCTTGAGAAACACCATGAGCCGAGAAGATTACGATGTTGTCATCAGGTACTTCATGTAACTCTTCAACAAAGATAGCGCCACGTTGTTTTAGCCCTTCCACCACAAATCGGTTGTGTACCACTTCATGGCGTACGTAGATTGGCGGTTGGTACATTTCGAGTGCTCGCTCAACAATGCTGATCGCGCGATCAACACCGGCACAAAAGCCACGTGGGTTAGCTAACTTAATTTTCATTTCATTGCTCATGATGATTATATTTTCGCTTTGGCTCGCTATTCTACTGACAAAATTTCAACTTCAAAAGTCACATCTTGTCCTGCTAGGGGGTGGTTAAAGTCAACGGTCACTGAATCCCCAGCAATTTCTTTAATGATTCCAGGAATTTCCATCCCATCAGGGCCTGAAAACGCCATAATCGTTCCTACTTCAACTTCTGCGTCACCAACAAACTTAGTTCTGTCCATATGGTGGATATTGTCTGGGTTAGGCATACCAAACGCGTCTTGCGCTTTAAGCTCAATGGCCTTTTTCTCGCCACTACTTAGCCCGAGAAGACACTGTTCAAAGTTATCACTCAAGCTGCCATCACCAATCACTAGCTTGGCTGGTTTTCCCATATTGTGGGTACTGTCGGCAACAGAGCCGTCATTCATCTTAATGGTAAAGTGCAGAGTTACTGCAGAATCTTGGGCAATGGTAGTCACGTTACTGCTTCCTTGAGGTCGTTATTTTTATAGGTGTATACCCTAAATAGTTGGAGTTGCAGCTAGACGACCAGATGATTCAACCCTTGAGCATAGTGCGCTATGTGATTAGGGGGAATTATCGCAGTCAACAACGCTGCGGCTTCAAATATGACGGGTATACTAAAAAGCGCTACCGGAATCAACCGACAGCGCCTAGGGTTATTCAATTTATCACGAATTAGGCTTTGGCATCTTCTTTCTTGCGAAAGCCATCAAGAATAATCATTGCTGCACCAATACAGATAGTCGTATCGGCTAAGTTGAATGCTGGCCAGTGATAATTACCCCAGAAGAAGTCTAAGTAGTCGACCACAAAGCCATGGACAACACGGTCAAACACATTGCCCACAGCACCACCAATAATCATGGCGTAAGCAATGTTGTTCCATTTCTCTTGTGCCGGTAGTTTGCTCATCCAGTAAGTCAGCATACCTGTTACCGCAAACGCAATACCGGTAAATAGCCAACGTTGCCAACCCGCTTGGTCGCTCAAAAAGCTAAACGCAGCACCATAGTTATGGACATACAATAGATTAAAGAAAGGCAATACCTCAATTCGATTCGCCCAGCCATAACCCATGTTATCCATTACGAATAGCTTGATGCCAATATCTGCAAAGAAGATAACCAAGGCTAGCCACAGCCAACGTACGCCTGATTGCTTTAGAGTAAATGTTTGTTCGCTCATAAAGTTCCTAAAAATAACCCCAGTAGATACTGGGGCTATGAATTTTCAATAAAGTTCAACTTCTGATTGCTCTAAATTATGCAAACTTGCGAACTTCACCTTCACCATCAACGTTAGACACACAACGACCACAGATCTTCTCGTGACCTGCGATTGTGCCAACATCTGGAGTGTGGTGCCAGCAGCGGTCACACTTCTCGTTTTCAGTTGCTTTCACTTCAACGAATAGACCTTCGACATCTGTTGCTTGCGCCGCTTCTGACTTCTCGCTTAGAGGCTTAACAACCGCTGCTGAAGTTAGTAGTGCAAAGCGTAGCTCATCTTCCAGCTTGCTTAGTTTCGCCGCTAGTGCATCATCAGCGTAAAGCGTCACTTCAGCTTGCAGAGAACCACCAATTGTCTTCTCTTTACGAGCGTCTTCTAGCAGTTTGTTTACACCACCACGAACCGCTTGGATTTCAGCCCAGAATTCGTTGTTCAGCTCTTCGCCTTCCGCTAGACCGAACAGACCTTCATACCACTCGCCTGTGAAGACAAACTTATCGCGCTCGCCTGGCATCTCGTTCCAGATCTCGTCTGCAGTGAACGACATGATTGGCGCCATCCAACGAACAAGCGCTTCTACGATGTAGTAAAGCGCTGTCTGACAGCTACGTTGAGCGTGACCGCCTAGTTTCGCTGTGTACTGACGGTCTTTAATCACGTCTAGGTAGAATGAGCCCATTTCGATAGAACAGAACTGCATTAAGCGCTGTGTTACTGCGTGAGTGTTGTACTCACCGTAAGCTTTAACGATCTCTTCTTGTGCCGCTAGTGCACGACCTACAGCCCAACGATCTAGAGCAACCATTTCTTCAGCAGGAACGAGATCCGTTGCTGGGTTAAAGCCGCTTAGGTTAGCAAGGAAGAAACGCGCTGTGTTACGGATACGACGGTACGCATCTGCAGAGCGTTTTAGGATTTCATCAGAAACCGCAACTTCACCTGTGTAGTCAGTTGAAGCAACCCATAGACGCAGGATATCTGCACCTAGCTTGTTAGTTACATCTTTTGGCGCAACTACGTTACCGATAGATTTCGACATCTTACGGCCTTGACCGTCAACCACGAAACCATGAGTAAGTACTTGCTTGTATGGCGCTTCATCTTTCATCGCGATAGATGAAATGAGTGAAGATTGGAACCAACCGCGGTGTTGGTCAGAGCCTTCTAGGTATAGGTCTGCCGACGCGCCGTTGTACTCTTCACGAGCGTCAACTACTGAGTAGTGAGTCACACCTGAATCGAACCATACGTCTAGCGTATCGAGTACTTTCTCGTACTTATCCGCGTCTTCACCTAGTAGGTCAGAGATTTCTAGATCCCACCAAGCTTGAATGCCTTTCTCTTCAACTAGCTGAGCCACTTTCTCAATCAGATCTAAAGTGTTTGGATGAAGCTCTGCCGTTTCTTTATGAACGAATAGAGCGATTGGCACACCCCAAGTACGTTGACGAGAGATACACCACTCTGGGCGACCTTCAATCATACCTTCGATGCGGCTTTGACCCCACTCTGGCATCCACTCAACACCTTTGATTGACTCTAGTGCTTTTGCACGTAGGCCCGCTTGGTCCATAGATACGAACCATTGTGGTGTTGCTCGGAAGATGATTGGCGTTTTGTGTCTCCAACAGTGCGGGTAGCTATGCTCGTAAGCGTGGTGATGTAGCAGCGCGCCTTTCTCTTTTAGCGTTTCAACAACTGCATCATTCGCTTTGAATACGTGTTGGCCAGCAAATAGCTCAGTATCCGGCAGGTAAACACCGTTTGAACCTACTGGGTTAGCCACTTCTAGGTTGTATTTGTTACCGACTGCAAAGTCTTCTTGACCGTGGCCAGGTGCTGTGTGAACCACACCAGTACCAGAATCCGTGGTTACGTGATCGCCAAGGATCGCAGGAACCGTGAAGTCGTAGAATGGGTGATTGAACTGAGATAGCTCAAGGTCGCTACCTTTTGCAAAACCAAGATTATGGAAGTGCTCGATACCCGCACGATCCATCACGTCTTTCGCTAGCTCAGAAGCAACGATGATGCGCTCCTTCGACTCACCTTCTACTTGGATCAACACGTACTCTAGATCATCACGTAGACATACTGCGCGGTTTGCTGGCAGTGTCCAAGGTGTGGTTGTCCAGATAACGATAGAGATATCGCCTTCGCCTTCATGACCTTCGTTCAATGAGAACTTAGATAAAAGCGCTGCTTCATCTGCCGCTTTAAAGCGTACGTCGATAGATGGAGAAACTTTATCTTTGTACTCTACTTCTGCTTCGGCAAGCGCAGAGCCACAGTCTGTACACCAGTGAACTGGTTTGAAACCTTTTAGTAGGTGGCCGTTATCAGCAATTTTACCCAGTGCACGGATGATGTTTGCTTCAGTAGCAAAATCCATAGTGCGGTAAGGCTTGTCCCACTCCCCCATGATACCTAGGCGTTTGAAGCTCTCTTTTTGACCTTCTACCTGACCTGCCGCGTACTTACGACACTCTTCACGGAACTCAGCCGCAGAGATTTTTTGGCCTGGTTTGCCTTTTTTCTTTTCTACCATTAGTTCAATTGGTAGACCGTGACAGTCCCAACCAGGAATGTACGGTGCATCAAAACCAGAAAGTGTTTTGGATTTAATAATAATGTCTTTAAGAATCTTGTTTAGTGCGTGACCAATGTGAATGTCACCATTCGCGTATGGAGGGCCATCGTGTAGAACGAAAGATTTTTTGCCTTTCTTCGCTTTACGGATCTCACCGTAAAGGTCTTCTTTATACCAACGCTTAAGCATTTCTGGCTCACGATTTGCCAGATTGCCACGCATCGGAAACCCTGTTTCAGGAAGGTTCAGGGTATCTTTATACTCACTCATCGATTCTTAATTCCGTTGTGTTGGGTGACAGTTAGACATTATGCCAAGCAGCGAACTAAACCGCTTGGGCTTTATACTGACGCAGCCACACCCTTGCTGCTTCAGCATCCAATTCAATTTGTTGTTTCAAAGCTTCGAACGATTCAAATTTATGTTCGTCGCGAATCTTATCTAAAAGTACGATTTCTAGCTGTTTGCCATATAAGTTGGCTTTAAAGTCGAATAAATGTACTTCGAGTTGTTGGCGTACGCCATTAACTGTCGGTCTATTACCGATATTGGCAACACCGCCGACAGGTTCTTCGCCCAAGCCCAAAGCTTGCACGGTATACACGCCAGAGACTGGCGATACGCAACGTTTTAGTGGAATGTTCGCCGTCGGAAAACCGATCGTTCTGCCGAGTTTTCTCCCGTGAGAAACTCGCCCACTAATACTGTAATCACGCCCAAGCATTTCAGCGGCTTGCTCAAGCTTATCTTGCGCTAAGGCTTCTCTAATCGCAGTACTGCTTACACGTAACTGTTGTAAACAGAAGCTTTGAGTGCTTACCACTTCAAAACCGTACTTTTTGCCTGCTTCTTGCAGCATGGCAAAATTGCCTTTTCGGCCACGACCAAAGCAGAAATCATCACCTACGACGAGAAACTTAACACCCAAACGCTTCACCAACAAGTCACTAATAAACTCGTCAGCACTTTGATTAGCGAATTGATGATTAAAGTTCACGCAAAGCAGCCTTTCGATATTCAATTTGCTCAACTGAACAAACTTATCTCTAAGACGCGTTAAGCGCGCAGGTGCTTTATCTTTAGCAAACAGCTCCAATGGTTGAGGGTCAAATGTCATTACAATTGAAGGTAAACTTAATTGTTTAGCTTGCTCAGACACTTGGCGCAAAACTTCTTGATGTCCGAGGTGAACACCATCGAAATTTCCGATCGTCAATACACACCCTTGATGGTGTGGTTTGATGTTGTGAATACCTCGAATCAATTCCATTGGAGACTACTAAAAACTAATTTATTGACTACAAATTCTCAAAAAAAGAATTAACGTTGCGTGAAACTGACGGATTATATACTAATCACCCTTATTCTGTCGCCGCTTTTAGATCTTTTAAACGAACACCCATAATAAGCAGTGACAACAGATAAACACCCGCGCCTAATCCAATCAATGCCGTTAACCACATCACTCGCTCTAGCAATGTCCAAGTTAGCCACACACTCATATCTTCTAACTGCCACAAAATCGCACCAACCATTAAGCCACCAGCAATAACAAGCTTGGCTATAAACAGTAACGTTCTTTTGGTCAGGTGATAGACACCCGCAATGTGCAAGCCTCTATATAGAAGAGACATATTTACAAAGGCAGACAATGCGGTTGCAATGGCAAGACCAACATAACCATAGAACCAAGCGAAGATAGCGTTGAAAACCATATTGGTTACCATCGCGATGATGCCATATTTCACTGGCGTTTTGGTGTCTTGGCGCGAGTAGTAACCTGGAGCCAGTACTTTAATCAACATAAAGTTGAGTAAGCCTGACGCGTAAGCAACCAGAGACATCGAGGCATAGCTCACGTCTTGGGGAGTAAACTCTCCACGCATAAACAGCACCATTAGCATAGGTTTGGCCAATACCATCAAACCAAGCATGGCCGGAATGCCGAGTAAGGTGACCATACGTACGCCCCAATCCATGGTTTGCGCAAAACCGTCATTATGATCATCGACATGTTTTCGAGACAAGGCAGGCAGAATGACTGTTGCGATAGCAATACCAAATAAGCCAAGCGGAAACTCTAACAGTCGATCCGAGTAATAAAGCCAACTGATAGAACCGGTCTGAAGGAAACTGGCGATAAAGGTATCGAACAATAGGTTAATTTGGCTAACAGAAACACCAAACAGTGCTGGAATCATTAAGGTGCGAATCTTAACTACACCCGGATCACGCCAGCCCCACTTAGGCTTAACCATAACTCCCGCCTTAATCAGAAACGGGATCTGGAATAAAAACTGAACTAAACCGCCAAGGAACACACCTATCGCTAGACCTATTTCAGGTTGTGATAATTGAGGCGCAATAAACCACGCCGATAAAATGATCATCACATTGAGAAAAACCGGCGTAAAAGAAGAGACTGCAAATTTACCTAGCGTATTAAGAATCGCTCCCGACAAAGCGACAAAGGTGATAAACCATAAGTACGGGAAAGTAATTTTGAGCATTAAGCTTGCGAGCTCAAATTTTTCTGCCGAAGGTCCTCCGTTAAGCCAGTCTAAAAACCAGCCGAATCCAAACAGCGCGGTCACCATACCAGAACCTAAAACGCCGAGCACGGTAACAATAGAGACAATAACGCCTAATGTACCCGCTGCTCTCGCGATGAGCTGACGAGTTTTATCCATCTCTCCAGCGGCATGATATTCCGTCAATACAGGAACAAAGGCTTGTGAAAATGCACCTTCAGCAAATAGGCGCCTTAAAAAATTAGGGATTTTGTTGGCAAAAAAGAACACATCGGCACTGGCACCGGCCCCCATAAGATTGGCAACAACAACATCTCGAACCAAGCCTAAAACTCGAGAGATCAAGGTCATAGCACTAACTATCATGCCTGACTTGAGTAGGCGTTTACTCACATTTACCTCGGGAATCAAAATTTTTGCTCTACTTTACAACAGGAATGTCATAACCAGAGCAGATTAGTATTAGCATTGAAAAAAAAATACTGTTAGAATCCCCGCCATCTTAACCGTGAAGACCTTTCAAACCAAAATTAGTTTGGCTCGATTGGTTTTTGCACAAATTATTTGACATTTAAGCGCAAATGAGGGATATTCCTCGCCCTTAAATTGTCACTGAACTAAGTTTTTGGGAGTTAGACCCTTGGCAAATAGTAAATCTGCTAAGAAGCGCGCTATCCAGGCTGAGAAACGTCGTCAGCACAACGCTAGCCGTCGCTCAATGATGCGTACTTACATGAAGAAAACTGTTGCTGCTATCGAAGCAGGCGACAAAGCTGCTGCAACTGAAGCATTTGCTGCAGTTACACCAATCCTAGACCGCATGGCGACTAAAGGCCTTATTCACAAGAATAAAGCTGCACGTCATAAGTCTCGTTTCGCTGCTGCAATCAAAGCTCTTTAATAGAACTCTGATTTCCCAGTGAAAGAAAAAACCGGCAATTGCCGGTTTTTTTATGTCTAAATTTCGAGGCTAAACAACAAACCTCGATAAATCTACTATTTCTCTGAACAGTAAAGGTCGTGCAGCAATTGGATCATTGCTTTCACTTCTTCACTACTCAAAGTGTAATAAACTGTCTGTGCCTCTTTTCGAGTATTGACCAAACCATCTCTTCGCAACCACGCTAGGTGCTGAGATAAAGCAGATTGGCTTAACTCCAACTTACTGCACAATTCCCCTACTGACAGCTCTTGATTGTGTAATAAGCACAAGATCTGAAGACGCCTCTCATTGGCCATCGCCTTAAGCAGTACTACAGCCTGAGCAGAGTTCTTTTCCATCTCTTGTAGATTCATCGGCCACTACCTCTTCCTACAACAATACTTCTACAAACATCAGCCTTACACAATAAGTAACGCTGTCGATCAGTCACCAGATTCACTGTGTATTTAATTATATTAGAGTGAATTATTTCAAATATTAATCGAATTGTAACAACTAATCTATTTGTTCAAATAGATCGGAGTCTAATTAAATAGGGTTGTGAAGTCTGCATCACAAACATTCTTCACCGCTGGGTGCTGAATCATACGCTCCGCAAATATGACATAGTACTCTTCTTTTAACTCATCAATATGGCCGATAAGTTGTAGAGGAAGGTCGCTTTCGACTTCAGACATATAGATAGAAGGGGCTAAGAAAATCACATCATGGTGGTAACGAGCAAAGGCTTTCATTAAAGCGACGTCGTCAAATTCACCTAAGATATTAGGCTGCAACCCCTGACGGTCAAACCACTGCAACACTTTACGTCCCATCGCTGTACGGCTACCGGGAATAAGCAGTTTGCGCTGCTCTAATACTGCAGGAAAGCTAACATTATCGACGTTACCTGAACAGAAGAAGCTCATATTGGATTCACCGAGCTTTTTGCTGTACAGACCAGGGCTCTGACTAGAGTCGACTGGGCAATCAGACAAAATCATGTCCAACTTATGCTGTGCGAGTTGCTCTAGTAGCATCTCGTGAGTTGATTCGAAACAGCGTAGATGAATACTGTTATCTTCAGGAACGGTGGTTAGTAGTATTTTACTCACTAATCGCTTTGATAAGGCATCTGCCACACCGACATCAAATAGAATGTTAGAACGCTGACTGTAGTTAACAATATCTAGCATCTCATAGCTCAGGCCAAACATTCGGTCGGCATACTTAAACACTAGCTGCCCAAGCTCAGTAGGCTCAACACTACGGCCATTGCGCTTAGTTAACTTACCATCCATACGTTCTTCTAGTGCTTTAATCTGTCCAGTAACAGTTTGCGGAGTGAGAAACAGAGCATCGGCTGCCTTGGTAACAGAGCCTTGCTTACATACCATCCAGAAGTAATAAAGGTGGTTGTAGTTTAAGTGTGACATAGAGAAATACTCTTCTTATTTTAGTGTGTAGGTTATAGCAAATGCGGCGCGTGACAACAATAATTCGACAAAACCTACCTTATATTCATTTACCGTAACTTTTACCGAAACTAGAATTATGAATATGACAATGAAGTGTCATGAACTGGCTCACAATCGAAAGTTTTCTGCGATTTTTTCGATTCTAATCACATCCTAAGGGCATCCTCAAAAATAATTATTATTACAATTAAAACAACAACTTAAACCAAGCGTAAATTTCAAATTACGGCAACACACTCTCTACTCAAATAAAAAAAAACCTATTACACACAACTGTAATATTACTGAAATATTTCCCCTCTAACATCGCCCTCAGTTTCAACAACAGGCCAAAACTAAGACATTAACGGTCCACGGAGAAAATGATTATGAACCAAGCTACTACTACAGCGGCGCCAATTTCGAGCACTACTCGCTGGTTGCGCTGGGCTAACTTGGCATTCATGTTGTATCTGCTACTTCTAGCGGTATCTATGGTAGGCAGTGGTTTCAAATGGGCAACAGGCGATCAAGCTAAAGTTCTATTTGAATTTGCATCTCACCCAGTAGCAGGTTTGATGATCGGTCTAGTCGCAACAGCACTTATCCAATCTTCAAGTACAGTAACTTCAATTATCGTGGGCCTAGTGGCCGGCGGTCTTCCGGTAGAAACAGCTATCCCTATGGTGATGGGTGCGAACATCGGTACAACAGTAACCAACACTCTAGTTTCTCTAGGTCACGTTCGTTGCAAAGAAGAGTTTAAGCGCGCATTTGCAAGTGCGACTATCCACGATTTCTTCAACCTATTAGCGGTTGCGATCTTCCTACCTATCGAAATGATGTTTGGTATTCTTGATAAGATCTCACACTGGTTAGTATCTCCATTCCTAGCAACTGGCGATATGAGCATTAAAGGTTTGAACTTCATTAAGCCTCTAACCAAGCCAGTAGTAAGCGCAGTTAAGGAGCCACTAGCAACATTCGGTGACCAAATGGGCGGTATCTTGCTTATCGTATTAGGTATCGCGACTATCTTCGTTGCAATCACCGTAATGGGTAAGCTAATGAAGAGCCTTATGGTTGGCCGTGCTCGTGAGATTCTAAAGAACGCAATTGGTCGTGGTCCAATCCACGGTATCTTCTCTGGCTCTATCGTAACAGTACTTGTACAGTCTTCTTCTACGACAACAAGTCTAATGGTTCCACTAGTAGGTTCTGGTGTACTTAAAGTGCGTGACGTTTACCCATTCACTCTAGGTGCAAACATCGGTACTTGTATCACCGCTCTATTAGCAGCGACTGCAGTATCAGGTGAGTTTGCAGTATTCGCACTACAGATTGCTCTAGTACACCTAGTGTTCAACATCTTGGCGACAGTATTCATCTACGGTATTCCGTTCCTACGTGAACTACCTGTAAAAGGTGCAGACTTAATCTCTGACATGGCTGTGAAAAACAAAGCGGTTGTAGCTGGTTACCTATTAGCAGTGTTCGTTGCACTGCCAGGCACAATCCTAGCGTTGACAGCTTAATACCAAGACCATCGCTTATTACAAAGCCCGCAACTTAGGTTGCGGGCTTTTTGCGTTTAGGAAGCGCTACGCTAAGGAAGAGGGATAAGGGAAAGAGCGATAAGGGAACGGGCTTCGCCCTACGGAGAGCTGGAGAGCTGGAGAGCTTAATTTCCTACACTGTGGTTAAGTAATCCATGAGGGCGAAGCCCGATCTAGTTATCCAGTAGCGCAGCACTCCATGGGACGAAGTCCGCTCCCGCTATCCAAAAGCGAAGCGTTCCATAGGGCGCAGTCCGTTCCCGCTTTCCAAATGCGAAGCACTCCATAGGACAAAGTCTGTTCCCGCTATCCAAAAGCGAAGCGCTCCATAGGACGCAGCCCGTTCCCGCTTTCCAAAAGCGAAGCGATCCATAGGACGAAGTCCGTTCCCGCTTTCCAAGAGCGAAGCGCTCCATAGGACGAAGTCCGTTCCCGCTTTCCAAAAGCGAAGCGTTCCACAGGGAGCAGCCCGTTCCCGCTTTCCTTCTCTTACAAAAAAGCCGCCCTATCTTGGGCGGCTTAGTAATTTATAACGTCTTGCTAGACGGAAAACGGATACTGAATCGGGTCGTGGTGCTCGTAACCTTCAACCCAGAAATCATCGAGTGTTACCCAAGTTTCCAAATCTTCTAGTGACTTAATCTCAGGATTAATATGAAACGTTGGTGCTTTTAGTGGCTCACGCTTTAGCTGTACATCACGCATCAACTCAAGTTGATCTTCATAGATATGAGCGTTAACAATCTTGTGATACGCCTGCCCCGCTTTCTTGCCAGTAATCTGAGCTATAATCGCGAGGAACACATATACTTGAACCATATTGAAGTTAAGCCCTAGAGGCACATCACAAGAGCGCTGAGTGCTGTTCAAGTACAAGGTATCACCTAACAAGGAGAAGTGATGACTGTACATACACGGGCGCAGACAGCCCATGTGGAACTCACCTGGGTTGTAGAAGTTTAGGATTTCACCACGGTCATCGACGCCACGCGTTAAATCATCAACGATTTTACGTAGCTGGTCGATATGACCGCCATCTGGCTTAGCCCAGGCGCGACCTTGCACACCGTAAACGCGCCCCATATCATCTTCACCCTTACGGTAAGGATTATTGAGCCACGCCTCATTGAGGTTTGCGTTGGCATCCCAAGTTTTGGTACCTAGCTTACGAAAATCTTCAGCATTGTCGTAACCACGAATGTAACCAAGTAGCTCAGCAACCGCAGCTTTCCAGAAACTTTTACGTGTCGTCACTAAAGGGAACTGGTTGTTCGCGACATCGTAAGTTAGATCCGCATTGATCACCGTTAGGCAACGCTTGCCGGTGCGCTCATTTTCAATCCACTCACCTTGGTCAACGATACGCTGACAGAGATCTAAATACTGTTTCACACCAATTCCTTACTTAGTTTGTTGTGGTAGTTCATCTTTGTAATGGCCACGCTTATACGCCCAAACCATCATCAGGATACCAATCAGCACCATAGGTAGGGATAAGATTTGTCCCATAGAGATAAATCCACCAAACAGACCTAGATGTGCATCCGGTTCACGTACGTATTCGACTAGGAAACGGAATGTACCATATCCCGCCAAAAATAGCCCTGATACTGCGCCAAGAGGACGTGGTTTCTTGATAAACCAGTTCAAGATAAAGAACAGCACGATCCCTTCGAGGAACATTTCATACAGCTGAGATGGGTGACGAGGCAGTGGACCACCATTAGGGAAGACAAATGCCCAAGGCACATCCGTTACGCGTCCCCATAGCTCACTGTTCATAAAGTTACCTAGTCGGCCCATACCTAAACCAAACGGCACTAGTGGAGCAATGAAGTCCGCCACGCCAAAGAAGGTACGGCCATTCTTTTTCGCATACCAGAACATGGCAGTGATGACACCCAATAGGCCGCCATGGAATGACATACCACCTGTCCAAACCTTAAATAGGTAAAGCGGGTCTTGAATGAAAAGATCAAAGTTGTAGAAGATAACGTAGCCGACTCGGCCACCAATAACCACACCCAAGAATCCAGCGAACAGAAGATCCGAGACTTGCTCACGCGTCCAACCACTATCTGCTTTGTCTGCACGGCGATTTGCCAACCATAACGCAAAAGCAAAGCCGACTAGATACATTAATCCATACCAGCGGATAGAAAGCGGCCCAATGGACACAAGTACAGGATCGATATTTGGAAAAGTTAGATATCCCTGAGACATAGGAGGATTACTCTTTTTGAAGTTCTGACGATTTTATTTGTATAGATGAGAGTGCTTTAGAGCAACATAGTTCCAGCAACAAACATTAAAAAAACTGCAAATATTTTTTTCAAAGTTGGTGTAGGTAACGACGTTGCAAGTTTTGCCCCTATGCGCGTCGTCAGCATCGAGGTCGACGCAATCGCAACCAAAGCGGGCAGATAGACATAACCGATGCTGTAATCAGGCAGCGCATCAACTTTATAGCCATGTAAAATAAAACCCGCCATGCCAGAGATAGCAATCATACAGCCACAAACTGAAGAAGAACCCACCGCTTTACGCATTTCGATGCCATGGCTGTTGAGAAACGGGACAGACAACGAGCCGCCACCAATACCCGCTAAGCTCGAAACAACGCCAATCCCAGTGCCATAAGCCATAGTAGTCGCACTGCCTGGCATGGTTTTTTGTGACTTACCGCGGATAGAAAACAGCATTTGAATAGCCAACAGCAGCACAATGATACCAAACACTTTAGGTAGGTATTGAGCAGGGATCCACTCAGCAACATTCGCGCCTAAGAAGCCACCGACCACCACACCGGGCATAAGCCACTTAACGACAAACATATCGACATTACCGAGTTTGAAATGGTTTAGAGCCGATGAACCTGAGGTTGCAATAATGGTCGCAAGCGATGTTGCTAACGCAATTTGCATACTAATGCTGGCATCTATGCCTGCAGCAGGTAAAAGAAAAAGCAGTGCTGGTACAACGATTAATCCGCCACCAATACCGAGTAATCCTGCCATCACGCCAACGACAGCGCCAAGCAGCATAAAAGAAACAAGTAGTTCTATAGACACAATAATCCTTATTTTTTGCCCGCTCGAATAAAGCCGGCAAAGCCTTTACTTTCAAAAAATGATTGCATCATAGCATAAATGTCATGGCCGTAAGGTTGCATCAGCGCTTTGTCAGCAAGCGAACGTAATTCTTCCGTTTCAGTATGACGCAACAGGTACTTTACTTTTGCCACGTTCGACGTGTTCATACTCAAACTTCGGTAGCCTAAGCCAACCATTAAAAGCGCGCCGATTGGGTCACCGGCAAGTTCACCACAGATACATACAGGCAGGTTTAACTGCTGGCAGGTACGATGAATATGGCTTAAAGCCATAATAACCGATGGATGCATTGACTCATAAACATCTGCAACGCGAGCATTGTTTCGGTCAACCGCAAGCAGGTACTGGGTTAAGTCGTTAGTACCAATAGAAACAAAATCTACTTTGCTGGCAATTAGTGGCAGTAAATAGATCATCGATGGAACTTCAATCATCACACCGATCTGAGGCATCGCAATCTGATCATCAAGCTCTGCCACCTCTTCATAGGCGCGTGTAATCAGTTCAATGGCATCATCGAGTTCTTGGGCACCAGATACCATAGGCAGCAAAATACTTAGATTCTGATGCTTCGAGCTCGCTTTCATCATCGCGCGTATCTGCATTAAGAAGATGTCGGGATGATCGAGAGTAAAGCGAATACCACGCCATCCTAAGAATGGGTTATCTTCCTCAATAGGGAGATAAGGTAAGGCTTTGTCACCACCAACATCTAGCGTACGCATAACAACGCGCTTACTCGGGTAGCTGCTTAATACGGCTTGATACTGCTGAGTCTGTTCTTCTTCTGAAGGGAATCGGTGCTGAAGCAAAAACGAGATTTCAGTTCGGTACAGGCCTACCCCATCAACACCTTGGTTGATGGCAATATTGGTATCGGCACTTAACCCAGCATTCAACATCACTTCGATACGTTGACCATCTTTGGTAAATGCAGGCTCTTCGATGCGCTGATTAACCATATTAGCCAACTCGCGCTCTTCGTTGGCAAGGGCACGATATTCACGTAGCAGTTGTCGATTGGGTGAAACGAGTATTTTACCGCTATAGCCATCAACAACGCCTTTCTTACCATTCAGTATTTTAGGGTTTAACGTGACACCCATGACCGCGGGGATACCTAATGCGCGCGACAAAATCGCCGCATGCGAGTTAGCTGCCCCTTCTAAAGAAATAACCGCTAGCAGTTTCTCTTTGGGGATCGATGCCAATAAGGTCGCGGTGAGTTCACGCACGACTAAGATTACAGGTTTATCAAAGGGCTGCTTTTCTTGGTCAGTATTGTGCAAAAAGAACAGTAACCGTTGGCCTAGCTCACGAATGTCTTGTGCTCGCTCTCGCAAGTAAACATCAGACATACGAGCAAAGCGGTTGGAGTATGACTCAACCACTTGGCGCAGCGCCCAGTCAGCACGATCCCCTTTTTGGATTTGCGCTTTAAGGTCTTTGCGCAGCATAGGATCGTTAAGTAAGTGGGTAAAAAGATCGAATATCGCTAAAGCGTCTTTGTTTATCTCGCTATC
Organism: Vibrio sp. R10-SF1-ISO8; assembly: GCF_059833805.1. NCBI lineage: Bacteria > Pseudomonadati > Pseudomonadota > Gammaproteobacteria > Vibrionales > Vibrionaceae > Vibrio > Vibrio sp. R10-SF1-ISO8. The sequence goes on along the minus strand of NZ_JCBDHL010000006.1, from coordinate 240,314 downwards.
GAGCTTTTTACGCATGCGTCGAAAGTCATTCAACGCTTCCTCTATCGCCAGTAACAGCCACTCCTGCTCGCGATCAATATCTAATGTCGAGGCAGGATAAACATTACTCAGTTCAGGTTGGGTGTCGTCCCACCAAAACTCCCCAATCGCAACCCCAGAAGAGGCAGGAACACCACGGATTGCTTGCTGTTTTTTCTCTAATCGCCAATGACCTTGAGTTTGCGCATGAGCGATGATTACGGCGAGCTGCGCGGCAAGAGTGACCAGAAACGACTCTTCCATCTCATCAAACTGACGCGGGGTCTTCTGCTGAACGACGAGTACGCCAAGCACTTGTTTACGGTAAATAATTGGGGTTCCGAGGAAGCTTTGATAAACCTCCTCTCCCAGTTCGGAGAAGTATTTAAAATTGGGGTGTTTGGAGGCTTCCGCTAAGTTAAGCGGCTCAGCACTGCGTTTAACAAGGCCAACTAAGCCCTCGCTAAATCGGATATGAATTTTATCGCCTTTAAAACGCAGGCCCTGAGTCGCCATTAACTCAAGACGCTGCATTTCTTCATTAGCAAGATAGACGGTGCAACATTCAGTACTCATCGCACTGCACGTTTGTTTAACTAAAATATCTAAGGCTTGATGAACTTCTTCTACCTTAGATACTTGTTCAACTATTTCCCTTAGTTGAGAAAGCATGTCTATCCTCTTCGGTGCTTACGTTTGCCTTTTACTTTACGCTGTTTAAATGGCATTGCCATTGATGCAAACTCTTTCATCGCACGACGATATACATCGCGTTTAAAAGAAACCACTTGTCTGACTGGATACCAATAGCTTACCCAACGCCAACCATCAAATTCAGGGGAACTGCCACGCAACATATCAATTCGTGATTCATCACAATCGAGTCGCAGCAGAAACCATTTCTGTTTCTGTCCGATACAAACAGGTTTTGAATCCCAACGAACAAGACGTTTTGGTAGCTTGTACCTTAACCAATGACGACTTGTCGCGACGATCTTTACATCGTTCTTTGTAAGACCAACCTCTTCATACAACTCCCTATACATTGCCTGCTCAGGGGTCTCACCTTCATCAATTCCACCTTGAGGAAATTGCCAAGAGTGTTGTCCGTATCGTTTAGCCCAGAAGACCTGACCATGGCTGTTACAGATTACAATTCCCACGTTTAAGCGGTAACCATCGCCATCTATCACTGGCCAACCTCTAATAAAATCTTTAATTACAGTGATTTTTCCACATATCCCCAGTAGGAGCAAACTTACTAATGTGACTAGGGCAGAAAATATTGCTTTCCCACCCACCAATGAATAACTTTTAACCAAAACAAAGGTTACTCACACCACAGTGAGACATAGACCACATTTATTCACCTTTTCTGTGTATAACTATGTGAAGAATCAATGAGAAAGTGATCAATAGGTAAGCAAGGCGTAGTTTGCCAGCCAAAAACGATCAAACCAAACCAAACTACAATCAATAAAAACAAACACTTATTTGGAAATAGTTTTATATATGCTTGTTCCATATCATCGTTTCTTCCTCTCAATACAGATCGGTCAAAGATCAACCATAGATGATTTTATCCACACCAGTTAAGCCAACTCTACCTATACGCCTAAAATTTCAAGTGTTTTTTCATCGCCAAACCCCTGTTTATTCATACATATCAGTACCAATTTGCAAGTTTCTCCAATCAAGCTGTGGATAACCTTTTAATTGATGATCTTTCACTCATGACGATCATTCTCTCTACAGTCGTAATTTTCTTCCGCTGGGTTACAATGAGCCAACTTTCAACTCTGTTGCAAAACCAATGAAGCCAGAACCGACTACAGAACAAGAACTGCTTGAGCGAGCAAAAAGCATCGCAGGTGTTAGCTTTGCCGATCTGGCAGAGGAAGCCGACATAGAAGTTCCGCCGGATCTTCGCCGTGATAAAGGCTGGGTCGGCCAACTATTAGAATGGCACCTTGGCGCAACAGCAGGTAGTAAACCTACTCAAGATTTTGAGAAGTTGGGTATCGAGCTAAAAACCATTCCGATTGGATACTCAGGCAAGCCATTGGAAACGACTTTTGTTTGTGTCGCGCCGCTTATTGGCGTTCATGGCCTGACCTGGGAAACAAGCCATGTTCGCAACAAGCTTTCGAGAGTATTGTGGATTCCAGTGGAAGGCGAAAGGGAGATCCCATTAGCGCAGCGTTGTGTAGGTTCACCTTTGATCTGGTCCCCGAGCATAGAAGAAGAGCAACAACTTAGAGCCGATTGGGAAGAGCTGATGGAACTCATCGTACTAGGCCGAGTGGAGCAAATTAACGCTCGTCATGGCGAGGTTTTACAGCTACGCCCCAAAGCAGCGAACAGCCGCGTCCTGACCGAAGCCTATGGAGCAAGCGGCAAACCAATAAAAACGCTGCCAAGAGGATTCTATCTAAGAACTCAATTCACAGCGCGTATTCTTGAAAACCACTATGTTTAGTGCGTGGTAAGAGATAACTCCAAATCGTGATAGAGAGGTCCATCACTGGCACCACATTCATCGTAGGCGTTATGCAATCGTAGGTATGCTCGTTCCACACCTAGTCTCGTTAATTCCTCTTTCACTAGCTCTAGCGAGTCGAAATGCACTGGCTCATCGTCGATCTTGATTGGCTCTATTTTGTGCTTGTACTCGACGGCTAATAGATATTGGGATAGGTCTGAACAACCAATAACAAACACCTTTGGCGGTTGATAGCTGTCTTTATGATGACCATGAATCCACTTATCTAACTGACTTTTTTGCATAGTTCACCTCCAATAATCAGTATTAGCCAACTTTGCAAAATTTGCGAATTTGTTATCACTCACTCTTTTCTATTCATACTCAAATCCCCTATAGTGGGATCACATCCCCGTAACGACAAGGAAGATCGATGCAATACAACAAGTTACCCCATTCCACTTTGGAAGTGAGTAAGATCTGTCTTGGCACCATGACGTTTGGTGAACAAAATACTGAGCAAGAAGCTTTTAGCCAGCTTGATTACGCACTTGAGCGTGGTGTGAACTTTATTGATACCGCAGAAATGTACCCTGTGCCGCCAAAAGCGAATACTCAGGGATTAACCGAGCAGTACATTGGAAACTGGCTTGCTAAATCAGGTAAGCGTGAAAAGGTCGTTTTAGCCACGAAGGTTGCGGGTCCAAGAAACGTCCCTTATATCCGCGAAAACATGAGTCTAGATCGGAAAAATATCCATCTTGCTATTGATGATAGCCTGAAGCGGTTACAAACCGATTATGTTGATCTTTACCAACTGCATTGGCCACAAAGGCAAACCAACTGCTTCGGTCAACTAAACTACCCTTACCCTGATGCTCAGGAAGAGGTGACATTAATTGAAACGCTCGAAGCGCTCGCTGAGCTAATTAAAGCAGGGAAAGTTCGCTATATCGGAGTTTCCAATGAAACGCCTTGGGGGGTGATGACTCTGCTTCGTTTAGCGGAAAAGCACGAGCTACCAAGAATTGTCTCGATTCAAAACCCTTACAACTTACTCAATCGAAGTTTTGAAGTGGGTTTGTCTGAAATAAGCCACTATGAAGGTGTTCAGCTACTCGCATATTCCCCACTCGCGTTTGGCTGCCTAAGTGGTAAATATCTAAATGGAGCACGTCCTGAAAGGGCTCGATGCTCTCTATTCGAACGCTTTGTTCGTTACTTTACTCCTCAAGGAGAACAAGCGACACAAGCTTACGTCGATCTCGCAAGGCAACATGGTTTAGACCCCGCGCAAATGGCGTTGGCATTTGTTAACCAAAGGCCGTTTGTCGCATCCAACATCATTGGCGCGACAAACTTGGAACAGCTTAAATCAAATATTGATAGTTTAGATGTCGTATTAACAGATGAGTTGCTTCAAGGAATTCAAGAGATTGGTACGACTTACTCCAACCCTTGTCCATAATCTGTCGTTACAGAAATAGCGGGGCAGGTGAAGCGCCTGCCCCTGAGATTACGTTGGTATTCGCGCACTAAGAACACGACGAAGATGACGGATACGACGTTCGGCTTTGACACTATCTGGTTCAGTAAATCCTATTGGACGACCATCTTGTTCCAGACCGATATCTCGCAGCAAACGTTCGTTATTCCATGGGATGTCGAAAGTGCTGCGGCGTAGTTTACGTTTCCAATCACGTTCTTCTCGGCGTAGATCCGCTTTGACCAAAAGAGTGGCAAGTTTTAGGTATACAGAATGACTCATGAGTTTTCTCCAGTTGAGTTTGAAGCTGGGAAAAGATTAACGAATCATTAGATCAATGAGTGTTTTAATTCGCTGCTTTTCCGCAGCCAATTAAAAAAAAGGTTACGGATTAATTACATGGTTTTATCTAGTTTTCGATCGGCTACAAACGTATTGCGTGTAATAGCATCCATTGCGGGAATGGTTTGATCGACAGACGCACAGATAAATGATTGAACAGTGAAATGTTTCATTGTGCGCCTCCTAGCTAATGTATTAATCCAAATATTTTGATGGGTTTGAGCCTTAGCTCATGGTTAAATTCTATTCATATCAGGTGATATTTCAACCACCTTACTGCATAAATGTTCAAAACAATTTTTTAACCTAGAAATAATCATTTTGAGCTTTTGATTATAAGATATTCAGCCAAGGAATATTGTATGTGCAATAGATCATATCGCTTATATAAGTAAAGCCGCACTTTCACAAGTGCGGCTTTTATTTACAAAACAATCAATTAGGCAGGTATGTCTGAGATAAGGTTATGCTTGTTTAACAATCGATACATAGTTGCACGCGATACACCTAGCTCTTTTGCTGCCATGGAAACTTGACCTGAATGAGACTCTAGCACCAACAACAAGGCATCTCTTTCACTACGCTCACGGATACTCTTTAAGCTGCGGCGGCTATCACTGCGCTTAGGTAGGTCTAGGTGTGGTTCGTCAAGCATCACGGTATCTGACATAAGCACGATACGTTTGATCTGGTTCATCAGTTCGCGGACATTACCTGGCCAATGATAGCGAGTCATTGCACGAGCGGCCTCTTCAGTAAAACTGCGAGCTTGAGCATTGTACTCTTTCGAATATTCCTGCAAGAAGTGACGTGCAAGGATTGAAATATCCCCTGCTCGCTCTTTTAAACTCGGAACATTAATACGCAGCACATTGATATAGTGATAGAGCTCTTCATTGAAATCGCCATCAATCAACGCCTTTTCAATATCAGCAGAGTTCGCCGCTAAAACACGCACATCCACTTCTTTACGGCCTGATGGAGTATCAACCATCCCCTCTTGGAGGAAACGCAGTAAATTAAACTGCTGTGAGCGAGGTAATGTAAGAATATCGTTGAGTAATATCGTACCGCCATCTGCTCTCTCTAGAATTGACGGCTCACTCATATCATCACGGTTAATCCCGAATAAATCACTCTCTATCCGACGCTCTGACATCGCACGACAGTTAACTGAGATAAACTCCTTGTTTGCTCGCGCAGAAGTACGATGAACGGCACGCGCAACCGTTTCTTTGCCGGTACCGTTTTCTCCATAAATTAGGATACTGACATCAGTAGGGCCAATGCGCTTAATCTGATCACGTAGACGCTTAACAGGGATAGAGTCACCGATTAGCCCCATGTCACTTTGATTGCCATAATGTGGCCAAACTTTTTTCTCAAGTTTCAGCATACCTAGTTGGTGGCCAATGGTGCTGAGTAACTGAGCATCTGGAATCGGGGCGGTAAAAAAGTCGATACAGAAGTTAACGATAAATTGGCAAATAGTATCCGAACTTAATTGAGACTCACGAATAAAGGCTAACCAACGTACTTGTTTGTGTTTACTCACCAAGTTAGCAATACCATTGAGACTGAACTCATCATGGCTAAGATCAACAATACCGATACAAGGGCCCGTTTCAGTAAACAATGTATCGGCCTTGCGTAAGTCACCACACTGAGTACATCTCCAACCTACTTGCTCTAAAACTGACAGCCATGGTTCATAGGTTCCTCCCACTACAACCAACGAACCTGGAACGGAATCCATCCGGAATTGACTACCCATGAAGCGAGTTCCTTCTTATTGATAACGTAAATGCTGTGCGCTTAAACACACATAAAAATATATGTGGTTACATTATAGAGACTTGCAGAGATAATCTGTCTCAAATATAAGACTAGCGAGGGAATCGTACTTTTTCCATGCGTTGTGAGAAGCTACTCGTAAAAAAAATTCTTTTCTAAATAACTCAATTGCTTAGTTTACTGCTAACAGAGCTACTGGTTCGACCAATAGTCCAAATAAAAACCAACTTTCGTTGTAGGCTAATTAAACGCAAAAAGTCACCCGAAGGTGACTTTTAACTATCAAAAGCTGTCTATAGCTTATGCTTGAGGACGCATTGCCGGGAACAAGATCACGTCACGGATTGTGTGCGTGTTCGTAAATAGCATTGCTAGACGATCGATACCGATACCTTGACCCGCTGTTGGTGGTAGGCCGTGTTCTAGTGCAGTGATGTAGTCTGCATCGTAGTACATTGCTTCATCATCACCAGCGTCTTTCGCGTTAACTTGCGCTTTGAAACGCTCGTCTTGGTCTTGTGCATCGTTAAGCTCAGAGAAGCCGTTCGCGACTTCACGGCCACCGATAAAGAACTCAAAACGGTCTGTGAAGAACGGGTTGTCATCGCTACGACGAGCTAGAGGAGAGATATCCGCTGGGTAGCCAGTGATAAACGTTGGTTGAATTAGCTGAGGCTCAGCCGTTTCACCAAAGATCTCTTCAAGAAGCTGACCACATGTCCAGAACGTTTCTACTTCAACGTGTACAGATTTCGCGATTGCTACCATCTTCTCACGGTCTTGTAGGTCAGCTTCTGTAAGTGCTTGAATCTCAGCGTGCTCAGGGTTGTAGTGCTTGATCGCATCGAACATGCTCATACGCGCGTACTTACCACCAAACTCTACTGTTTCGTCACCGTAAGGCATAGAAGTCGAACCAAGAACGTCCATAGCCGCTGTGCTTAGCATCTCTTCAGTTAGATCCATTAGATCTTTGTAGTCAGAGTACGCTTGGTAGAACTCCATCATTGTGAATTCTGGGTTATGACGTGGCGACAGACCTTCGTTACGGAAGTTACGGTTGATCTCGAATACACGATCAAAACCACCCACCACTAGACGCTTAAGGTAAAGCTCAGGTGCAACACGTAGGTACATGTCGATGTCTAATGCGTTGTGGTGCGTGATGAATGGACGTGCAGTCGCACCACCAGGGATCACGTGCATCATTGGCGTTTCAACTTCTAGGTAGCCTTTTGAGCTCATGAAGTTACGGATTGAAGATACTAGCTTAGAACGCACGATAAATGCGTTGCGAGAATCTTCGTTCACGATTAGGTCAACGTAACGCTGACGGTAACGCATCTCTTGGTCAGTTAAGCCGTGGAACTTCTCTGGCAACGGACGAAGTGCTTTAGTTAGCAGCTCGTAAGACTCCATGTTCACGTAAAGGTCGCCTTTACCTGATTTGTGAAGTGCACCTTTAACACCAATGATGTCACCGATATCTAGGCCTTGGTATTTCTCTTTCAGCTCTTTTTGAACATCTTTTGCAGCGTATGCTTGGATACGGCCAGATGTTTCTTGAATCGCTAGGAATGGACCACGTTTCGCCATAACACGACCAGCGATTGCTACAACATGGTTAAGCTCTTCTAGCTCTTCCTTCGTCTTTTCACCGAATTCCGCTTGAAGATCGCCAGCTAGGTGCTCACGACGGAAGTCATTTGGGTGGCCGTTTGCTTTGCAGCTCTTACGGATATGATCCAGTTTAGCGCGGCGCTCAGCAATTAACTTGTTCTCTTCTTGTACGTTCTCGTTTTGAACAGCATCAGTCATTTTCGATGTATCCTGTTTTCGTTAGTAACGATAGTTTTTTCGGTGAAAAGCTTACAGACCTGATTTCAGGCTAGCTTCAATAAATTTGTCTAGGTCGCCATCTAGAACCGCTTGAGTGTTGCGGTTTTCAACGCCAGTACGTAGATCTTTGATGCGCGAGTCATCCAGTACGTAAGAGCGGATTTGGCTACCCCAACCGATGTCAGATTTCGCATCTTCGTTAGCTTGCTTCTCTGCGTTCTGCTTTTGAATCTCTAGTTCAAAAAGCTTGGCACGAAGCTGCTTCATCGCTTGGTCTTTGTTCTTATGTTGAGAGCGATCGTTCTGACATTGAACCACAGTGTTAGTAGGAACGTGAGTAATACGAACCGCTGATTCCGTGGTGTTAACGTGCTGACCACCCGCACCAGAAGCGCGGTATACGTCGATACGTAGATCAGAAGGGTTAATGTCGATCTGAATGTTGTCATCAATCTCTGGGTAAATAAACGCAGAAGCAAACGATGTATGACGGCGGCCACTTGAATCGAATGGTGATTTACGAACAAGACGGTGAACACCAGTCTCTGTGCGCAACCAGCCATAAGCGTACTCGCCAGAAATCTTAACCGTTGCACCTTTCAGACCCGCAACCTCACCTTCTGATACTTCGATAACTTCGGTCTTGAAGCCTTTCGCTTCAGCCCAGCGCAAGTACATGCGTAGCATCATTGAAGTCCAGTCTTGCGCTTCTGTACCACCAGAGCCTGACTGTAAATCGATGTAACAGTCTGAAGCATCGTGATCACCAGAGAACATACGACGAAACTCGAGCTTTTCTAGTTTAGCTTCAAGCTCAGCCAATTCTGGTTCAACTTCATCGAAGGTTTCTTGATCTTCTTCTTCAACAGCAAGCTCTAAAAGACCTTCAACATCTTCAACACCTTGCTCAAGTTGATCAATCGTTTCAACAACCGCTTCAAGTGAAGAACGTTCTTTGCCTAGTGCTTGTGCACGCTCTGGCTCGTTCCATACATCTGGTTGTTCTAGTTCTGCGTTGACTTCTTCTAGACGCTCTTGCTTGGCGTCATAGTCAAAGGTACCCCCTCAGGACATTTGTGCGCTCAGACACGTCCTTTAGGCGGTTTTTAATTGGATTGATTTCAAACATGTTTGCTCAACATTTATGAGTAGAATTTAACCGGAGAATTCTACTGAAAAATGTGACGAAGATACAGGAATTTTTTACTGCCGAATAAAAATGCTTGTATAGAAAAAATCCCCTGACACGCCTTGCGTGACAGGGGATCTTTGATTCAAAAAAGTTGCTTTATTATGCAGCTTCTTCCGCTAATGTTTGTGGCTCTGATTTACCAACAAAGAACATACAAACAATAGCAACCGCCGTTGGTAGCAGCCACCCCATACCAACATCAAATAGTGGCAGCATGCTCAGTGCAGATACGTCGACACCTGCAACTTTTGCCGCATCAATTAGTGCAAACAATAAGGATACTAAGATAACCACACGGTAAGCAGTTTGTGGGTTTGGTAGTTTGTTGCGTACAAACGTTAACGCAACTAGCGCAATCGCCACTGGGTATAGAGCAAATAACACAGGCACAGACAGAGAAATCAGCTGTGATAAACCAACATTTGCTACAGTTGCACAAGCAACACCAATGATCACCACCCAAGCTTTGTAAGAAACTGGCGTGATAGAGCTGAAATAATCAGAACAAGCAGAGATAATACCGATAGCCGTTGTCAAACATGCAAGCAGTACAATCACAGACAGCACAATTTGACCATATGGACCGAATAGAGACTGAACGTACAGGCTAAGAATCGCGCCACCATTGTCAGCACCTGAAGCCACAGCAGCACTGGTTGCTCCTAGGTAAAACAATGATACATATACAAATGCTAAGCCTGCAGCCGCAACGCATGCCGCGCTAATCAGATACTTTGCTGTCGCCTTTTGATCGGCAATGCCTTTTTTGCGAAGTGCATCTACGATAAGCCCACCAAACATCAGCGAGGCAAAAGTATCCATGGTGTTGTAGCCTTCAAGGAAACCTTTTTGCAGAGGATGTGTGAGGTATTCTCCCTGTGCAGCGATCATCTCGCCTTGTGGGTCAATAAATACCGCAGCAGCAAGCACAACCAAACCCATGAACAGTACCGGGGTTAATATTTTACCGATCACATCAATCAGCTTGCCTTGAGACCATGCAAAAAACATCGCGACCACAAAGAATAAGATAGAGAAAACCGTCAAATGCATTTGCGCCGCATCGACGAAGAATGGCTTAACCGCCATTTCGTAAGCAACAAGTCCTGTGCGAGGCGCTGCAAATGCAGGACCAATAATGATGAAGATCAGAACCGCAATGGTCATTGCCACGCGCTTTGGCAAGTCTTTGGTTAAGTGTTCCCAAGAGCCCCCCGCAACCGCAATTGCAATGATAGTAATAAGGGGTAGGCCTACTGCGGTTAATAGGAAACCTGTCATGGCAGGAATTAAGTTTTCTCCGGCTAACTGACCAGCCAAAGGTGGGAAAATAATGTTACCTGCACCCAAAAAGAATGCGAAAAGCATAAAGCCTACCGCAATGATATCTGTTAGTTTTAAAGTCTGATTCACTGTCGACCCTTTACTTATAATTTAATAGATGTTGTGTTTGCTGAGTGATACGAACATGCGCTCACTCTATAAAATTAAGGCGCGCATGATGACGAAATCCTCATCACCTCGCAAGCTCAAGGCTAAAAACACCATAAAAATTTATAATTCGGCCTAAAAATTAGCATACATAACTAAAGTGAATTAAATTTCCAGTTTAATACACTACCCAAAAACCACTACACACTGGACACAAACAGCACAAAAAACCAAACAATCATTTAACAACAGATCAATTAACTCAAAAACAACCTGAACTCCGACAAACATAAAAATCATGAAAAAAACAAAAGACTTCAATTTCAAACAATTTAGCATTTATGGCGGTCTTTCAGGCATGCCTGTCAGTACCGACGGAGTATTACTAGGTGCATGGACTAGCTTAGAAAGTTCGACGTCTTTATTGGATATTGGAACAGGGACAGGTCTATTAAGTTTGATGTGCGCCCAACGTAATCTTTCGCTGACTATCAAGGCGATTGACATTGATGATAATGCTATCGAAGCGGCAAATATAAATTTCACGCGCTCACCTTGGGCGCAACGATTAACGCTGCATCAAGGTGATGTGCTTACGCATCAGTTTCTAGAACCATTTGATCGCATCATATGTAACCCGCCTTACTTCAACACAGGTGAGCAAGCGAGCAATGTTTCGCGAGCAACCGCAAGGCATACCGATACTTTAACTCATCAAGCGTTGCTTACACGATGTCAGCAATTACTGACCAACCAAGGTAAAGCAAGCTTTGTGCTACCTAAAGTAGAAGGCGATCTGTTCATTCAATTAGCGGTAGAACAAGGCTGGCATGTCAGTCGACTATGCCAAATTAAGCCTACCGAACGTAAAGATATCACTAGGCTGTTGATTGAACTGACCAAAACACCAATGGCTACGACTGAAAAAACCCTGACTATTCATAGTGATGGCGGCTATAGCGATGCCTTTATCGAGTTGACGAAAGACTTTTATCTTAAGATGTAAAAATAACGTGTGATCCTTGTCACCGAAAACTCTATAATACGTCCCCTTAAATTTATTGTTCACACCAACTGGCTTGTGGAGACATCATAGTGATCAGAAATTTTGCTGAATTAGAGTTAGACCCTAACCTACTCCTCGCAATCGAAGAAATGGGTTACGACCGCCCAACGCAAATTCAAGCTGAAGCCATTCCACAAGCTTTAGATGGCCGAGATATCTTAGCCTCCGCGCCTACCGGGACAGGTAAAACCGCTGCGTTTGTCTTGCCTGGTCTGCAATATTTGCAAGATTTTCCACGTCGTAAGCCTGGGCCTGCGCGCATACTGATATTAACACCAACTCGTGAGCTAGCGATGCAGGTTGCCGATCAAGCTCGCGCACTGGCTAAGCACACTAAGCTAAATATCTTCACCATTACTGGTGGCGTTCAGTATCAAGAGCACGCAGAAATCTTAGGTAAAACCCAAGATATCGTCGTCGCGACGCCTGGGCGTTTGATGGAATACATCAACGCAGAACGTTTTGACTGTCGAGCGATTGAATGGCTAATCCTAGATGAAGCTGATCGCATGCTAGATATGGGCTTTGGTCCAACCGTTGACCGTCTATCTGCTGAATGTCGTTGGCGTAAGCAAACTTTACTCTTCTCAGCGACGCTAGAAGGTAAAGGTGTTGAAGGTTTTACCGCAGACCTACTTAAAGAACCTGCAGAGATAGACGCAGAGCCTTCACGTCGTGAACGCAAAAAGATTGCCCAGTGGTATCACCGTGCTGACGATATGACACATAAGCTTGAGCTGCTGAAGAAGATCATCAACGACCAAGCTGAACGTTCAATCGTGTTCCTAAAAACTCGTGAGCGCTTATCAGAGCTGCGTGTTGAACTTGAAAAAGCACAAATCCCTTGTGCGTGGATCCAAGGCGAAATGCCTCAAGATCGCCGTAACAATGCGATTGCCCGCTTCCGTGATGGTAGTGTTAATGTTCTTCTAGCGACCGATGTTGCAGCTCGCGGTATCGACCTTCCAGATGTTAGCCACGTGATCAACTACGATATGCCGCGCAGCGCTGACGTATATCTGCATCGTATCGGCCGTACCGCACGTGCAGGTAAGAAAGGTAACGCTATCTCATTAGTCGAAGCACACGATCAACCAATGATGGATCGCGTTGCTCGCTACGTAAAAGAAGAGATCAAAGAGCGCTTCATTAAAGAAATGCGTCCAAAGCACAAGAAGCCGACATTCAAGAAGAAGAAAAAAGACGACAAGAAAAAGTCTGTCGCTAAAGGCAAAAAGAAAGTCGCTAAGAAGAAGAAATAGCGAGAAGCGAGAAATTACAAAGGCTTGGTGCATTGCACCAAGCCTTTTTGTTTAGGAACGCTTCGCTTACGGATGTGGGAACGGACGAAGTCCTACGGGTAACTGAGGTTACCTCTCTGTAATTGAAAAATAAGCTCTCGCTTTCCCGAAGGGCGAAGCCCGATCTCGTTTTCCTTAAGCGAAGCGTTCTATAGGACGAAGTCCGTTCTAACCCCCTAAACAAAAAATGCCGCCTTAATTAAGGCGGCATTGATACTTAAATTTTGCGATTAAGCCAAACTATCAGTGTTCGCGAGTTGCGCGGAACTCCACTTCTGGAAAACGCTCTTTCGCTAGATTCAGGTTCACCATAGTTGGCGCGATGTAGGTTAGGTTGTCACCACCATCGAGCGCTAGGTTAGTTTGGTTCTTACGCTGGAACTCATCCAGTTTCTTACCGTCTTCACATTCTACCCAGCGTGCGGTTGCTACGTTTACGCTCTCGTAAATCGCTTCTACGTTGTATTCCGCTTTTAGGCGCGCTACAACGACGTCAAACTGAAGCACACCTACTGCACCTACGATTAGGTCGTTGTTTTGTAGTGGACGGAATACCTGTACTGCACCTTCTTCAGAAAGCTGTACTAGACCTTTTAGTAGCTGTTTCTGCTTCAGAGGGTCTCTTAGGCGAATACGACGGAATAGCTCTGGAGCAAAGTTAGGAATACCTGAGAACTTCAGCGCTTCACCTTGAGTAAAGGTATCACCAATCTGGATTGTACCGTGGTTGTGTAGACCAATAATATCACCTGCATAAGCGTTTTCTGCACGTGAACGGTCACCGGCCATAAAGGTTACTGCATCAGAGATGTTGATTTGCTTCCCGATACGTACGTGATTCATCTTCATACCTTGCTTGTAGGTACCCGATACAATACGCATAAAAGCAATGCGGTCACGGTGCTTAGGATCCATGTTTGCTTGGATCTTAAATACGAACCCTGAGAAGTTTTCTTCAGTAGCTTCCACAGAACGCTCGTTAGCTTCGCGCGTTTGAGGTGCTGGCGCCCACTTAGTAAGACCTTCCAACATATGGTCAACACCAAAGTTACCTAGTGCAGTACCAAAATAGACAGGTGTTAGTTCACCTTGTAGGAACAGCTCAAGATCAAACTCAGGGCAAGCTCCCATAACTAACTCAAGCTCTTCACGAACACTTTCAGCAAGGTCTGCGCCCACTGCTTGATCTAGCTCAGGATTGTCTAACCCTTTAATAGTGCGTACTTCTTGAATCTCATGACCATGACCAGATTCATAAAGGATCGTTTCATCACGGTGAATGTGATAAACGCCTTTAAACTCTTTACCACAACCGATAGGCCAAGAGATAGGAGCACACATCATACCGAGCTCGCTCTCAACTTCATCCAACACTTCCATTGGATCACGAACATCACGGTCTAACTTGTTCATGAAAGTGACGATTGGAGTATCGCGTAAACGTGTTACTTCCATCAGTTTACGAGTACGGTCCTCGACACCTTTCGCCGCGTCGATTACCATCAAACATGAGTCAACAGCCGTTAGTGTGCGATAAGTATCTTCCGAGAAGTCTTCGTGCCCTGGGGTATCAAGAAGGTTAACCAAGCAATCGTTGAATGGAAACTGCATAACGGAAGTTGTTACCGAGATACCACGCTCTTTCTCCATCTCCATCCAGTCAGACTTTGCGTGTTGAGCAGAGCCACGGCCTTTAACAGTACCTGCTGTTTGGATAGCACGTCCGAACAATAGTACTTTTTCTGTAATCGTGGTTTTACCCGCATCCGGGTGCGAGATAATAGCGAATGTTCTACGTTTAGACACTTCGCCTAGAAATGGAGTATTTGACATGAAAGGTTCTTCTTCTGTCTAAGCGCTAGAGAAGGCAAGAAATACCCTAGCGTAAATGGTCGATTCAATTTTGCGCGGTATTTTCGCTTATAATGGACTGTGGGGCAACTTCAACAGCGAAAATGACTCAAAATCAACGTCAATTTCCCTGTCTATTAAAATATCAATGAAATTGGACTATAACTAAAGGAGTAGAGGGAACCGATCTGAACTATGCCTAAAAGCAAGAAAATTAACTCATTAGCTTTTCGACAAGCGAAAACAGTATTCTTAGTCTCTGTAATACTAGGGATCTGCTTTAGCTTTTACCATATCTTGGTGGATCTCCATCAGGAGCAAAAGCGCATAGAAGAACACTACCAATTCAAGCTCCTGCAGAATTACTCAAATGCGAGTCAAGCTGCCTATCACCTCAACCAATTGTTGGCGGAACAAGTCGCTTCTAGCCTGATGATGGACAATGCTGTCTATAAGGTGCAGATTGTCGATGACTTTGGCGACACGCTAACGGAGAAAGAACGCAATGTGTCACTTCAAGGTGACTTTACAGAAGCCCTTTCTAGCTATCTGACACCAACAACTCCGATTTACACCACAGACTTGCATCAACCCAACTCCCACGTCGTGGTTGGTACGCTAAGCTTCTCGGTGAATGGGGCTAACATTGCCAAAGACTTTATTGCTAAGACCAGTCAAATTCTGCTGTTTGACCTGTTCCGAAATATCCTTTTGACATCCATATTGTTGATGTTTTTCTATCAAAAGTTATCTAAGCCGTTGGTGACTTTGATTGAATGGGTGCGTTCGCTGCAAAATACTAAGAGCGATCTACCACCGCCAACTCTATATCGAGATGATGAGCTTGGTCAGTTAGCAAAAACTTTCCACACCCTGTGGAAAGAAAGAGAGGCTGCGGCTGTGCAGCTCAATCAATTGGCTTACTACGACTCTTTAACTGGATTAGCCAATCGTAGTCTGCTGTTACAAATGCTCAAAGACTCAATCGATGAAGCGAATCAAAATAACCAAGCTGGTGCGCTTTTCTATTTAGACTTAGACAGATTTAAGACCATTAATGACTCACTCGGTCATACGATTGGTGACAACCTAATTAAGGCGATATCTAAACGCATAGAAGCTTGGCTGCAAGATGACTTCACAGCGGCTCGTATCGGTGGCGATGAGTTTGCAATCTTGCTACCCAACACTAGCGCAGACAAAGCCCACGAGTTTGCTCAGCAATTGCTCGCTCTTGTCTCTAACCCGTACTCTATAGATGACCACCAGCTCTATTGTACGGTCAGTGTCGGTATAGCAGTCTTCCCGTCTGTAGGTAGCACCAATATTGATGTGTTACGTCAAGCCGATACTGCTCTCTACCGCGCCAAAACAGCCGGACGAAACAAATACATGTTCTACGAGCCAGAGATGCAGGCTCAAGTCGAATCTTTCCTAGAAATTGAAAAAGGTCTGCACGAAGCTCTCAACCAAGGGCAACTTGAACTTTATTACCAACCTCAGGTAGACGACAATCACAATATCATTGGCGTTGAAGCTTTGATTCGTTGGAACCACCCACAAAAAGGAGTACTGCCTCCTGGGGTGTTTATGCCAATCGCTGAAGAGACTGGTCAAATCTTACAAATTGGTAACTGGATCATAGAGCAAGCTTGCTATCAATTTTCTCACTGGAAAAAAGAGGGGGTACTCCCAAGTACTTTCCGTAGGCTGGCAATTAACATCAGTCCATTGCAATTTTCTCAGCCGTCGTTTGTGGAGCACATTGTTGACTCTCTCGCCCAAGCAGGTATTGACGGTGAGCATATTGAGCTTGAGATTACCGAGAACCTACTGCTGGAGAATGTAGAAGCGGCTATACAGAAAATGGCTGAGTTGAAAGAGCACAACCTAAAAACATCAATTGATGACTTCGGTACCGGATACTCTTCATTGCGTTATTTGAAACACCTGTCCGTCGACGTTCTAAAAATCGACCGTTCTTTCGTTACCCAGTTACATCTCGATGAGAGCGATCAAGCGATTGTTGATACCATCATTATGACTGCTCGTAGACTCAATTTAGAAGTGATTGCGGAAGGTGTTGAGGATGCCAATGAGCTCAATGCGCTTAAACAGCTTGGCTGTGGTCAATTCCAAGGCTACCTGTTTGATAAACCTTTACCAGCCTCAGAACTGAATGAACGGTTTGAAAAGAACTTTTACCCAGTAGAAGGACCTTCGGTCGTCAAAGCTGTGCAAAAGTAGCCGCCTAGAAAAAAATATAACTCATGATGATCGCATCTTCTTTGCCTGACGCTGTCGGGTAGTAGTTGATGCGGCGATCGACTTCGTTAAAGCCGATCGATTCATAGAGACCAAAAGCACTGCTATTGCTTTCCCGCACCTCTAACCAAGCACTGTCCGCCTTGTCTTGCTCGCAAATATCTAGGAAAGCTTCCATTAGCAACTTGCCATAGCCTTGCCCTTGCTGACTAGGACTAACAGCCACATTAAGCAAAGTGACTTCACCAACGATATTCTGGGCATAGAAATAACCCACAACTTGGTTTTCAACCACCAACACATGGTGACGCGCCCCGCGACTGTTTAGGTCACGAATCATGGTTTCAGACCAAGGGTGAGAGTGGGCACTTTGCTCAATACACCACACTTGATCAAGATGCTCTAATGAGAGCGCTACAATTGAAGATTGGCTCATAATGGGGTCACGATTACTGATAGGAACAAATCTGTTGCCATAGGGCTCGGCGTTGTTCGTTGTTGCCATCAACTTGAGTTAGTAATGGGGAGACAAGCGCTTTAGCTTCAAGACGCTCTTGCAGATCGCATCCGGCAAACCAAATCCACTCTAGATGATGATTATCGTTATCGAGTTGGCTTAATTGCTCTGGAGTAACATGTAAAGCTTGTTCGAGTGACAACTTAATGCTTTTTAATACTCGCTCAAACATCTCTGCCGTTTTACCTTGAGGAAGTTGAGGAGAAACAAGCAGCAATTGACAGTTATCAGGCAATATCAGTTGCGGTGATTGGTAACCCAATAACCTTTCAGGGTGTGCCAACTGATAGCACTGGATTCCCATTTCTTGTAAATACTCTTGCTGTGGCATATCAATCATCACCCTTAAAATCGCACTAATCGTACCATAACAACCCCAGTTCCAATCAAGCATTTGTCTGGGTAACGCACAATAAAAAGCGCCGCCCGAAGGCAGCGCTCTAAACTCAGTGATAGCTGTAACTTAGAAGCTCGACTTAACGGCTTCGGCAATCTTCAGCGCAGAGGACTGAACTAGCTCTGCATCTTCACCTTCAACCATGACGCGAATTAGAGGCTCTGTACCTGACTTGCGTAGCAATACACGTCCTTTGTCACCTAATTCGGCTTCCACTTCAACCACTGACGCTTTCACGGCATCCGCCTCTAGTGGGTTAGAATCACCAGAGAAACGAACATTCTCAAGAACTTGCGGGTAAAGAGTCATGCCTTGCGAAAGCTCGTGGAGAGACATATCACTGCCCACAACCGATGCAAGCACCTGAAGCGCAGCAACAATGGCATCACCCGTCGTCACTTTGTCGAGTAGGATAACGTGGCCTGAGTTCTCAGCACCTATTTTCCAACCTTTTTCTAGCAGTTGCTCCATAACGTAGCGGTCACCTACCGCAGCACGTACAAATGGAATGCCAAGCTGTTTTAAACCATTCTCCATACCAAGGTTGGTCATTAGCGTACCAACGACACCACCTTTTAGCTCGCCGCGACGTAGCGCATCTCGAGCAATGATGTAAGCAATTTGGTCACCATCGACTTTGTTACCTAGGTGATCGACCATAATGATACGGTCACCATCACCATCGAAAGCCAAACCAAGTTCTGCACCCTCTTCAACCACTCGCTTCTGCAGTGCACGTACATCCGTAGCGCCGACTTCTGCGTTGATGTTGGTGCCGTTAGGCTCAACACCCATGGCGATCACTTCCGCACCTAGCTCGCTAAACACTGCTGGTGCAATATGGTAAGTCGCACCATGGGCGCAATCGACCACGATTTTTTTACCCGCTAGACTTAGCTCTGATGGGAAGGTGCTCTTACAAAATTCAATGTAACGGCCCGCTGCGTCATTAAGACGGCTTGCTTTACCAAGTAATGCCGACTCCACACACTCAATGTCTTTATCAAGCTCTGCTTCAATCGCCAGCTCGATATCATCTGGTAACTTGGTGCCTTCTGATGAGAAGAACTTAATGCCATTATCGTAATATGGGTTGTGCGATGCTGAAATCACGATTCCCGCTTCAGCACGGAAAGTTTGCGTCAGGTATGCGACTGCCGGTGTTGGCATTGGGCCAGTAAAGGTCGCTTTTAACCCTGCTGCGGCCAAACCTGCTTCAAGAGCAGATTCAAGCATGTAACCTGAAATGCGTGTGTCCTTACCGATGATCACCTTCTTTGTGCCTTGCTTCGCCAAAACGCGACCCGCAGCCCAGCCTAGCTTAAGCACAAAATCTGGAGTAATTGGGTACTGGCCCACTTTGCCACGTACACCATCCGTACCAAAATAACGTCTCTTATCAGACATGGTTGTTCCTTTTTATCTTTCTATACTGCTCAATGATTCGCTTTGGTCATTGAGACAATTTTCATAGCATCAAGCGTTTGTTCAAAATCGTGCACGCGAATGATTTGCGCACCTTTCATAGCGGCGATTGTAGCGCATGCCACGCTCGCTGACACGCAGTCAGCCGGAGCTTTGTCGAGGAGTTTGAAGATCATAGATTTTCTCGACATCCCTGCAAGAACTGGCAGGCCAAATTGATGAAATTCTTCTAGGTGAGACAGCATCTGATAGTTGTGTTCGAGAGTTTTACCAAAGCCAAATCCAGGATCAAGTATCAGCTTTTCACGCTCGATACCAACTTCTGCACACGCCTCAATACGCTGCTGCAAGAACTCGCCGACTTCTTTTACCAGATCATCATAGTGAGGGTTTGCTTGCATAGTGCGAGGCTGGCCTTGCATATGCATTAAACAGATAGGTAATCCTGTTAATGCCGCCACCTCAAGCGCTCCAGGCTCTTGCAAAGCCCTCACGTCATTAATGATATCAGCGCCAGCTTCCGCTGCTTGGCGCATCACTTCTGCTTTGCTGGTATCAATAGAAATCCACACGTCAGATTGTTCGCGAATAGCTTTGATAACGGGAATGGTTCGTTGAAGCTCTTCAGCTAATTCAACATCTGGAGCACCTGGGCGGGTTGACTCACCACCAATATCAATAATGGTTACACCAGAGTCAATCATACGCTGAGCTTGAGCAAGCGCATCTTCTAAGGCACGAAACTGACCACCATCAGAAAAAGAGTCAGGGGTGACATTCAATATCCCCATAACTTGTGGCTGAGATAAGTCGAGAGTTTTATTATTTGCTTTTAGGATCATAAACACAAAAACCCCGAGTTGCCTCGGGGTTTCTCTTAATCATAACAATTATTCTGAGTCTTTCTTCTCGGTGTTTTCCGCTGAAGTGCTCTCTTGAGAAGTTGCAGCGTCATCGGCTTTCGCTTCAGTGGCAGGTGCACTCTCTTCCGCTTTACCTTCTGACTTATCTTCAGGTTTCGCGTCTGATTTGTTGCTTGGGTTATCACCCCAACCAGCTGGTTCACGAATATCTGCTTTACGCTCCATCAGATCATCAATCTGACCCGCATCAATGGTTTCGTACTTCATCAATGCATCTTTCATTGCGTGCATGATATCCATGTTATCTTCAAGGATCTGTTTCGCACGAGCGTAGTTTGAGTCGATCAAGTGACGAACTTCGTCATCGATAAGCTTCGCTGTATCGTCAGACATGTGCTTAGTCTGAGTTACGCTACGGCCAAGGAACACCTCACCTTCATCTTCTGCATAAAGAAGAGGGCCAAGTTTTTCCGAGAAGCCCCACTGAGTCACCATCTTACGCGCAATATCAGTAGCACGTTCGATATCGTTCGAAGCACCCGTTGATACTTTGTCTGCGCCGTAGATTAGCTCTTCAGCAAGTCGACCACCGTATAAGCTTGAAATCATTGATTCAAGATGCTGACGAGACATGCTGACACGATCTTGCTCTGGTAAGTACATTGTCACACCAAGAGCACGACCACGTGGAATGATCGATACCTTATACACTGGATCATGTTCAGGAACTAGACGACCAACAATCGCGTGACCCGCTTCGTGATAAGCCGTTGACTCTTTAGTCTCTTCAGACATCACCATAGAACGGCGCTCTGCACCCATCATGATTTTGTCTTTCGCCAGCTCAAACTCAACCATAGATACGTTGCGCTTGTTACCACGCGCCGCGAATAGCGCCGCTTCGTTAACAAGGTTTGCTAGGTCTGCGCCTGAGAAACCTGGTGTACCACGGGCAATTAGTGATGGCTCTACATCGCCTGCTAGAGGCACTTTACGCATGTGAACTTTAAGGATCTGCTCACGACCACGTACATCTGGTAGACCAACGACAACCTGACGGTCAAAACGACCAGGACGAAGTAGTGCTGGGTCTAGTACGTCAGGACGGTTAGTCGCCGCGATAACGATAATACCTTCATTACCTTCGAAGCCATCCATCTCTACTAGCATTTGGTTAAGCGTTTGCTCACGTTCATCGTGACCACCACCTACACCAGCACCACGCTGACGACCAACCGCATCAATCTCATCGATAAAGATGATACAAGGCGCCGCTTTCTTCGCTTGTTCAAACATGTCACGCACACGAGATGCACCAACACCAACAAACATTTCAACGAAGTCAGAACCAGAGATAGTAAAGAATGGTACTTTCGCTTCACCAGCAATTGCTTTTGCTAGTAGCGTTTTACCCGTACCTGGAGGACCGACCATCAGAACACCTGTTGGGATCTTACCGCCCAGTTTCTGGAAACGGCTTGGATCACGTAGGTAGTCAACCAGTTCTTTTACGTCTTCTTTTGCTTCGTCACAACCAGCAACGTCAGCAAATGTTGTTTTGATTTGTTCTTCGCTCATCATACGAGCTTTGCTCTTACCGAAAGACATCGCGCCTTTACCGCCGCCGCCTTGCATTTGACGCATGAAGAAAATCCACACACCAATCAGTAAGATCATAGGGAACCAAGAAATAAAGATAGTACCTAGTAGGCTTTGCTCTTCTGGAGGTGTGCCCTGTACTTTCACATTTTGGTTAATTAAGTCATCAAGTAGCTTCTGGTCGTAGACCGGCATGTAAGTAACATAACGCGAGCCGCCGCCACGACGAGTGAAAGTAATTTCACCGTCTTTAAAAGTTGCTTCCTGAATCTGGCCTTGGCCAACTTCCTGTACAAACGTGGTGTAATCCACCGCTCTGCCATTGCTCTCTCCAGGGCCAAAGCTCTGGAAAACCGACATCAATACGACAGCGATAACAAGCCACAGAATTAAATTTTTTGCCATGTCACTCAAGGTGTCAGCCTCTCGATAACTAATTGTAATTAAAGGTAGGGTACTACAGTTTATAACCTGTAGCTATAGTGTTAACTAACCCATCAAAGGGCAAATAGTTAACCTTTGTAACCAGTGGCTACAACGAAGACTTCTCGTGAGCGAGCTCGCGATGAGTCAGGTTTTCTGATTTTTACGACTTTAAACGTGTCTCGGACTTCTTTGACAAATTGGTCAAACCCTTCGCCTTGGAAGACCTTTACAACAAAGCTACCATTAGGTGCTAGAACTTGTCGACACATATCTAAAGCCAATTCAACTAAATACATTGCGCGAGGTTGATCGACTGAATTGTTGCCTGCAATGTTTGGTGCCATATCCGACATCACCACATCGACCATCGACGGTTGAATGCGATCAAGCAAAGCGTCTAAAACCGCTTCTTCACGGAAATCACCTTGTAGGAAGCTGACTCCCGCAATAGGATCCATCGGCAACAAATCACATGCAATAATTTGCCCATCCTCACCTACTATCTTAGCAGCATATTGAGACCAACCGCCGGGAGCTGCACCTAAATCGACTACAGTCATACCAGGTTTTAGCAATTTATCCTTAGTTTGGATCTCTTCCATCTTGAAATAAGCACGCGAACGATAGCCTTTTTTACGGGCTTCATTGGCGTATTTATCATCAAAATGTTCTTTCAACCAGCGACCTGAGCTAGCGGAATGTTTCTGTTTACTCATTTGTTACCTAATAGATAGAGGGAACAACTAACCCAATAAATTATAGTCTTCAGGGTTAGATGGCGTTAAAATGGTATTTTTCAACCCTTATATTAAAGAAAATTGGCCGCGTAATGAACCTAAGCACCAAACAAAAGCAGCATCTAAAAGGCCTAGCGCACAGTCTAAAACCTGTTGTGCTTATGGGCGCAAACGGACTAACTGAAGCTGTTCTAGCGGAAATTGAAATTGCTCTAAACCACCACGAGCTAATCAAAATCAAAGTAGCATCAGAAGATCGCGACACTAAGAACCTGATTATTGAAGCTATTGTACGTGAAACTCGTGCAGAGAAAGTACAAGTAATCGGTAAAACTTTAGTTCTTTTCCGCCAATCGGAAGAGCGTAAAATCGAGTTGCCACGTAAGTAATTTTACTTTCATGAGCAAGAAAAAAGGTCGCCTATGCGACCTTTTTTGATATTCAGCGTAACAAACTCGCTTAGATATACTCGACGCTGTCGATTTCAAAGTCGCGATCACCACCCGGTGTAGAGATCACTACTTCGTCACCTTCCATCTTGCCGATCAGACCGCGCGCGATAGGTGAGCTTACCGAGATACGACCCGCTTTGATGTCAGCTTCATCATCACCAACAATTTGGTAGGTTTTTTCATCTTCAGTATCGCAATCGATAAGAGTCACGGTTGAGCCGAAGATAACTTTACCCGTGTTGTCCATTGTGGTTACGTCAATAACCTGCGCAACAGACAGTTTGTATTCGATATCACGGATTTGCGCTTCACAGATACCCTGCTCTTCACGAGCGGCATGGTATTCAGCGTTCTCTTTTAAATCACCAAGCTCACGCGCTTCTGCAATGGCTTCAGAAATCTGTGGGCGAAGCTTCAATAGTCTTTCAAGTTCTTCACGTAGCTTTTGTTCGCCACGCAGTGTCATTGGCACTTTTTCCATTATATACCTCATTCCAAAGCGATCTTTGGACAAAACAAAACTACCCAATCCAGTGGACTAGGTAGATGTATTAACTAATCAATTTCTTCTAGTGTAAACAAACTTGGCGTCTAAATCACTCAAATTAATCAAGCGTGATCGTGTTCACAAAACAATTTGAGTAACGGCATGAAAAATCGAGCTAATTTTTGAATCGAATCGCACCACCAAACATATTTCATCTAAAAAAAAATAAAGATTCAGATATAAACCAACCTATCAACAATGAACTAAAACAATTAAAAATCAACAGTTTGATATTAATTTACATCCAATAAAACACTGTTCATAAGTTCAATTTATATCATTTTACTAACCCATCATGGAACTTTGCGTTTACAACTTAGCTGACCTAATCAGCGGGATTAGTCCTTATTGCTCAGCAACTTGTTATTAAAGCATTGCATATGAGTCTGGATTGATAGCGCTGATGACTAGAGGACTCACCCAATTGATGCGGAGATACTCCTCGCTATACAACTATTTATGGACAGTAAATTAGGACTAATAAGATGAACAAGACTCTGATCGCTCTAGCAGTTTCAGCTGCAACAGTAGCTACAGGCGCAAACGCATCAGCTGATGGTATTCAAGCAGGCGGTATCGAAGGTACTTCAGTATACAGCTCAAACGGCAACTCTCTAGAGATCGGCGGTCGTGCTGAAGCTCGTATGTCTCTAAAAGATGGTAAATCTGAAGACAAAACTCGCGTACGTCTAAACTTCAAGGGCAAGACTCAAATCAACGATGACCTATACGGTGTTGGCTTCTACGAAGGCGAGTTTCTAACAAACCCAGCTACAGTAAAAGATGTTGACGGTAACAATGTAACTGTTGATTCTCTAGACAATCGTTACGCATACGCTGGTATCGGCGGTAACTTCGGTGAAGTAACTTACGGTAAAAACGACGGTGCGCTAGGCGTTATCACTGACTTCACTGATATCATGTCTTACCACGGTAACTCTGCTGCTTATAAAATTGCTGTTGCAGACCGCACAGACAACATGGTTTCTTACAAAGGTCAATTCGCTGACTTAGGTGTAAAAGCTAGCTACCGTTTCGCTGACCGTGTCGAAGACACCACTAACAATGTATACACTGATAACGATACAGACGGCTACTCTCTATCTGCAATCTACGCTATTGGCGACACAGGCGTTAAGCTAGGTGCTGGTTACGCAGACCAAGATACTGGTGCAAACATGTCAGAAGACCAGTACATGCTTGCGGCTTCTTACAGCATCAGCGATTTCTACTTCGCAGGTACATTTACTGACGGTAAAGTAAAAGACGGCTCAAGCAAAACAGATAAAACTGGTTACGAATTTGCCGCGGCATACAAACTAGAAAAAACTGCATTCACTATGACGTACAACAAACTTGAAGCGGATGCTTCTGGTTCTACTTACGACGCAGCAGATAACGTAGCAGTAGATGCAACTTACTACTTTAAGCCTAACTTCCGTACATACATCTCTTATAACTTTAACCTAATCGATAAAGGTGACAAGTTCTACAAAGATGGTACGTTTGGCAACGCAACTAAAGCACAAGCTGAAGATGAAATCGCTCTAGGTCTACGTTACGACTTCTAATTTCCTGACACTAAGTCATGATTCTAAGACGCCTGCTCTATAGCAGGCGTTTTTTTTACCCGCTATACTGACCCTCTTAAACCGCTAACCGTGAATTCTTATGCTGCGCTTTGTTGATCGCTTTACCTCTGCTTGCCTACTCTCTCTCATCAGCGTATCTGCCTCGGCCTATGCGCCACTCAATGAACTGCCTTTAGGTAGCCGCGCAGCAATTAAAGTCGAATCTCTTCAAAGCCAAAATCAAATCCAGCAAACCGATAACCAACGTCAGTTCTTCCCACCGGCTAGTACATTAAAAATTGTTACTGCACTCGCAGCCAAATTAGAGCTCGGCGATGAGTTTCAGTTTGCAACTAGCATTGAGAAGAGTGGCAGCGATGTGGTACTGCGTTTTAGTGGCGATCCTACTTTAACGACTCAAGATTTAAAGCAGCTTCTGAGTCAGTTGCGTAATAGTGGCACAAAAAAAATCAACGGCGACCTCTGGTTAGATAACAGCGTATTCACCGGTTATGACCGTGCAGTCGGTTGGCCGTGGGATATTCTCGGCGTTTGTTATAGCGCGCCAGCCAGCGCCATTTCGCTTGATGGTAACTGTGTTCAAGCCTCTATTTATACTCAGGAAGATGGTAAAACTCGCGTCTATGTGCCTAAACATCAACCTATTTATGTCACGACAGTGGCAAGTTCAGTGTCTAAAATCGAACAAGAGAGCTCACAGTGCGATTTAGAGTTACTTTCTTCCCCAGACAACCACTATCGACTCCAAGGGTGCTTGCAGAGTCGTAGCAAGCCACTGCCGCTAAAATTTGCAGTGCAAGACCCGGCGCTGTATACCCAGAGAATTGTCAATACCCTGCTTGCTCAGCTTAATATCGAACTAGTGGGTAGTATTCGGCTTGGCGCTCCTGAGCAGCAAGGTAAAGTCATTGCTACTCATCACTCACAAACACTGCCTAAGCTGCTTGAAACCATGCTCAGAAAGTCGGATAACCTTATTGCTGACAACCTAACCAAAACCTTGGGCGCTAAGTTCTTTATTCAGCCAGGTAGTTTTGCTAACGGTACCAAGGCAATTAAGCAGATTTTGTTTGCCCAAACTGGCATTGATATCGAGCACACCCCATTAGCAGACGGTTCTGGATTATCGCGCAATAACCGCTTTACCAGCCAAAACATGGCTGCAGTGCTGCGCTATATTTGGCAGCACGACAGTGAACTTGGCTTGATCGCTTTAATGCCAACCTCAGGCACCAATGGAACATTGAAATATCGTCGCAGCATGCGTAAAGCGCCAGTTAAAGGTGAGCTGATTGCCAAAAGTGGTTCAGTGTATGGCAGCTATAATATGGCGGGCTATGGGTTAGATAAATCTGGTCAGCCAAGTACACTGTTTGTTCAGTTTGTGACTGACTACCACCCAGCAAAAACAAAGGGCGATGATAAACCTACCATCGCCCCAATCACCAAGTTTGAAACCTTGTTCTACAAAGATATTGTCCAGTTCAGTCAGGCAATACCTAAGAAGTAGTTCACCACAGTGAAATAGATCCACATTCCTGAGATATCGACAATAGACGCTAAAACTGGGCTAACCAACACAGCAGGATCAAGTTTAAATGCACGCGCTAGGATAGGTAGCAAACCACCTAGCGTGGTCGACATCGTCACCTGAATAAACAGCGCAACCGCGATTGCAAGGGCGATGGTGTTTAGCTCAAAGCCACCAGTACTGCTGCTATCACTAAAGAGTAAGATGCGTCCAATAATCACTAAAGCAATGGCAAAAGCTAAGCAAATTGCCACTCGACTCTCTTTCCAAAACACTTCTAACCACTGGCGTTTACGTAACTCACCCGTCGCCAAAGCTCGTATCACCAAGGTCGCCGCTTGAGTACCTGTGTTACCACCAGCCGCTGCTATCACAGGCATATAGATCGCCAGTAGCACCAACTGGCTCAAGGTATCTTCATATTGGGCAATAATTAGACCTGAAACTATGCCTAGTAACGCAAGGGCAATGATCCAACCGATACGTTGCTTTACATGCTCAATAACCGGTGTCTCTAGGTAGCCATTCGAAGGCTCAACTTCCGAATGAATAAAACCAAGCTGGTGCGCATAATGACGTGCCAACTTTTCATGTCCTTCGAGCTCTAACGCCGATATCAATTGCTGGACATAACCCACTGAACAGTGGTGTAAAATCCCGACAGCTTCTTCTACTGGCATAACCGTAAGTAAATGAACCTGCTGGGCTTGCTCGTATTGCAAAAACGCATTGCGAGCGGCGCCGATCTCCTCTTGAGAAAAGTGCGGGGGGTTTTCAATGTAAGTATTGCTCATTACCGTCATGGCGAATCTCCCGATTGGCAATAGGTAACGACCATCAAATACAGCTGATGTTGAATCAAAAATAGACACGTCTATCCGTACACCAGTGCACAGAAAAGCTGTATTGGGTTCTAGAATTTAGAGGAGAAAAACGTGAGGATTCACAAAGAGATGAGAAGCACTCTACCGCAATGGCAGAGGCGTGAGACGACAATACCGAAGCGGACTATTTTTCCCCTTTCATACTAGGAGGATGGTCGATATTGTTCATAAAAGTCTCCGAAAAAACTGCCGTTTTGGCAGCGCGAGGATAATACCAAAAGTTATCCACTAAAACAGCCCCAATTTGCAAAAAAGTTAGATATTTAACCTGTACCTAGAGGTATAAAAAAAGCGCCTCGAAAGGCGCTGTTATCAAATCGATATTTGGTAATGGCTTGCAACTATTTGATCGTGATACGAGCAAACTTACGCTTACCAACCTGGAATACGTAAGTCCCTGCTTCAGGAGCAAACTTAGAGTCTGCTACTTTCTCGCCATCAATCTTAGCTGCACCTTGCTTAACCATACGCATTGCTTCAGAAGTAGAGGCACATAGACCCGCTTCTTTAAGAATATTGCTTACCGGTAGGCCTGCATCAAAAGCAAATTCTGGCATTTCATCAGGGATCTGGTTCTTAGCAAAACGGTTTACAAACTCTTGCTCCGCTGCGTCAGCATCTGCCTGAGAGTGGAAACGTGCAATGATCTCTTTCGCTAGAGCCACTTTTACATCACGTGGGTTTTGACCCGCTTCTACATCTGCTTTTAGTTGAGCAACTTCGTCAAGTGGACGGAATGAAAGCAAGTCGTAGTAGTTCCACATTAGGTCATCAGAGATCGACATGATCTTACCAAACATTTCGCTTGGCGCTTCACTGATACCAATGTAGTTGTTGGCCGACTTAGACATCTTCTTCTCGCCGTCTAGACCAACAAGAAGTGGCATCATTAGTACAACCTGTGGCTTCTGACCGTTCGATTTTTGCAGTTCGCGTCCCATCAGTAGGTTGAACTTCTGGTCAGTACCACCTAACTCAACGTCAGTTTCCATTGCGACTGAATCATAACCTTGTAACAGTGGGTACATGAACTCATGAATAGCGATAGGCTGGCCACCAGCATAACGCTTTTTAAAGTCATCACGCTCTAGCATACGTGCCACGGTTTGGTTAGCAGCAAGGCGAATCATGCCTTCAGCACCCAGCTCAGACAACCACTCAGAGTTAAACTGAATTTTCGTCTTAGCTGGATCTAGAATCTTAAATACCTGCTCTTTGTAGGTTTCAGCGTTGCGCAGTACATCTTCACGACTTAGTGGCGGACGAGTGTTGTTCTTACCCGTAGGGTCACCAACCATGGCAGTAAAATCACCGATAAGGAAGGTAACGTCGTGGCCTAGCTCCTGAAATGCACGCAGCTTGTTGAAAATCACTGTATGACCAAGGTGAATATCTGGCGCAGTTGGATCGGCACCTAACTTAATACGAAGAGGACGACCCTCTTTCAACTTAGCAATCAGTTCTTCTTCTGGAATCAGTTCTTCAACACCGCGCTTAATCTCGGCTAGTGCAGCTTCAATGCTCGCCATTCTTGTTCACTCCCACAGATTTGGCAAAAATTTGTTAGTTGGTCATCTTACTTGAATAGCGATGCTTTTTGAAACCAGTTAGACTAAACAGCTGAGCTTTTTTACTGAATTTTTTAGAACGGACATAAGATGTTGTCTCTTTTCGCTCGATTGCCATGGATTCACCGAGCCCTTATCGCCTTATTTAGCGCTTTTATCGTCATTGCTTTGTTTCTGCCAGCGCCGAAAGATCTCCGTCAAGAGGAGAGCAATTATCAAGTAGGTAAAGCCTACCCGCTAGCCATTGATCTTGAGCAGCTCGCTTTACAAGAGTCAGCACCAAAACTTGCAGTGCTGCGATGGGAAAAACATACCATAGGCTCTGGTGACAGTATGGCGCTCCTTTTTCAGCGTGCAGGTCTTTCTTCTCGCCTGCTGTATCAACTGACTTCAACCAATAAAGATATTGAAAGGCAGTTAACCCGAGTTCGACCGGGGGATTCATTTCAATTAGGCTTCGATGCTGACAACCAACTGATTCAGCTAAAACGCGTCATTAGCCCTTACGAGACCTTTCTCGTCACCAAATCTGAGAGTGGATACACCTCAACGATTGATAAGAAGCAGGTTCACTATCAGTACAACTATGCTGAGGCTGATATCACCTCAAATTTCTGGAACGCGGGCGTCAATGCTGGTCTAACACCAAACCAGATCATGGAGCTTGCGGGCATCTTTGGTTGGGATATCGACTTTGCTTTAGATATTCGTGGCGGAGATAACTTTAAGATTCTTTATCAAGAGAAAGTCGTTGAAGGTGAAGTTGTCGGCCGAGGCAAGATCATCGCCGCTACCTTCAAAAACCAAGGTGATACCTTTAAAGCAATTCTCGACGACAAAACTGGCAATTATTACGACGAAAATGGTCGTGCAATGAAGAAAGCCTTCTTGCGCTCTCCGCTCGATTTTCGTCGTGTTAGCTCAAACTTTAATCCAACCCGTCGCCACCCAGTAACTGGAAAAGTCCGTGCACACCGCGGCACTGACTATGCTGCGCCAGTTGGAACACCAATATGGGCTGCTGGTGACGGTACGGTTATAAAATCAAGCTATAACCAGTTCAATGGTAACTATGTGTTTATCAAACACAGCAATACCTATATTACTAAGTACCTCCACTTGCAGCGCCGTAAAGTCAAAACAGGGCAACGAGTAAAACAAGGACAAACGATAGGTACGCTAGGAGGAACAGGACGCGTCACTGGCCCTCATCTACACTATGAGTTCTTAGTAAACGGGGTACATAAAAACCCAAGAACGGTTAAGCTACCGCAATCTAAGTCGCTGACAGGCAAAGCGAAAACCACGTATATTGCCAACGCAAAATTAAGGCTAGAGAAGTTAGAGCGTTACGGAGAGTTGCTCGCGACTCCGTAATACCAATTGGGATAAATAGATGATCAGATAATTGCGCAGGAAAAATCGCTTAGAGCAAGGCATAGATTGCAGCTAGCTAGTTATTCTACCTACAAAATCTATAACACAGCTATCAGCGATTTTAACCAGCAATAATGACCAAATATTTATTCTGCTTGGTATCAAAACAAAGACCCGCATCATGCGGGTCTTTGTTTTTTGCTGGTGTTTCTACTCTGCTTCGATGACTTGGTTGGCCTGCTCTTCTACTTTATGTACTCTACCGAGCATCAGCAGACAAGGTGTCAGTACTAAGGTCAACACAGTAGCAAAGGCTAATCCACCCGCTACCGCTGTCGCCAATTGCGACCACCACTGGGTGCTTGGCGCGCCAAACTCGATCTTCTGATTGATGAGATCGATGTTCATTTCAAGCACCATAGGCAGCAAACCAAGTATGGTCGTCACCGTGGTTAATAACACAGGTCTTAAACGCTGCACACCCGTACGTAATATTGCTTCACGTTTATCGAGGCCGCGCTTAAGCAGCTGATTGTAGGTATCAATTAACACGATATTGTTGTTAACCACGATCCCAGCGAGGGCAATAACACCAATACCTGACATGATGATGCCAAACGGTTTTTGGAATACGAGTAAGCCGACAAATACCCCCACAGTTGAAAACAGCACAGCACTTAGAATCAGAAATGCCTGATAGAAACTGTTGAACTGAGTAATCAAGATCAGCGCCATCACAACCAAGGCAACCAAGAAAGCGTTTTGTAGGAAAGCAGAAGAGTTTTCTTGCTCTTCATTCTGACCTCGAATCTTAAACTCAACACTCGAAGGAAGATCGAGCCCGGAAACCGCCTCATTGATCTTTGGCAACTCCAATGCGAGGTTATAGCCCTCTTTCATATCGGCCATAATGTTGATCACGCGATGTCCGTCGATACGGCGAATCGTATCTTGCTTATGCTCAGGAACGATATTGGCAAAATTAGTAATCGGCACAAGACCTGCGGCTGTTTTGACTCGCAATTGATCAAAGCGACCAATATCGCGTTTCTCTTCCGGATAACGCACCAAAATATCGACTTCTTCAGTGGCGTCATCGGGTAGATAGTCACCAATTTTTAAGCCGTTAGTGACAAACTGAACCGTATTACCAACTAACGTGGCGTCCGCAGCAAAGCGCGAGGCATCATCACGACGAATATCGATTTGCCAGTCGATGCCCTCTTTGCTTGAGGTATCACTCAGGTTAGTAAACGCAGGGTAATTATCTGCCCATTGCCTCACCAGTTTTGCTGCGCCATCGAGTTGATCAGGAATCCGCGCAGACATTTCAATCACTAGATCATGCTCAACGGGTGGGCCTGCATCCGGGAACTTGTACTCAATTTCCACCCCTGCATATTGATCCGTTTGCTGCTTGAGCTCTTCGATGATCTGTTTGACTTTACGGCGATATTGCCAATCCACAGGCGTAATTTGGATTTGCCCGATTTCGTCGTCGCCACCTGTTTTGGTGTAGACACTTTCAAACTCATCATGCCCAAGCATCACCGCCTCAATGTCACGCATGATGACGTCTTTCTCATCAAGGGAAAGATCACCATAAGAGCGTACTTTAACGGTAAAGAAAGGGGGATCGACTTCAGGGAAGAACTCAGCGCCCAAGCCCGCTTTGGCGTAGGTGAATCCCACCGCAATGGCTAACAGAATTGCACTCAACAAAATCTTAAGCGGATGGCGAATCGCGATATCTAAGGTATGAAAATAGAGCTTAGTAATACCGGTCGCTTTAGAGAAATCACCGTCATGCAAGGCGACCATTTTTTCACGCTGCGCTTTAGTTACGTGTTGCGGACGACCAATTAAGCTCCCTAGTACAGGAACGAGCAATAACGCCATTGCCAGTGATGCAGTTAAAGTTGCGATCAATGTAAGCGGCAAGTACTTCATAAACTCACCAGTCACATCAGGCCAGAAAAGCAGTGGGGCAAACGCCGCTAAAGTCGTCGCCGTTGACGCAGTAATTGGCCACGCCATACGTTTCGCCGCATCTCGATACGCCTCACGACGTGGCGTCCCCTCTTGCATGCGCCTGTCGGCAAACTCAGTCACCACAATGGCGCCGTCCACCAGCATACCCACGGCCATGATCAGCGAAAACAACACCACGATATTGACCGTTAAACCAAATACGGACAGCACTAACAGCCCGGTCAGGAAAGAGCCAGGTATCGACACGCCAACCAAGAAAGCGGTTCGAACACCTAATATCGCGATGATGACGATAACAACCAAAATGATCGCCGACAGGATGTTATTTTGTAGATCGTTAAGCATCATCTTAACGTCTTTGGATTGATCCCAAGTGTACTTAACTAACAGATTATTCGGCCAGTCAGGGCGTTTTTGCGCCTGTTCCAAAACCGCTTTTATTAACGCAACGGTTTCGATGATGTTCTCACCCGCACGCTTTTTCACATCAAGCACTACTGCTGATTTACCATCGAGTCTGGCGTAGCTCTCTGGATCTCGGAAAGCTCGACGTACGGTCGCGACATCACCAAAAGTGATCACTTGCTTACCGTCGACCTTGACAGGTAGTTCAAGTACATCCTTTAAGGAATCAAACACCGATGGCACTTTCACCGAGAAACGCCCATAACCGGTATCAACAAAGCCTGCCGCAACCACTTTGTTGTTCAAGGCAATCAGATTGTAGATGTCTGCTTGATCGAGCCCGTAGCTTTCCATTAAAAGCGGATCAACCACGATCTCGACAATATCTTCACGATCACCAGCAATATCCACCTCAAGGATCTGACGATAGCTCTCAAGCTTATCTCTTAGTTGGCGCGCAATCTGAACAATAGTGCGTTCTGGCACCGTACCATAAAGCACGATAGATAACGCCGGCTCTTCTGACGCCAAAGTCACTTCATTAACTGTGGGTTCATCACTATCACTAGGCAGCTTAGGCTTGGCGAGATCAACGGCTTCACGTACATCTGCCATCGCTTTATTCAGATCCACGCCGACGCTAAATTCCAGCATCACAGAGGCATGCCCCTCAGATGCAGTAGAGGTCATCTCTTTGACCCCTTCAATCGATCTTAGCTCTTGCTCGATTGGACGTACTAGCAGTCTTTCTGCATCTGATGGCGAAATACCTTGGTGCCCAACCGATACATAAATAATAGGGATGGTAATATCTGGACTCGATTCTTTGGGAATCGTCACGTAAGTCGCAGCGCCAGCAAGAAGAATAAACACCAACAACACCATCATGGTGCGTGTGCGAGAAAGCGCAGCATCAATCAATGCAAACATAATCGCGCCTCCTAATCTTGCTGTTCTACAGCGATGACTTGATCGCCATCGCGAACGAAGCCCTGCCCGGTAGTGACGATATCAACACTCTCGCCCAATCCTGTTAACCACACTCCATCTTGTTCAGCTTTAACTAGGTTGATAGGAACAAACTTAATACGATCTGCGACTAGAGTTTTAACCCCTAGATTACCTGCTTCATCTAAAGCTAGCATGGCTGGCGTCACCTTGATAGCAAGTTGATCTTGCAAGTTCAGTGTCACTTCAGTACTGATACCAGCAGGGATTCTCTGCTTAGGATTGGGCAGTTCGATTTCTATCGGAAAGGTGTTGGTCGAGTCAGACGAAACGCGCGAAATATAGCGAACTTTGCCTTGTGCCTGTTGGCCATTAATAAAGCGAACTTGCGCTTGTTGGCCTAAAACCAGATCCTGAATATGTCGCTCGCTGACATCGGCTTCAATCACAATCATACTCAAATCAAGCAAGCTTGCGACGGGATCGCCAACACCGACAAAATCCCCTTTTTCAATAAACAGATGATCAACAAATCCAGCAAAAGGCGCGGTCACCGAGGTGTTACGCAAAGCAATTTTGGCATTGCTTACCATAGCTTTAGCTTCAACCAATCCCGCCTGAGCATTGGTGAAGGCTACCTCACCTTGTAAGCCTTTACTTTGCAGTGACTTGGCCGCTTTAAACTCTTTCTCTTTCACCTTAAGCATGGCTTGTGCGCGCTCAAGCTGAATCTCAAGATCGCCTTTATCGATCAGCGCAATCACTTGCCCTTGTTTAACACTGTCCCCTTTGGAAACTTTAAGCTGAGTAATTTTACCTGCAATCTCAGCGCCTAGTTTTGCTTGCTTATTGGGAGCGGTCCGTCCATAGAGATCGATGCTTTTATGGGTAGGGTTGGCGACAAACGAAGTGAAAGCGACTTTAGCTAAAGGGATCTCCAACTCGTTATGTTGTGGTGTCGAGTCTTCGGCATTCAACATACCAACGCCAAGCCAGAGCGTAAGTACGGTGACTAAAAAAAGAGATACAAGATAAGGTCTGGTCGCGATAAAACGCAACGGAGAGATACTAGCCATAACTATCCTTAGTAATTCTATATCGCATCCTAATTCAACCGTAACAACCTAGGTAACGGTGACTAAGTAAGCCTTAGATATAGGGGCTCACGAGATTCATTCGTGAGAAGTATTATTCAGGATATAAATTAACCAAACAAAAATAAAATACAGTTGGACAGTATTTTAGAGTAGGTCTCAGTTTCTGGAATCTGAGAGGCAGATAAAACAAAGGCTGCAATCAATGCAGCCTTTGACAAAAACAGTCAGTGGTTAAACACTAAAAGATGCGCCACATCCACAGGTCGTGGTTGCATTCGGGTTGTTAACGAAGAAGCGCGAGCCTTCAAGGCCTTCTGTGTAGTCGACTTGTCCACCCACTAGGTACTGGAGGCTCATAGGGTCAACCACCAAGGTAACGCCACTGTTTACTATCGTGGTATCACCTTCATTGACACTTTCGTCAAACGTAAATCCGTATTGGAAGCCGCTACAACCGCCGCCCGTGATGTAAACACGTAGCTTTAGGTTTGGATTCTCTTCTTCAGCAATTAAAGCACCTACTCGCTGAGCCGCTGCATCTGAAAATGTTAATGGGATATTTACTTCGCTCACGATGACCTCTCTCAGTCTTCTGCATCCAGACTGCACTCACCATCTGGAACTTATCTTTTAATATTGCAGTGATTATCTAATACCTGAGTGAAGCGTTCAAGTATTCACCACTTTTCAAGCCAATTTTTACACTATTTGAGGTTTATTTGCTGTCAAAGTATTCAGAATGTGGCGCAAAGCGTTTTATTGAATCAAGCAGGGCGGGTACAATGCGAGCCAAATTGGTCCGAGCAATCAAAAGAGGATATCCCATGACCAAATCAGCTGATCTATTTCAAAAAGCACAGCAAACCATTCCTGGCGGCGTAAACTCTCCAGTACGTGCTTTTAACGGCGTTGGTGGCGCGCCAATCTTCGTAGAACGTGCCGACGGCCCATTGATTTTTGATGCTGATGGTAAAGCTTACATCGACTACGTAGGCTCTTGGGGGCCAATGATTCTTGGTCATAACCACGCAGTCATCCGTGAAGCTGTTATTGATGCAGCACAGCGTGGTCTAAGCTTTGGCGCTCCGACTGAAATGGAAATTGCTATGGCTGAGCTTGTGTCAGAACTTGTTCCATCAATGGAGCAAGTGCGCATGGTAAGTTCAGGTACAGAAGCGACAATGAGTGCGATTCGCCTAGCACGTGGCTACACTGGCCGTGACAAGATTATGAAGTTTGAAGGCTGCTACCACGGTCATGCAGACAGCCTATTGGTTAAAGCTGGCTCAGGAGCACTGACTTTAGGTCAACCTAGCTCGCCAGGCGTTCCTGCTGATTTTGCTAAGCACACGCTAACCGCAACATTTAACGACCTAGATTCAGTACGTGAACTGTTTGCAGCAAACAAAGGTGAGATCGCTTGTATCATCGTCGAGCCAGTGGCAGGTAATATGAACTGTATTCCGCCAGTAGAAGGTTTCCACGAAGGTCTGCGTCAAATCTGTGATGAAGAAGGCGCTCTGTTAATCTTTGATGAAGTAATGACAGGCTTCCGCGTTGCTCTAGGCGGCGCACAAGGCTACTACAACATCAAGCCAGACCTAACGACTCTAGGTAAAGTGATTGGTGGTGGTATGCCAGTTGGCGCATTCGGTGGCCGTAAAGAAGTCATGCAACATATCGCCCCAACAGGTCCTGTTTACCAAGCGGGAACACTTTCTGGTAACCCAGTAGCAATGGCTGCAGGCTTTGCATGTTTGAATCTGTTAAAAGAAGAAGGCAATGAAAAACGCCTAGCTTCAAAAACTAAGCAACTTGCAGAAGGCTTTAAAGCTTTGGCTGACAACCACAACATCCCATTAGTGGTTAACCAAGTTGGCGGTATGTTTGGCTTCTTCTTCACTGACCAAGATAGCATTACTCGCTACGAAGACGTAACGAAATGTGATATCGAACGCTTCAAACGCTTCTTCCACCTAATGCTTGACCACGGTGTTTACCTTGCTCCATCAGCATTCGAAGCAAGCTTCACATCACTTGCTCACGGTAGCAAAGAGATCGAAGCGACCCTAGAAGCGGCTGACCGTTGTTTCGCAATTATTGCTGAAGAAGCATAACCATAGCTCATATTACTGATTGAAGGCTGCTAAGTGCAGCCTTTTTTATTGCCAGTTAACGACCACTAACACCGCCAAACCTAACAACATCAGAGCAAACCAAGGTATTTTACGCTTAGGCTCGCTCTTACTATCGCAACATTTCTCTTTCTCACAACAGCCCATACTCTTTCCACTCCGCGAATAACATTTTGATTTTGCGTTGAACACTCAGACATTTACCGCCATTATACTGATACAGTATCGAAATCTTGGATAAGAAAAGTGTCAGATAAAGTCAAATTAACTTCCAGCCATTGGGTATTGATTGTTGCCTTACTTGCTGCTGGGCTTGCGTGCTTTTTGTTAGTTGAGCCTTACATCAACTCAATTGTCATGGCATTTATCATCTCACTACTGATGTTTCCTATTCATGAGTGGATAGAAAAACGCATGCCAAAGCACACCAACTTGGCATCCCTACTCTCATGTATAGTACTCACCTTTATCATCGTTTTTCCGCTGTTGTTTGTGTTTGCAGCCATTGTTCAGCAAGGCTCGGCTTTTTCACAAAATGTCTATCAGTGGGTAACCCATGGCGGTATTCAAACGATTTTCGAACATCCTTGGGTGGTGAATGGACTGTCGTTAGTCAATACTTACTTACCGTTTGATACTATCAGCCCTCAAGAAATTGCCCAAAAGGTAGCGCAATTTGCAACTTCTTTCGGCAGTAACCTTGTTGGTATCAGCGCAAAAATCTTAGGCGATGCGACCAACTTCTTAATGGATTTCTTCTTGATGTTGTTCGTGTTGTTTTTCTTACTCCGCGACCACGACAAGATCATCAGTGCGATTCGACATATCTTACCCTTGTCACGGAGCCAAGAAGACAAGCTACTGGATGAAGTGGAACAGGTAGCTAAATCTGCCGTGATGGGCTCATTCTTAACAGCCATTGCGCAAGGCTTTGCGGGTGGTATTGGTATGTGGCTTGCTGGATTCCCTGGCTTATTCTGGGGCACCATGATGGGCTTTGCTTCCTTTATCCCTGTAGTGGGAACAGCACTAATCTGGATTCCTGCCGCGATTTACTTGTTCTTAATCGGTGATACCACATGGGCTATTTTCTTAACCGTTTGGAGCGTCGCGATCGTTGGCTCGATTGATAACTTACTGCGTCCGCTACTAATGCAAGGCAGCGCGGGAATGAATACGTTGATGATATTCTTCTCACTGCTTGGTGGTCTACATCTGTTTGGTTTAATTGGCTTGATCTACGGCCCAATCATCTTTGCCGTCACCATGGTGTTGTTCAATATCTATGAAGAAGAGTTCCAAGGCTTCCTTGATCAACAAGATCGCAGTTAGCGTTTACGTTAGGCGCTGTTGAGCGAGTTTATCACTTCAAGATGAGGGAGGATTATGCGAAAATCCTCCCTCATTTTTTTATACTGAGTTTGCTATGTCTGCTTATATTGCACCAAGTCAAATCGCTGAGAGACAGTTTGCCTACTTCGAAGGTAAGCACGTTTTGGTCGCTGGAGAAGCTGAAGATCTTTTTCCCGTCGAACTTACTAAACACTGCCACTCTGTCACTGTCTTCACCACTAACTATGGTTACCATCGACAGTTGAGCGCATACTCGCAGGTAACAAGTGTCTTTGGTGCTGAATTTAATCAGCAGACTCAAGCCGATATGGTGCTGCTCTACTGGCCGAAAGCAAAAGCCGAAGCGGAATACTTGCTCGCTATGCTGATGGCAAAACTTGGCAAAGACACAGAGATCGTGGTTGTCGGGGAAAACCGTTCAGGTGTGAAAAGCATCGAGAAAATGTTTAAGCCGTATGGCTTGATTACCAAATACGATTCTGCACGTCGCTGCTCCTTCTACTGGGGACAGTGTACGCAGACTCCCGCTCCGTTTGAGCAGCAAGCTTGGTTTAAAACCTATCAAGTCGAATATCAGCAAACTTCGCTGACGATTAAGAGCTTACCGGGGGTATTCAGTCATGGTGAGTTTGATATTGGTAGTAAGCTACTGCTTGATACGCTACCTGACTTAAACGGTAAGGTGCTCGATTTTGGTTGTGGCGCCGGTGTTATCGGTAGTGTGATGGCACTATTGAATTCAGATATTGAGCTAGAAATGTGCGACATCAGTGCCTTAGCAGTGGCATCGAGCAAAGCAACTTTAGAAGCCAACGGATTAACGGGTAAAGTTTTTGCCTCTGATATCTATTCTGATACTAGTAACGATTATGACTTTATCATTAGTAACCCGCCGTTCCACGCAGGACTAGATACTAGCTATAGCGCAACAGAAACCTTACTTGCCGAAGGTCCTAAGCAGAGCGCAAACCAAGGTCACTTGTACATTGTTGCCAATAGCTTTTTGAAGTATCCACCGATTATTGAGCAAGCTTACGGTAATTGTGAGACGCTAAATAAGACCAACAAATTCGCTGTTTACCACGCGAAAAAGTAATTTAACCGCCCAATCCCTCACTTAGATTGGGCAATATCCCACCTGTAGCCATTAAATTTGCGCCACTCTCCACGCTTTGATCGCAACTTACTTGTCAAAGTAAAAAAACTCGTTAATTTTGTCATCTTAGGAAAATAACGTTTTGTCTCGCTTATTTGGGGCGCCCTCTTCCACATAAGCAGTATTCTTACGGAAACTAAACTCAGGCTATGTTTAAGTTTTATCGAAAACAGAAGTTTAAACGCCTTCAGAGTACCTTAATGCTGGCATTTTTAGTGTTGAGTATTACCCCTCTGACGGTTATTGCGATCTTTTTCTTACAATCCCACACTCAAGATCTTCAAGAGCAAAGTACCTCACACCTAACCTCGGTTCGAGATAGTAAGCGCCAACAAGTGATCGATTACTTATACGCTAAGGAGTCTGAGGTAATGGGCTTTGTCCGTTCAGAGTTAGCCTATGCCAGCGGTGGGCGTTTCTACGGTTTAGTCAACGCATTTAGCAGTCTTGGCTTAGACATGGAGCAAGCACGTGAGTACGCTCAACGCCGTTATATCCAAGGCTCTGGTGACCAAATCAAAACCTCGATATTACCTCAATCAAGTGTCTATAACGGCACAGAGCGCTACCGCCTGCTCCACAAACGATATCACTGGGCATATCTAGAACTTCTAAAACGCTCTGACTTTGATGATATTTTGCTTGTCGATAGAGAAGGCAACGTCACCTACTCGATCTACAAACATGATAACTTTGGTACTAACCTTCTGACGGGTAAATACAAAGACGATAACCTGGGTAAAACCTTTGCTAAGCTGCGTAATCTGGTCAACGATAAACGCAAAACCAATGAAGATTTTACCCCTCTGATCATTTCCGACTTCTCTAATGAACAAGGAAAAACCGTAGCTTGGCTTGGAGCTCCTATTATCCAGCAAGGCTACCTACACAGTTATGCGATGTTCAGGTTGCCAAACAATGCCATCACCAAATTGGTCGCCGACAAAAGTAATTTAGTGTCGATGAAGACGCTGTTGGTTGGCTCTGATCATCAATCACGTACCCTTGCCTACCAACAAGAAGATATTGATAAAAGTCGTCAAGTGGTCGACCTAGCCCTTGCAGGCGCAACCGATGTCGGCACTTATACTAATACGGAAAGTGAAGCGATTATTGCCGCTTACAGTCCAATTTCGTTCAAAGGTATTGATTGGGCTATTGTGGTAGAAGTGCCAGAAAGCGTCGCCTTCGCCCGTGTCCACCAGCTCGAAACCCTATTTATCTTCGCCATGCTTAGTGCCATTCTTTTGGTTGTCATGGCCTCGCATTATTTGTCGAACTTCATCACTTCCCCGCTGCTGCAACTGACTTGGGCAGCAGAGAAAGTATCGGCTGGCGATCTTGATGCGGACATGAACAACACCCAGCGCAAAGATGAAATCGGGCGCTTGGCGATCAGCTTCGAGCGCATGCAGCGCTCCATTAGAGAGAAGATCCTGTTAATCAAACAGCAAAATGAAGAGCTAGAAAGCAATCTACAGCTAATCCAAAAACAAAACGAAGAACTGCAATTGGCAAATAAGCTAAAGGATGAGTTCTTAGCCACCACTTCCCATGAGCTGCGCACACCACTTCATGGCATGGTCGGTATTGCTGAAGCACTCGCCTCTGGTGCCAATGGCCCGATCACTTCTGAGCATAAGTATCAGCTCGATATCATCATCAATAGTGGTCAACGTTTAGCAACCTTGGTTGATGACCTGCTCGACTATCACAAAATGCGCTATGGCAATCTAGATATCGAGACCAGTGCCGTTGATTTTTCAGGCTCTACTCGCTTGGTATTAGAACTTTCTTCTCACTTGATAGGCTCCAAACCTCTGCGGATTATTAATCAGGTTCCAGATGAACCTGTCTGGGTCAGTGCCGATCCGCAACGACTAGAGCAAGTTCTCTATAACTTAGTCGGCAATGCGATTAAGTACACCAGCGAAGGAAAAATCGTTATTTCAGCTAGTGTGGTAGATGACAACATTCGCGTTCAAGTGGTCGATACAGGGCAAGGTATCCCAGCCGATCAACTTGACCACATCTTTGAGCCTCTTATTCAAGCCGGCAGTGACGCGAGTCGTTATCGTCAAGGAGCTGGGTTGGGCTTGTCGATTAGCCGTCAGCTAATTGAACTGATGCAAGGTACGCTTTACGTCAGCAGCCAACCTATGGTTGGAACCACCTTTAGCTTCACTTTGCCAATCGCCAACACGGAACAAATTGAGCAAGCAAACCATTATGAGTCAGCTCATTTTAAAGCACCAAACTCTGGTGAGGTTGAACTAGAAGAACCGACAAGCTTACCCGAAAATCCAGACGGACCGCTATTACTTGTTGTCGACGACGAACCCGTAAACCTGCGAGTATTGGATAGTTTCTTACGTTTGGAAGGTTATCGTGTTCGAACTGCGAAAGATGGTCATGAGGCACTTGAAGCCATCACTAAGGAAAAGCCTGAGCTGCTGCTACTGGATATCATGATGCCGGGAATGAGTGGTTACCAAGTGTGTGAATCCCTCCGCGAGACCTACGATCATGCGCAACTACCCGTGATCATGTTAACTGCATTAAACCAAACTGATGATCGGGTACGCGGCTTTAATGCGGGTGCCAACGACTATCTTTCCAAGCCATTTAATAAGCAGGAGCTGGCTGCTCGGATCGTCGCTCACCTCACAGCAAGTAAAGCAGAACAGCGTCGAATCGAAAATCAGCAGCTTCAACAAGAGCTAAAACATCGGGCGATTGTAGAAGCCAGTTTGCTTGAAACACAAGGCCGACTACTTGAGCAACTTGAGACTGCTCCTGAAGCCATTGTCTGTGTACGAGAAGACAATAAGATTCGCTTCGCCAACGAGGCAGCATCAAGACTGTTTAAACGCTCAACCGAACAACTTAAACGTTCAAGCGCCGACGAAATCATTGCACCTAAGTTCCTCAACGTAGAACAGGAACACTACTGCGGCACCATTGACGTCTATGTAGAAGATGTGAGGCAACACCTATCGGCGGATATCCTTAAACTACCTGAAGGTGCTGGACTGCGCTCTATGTACATCTTTAACGTGGGTGGTGGTATCAATGCGGCGCGTATTAACAACCTAGAAACCGCTATTGAGGCGTTATCTAGCTTCGCTTTTGAAGGGGATAAAGCCAAACTGCAAGAGCTTAAAGAATTAGGCGGAGAATTTACTCGCTTGGCCGATCGAGCAACAAGCGACAACAAATCAAAACAAGACGTGATGCGCGAAGTATTGGTAGAAGCGATGACCAGCGCGCTTATTTATTGGGAGTCGGTAACCGGCCAAACTAAGTTTGCTTTTGCTGAACAAAGTGGTTTGTGGCGAGTTTATCTCGACCGGAGTACGCTGCAAACCCGTACCTTGGACAAATACCTCCGGCCAGAAACCCTGCCGAAAACACCACGCTGGAGAACCGTATTAAGCTCTCTCGATTACATTCTCGAACACTGCAATGAACAAAGCCCAGAGAGAACCCATATAGAAGGATTACGCGATAAATTGCAGCATTTACTCACTAGTTAACGTGTAGCGACAAACCAACCAAAGCCTGCTTGTGCAGGCTTTTTTATTACCTAACTACAATGACTTCAGCACCTTCTGATAACGTTAATACGCTGCGTAAAACAACTCTAACAAGGTGTTATTTTCAAGCTTTATCACTTGCTCAATTTTACCGAAACAGGCTTATTATTCTCTCTATTGAACAAATAAAGCTCATATTGCGAAGCCAATCACAACAAGACGGCAGTTTTTATTTGGTGGAAGAAATTAACGCTTTAAGGCACACGTGACTAAGATCTCAAGATATATAAATAGAAGAATACCTTTTACTTTTAAACACCCAAAGAGTAAGTAAGCACTAACAAGGTAAGTTCAATAGGTAACTTAATGCGACTCACCTCAAACTCAATTATTTGCCCCAAAATCGCTCCCACCACGCTTTTTTAACATTATTGACGTCATAATTAGGGGTTTTGACGATTTTGACGGGAATAGCAATTGCGAAAATTGACGTTAAGGTGTTTTCTTACTGTGCCTAAGGCCTACAGGCCACTCTAGACAACTCGCCTCCTCCGGCGAAAAGTTACCTACAGAGGTAGGCCTTAGTGAGTGTTATTCAATTGATGACATTCCATCCATTAGTGAAATGAAAGCAAATAGTAAGGAACAGCTATGCTTGCCAACATTAAAAAAACAGCACTAGCAACAGCAATTATCGCAACAGCAGCAACTGGTTTTACTTCAGTAGCCGCTGCAGCTGAACGCAGTGAATTAACTATCCACCCTAAAGAGTTCACCACTTTCGTACGTAACTTTAACCCATACCTAGGTGCAACGAACTTACACACAACGACAGATTTCCTATACGAGCCACTTGTTGTTTTCAACGAGATGCATGGTAATACACCTGTATTCCGTCTTGCAGAGAACTACACCATTGCAGACGATCTACTTAGCGTTGTATTTGACCTACGTAAAGGCGTGAAATGGTCTGATGGCGAAACC
Source organism: Vibrio sp. R10-SF1-ISO8 (assembly GCF_059833805.1). Lineage (NCBI taxonomy): Bacteria > Pseudomonadati > Pseudomonadota > Gammaproteobacteria > Vibrionales > Vibrionaceae > Vibrio > Vibrio sp. R10-SF1-ISO8. The sequence goes on along the minus strand of NZ_JCBDHL010000006.1, from coordinate 195,726 downwards.
TTCAACGCAGATGATGTGATCTACTCATTTAATCTAGTGAAAGAGAAGCCTGAACTTGATCAAAGTGGTATCAACTCTTGGGTTTCTAGTGTCGAGAAATTGAACGACTACCAAGTTAAATTCAATATCAAAGAAGCGAACTCAAATGCTCCTTACGAAATTGTTAAAGTACCTGTAGTACCTCAGCACGTATGGAGTAAAGTAAAAGATCCATCAACGTTCACTAACGAAAATCCAGTAGGTTCTGGTCCGTTTACTGAAATCGCGACTTTCACTCCACAACTTTACATTCAGTGTGAAAACCCGAACTACTGGGATGCAGATAACCTAGATGTAGACTGTCTACGAGTTCCTCAGATCGCAAACAACGACCAATTCCTTGGTAAAGTTGTAAACAGCGAAATGGACTGGACTTCATCATTCATTCCAGACATCGATCGTACCTATGCAGCGGCAAGTCCTAAGCACCACTACTGGTACCCGCCAGCAGGTACACAGGCATTTGTTGTTAACTTTAAGCACCCTGACGCAGCTAAAAATGAAGCGTTAACAAACGTTGATTTCCGCCGCGCATTCTCAATGGCACTTGACCGTCAAACGATTATCGACATTGCATTCTACGGCGGCGGTACAGTGAATGACTTCGCTTCAGGTCTAGGTTATGCATTTAAGACTTGGTCTGACGAAGGCACTCATAAGAAATACCAAGGTTACAACACTTACAACGTTGAAGGCGCTAAAAAGCTGCTAGAAAAAGCTGGCTTTAAAGATGTTAACAATGACGGTTTCGTAGACACTCCATCAGGTAAGTCTTTCGAACTTCTGATTCAATCTCCTAACGGTTGGACTGACTTCAACAACACGGTTCAACTAGCGGTTGAGCAACTTGCTGAAGTAGGTATTAAAGCAAAAGCTCGTACTCCAGACTTCTCTGTGTACAACCAAGCGATGCTAGAAGCTACGTATGACGTTGCTTACACCAACTACTTCCACGGTGCAGATCCACATCTATACTGGAACAGTGGCTACAACTCTGAGCTACAAGCTGGTGACGGTATGCCTCGCTTTGCAATGCACTACTACAAGAACGACAAACTAGATGGTCTTCTTAACAGCTTCTACAAAACAGCTGATAAGAACGAGCAGCTAGAAATCGCTCACGGCATTCAGGAAATCATTGCTAAAGACCAAGTAACGATTCCAGTATTGTCTGGTGCATACATGTTCCAATACAACACAACTCGCTTTACTGGTTGGTGGAACGAAGAAAATCCAAAAGGCCGTCCAAACATTTGGGCTGGTATCCCAGAGCGTCTACTACACGTACTGGACCTAAAACCAGTTAAATAAGTAGTTGTTCTAACTATGCGGCATACATTCCGTATGCCGCAAAATCCCCCACACTGTAACCAGTTTGTTATGTGGCGCTAGTCGTCAGGGGATTGTTCGCTCTAAATTTCGTTTTCGCTAGGGCGACCTGAAGCCAGAAACAGGGAAAATCTGGGTAAGTAAGGTATAAGTTATGGGTTATTTTTTAAGACGTTTGTCGTTCTATTTGGTCGCGCTATTAGTTGCGGCGACATTAAACTTTATTATTCCTCGTGCGATGCCGGGCGATCCGGTCACCATGATGTTCGCTAACGCATCGGTTCAGGTAACGCCTGAGCGTATCGCAGCAATGAAAGAGCTACTAGGTTTCGTCGATGGCGGCCTGTTTGTTCAATACGTTGCTTACATGAAAAATATTCTTAGCTGGGAACTGGGTACTTCAATCCAATTCTACCCGCTATCTGTAAACAAACTGCTTGGTGGTGCATTTGGTTGGTCACTGTTCCTTGCAGGTTCAGCCGTAATCCTTTCATTCTCGTTAGGTTCTATCTTAGGCATCTTCGCCGCATGGAAGCGCGGCAGCAAATACGATGCTTTCATCACACCTGGCATGCTCATTATTCAAGCCGTCCCTCAAGTTGTTATCGCGATGCTAGCGCTCTTTACTTTCGCAATCGGCTTGAAGTGGTTCCCAACAGGATATGCCTACACAGCAGGTACAGTGCCTGAATGGACAAGCTGGGAATTCATCAAAGACGTCGCCTACCACGCCATCCTACCGCTGTTCTGTGCTTCTGTGGTTCAGATCGGTGGCTTCTTGATCAACATGCGTAACAACATGATTAACCTACTCGCCGAAGATTACATCACTATGGCGAAAGGTAAGGGTTTGAGCGAAAACCGTGTTGTTTTCAACTACGCAGCACGAAACGCGCTACTGCCAAGTGTGACTGCCCTTTCAATGTCACTCGGTATGGCGATTGGTGGTCAGCTAATTGTAGAAATCATCTTTAACTACCCAGGGCTTGGTACGGTTCTTCTTAACGCGATTCACGCACGTGATTACCAGGTTCTTCAAGGTCAATTAATCATTATGACGCTGTTTATGCTGTCATTTAACTTAATTGCAGATATGGCTTATGTCGTTCTAGACCCTCGCCTGCGCAAGGGAGGAAAATAATTATGAAACAACTATTTAAGTTAATCTTAGGTAACGCATACGCTCGTGTCGGTTTAGCCATTGTCTCAGTGTTCTTACTTGTCGCGATTTTTGCTCCGGTACTGACTAAGCATGCTCCAGATAAGAGAACAGGTAATCCACATGAGTACCCAGGCTTTGTCGTCACTTCAGCAAAAGCTAACCCAGATGGTTGGATTGCACAGAACCTAGCCACTGATCGCCGCACAATGATCATGTCGAAAAAAGCCGATCACGTTCTTGGTACTAGCCGTATGGGCCGCGATATTTGGTCTCAGCTTGTGCACGGTGCGCGTATTTCTCTCGGTGTCGGCTTTGGTGCGGGTATCACAGTGTGTCTACTTGCAACCATCATCGGTATTTCAGCAGGTTACTTCGGAGGCCGTGTTGATGACGTGTTAACCGCCGCGATGAACATCATGCTGGTTATCCCTCAATATCCATTGCTATTCGTTTTAGCCGCCTTCATTGGTGAAGCAGGACCACTAACCATTGCCATCATTATCGGCTGTACCTCCTGGGCTTGGGGCGCGAGGGTTATTCGCTCACAAACGCTTGCCTTGCGAGAAAAAGAGTTTGTTAAAGCCGCTGAAGTGCTTGGTGAGTCCTCTTTCCGCATCATCTTTGTTGAGATTCTGCCGAACTTAATTCCAATCGTTGGCGCGAGCTTTATTGGCTCAGTGATGTACGCAATTGGTATGGAATCTATCATTTCGTTCCTTGGTCTAGGTGACCCGAATACCATCAGCTGGGGCATCATGCTTTACAACGTTAACCAATCATCTGCGATGCTAATCGGCGCATGGTGGGAAGTTCTAACACCTTGTATTGCTCTTACTGTACTGGTTACTGGTCTAGCACTGCTTAACTTCGCAGTCGATGAGATTGCCAACCCTCAGCTACGTTCACATAAAGGCATGAAGCGTTGGAAGAAGCTTGCAGCTCAAGACAAGAAAGAACGTACACCTGAAATGCCACCTCAAAATGCACTTTGGAGCGGAGATAAATAATTATGACTAGCCCACTTATTTCTATCCGCAACCTTTGCGTTGACTATATTACTGATGCTGGCGACGTCCGTGCTTGTAACAATGTCAGCTTTGACATTGCCCCAGGTGAAGTGTTTGGCCTAGCAGGCGAGTCTGGTTGTGGTAAATCAACCGTTGCCTTCTCGCTAATGCGCCTGCATAAGCCGCCTGCATTCATTACCGGTGGTGAGGTTATCTTCAATGGTGAAGATATCCTTAAGTACAGTGACGAGCGTATGCAGTCGTTCCGTTGGAGCGAGATGTCAATGGTGTTCCAAAGCGCAATGAATGCTTTGAACCCAGTACTGACCATGGAAGAACAGTTTTGTGACGTCATTATGCGTCACACCAACATGACTCGTGAGCAAGCTCGTAAACGCGCTGAAGGTCTGTTAGAGATTGTCGATATTCACCCTAGCCGACTCACTGACTACCCGCACCAGTTCTCGGGTGGCATGCGTCAACGCTTGGTGATTGCGATCGCTCTCGCGCTCAATCCGAAGATGATCATCATGGATGAGCCAACCACAGCACTGGATGTAGTAGTTCAACGTGAGATTCTGCAAAAGATCTATGCGCTGAAAGAAGAGTTTGGCTTCTCAATCCTATTCATTACCCATGATATCTCTTTGATGGTCGAGTTCTCTGACCGTATCGGCATCATGTACTCAGGTGAGTTAATTGAAGTTGCGCCTTCGAAACAGATTCTAGAAAGCCCTTACCACCCTTATACCAAGGGGTTAGGTAGTTCTTTCCCTCCATTAACTGGGCCAAAAACAAAGCTGACTGGTATTCCGGGAAACCCTCTCAACCTGCTGGAAATTCCACAAGGTTGTCGTTTCCAAGCACGCTGTGACCGCGTTCACGAGGCATGTACTCGCGTACCAACTCAACTACGACAAATCGAGCCTAATCGTTTCTCAAATTGCCACCTTTATGGTGACCCGATAGCTCAAAGCAAACTCTAGCGAGCCATTGAGAAATAACTATAAAGATTACTGGAGACAATTATGAGCAAAGAATTTGGCGAGCTATTGGTAGAAGGGAAAAACCTAGTTAAAGATTTCCCGATCAGTAGCAATGCATTACAACAACCCATGATGCGTGCCATCAACGACGTATCATTCAAAATGTACAAAAGCCGCGGCCTGTCTGTGGTTGGTGAGTCTGGTTCAGGTAAATCAACAACCGCCAAGATGATCGCAAAAATGTATGCACCAACCGATGGTGTGATTGAGTACAAAGGTCGTGATATTCAAACCATCGACTCGCGTTCTGACCTAATGGCGTACCGCGAAGGCGTACAGATGGTTTGGCAAGACCCGTTTGGCTCGCTAAACCCGACCCACAATATCTTCCACCACATTCTTCGTCCGCTGCTGATCCATAAAAAAGTGGATCCTCGCAACAAGAAAGAGCAGGAAGAGCGTGTATACGATCTGCTTGAGCAAGTTGGTCTTATCCCACCAAAAGAGACCGCACAAAAGTTCCCGCATCAGCTATCTGGTGGTCAGCGTCAGCGTGTCAACTTAGCACGCAACATCGCGGTAGGTGCGGAAGTGGTGTTGGCCGATGAGCCGACTTCTATGCTGGATGTTTCGATTCGTGCTGGTGTACTCAACCTAATGGAAGAGATGAAGTTTGAGAAACAAATGTCTCTGCTTTACATCACTCACGATATCGCTACCGCACGCTACATCGCAGAAGATCTCGCGGTTATGTATGTCGGCCACATGGTTGAATGGGGCGACACTGAAGAGATCATTCATAACCCTCAACACCCATATACACAGCTATTGGTTTCTGCGGTTCCTGATCCAAGCAAATCGATTCACGAGAAACTCAAAGGCAACAAAGGCGAGATCCCACTTTGGACGCCAGTCTCTGTAGGCTGTCCTTTTGCCGGTCGATGCCAGCACGCTTCAGATAAATGTCGCGAACAGCTACCAGAAGTGACCCAGCTTTCTGATAACCACTTTGTTCGCTGTTACCTATACGAAAACTAAAACCTAAAGAGCCAAGATTTTCTTGGCTCAACTAACAAGATTGATTTTTCGGAGATTTTAATGCTGCTACTTACTAACCATATTGGTTATGAAGCCCTTGGGCCAAAGCAGGCTATTTTGATGACCGGCAAGACACGACTTTCATCTACCACTGCGTTGTTAGTTTGTGCCGACAGTCATCAAACTGTGGCGACTTTTGCTATTGAGAAAGGCACAAAGGTCGCTAATTGGCACCAAGGGAGTTTTTTTCGTATTGAATTCTCTGATTTTGAGCAAGCAGGACGCTTCTACCTAAGAGTTGAAAATTTGCGCTCTGAAGTATTTGCGATTGAGCAAGGGCTATTGCTCAAAACGACCTTTTCCGACCTGCTCCACTACTTCAAATCACAGCGATGTGGCGGCCGCTTTGACAAACAAGATAAACAGGTTCCTATTCTTGGCAGTGATCAAGTCGTAGATGTTCAAGGAGGTTGGTATGATGCCTCAGGGGATGTCAGCAAATACCTAAGTCACCTGTCATATGCCAATTATCTAAACCCACAGCAAACTCCGATGGTAGTTTGGAACATGCTCAAAGGTTTAGAACTTGTAGGCAGCGGAGATGCTTTACCCGCTTTCTCTAAAATTCGCTTAGTTGAAGAGGCGCTATTCGGCGCGGATTTTCTAGTGCGAATGCAAAATGAAGCCGGTTACTTTTACATGACCGTCTTTGATAAGTGGTCGAAAGATACCAAACAGCGAGAAATTTGTGCCTACGCCACTCAAGAAGGTCACAAGTCTGAAGACCATCAAGCAGGCTTTAGACAAGGTGGAGGTATCTCTATCGCGGCATTAGCTCAGGCAGCTCGATTAGATGAATCCGGTGAGTTTACTCGCCAAGAATACTTAGCCGCTGCTGAGAAAGGCTATTGGCACCTTAAAGAGTTTAACCGCCAATACCTAGATGACGGCCAAGAGAACATCATTGATGAGTACTGTGCATTGCTAGCAGTGACTGAGCTGCTGCATACAACAGAAAATGGACAGTATCTTGAAGAGTGCCGCTACTGGAGCAATCAACTGATCTCACGTCAGCAAAGTGACCAAAACTTCAACCATTACTGGGCAGCCAACCAAGATGGTAGTCGCCCATACTATCACGCCGCTGAAGCCGGCCTGCCCGTTATCGCTCTATGTGAGTACCTCAATGTTGAGCCTAACGCTCAACGAAAATCACAAGTGACCGAAGTGCTCAATCGTGCGGTGAAGTTTGAACTGACAATTAGCAATAGCGTAGCAAACCCGTTTGGTTACCCTCGCCAATACGTCAAATCGGTTGATGGTGAAAAGCGCGATGCATTCTTTGTCGCGCAGAACAATGAAACCGGTTATTGGTGGCAAGGAGAGAATGCACGTTTAGGCTCTCTCAGTAGCATGGCATTTTTTGCCCTTGCGCATATTGAAGATCATGCGACGAAGCAACAGCTCCTCGCATTCGCCCAAAATAGTCTTAATTGGATCTTAGGCCTTAACCCTTACCATATGTGCATGCTGGATGGGCATGGCATCAACAACCCTGATTACCTGCCACAGCTTGGATTCTTTAATGCAAAAGGCGGTATTTGTAACGGTATTACCGCAGGCTTTGAAGACGAAAACGACATCGCCTTTAACCCAGAGAAACAAAAAGACGACATGCTGCAAAACTGGCGTTGGGGAGAGCAATGGATTCCACATGGTGCTTGGTATTTGCTCGCGATAGTAAGTCAATTCGCTCACTTCAATACTGAGGAGACAACCAATGAGTAAGTTATTTGTTGGTATTGATGGTGGCGGTACTTCCTGCCGCGCCAGAGTTCGTGATGAGCAAGGCAACTTAATCGGCGAGGCGAAAAGCGGTAGCGCCAATATTTTGCTAGGTGTTGAAGTTGCAATGGCTTCGATTGTTCAAGCCATTACCGAAGCCGCCGATCAGGGTGGTTTGAACACCAATGATTTTGCTCGCATGCATCTTGGCCTTGCTCTCGCAGGTGCTGAGCAAAAATCAGCATGGCAAGCCTTTATGGATCTACCACACCCATTCGCTTCTATCGTGCTAAACACCGACGCTTACGGTGCGTGTATTGGCGCTCATAATGGTGATGCTGGTGCAATTATGATAGCAGGCACAGGTTCATGTGGTATCTACCTTGAAAATGGTCAACAACACGTCGTCGGGGGGCGCGAATTCCCGATTTCAGATCAAGGCGGTGGCGCTGTTATGGGCCTACGCCTTATTCAAAACGTCCTTCTCGCTCAAGATGGTATTGGCGAGAAGACCCCACTTGTTCAGCATGTTCTCGCTCATTTCAACCATGATGTTGACCAAATAGTGGAATGGTCTAAATCGGCATTACCAAGAGATTACGGACGATTCTCCCCTGCAATTTTTCAACACGCTCATCAAGGCGATAGCTTAGCAATCGATATGCTTAAGCAGACGGCTGCAGATATTGAAATGTTCCTAGTGGCACTTAATCGTAAAGGTGCGACTCGCATCTGTTTAATGGGTAGCATCGCCGAACGCATCAAAGCTTGGCTTTCGCCACCAGTACAGTCTTGGATCGTTGAACCGCAATTTGATGCCATTGAGGGCGCAATCATGTTTGCCGGTCAACCTGAGCACAATCTTTATTAAGGATAAGATTATGAGCTTTCGCGTCGAACTTGCTGTCCTATCCGAACAAAAGCAGTTTTGCCGTTTTGGTTTAACTTTGCATAACCTTACCGATCAATCACTCGACAACTGGCAACTGCAGTTCATCATTGATCGCTTTATCTTGCCTGATAGCTTCACTCATGGAGAAATCAAACAAGTAGGTAGTTTCTGCACGGTCAAACCTGATATCGAAATTCTTGAGGCCAATCAGCACTACTACTGCGAATTTAGTATCAATACTGCTCCGTTTCGTTTCTACACCGACGGGCTAAAAGACGCGGTCATTATTGCTAATGGTGGTCAGGAAAAGCATCAGGTCGTCTTGACCCCTATTGCCCTTGCCTCGCCATATCGTGAACGCGCCGAGCTACCTAGTGTTGATACGCCTGAAATTGCGCTAATTCCTAAGCCAAATAAGGTCGAGCTATTTGATGGTAAGTTCCAACTGACTCGCTCTAGTCAAATTACTTTGCAAGCTAATCTAGCCGAGAAAGCCGCCACATGGCTGCAGCTAGAGCTAGAAAGGCTGTTTGATTTTAAAGCTCAAACCATAGGTCATAGCGAGATTGTTTATCGCAATAATCCGACTCTTGATGAAGGTGAGTACCAACTTACGGTGAGTGGTACAGGCGTTCGACTTGAAGCAGGATCTCGTTCTGGCTTTGTTCATGCCAGCGCAACCCTGTTGCAATTAATTGAGCAAGATGGCGACCACAACTTATCTCTCCCGTGTATTAAAGTCGTTGATGCGCCACGTTTTAAGTATCGCGGCATGATGTTGGATTGTGCTCGCCACTTCCACTCAGTTGAGATGGTGAAGCGTTTAATCAACCAACTCGCCCATTACAAATTTAATACCTTCCACTGGCACCTAACCGATGACGAGGGATGGCGTCTGGAAATCAAAGCGCTACCAGAGTTAACCAAGACTGGCGGATACCGCGGAGTTGGGACGGAGCTTGAACCTCAGTACAGTCACCTAGCTGACATCTATGGCGGTTATTACAGCCAACAAGAAGTCAAGGAAGTGATTGCTTACGCGGACGAACGCGGGATCAACATAATTCCAGAGATCGATATTCCAGGTCACTGCCGTGCGGCGATCAAGTCTTTACCAGAGCTATTACAAGATCATAATGATCGTTCTCAATATCGCAGTATTCAGCACTACAACGACAATGTGCTCTCGCCAGCCCTTGATGGCACTTACGAGTTCCTCGACAAGGTTTTGCAAGAAGTCGCTGAGCTATTCCCCTCCCCTTGGGTTCATATTGGTGCCGATGAAGTGCCTGACGGCGTGTGGCTAGAAAGCCCTGCCTGCCAGAAACTAATGCAAGAGAAGGGTTATCAGAGCGCTAAAGAGCTCCAAGGTCATCTTCTCGGCTATGCGGAGAAAAAGCTTCGGTCACTGGGTAAACGCATGGTGGGTTGGGAAGAGGCTCAACACGGCAATAAGGTGAGCAAAGATACGGTTATCTATTCTTGGCTCAGTGAAGAGGCGGCTCTTAACTGCGCTAAACAAGGTTTTGATGTCATTTTACAGCCGGGTCAATCGACTTATTTAGATATGACCCAAGACTACAGCCCAGAGGAACCTGGGGTCGATTGGGCAGCAGTTATCCCTCTTGAAAATGCTTATCGCTATGAGCCACTAGCGCAAGTCCCTGACAACGATCCAATAAGAAAGCGCATTTTGGGTATTCAGTGCGCGCTATGGAGTGAAATCGTCACACAACAAAATCGCATGGATTACATGGTTTTCCCACGGCTCACTGCCATGGCAGAAGCTTGTTGGACAGAGAAATCCGAAAGAGATTGGGAAGACTATTTAGCACGGTTAAAAGGCCATTTGCCCTTACTCGACAGACAAGGCATTAACTACCGTCAACCGTGGAAATAACACTGGAGCGAATGGTGAGCATTCGCGGTTTTCACTAGCTTAAATTTTTTGGCTGCCAAAGTGGCAGCTTGGTAAAAAGGAAATCAACATGAAATACGGCTATTTCGATAACGACAATCGTGAATACGTCATCACTCGACCAGACGTACCTGCGCCATGGACTAACTACTTAGGCACAGAGAAGTTCTGTACTGTCATCTCGCACAACGCAGGGGGGTATTCATTCTACAACTCCCCTGAATATAACCGTGTTACCAAATTCCGCCCTAACGCAACTTTCGACCGCCCGGGTCACTATGTTTACCTACGCGATGATCAAACTGGCGACTACTGGTCAATCTCATGGCAGCCAGTCGCGAAAAGCTTAGATGAAGCAAGCTATGAAGTGCGTCACGGCTTGTCATATTCAAAGTTTAAGTGTGATTACAATGGCATTGAAGCAACGAAAACGCTCTTCGTACCAAAAGGTGAAGATGCGGAAGTGTGGGATGTTGTGATTAAAAACACTTCTGATAAGCCGCGCACTATAAGTGCCTTCTCATTTGTTGAGTTCTCATTCAGCCACATTCAGTCTGACAACCAGAACCACCAAATGTCTCTTTACTCAGCAGGAACTGAGTACAAAGATGGCGTGATTGAGTATGACTTGTATTACAACACCAACGACTTTGAAGGTTTCTATTACCTAGCGTCTACATTCGACCCTGACTCATACGATGGTCAACGTGATAGCTTCCTGGGTCTATACCGCGACGAAGCGAATCCAATCGCCGTTGAACAAGGTAAATGTACCAATAGTGCGCAAACTTGTTACAACCACTGTGGTTCGTTACACAAGCAGTTCACTATCCAACCTGGCGAAGAAGTGCGTTTTGCCTACATTCTGGGTATCGGTAAAGGCAATGGTGAACGTCTACGTGAAAAGTATCAAGACCTTGCTAATGTCGATGCTGCGTTTGCAGGTATTAAAGCCCACTGGGACGAGCGCTGTGCTAAGTTCCAAGTGAAATCGCCGAATGAAGGCTTAGATACTATGATCAACGCTTGGACTCTATACCAAGCTGAAACCTGTGTGGTTTGGTCTCGCTTTGCTTCTTTCATTGAAGTCGGTGGACGTACTGGTCTTGGCTACCGAGATACTGCTCAAGATGCGATTTCAGTCCCTCATTCAAATGCAGCAATGACACGTAAACGTCTTGTTGATCTTCTACGTGGTCAGGTTAAAGCTGGTTACGGTCTGCACCTATTTGATCCTGATTGGTTTGATCCTGAAAAAGCCGATGTTGAGCCTTCAAAATCTCCAACCGTGGTTCCAACGCCATCGGATGAAGATAAGATCCACGGCATCGAAGACACTTGTTCAGATGATCATCTATGGCTAGTTCCTACCATCTGTAAGTACGTGATGGAAACTGGCGAGCATAGTTTCTTCGAGGAAGTCATTCCTTACGCAGACGGCGGAGACGCAACAGTTTACGAGCATATGAAAGCCGCACTCGACTTCTCAGCGGAGTACGTTGGTCAAACCGGTATCTGTAAAGGTTTACGTGCAGACTGGAATGACTGTCTAAACCTAGGTGGCGGTGAATCCTCTATGGTTTCATTCCTCCACTTCTGGGCTCTGCAAGAGTTTATTGACCTAGCGAAATACTTGGGTCGCGATGCAGATGTTGAGAAATACACAGAAATGGCGGCCAATGTTCGTGAAGCGTGTGAAACGCACCTTTGGGATGATGAAGGTGGCTGGTACATCCGCGGCTTGACTAAAAATGGCGATAAGATTGGTACTGCACAACAGACCGAAGGCCGCATCCACTTAGAGTCAAATACACTTGCCGTTCTATCGGGCGCGGTATCGCAAGAGCGCGGTGAAAAAGCGATGGATGCCGTAGATGAGAATCTATTCTCAGAGTACGGTCTACACCTTAACGCCCCTTCATTTGCAACACCGAACGATGATATCGGCTTTGTTACCCGCGTATACCAAGGCGTAAAAGAAAACGGCGCAATCTTCTCGCATCCAAACCCGTGGGCGTGGGTAGCAGAAGCGAAACTTGGTCGTGGTGATCGCGCAATGAAATTCTACGATGCGCTCAACCCATACAACCAAAACGACATCATAGAAAAACGTATTGCTGAACCATACTCATACGTGCAGTTCATTATGGGTCGTGACCACCAAGATCATGGCCGTGCCAACCACCCTTGGTTGACGGGCACTTCGGGTTGGGCTTACTTCGCGGTAACCAACTTCATCTTAGGTGTACGTACCGGTTTTGATGGTTTGACCATAGACCCATGTATTCCAACTGACTGGCCTGGTTTTGAGGTCACTCGTCAGTGGTTAGGCGCGACCTACAACATCAAGGTCGAAAACCCAAGCTCAGTAAGCAAAGGCATTAAGTCGATCACTGTTAACGGAGAAGCAGTGACAGGTGCTGTTCCAGTTCAAGCGGAAGGCAGTGTCAACGACGTTGTGGTTGTTCTTGGTTAACGCCAGCAATGAGCCTCTTTCGAGAGGCTCTTTTACTTAAAGGATTATCACTATGATTAAATTTGGAACAGGTGGCTGGCGCGCATTCATTGGCGAAGAGTTTACTAAAGACAATGTTCGCTTAGTGGCTCAAGCTCTGGCCAACATCATCAATCAAGAACAAGTGGCTGAAAAAGGGTTCGTAATTGGTTACGACCGCCGTTTTTTATCAGATAAAGCAGGCCGCTGGTTTACAGAGGTTTTAGCTGCAAACGGCATTACCGTCAGCTTTATCGACAAGTTCGTTCCAACGCCAATTGTGATGTTTAAGGCCAAAGAAATGGGTTGTGCCTACTCTGCCTGCATCACCGCTTCACATAACCCAGCCGACTACAATGGCATTAAAGTCTTTATTCAAGGCGGGCGTGACGCTGATGAAATCATCACCGAAAAAATCGAAACACAAATTAGCCAGCTAAGCGCTGAGCAGGTTAAATCGGTTGATTTTGACCAAGCGGTGGAAGACAAACTGATCGATGTCATCAACCCAATGAACGAGTTTGTCGATTCGATCATTAACTTCATCGATATTGAATCAATTAAGAAAGCCAACTTACGTGTATTGATCGACCCTATGTTTGGTGTGGCGAAAAACGCATTGCAAACGGTGCTGATTAATGGCCGTTGTGATGTCGACGTTATCAATGATGGCAAGAACCCAGATTTTGGTGGTTTGATGCCTTCACCGAGTGCCGCGACCTTGTATAGGCTAAAGCACCTTGTAGCCGCCGAGGGATACGATATTGGTATCGGAACCGATGGTGATGCTGACCGTTTAGGTATCATCGATGAAAAAGGCCACTTTATTCATCCTAACGAAGTGCTGATCCTGCTCTACTACTACCTACTAGAGTACAAAGGCTGGAAAGGTTCCGTGGTACGCAATATTGCCACTACACATATTCTCGATAAGATCGCTGCAGATCATGGTGAGAAATCATTTGAAGTGCCTGTAGGCTTTAAACATATCAGTTCACAAATGGAAGCCGATGATTCGCTGATTGGCGGTGAAAGTTCTGGTGGCCTTACCATCCGTGGACACATCAAAGGTAAAGACGGCGTTTTCGCCTCTAGCCTATTGGTTGAAATGATCTCTGTGACTGGCAAGAAACTGTCAGAGCTACTGGATGAGATATATGGCAAGTATGGCTATGCTTATACCGCTGAGGGAGACTGTACCTTTAAGCCAGCCCAAAAAGAGGTGCTGTACAATCGTATTTATGTAGAAAAACAATTGCCTGATTTTGAGTTTGAGATAGATAAGGTGAGCTATGAAGATGGCGCTAAGGTCTACTTCAAGAATGGTGGTTGGGTGATTGCGCGTTTCTCTGGTACAGAACCACTACTGCGTATCTTTGCAGAAATGGCAGACAAAGAGACCGCCGAACAAGTCGTACAGCAAGTCAAAGCGTTCTTACAACTCTAATTAACTGAATTCACTTCCCTATAGGTGAATACAATTAGCCCGGCGACTAAGCCGGGCACTTTTTTGCTAGAAAGCGAGCACACCTTGGGTCTCAACCTTAACCGACACCTGCTGGCCTATGGTCAGAGGCTCTGCTGAGCTAGCTAACAATCGACTGCCACTCGCATCAATCACATAGCGGCAGTGATCACCCATAAACTGTTGTTCTAGCACAGTGACTGTACTCTCTTCAGCCGCGCTGATCTGCACATGCTGAGGTCGAAGTAGGAGTTCGCAGCTCTCACCAATTTGAATATGTTGCTGCGCAGTGGCTTCAACCAAACCTAGTTCAGTCTCAAATTCCGACTCTGAAGAACGTTTAGCCGTTAAGTAACTACCACCACCCAAAAAGTCTGCCACAAACTTGCTTGATGGTTGATAATAAAGCTCACTCGCGGTGCCATATTGCTCAATCACGCCATGATTCATCACAGCCATCTTGTCAGCAAAAGCAAACGCTTCTTCACGACTATGAGTAACAAATATCGCCGTCACCCCTTGTGCCTTAAAAATCTTGCGGATCTCAGCAATAAGCTCATGACGCACTTGAGTATCAATGTTTGAGAACGGCTCATCGAGTAATAGGAGGTCTGGTTTGTAAGCCAAAGAGCGTGCTATCGCGACACGTTGTTGTTGACCACCAGAGAGTTGGTGAGGATAGCGTTCGCCATAACCGTCCAAATGGACTAGCGCTAACATCTCTTCAACTTTAGTTTTTTGCTCACTAAGCGACAATTTACGTAGGCCAAAAGCAACATTCTCAGCCACAGTTAAGTGTGGAAAAAGCGCGTAATCTTGAAAAATCATGCCGATGTTGCGCTGTTCTGGAGGAAGCCAATTGGCTCCGTCATCAATAGTCATGCAATTCAGACTCATGGTGCCCGAGCTTAAAGGCAACAATCCAGCAATCGCTTTGAGCAAAGTTGTTTTACCGCACCCACTAGCCCCTAATAGACAAACAATTTCACCTTGCTCTACTTCTAGCGATAGCGACTCAAGCACTGTCGTTTGCTCATCGTATTTACACGTTAAGTCTTTGATTGATAATGCACAGCTCATTAGTGGGAATGCTCCAGTGAACGGTTAACAATAACTAAAGGTACTAGGCCAACCAAGACCAATAGAACGGCGGGCATTGCCGCAAGCTCTAGATGCTCGTCAGAGGCAAAGTTATAAACATAGGTGGCTAAGGTCTCAAAGTTGAAAGGGCGTAGCAGTAGCGCCGCATTAAGCTCTTTCATTGACTCGATAAACACGAGCAGTCCCGCGATTAAAGCTCCTCTGCGCACCAGTGGTAAGTGAATTCGCCAAAGCATGATATTGGCGCTGCACCCCATGGTTCTTGATGCCATATCCAATGAAGGAGACACTTTACTTAAACTGCTTTCAATACTGCCAATAGCAACTGCTGAGAAACGCACCACCATGGCAAAGATCAGCGCAAACATAGAACCAGAGAAAATCAGTCCAGGTCGACCCCAATCCATAAATTTAGCAATGTCATTAACCATATGGTCCATGAATAGCACCGGAACCATCACGCCTATCGCAAGAACGGTTCCTGGCACTGCATATCCCATTGAGGATAAGCGCATAAATGCGAGGCTCTTACGCCCGGGATTAACGCGTTGGCAGAAGTTGACAATCAGTGCAACCACAACACCAATCACAGCTGCGGTAAGGGAAACATACAGGCTATTAAGCGCGTACTCACGAAACTCTGCCGTCCAACTTTGGCTGAAATATTTGTAAGCATAGATAATCAACTGACCAAGCGGGAAAATAAACGCAATACAGACAAGTCCCCAACACCAAGAAAGTGCTAGCCACTTTCTCCAACCTGCCAACTCATAGCGAAAATCTTCGCGACTACTAAACTGATTCTGAAACAGCTTTTGCTTACGGCGACTATAACGTTCTGAGCTAAGCAATAGAATGACGACAACCAACATTATCGCTGAGATTTTCGCTGCTGCAGTTAAGCTTGAGTAACCAAGCCAGGTGTCATAAACCGCAGTCGTTAGCGTATTAACCGCGAAGTAGCTCACCGTACCAAAATCACCAATAGTTTCCATCGCCACCAGCGATAGCCCGACTGCAATAGATGGCCTGACTAAAGGTAAAGAAATACGGCGAAAGCTCTCCCATGGAGAACATTTCAGAAGTCGCGCCGATTGAAGCAATGAGACGTTTTGCTCCATAAAAGCCGCGCGGCATAGCAAATAAACATAAGGATAGAGAACTAATGAAAGAACGATAATCGCGCCACTTAGGGTCCGGATATCTGGAAACCAGTATTCACCAGGCCCCCACCCTGTCAAGTCACGCAACAAAATCTGTACAGGCCCCGCAAAGTCGAACCAATCAGTAAATATATAACCAACGATATAACCAGGCATCGCAAGAGGAAGAACTAGCGCCCATTGCAAAACGCGTTCACCAGGAATGCGGCACATCGCCATTATCCATGCGGAAGGGATACCAAAAAGAAGAGACAGCACCATGGTACCAACAACTAATACCACGGTATTAAATGCGTAAGTCGGCATCACCGTTGACATCAAATGAGTAAAGAGCTCATTGGTTTCACCAACAGCGGTCATGAATATCGCTAAGATCGGCAAAACCAGTAGCAAAGCAAGTGCTCCACTACTGGTTTTCCATAAATAATTTTTTTCTTTCATCGCCTACTTACAACCAGGATTTATGAAATATAAATGCGTTTGCAAATACCTCTCATATCCCTTTAATAGTTTAGGGTATTTATACCCTTATAAACAAACAACCTCAAGTAACCCTACAAAAAGAGCGACTTGAGGCTGTGCTTATTTAATGAGTCTATGACTCACCAAAAACTATTATAGGTCGAACTTAACTTCGTCTAGTAGTTTGATCGCTGCTTCATGGTGGCTAGCAACATCATCTAGAGAAATAGTATCTGGCTTGAAATCACCCCAAGACGCAACCAGTTCTGAACGCTTAACGCCATCTTTAACTGGGTATTCGAAGTTAACTTCAGCGTACATGCTTTGTGCTTTATCGCCCGCAAGGAATTCCATAAGCTTCACTGCATTCTCTTTGTTTGGAGAGTGCTTAGCCATTGCCATACCAGAGATGTTTACGTGAGTACCTGTCGTCTTCTGGTTAGGGAAGTTGATGTAAACGGCGTCAGCCCAAGCTTTTTGCTCAGCATCGTTAACCATCTTGCCTAGGTAGTAGCTGTTACCAAGAGAAACGTCACATAGACCTTCTTTGATTGCTTTAACTTGAGCACGGTCGTTACCTTGTGGCTTACGTGCTAGGTTAGCTTTAACGCCTTCTAACCACTCTTTAGTTGCTGCTTCGCCTTCGTGAGCGATCATTGCAGATACTAGAGATACGTTGTAAGGGTGCTTACCGCTACGAGTACAGATTTTGCCTTTAAACTCTGGCTTAGCTAGATCAGCGTAAGTGAAGTCTTCACCTAGACGACCTACACGATCACGTGAAGAGTAAACGCTACGAGTACGCGTGGTTAGAGCAAACCACTCGTTGTTCGAGTCTTGGTACTGCGCAGGAATGTTTTTCTCTAAAACTTCGCTCTCAACAGCTTGAACAAGGTTTTTCTTAGTCAGCTCAGATAGACGGCTAATGTCTACAGTTAGAATCACGTCTGCTGGGCTGTATTCACCTTCTTGTGCTAGCTTCTCTGCTAGACCTTTCTTAGCAAACTTAACGTTTACTTTAATACCTGTCTCTTTAGTGAACTCGTTGAACATTGGCTCAACTAGGAAAGGTTGACGGTAAGAGTATACGTTCACTTCTTCTGCAGCGATTGCCGCTGTAGGTGCGATTGTCGCG
The DNA here is from genome assembly GCF_059833805.1 of Vibrio sp. R10-SF1-ISO8. Lineage (NCBI taxonomy): Bacteria > Pseudomonadati > Pseudomonadota > Gammaproteobacteria > Vibrionales > Vibrionaceae > Vibrio > Vibrio sp. R10-SF1-ISO8. The sequence goes on along the minus strand of NZ_JCBDHL010000006.1, from coordinate 177,750 downwards.
CAAGCTAATGCAGAAAGAGTCAGCAGTTTTTTCATTGGTTCAGTCCTTTAACTTCGTAATGATAACGTTTATCAGTTGCGTTATTATATTCATCATAGTTTAGAAAACAATGACACGAAACAAAAAAACCTGCTCTAGAGAGCAGGTTTTTGATACTTTTATTTGTAACTATATGTAACGTCACATCTAGTGTAATTACTTCACTGTTACGAATTCTGGATATGCACCGACACCACAGTCATGCATGTCCATACCTTCCATCTCTTCGTCTTCTGAAACTCGGATACCAATTGTCGCTTTAAGCACAGCCCATACCACTAGACTTGCACCAAATACCCAAGCAAAGATTACCGCGGCGCCTAGAAGCTGTGCACCAAATGTTGCATCACCATTGCTTAGCGGCACAACCATCAGACCGAAGAAACCACATACACCGTGCACTGAGATAGCACCTACAGGATCATCAATCTTAAGCTTATCAAGGCCGATGATGCTAAACACCACTAGCGCACCAGATACTGCACCAATTGCTACTGCGTAAAGTGGTGAAGGTGATAGAGGATCCGCTGTGATAGCAACAAGACCTGCTAATGCACCGTTAAGAATCATAGTAAGGTCAGCCTTACCCCAAGTTGTTTTACAAACAAGTAGCGCTGCAATGGCACCCGCAGCAGCTGCTGCATTAGTGTTAAGGAAGATTTGACCTACTGCGGTTGCATTCTCAAAGTCAGATACCATTAGCTGAGAACCACCGTTGAAGCCGAACCAACCGAACCATAGGATAAAGGTACCAAGCGTTGCTAGAGGCATGTTTGAACCTGGAATTGGGTAGATTTCACCTTTCTTACCGTACTTGCCTTTACGCGCACCTAGAAGTAGAACACCAGCTAGAGCGGCGGCTGCACCTGCCATATGAACGATGCCTGAGCCTGCGAAGTCACTAAAGCCCGCTTCTGATAGGAAACCACCACCCCAAGTCCAGTAACCTTCCATTGGGTAGATAAATGCTGTTAACACTGCCGAGAAAATAAGGAAAGACCATAACTTCATACGTTCAGCAACAGCACCTGACACAACTGACATGGCTGTTGCGACAAACACTACCTGGAAGAAGAAGTCTGACTCTAGCGAGTGATCTGCACGTTCGCCTTGAGTACCGATGAGTGCACCAAATGAAGGTAGCCAACCGCCTTCACCGTTATCAACATACATAATGTTGTAACCAACGATGAGGTACATAGTACAAGCTATCGCGTATAAACAGATGTTTTTAGTTAGAATTTCAGTCGTGTTCTTTGAGCGAACCAAACCCGCTTCCAACATGGCAAAACCTGCTGCCATCCACATTACCAACGCACCCGAAATGAGGAAGAAAAAGGTGTCTAGTGCGTAACGTAACTCTGTTACTGTAGTTGTTAATTCCATCTTATTGTCTCCAGTCCTTTGAATTCTTAAAGCGCTTCAGCGTCCATTTCACCGGTACGAATACGCACCGCTTGGCTGAGGTCATAAACGAAAATTTTTCCGTCTCCGATTTTTCCCGTGTGCGCTGCTTTTGACACCGCCTCAATCACTCGGTCAACGTTTTCTGCCTGAGTCGCTATTTCAAGTTTCACCTTAGGTAGAAAGTCGACTTGGTATTCTGCACCACGGTATAGCTCAGTGTGACCTTTCTGACGGCCAAAACCCTTAACCTCTGATACTGTCATCCCTTCAATACCAACATCGGCTAGGGCCTCACGAACATCGTCTAATTTGAACGGTTTAATAATCGCATTTATAAGTTTCATCGCATCCTCTCTGAAGCTGTCATCCTTTTGTTTATTAGTAATCCAAGGTGCGTGCCAACTTGTTAAGCTATTGATTTAAATAAAAACAAGCATTAAACATTGCTCCATAAACAAAAAGGACGCACCAATTTGGTGCGCCCTATTCACAAATTTAAAGCAAGCCTAAGATGACTCACCACAAAAGTGCATTACTTGGTCGTAAGGAAGGTCTTCCATTGTTCAATAAGATCTTCAAAGTCTTCCAGTCCGCAGCTTGCTGTACTTTCACTGTCATAAAAATCAAACTCACTCTCTGCGTCCATCTCTTGACCATGAGCAAGCACATTCTCTTGAACCGTGACTTCATCACCTTGAATCATCAGGAAAATTTCAGTGCCTTCTAAGCTATGCTCTTGTTGAGGATTAGATCGTGCCTTGCGAATTAGATCATCAACGCGCTCAATTTTCTGCCAATCCTTGCCAATTTCTTCCTGCAGCCAGCGTGCAACAATTTCGTGCCCCATACTGGACTTCACATAGTATTCGCCCATTAAAGTGTTTCTAATAAACTCGAATTCCATAGGGCGCCTCTTGTGGTTCTGTCTAACTTAATGGGCGGGAGTATACAGGGTAGAGAGTCGGGAAGCGAGATGCTGGAGATGCTGGAGAGCTGGAGAGCTGGAGAGCTGGAGAGCTGGAGAGCTGGAGAGCTGGAGAGCTGGAGAGCTGGAGAGCTGGAGAGCTGATTTATTATCTCACTTTAGGAGCAACTCCTGTCAACACCCACCTCCAGTAGGACAAAGCCCGTTCCAGTTTTCCAGCAGCGAAGCGCTCTAGATATCCTAGGGGCGCTCCCACAAAAAAGCGCCCACCTTAAGGTGGGCGCTTTATCAGCTATTAATATTCCAAGCTATTTATGCAGGTTCTTGAAAGATAACCTCATCCGCCTTCTTGGTGTAATCTTCCATCTTATGGAAGCTCAAGTAGCGGTAGGTATCTGCTGCTGTTGCATCGATCTGCTTAGCGTACTCTAAATACTCTTCCTTAGTTGGAATCTTACCTAGAATTGCACCTACAGCTGCTAGCTCTGCAGAAGATAGGTATACGTTCGCACCTGTACCTAAACGGTTAGGGAAGTTACGTGTAGAAGTAGACATTACTGTCGCTTTATCTGCCACACGCGCTTGGTTACCCATACATAGCGAACAGCCCGGAGTTTCGATACGAACACCCGCACGGCCGTAAATGCCGTAGTAGCCTTCTTCAGTTAGCTGATCACGGTCCATCTTGGTTGGTGGCGCAACCCATAGTCGAGTATCTAACTGACCACCAAATTGCTCTAGCAGTTTACCTGCTGCACGGAAGTGACCAATGTTAGTCATACATGAACCGATAAACACTTCGTCGATGTTTGTGCCCTGAACTTCAGATAGAAGACGAGCATCATCTGGGTCATTTGGTGCACATAGAATCGGTTGATCGATGTCAGCCAAGTCAATTTCAATCACGTGTGCGTACTCTGCGTCCGCATCCGCTTCCATCAGCTCAGGGTTCGCTAGCCACTCTTCCATCGCTGTGATACGACGCTCAATAGTACGGCGGTCGCCGTAACCTTCCGAGATCATCCACTTAAGCATGGTGATGTTCGAGTTTAGGTACTCTTCGATAGACTCTTGAGACAGTTTCACGGTACAGCCCGCTGCTGAACGCTCTGCTGATGCATCTGAAAGCTCAAACGCCTGCTCAACAGTTAGATGCTCAACACCTTCAATTTCAAGTACGCGACCCGAGAATTCATTGATCTTACCCGCTTTCTCAACCGTCAATAGACCTTGCTGAATTGCGTAGTAAGGAATCGCATGAACTAAATCACGTAGCGTGATACCCGGCTGCATTTCACCTTTAAAGCGAACTAGGATTGATTCCGGCATATCAAGTGGCATAACACCAGTTGCTGCTGCAAATGCAACGAGACCAGAACCTGCTGGGAATGAAATACCTAATGGGAAACGAGTATGCGAGTCACCACCTGTACCTACTGTATCAGGAAGAAGCATACGGTTTAGCCATGAGTGGATAACGCCGTCACCAGGACGAAGAGAGACACCACCACGATTCATGATGAAATCAGGTAGCGTGTGGTGGGTGTTTACATCTACTGGTTTTGGATACGCAGATGTATGACAGAAAGACTGCATCACTAGATCAGCTGAGAAGCCAAGACACGCTAGGTCTTTTAGCTCATCACGCGTCATAGGGCCCGTTGTATCCTGAGAGCCTACTGTGGTCATCTTAGGTTCGCAGTATTGACCAGCGCGAACACCTTCAACGCCACATGCTTTACCAACCATCTTCTGAGCCAGTGTGTAACCCTTGTCTGATGCAGAAGGATCAATTGGCTTAGCAAACAGATCGGTTTCTTCTAGGCCAAGAGAAGTACGAGCACGACTTGTTAAGCCACGACCAATGATCAATGGAATACGGCCACCAGCGCGCACTTCATCAAGTAGTACCTTGCTCAATTCAAAGTTCGAGATCTCTGCGCCGCCTTTACGTACTACACCTTCATATGGGTAGATATCAATCACGTCACCCATGTTCATGTCTTGAACGTTTAGCTCAATTGGTAGCGCTCCTGAGTCTTCCATCGTGTTGTAGAAGATTGGCGCAATCTTGCCACCTAAACAGATACCACCAGTACGTTTGTTTGGTACAAATGGGATATCTTCACCCATGAACCAAAGTACAGAGTTAGTTGCTGACTTACGTGAAGAACCCGTACCAACAACGTCACCCACATACGCTAGTGGAATACCATCTTTTTGTAGCTCTTCGATTTGTTTGATAGGACCAACGCTTCCTGGCTCGTCTGGGTTGATACCATCACGTTCCATTTTCAGCATCGCTTTGGCGTGAACTGGAATATCAGGGCGAGACCAAGCATCTGGTGCTGGAGATAAGTCATCGGTGTTCGTCTCACCAGTAACTTTAAAGACTTTAACGGTGATTTTCTCAGCAACTTTCTCTTTCGAGGTAAACCACTCAGCGTCAGCCCATGACTGAAGAACTTGCTGCGCGTATGTATTACCTGCTTTCGCTTTCTCTTCTACATCATAGAAAGCATCAAACATCAGTAGAGTGTGTGAAAGTGCTTTAACGGCAATTGACGCGAGTGCGTCATCGTCTAGCAAATCAACCAATGGAGCGATGTTGTAACCACCCTGCATGGTACCAAGCAGTTCAGCTGCTTTTTCACGGCTGACTAGCGGCGAGTCCACTTCACCTTTCGTCACAGCCGTAAGGAAACCTGCTTTTACATAAGCAGCTTCATCAACACCTGGTGGGATACGATTCTCTAGTAGGTCAAGAATAAATGCTTCTTCACCTTGAGGTGGGGTTTTAAGAAGTTCAACTAGGCCGGCAACTTGCTCAGCATCTAGTGGTTTAGGAACAACTCCTTCAGCAGCACGCTCTTCGACGTGTTTACGGTAGGCTTCAAGCACGACTTTTTCCTCTCATTGCGGTTCCTCCCTCTTATGCTATTTATTCAAAGAATAAGGGAGTGAACATCCTTGGAAACTTGGCTCTCCATGCCATATTTATCATTCAATGCTGACTGAGAAACAGTGCCAGAGAGGCCAAACTGTGGGCGGTAGAATAGCAAATTTAACGTTAAATTAAAATCTCATCATTTTGACCAACATAGCAACTTAAGACTAAAGTTCTATGATTTTTCATGTCAATTCAGCCCATATCCTACTCATTGAGAATAGGATATGGTGATATTAAATGAGAAAGTGGTTACTTAAATGTAGTGCCAATAATTAGGTAAACAGAATCAAAATTCTGTTCAGTGCGACCGTAACCAAACATTATTGGCCCAATCGGAGAGTCAACGCCAGCAAACACAGAGCCTGCAGCGTATAAAGGCGCATCATCAATATCTAGTTCGGGATCATTCCAAACACCGCCATATTCCATTGAAGCACCGATATAGAATGGTGAAGTGAACAAGCCAAAGTCATTATCAAACCAACGATAGCGATAAACAAGGCTGCCAAATAGTTTGTTCTGTCCAATCAAGCTGTTACGTGGAATTCCCGACAAATTTAAGAAACCACCAATTTCTTTAGGATCAATTGGGATAGATGAGTTTTTGTTGTTTACGAACCCTACATCAATATTTGCGACCAAAGTATGGCGAGAAAAAGTCTGCGCCGCGATCATCTTAGCGCCAAACTCGTAAGCCGTATCTTCATCTTCCGTTGCTTCAGTGAGTGGGCTTCCACCTGTACTTTCGTCATGGGAGATCAAATAATCTAGATTTAGATAAAAGCCTTTACGCGGCAGGCTGTAATTATCGAGAGTGTCGATTCGGTAGTTAGTAAACACTCCTAAACGTTTGTAAGACAAGTCTAGATAAGAAGGGAGTGTAGACAGTTCACCTTCGCCATCTACATACCTCGCACCAATTTTAAAGCGTCGCCATAAGGTATCTTGATAGCCTAAAGCCCATTCAGCGACCCATTCACTGAAAGAGAGTGGGAAGTAGTTTTTCGTAGCAGATAAGGTGGTATCTTCAAATCCAGTGGCCGGCAGATTACGCTTCTCATCGCTATAAGTCACACCAAAAGTGGTAAAGGACTTTTGGCTCGAGAAAAAAGGCGTATAAAACAGAGCTTCAAAGCGTTTATCCGTACCTATCTCAAAATCTGTTCTTAGCTCTGCACCATAATCATTGAGATCGGTAAAGTTGCTCGATACACCTAGTGAGTACTGGCTGTCAGTCGAAAAATCATCTTCGAGGAAAAAGCGGAAATTAACGTAATTTGGCCCCCAGGACTTTTCATTCACATCGACAATCAGCGTATCTTGTCCATCCACTTCATCATAGCGGTATTTGATCAATTCAAATCGGTCTAACGCATATAAATCCTGAACACTCTTCTCAACTTGAGACAAACTATACTTGTTACCTTCTTCAAGATTCAGTCGCTTTGCAAGTAACTCATCTGCATAGTGCGAGTTGTTATTTATCACCACGTTTTGAATCGTGATTTCATCGCCGTAACGTAGGCCACGACGAACATCTTCTTTATGATCCACATAATCTTGATAGCCTGCTGATGAAAGGCTGAATTGCTTTAGCAAATCTTTGCTTTGCATTGTCACTTGGTAGCCTTTGTCAAAAGCATCTGGCATTTTGTGAAATTCAGTCGTTTCCATCCCCCCTACTTCTGGGCGTAAGTAGAGATCTTGCTCAGAGAGAAGTTCAGCCTGTTGGTTGGTCGTGTTCCGCACAAGATAGTTAGATAACTGATCGGCGACGGTGAACAGGGTGGTGAAGTCCTCTTCACTTTTGTACTCAGTACTTATATCGACAGCAATCACGATATCAGCACCGAGGTCTCGGGCAATATCCACTGGCATGTTGTTGGTTACCCCACCGTCAACCAAGAGACGACCGTTGAGATTGTATGGTGGCAAAGCCCCGGGTACCGACATGCTCGCCATCATTGCATCGACTAAGTAGCCATGGTCGATAACCACAGGTTCTAGCTCTAGAATATCCGTAGCGACAGAGCGATAAGGAATGGCAAGCTCATCGAAAGACTCAAAAGGGGGTAGATTGCCTGCGGTTTCGCGCAAAAGCTTGAGCATTCCCTGACCTTGAACTAGGCCGCGTTTTCCGCGAATTTCTCCCCAGCGAAGCCCCAAGTCGGTAGTGAGTTGATATCTGTCTTCGTATTCTTTGTCTTGAACTTTACGCTGGCTGCGATCAACTCGATCGCGGTAACCGCTATTCCAATCAACGGTGTAGATAAAAGACTCTATTTCATCGGCACTCATACCCGTGGCGTATAAGCCCCCCACATAAGAGCCCATACTTGTACCAGTAATGATGTCGACCGGAACTCTTAGCTCTTCTAGTGCTTTTAACACGCCAATATGCGCGGCACCTTTTGCACCACCACCCGCGAGTACAAGTGCGACTTTAGGTCTTGTTTCTTGCTGCGCTTCAGTCTGAGCCACGGCACTAAATGCCACACTTCCAATAACACATGCTAGGAAGCCAATGAGTGTTCTCACGATTCGAGTTCCTTTCTAGAGCTTTATGTTGTGTTTATACTGGCAGACTCGATCGTCGTAAAGTATTAATATTCCACACAATGATTACTACCAACTAAATAGTTCTTTGATCCACTGTTTTGGTTGACTCTCGCACTGTTCTTTCAGGCTTCCACCAACATCCCAAACAGGCAATTTAAACTGATTGGAACAATCAAGATCTAAACTACCCTGCGCAGTTTTTGCAAAACCTAATGTACTGACACCTTGTGGCCAAGGCAGGGTTAATTTCTCTGGGATTCGGTGTTTTAGGTACTCAGCATAGACCCTCAGTGCACCACTAGAGCCTGTCAGCTTAGTCGGTTTATTGTCATCTCGACCTAACCATATGGTTGTCACCTCACGCCCATCAACACCGACAAACCAGCTATCACGAGTATCGTTACTGGTGCCCGTTTTACCTGCCAATGCCGCCCAGCCAAATTGGCTATTAAGGTAGCGACCAGTCCCTTCAAGTACCCCACGCTTCATCGCATAAGTGGTTAGCCATGCCGCCTGTTGGTCAACGGTCTGTGACACTCTTGGTAGTGACTGATACAAGACATTGCCGTCTAAGTCGATCACTGAGCGTAGCGCGGACAACCTTGCTTGCTTACCCGAATTGGTCAGAGTTTGGTACATCTGTGCCACTTGGAAGGGGGTCAATGTGAATGAGCCAAGGAACATCGACGGTACAGGGCGAATCTCATTTTTATCGACGCCAAGTTTTTCTAGGGTTTTCACCACACTTGGAATGCCTAGTCGCATGCCCAGTTCAACGGTCGGTACGTTCAGTGATTTCGCTAAAGCAATATACAAAGGCACATCACCTCGAAATTTACGATCATAGTTACGTGGCGACCAAACGTTGCCTTTGCTGCCCTTTAGACTTATTGGTTTATCGTGCAAGGTGGTGGCGAGGTGGTATTTATTCGGCTGCTCAAGCGCTGTTAAATAAACCGCCGGCTTAGCCAGAGAACCGATTTGGCGGCTCGCATTCAGCGCGCGGTTAAAACCGTCATAGCCAGTGCGTTTACCGCCAACCATAGCGCGAATTTCTCCGCTATGACGATCAACGGCAACAGCGGCACCTTCTAAAGACTTACCCGCGACGCTAGCAAGTTGCGGAATTTTCGTGGCAATCGCCTGCTCTAGTTCATGCTGAGAGACTGGGTCTAGTGAGGTAAATACTTTCAAACCGACGTCGGACTGGAAAGCTTCACCTACTTTATCCCTCAGCTCTATTTTCAACTGTTGGAAATACGCAGGCTGACGACTGGCTATCTGTGGATTATCTTGAATGTCCAACGGTCGACTGGCAGCCATATCATATTCACGCGCAGTGAGAATATCGTGTTGCATCATCAAACGAAGCACTAAATCGCGACGTTTTTTCGCCCGCTCAGGGAAGCGAACAGGGTTGTAATAAGACGGTCCTTTCACCATACCAACTAGCAAAGCCAACTGATCGATGCGTAGCTCTTGAATAGGTTGACCGAAATAAAGCCGAGCCGCTAAGCCAAAACCATGAATCGCTTGTCCGCGGCTTTGTCCTAGATACACTTCATTAAGATACGCCTCTAAGATTCGATCTTTGCTGTACCGATGGTCGAGAATTAACGCAATATACGCTTCTCGGATTTTTCGCCACAAGGTGCGATCACTCGATAGGAAGATATTCTTCGCCAATTGCTGTGTGAGAGTACTTCCCCCTTGAACTGTTCTTCCAGCCTTAACATTCGCGACCAGAGCCCGAGCTATCGCTAATGGTGACACGCCATCATGCTGATAGAAATCACGGTCCTCAGTAGTCAGCAAGGCATCGATCATCACCTCGGGAAATTGCTCGCGCTTAACAAACAGCCTTTGCTCATCGTGGTTTTTCTCTAACATTCCTAGCATTTTAGGCTCAATGCGCAAATAACCTAGATCGCCTTTCTTCTCTAACGATTGAATTCGCTCAAGATTGTTTTTCGAAAAGTGGAGCATCACGCGGCGATCTGGCTCAGGGCCGTCGCTAAACTCAAATGGACGGCGTATAAGCTCAATCTTAGTTGACGACGAGGAATACTCACCGGGATAACGAGGTTGGCGCACCTTACGATAGTTAAGCACATCCAGCTCATTGCGTACTTCTTGGATGGTAATTGAGTCGCCTGGAGCTAAGTTAAGAATACGTGCGTAGACCACTGTCGGTAGGTCGAAAAGCTGTCCTTCAAAGCGCTGTTTCACCAAAGTATCAAGATAGATGCCGACCACTAGCAACACAGCGATACCGGCTAAAGCAAGCTTCCAAGTCAAGCTCCAAATAGCCTTTAACCAAGAACGTTTCTGTTTCTTGTTTGGGCTCCGTTTAGGGGATTTGGTCGCGCGTTTGCGCACAGGCTTATTGGTTGTCTTTTTAGTGCCTGCCGACGTTGATTTCTTGGTCATGAGTTTAGCTGTCTTTTGGTTTTCGTTGTCGCCACATGGTTAGCTGGATCATCCGGCCAAACGTGCTTAGGGTAGCGCCCTTTCATCTCTTTCTGCACTTCTTTGTATGCGCCACTCCAAAAACTCGCCAGATCTCGAGTCACTTGGAGTGGTCTTTGCGCAGGAGAAAGTAGCTCTAACACCAAACGCTTCCTACCTTGAGCAATTTCAGGTGAAGCCTGTTCACCAAACACTTCCTGCATCCGGACCGACAAGACTGGCTCCTGCCCTTGCTGATAGCGAATTTTCTTCTTGCTTCCCGTTGGCACTTGGTAATGTGTTGGCAGCCACTTGTCTATCTCTTGATTTAACGGCCAGCCTAAATAAGCCAATAACGCCGCGCTCAAATCCACCTTTGCCAACGCTTTTACCGAACCGATACCGTTTAGGTATGGCTCTAACCAATCAGACAAATGGTGCAATAGCCCCGTCTCATCTAACTGGGGCCACTCTTGTTCCGGTAACCACTCCTGCCCACAGCGCATACGTTCTAGAAGATCGATACTTTGCGGTGTCCAATTTAATACTGAAAGCCCTTTACGTTGAACGAAATTAAGTAAAGCTTGCGTCATTTTTTCACGTGGAGGTTCCGGAAGCACTTTTCTCTCAATGATTAAGCGGCCAAGTTTTGTCTGACATTCAGCAATCAGACGACCTTTTTGTTCATCCCAATCAACCAACTCTATCGATGTAAACAGCTCTGGAGAACGCTTCTGCAACGCCGCGAGATCAAGTTCCAAGGCAGAAAATATTTGTGAGGATTCCGATTGACCGCGCATCAAGTCAATCACGATAATATAATCGCAAGCAGCGAGTCTTTGGCTGTCTTCTATCTGCGCCCCATGTCCATTGGCGAGTAAGAAACATCCTAACTGATTGCTACGAGCCTGAGCAATTCGATCAGGGAAAGCCAGCGCCAGCAAACAGGCAACTGATGACTCGTCGATGCTAGTTAGTAAGAAATCGCTACCGATGCGCTTGGCAATGGTTCGCGCGCGTTCAATCACCAGTTTTTGCTTGCTGTGTTTACCCAGCTTTAAACGGTGCACGCTGTGTATAAAGTCCAATGTGTTGCGTTCAGGCTCCTCCAATAGGGCGATAATTGCCGCAGCGGTCTCGCTTGAGTCTTTCGCTTTGGCAAGCATAGCGCAAGCTCTTGGCTCTAAGCCCAGCTTCGCGGCCAGTTTACCGGCCTCTGTTAGCTGCCCTTTGCTGTCCAGTAGCCCAAGCTGCACAAGCAAGGCTCTGGCTTGGTATATCGCACTTTCAGGCGGTATATCTAGCCAACTTAAATCAGCAGGCGTTTGTGCTCCCCACTGAGCAAGCTCCAATACCAGATTCGACAAATCTGAATGCAGTATTTCCGGTGAAGGCACATAAGGCTGTTGATTGAGCTGCCCTTCAGAATACAACCGCACACAAATACCAGGCTCCAAACGCCCTGCACGGCCCGCTCTTTGCTCAGCAGATGATTGAGCAATCCGAGTTTGCTCTAAACGAGTGACACCACTTTTCAGATCAAACTTCGCTACGCGCTCATAGCCTGAGTCAACAACTAGCCTAATCCCTTCTATGGTTAGCGAGGTTTCTGCAATATTGGTGGCCAATACAACTTTTCTCTCGCCATTTTTAGCCGGTTGGATTGCGGCTTGCTGCTGAGCAAAGTCTAGCTGCCCATAGAGAGGACAAATCTGAACACCACTCGCTAGGTGCTGCAATCGCTCTTCAACACGTTTGATTGCCGCCACTCCCGGTAGAAAAGCCAATAAAGAACCGGATTCGTTTTCTATCAGCGAGGTAATCTGCTTCGCCATCTGCTCTTCTAAGCGTTCATTTGGCTTAGCTGGGACATATCTGTGCTCAACTGGAAAGCTTCTACCTTGAGATTCAACGTATTCAGCATCAGGCAACAAACGAGATAGAGCGAGTTGATCTAATGTCGCTGACATCACCACTAATTTAAGATCATCGCGCAGCGCTTCTTGGATCTCCAAACAAAACGCGAGCGCAGTATCAGCATGAATACTGCGTTCGTGAAACTCATCAAAGATCACCAGATCGACGCCGGTCAATTCCGGATCGGATTGAATCATGCGAGTCAGAATACCTTCGGTCACCACTTCCAACTGGGTCTGCTGACTGGTTTTGTTTTCTCCACGAACACGATAACCCACTCGCTGCCCAACCTTCTCTCCAAGTTGCTCGGCAAGGTAACGGGCAATGTTACGCGCGGCGAGTCGCCTCGGCTCTAGCATAATAATCTTGCCTTTAACCACATTGTGCTTAATCAGTTGCAGCGGAAAATGGGTTGATTTACCCGCGCCTGGGGCTGCTTTAAGAATGAGCTGTGAATTGTTGCGTACACCAGAGATGAGCTCTGGCATCACGCCCTGAATAGGCAATTGTGACAAAGGAGAAACCTTGTGGTGTAATGTTGGCAACTATTGTACATAAAAACAGTGCTAAATGAAGTTTGAACCATCATTAGAATCGGCCACATTAATCAAACGCTATAAGCGCTTTCTCGCCGACATTACTTTACCGGATGGCAGTGAGCGCACTATCCACTGTGCCAATACAGGTGCAATGACAGGCTGCGCTACGCCAGGAAATAAAGTTTGGTACTCAACGTCGGATAACCCTAAGCGTAAGTACCCGAATAGCTGGGAATTATCGGAGACCAGTCAAGGTCATCGCATCTGCATAAATACCGCACGCGCGAACCAGCTAGCTGTGGAAGCGATAGAAACAGGTGTGATTAGTGAGCTGCAAGGTTATGACCAACTTCAAACTGAAGTGAAGTATGGCAATGAAAATAGCCGGATTGATATCTTGCTCAAATCAGAAAATCAACCAAAATGCTATATAGAGGTTAAAAGCGTCACCTTATTGGATGAGGATTTACAAGGCCAAGGGTATTTCCCAGATGCAGTCACTACTCGTGGACAAAAGCACCTGAGAGAGCTCACAGAAATGGTGCATTCTGGAAGCAGAGCAGTACTTTTATTCACTGTTTTACATTCAGGGATTGAAAAAGTCGCTCCAGCACTCCATATAGACGCCAAATATTCACAATTACTGAAATACGCTCAAGAACAAGGGGTGGAAGTACTGTGCTACAAGGCAGAGCTTTCAAGCGATGAGATTAAACTGGTCAAGTCACTCGAATTTAGCCATTAACGGCAAAAAATGATGTGACCTTCACATTGACAGTAAGTTTAACCTCAAGTATTTGCCTCCAAAGATTCTTTTTGCTATAGATACCCGCCTTAAAAATAACTGCGAGCGCAGTTGACTAGGTGTTAGTAGGAGATGCTGCATGCCAGACTCAAAGAAAAAAGCGCTAGGCATCCTAGCCATTGCAGGGGTTGAGCCATACCAAGAAAAAGCAGGTGAAGAATACATGTCACCTGAGCAGTTGGCTCATTTTACAAAAATTCTATCAGCTTGGCGCAACCAGCTCAGGGAAGAAGTTGATCGCACTGTACACCACATGCAGGACGAGGCAGCAAATTTCCCAGATCCAGTTGACCGTGCTTCTCAAGAAGAAGAATTCAGCTTAGAGCTGCGCAACCGTGACCGTGAGCGTCGTCTGATTAAGAAAATCGAAAAGACGCTTAACAAGATTGAAGAAGACGACTTTGGCTTTTGTGAATCTTGTGGCATCGAGATTGGTATTCGCCGTCTAGAAGCTCGTCCAACCGCAGACCTTTGTATTGACTGTAAGACTCTTGCAGAAATCAAAGAGAAGCAAATGCAGGGTTAATCACTCTTGCAATGACTATTGAAGGGAGCTTTGGCTCCCTTTTTGGTTTGTATCACGGCATAAAAATAGTATGAGTTATATTGGTCGCTTCGCTCCATCTCCATCCGGCCCACTGCATTTTGGCTCCTTGATTGCCGCTTTAGGCAGTTATTTCCAAGCGAAAGCAAATCATGGTCAATGGTTGGTCAGAATTGAAGACTTAGATCCACCACGCGAAATGCCCGGTGCAGCTTGTTTAATTTTACAAACCTTAGAAGCATACCGTCTGTTTTGGGATGGTGAGGTGGTGTACCAGAGTCAACGACACGACTTATATCAAGCGCAAATTGAACGTTGGTTAGCAAGCGGACAAGCGTATTACTGCCAGTGCACACGTAAGCAAATAAAAGCGCTTGGTGGTTTCTACTCGGGCACTTGTCGTGACCTTGGCCTCACCAATCATCAGCAGTGCGCAATTCGATTACGCATGACGAAACCGGTGTACGAGTTTGAAGATAAACGTCATGGCACTTTGCACATCCCAAACGCATTGGCAGATGAAGATTTTATTATAAAGCGCCGCGATGGGTTATTTGCCTATAACCTTGCAGTAGTATTGGATGATATCGAGCAGGGAATTACTGAAGTAGTGCGCGGGGCAGATTTGATTGAGCCGACTGGCAGACAAATCAGTCTTTATCAAATGCTAAATAAAGCCCCTGTAGGCTATTTACATCTTCCGTTAGCACTTGATACAAATGGTCAGAAGTTATCCAAACAGAACCATGCGAAAGCGATTGATAACGAAAACCCGAAACCTGCATTGCTTGATGCGATGACATTCTTAGGGTTTGATATTAAGGAAGAAATTCGACATTCGAGCATAGATGAAATCATAGAGTGGGGGGTACAAAATTGGCACCTAACTCAACTGCCTTCATCGACTGAGATCACACCATTATTCTCAAACCGCTCGCTGTAGGCTATTATTAGCCGCAAATTCGCCCCTAGCGGGCCTAAGAAACTAAACTCAAGCAAAATTGGATTAACCAATTATTGCCAAATGCACATGAATAAAAACGACTATACACCCAGCGAATCTCGAGCAATTACAGAACTCGATTTAAATATTATTACTCGCCAAGAGCATAACATCTCGCGCAAAAAAATCAGTGATAATGCATTGAAGGTGCTATACCGTCTTCATGGTGCAGGCTTCGACGCATATCTTGTTGGCGGTGGTGTTCGAGACTTATTGCTTGGTCAAGCACCTAAAGACTTTGACATTGCAACCAATGCTACCCCAGAGCAGATCAGGCAGCTATTTAAAAACTGCCGTTTGATTGGTCGTCGATTCCGCCTCGCCCACATTATGTTTGGCCGCGACATCATTGAAGTGGCAACATTCCGTGGTCACCACCAAGAACCAAGCAAGAATGTCTCTCAGCAGTCAAAAGAAGGCATGCTGTTACGTGATAATGTTTACGGCACCATTGATGAAGACGCAGAACGTCGTGACTTTACTGTCAACGCGATGTATTACAGCATCGGAGACTACTCCATTCACGACTACGCCGGTGGCATTGAAGATCTAGAAGACAAACTGATTCGCTTACTCGGTGACCCTGAAACGCGCTATCGCGAAGACCCAGTGCGTATGCTGCGTGCGATTCGCTTTGCGGTTAAACTCGACTTCGATATTGAAGAAGATACCGCAGAGCCGATTGAAGAGCTTTCAACCTTACTTCAAGACATTCCACCAGCACGTCTTTATGAGGAATCATTAAAGATGCTGCAATCAGGTCATGGTCTAGAAACTTACCACCTGATGCGTGAATACAACTTGTTCCAACAGTTGTTCCCAACGATTTCAGAGTTCTTTACTGAAGATTACTCTTCGCAAACCGAGCAGATGCTTGATTTGGTATTAGATTCTACCGATCAGCGCATCGAAGAAGGTAAACGCATTAACCCTGCATTTATGTTCGCTGCTATGCTGTGGTACCCACTGCAAGAGAAAGCTAACCAGTTGATGGAGAAGCGTAAGCTCTCTTTCTATGACGCGATCATGGAAGCCAGTAACTACGTACTTGATGATCAGGTACGCACCATCGCCATTCCACGCCGCCATACGGCAACGATTCGCGAAATCTGGCAATTGCAGCTTCGTATGCCCCGTCGCAACGGTAAACGCGCTTTCCGCCTAATGGAACTCAACAAATTCCGTGCTGGCTTCGATTTCCTTGAGATGCGCGGTGAGGTTGAACAAGGTGATACCGAGCTATTAGCCAAATGGTGGGAAACCTTCCAAAATGCAGGTCGCAATATGCGTCAAGCAATGGTTGCCGACTTAGATTCTTCAGCCGAAGGCCTACCAAAGCAGCGTCGCCGCAAGAACTACCGTAAGAAAAAGCCTAAGGCATCGTCATGATCACGGTCTTTATCGCTGTAGGCAGCAATCTTAGCGATCCTGTCTCTCAAGCCAATGCGGCTATTGATGCATTAAAACAACTTCCTAAGTCAGAGTTCGTGCGTAGCTCATCTTTGTACAGCAGTACACCGATGGGCCCTCAAGATCAACCTGACTACATCAATGCCGTGGTTGAACTAAAAACAGAATTAACGCCACTTGAACTGCTTGATAGCACTCAAGCTATTGAACAAGAGCAAGGGCGCGTCCGTAAAGAAGAGCGTTGGGGTCCAAGAACCTTAGATCTCGATATTCTACTTTATGGCAATGAGGTGATGGATTCCGAGCGCCTAGTCGTTCCTCACTACGGAATGAAAGAGCGAGAGTTCGTACTCTACCCGCTCGCAGAAATCGCACCAAATTTAACCCTCCCATGTGGGACCAGACTGGAAGACTTACTCAAAGTCGTTGAGCAAAACGGTCTGCGTATTTGGCAATCATAGCCAACTCCTGTAAGGAAAAATCATGAAAAAAATTTCTATCAACGACCTAATGAAATGGAAGCAAGAAGGTCGTAAATTTGCAACTTCTACCGCTTACGATGCGAGCTTCGCTCAGCTATTCGAAAGCCAAGAGATGCCAGTACTGCTAGTAGGCGACTCGCTAGGTATGGTGCTTCAAGGTGAAACTTCAACGTTACCAGTGACGGTTGAAGAACTTGCTTACCATACTCGCTGTGTTCGTGCTGGTAGCCCTAACTGTTTATTGATGGCTGATATGCCATTTATGAGCTATGCCACACCAGAGCAAGCATGTGAAAATGCCGCAACTCTGATGCGTGCTGGTGCAAACATGGTAAAAATTGAAGGTGGCGACTGGCTAGTCGACACTGTGAAAATGCTTACGGAGCGCGCTGTACCCGTGTGTGCCCATCTAGGGCTGACTCCACAATCAGTGAATATCTTTGGTGGTTTCAAGGTACAAGGTCGCGAGCAAGATAAAGCCGATCGCATGGTTCGTGATGCACTTGCTCTGCAAGAAGCAGGCGCACAAATCATTTTGCTTGAATGTGTTCCAAAAGAACTCGCCGCACGCATCACCGAAGTATGTGATGTACCAGTGATTGGTATTGGTGCCGGAAATGTCACTGACGGCCAGATCCTAGTTATGCACGATATGTTCGGTATTGCAGCGAACTACATGCCAAAATTCTCGAAAAACTTCCTTGCTGAAACTGGCGACATGCGTAAAGCTGTAGCTAAATACAAGGAAGACGTCGAAAGCGGAGCTTTCCCTGGCGACGCACATACCATCGCGTAAGGATTATAGTCATGCAAACTTTTGCTGAAATTGCCGCTCTTAGAGAGCAGATTAAGCAGTACAAGCGAGATGGACGCAAGGTGGCTTTTGTTCCAACCATGGGCAACCTACACGAAGGCCACTTAACCTTAGTTCGTAAAGCGCGTGAGCACGCCGACATTGTTGTGGTGAGCATCTTTGTTAACCCAATGCAGTTTGACCGTGCGGACGATCTCAATAACTACCCTCGCACCTTGGAAGATGATCTGGCCAAACTAGGCGGTGAAGGTGTTGAAATTGTCTTTACGCCGACGCCTGATATCATCTATCCAAACGGGGTAGAGAATCAAACCTCTGTGGAGGTTCCGGGTCTATCTAACATCCTTGAAGGTGCCTCTCGCCCAGGTCACTTCCGTGGTGTCGCCACTGTGGTGAGCAAGCTTTTCAATATTGTTCAGCCTGATGTCGCTTGCTTTGGTGAGAAAGACTTCCAACAGTTAGCGGTGATTCGCAAGATGACCGAAGACTTGGCCATGGATATCGAAATCATCGGTGTACCGACAGTGCGTGAAATGGATGGCTTAGCAATGAGCTCACGTAACGGCCTTCTAACCATTGATGAGCGTCAACGTGCTCCAGTCTTGGCTCGTACTATGCGTTGGATTAGCAGCGCTATGCGAGGCGGACGCGATGACTACGCATCTGTGATTGAAGATGCGAATGATCAGCTACGCGCAGCAGGCCTGCAGCCTGATGAGATCTTTATTCGCGATGCCCGCACCCTGCAAGCGATCACTGCCGATACCACTCAAGCGGTCATTTTAATGTCTGCTTTCTTAGGTAAAGCTCGTCTGATCGATAACCAAGTTGTCGAAATGGTGGTTGAATCAAAAGAAGAAGAAACCGCTGAAGCGCCATCAGAAAGCGCAGAATAGCGAGAAGCGAGAAGCGAGAAGCGAGAAGCGAGAAGCGAGAAGCGAGAAGCGAGAAGCGAGAAGCGAGAAGCGAGAAGCGAGAAAAGTTTGAAGGGTTGATATGAAAGTATCAACCCTTTTTGTTTTTATGGTCATCCTCAAGAGTAAGGAACGAACGAGTTGGGGATCTCATCAAGCTACCGACTCGCTGTAAGAGATTCCCTACTCCTTCCTTCGTCAGTCTAGGGAATGACAATTAATCCCGAAGGGCGAAGCCCGTTCTCGATTCTCGCGGGCGCAGCCCGATCTCTAGGACGCAGTCCGCTACTAACTACGCAACCCTATTCCGCGAGTCACTAGGTAATGGGCTACCGCATACAAAGCAACGACAAACACACCCAGCACGCTAAACGAAGTCACAATACCGACGTCAGATACCCCTAAAAAACCGTAGCGGAAAGCATTGACCATGTAGACGATCGGATTGATCTTAGACACACCTTGCCAGAACTCAGGCAACAAGCTAATTGAATAAAACACGCCACCCAAATACGTAAGTGGTGTCAGAACAAATGTCGGGATGATCGAAATATCATCAAAGGTCTTGGCATACACAGCATTGATCAAGCCACCGAGCGAGAACACGACCGAGGTCATAAATACCGTCGCAATAATAATGCCCCAATGATCAACCTGAAGATCAACAAAGAAAAGCGAAACGAAGGTAACGATGGTGCCAACAAGCAGGCCGCGCACTACGCCCCCCATAACAAAGCCAAGAATGATCACATAGTTTGGCACAGGTGCAACTAGCAACTCTTCAATGTTCTTCTGGAATTTGGCACTGAAGAATGACGACGCGACGTTGGAGTATGAGTTGGTGATCACTGACATCATAATCAAACCCGGCACAATATACTCCATATAACTAAAGCCGTTCATCTCACCGATACGCGAGCCGATAAGGCTACCGAAAATAATGAAATAAAGTGTCATCGTAATCGCAGGCGGAACTAAGGTCTGAACCCAAATACGAGTAAATCGATTGACCTCTTTTGTCAGCAGACTACAAAAAGCTGTCCAATATAGCTGATACATCCTACTGCTCTCCTTCTCTAACAATACTGACGAACAGTTCTTCTAAACGGTTTGCTTTGTTGCGCATAGACAAGACTTGAACACCTTGCTCGGTAAGTTGGGTAAAGATCGCATTTAAACCTTGCGTCTTTTCAATCTCAATCTCCAAAGATCCGTTAGCAAATGTCTGGCTATTTACCCCAGATAATTGTGGTTCTGAGCTACCTTCCGCTAAGTCGAGGATAAACGTCTCAACATGAAGTTTACCGAGCAGATCCTTCATCGTGGTGTTTTCAATCAGCTCACCTTTATTGATGATGCCGATGTTACGACACAGCATTTCCGCTTCTTCTAGGTAGTGGGTAGTTAAGATGATGGTGATACCTTGCTGTGAGTTAATCTCTTTCAAAAACTCCCACATTGAGCGACGCAATTCGATATCAACACCAGCGGTCGGCTCATCGAGAATAAGCAGTTGAGGTTCATGCATGAGCGCGCGAGCAATCATCAAACGGCGTTTCATACCACCAGAAAGGTTTCTTGCACGTTCACTACGTTTCTCCCAAAGATCAAGCTTAGTTAGATACTTTTGAGCTCTTTCTTTAGCGAGTTGTTTAGGAACGCCGTAGTAACCCGCTTGTTGCAGAACAATCTGTTCGACGGTTTCAAATTGGTTAAAGTTAAATTCTTGCGGCACTAAGCCAAGATTTTGCTTAGCTAGCTCTAAATCTTTGTCGATGTCATAGCCAAACACCTTAACCTGGCCTGAAGTCTTGTTCACTAGCGAAGAGATCACACCTATAGTGGTGGACTTACCGGCTCCGTTTGGCCCAAGCAAGGCGTAAAAATCCCCTTTGGCGACATTTAAACTAATGCCTTTAAGCGCTTCAAACCCACCAGCATAGGTTTTACGCAGCTGCTCAATTTCTAATGCATACATAATATTTACGGTTGCCATTGCTACATCTTATTTGTAAATCAGTTTATCGTTGAATAACGATGATTACAATTAAACCTTTCGAATATTTTAGAAATGAACTTTATCGAAATAAAAAACGCCACTAAAGTTTCATCTAGTGGCGTCAAATTTTTAATATAAATCGTTGCTTATACAGCTTCTAACTGATGCTCATCGGTATCAACGTGCTTGACTGCAGCTCTAAGCGCTTCGTAACGGAACTTGAAGGTATTGTCTTGAGGAACTAAGTCTATTACGTGGAATTTCTCTAACTGCTGGCGAGTTTTTTCATTCGGGCACAGCAGATAAACCTGGCAATTGGCATCCAGTGCATCTTTAATCGCATTCTCAAGTGCCAAGCCAACCGTCACATCAATCATAGGCACATCAGTCAGGTCTAAGATCATCACTTCATAATCTGAAATGCTGGTATGTTGACGAGATATCGCTTTTGAAACACTGAAGATCATTGGCCCAGAAAGATAGAAGAACAACACCTTGCCATTCGCCATATCCAATAATCCACGCTCGCTATCAGTCAACGGCACATCATCTTCATCCGCGTCACTGATGGCTTTAACCTGACGAGCTTGTTCGCGACTTAAACGTTCAATGATGATGATATTTGAGATAAATACACCAAGGCCAACCGCTACAATCAAATCAACGAATACCGTCAGCAGCATTACGCCGTACATCACGGCCATGCCCGCAAAGCTAACCTTGTGAGCACGTTGGATAAAACTCCAGTCTAGGATATTAAAGCCTACGTACACCGCAATACCGGCTAGTACAGCCATTGGGATAGGTTCTGTTAGCCCACCGGCAACCAGTACCACCAAAGCAAGCATTAAGGCACGAACCACGCCAGATAGAGGAGAGCGAGCACCGACTTGAATATTGGTGACTGTTCCCATGGTCGCACCTGCTCCCGGTAAAGCGCCAAATAGACCAGAGATGATATTTGCTAGCCCCTGCCCGCGCAGCTCTTTGTCGGAGTCGTGCTCTTTACGTGTCAAAGAGTCACCAATTACCGCAGTCAACAAGGTATCAATACAGCCCAGTGTGCCAAGCACCAAGGCATCAATGACCATCTCGGTAAACATCGCAGCATCGATATGCGGGATCACCAGTGATGGCAGACCTGCTGGAATTTCACCTATGCGACGAATAGACTCTGTATCGAAGATGATGACCGACAGTAAGGTAACCGCGACCAAAGCGACCAACTGTGCAGGTACATAGCGGCGATACTTTTTGGGGAAGAAAAATAGAATACCAAGCGTTAACAAGCCTAAAAACAGCTCGCTAAACTTCATGTTAGCGACAATCTCGGGGATCGCTGACAGGGTTCCCATAACGCCACCAGCAGGGGCCGCTTGCCCAAGTAGTGGTGATATTTGCAGTATAATTAAAATAACGCCAATTCCTGACATAAAGCCAGATATCACGCTATATGGCATCAAAGTTACGTACTTTCCTAACTTTAGTGTCCCTAATAAAACCTGAAATGCCCCGGCCATCATGACGACAGTAAAGGTCATCGCCATCCCTGTTTCAGGGTATTTAGCCATCATGCTAGTCAACACCGCGGTCATGATAACCGTCATTGGACCTGTAGGCTCAGAGATTAATGTGTTTGACCCACCAAACAGAGCAGCGAACAGACCGACCATGATCGCGCCCCACAAACCCGCTTCAGCTCCTGCACCGGAAGCCACGCCAAAGGCTAGCGCCAAAGGCAACGAGATAATAGCCGTGGTGACACCACCAAATAAATCTCCTTTGAGATTCATATCTTCAAAACGACTAACAAACAAAACGTTACTCCATGTCTAACACGTCATAGTCCAAAAGGTTTCGGCTGCTCGACAGAGACCAACAGAGATTTGATTTGGACCTAGTCACAACATACTGGTTTTAGGTTATTCTGGTTATTAAGAGAAGTTTAAAAAATAACCTTAGTTTTTGTAGCCAAATATCACGCGAAATGTAATAAACTTGCTGCGAAATGTAGCTAACTCCATCACCTTAACAAATGTTACTTGAAAGAGATAAGTGTTAATTACATCTCATCACTCATAGGTTATAACCAATAGTTAGGATAGTGACTAAGTTTATGATTTTTGGCGCTCAAACACGTCAGATGAGTACCGTTTTACCCAATTTTGACGGGAAGGAAATTGTAACATTGTGTATAGTGATGCAAGATTTTATTAAGGGTCGTGAGTAAGATGCCGGAAATTAAACAGTTATTTGAGAACAATTCGAAATGGTCCGAGTCAATCAAGGCGGAACGCCCTGAATACTTTGCCAAATTGGAAGAAGGACAAAGCCCTGGCTTTTTATGGATTGGTTGTTCAGACAGTCGAGTACCTGCAGAACGCTTGACTGGGCTCTACTCAGGCGAACTGTTTGTTCACCGTAACGTCGCAAACCAAGTTATCCATACCGACCTTAACTGCCTATCGGTCGTGCAGTACGCAGTAGACGTTCTTAAAGTAAAACATGTCATTGTCTGTGGCCACTATGGCTGCGGGGGCGTAAAAGCGGCAATTGATAACCCTCAGCTAGGCTTGATCAACAACTGGTTACTGCATATTCGCGATTTGTATTTCAAGCATCGTGATTACCTAGAAACCATGCCTGAACAAGATCGCGCGGACAAACTCGGCGAAATCAATGTCGTTGAGCAGGTTTATAATCTTGCTAACTCAACCATTATGCAAAACGCTTGGGAACGTGGACAAGATATTGAGATTCATGGCGTGGTCTATGGCATCGGTGATGGTAAGTTAGAGTACTTAGGCGCTCGTTCTAATTCTCGTGAAAGCGTCGAAAGCTCTTACCAAAAAGCGATGGAAAGCGTCCTCAATCCGCAACACAAACTTCTGTGCCGTTAAGCGACTACCTATCCTCTATTCAATAAAAAAACGCCCGCTAAGTTAGCGGGCGTTTTACTGTATCTAGCTTTAAGAGTTGAGTTACTCTTGAGGAACTACTTTACCAATGTAAGGCAAGTGACGGTATTTTTGTGCGTAGTCGATACCGACACCAACAACGAATTCATCTGGAATTTCAAAACCAATCCACTTCACATCAACCGCAACTTCACGACGAGAAGGCTTGTCTAGTAGCGTACAGATTTCAATCGACTTAGGCTCACGAAGGCTCAGAATCTCTTTTACTTTGTTCAAAGTGTTACCTGTATCGATAATGTCTTCGACGAGCAGGACATCTTTGCCTTTAATATCATCATCGAGATCTTTCAAGATGCGAACATCTCGCGAGCTTTCCATTGTATTGCCGTAGCTAGAAGCGGTCATGAAATCCACTTGGTGAGTCAGGTCGATGGCACGCGCTAAGTCAGCCATGAATACAAATGATCCACGCAGAAGCCCCACTAGAACCACATCTTCGCTGCCCTTGTAGTGCTCGCTAATTTGCTTGCCTAGCTCTTTAACTCGTTCACTGACTTCCTGCTCAGAAATCATTACTTCTACTGTATGTTTCATACCAATCTCGTTTTTCACGTTAGCTGTATAGAGCGTAATTATAGTCACTCAAGATTTAGGCGCGTAGTTTACCACCAGCATGCGCCAAGGAAAAACGTTTGCCTAAATAATTCATGAAACACAGGATTATTTCTTATTGATCTTTAGCACGATATTAACAAAAGTGATTATAAAATAGACTGAAACCGTTGACCTTAACTATATGCACCATTACACTCATAGGGCGTCAGCAAATTATAAATTAATAAATAGGGCAAAAAGCCCAAACAAATATAAACAACTCATTTGGCAAGGAAATTAATTATGGACTCAATTGCTAAAAGACCGCGCACGCGTCTTTCACCGCAAAAACGAAAACAGCAACTAATGGAAATCGCACTGGAAGTGTTCGCTCGTCGTGGCATCGGCCGCGGTGGTCATGCTGACATTGCAGAAATTGCGCAAGTTTCTGTTGCAACTGTCTTCAACTACTTCCCAACTCGTGAAGATTTGGTTGATGACGTACTAAACTACGTTGTTCGTCAATTCTCGAACTTCCTATCAGACAATATCGACTTAGATATTCATGCGAAAGAAAACCTAAATAACCTAACTTCAGCAATGGTTGAACTGGTACTTAACGATTGCCACTGGCTTAAAGTGTGGTTCGAATGGAGTGCCTCAACTCGTGATGAAGTATGGCCACTGTTTGTTTCAACAAACCGTACTAACCAACTCTTGGTGCAGAATATGTTTGTTAAGGCAATTGAACGTGGTGAGGTATGTGAAGAGCATGAGCCTGCTGAACTAGCGACTCTGTTCCACGGTATCTTCTACTCACTGTTTGTGCAAGCAAACCGTACTCAAGATGAAGACGGCATGAAGAAGCTAACTGAAAGCTACTTAGACATGCTGTGCATCTACAAGCACGCGAAAAACGCGTAACCTAAAAGCCTGACGCACACTAAGACAAAGCCTGCTCAACGAGCAGGCTTTGTTGTATGCAGAGCATAAAAAAACCGCTGAGAGAGCTCAGCGGTTTTTAGATTCAGCTAGAAGAGTGGATTACTTCTTCTTTTTCGCTTTAGGGTTTGGGAGGTCAGTGATTGTACCTTCAAACACTTCCGCCGCTAGACCTACCGACTCGTGTAGAGTTGGGTGAGCGTGGATTGTTAGTGCGATATCTTCAGCATCACAGCCCATCTCGATCGCTAGACCGATTTCACCAAGTAGTTCACCACCGTTAGTACCAACGATTGCACCGCCAATTACACGATGAGTGTCTTTGTCGAAGATTAGCTTAGTCATACCGTCTGCGCAGTCAGACGCGATTGCACGACCTGAAGCTGCCCATGGGAATGTAGCCGTTTCGTAGTTGATGCCTTCCGCTTTTGCTTCTTTCTCAGTCTTACCAACCCATGCCACTTCTGGCTCAGTGTAAGCAATTGAAGGAATAACTTTAGGGTCGAAGTAGTGCTTCTTACCAGCAATAACTTCAGCAGCAACGTGACCTTCATGCACACCTTTGTGAGCAAGCATTGGTTGACCAACGATATCACCGATAGCAAAGATGTGAGGAACGTTAGTACGCATTTGCTTATCAACGTTGATGAAACCGCGCTCGTCTACTTCTAGACCCGCTTTTTCTGCATCAAGAAGTTGACCATTTGGCACACGACCGATAGCAACTAGAACAGCATCGTAGCGCTCAGCTTCTGCTGGTGCTTTCTTGCCTTCCATTGAAACGTAGATACCGTCTTCTTTCGCTTCAACTGCTGTTACTTTCGTTTCAAGCATTAGGTTGAACTTGTTCTTGATACGCTTAGTGTAAACCTTCACGATATCTTTATCCGCAGCAGGGATAACTTGGTCGAACATTTCAACAACATCGATTTGAGAACCTAGAGAGTGGTAAACCGTACCCATTTCTAGACCGATGATACCACCACCCATGATTAGAAGTTTTCCTGGAACTTCCTTCAGCTCTAGAGCGTCAGTTGAGTCCCAAATACGTGGGTCCTCATGTGGGATAAATGGTAGCTTGATTGGGCGAGAACCCGCTGCAACGATAGCGTTGTCAAAGTTAACAACAGTTTTGCCTTCTTCGCCTTCCACTTCGATAGTGTTAGGACCAGTGAATTTACCAAAACCATTAACCACGTTAACTTTACGCATCTTAGCCATACCGCCAAGACCGCCAGTTAGTTGGTTAATTACTTTCTCTTTCCACTTACGGATCTTGTCGATATCCGTTTGAGGTTCACCAAATACGATACCGTGGTCAGCAAGTGCTTTTGCTTCTTCGATAACTTTAGATACGTGAAGTAGTGCTTTAGATGGGATACAACCCACGTTTAGACACACACCACCAAGAGTGCTGTAACGCTCGATAAGAACCGTTTCTAGACCTAAGTCTGCACAACGGAAAGCGGCAGAGTAACCAGCAGGACCTGCACCAAGTACTACAACTTGGGCTTTAATTTCTTTGCTCATTTTGACCTCTTGTAGTCATTATCCCTAACAGGCTGAGTGGGTATTGATTCTATATGTTCAAGTCAGTTTATTTTAAACAGTTGTTTTCAGACCGCCATCAGTTTACAGAGATGTTAATGGTGTGAAAAGTAAATCAATTTAGCCTGTGAGCTAGACAACAATTCGTTTGAGAAAACCTTATTCACTCTAAGGTCTGCAATCAAATTGTTTGATAATTATTAGTAGTAGAGGCGGCTCTAATGCCGCCTCTAAATCATCTAATCTTTAATTAAAGAACTAGACGACGAATGTCTGATAGCGCTGCGTTCAAGAACGTGATGAAGCGAGCACCTTCAGCACCATCAATCACACGGTGATCGTATGATAGAGATAGTGGAAGCTGTAGACGTGGTTCGAACTCTTTACCGTTCCACACTGGCTTCATTTCAGACTTAGACACACCTAGGATACCAACTTCTGGAGCATTTACGATTGGTGTAAACGCAGTACCGCCGATACCACCAAGGCTAGAGATTGTGAAACAACCGCCTTGCATATCACCAGCAGTTAGCTTACCAGCACGTGCTTTCTTAGAAATAGCCATTAGCTCTTCAGATAGCTCGTAGATGCCTTTCTTGTTCACATCTTTAAACACAGGAACAACTAGACCGTTAGGCGTATCGACTGCGATACCGATGTTCACGTATTTCTTCAGAATGATGCTTTCGCCATCTTCAGATAAAGAAGAGTTGAACGCTGGGAAGGCTTCTAGCGCTTTCGCTGCAGCTTTCATGATGAACACTAGTGGCGTGATCTTCATACCCGTGTCTTTCTTCGCTTCGATAGCGTTCTGCTCTTTACGGAATGCTTCTAGCTCAGTGATGTCAGCGTTATCCCACTGTGTAACGTGAGGGATCATTACCCAGTTACGGTGCAGGTTAGCACCAGAGATCTTCTTGATCTTAGAAAGCTTCTGAACTTCAGTTTCGCCAAACTTGCTGAAGTCCACTTTTGGCCAAGGTAGTAAGCCAAGAGCCGCGCCGTCGCCTTTACCAGATGCCGCAGCACCTGCGCCAGACTCAAGACGCTTAAGCGCATCTTTAACGTAAGACTGTACGTCTTCTTTTAGGATACGGCTCTTACGACCAGTACCTTTAACCTTAGAAAGGTTAACGCCAAACTCACGAGCTAGACGACGAACAACTGGAGACGCGTGTGCGTACTCATTGTTCTCTTGGAAATCACCTGTTGCTGCAGGTGCCGCTGGAGCTTCTGCTTTAGGAGCTGGAGCTGCTGCAGGTGCCGCCGCTTGAGCAGGGGCTGCTGCTGGAGCAGGTGCTGCACCCACCACTTCGAAGACCATGATTAGCGAGCCAGTCGACACTTTGTCGCCTGCTGCAATCTTGATTTCTTTAACTGTACCAGCAAATGGAGCAGGAACTTCCATTGACGCTTTGTCACCTTCAACAGTGATTAGAGATTGCTCTTCTTCCACTGTATCGCCAACTGCAACCATGATCTCAGTTACTTCAACTTCGTCACCGCCGATATCAGGAACGTTAACTTCTTTCGCTGCTGATGCTGCTGGAGCCGCTGCCACTGGAGCTTCTACTGCTGCAGGTGCCGCTGGAGCGCCAGAGCCTGCTACTTCGAATACCATGATTAGCGAGCCAGTCGTAACTTTATCGCCTGCTGCTACTTTGATCTCTTTTAGCGTACCTGCGAATGGTGCAGGTACTTCCATAGAAGCTTTGTCGCCTTCAACCGTTAGAAGAGATTGCTCTTCTTCAATGCTGTCGCCAACTGCAACCATGATTTCAGTCACTTCAACTTCATCGCCACCGATATCTGGTACGTGAACTTCTTTAAGCTCTGCCGCTGCTGCTGGAGCTGGAGCCGCTGCTGGAGCTGCTTCTGCCGCAGGAGCAGGTGCAGCGTCAGCTGCACCCTCGGCTTCGAAAATCATGATTAGAGAACCAGTAGAAACAGAGTCACCTTCCGTAACTTTGATTTCTTTAACGATACCCGCTTGAGAAGCAGGAACTTCCATAGAAGCTTTATCGCCTTCAACTGTGATAAGAGACTGCTCTTCTTCAACCTTGTCGCCAACGCTTACAAGAATTTCAGTAACTTCAACCTCATCCGCACCGATGTCTGGTACATTAATTTCGATTGCCATTTCTTATTTACCTTCTTAATTAAGCGTATAGCGGGTTAGTTTTTTCAGTGTCGATGTCGAACTTAGCAATAGCTTCAGTTACTACTGACTTCTCAACATCACCACGCTTAGCTAGTTCAGTTAGCGCTGCAACTACTACGTAGCCTGCGTTAACTTCGAAGTGACGACGTAGGTTCTCACGGCTATCAGAACGGCCGTAACCATCTGTACCCAGCACTTTGTATGACTCAGAAGGCATGAACGCGCGAACTTGCTCAGAGTAGTTCTTCATGTAGTCAGTCGCTGCGATAGCTGGCTCAGTACCCATTACTTGTGCAATGTAAGGTACTTTTGCTTCGCCTTCTGGGTGAAGCATGTTGTAACGCTCTGCGTCTTGACCGTCACGAGTTAGCTCGTTGAACGACGTTACAGAGAACACGTCAGAAGCGATGCCGTACTCTTCGCTTAGGATAGTCGCTGCTTTACGTACTTCGTTCATGATAGTACCAGAGCCCATTAGCTGAACTTTAGACTTGTCACCTGCGTAAGACTCAAGCTTGTAGATACCCTTACGGATGCCTTCTTCAGCGCCTTCTGGCATTGCTGGCATTGCGTAGTTTTCGTTCATCACAGTTAGGTAGTAGAACACGTTCTCTTGGTTCTCACCGTACATGCGACGGATACCGTCTTGCATGATAACTGCAACTTCGTATGCGAATGTTGGATCGTAAGAGATACAGTTAGGTACTGTGTTCGCCATGATGTGCGAGTGACCATCTTCGTGCTGTAGACCTTCACCGTTTAGCGTTGTACGACCAGCAGTAGCACCTAGTAGGAAACCACGAGCTTGTTGGTCACCAGCCATCCACGCCATGTCGCCAACACGTTGGAAACCGAACATAGAGTAGTAGATGTAGAACGGGATCATTGGTAGATCGTTTGTGCTGTAAGAAGTAGCAGCAGCAACCCAAGATGCCATAGAGCCTAGCTCGTTGATACCTTCTTGTAGTACCTGACCAGATGTTGCTTCTTTGTAGTAAGAAACAATGCCTTTATCTTCTGGTGTGTATTCCTGACCGTGCGGGTTGTAGATACCGATCTGACGGAATAGACCTTCCATACCGAACGTACGTGCTTCGTCACAAATGATAGGAACGATGTTCTTACCAATGTTCTTGTTCTTAAGCAGGATGTTAAGAGTACGAACGTAAGCCATAGTTGTAGAGATATCACGCTTTTGCTCACTTAGTAGCGGTGCGAACTCTTCTAGCTCAGGTACTTTGAATTCTTGAGTGAACTTAGGTAGACGCTGTGGCGTGTAACCTTTTAGTTCTTTACGACGAGCGTGTAGGTATTCGTATTCCGCAGAACCTTCTTCAAGTTTCAGGTACGGAAGCTCTTTAACCGCTTCGTCAGTTAGGATGTCTTGAAGACCTAGACGATCACGTAGGTGTAGTACGTGAGTCATGTCCATCTTCTTAACTTGGTGCGCGATGTTCTTACCTTCAGCCGCTTCACCCATGCCGTAACCTTTAACAGTCTTAGCTAGGATTACTGTTGGACGACCTTTAGTTTCTGCCGCGTTTTTGTATGCTGCGTACAGCTTAGAAGACTCGTGACCACCACGCTTAAGTGCGAAGATTTCGTCATCAGTCATGTCTGCAACTAGTGCAGCTGTCTCTGGGTACTTACCAAAGAAGTGTTCACGTACGTAAGCACCGTCTTTAGATTTGAATGTTTGGTAGTCACCATCTACAGTTTCGTTCATTAGCTGTAGAAGCTTGCCAGACGTATCTTTAGCAAGTAGTGCATCCCAGTTGCTACCCCAGATAACTTTAACAACATTCCAGCCAGCACCTTTGAATAGGCCTTCTAGCTCTTGGATGATGCTACCGTTACCCATTACAGGGCCATCTAGACGCTGTAGGTTACAGTTTACTAGGAAACATAGGTTGTCTAGCTTCTCACGCGCAGCGAAAGATAGTGAACCACGTGATTCTGGCTCATCCATCTCACCGTCACCTAGGAACGCGTATACACGCTGAGCCGAAGTATCTTTCATACCACGACCGTCTAGGTACTTAAGGAAACGCGCTTGGTAGATCGCAGAAATAGGACCTAGACCCATAGAAACTGTTGGGAACTGCCAGAACTCAGGCATCAGTTTAGGGTGCGGGTATGATGGAATACCTTTACCGTCTACTTCTTGACGGAAGTTATCTAGCTGCTCTTCAGTTAGACGACCTTCAACGAATGCACGAGAGTAGATACCTGGTGAGATGTGACCTTGGTAGTATACTAGATCGCCACCGTCCGTCTCGTTTGGAGCGCGGAAGAAGTGGTTGAAACATACTTCGTAGAATGCAGCAGAAGACTGGAAAGACGCCATGTGGCCGCCTAGCTCTAAGTCTTTCTTAGATGCACGTAGAACGATCATGATTGCGTTCCAACGGATGATGGAACGAATACGGCGCTCAAGAGTTGTGTCACCTGGGTAAGCTGGTTCTTGATCTGCAGGAATCGTGTTGATGTAGTTCGTTGTGATACCTGTTGGCATATCAACACCGTCTAGACGTGCTTTGTCTAGAACTTGCTCTAGTAGGAACTGAGCACGTTCTACACCTTCTTCACGTACAACTGACTCAAGTGCTTGTAGCCATTCTTGAGTTTCCAGTGCATCTACGTCATGCTTCATATCAGACATGGCGATCTATCCTTCTATTGGTTGGATCTACTTATTTAAAGTAACCGTTTCTTGTTTTAAGAATCGTTACCTTGCTGAATTCGACGCAAAGAACGCTCTCTGCGAGACTCTTCACGAGTCAAATCCAACAATGTTTCTTCAATATAAGCTAAGTGTGAGTGAGACATTTCACGCGCCTTTTCAGGCTGACCAGAAACAATCGCATCCACAATATTAGCTCGGTGTTTACTTACTTTTTCGACCACTTCATCGCGGCGATGTAAGAGCTTTAAATTCTGCAAGACATTCTGCTCTAGCAAAGGGGCAAGGCTGCGAACAATGTGCAGAAGTACCACGTTATGGGCGGCTTCAGTTAAAGCGATCAAAAACTGCATAACCGCAGCTGATTCTGCTTCGACATTCTTCTTAGTTTGCTCTTCACTGATGTTTTTCAGGCAAGCCTGAATACGAGCGAAGTCTTCCTCGGTACCACGAACTGCTGCAAAGTAAGCGGCTATACCTTCCATCGCATGACGCGTTTCCAGTAAATCCAGCTGAGTTTCGGAGTGGCTAGACAATAAATTTAGCAGAGGATCTGAAAAGCTGGTCCAGATGTTCTCGCTAACAAAAGTGCCACCACCCTGACGGCGAGTAAGAAGACGTTTAGCTTCTAAACGTTGTATCGCTTCTCGGATTGAAGGACGGGAAACATCAAACTGTTTTGCCAGTTCGCGCTCTGGAGGCAGCTGCTGCCCCGGAGACAATGTTCCTTCCACAATCAGCCTTTCTAACTCTTGTTCAATCACATCAGAAAGTTTTGGCTGACGAATCCTTTGATAAGCCATAGTTGTTTTTCTTCTACT
Source organism: Vibrio sp. R10-SF1-ISO8 (assembly GCF_059833805.1). Classification (NCBI taxonomy): domain Bacteria; kingdom Pseudomonadati; phylum Pseudomonadota; class Gammaproteobacteria; order Vibrionales; family Vibrionaceae; genus Vibrio; species Vibrio sp. R10-SF1-ISO8. The sequence continues at coordinate 145,328 of NZ_JCBDHL010000006.1, read as the reverse complement.
CTTTGCAGTCAATTGGTAATACCAATTTTAAGTTGGCGAGAAAATTAACATAATTAAAACGCAAGTTCCAGACAAAAATTGACCCAAATCATAGAACGAGTCATGTACCAACACTTTGATAACAATAGCTGATTAAAACAGCAATCAAATTGGTCTGACCAATTACAAAATATAAACAGATGGGAATAAACCGTGCTAGGTATCACAGTTTAATTGGTAAGTTTTAAAGGAATATGAACAGAATATGTCGTGAAAAGATGGGAAGTTGCGAGAAACGAGAAACGAGAAACGAGAAACGAGAAACGAGAAACGAGAAACGAGAAACGAGAAACGAGAAACGAGAAACGAGAAACGAGAAACGAGAAACGAGATTGATTTTGAAGGTCGAGGCTTGTTCGTCAACCCTTTTACTTTTATTTAGAACTTTCCTCCTCAAGAACAAGGGACGAGTGAGTTGAGGGTTATGATAGCGAGTCGAGAACATAAAGATTCCCTACTCGCTCTTTCGTCGTTCTATGGAATAACCCAGCAGAAGAATCGAGCTACTTACAGCACTCCTTTCTCGAAGGGCGGAGCACGTTCCTGATTCTCGCGGGCGTAGCCCGATCTCGGAGCAACGCGTTCTGTAGGGCTATGCCCGTACTCTATTTCGCCTCTAAATGATCAATCATCAACTGCAACGATTGATTGCCGCGGAACTCATTAATGTCGAGCTTATAGGCTAAACGCACCGTTTTCACTGAAGCATCAGGCCAGCGGCGCAGATCAACGTTGAATGCAATGCCATCAATCATGATATTGGTTGGATGACCTTTGTGTAGAGGTTCTAGCATAAGTTTCAGGTGCTTTTCGCCAACTAGCTTCTGATGAAGCACTTTAAATTCACCGTCAAACAGAGGTTCTGGGAAAGCTTGCCCCCAAGGTCCACCAGCACGAAGCATCTCGGCAACATGCATAGAGAACTCTTCTGGCTTGAGTTCGCCATCAGACAAAATCACACCTTTCAGTGCCGCTTCATCTAAGTCCTGTTTTACTGCTTCATCAAACAGTTTAGAGAAGCGTTCAAAATCTTTCTCCAAAATGGTTAGACCCGCTGCCATCGCGTGCCCACCGAACTTGAGTATCAAACCTGGGTTCTGGGTATCGATGCGATCTAAGGTGTCACGCATATGCAGACCCGGTATCGAGCGGCATGAGCCTTTAATCGAACTTTCACCACCATCAGCAAAAGCAATCACAGGACGGTGAAACTTCTCTTTGATGCGTGAGGCTAAAATACCAATCACGCCTTGATGCCAATCACGCTGAAAAAGCACTAAGCCGTGAGGCATATCTTGATCGCCGAACTGCAGACGTTCACAAAAAGCCATCGCTTCTTGCTTCATTCCCTCTTCAATTTCTTTACGAGTTTGGTTCAAGCCGTCTAACTCGCTCGCCATACGGCGTGCAGCATGAATATTGTTTGCCATTAATAGCTCAACACCAAACGACATATCATCCAAACGACCTGCGGCGTTGATACGTGGCCCTAACGCGAAACCAAAATCAGAAGCCACCAAGCGACGTGAATCTCGCTTCGCTACTTCTATCAGCGCTTGAATACCCGGACGCGCTTTACCTGCTCTAATCCTCTGCAAACCCTGATGAACCAAAATACGATTGTTTTCATCTAGAGGTACAACATCGGCAACCGTACCGAGTGCCACTAAGTCAATCAACTCCATTAACTTAGGTTCTGCCATCCCTTGCTCAGCAAACCAGCCGGTTTTACGCATATGAACGCAAAGCGCCATCATCAAGTAAAAGGCAACGCCAACGCCAGCTAAAGCCTTGGAGGGAAACGCGCACTCTTGGAGGTTGGGATTGACCATGGCATCAACATTCGGCAGCTCATGACCAGGCAAGTGGTGGTCAGTCACCAATACCTTCAATCCCTGTTCTTTCGCATAGCGCACACCATCAATCGAAGAGACCCCATTGTCGACGGTCATAATCACTTCAGCGCCAATCTCAATCGCTTGATCAACAACCTCAGGACTTAGGCCATAGCCATCTTCAAAACGATTTGGGACTAGGTAGTCGACATTATTCGAACCTAACATCCTAAGCGCCAACACAGACAAAGCCGAACTTGTCGCCCCATCCGCATCAAAATCACCCACCACGATTATCCGCTTGTTGTGCTGAATAGACTCAAACAACAGCTCAACCGCCGCTTCAATGCCATGCAGTTTTTGATAGGAATGCAACGCACGCACTGTGGTGTCAAGTTGCTGCTGCGATGTGATACCTCGACTGGCGTAGATACGTTTAAGTAAAGGCGCAATAGTATCTGGCAGAGAGGATAAATCAGGTTCAGGACGACGTTGGATTTCAATCATGGCAATAGATCGGATGATGATAAGTTAAGTGGGACAATCATAGCAGCAACCAAACTAAACTGAGGATATTTAGTTTGGTTACTTGATTCGTTTAAGTTACGACTTTGGAGTTTGTTGCAGGCGTTGCAACATCTGCTCTGGTGGCAAGTATCCACCCACCATCTCACCATTAGGTAAGAAGATCGCTGGCGTACCACTGATTCCCAGTTCACGGCCTAACGCATAGTGGTCCTGAATAATCTGTTGATACTTAGCAAAGTCTTTACTCTTTTCAGGGAACTCACGCTTTACCTTACCGTTATGCATCGCGGATTGTGGGTCTTCTGCGCCCCAAATCGATGCCATTTGATCAGCGACTGAGCCTGTCGCCCCCTGACGAGGGTAAGCAAGGTAACGAATAGTAATGCCTAGATCATTGTAGTCTTTCATCTGACTATGAAGTCGAACACAGTAACCACATGTAATATCAGTGAACACAGAGATCACGTACTTCTCATCTTTGGCTTTAAACTCAATCATGCTGTCTTTAAAGGCTTCAATTTTCGCCGCATTGATTGGCGCTTGGCGTTTAGCCAGCACATCTTCGTACTTGCCATTTGAGTCCAGCTTGTACAAGGTACCCGTGATAAAATAATCACCGGTTGGTGAAGAAAACAGGATTCCACCGCTGGTTTGTATTTCAACTAAGCCATCAATATCAGCGGGAACAACGTTCTTCACTTCCAATCCAAGCTTGGCAAAATGCTCTTCTAGCTGAGCTTTATCAAATTTCACCTCGCCTGCAGATACGGTTTGTGTAGCAAGTAGAAATGGCAATGTAAGTAGAGTCATTCGGCGTAATACGCTCATTCAATTCACCTTAAATCGATTTAGTTATAACCATGAGCGCTTAAGCCCTTGGGTGATGCTCACTGTGTAGCTGTTTCAATCGTTCAGTTGCTACATGAGTATAAATTTGTGTTGTAGACAAGTCACTATGCCCCAAAAGCATCTGTACTACACGTAAGTCTGCGCCGTAGTTCAACAAATGGGTCGCAAAAGCGTGCCTTAGCACGTGAGGAGAAAGTAGTTCGGTATCAATTCCAGCTATCACCGCGTAGTGCTTTATACGATGCCAAAATGTCTGGCGAGTCATTTGTCGTGCGCGTTTGCTTGGAAACACCACATCAGAGGTTGTCTCTCCAAGTAACTCAGACCTGCCTTGGTGGATAAAAGTTTCAATCCATTCAACGGCATTTTCTCCCATCGGCACCAAACGCTCTTTACCACCTTTACCTGTTACCCGAACAACGCCTTGACGCAAGCTGACGTTTTCCATTGTCAGGCTGACTAACTCAGTGACTCGCAATCCGGTCGCATATAGCAGTTCAAGCATGGCTTTATCACGTAGCTCCATCGGATCATTCGGATCCGGTGCATTAAGCAACGCATCCACTTGTTCTTCGGTCAGATCTTTAGGTAGGCGTTTCGGTAGTTTTGGGCTTACCAGTAGCGCACTCGGATCATCACTGCGAACTTTCTCACGATGCAAGTACTGAAACAGGCGTCGAATCGCGGACAACATTCTTGCTCGTGAAGTTTGCTTATAACCTTCATCAACCAACCAAGTCTGATAGTCTTGCAGCCCAGACAAACTGATAAAGTCGAGACGATAATTATTGGCGGTCATCCACTGGATTAGCTTTGAGAGATCATTTCGGTATGAGGCAAGGGTGTTTTCAGATAAGCCCCGCTCCATCCACATCGCATCTAAAAACTGTTCCACTAGCCCTTGGTCAGGCGACATTTGTTGTGACACGGCAAACCTCAAAAATTTTTTCTGCGGTCAAATGTAAGTGCCACAAAACAATAAAGCTATAAAAATTGCTAGTGAAAGTGGATATTCGCTGCAAAGCTCGCCATTTTGTGGTTAGAATTCACCATCAATTCTCAAAATATAAAACAATGCTATGAAAATCGGTCTATTTTACGGCTCAACAACTTGTTACACCGAAATGGCGGCAGAAAAAATCCGCGCTATCATTGGTGAAGACCTTGTTGATATTCACAACGTTAAAGAGTCACCACTCTCTTTGATGGAAGATTATGATTTTCTGATTATCGGCATTTCGACTTGGGATTTTGGTGAGATCCAAGAAGACTGGAATGAGTTATGGGATCAAATCGATGGCGTATCGCTAAATGGCAAAACCGTCGCACTATTCGGCTTAGGCGATCAAGAAGGCTATGGCGAGTGGTATCTGGATGCAATGGGACTCTTGCACCACGAGCTGAAAAAGACCGGAGCTAACTTTGTTGGTTACTGGCCAAACGACGAGAACTACGAGTTTGAAGCCTCAAAAGCCCTAACCGAAGATGGCAGTCAATTTGTCGGCTTAGCACTTGATGAAGATTCCCAATATGAACTGAGCGATGAACGTATCGCCACTTGGGTTGAGCAGATTCTGGTTGAGTATCAAGAGACGCTGTAGAAGCGAGAAGCGAGAAGCGAGAAGCGAGAAGCGAGAAGCGAGAAGCGAGAAGCGAGAAGCGAGAAAAATTAAGGGGTTGGCACTATGTGTCAATCCTTTTTATTTAGGAACGCTTCGCTTATGGAATCGGGATGTGGGAACTAATAACTCTCGAAGGACGAAGTCCGGTCTCGATTCTCGGAACGCAGTGTTCTCAAAGAGCGAAGCTCGTTCCTATTTCTAAGGACGCAGCCCGCCCCTAAATCTCCCCCAATCAAATACCAAGCCTGGATCGGTTTTGCGCAGTGGCGCAATGTATTGGTGGCCAGTAATGCGCGGTAAGGTGATTTTCGGGTAGCTGACTTGAATCTGCTTGGTTAACTCCGTTAGAGCTTGGTATTGCGCATCAGTGTAGGCAACGTAGTCGCTACCCTCCAACTCAATGCCGATAGAGTAGTCATTGCACTTATCTCGCCCGGCAAAGCTCGAGACACCTGCGTGCCATGCTCTGGCAATAAACGGCACAAACTGAACCACTTCCCCATCACGTCTGATCAAGCAATGAGCCGAAACACCCATATTATGGATCACTTCAAAGAACGGATGTTCATTCGGGTCTAGTTGCCCAGTAAAAAACTGTTCAATATACGGACCACCAAACTGACCCGGCGGTAAGCTGATGTTATGCACAACCAAAAGAGAAATGTCTGTAGCGTCTGTTCTGTGGTCAAAAAAAGGTGATGGCACCTGTCTAGCTTTGTTGTACCAACCATTTTCATCGATCATAAGCGGCTCATTATCATGACTAACTCTCTGATTTTATCCCTTTGGCGATGAAATGCGAGATTAATGGCTGAATTTCACACTCAGTCAGCGTATCATGCCCACCTCTTGTCCAACTGCGTATTAGATTTGCGATGAAAAACACACACAATAGCCAAGAACGTCTCGAATATTTGAAACAGCAACTTCCTTTAGAGATCTCCCGCGCTGTCGCGGATACCATCAAGGAAGATCTGGGTGGTACTCTAGACCCTGCCGCTGATATTACCGCAAGTCTAATCCCAGCAGATGCACATAACGAAGCAACCATTATCACTCGTGAACATGGTGTTTTTTGCGGCAAAGCTTGGGCTAACGAAGTGTTTAAACAGCTAGGCGGCGAAGTACAGATTGAGTGGAATGTGGAAGATGGTGATAAAGTAGCGCCTAACCAAGTACTGTGTACGCTTTCAGGCCCTTCTCGTGCTCTTCTTACTGGTGAGCGCAATGCAATGAACTTTATCCAAACGCTTTCTGGTTGTGCTACGGCCGTAGCTGAATATGCTGAAAAAATTGAAGGCACTGGTTGTCGCCTACTTGATACCCGCAAAACCATTCCTGGTCTACGTAGTGCATTAAAGTACGCTGTTGCCTGTGGCGGTGGCTTTAACCATCGTATCGGTGTGTTTGACGCTTACCTAATCAAAGAGAACCACATTATTGCTAACGGTGGTATTTCTCAAACCATTAAAACGGCCAAAGAACTCAACCCAGGCAAGCCGGTTGAGGTCGAAACAGAGAGCCTTGAAGAACTGCAAGAAGCGATTGAAGCAGGTGCCGATATCATTATGCTCGATAACTTCACCACCGATATGATGCGTGAAGCAGTAAAAATTAACGCAGGCCGCGCTGCACTAGAAAACTCGGGCAATGTGACACTAGAGACTATTCGCGAATACGCTGAGACTGGCGTTGACTACATCTCGGTTGGCGCTCTGACTAAACACCTAAAAGCAATGGATTTATCCATGCGCTTTAAGTAGCTATCAGCTGAAGAACAGACGCATTATCAAAGAAAAATAGAGGCTCCAAGCCTCTATTTTTGTATTTAACCTACCTAAACTCATGCCCTAGCTCGGATCAAATTGTACTTGATATGAAACTAAGGACTATTTTTTCCTAACTTACTCGGAAACAACCTGTACCAACATTTCTGCTTAGCAGCCCATTCAATACTCTCTCCGGACAATTCGTCTTTTATCTATGGAGAGAAATATGCAAAGTTTACAAAGCCGCAAAACCAAAGGCTTTACCTTAATTGAGTTGATGATTGTGGTTGCCGTTATTGGCGTTCTAGCAGCAATTGCAGTACCTCAATATCAAGGCTACGTTAAAAAAAGTGCTCTTGGTACAGCGTTAGCTTCTGCATCTGCTTATAAAACACAAGCTGAAGATAGCATTGCCTTCAACAATGAGTTCCCAGCCATTTCAGCCGCATTTGGGATTGGTACAATATCGGCAACTTCAGGAGCGGTAAGCTCATCGAATAGTATTCTCGCTACAGTGAATGAGGGAGCGGGAAGCGGTAGCAAGATAAAACTCTCCAGAGCCACTAATGGAGTCTGGAGTTGCCATCACAATAGCAACGATGTTGACGTAACTGGCTGTGATTATGCCAGTGGTATTTAATAGACGATGCTAACCAACCTACCCTCTATTTTGCGCCAAGCTGAGCTCCTTGACCCTGTTCAAGAAGCTCAGTTGGTGGAAATGGTTAAGGACACAAATCTTACTGTAGCCGAAGCGATAATAGAGCGAGGTTGGCTCACCCATGCAGAGCTAGCCTCACAACTCTCGCGAATTTTTGCCTTACCCATCATCGACTTCGCCAATTACGACTATCAAACGGTATGCCACAACTTAGGCGTGCGCGAACTGATCACCCGCTCCCGCGCAGTACCTATTAGGCAGAGTGAACATCAACTGCTTATCGCCGTTACCGACCCGACCAATATCTCAATCGAAGAAGAGTTTCGCTTTGCGACCGGGAAGCAGATTGAGTTAGTTTTAGCTGACGTAAAGCAGCTCAATGGCGCGGTACGTCACTTGTATGGCAGTGCGATCTGTGGTGAAAAAGCGAGTCATGCAAAAGAGCTGAGCGAACAAGAGCTCGTCAGCTTAGTCGAGCTCTCTAATGATGAGATTAACCCAGTCGAAGACTTGAGTAATGATAACTCACCGGTCAGTCGTTATATCAATCAAATCTTACTAGATGCAGTTAGGAAGCAGGCGTCTGATATTCATTTTGAGCCGTATGAAGCCTCTTATCGTGTGCGCTTTCGCTGTGATGGCATTTTGATTGAGACTCAACAGCCTAGCCATACATTAAGTCGTCGTTTATCCGCAAGACTAAAGATCATCGCCAGACTCGATATTGCCGAGCGCCGCTTACCTCAAGATGGGCGCATCAAGCTTCAACTCAGTGCAAGTACCGCTGTCGATATTCGTATTTCAACCCTACCAACCCTATGGGGCGAGAAGATCGTGCTACGTCTTCTTGATAGCAGCAGTGCCGAGTTAGACATTCAATCACTAGGGTACAACCAACACCAACGAGCTTTGTATCAAAAAGCACTGAGCAAACCCCAAGGCATGATTTTGATGACAGGGCCAACAGGCAGCGGTAAGACAGTCTCACTTTATGCGGGGTTAAACATGCTCAATACCCCACAAGTGAACATCGCCACCGCAGAAGACCCAGTGGAAATTAATTTAGCGGGCGTTAACCAAGTTCAAATCAACCCCAAAATTGGATTAGACTTCGCCCAAGCGTTACGCGCCTTTCTACGCCAAGACCCAGATATTGTCATGGTCGGTGAGATACGCGACCTCGAAACGGCTGAAATCGCGGTCAAAGCAGCACAAACAGGTCACCTAGTGCTATCTACTTTGCATACAAACTCGGCTGCCGAAAGCGTCGTTCGCTTGCAACATATGGGCATCTCCCCATTCAATGTCTCTTCATCACTGAGCTTAATCATTGCCCAACGTTTGGCACGAAAGCTGTGTAACCATTGTAAGCAGCAGCAAACCTTGCCCGATACACACTGCCAACAACTGGAACTAGCAAACAACAGCGTGGTTTTTTCTGCGAATGAGCAAGGGTGCAGTGAATGCAATCAAGGCTATTTTGGGCGAACCGGAATCTATGAAGTAATGCAGATAGACGACGAGTTGGTGCAAGCCATCAATCAAGATGCGGATGCTAAAGCCATCGAAAAGGTCGCGATAAAGCAAGGCATGCAGACGCTTAAAGAGTCTGGAACGGAGAAACTGCTCGCAGGAGTCACCAGTTACCAAGAGTTACAACGTGTTCTTTATTTGTAGGTGATCTGAAATGAAAGCAGCATCTCATCAGCTCAAACAGTATCGCTGGAAGGGAGTTAATCAAAGAGGAAAGATCGTCTCTGGCTCAACTCTTGCCTTAACTGACAACGAAGTAAAGATTAGACTGAGTGAGCAAGCGATCCGTGTTAAATCTCTAAGAAGAAAGTCTCTGTCTCTCGTTACTCGCCTAACGCAAAGCGTTAAAAAGAAAGACATCACTCTACTCACTAGACAATTGAGCACCATGCTTGCGACCGGAGTGCCACTTCTTCAAGCTTTCAAGCTTATTACTCTTAACCACCCCAAAGCTGAGATGAGATCGATCTTAAGCTACATCAGCAAAGAGGTAGAATCAGGAAATCCGCTCTCTCAGAGCTTAGGCGCCGCTAGCCCACTATTCGATAGCCTCTATACCGACCTCGTTGCCACTGGAGAGCAGTCTGGCAACTTAGCGAAAGTACTCCAACGTATTGCTGACTATCGGGAAAAATCGCAAAGACTTAACGCCAAGGTAACCAAAGCGCTCATCTATCCCACTATGGTGATGACCACAGCTTTCGCTGTTACGTATCTAATGCTAACAATGGTGATACCTCAATTTGAAGCGATGTTTGCAGGGTTTGGTGCCAAGTTACCTTGGCTTACCCAACAAGTACTGGCCTTATCCGCTTGGTTACAAACCTATTCGGGACCTAGCTTAATTGGATTAATGCTGATATCAGGGGTCATTAAGCTCGGTTTAACAAAATCATACCGACTTCAATTACTGTTTAGTCGTACCCTACTCAAGATCCCGCTCCTCGGCAACATCTTGACTAAAGCGGCAATTGCTAAATTTAGCCGGACACTTGCCACTAGCTTTAACGCCGGAATCCCAATTCTAGAAGGTATAAGAGCCTCCGCTAAAACGGTTGGTAACCAGCATTATCATCAAGCAATCAAAGCGGCTTTGCTCGATGTCACAGCGGGCATGCCGCTGTATCTTTCACTGCGCAACTGTGACTGTTTTCCCGAAATGGTTTTGCAGATGATAATGATAGGTGAAGAGTCAGGTCGGCTCGGAGAAATGCTACACAAAGTTGCCGATGTGTATGAGTTTGAGATCGGTGACACGGTTGATAATCTTGGTAAGATCATAGAGCCTACGATTATCATCTTTCTAGGTATTGTTGTCGGTGGTCTGATTGTCGCAATGTATTTACCTATCTTTAATTTGATGAGTGTCTTAGGATAAGATACAAGGCTTATCTAATTGAACTGAATGCTTTTACTTAAAGAGCTGTACCTACTTTATGGACGTTTTTGACTATTACCCTTGGCTTTTTCCTACACTAGCAACATTGTTTGGTCTTATCGTAGGCAGCTTTTTAAACGTGGTTATCCATCGCCTACCGATCATCATGGAACGTGAATGGCGAGCCGAATGTGCGGAAAGCTTTCCTGAATACCAGATATCGCCTCCAAAAGGGACTTACAACCTCAGCGTTCCAAATTCAACTTGCCCCAAATGCGATACCCCCATTCGCATGATTGACAACATTCCTGTTGTTAGTTGGCTGATACTGAAAGGGAAATGTCGTCAATGCGATAATAAAATAAGCATACGCTACCCTTTAATTGAGGTCCTATCAGCAGGCTTATGCTTTGCTATCGCCAATCAGTTTGCGTTGAGCTACTTCTCGATTGCCTTACTGTTTTTCACCTTTACTCTTATCGCGGCGACCTTTATTGATCTCGATACCATGCTGCTGCCAGACCAACTCACACTTCCTCTAACTTGGGCAGGAATTGCACTCGCACTGTTTGGGATTAGCCCTGTATCTCTACAAGACGCGGTGATCGGTGCAATGGCTGGCTATCTTGCTTTATGGTCAGTTTACTGGCTGTTTAAGCTAGCCACAGGCAAAGAAGGAATGGGTTACGGAGACTTTAAATTGCTTGCCGCCTTGGGCGCTTGGCTTGGTTGGCAGTATTTGCCAATGATCATTTTGCTCTCTTCTTTAGTTGGCTTAATCTTTGGTCTCATTCAGCTCAAATTGAAAAGCCAAGGAATCGACAAAGCCTTCCCCTTCGGTCCTTATTTAGCTATTGCAGGTTGGTTGAGCATGATGTGGGGAAATGACATTCTCAATTGGTATTTAAGTAACTTTTTAGGAATCTAACATGGCACTAGTTATTGGTGTGACTGGTGGCATAGCCAGTGGTAAAACAACGGTTGCAGACCTATTCCATCAAGAGTTTGGTATTGAGATTGTGGATGCTGACATTGTTGCTAGGCAAGTGGTTGAGCCCAAAAGCCAAGGCTTAAAGGCCATTGAGCAACACTTTGGTCAAAGCGTTATTCAACAAGATGGAACATTAGATCGTGCAACACTAAGAGAAATCATCTTTAGCGATCCGAGCCAAAAGGAATGGTTGAACAATCTTCTTCATCCTATGATTAGAACTAGAATGCTTGCTGAACTTGCTCAAGTGCAATCGGACTATGCCTTGCTGGTCATCCCTTTAATGGTAGAGAACAACCTGCAGGCACTCGCAGATAAGGTGCTAGTGGTTGATGTTGAAGAACAAACGCAAATTCAGCGCACCGTTGAGCGAGACCAAGTTGATGCCGTTCAAGCGAAAGCTATTCTCTCTTCTCAAGCAACGCGAGAGCAGAGATTGGCCATAGCGGATTATGTGATTAAAAATAATACAGAAAACCAAAAACTTTTGCCTCAAATCACAGAATTACATAAAAAGTTCCTAGAAATCAGTAGGGAAAATCGGTGAGAATAAAGGTTGAAGAATACAGAGCCGCATATTGATGACCACGCATTATTTTGAACATCCACTGAACGAGAAAACTCGAATTTACCTCCGAGTTGAAGCCTTGCTGAATCAACTAGATGTAGCAGCTCAGTTTAGTGATGATATGCAGCATCTAATTTTCTATCGCTCCTTGTTTGATCTGCTTGAAATCTTCGAGCAAATTCAGCTCAAGAGCGAGCTAGCCAAAGATATCGAAAAGCAAAGATTAACGTACCGCTCTTGGCTCAATGTCGAGGGAGTTGATCAAGATATGCTGCAGAATATCTTAAATGAAGTCGACGCGGTACACAGTGATCTAATGGGTGCTGAACGTTTCGGACAAAGTCTTAAGGAAGACCGCTTCCTAAGCGCGATTAGGCAACGTTTCAATCTCCCAGGCGGTTCATGCTGCTTTGACCTACCAGCACTTCATCACTGGCTACACCTACCACTTGAAAATAAAAAAGCCGATGCATCTCAGTGGCTTTCAACCCTAAGACCACTCGCTGAAGCCCTCAAGCTTTGGCTTAAACTCACACGTGAAACGGGTCACTTCCGAGCAATTCAAGCCAATTCAGGTTTCTATCAAAGTGACGCTGATGAAGCTAACATTCTTCGCTTAGAAATCCCGATGCACTTTGGCGTCTACCCTATGATTTCAGGGCATAAGAACCGCTTCGCGATAAAATTCATTGAGTTTGAATCGGGTCAAGCATCGGTAGCTAACGTTGAGTTCAAACTCGCTGTGTGTAGCTAAGTCGCTAACAATAGATTCCGTATTCAAGCTATACTAAGCCCTCACCTTTGTTTAAGTTCAGAGAAACACCATGTCTAAGATTACCATCGTTCCATGCCCTCAATGCGGCCAAGATGTTACATGGGGCGAGCAGAGCCCTTTCCGCCCGTTTTGCAGTAAGCAGTGTCAGATGATTGATTTCGGCGAATGGGCTGACGAAGAGAACACGATCCCCGGCGCACCGGATATGTCTGATGCTGACGGCTGGTCGGAAGATCAGTATTAATAGATTCGAGAAGCGAGAGCGCTACGCTTTGAGATGTGAGAGTAAAGAGAAGCTGATGTGATTAGAGCATCGGCTTTTTTGTTTTTGGAGAGCTGGAGAGCTGGAGAGCTGGAGAGCTGGAGAGCTGGAGAGCTGGAGAGCTGGAGAGCTGGAGAGCTGGTTGATTGTCTCTCTTTAGGGGTAAGTTCTGTCAACACTCAACATGCGCTTCGAGAAGGGCGAAGCCCGATCCCGCTTTCCAAAAGCGAAGCGCTCCATAGGACGAAGTCCGTTCTCGAATCTCGCAGGGCGAAGTCCGTTCCAAACAAAAAAACGGAGCCACATGGGCTCCGTTTAATATGAGAACGCTAGTTATAGCATTACTTCTTAGCAAGTTTCTCTTTAATACGAGCAGACTTACCAGAACGCTCACGTAGGTAGTACAACTTGGCACGACGTACTGCACCACGGCGTTTAACTTCGATGCTATCAACCATTGGAGAGTGAGTTTGGAACGTACGCTCTACGCCTTCACCGTTAGAAATCTTACGTACAGTGAATGCAGAGTGTAGACCACGGTTACGGATTGCGATTACAACGCCTTCGAAAGCCTGTAGACGCTCACGGTCACCTTCTTTTACCTTAACTTGAACAACAACTGTGTCACCAGGTGCGAAGTTAGGTAGGTCTTTTTTCATTTGCTCTTCTTCAAGAGCCTTGATGATGTTACTCATTTTCAATATTCCTAGAATAAACTGATACTAAATTTAATAGGTTACTTAGCTCGGGTCTCTTTAATGAACTCGGCCAGTAATTGTTCCTGTTCGTCAGTCAGAGCTAGGTTTTCCAGGAGCTCTGGTCTTCTTAGCCAAGTACGGCCTAACGACTGTTTTAGTCGCCAGCGACGAATGTCCTTATGGTTACCAGACTTGAGTACCGCAGGTACTTCTTTATCGTCTAACACCTCAGGGCGCGTATAGTGAGGGCAATCTAGCAAGCCATTAGCAAAAGAGTCTTCTTCTGCTGACGCGAAATCTCCTAGTACACCCGGAACAAACCGAGACACCGAGTCAATCAACGTCATGGCTGGTATTTCACCACCCGTCATCACAAAATCCCCAATTGACCATTCTTCGTCAACTTCAGATTGAATGATACGCTCATCTACCCCTTCGTAACGGCCACAGATAAGAAGCAAGTTCTCGTTTGTTGCCAGTTCCTCTACCCCTTGTTGGTCAAGTTTTCGACCTTGAGGAGAAAGGTAGATGACTTTCGTCTTACCTGGTGACGCTTGTTTGGCTGCGTGGATAGCATCGCGCAAAGGCTGAACCATCATAAGCATGCCAGGGCCGCCACCGTAAGGTCTATCATCAACAGTGCGATGTTTGTCGTGCGTGAAATCACGAGGATTCCAAGTCTCAATCGACAAAAGACCTTTTTTAACCGCTTGACCTGTTACTCCAAAATCAGTAACAGAACGGAACATTTCAGGAAATAGGCTAATTACGCCAACCCACATGTTTATCTCGCTCTGGTAATTTGGAGTTTAGAATCCAGGATCCCAGTCAACTTCGATCCGTTGAGCTTCACGATCAATGTTTTTGATCACTTGCTCTTCAAGGAACGGAATTAATCGTTCCTTTTGTCCGAAAGCATCTTTTAGATTTGCTTTAATTACGAGAACATCGTTGGAGCCAGTTTCTAGCATGTCGGAAACGACACCTAGATCGTAACCTTTGTCGGTTACTACCTGCATACCAATCAAATCACGCCAATAGAACTCGTCTGATGGCAATTCTGGTAATACCGCAGGGTCAATTGAGATTTCAAAGTTAGTCATGAGCTGCGCTTCTTCACGCACATCAAGACCTTCCAGCTTTACCACCAAACCTTTGTTATGGCGCTTCCAGCTTTCTACTTTGTACTCGACCCACTTTTCACCTTGCTTAATAAACCAAGGTGCGTAATCAAATATGCTTTCAGTATTGTCTGTGTAGGAAAAAACCTTGAGCCAACCGCGAATGCCATAAGTAGCACCAAACTTGCCTACAACAATCTTGTCATCGCTCATTGTTTCTTTACCTTTCATCGACATAAGCTAATTTCTACTTCTTAAAATAAGAATTAAGCCGCTTTTTGAGCGTCTTTAACTAGCTTAGCTACGCGGTCAGATACAGATGCGCCTTGACCAACCCAGTGGTTAACGCGATCTAGGTCTAGACGTAGACCTTCTTCTTGACCTTGAGCAGTTGGGTTAAAGAAACCAACTTTCTCGATGAAACGGCCAGTTGCTGCATTGCGGCTGTCCGCTACTACGATTTGATAAAATGGACGCTTCTTAGCGCCGTGACGTGCCAAACGAATGGTTACCATGTCGTCCTCTTTGCTTTCTCAAAAATAAAATTAACCCCAGAAACCATTTATCGCTAAACAGTTTGGGGCTCGTGCCAAAATAAAGCTCCGGAATTTTACTCTTATTCCGGAGCAATGCAAGGTATTTAGCTACTTTTTCACCACCATAAAATGAGATTTAAGTTTGTGACTTAGCTAACACCTTGAATTTTTTGTTGCTGGGTGAAATTAGCGTCCAAATGGATTGAAGCCACCGCCTCCCATTCCGCCCATACCACCCATCATGCCTTGCATGTTGCGCATCATGCCTTTCATGCCACCTTTCTGCATTTTCTTCATCATCTTCTGCATCTGAGTGAACTGTTTAAGCAGGCGATTAACGTCTTGTACTTGGGTACCAGAACCTGCGGCAATACGTTTCTTACGTGAGCCTTTAATGAGCTCAGGACGCTGACGCTCTTTCATCGTCATCGAGTTGATGATCGCTTCCATCTGCTTGAACATCTTATCGTCAACTTTGTCTTTCACGTTGTCCGGTAAATTGCTCATGCCTGGTAGCTTGTCCATCATCCCCATCATGCCGCCCATGTTTTGCATCTGACCAAGCTGTTCACGGAAGTCTTCAAGGTCAAAGCCTTTCTTCTCTTTAAACTTCTTAGCCAGCTTCTCTGCTTTATCTTGGTCAACATTACGTTGCAGATCTTCGATAAGCGACAGGACGTCACCCATACCAAGAATACGAGATGCGACACGATCCGGGTGGAACGGTTCTAGTGCGTCGGTTTTCTCACCAACACCGAGGAATTTGATTGGTTTACCAGTGATATGGCGAACCGACAGCGCTGCACCACCACGTGCATCACCATCTACTTTGGTCAGAACCACACCCGTTAGAGGCAGCGTATCACCGAAAGCTTTGGCCGTGTTCGCCGCATCTTGACCTGTCATCGCATCGACAACAAACAGAGTCTCAACAGGGTTAATCGCAGTATGCAGCTCTTGAATCTCAGCCATCATCTGCTCATCAACAGCTAAACGACCCGCCGTATCGACAAGAAGTACATCGTAGAATTTCTTCTTCGCATGGTCGATAGCGGCATTAGCGATATCAATCGGCTTTTGATCAGCTGAAGATGGGAAGAAATCAACACCAACATCTGAAGCCAGTGTTTCTAGCTGTTTGATCGCCGCAGGACGGTAAACGTCGGCAGATACAACCAGCACTTTCTTCTTATCGCGCTCTTTTAATAACTTTGAAAGCTTACCAACAGAAGTCGTTTTACCTGCACCCTGCAGACCAGCCATTAATACAACAGCAGGTGGCTGAGCCGCTAGGTTAAGCGCTTCGTTGGACTCACCCATCACCGCTTCAAGCTCAGCTTGAACGATCTTAATGAACTCTTGGCCTGGTGTTAGAGATTTCGAAACCTCTACCCCAACGGCGCTCTCTTTAATACGCTTAATAAATTCACGTACAACCGGAAGAGCAACGTCAGCTTCAAGAAGCGCCATACGCACTTCACGCAACGTCTCTTTAATATTGTCTTCGGTCAGACGACCTTTACCGCTGATGTTTTTCAGCGTTTTGGATAAGCGATCCGTTAAATTCTCAAACATCTTAGTCTCTTTACCCAGACGGTGTGCAAGGAGGCTCGCCCGTCAATATTGGCGAAAAATTACTATGAGTATACCTTAGCCAACCCATGCTTGACACTGCCTAGATAACTTTTGATATCTCAAGTCACGCAAATGAGCGAGATAAGTCATAGCTCAAGCCGTTGATGCAAGGTATAATTTGTTAAAAATTCACCAGCTCTAGAGAATAATGGATAACCTAATCGCCGTTGTTGCAGCCATACTTTATCTATTAGCGATTGCAACCATCGTTCCGGGACTTGTACATCAAACAGGGATCCGCGTAAAAACAGTCTTCGTTAGTGCCATTCTAGCGCTGACTTTTCATGCGTGGTTGCTAAGCGATCTTATTTTAGGCAGCTCCGGGCAAAACCTCAGTATTCTGAATGTCGCCTCATTAATCGGCTTTATTATCTCTTTAGTCATGAGTGGCGCGATGTTAAAAACTCGCCTCTGGTTCTTACTGCCTGTGGTGTACAGCTTTTCCGCAATGAATCTTGTTGCGGCTGCATTTTTGCCAAGCACTTTTATTACTCATCTAGAACAAGACCCTAAGCTGCTGATCCATATTTCCTTGGCACTGTTCTCATACTCGACTTTGACCATTGGCGCTTTGTACGCATTACAGTTGGCATGGCTTGACCATAAACTCAAAACCAAGAAAGCCTTGGCGATAAACCCCAACTTACCACCACTATTAATGGTTGAACGTCAGCTATTCAATATCATCTTAATTGGTAATCTACTACTGACAGGGACACTACTGACTGGCTTTATCTTTGTCCAAGATATGTTTGCTCAAGGGAAAGCGCATAAAGGCATCCTTTCGTTTATTGCGTGGGTTGTCTATTCAGTACTGCTTTGGGGACACTACCAGAAAGGCTGGCGCGGCAGGAAAGTGACTTGGTTTGCCGTGGCAGGTGCCACTTTACTGACCCTAGCTTATTTTGGCAGCCGATTTGTACGAGAAATCATTCTTCGCTAGCTAACTAGTATCAACAAAGGTGCATCGAATGCACCTTTCTTTTACAATATTCAGTTCTCTTTTTGAAATTGACTTAACCCAGAAATTAGGTCATAAATTAACCAAACATAACAAGGAAAAGATAAGCTTTGGACGACATATCAACGGGTATCTTATTTGCGCTACTCGCGTGTCTTATTGTTATTTCAGGATATTTTTCAGGCTCAGAAACAGGGATGATGTCTCTGAACCGATACCGCCTAAAGCACCTAGCCAACACAGGTCACAAAGGTGCTAAACGTGTTGAAAAACTACTCGATCGCCCCGATCGTTTGATAGGTTTGATCCTCATCGGCAACAACCTCGTCAATATTCTTGCTTCTGCAATTGCCACCATTCTGGGTATGCGATTGTTTGGTAACTTAGGTGTCGCCATTGCAACTGGTACGCTCACCTTAGTCATTCTGGTCTTCGCCGAAGTCACCCCAAAAACCCTTGCAGCCCTCTATCCTGAGAGAGTGTCATACGCGAGCAGCGTTGTACTGACTATCTTGATGAAGGTTCTTTCTCCGCTGGTTATCTTGGTTAACTTTATCACCAACGGTTTCATCCGCCTTCTTGGAATCAAAGCCGATCATGGTGGTGACGATCACTTAAGCTCTGAAGAATTGCGTACTGTCGTCAATGAAGCGGGGAGCCTGATTCCACGTCGCCACCAAGATATGTTGATCTCCATTCTCGATTTAGAGCATGTGACGGTAAACGACATCATGGTGCCACGTAATGAGATTACCGGTATTGATATCAATGACGACTGGAAATCTATCGTACGTCAGTTAACTCACTCCCCGCATGGACGAGTGGTTTTATATCGCGACCAGATTGATGAAGTGGTTGGTATGCTGCGCTTACGAGAGTCATACCGATTAATGCTCGAGAAGAACGAGTTTACCAAGGAAACCTTGCTCCGTGCTGCTGATGAAGTTTATTTCATTCCGGAAAGTACCCCGCTCAACGTGCAACTACTTAAGTTCCAACGCAACAAAGAGCGCATTGGTTTAATCGTTGATGAGTACGGCGATATTATCGGCTTGATTACTCTAGAAGATATTTTGGAAGAGATCGTGGGAGAGTTTACCACCTCTATTGCACCGAGCTTGTCTGATGAAATTACCCCACAAGGTGATGGCAGCTTCCTCATTGAGGGCAGTGCCAATATTCGAGACATCAACAAAGGGCTCAAGTGGACATTGCCTACTGACGGGCCAAGAACGCTGAACGGATTGATTCTCGAACACTTAGAAGATATCCCGGAAAGCCACCTCAGTGTGCAAGTCTCTGGTCATCCGATGGAAATCGTTGAGCTTGAAGAGAACCGCATCAAGCTAGTAAAAGTATTTCCTGTTCTCAAAACTCAGTAGCTAGTTCTAGACTGGTCGATCAAAAAAGCCTTGGAATTCCAAGGCTTTTTGCTATCAGATTGAAGATTAATCTTCAGTGACACTAAATAGGTTTTCCATATTTAGTCCCTGCTTGATCAATATCTCTCGTAGGCGACGTAAGCCCTCTACTTGTATTTGACGAACACGTTCACGAGTAAGGTTAATCTCGCGACCGACCTCTTCAAGAGTCGATGGCTCATAGCCAAGAAGGCCAAAGCGACGCGCTAAGACTTCTTTTTGCTTTGGATTAAGCTCATCCAACCAATGGATTAGAGAGTTTTTGATGTCGTCATCTTGCGTTGAAACTTCAGGGTCTGAGTTATTAATATCTGGAATGATATCAAGCAGAGCCTTTTCACCATCGCCACCAATGGGTGTATCAACAGAACTGATACGTTCATTAAGGCGGAGCATTTTACTCACATCATCGACTGGCTTGTCTAGTTGAGTTGCTATCTCTTCTGCAGTAGGCTCATGGTCAAGTTTCTGTGAAAGTTCACGAGCAGTACGCAGGTAAATATTAAGCTCTTTGACGACGTGAATAGGTAATCGAATCGTGCGAGTTTGATTCATTAATGCACGTTCAATAGTTTGACGAATCCACCATGTTGCGTAGGTAGAGAATCTGAAACCACGCTCTGGGTCGAACTTCTCAACCGCACGGATCAATCCTAGGTTCCCTTCTTCAATAAGATCAAGAAGCGCTAGGCCACGGTTACTGTATCGACGTGAGATTTTCACTACTAAGCGAAGGTTACTTTCGATCATTCGTTTACGCGCAGCTTCATCACCTCGCAAGGCACGACGCGCATACAGAACTTCTTCTTCAGCGGTAAGTAGTGGAGAAAAACCAATTTCACCTAAGTAAAGCTGGGTAGCATCAAGACTTTTGGTCGATGCATCAAACTCTTCTTTGGTTTCTTGTGCGGGTTTTGCGGATTCTACGGCTTGAAACGTTTCCGTTGTTTCTTGACCGATTTCGAATTCTTCGACTTTCGTTGCTGTATTGCTGATACTCATAGCGCCTCCCCCTGGCGAGCTAGCAAGACATTACTACGTCTAATGTCGCTATTTTACCTAACAGTAAATTTACGGTAAGTAGCGTTTTGGATTTACTGACTTACCTTGATAGCGAATTTCAAAGTGCAAACGAACGCTGCTTGTTCCTGAGCTGCCCATTGTTGCAATCTTTTGGCCTGCTTTTACACTTTGTCCTTCGTGTACTAGCAACCGATCATTATGTGCATATGCACTGAGGTAATTGTCGTTATGTTTTATAATCACAAGATTACCGTAACCACGTAGCGCATTGCCTGAATAAACGACGGTGCCACCTGCTGTCGATACGATGGATTGACCTCGCTGTCCTGCGATATCAATACCTTTATTCCCTTGATCTCCAGCAGAAAAGTTTTTGATTACTCTCCCTTTTGTTGGCCATAACCACTTGGAAATTTTATTGTTGTTGGTAGTTGGTTTGCTAACAGTTTTGTTAACATTTTGTTTACCTGTAGAACCAACATACTCCTTTGATTTCGATTGATCAACCTTCTTAGGTGGATCTTTTTTCACCGTTTTGTGATCTTTCTTAGCCTGAGTTGAGCTAACCTTTTGATTCGAGTTTTTACTCGAACTTGACTTATTGCTTGAGGTAGATGGAGTACTTGTAGCAGCGACAACAGCGCCCGCCCCAGTGCCACCGTACGCCGGTGCGGTATAAGCAGGCTGCCATAACTTCAATTTTTGCCCTGGGTAGATGGTATAAGGTGCTTTTAACCCATTGTAACTAATGATTTCTTTTACATCCTTGTCTGTGACATAGGCTATAAAATACAGCGTATCGCCTTTTTCAACTTCATAGAAGCTACCTCTGTAGCTTCCCCTTGAAACTGAGCTGTAGTCTTTTTTCAGTCCGGTCACTGGCGCAGGAGTATGCGCCGCACATCCTATCAATGCACTGCACAAGGCCAACACCAGAAGAAAATAAGACTGCTGCTTCATCTTTACGCCAGATCACCTGCAACTAAAGGAACAAACCTTACCATCTCTACCACTTCGGAAAGATATTCATCACCATTGCGGGTAATCTTCAATAACTGCTGCTCTTCGTTACCTACAGGAATCACCATAACACCGCCCTCTGCTAATTGAGCAAGTAATGCCGCGGGTACTGATTCAGCTGCTGCGGTAACAATAATCGCATCAAATGGCGCTTTTGCAGCCCACCCTTGCCATCCGTCACCATGCTTAGTCGAAACATTGTAGATATCGAGCTGCTTTAGACGACGCTTTGCTTCCCATTGCAACGCTTTAATCCGCTCAATTGAAAACACATGCTCAACTAGTTGGGCCAACACAGCAGTCTGATAACCAGAACCTGTGCCAACTTCAAGGACTTTACTCTGCCTCGTCAGACCTAATATCTCGGTCATCTTAGCGACAATATATGGCTGAGAGATGGTTTGCCCCTGCCCAATTGGCAATGCATTGTTGTCATAAGCTTGATGCATCATCGCTTGAGAGACGAACTGCTCTCTAGGTAAACGATAGATAGCATCGAGTACTTTCTGATCTTGAATGCCACTCGCGACAAGAAAGTCGATTAATCTGTCAGCATGTGGGTTTACCATTCTTATTGTTCCTTTAACCAGTGATCCATACTTGTCAGAGATTCATGTGCAGTCAGGTCAACTTGCAGTGGTGTAACTGATACGTAGCCTTGTTCAATCGCGAAGAAATCCGTCCCCTCTCCGGCATCCTGTTCTTTCCCTGGGGGGCCTAACCAATAAATATCATGACCACGTGGATCTTTCTGCTTAATCATTGCTTCAGCGTGATGGCGCGCACCCAGTCGAGTTACCTGAGTTCCCTTTAACTGAGAAAGCTCAACATCCGGAATATTAACATTGAGAAGCCTGTTGGTTGGAATAGGTTTAGCTGCATGCTGAGAGACTAACTCGCGCGCAATGGTCGCTGCGGTTACAAAATGGTGTTTGCCCACCAGCGAGAATGCTATCGCTTGCACACCGAGAAAGTGACCTTCCATTGCTGCGGCGACAGTCCCCGAGTAAAGTACATCATCACCCAAGTTTGCACCGTGGTTCACTCCTGCTAGCACGAGATCTGGCAAATCATCTTTCATCAACTCATTGAGTGCAAAGTGGACACAATCTGTTGGTGTCCCTTGGACTGAAAAAATTTTCGGTGAAATTTCGGTCACGCGCAAGGGCTGCTCTAACGTCAATGAGTTAGAAGCACCAGAGCGGTTACGGTCAGGCGCAACGATCGTCACCTCTGCCATATCTCTTAACGAATCGGCTAAGGCATGAATCCCTTCAGCATGAACACCATCATCGTTACTAATTAGGATTTTTAGTGGCTTATCATTCATTGATAGTGACGCTCCACTTCGACCTCTTCAATTAGCTCTCGAACAATGGCAGTCGCAAAACAGCCTGCATCTAAGGAGAACTTCAAAGTCACTTGGTCACCATTAACTTCCCAAGTGAGGTCTTGAGGCATTAGTGAAATCTCACGTCGCTCATGACGCATGCGATTACCGCGAATCAAAGCCATTAAGTCAGGCTCTGCATCCAAATGCGGTTGCTCAAGCTCAAGTGCTTGTTCTAGAGTCGGTAAAGCATTGTCGCCCGCCATTGCGGCAGTAATTTGCGCTTGGCCAAAACTCAATTGCTCCGTCACACTGGCTAGATTGTCCTGAGTGATACTCACTCGCTCATCACCTTGCAAAACGATGTCACCCATCACTGGCTGAGCGAAAAGGTCTTTCTCAATGCGCTCTGATAGAATCGTGTTGAAGATCCAAGATCGTGCAGCAGACAAATAGAGGCTACGTTTGTTCTGGTTGCGAGTGCGGACGTTTTCTCGCCCCCAACGACGAGCTTCGTTAAGGTTATTACCTTGATTACCAAAGCGTTGGCTACCAAAATAGTTTGGCACCCCTGTTTTCGCCACAGACTCTAAACGTGACACTACATCTTCAACATTGCTCACTTCTGTGATGGTCAGAGTAAATTCATTGCCAACCAAGTCACCCGGGCGCAACTTTTTGTTATGTCTGTTTGTTGCCAGTATTTCAATACTCGGATATTGGGCGAGAAAAGCACTAAAGTCTGGTGTGTCTCCTTTTGGCAAATGGACACTCAGCCACTGCTCTGTAACTGCGTGGCGATCCTTAAGACCAGCCCAGCTAACATCTTTAGATTTGACACCGCATGCTTTGGCCAATTCATTAGCGACAAAGCTAGTATTTTCACCCGTTTTACGGATACGCACCATAAGGTGTTCGCCGCTACCAGTGAAGTCAAAACCTAAATTTTCGTTGACTTGAAAATGCTCAGGCTCAACTTTTAGTTTGCCCTTTGCTACTGGCTTACCATTTAAGTAAGCCAATGGAGATAAAATATCAGACATAGTTTTTTCCGTTACTTGGCAGCCAAAACAATTCAAGCCAACCAGTAATCTATTTATTCTTTAATCAGCACCACAACCGCTGCAGTTGCAATACCTTCTTTGCGCCCAGTGAAACCCAAACGCTCAGTCGTCGTTGCTTTCACGTTCACATTACCGATATCTGTTTCCAGATCTTGGGCAATCACCTGACACATAGACTCAATATGCGGCGCCATTTTAGGTGCCTGCGCCATGATCGTAACGTCAGCATTACCAAGAATATAGCCTTGTTCTCGTACTCGACGGTAAACATCGCGTAATAAATCTCGGCTATTGGCTCCTTTCCACTTGTCATCAGTATCAGGGAAATGACGACCAATATCACCGGCAGCGATTGCACCTAGCAATGCGTCACACAATGCGTGCAGAGCGACGTCACCGTCCGAGTGGGCAATCAGCCCTTGCTCATAAGGAACGTCAACACCACCAATTATAACAGGGCCTTCGCCACCAAATTTATGCACATCAAAGCCGTGGCCAATTCGAATCATGAGTTATCCTTTGTTTCTATTTAGATAAAACTCAGCTAACGCTAAATCTTCTGGTTGGGTTATTTTTATATTGTCAGCGCGTCCCTGAACTAAGGCGGGCTTTTCTCCTAACCATTCCATTGCTGACGCTTCATCTGTGATAGCAACACCACTAGCGAGCGCCTTCGTCAATGCTTCTGTTAGCGGCTGAGCTTTAAACAGTTGTGGAGTAAGTGCATGCCACAATGCTTCTCTTTCGACAGTATGATCAATATTTTGCTCACTATCCGCTCGTTTCATCGTATCTCGCACTGGCGCCGCGAGAATAGCACCTAACTGATTGTTATCAGCTTCTCTCATCAAACGATCGACATCTTCTAGTGCGAAACATGGCCGCGCCGCATCATGTACTAACGCCCATTCGGCGAGTTGATTTTGCTCGATGTACTGCAAAGCGGATAACACGGAATCTGCCCGTTCTTTACCACCTGATACTCGAATGACATTCGGGTGATCTGCTAAAGAAAGCTCTGGATAGTATGGGTCACTGTCTGTGATAGCGACGACCACTTTATTGACCATAGGATGGAGCAAAAGTTTTTCAACAGTATGCTCTAATACTGTATGACCTTGGATCTTGAGGTACTGCTTAGGACGATCCGCTTTCATGCGACTCCCCACACCAGCGGCGGGGACAACAGCTACCACAGACATTTGTGAGGTCGAAGACATTTAATTGTCCTCTCCAACGATACGATAGAAAGTTTCCCCTTCTTTGATCATACCAAGCTCATGGCGAGCGCGTTCTTCAATCGCATCAAGCCCTTGGCGTAAATCATCAATCTCCGCAAACATTTCATCATTGCGAGTTTTTAAGTTGCCATTAACTTGGTGCTGAACTTGGGTTTCAGCATTCACGGCCTGAAAATCGGAAATACCATTTTTGCCGAACCACAGTTCAAATTGTAGCCAGCCTAAAACTAAGGTTAGGGTCAGTGCAAAAATCCGCATACCGTCAATCAAAGAAGAGAGATAAAGAAAGACCACATATATATCACAATGTCGCGGTTCAAGCGAGATTGGACTATGTGGTCTAGGTAAAGATTGTGTATCTGTTTGAAAGACTTAGTTCATCATTAAAAACGCGAACAAGCCGACACCTAAAATCAAACGGTAGATAACAAATGGTGTCATGCCCATGCGCGAAATAAGCTTCAAAAAGAAGTGGATACAGATGTAAGCACTAATAAATGAAGTCACAATCCCTGTCAGTAAAAAGCCTAAGTGGATAGGTTCTCCACTCGTCACCAGCTTAAGACCTAGATAACCGCCCGCTAACAAAATGATTGGAATCGACATTAGAAAAGAAAAACGTGCCGCCGCTTCACGGGTAAAACCAAGATACAGAGCCGCAGTGATAGTAGCACCAGAGCGAGACGTGCCAGGGATCATTGCCATTGCTTGAGCGATACCAATAAACAACGCTTTCTTCCAATCTGCTTGATACTCATCATCGCCCAACTTAGAATTTTTATCGACATACCAAAGCAGTAAACCAAAGACGATAGTGGTCGTCGCAATAACCCAAGCACTACGTAAATACAGCTCGATAATGTCTTTCATCAGCAAGCCAAACACACAGGCAGGAATGGTCGCCAAGATAATCATCCACGCTAACTTAGCTTCTTTGCTTCGCTCGCCTTTAAAAATAGAGCCTAAGAATGCTGAGAGTAAGCTGATCACTTCTTTGCGGAAATAGATCACCACCGCAGCTAAAGTACCAACGTGCACTGCGACATCAAACGCTAGCCCTTGGTCTTCCCAACCCAAAACAGCCGACGGTAGAATCAAATGCGCAGAACTAGAAATAGGCAAAAATTCGGTTAGTCCTTGAATCAAAGCAAGAACAAAAGCTTCAAAATAACTCATTAAAATCTCATAACGTCTTCAGGTCTTGTGACCTTAGTTAAACCATAAGGGAATGGCTTCTAAATCAGTATCAAACGAGGTCTGCTGCCAAATTTGTTCAATCGTCCGTCCATCTTGAGGGACCACCAATTGTGGACAAAGCTCAAACAGTGGCTTAAGTACAAAGGCATATTTAAAAATATCACCACGCGGTATCTCAGGCTTAGATGAACAGGTTTGATCACCAAACAAGATAATATCGAGATCGACAGTACGAGGCTCAAACTTGCCAGCGTTCTCAGCTCGCCCCCATTTGAGCTCAATTTTACGCAGCTGTCGCGAAAATTCCGTTAAAGTTAACGATGTTTTCATTTCTACGACAAGGTTGTAAAAAGCATTACTCTTAAAGCCAATAGACTCGCACTCATAAATCGTCGATAGACGAATATCGCAACCGAGCGCGCCCAACTCAGTAATGGCAGCTTGGATATGTTTTCGCCTGTCAATGTTCGAACCAATACCTATATAGGTGGTGATCATGCAGCGCCTCTTTCGATCACCACACCCACACCTGCTGCCTGAGGGACTGCTCCCGGCTTAGTTAAACGAACCTTGATCCAAGGTACATTGAAGCGAGACATAATCAGTTCAGCGACTTCTTCGGCAACACGCTCTACTAACAGGAAACGACCACCTTCAATATGAGACAGCACCGCTTGGCTAACCTGAGCATAATCAAGCGCATCAACCACATCATCGCTTTTACCCGCAGGACGGTTATCGTGAGCCATTTCGATATCAAGCACCAATTTTTGCTTAATCTCTTGCTCCCAATCGTACACTCCAATCGTAGTAATCACTTCGAGTTGCTCAATAAATACTTTATCCATTTGTTGCTTCCTTTAGAGGTCGGATACCCAATTTAAGTAAAAAGTCGTACTATTTGCAGCTCAAACTAGACTGATTTTGTAGTTTGAGAGCGTCAGGCGCGATATGATATCAGTTACTTGCTTGGCTAACACCTGTTTCGGACGAGTTACTCTACTATGACCCCACTAGCACTGATCATGATCATCTTTGCCTATATGCTAGGCTCGATATCGAGTGCTGTGCTTATTTGTCGTGTACTGCGTTTACCAGATCCTCGTGGTGTTGGTTCAAACAATCCTGGCGCGACCAACGTATTAAGAATTGGCGGAAAGAAAGCAGCGGTTGCAGTTCTTCTATGTGACATGTTGAAAGGCACCATTCCTGTCTGGGGCGGTTACTTCCTTGATATTGATCCGATCATTCTTGGCGTTATCGCGATTGCGGCCTGCTTAGGTCATATGTACCCGCTGTTCTTTCACTTTAAGGGCGGCAAAGGGGTAGCGACTGCCTTGGGCGCCATTGCTCCGATTGGATTAGATCTGACGGGCATGATCATCGCAACTTGGCTAAGTGTGGCGTTTTTATTCCGCTACTCTTCCTTGGCCGCGATTGTCACTGTGTTGCTTGCCCCGTTCTATACGTGGATGGTCAAACCGCAATACACACTGCCAGTAGCCATGCTGTGCTGCTTGATTATTTTCCGTCATCACCAAAACATTAAGCGCCTATTTGAAGGAACGGAACCTAAAGTGGGTGAAAAGAAGGATGGGTTGAATAAAGCCTCATAGTTATGAGGCTTTATAGAGGTTTTCTAGTCTAATTAAGAATATACGCGCTCTAAGAAGCTCTTAAGCATCTCGGTAACAAAATCCGCTTGCTCTAGGTTAGAGATATGACCCGCTTTCGGAATCTGAATGAGTTCAGAACCTGAAATTGTATCGTGCATCAGGTATGACTCTAGAACTGGGCGAGGTTTATCTTCTTGGCCTACCGCAATCAAAACGGGTAGAGCGAATTTTTCGATCTCTTCAATTTGGTCGCGACGACCAAATACCATGCGCCCTACACGAGCGACTTCAACCGCTCTATCACCTTTTAAGCTGCGCAAAGATTCAGTGAATATCTTGACCAATTCAGGGTTATCTTGCTGTGCGTTATTGGCAAAAAACAGTGGCGTTACCGCTTCAACCAATGGTTCTGGTACTGCTTGTAGCTGCCTGATGGTATCAAGCATACCGAAGTATTTGGCATGGGTAACTTCAGGCTCAAGACCAACAAAAGTATCCATCAATACTAGCGACTGAACGCGTTGTGGTACTAGGCTAACCACTTCAGTGCCCCACATTCCACCCACCGACAGACCAACAATTGAGAAGGATTCGATATCAAGATGATCCATCAATGCCACTATCTGCTTAGCGTAATCCGTTAAAGAACGCGTCGACTCTGGTGCAAAGTCTGATTGGCCATGCGCCCATAGCTCTGGAACGATACAGCGGTAATCTTGGCTCAATGCAGCGACTTGTGGCGCCCACATCTCGCTATCCCAAAGATAACTGTGGCCGAGAACAATCACTGGACCTTGACCAATATCTTGGTACGCCATTTCACGCCCGTCGATCGCAAACTTATTCATCTCTATTTATCCATTTGTTTTATAAAGTCCAAAGCGTAGCACTTTTTACATCGTTAACAGCTCGGAGCTTAGATACAAAAAAGTCGCCTTACTGGGCGACTCTGCTCTTATTCGGCAATTGGTTCTAGTTGATCGATAGGCCAACGTGGTGTCGCTTGAACCGAAAGATCGGCCACTTCACCATTTTTTAGTCGCTGCATACCTGCATACGCAATCATTGCCCCATTATCTGTACAGAATTCCGTGCGTGGGTAGTAAACTTCGCCACCAATTTTCTTTGCTAGCTGCTCAAGATCAGCGCGCAGACGACGGTTGGCGCTCACTCCCCCAGCAATCACAATACGCTTAAAACCTGTTTGCTCTAGCGCTCGCTTACATTTGATCGTTAGAGTCGCACATACGGCTTCTTCAAACGCCAACGCGATATCCGCGCGGGTCTGCTCATCATCACCATTGGCGGCAATCGTATTGGCAGTAAACGTCTTTAGACCTGAGAAACTCATATCAAGTCCAGGTCGGTCCGTCATAGGACGTGGGAACTTAAAGCGACCAGGCGTACCTTTTTCCGCTAATTTAGACAGCAAAGGGCCGCCCGGGTAATCTAAGCCCATTAACTTAGCAGTTTTATCAAATGCTTCACCAGCCGCATCATCAATAGACTCGCCAAGGATCTTGTATTCACCAATACCTTTCACTTCAACCATCATCGAGTGACCACCAGAAACCAAGACCGCAACAAACGGGAAAGGTGGTGGATTGTCTTCAAGCATTGGTGCTAATAAATGCCCTTCCATATGATGGACAGGCACCGCAGGCACACCCCAAGCGTAAGCGATACTGCGGCCTATGGTGGCACCAACCAACAGGGCACCCACAAGACCAGGACCTGCGGTATAAGCGACGCCATCAATATCTTTTGGCGTCAGATTCGCTTCCGCCATTGCCGCTTTAATTAACGGAATCGTCTTTTTAACGTGATCGCGTGAAGCCAGTTCTGGCACTACACCACCATAATCAGCGTGCAGTTTTACCTGACTATATAATTGATGCGAAAGCAGTCCTTTCTCATCATCGTAAATAGCAATTCCTGTTTCATCACAAGAGGTTTCGATACCAATAATGCGCATGGTTTACCTTGGATGTCTCTGTCTAGTATTCAAAATTGGCGCAATCTTACCGCGCCTTCGCTTCTCAAACAAATTTTGTGCAAACTCTACCCAACAAAATACTTTACAAAGCCAGTGTGATCAGATTAAAATTCCGCACCATTTTTGATCAAGCTGATTGTAGACCTAGCTGCTAAGCTAAGTACTGTGAAGTCAGCATTAACGAATTAACCCCTGAGGTGAAAGGCATATGCCAGTAGTTAAAGTACGTGAAAACGAACCGTTCGACGTTGCTCTACGTCGTTTCAAACGCTCTTGCGAAAAAGCAGGTATCCTTTCTGAAGTGCGTCGTCGTGAGCACTACGAAAAACCAACTACAGTTCGCAAACGCGCTAAAGCAGCAGCTCAAAAGCGTCACGCTAAGAAGCTAGCTCGCGAAAACGCTCGTCGCGTTCGCCTGTACTAATAACTAAGTCCTAAAGGATTATAGTTATGGCTCTGATTGACAAACTCAAAGAAGAGCAAAAATTAGCGATGAAAGCCAAGGACAAAATGCGCCTTGGCACTATTCGTTTAGCTCTGTCAGCAATTAAGCAACGTGAAGTCGACGAACGGATCACTCTGGGCGAAGATGACATTCTTGCTGTGTTGACCAAAATGGTTAAACAACGTCGCGACTCTGTGGCTCAATTTGAATCAGCAGGTCGTCAAGATCTTGCAGATGCTGAGAAGGCTGAAATCACTGTACTTGAGGACTTTATGCCTCAACCGCTTACTGACGAAGAAGTCGCTGCGCTAATTGATAGTGCAATTGCTGAATCTGGTGCTGCGGGCATGCAAGACATGGGTAAAGTGATTGGCGTTCTTAAGCCTCAAATTCAAGGGCGCGCAGATATGGGTAAAGTTAGCGGTTTAGTTCGCGCTAAACTGGCTTAATAACCCAACCCAATTGCAACAAGCCGTGCTATCCTTCGGAATGCGCGGCTTGTTTGTATCTACCCTTTCTTATTGTTAGTGCATTTTTCTAAGGTTTTATGGCAGGACACATCCCTCGAAGTTTCATTGATGATCTCCTTGCTCGACTTGATATCGTCGACATTATTGACGCTCGCGTAAAACTTAAGAAAAAAGGCAAAAACTACGGCGCTTGTTGCCCATTCCATAACGAAAAGACTCCATCATTTAGCGTTTCTCAAGAAAAGCAGTTCTATCACTGTTTTGGCTGTGGCGTACACGGTAACGCCATCGACTTTATGATGGAGTATGAACGACTCGATTTTGTTGAAGCGATTGAAGAACTGGCTTCTCACCTGGGCTTAGAAGTTCCGCGAGAGCAGCGCCAAGGTGGCAGTTTTCAATCCAACCAACCCAAAGCAAACTCTGAGCAGAAACGTAATCTGTATGACTTAATGGGCAGCATTGGTCAGTTCTACCGTGACCAACTTAAGCAGCCTAAAAGCAAAGTCGCGATTGATTATCTCAAAGAGCGTGGCTTGTCTGGTCAAATCGTACAGAAGTTTGGAATTGGCTATGTAGCCGATGAATGGGACCTTGTACGCAAGAACTTTGGTCAAACACCGCAAACGCAAGAGATGTTAGTCTCTGGCGGTATGCTGATTGAGAATGACAAAGGTAACCGCTACGACCGTTTCCGTGGTCGTGTGATGTTCCCTATCCGTGATCGTCGCGGTAGAGTGATTGGCTTTGGTGGTCGAGTGATTGGTGACGGTACACCAAAATACCTTAACTCTCCTGAAACGCCTATTTTCCACAAAGGTAAAGAACTGTATGGCTTGTATGAAGTTATGCAAGCCTACCGCGAGCCTACGCAAGTCCTTGTTGTGGAAGGCTACATGGACGTGGTTGCGTTGGCGCAATATGGCGTCGACTATTCAGTTGCCTCATTGGGTACTTCAACCACAGGTGATCATATTCAGCTGTTGTTCCGTCAAACCAATACTGTGGTTTGTTGCTACGATGGTGACCGAGCAGGTAAAGAAGCCGCATGGCGAGCGTTAGAGAACGCACTGCAATACCTAAAAACCGGCAATACGCTTAAATTCTTGTTCTTACCTGATGGCGAAGATCCTGACAGCTATGTTCGTAAGTACGGCAAAGAAGCGTTTGAACAACAAATAGAACAAGCGACGCCGCTTTCGAGCTACTTGTTCGACAACTTGATTGAAATTCACAATCTGAATCTTGGAAGCAATGAAGGTAAATCCGCACTTCGAGCTCACGCCAGTGCATTGATTGATAAAATTCCTGATCCTTACTTCCAAGAACTGCTCGAAAAACTATTGGATGAGCGTACTGGCTTTGACAATCGTCTACGCCAGACACGTAAGAAAACCAGCGAAACTCGACCTCAACCGCATAAAGAGATCAAACGTACGCCTATGCGCGAAGTGATCGCTTTGCTTATTCAAAATCCGAGCTATGCTGAAATGGTACCAGACCTCTCTACTGTGAGAGAGTTAACAGTACCGGGACTAAGTTTATTTGTTGAGGTGCTTGATTATTGTCATCAGCATCCCAATATCACTACGGGTCAGTTATTAGAACGCTGGCGAAATAGTAGCCATGAGGCACTTTTATCTCGTCTCGCTGGGTGGGAAATCCCCCTCGACGAAGATAATGAACAAGATATATTTTTAGATTCATTGGACAAGATTCTTGCCCAATGCGTCGAAAAGCAAATTGAAAACCTGCAGGCCAGAGAAAGAAGTGTCGGTTTATCAACCGAAGAAAGAAGGGAGCTGCTAGCTTTGATGCTAGATTTAAAAGCGTAACCCTGTTCGAATAGTCAGCAATAAATAAATTTGTTAAGATGTGTGGTTTGCAACTCGCATACTAATTCCTTCACCAGATACTAAGTTGGATACCGTCTATGGATCAAAATCCGCAGTCACAGCTAAAACAACTTGTCATTAAAGGCAAGGAACAAGGCTATCTGACCTACGCAGAAGTAAACGACCACCTGCCAGCAGAAATCGTAGATTCAGAGCAGGTCGAAGATATCATTCAGATGATTAATGACATGGGCATTCGAGTAGTAGAAACTGCTCCAGATGCTGATGATCTAGCGCTGAACGATGACGATACAATTACCGATGAAGATGCAGCTGAAGCTGCTGCTGCTGCGCTTTCAAGCGTAGAGAACGAAATCGGCCGCACTACTGACCCAGTACGTATGTACATGCGTGAAATGGGTACCGTTGAGCTATTGACTCGTGAAGGCGAGATCGATATTGCAAAACGTATTGAAGACGGTATTAACCAAGTTCAAAACTCAGTAGCTGAGTATCCAGGCACTATCCCATACATCCTTGAGCAATTTGATAAAGTTCAGGCTGAAGAGCTACGTCTTACCGACCTTATTACAGGTTTCGTAGACCCAGATGCTGATGAGACGGCTGCTCCAACAGCAACTCACATCGGTTCTGAGCTTGCTGAATCAGATCTTGAAGATGAAGATGCTGAAGAAGAAGACGCGGAAGAGTCTGAAGACGATGAAGAAGAAGAGGAAGATACAGGCATCGATCCTGAGCTTGCTCTAGAGAAGTTCACGGCTTTACGTAACACATTCCAGAACTACCAGCTTGCTTGTAACGAGTACGGCAATGAAAGCCCGAAAGCGACACTGGCTCATGAGATGGTTATCGACGTCTTCAAAGAGTTCCGTCTAACGCCTAAACAGTTCGACTACCTAGTTGAAGAGCTACGCACTTCTATGGAACGTGTACGTACTCAAGAACGCTTAATAATGAAAGCGTCTGTTGAGTACGGCAAGATGCCGAAGAAATCGTTCATCACTCTATTCACTGGCAATGAGTCAAGCGAAGCATGGCTAGACGAAATCCTATCTTCTGATAAGCCATACGCTGAAAAGATTCGTCGTAGCGAAGACGATATCCGTCGCTCTATCGCGAAACTGAAAGTGATCGAAGAAGAGACATCACTAACGGTTCAGAACATCAAAGACATCAGCCGTCGTATGTCTATCGGTGAAGCAAAGGCTCGCCGTGCGAAGAAAGAGATGGTTGAGGCGAACTTACGTCTAGTAATCTCTATCGCGAAGAAATACACCAACCGTGGTCTACAGTTCTTGGATCTGATCCAAGAAGGTAACATCGGTCTGATGAAAGCGGTAGATAAGTTCGAATACCGTCGTGGTTACAAGTTCTCGACTTACGCGACATGGTGGATCCGTCAGGCAATCACTCGCTCAATCGCAGACCAAGCTCGTACGATTCGTATCCCAGTACACATGATCGAAACGATCAACAAGCTTAACCGTATCTCTCGTCAAATGTTGCAAGAGATGGGTCGTGAGCCGCTACCGGAAGAGTTGGCTGAACGCATGCAAATGCCGGAAGACAAAATCCGTAAAGTGCTCAAGATCGCCAAAGAGCCGATCTCAATGGAAACACCAATCGGTGATGACGAAGATTCGCATCTAGGTGATTTCATTGAAGATACGACGCTTGAGCTACCACTAGACTCTGCAACTGCAGGCAGTCTAAAAGTAGCAACCAAAGACGTTCTTGCGGGTCTTACACCACGTGAAGCGAAAGTACTACGCATGCGTTTCGGTATCGATATGAACACTGACCACACTCTAGAAGAGGTGGGTAAGCAATTTGACGTAACACGTGAACGTATCCGTCAGATCGAAGCCAAAGCACTACGTAAACTTCGTCACCCTAGCCGTTCAGAAACTCTGCGCAGCTTCCTAGACGAGTAAACTCTTCAGCTTTGCTAAGATTGATGAAAAGGTGAGCACTGGCTCACCTTTTTTATTGCCTATCGATTTAAGTGGATAAAATCTAAGCGCATTTACCCTAGATCGCGTCTAGACAGCTAGATCTGCATCCCCTATAATCATTGCCCTACACGGCCCCTTAGCTCAGTGGTTAGAGCAGTCGACTCATAATCGATTGGTCCGCAGTTCAAGTCTGCGAGGGGCCACCATATACAGAAAGGCCTGAGAGCGAATCCGCTTCTCAGGCCTTTTGCTTTTTCAGCCTCTGTGTAGCAAATATGTAGCAGATTTTTACTAAATCTCATCAAGAAAAGCCCTCATATACTTTTCCCCTCAAAATGTTCTCTTCAACACCTTGTTTCTCATAACGTAAGAAAATATCCATAAATACCTTATGGACAATATCTATTAATAGGACTTCAATCACCTTCTTAGAAAACCGACTTGTATAAAATCAATTGCTTATACGGAGGGTTGTATGTGGACAGATAATGAAGCAGAAAAGGACTACTTAAACTTTGGAAGCGTAGCTAAAACCGTTTCAGAGATAATAGTCCAGGCTAACTCTCGCCCTATCTCAATTGGAGTATCAGGAGCTTGGGGTGTAGGTAAGTCTTCTATGATCAAACTAATTGAGAACGACCTGCAAAACAGAGATTCAGAAGATAACAACAAATATTTATTCGTAAAATTCAATGCGTGGCTCTATCAAGGTTACGATGACGCTAGAGCTGCATTAATTGAAGTTGTGGCCTCAACCTTAGCGGAGGAAGCTAAAAAGCGAGAGACTTGCCTAGATAAAGTCTCTTCTCTTATGGACAGAGTTAATTGGTTTAGAGCACTAAAGCTAACTGCTTCCACTACGGCATCTTTGGCTTTTGGGCTACCTCCAACAGGGCTTTTATCGGAAATATACGGCGCTGCAAAACGTTTGGGAGATGGTGAAATCACTCAAGAGGACTTCGACAACGCCCAACAGATTAGCAAGCGAGCTTCTAAACAAACTCAAGGCCTTTTGGCTCCGACAAACAAAACCCCACCTAAAGAAATTGAAGAGCTTAGGAAAAGTTTTGAAAGCATACTCGGAGAGATGAACGTAACTCTAGTTGTTTTAATTGATGATCTTGATAGATGTTTGCCCGAAACTACTATTTCAACCCTCGAAGCCATTAGGTTGCTTCTGTTTCTAAAAAATACGGCCTTCGTCATCGCCGCCGATGATCAAATGATTAAGCACGCCGTGAAAAAGCATTTTCACAATGTAGAAGATGATCTGGTTACTAGTTACTTTGACAAGCTGATTCAAGTACCTATCCGAGTCCCACCACTGGGTACTCAAGAAGTTCGTTCATACATGATGCTCCTATTTATACAAAATAGTGACATATCCGACGAAAGAAAAGAATCTATCAGATTAGCTGTAGCTAAACAGCTCAGCAAAAGCTGGCAAGGTTGTCGAGTGGATCTTAAATTTGTTCGTCAAGAAGATTCAGAGCTACCCGAAAGTCTAATCAATCAATTGAATACAGCAGATAGGCTAGCCCCTCTTATGACAACGGCCTCTGGTATATCTGGGAACCCTAGGTTAATCAAAAGATTCCTAAATGCTCTTTCTATAAGAATGGCCATGTCAAGAACGCAAGGAGTTGGTGTAGACGAATCAGTTTTGGCAAAAATTCTACTTTTTGAAAGATGTGGAAATCCGAAAGCTTACGCAGAATTAGTTAGAACAGTTACTGAAAGCGAGGATGGAAAGTCTAACTTGATTGCAAATCTAGAGGAGCAAGTTTCTTCAGGCATACATACAGCTCTCGACCAACCATGGGATCAAGACTTTATAGTTCAGTGGCTTAAACTCCCTCCATTAGTTGGTGGAATTGACCTCAGGGGAGCGTTATATGTAAGCCGGGAGCACGCCCCTCTGATACTACCTGAGGATCAGTTGTCACCAGAGGCAATAGATATGCTCCAAGCGCTACTTGAGCTGCCTGAAATGGCCTCTAGTTACAAGGAAAAGCTATCAGCTTTACCAAGAAGCGAGATTTCAGTGATGATGGATAGAACTCTAGATAAAGCTCGACAAGAGCAAGAGTGGGGAGCCCCAAAAATTTTAGACGCTTGTATAGTTCTTTCGCAAGTCGATGCTTCACAAGGGGAAAGGATTGCTAGCTTCCTCAAAGACCGCCCAGGCTCACAAATACAGCCTAGCATCATACCTAAAATCTCCGATGAATACTGGTCCAAGAGTGTCTTCGACTATTGGAGTGATGATGAAGAAGTTAGTGGTCCAGTTAGAAAAGCCGTACGAAAACATTTGGAGAATTAAAAGTGGGAACTTCACAATCAAGCAATGGCTCTCCTTCTGGAGTTCCTATGGTTCCGCCTTGGGTACCTGACGTTAATCCAGAAACCGATGACTTGCAGTTAGATAATGACAAATCACCTGCAACCGAACCTAGCGTCCCCCCATCATTAGCGCCACAAGGTCGCTTTAAACCTGCAAGAAGTAGCTTAAATAAATACGCTTCCGAGGGTGGTAGTTCAAATCGAGATGGCGGTTTAAAGCACTATGTAAAGAGAGGATATGGCGGTAGTAAAGGTGCTACGAAAAGAATGGGGGGCACTGTTCTTAAAGCAGGAGCTCTTTATTCAGCATTGCTTCCGGGAAATCAAAATCCACTTACAGAAACAGGTGGACCACTTGATCCTGTTTTAATTTCTGGGCGCTCTGCAGATGAAATTATGGACGCTATTGTAGAAGCCGTTAGCCCTATAGATGGCACTTTAGATGCAGAATCGAGTAGAGCTTCCATAAAAGATGCTTTGTCCGAGGTATTAGACGAAAACCCTCAAGCTGATTTAATGCAGTTATCTGGAGAGCAAAGAGAGCTAGCTATAATGCACTTTATGGCGGGAGATGTGTTCCGACGTATCGATTTGGATTTAGGAAAGGACATTCGAGAGAGTGCTCCAAATGCTTCTACTGGTATGAAAAGACTCAAAGAAGTTAAGGACTACGTGAAACAAACCATATTCGCATCCTTCAGAAAAATTAAAGAAAGCGGGCAAGCTATATCATCAAAAACAATAAACAATATCGCTAAAAATACTATTAGAGATACTTTCGAAATATTTGAGGCATACGGATCATGAAGCTAAATTGTACTCCTACCAAGTCAGGCTT
Source organism: Vibrio sp. R10-SF1-ISO8 (assembly GCF_059833805.1). Lineage (NCBI taxonomy): Bacteria > Pseudomonadati > Pseudomonadota > Gammaproteobacteria > Vibrionales > Vibrionaceae > Vibrio > Vibrio sp. R10-SF1-ISO8. Next base: position 107,752 of record NZ_JCBDHL010000006.1, on the reverse strand, counting down.
TAGTTCTGAGTACGATACTCTCAACGTTTTACTATTCGGGAAAGCAGATGCAGATAAACATGGCTTCGCAGGAGCTGCTGTTTATGAAGCAATAAAGAAACAGAAGCTGGCTCCATGTACTAAAGCTTGGGACTTACTTTCAATAGCACTTTCGGTCATCTGCGCAGACTTAGCAGGACATCGAAAGAAAAGCCCTGACGGTTGGACGAGGAGCTTTGAAGTCGACATTGCAGTTAACGATAGTACTTTTTGGAACTTACATGCAGAAAAGCTTCAATCTTTACTCTCTTTTCTAACGACAGATATATGGAGATTAAATTTCATTGATGGCGGCTTTAATCCCATATCAGCAGAAGATAAGCAATTACCTGATGAAGATTGTGTAGCTTTACTTTCTGGCGGATTGGATAGTTTAATAGGTAATATTGACTTAGTTACAAATGGGCATTTACCTTTTGTTGTTACTCAGACTGTCCGTGGAGACGGGTATCAACAAAAAACGTTCGCAGCATCAATAGGCGATGGCCTACGTCAATTCAAGGCCAACCACAACGCAACGGTACCAAAACCAGAGACACCTTCATCTCAAAGAGCGCGCTCGATCATTTTTCTAGCTTATGGAGTGCTTATAGCAACCTCTTTAAGAAAATATCATGAAGGTGAGGAGGTAAAGTTGTATGTATGTGAAAATGGCTTCATTTCGATAAACCCTCCCCTGACACAAATTAGATTGGGTAGCCTTAGCACTAGAACAACCCATCCAGTTGTCCTTTCTCTTTTTCAAGAAATTTTAAATGATGCAGGAATTCGAGTATTAGTTGAAAACCCATACAAACACAAGACAAAAGGCGAGATGCTACGAGAGTGCGCAGACCAAAGCAAGCTCAAACAACTAGCTCCTGATACAACCAGTTGTGGTAGGTACTTAATCCATGGACATCAACATTGTGGGCGCTGTGTTCCATGTATGGTTCGAAGAGCTGCATTTAACGCATGGAATCAAAAAGATTTAACTATATATAAATACCATAATCTAGGAATCAAAAACGATGAGCATTCTGGTTACGATGATGTGAGATCAGCATTGATAGCTATCTATGAACGAAGAGAGAAAGGAACTAAACGATGGCTAAGCTCTGCTCTAAGCTCTCCTCGAATTCAGAGTAAAGAAGATCTAGCTCATATGATAGAAAGAGGGTTAGAAGAAATTGAAGCACTACTTATTAAGCTCAATGCAAAGTGATTGATTTTCATAACCACTTAGATCTGTACACTAGTTTTAATCAAGTTGCAGATGAAGTTAGAAAAAGACAAATCTATCTTCTGTCAGTAACCACTACGCCTAGCGCATATGTGGGAACCAAGTTGTTAGAAGGAAATAACAGTAGAATAAGAACTGCTTTAGGGCTACATCCCCAGTTAGCGCATGAACGAATTAGTGAGCTACCAATATTTGAAAAATACATATCTGATACTAGGTATGTAGGAGAGATTGGGTTAGATGGTTCAAAAGAGTTTCGTCAGCACTATAAAAAACAATCAGTAGTCTTTGATACAATTTTACAAACTTGTAAAAGCTCTGGTGGAAAAATAATGTCTATACACAGCCGTGGAGCTGCCTCTGAAGTTGTAGGCCTTTTACAAAGGCAGCCTGATGCTGGAAAGCCTGTTTTGCACTGGTTTTCCGGTACAAAGAGTCAATTACGCGCGGCTATAAACATAGGCTGCTGGTTCAGCATTGGACCAGCTATGCTTAACTCCAAGAAATCCGTCGAACTGATCTCAATGCTACCTAAAAATAGAGTTTTACCAGAGACAGATGGCCCATTTGCCAAGTTAAACAATAACGTACTAATGCCGTGGGATTCGAACTTAGTGGTTGAAAAACTATCTCAAATTTGGAAAGTAGACTTTAACACTGCAAATACTCAAGTACATGAAAACTTGAAAACATTAGTATCTTCTGTGTAGAGATTTAGGCCGCTTGAAATGAACTCAACAAATACCACTAGTACTTGTTGATTATTACGTAGTAACGTTCTTGTGAATAAGGGAGCTATCTCTCATTGATGTATGATTATTTTGAGTTAATTAAGCCCTGAGGTACAGTTTGGAACTTATTTTCTCCCCTTTAATAGTAATATTTCTCTGCTATCGGCAGTTTGGTAGAAACGAATGGTTAGTCACACTACTCTATATCGCATATTCAATTACAATTAACTGCTTTTTAGACTTACCCTATAGTTCCAGAATAGGGAGCTTCTATATCGGAGTCCCAACAGCCTCATACTTACTCTGCATCTTTCCCCATTATTTAGAAAAGTACCCCGAATCAGTGATTAGGGGCATTGGTGTATCGGGAATAATTGTGGCTTTCGCAGCTGCACTATTGATTTTTTAACTCATCAACGATTTTCAACATATTTACTTCTAACCCCTTTTGCTGAAGACGACTATCTAGCTGAGTTAGCTTAAGCTTTTCTTCAGATGAGAGGCCATGCATCTGTGTTTTCAGATAAACCGATAAGTATCTTTGTTCCATCAACTTAGACTCCACCAATTCCGTTGAACTGATTTCGTCAGCTAAAGCGGCTAATTCTTCATTGGCAGAGCAACGTTGGATTCGAATATCTTTTAGAAACAATACATACTTTTCGACATCATCAACGCTAAGATCACTAATATCACTGACGGTCAATGGGGCTTTTTGCTCTTCCACTGCGATACACTCTTTAACTTTGACCTTATATTCCTCATAACTATTGGCAAATACAACTTGAGACAAAGTCATTAAAAGGGCCGATACGAATATCGCTTTAGCATTACATTTCATTGTACAAACACCTCCAAAACATTCTCTCTTGGTTTGTTATGGAAGAATGAGTAGCCATGCGATAGGCGATATTTTCTACCTGACGAACCAATATAGGATTACTTGAATGCATCGATTTACCTAGTAATTCAAAATCTGTAGTAACTACCTTGTACGACGACCCAATCACACCATTACGAGCAAAAATGTCGAGCATTACGGACATCCCGAGTAAACCTGACAAAACATTTGCCATGTCTTGTTTATCTTGAATCTCTCTGATAGCTCTCTTGCTATCAGAACCAAACTTAACGTTAAAATTACAAGCCATTGTGACTCCTTATTAATCTTTGCGTAGACAATACTACGAAAGCAAATCTAGTTGCATATAAGCTATTATTCCTTGGCTATAGCTCACAATGCGTACGTACACTTATTCACAGAACTCCAAGTAAAACACCCCTCATCAATGATGCGGGGTGTTTATATTTATGGTCTAACCAATCGTAGTTAATGGAAGACAACGAGAAGAACAAACCAAGCAAGTGGTAGGTATTGCGCACTAAAAGCGACCCGCTCTGAAGCTCTCTTTGCTACAGTCATAACTTTTCACCGTTCCTACATTACATGAACGATAAAATACTAAACCTTTGACCAAACCATTTATGAGCTAGAGTGCATATAAAACTAATAAGTAATTATTATTTATCGCACTTAGGTGCCTATAGAGCTTCACGTTGTATGCACTCGCGCCACTCAAACATTCTTGTCATTAACTCCAAGCCACCAACTACAACGCCTTTTAAAGAACGTATGAGTTCTTCTGAACAGTAACGAGAGGTTTTAACGAGCCCAGTGTCTGTATCAACCGATAACTCATAATACGGTTGGAATAGTTGTTGTTTTCGAAGGCAAAATACTCCTCCCATGCCTTTGGTGAATTCGCACCAATCACCTTTATCAGCAGCCTCAACTACCTTACGAGCTGGCTCTGGTAGCTGCATAAGTTCTCTGAGTCGTCGTAGCTCTCTCCAAACTGTTACTGAACAACCGCCTAGTTGCTGGAACTGCCTTATTCCCCAACACGAAGCCCAAGCGTCAACTCTAGCCGCAGCATCAGTTGGATCCTCTCCATACACTCCAAAATCTAACCCTTCACCATCAATATTCTTCGAGACATATTTAGCGATATAACCTGTAGCCGAACCCTTGTCTGGATCTATTTTCACTTCCTTGAATCGATGCTCATTAGCACCTAATTCTTCACGGTCTTCGCGCAATGAGTAATGCCGGATAACTTCCACCAGCTTTTGATAGTTTTCTTGCTCAACGAAAAGTAACAAATGCCAGTGAGGCGTACCGTCATGTTGTGGTTCGGCGACACGAAAGCCATAAAATCGAACTTTAAGCCGATCTAACTTCGCACGTATTTGCTGCCAAAGCGTATTTAGGTAGTTTTGCCCATCTAGTGGATTCATACCGTCCCATGAAGGGTTCATATCACCACTCGATGAATAACACCGATGGTATTTGGACGGGCATGTGATAGTTAAAAACGTCGCCATGTGTCCGAGCTCTTTCGCTAAATCTTCAAAGCCTCTCGCTCTTACCATAAGCTCTGATTTACGTAACTTAGGATTGGAGACATTCTTTTCAGATAGTTCGAGCAAGGAAAAAGTTTGCCCGAACTGGTTAGTAACATAAGAGGCCCCTAAAAATTCTTTTTGAAACTCCTTTTGTCTAATTCGAGCACGAAGTGTATGCCGCGAGCAATATAGCCCTTTAATCCGACTAATTTGGTTCATGAGATGGAAAACCGTTTCAACGTGCCTTCTCTGAGTTCGTCGAATCTGTCTTAACCACCATTGCTCATCAGATAGCCTTCCTATCTGACCTCTATGGGAAAAGCTTTCCAACTTTTTCGCAGGAATTCCCTTTTTGCGAAGAAGGGCCGTGATTCCCTGAAATAACAAGTCACTACCGTCAGAGTATAAACGTCGAAGAGAAAGGCATGTATCAACACACCTTTTTGCTTCTTTTCGTAGCTCTTCTTCTGACCAATCCAGTGAGAGCTCTTTCAAAGGCAGGGTTAGTTTACTTTCTATGGCTCGAATCGTTTCTCTCAAATGACAATTACGCTCGAACTTGTTAGCTATAGAAAGATACTCTTTGAGTAACAAGAGCCTTAACTCTTGGGGAAATGGATTGATCATGTCTCGAACAAACCCCTTATCATCCCAATCAACTTGAGCTAACAGAATTGCTACTTTTTCCATGCTCTTCCCCTTTCTGTCAGGGAAAACCTATCCCACCTTATGCCGTGTTTTCTTTGAGTGGTGTATTCAGCAAAACCTTCTTTGATGAGTTTGCATCGTGTCTTTTCAAAGATTCTATGAGGAGGTGGAGAAGAACAATAAAGTTTTCCCCAATGACTGCAATGTTCACTACAAACTTCAAAATAGTTTCCCTTTTGAAGCCAAATTAAGATGGCTTGCTGTTTAGGACTAAGCATGCTCACCTCCATTGCATGGGAGGTGCTGCAACTTAACCTGCTCGCTTAACCATTGATCAAGGTCTTCACGCAGATATCGGACTGCTCGTCCTATCTTTATAAATGGTGGGGCAATCTTACGATTCTTCCTAACACCTTCCATTCTTGCTTGGCGCAGATAGGAACGGCTCATGCCAATATATTCCGAAGTTTCTTCTTCGTTTAATACACGCTTATCTAAGTTGATAGTTGTCATAATGTGTCCTCCGTTTGACTACGAAAGACACCTTAGAACATTGAAAACGTCACGTGACGCTGAGCGTGACCCTCAGCGTGACATTTTTTTCTTTGAGTTACTTGGGAGCTAAAAACTAGCGCTTAGATACTCATTTTGATGTTTCCTCGGATACCAAATACCCAAGCACTATCCGCCTGAGAGTTGAACGGAAGTGTGTTTAGATATTGAACATTGGGTGTTACCGAGAAAGGTCCAAACTTCAATCGATAATAAAGCTCTGAATTATAAGTGTTATCAAACTGTGCATTGGGCTTAGCCCAACCGACTGCAAAGCCAAGAGTACCCGGTCCTAACCCCAGATATCCCGTCCCAGCTACAACAGACGATTTATAGAGCGCTTCTGGCCCTTTTGCAACACCTGCTCTGAAGAAGGGAACCCAATTCCCCACTTTATAAATCGTTGACCAATTGGCCCCATAGTTCTCAGTGGATTGAGCTTTAGGCCCGTCACTATGCCAAACCGTCAAGTGAGAGTTCTGCATATAAAATGAATCTTTGCTGGGCACCCACCCTATTTCGAGTGATTTAAAATACTGGTTGTCGCTAAAGAAGTTTTCGAACCCTTCAAACGGTTCAGTTGAGTCTGCTTTCGCATCAGAGAAACTTAAGTAGGCGTAATAGTTTTCGGACATCATGTGCCGAACAGAAACCCCGAGTGTCGATTCGTCAGGAATAGCAATAGAACCAGAGCCCGTACTAAACTGTATGTTAGAAAAGCCAGAATACGGATTACCAAGAGCGTAAGTATCAATGTAGTCTGTGCTATCTAAAAATCCGACCATCATTTCTGTATCTTGCGCATTAAACTCCTGCTTCCAATATAGGTTGGTAAGCCTTAAACCTATATCACTAAAGGCGGGCTGTATTAAGCCAAACCCACCGATATTCCCCATTACAAACTTAGAGGGAGCATCGTCGGTGTAATCATGTTTATGATCGACCCTCAACCTTAATGACCCTGTATCTAAGTCAGTTTCATCCTGATAAGCCCACCAATCGATAGTTACCCGAGCAATACCAGCCGCGGCACTACTATCTTTTCCTGAAAGAGTCTCATTGGACGTTAATCCAAATACGTAGTAATCACCGGTAACATCGACTGTTTTATGCTCCGAGGAATAAGTTTCATTGGAAATCATTAGCGCACTTGCAGCTATGAAGGTCGTCAGCAACTGCGGCTTTGACAATAAATATTCTCTCATTTCAATAGCTTCCCATATTAGCTACTGAGTTGTACGACTTAGCTCAACCGTATTGTTTGAATAAAAAGGAGGACCATTTTGCAAACGAGCAAAAGGAGAGAACATTAGAATTTGGATAGGCGCGTAAATCCCTTAATTAATTCATAATTAATCATCGGGGTTCATCAGAGTTTAACGATATCTATAAAAGGCTTTTGCAGGGCTCTATTGGAGTTGTTTAAGAAAATAATCTTCTATTTTTAAAATTTCGGCTAGCTAGGTACTAGGCGTAAGCACTCTAGGTACATTACTAACTTAGCAATACACAAATAAAGTCAAGTGTTGGGAAGTACCCTAGTTGAGTGGTTAAATTTACTAATTTCAGTTCAATGACGTTCAACAGAACACCAACCATTTCTGATTGGAGTTCTATCGTCGAGACTCTGGATTTAAATTTCTAGAGATTAACCGTTGCGTTTTAGGTACTCACGTTTTATGCGTTCGCGAGTTTGCTTTGAAACACGTTTGCCATCGAGTGATTTATCACGTTTTTTTGCGTAGTCACTATTTTTGATTGCATTAGCCTTTTGTTTACCCGACATATCATTAAACGTGTTGAACTTTGTTTTTTGTTCCTTAGTACCTAACCCCCAACCATTAACCAATTGGTCTAGGACTGAATCATAACCACCATATTTATTGTTAACACTAATGTTGTTCAGAGCGCCAAACGCTTTGATTTTGTCACCGCTGGACATAGAACTAATGTCTTTTTGTAAGCCCTGCATTAGCTCCTTAAGCGCTGCATTGCGATCAACATTTGGATCAGCATACTCACCCTGCTTTTCCATAATGTCATGAAACTCTTGAACGCGAGTTACATCCCAACCCAAATCTGCTAACTGTTCATATGCTTCTTTGTCTTTTTTTGACAAAAGAGGTTTTAGATCTAGTTCGTGTTCAAGTGGAACACCACCTACATCTCCATTGTTTAACTTTACGTACCCCTTTACGATTCCCACTATAATTTCTTCACGCGGTGGCAGTTCTGGGTCATTCGGTAGACCTGGCTGAACTGGTACAGGTAACGTTGGCTTTGGCTTAGACCTAGCTTTGTCGCTTGAATTGTTATCAGAAATACTCATAGGAAAAACAAGCGAACCTTTAGCATTGTATGCAATTAACTCTTCACCTACGAGAGCGTAACAAACGTCTGTGTAATAAGTGGCAGTTGGACAGCCCTCACTACCAAACTCACCGACAGTCTCTGTTGTTTTAAGGTCTGCACTCATCGATAGTGAAGATACAGAAAGAAATGCTAAAGCAAAAAGAGATTTATTCATCACACCCACCGCTGCATACATGTACGCATAAAGTTTAAAATTTTGGGGAACCGCTTGCTTTGCAGCTCCCCTTCGACATAGCGCATCTTACTTAATTCATACATGTACGCAAGCTTTTTTTTGATTATTTTTTCTCCAATACATACAGTATTGATTTTCCTAGACAAATTTCTAATGCTTCTTGTACTTCTTCTTTTGATATTCTCTCTGACATCAACCTCATAAAGTTCCCTACACCAATTTTTGCACCTTGTTTTTCTCCTGATGCAAAGGCATTCTCAATTAACATACGAACGACCATCATAAACAACTTATCATCCAATGCTTTCATCCATGATTGAATAAAAGCCTCCTTCGAGGATAGATCTAGTTGTTTGATTAAGTGGGGGGCAACCTTTCCCTGCAACGAGCGACCGAAATCAATACGCGATGGGTAATAGCGCTGTAGCGTTGACCTAGGCAGTTTCTTTCCGCCCTCACTCAACTTGTTTGCTACATTTTGGTATGTGACGGCATCCCAACCCTCTGTTATGAAAATTTGATAAACAACTTCATCATACTTTTGCTTGTTTGCTTCCCTCTGCTCAGAAGATATATACGCCATTTCAAACTCCTACATTCATACTTGTACGCAACAGTATAAAAAATGGTCTTCATTGTGAAGTCCTAGTACATTTATTCAATAAATAATCATGCCTGTTGTAATGTGACAGAATAGCAAACTATTGGACAATAGTGGGTTAACTGGAAGTTATACCGGATTGAATTGCGTACATTAGACCACCATGCAATATCAACGCTGCCAGCTTTTGATTGACCTAGTAGAACTTAAAATTTTTCTTCACTTCCACAAGTAAATTTCTAAATCGTCTCCTACCTGTAGTAACAGTACTTTCTCCATCCAAAGAGCGCCTTACAATCTCATTTTGATCCATGCACTCTATAACAAAGTCAGTGTCGTAAATCCGCTCATCCTCATTTTTGACATCAACCCTCAAACATCTCCATACCTGATCTGACGACAAGTCCTTACCTTTATCCTTGAGAATACGCACCATGATCTGCTCTATCGGATTCGTGACAATTCTTTCCTCAGAACCTTTTAGGTTTGGTAACTGCTTATCTTCGGTTAATAAACTACTTGTTAAACGGTTAGTTAACCGAAGGTGGTCGGTTTCTAAACCATTAACTAAACCTATGTCTAAACCGAAATGCTCGGTTAACTCATCTAGTTTAAAGCGAAGGTTTTGCGGTTCTAAAACCATCTGCATTATATGAACAGACTGCTTATCATCAGTATTTACGTTTTCGAAAAAATCACTAAATGTCCCTGCTGGCTTTTTAGTCGCACGTTTAAGAGCGCCGAACAAATCTTTACCAACCTGAACTTCTCCACATGCATAAAAGGGCTCTTCAGGTAATAAATAATTATCCTGAACAAATTCAAAATCAGATCTAGAGTATTCCTCAAGGGCTAAATACGGCTTTCTGAAGCTTGAGCAACGCCAAGGTTCTTCAATTAAAAAATACTTAACACGTGATTTTTTCTCACGAACTAATAGATCAAATGAGTTTTCTGCACTTAGCTTGATTAACCCCTTGTATGTGAAGTGACCTCGAAGTACCACACTTTGGCCTACTCCTTTCTTAGTCCAGAAATGGACGTAGCCTAAGTTTTCCGCTTTTATCCATGCATGAAGAGATAACCCTTCATTCTCTACTGCATGCTTCAAGTCGCCCAATGTTATCTGGGCAACATCTGATAACTCATCAATTCGATAGTAAGCTCTGTTTCTCATCGTAGCCTCTCAACCTATTAGGTTTACAGCAGCATGTTTATGTTCGGGAGCTAGGTGGGCATACCTCAATGTCATCTTGAGATCAGAATGCCCCAACAGTTCCCGAACTGTATTCAAGTCCACTCCTGCCATTACCAATTTGCTTGCGAAATGGTGCCGCAAATCATGAAACTTAAAATCTGATATCTGAGCTTTGTTAAGCAATCGCAGCCATGGTTTTTTGATGTCGCTCAGTGGAGCATCAACGTGGCTTGGAAAAACAAAAGTTTTGTTGAGGTTTTGGCTACGCCATTGCATCAATGCTGAATAGACCGAGTCATTAAGAGGGACAATACGAGTCTTCTTACTTTTGGAGTTTTTAGACGCTACAGAAAGGTATCGCTGCTCCAAATTAATGTCACTCCAGACGAGTTGTAATAGCTCTCCTCTTCGCAGTCCTGTATTCATCGCGGTTAAAACCAGAGGTTCAACATAATCAACAAACTCTTGAGCGTTAAAAGGTGGAAATAGTTTCTTTCTTCGAATGCTTCTATGCTGGTTCGCTGACTCGCGCTTTCTAACGATCTCTTCATTTCGTAGCTGGATAGCAGATAAGAGCCTCATCTCTTCTTCAACAGATAAGTAGCGAATTCTCGTATTATCAAACTTCAGAGACTTAACTTTCGTTAACTCGTGGCTTTCAATAATCTGCCATTCAACAGCCCTTGATAAAGCACCTTTCAAAGAGTTAACTGCATAGTTGATTGTTGCAGGAGCTCTACCCTGTTTGGTTTTCTTATTCCGCCACAATTCAATGTCCCATGCAGTAATAGCTGTCAGCTCTTTATCGAGGAAATCTCTGAAAGAGGAGCGGATATCTTTAATAATTTTCTCTGCGGTCTTTGAGTTACGTGTGAGCAGGAATGGTTGATACCTTTCAGAGAGAAAGCTACTTAACTTTAGAACTCTCTTTTGGTTTAGAATCGCTTTCTCTTCAAATTTTAGACGTTGAATATCAACCCCTTTGACAACCTCGGCTAACTTTTCTGTTGCAAGATCTCTTGCTTGTGTTGGAGTCAAAACTGAGGCTGGGCCAAGAAAGTAATTTACCTGTCTTCCTTGTATTCGATAGTAGAGATAATATTTAACAGCACCACTTTTTGAAATTCTGGCGTGAAAACCACTAACCACTGTATCGTTAAGACGCTTATCTTCAGGACTAAGCTCCTTAATCGTTTTTGTAGTAATTTTCTGGTTCATCACCATGCAACTACTCCTTGGACACGTTTTCTGTGTAGCAAATATGTAGCAGAAATAATAAAAAGTGATGTACTTCAGTGAATACTAATGAATATTAATTTATAAAAAACAAAAGCAAAAACAACACGTTAAACATCACCATGTAACATGGTCGTTCACCGTAATTTCGCTAAATTATAGACTCATAATCGATTGGTCCGCAGTTCAAGTCTGCGAGGGGCCACCATATTAGAAAAGGCGTAGCAGGTTAATTCCTACTACGCCTTTTTTCATTTTTCCAGTAAGTACCATTCTCTAATACAGCCCTTCTAATGGGTCTCTCTCAGGATAACGCTGGATGATCGTATCAAGTTGGATTTGGTGCTTACGTAGAGCATTAACACAGTCCGCATCAAGCTTGCTATCAAAAACCATTTTCTCCAGCTCTAAAAGAGCGTAAGGCACGGAACAAGCCTGTTTATAGGGTTTATGGGTAGTAAGGGCATCAAATATGTTAGCAACACACACTATCTTCGCACTGATAGGAATCGCTCCAGCACACAATTGATGAGGATAACCGCTTCCATCTAAAAATTCGTAGTGAAAAGAAACAATATCGCGAAACAACTGAGCACTGCGGTGATTCTCTGCTTCAAGCTCAGTGATAAATTTCGCTACTAAATCTTCACCATAGATAACATGGCGACGTAACTCAGCGACTTCTTCCGCTGCAAGCGCTTGCTGCTTACAAAGTAATTCAGGTGATATCATCACTTTACCCAAGTCATGATATTGAGAGAGCAAAGTTAAGTGCTCTACAAACTCATCGTCAAAGTCATATCTATCCGCCAACTCTAAAGCAATGACATTAGCGTAGCTTGAAACACGCTGTTTATGGCTAATTGATTCTCTTTGATACACAGGAGAGCGTGCCACCAGCTTGTTAGCTTTTTCAACTAACCGGTCAACTAGCTGATACTCTGAAAATATGGTCGCTTCAAGCATGTTAAGGTAAGGCTTAACAGCTTCAATCCCACTTTCATTAAATGCGTCTTTGTAATGAGAGTTAAGGAACACAAAGCCTCTAAATTGCTGAGCATTAAACGTAGGGATAGCGACTGAAGATTGATAACCGTCTTCGATAAGTGAATTGATATAAGGGGAAGAACGCAAACAATCGATGTCAGGCAAGATCGTCGCTGTTCTACTTTCTATACACTGCTTAAGATACGGTAGTGAACTCAGTGGAGCTTCAAAATGTATCAAGCTCAACGACAGAGAAGAACTATCGGCATAACTTCTAAGCAGATGCTCTCGAGTATCATAAAGCGCAAAACAGATTTTATCTAATTTTGGTAGATGGACTTTTATTCGCTCCTGGATGTGAGCTAACTGCCGATTAAGCAGGTGATGACAAGTGATGTTTGCCTCGACTTCCCTAGATGTAACTTCCATTGTTTCTAACCGCTCTAACTTCCATTCAAAGGTAAGTGTAGATGCAGTTTTCTGCTCCTTACCAAGAAGATATTGCCAATTCTTAGACTAAATTGATCCAACACAAAAAGCGTCATAGAAACAGTTTCAATAACTAACCATCTAACCGATTAAAACATCTGTATATTCGACGATATTACTGTGAGGAAGGGAACAAGAGAGTACTAATTCGTACTCTCTGGGGGCATTTTATGAGTATAAACTAGCAGCGTTCAGAAGCCTTTCGCTTTCTTAATCAAATCATAAGCGTTCTGAATTTCTTGCGCTTTTTCTTTAGCAACATTCATCATCTCAGGTGGTAAACCTTTTGCCATCAGTTTGTCTGGGTGATGTTCATTCATCAGCTTACGATACGCTCGTTTAACTGTTTTCGAATCTGCACTGCCGTCCACGCCCAGCAACTTAAAGGCATCGCTGAGTTGATCTGCGGTAGAAGCTTGTTGCCAACTGCTCCCTGAGTGATGAGAGTGTCCGCCCCCCGATTGACCACCAAATCCACCTTGTTGGAATCGGAACGCCGCTTCCTGCATACGTAAACGTTGCTCAAGTTGCTCTGAGGAAAAGCCAAGCCCGCGAGCAATTTTATGCAGTACATTACGCTCACTTGGGTGAATATCACCATCGGCGAAGGCTGCAGAAATTTGTAGTTCTAAGAAGAATTGCATAAGGTCGAATCGACCAGCGGATGAAATTCGCACTCTGTCCAATACAGTCTCAAGCGGGAAGTCGCTTTCTTTGCCTTCTCTGAAAGCATCTTGAGCAGCTTTTCGCTGCTGACCATGCAGATTCATGCGCTCCATCATAGTTGTCGCAAGCTGTATTTCCTCTCGCGTCACTTGCCCTTTCGCTTTTGCGACATGGCCCATCACTGCGAATGCAGCTTTAAAAAACTCTTCCTGTCGCTCAGCCTGACTTGGCCCGTTGCCAAAGCTGGAATTAAAGCCAGCTTGACGTAAACGGCGCGCTTTATCGAATTGGTGGCCTATAAATAAACCGAATACAGCACCAAATGGGCCTCCAAATAGGAAACCAAAGAATGTGCCGAGAATTTTGCCAAAAATATGCATTATGTGCTCTCAATCTCTGAATTTTTTCTTCGTGTCGCGGTCTGATAGTGCCGTAAGCTGTAAATTACTTTATTATAAGGGCCGATTTATTTTACGTTCGGTCCCTATTCACCGGATATATCAAGTTCAACAGGATAGTAAAACTCGATGTTACGTTTTCCCCGCACCTTGCTAGCCGCTTCAATCAGTGCAGCTTTCGTAGTGCCTCAGACTCAAGCAGAAACTATATCAGACGATAGTGTGCAGGAACTGCCCACTATAGATCAATGTTTGATCAACGAACCTGAAGCAGAAAATCCAAATCAACTGCCTGTTAACGTTGAAGCAGACAGCTTAGAAGCCATTAACGGCGACAAAGCGACCTATCGTGGCAATGTGGTTGTCGTTCAAGGCAAAAAACGCATGTTGGCTGATAATGTCACCATGCATCAAAAAGAAAACATTGTTGTCGCAGAAGGGAACGTAACCTTTAGTGATGGTGAAGTTAAAACCATCTCAGAGAAAGCCACCAATAACCTCAACACCGAAGAAGTCACGCTAGAAAATACCAACTATAAGTTCCTATGTGAACCGGGTCGCGGTGAAGCAGTATACGTTGCGAAAACGGGCAAAGCAGTATACGAAATTGAAGATGGCACTATAACTTCTTGTCCTGAAGGGGATAGCTCATGGCGAATGCGTGCATCGAGCATCGATATCGACCAAAATGAAGAAGAAGCGATTTTCTACAATCCGAGATTTGAGATCGTCAATGTCCCAGTTTTCTATCTACCTTTCTTAACAGTGCCGATTGGTGATACACGTAAAACGGGCTTCCTATACCCGAAAGTCTCCTACGGTTCAAAAGATGGCTTTGAGATGGAGGTTCCAGTCTACTGGAACCTAGCGCCTAATTACGATTTAAAAACCACCTTCAAACATATGCAAAATCGCGGTAACCAAATAGATAGTGAGTTCCGCTATTTATCAGACTTGGGCTATAGCACGATTAAGTCTGAATACCTGATCGATGATAAGAAAAAGCCAGAGCTTGGCGACCGTTGGGGTTTTCAATGGCAACATTCAGGCATTTTCCAGCAAAACTGGAAATTTGAAATTGACTACTCAAAAGTTAGTGATATCAGCTATTTTGCTGACATGGACTCCAGCATTGGTAAACAAGAAGATGGTCAGCTAATCCAAGAAGGTCGCGCATCTTACCGCTCTGATAACTGGGATGTATCACTACTAGCTCGTGATTTCCAAGTTTTATCTGTAGGTAGTACACCATATCGTTTGTTGCCTCAAGTTGAGTTTAATTACTATACTCCAGAGCTAATGAGGTACCTAGACTTCAATATGATAAGCCATATTTCTCGTTTTGATACTGATGGGAAAGGAAAGCCGTCAGCCACTCGCGTTCACATCGAGCCCGGAATTAAGATCCCTGTAGGCACTACTTGGGGAACTTGGACTACTGAAGCACGCTTATTAGGCACCTACTATCAGCAAGAGTTAGAAGGAGTAGATACTAGCTCAGCCACTTTAAACGACGGTTCCACTAACCCATACCAAGGTTTAGAGGAAAGCGTATCTCGCCTAATACCAGAGTTTCGATCTCATGCTGGTATTGTCTTAGAACGCGGCACCGTCGTATTTGATGACTACACCCAAACTTTAGAACCACAAATTCAATATCTTTACGTACCAGAAAAAGATCAGTCTAATATCGGTAAATACGATACTACTCTACTTCAAACAGACTACTATGGTCTTTTCCGAAGCCGAAAATATAGTGGCGTAGATGAGATAGCAGCAGCAAACCAATTTAGTTATGGAGCTTCAACACGTTTTTTCGACAGCGCCTATAAGGAACGCCTAAATATCTCATTTGGTCAGATTTTTTATCTCGATAAAGATACTAAGAACCAGTCCTCGATTAGCGATAGCAACAATTCATCTCCATCTAACTACTCAGCATGGGCCGTGGAGATGGACTTTAACTTTGCAGATTACCTGTTTTATCATGGTGGTATCCAATACGATATTGATTCTAGCGAACTCCAACTCGGGAACAGTACTATAGAATATCGCTTTAGTAGCGGATATATTCAAGGCAATTACCGATACGTAACAAGAAAGTATATTGAAAGTACTTTGGGTAATAGTATTGGTGATTTAGATAGTATTACTAAGGACGGCATCTCCCAAGCAGGCCTTTTAGCAGGCTACCAATTTACCAGTAAGTGGAACGCCAGCGCGCAATACTTTTATGATCTAACAACTGACAACTCTTTAGAGTGGCTAGGTAGAATAAATTACACCTCAGATTGTTGGTATATAGGCTTTACCTACAGCAATAAACTTCAAGGTGGGCTGATATCAAGCCCCCCACAACCGCAGTATGAGAATAATTTCACCTTAAACTTTGGTATTATTGGCTTCGGTACAAGAATTGGAGCGGGTTCTGGTCTAGCAGGGCTTGATGATGCAGGTAATTCCCTTGGTTACGGACGCCCATTCTTCTTAAACAACTAATTGATTGGCTCGCAGTCTAACCCAAGCGAGCTATTTACTTTATAGGATTTTCAATGAAATTTTGGAAACACACTTTACTTACCCTGCTAACGGCGAGTGCAATCAGCCCAGTACACGCCGAGCCTGTTCCTCTAGACAAAGTGGCGGTGATCGTTAACGAAGGCGTGGTACTGCAAAGTGATATCGATGTATCAATTAAAACGCTCAAAGCCAATGCAAAGAAGAACGGCCAACAGCTGCCTGATGAAGATGTGTTGATCGAGCAAGTTACCGAGAAGCTTATCGTTGATACGATTCAACAACAGGAAGCGGAACGTATTGGTGTACGCATCGATGACAACCGCCTCAATGAAGCGATCACTGAGATAGCTAAGAACAACAATCAAACAGTTGAACAGCTAAGCGCTTCGATTGCAGAAGAGGGCTTAAGCTACGCGGAATTTAGGGAACAAATTCGTAAAGAAATCGCGGCCAGTGAAGCACGTAATGCACTGGTACGTCGCCGCATTAATATCTTACCTGCGGAAGTGGACAACCTAGCGAATATTCTTGCTCAAGAAACTAATGCAACGGTTCAATACAAGATCGGTCACATTCAACTACGTGTAAATGATGGTGACGATAAATCAGCGATTGAAGCAGAAGCCAATAAGCTAGTAGATGAACTGAAAAACGGCGCTGATTTTAGCACTATGGCTTACACCTACTCAAAAGGCCCTAAAGCACTGCAAGGTGGTGATTGGGGCTGGATGCGTAAAGAAGAAATGCCAACCATCTTTGCTGATCAAATTAATCTACAAAACAAAGGCAGCATTATTGGTCCATTTCGAAGCGGCGTTGGTTTCCATATCATCAAGATCGAAGATGTTAAAGGTCTAGAAACTGTTGCTGTCACTGAAGTCAATGCCCGCCATATTCTTATCAAGCCAACCGTCATTCTTAGCGATGAGGGAGTACAAAACGATCTCAACGAGATAATCCGTCGCATTAAAGCTGGTGAAACAACCTTTGGTGAAATGGCGCAACAATACAGCCAAGATCCTGGTTCTGCTGCTCAAGATGGTGAGCTAGGCTACCAAACTTCTGATCTCTACGTCCCTGAGTTTAAACACCAAGTTGATACTTTACCTGTCGGCCAGATTAGTGAACCATTTAAGACGGTTCATGGTTGGCACATTGTTGAAGTTATCGATCGCCGTGAGGTTGACCGTACTGACTCAGCTCTAAAGAACAAAGCTTACCGAATTCTGTTTAACCGCAAGTTCAATGAAGAAGCGAGTGCGTGGCTGCAAGAGATTCGAGCAAGTGCCTTCGTCGAAGTGGTTGAGGAAGACGATCAAGATGACCGTTAAGCGCATTATTGTTACTGCAGGTGAACCTGCAGGCATTGGGCCCGACTTGGTTCTTGCTCTTTCCAAAGAAAATTGGAGCCATCAAATCGTGGTCTGCGCAGACAAACAGATGCTAGCTGAGCGCGCTGCTCAGCTTGGTATTTGTGTCGAACTGATCGACTATCAAGCCGATAGTGAAGTAGTCGCTCAAAGAGCTGGAACACTAGTGGTTGACCATATCTCTTTAGCTAACCCTGCCATTGCAGGTCAGCTCGATGAAGCTAACGGCCAATATGTATTAAAAACATTAGAAAGAGCCGCATTAGGCTGTATGAATAATGAATTTGATGCTATTGTCACCGGCCCTGTGCATAAAGGGGTGATAAATCGCGCTGGTGTAGCATTTAGCGGCCATACAGAATTCTTCGCTGAGAAATCCAACACACCACTTGTGGTAATGATGTTAGCGACCGAAGGGCTCAGAGTGGCCTTGGTCACCACGCATATCCCACTTGCTTATGTATCGCAGGCAATTACAAAAGAAAGATTAGAGAAGATCATCAACATCCTAAACAAGGATTTGGTGGAAAAATTCGCGATATCTTCGCCTAAAATCTACGTATGTGGCTTGAACCCGCATGCAGGAGAAGATGGTGTGCTCGGCATGGAAGAGATTGAAACCATCACCCCAACCCTAAACAGACTGCGCCAAGAGAAAGGTATCAACCTCATTGGCCCACTACCTGCAGATACCATCTTCAATGAAAAATATTTGCAAGATGCCGATGCAGTGCTCGGGATGTATCACGATCAGGTACTTCCTGTATTAAAATATAAAGGCTTTGGCCGCTCGGTGAACATCACCTTGGGCTTGCCGTTTATAAGGACCTCCGTTGATCACGGCACCGCACTTGACCTTGCAGGGACTGGCAATGCGGATACAGGAAGCTTTAGAACGGCTTTGGCTCATGCGATAGAGCTAGTCGATAAGAAATCGAATTAATTTGAGAATACTATGAGAAACGATGTCCACTTAGGACACAAAGCAAGAAAACGCTTTGGTCAAAACTTCCTAAATGATCCTTACATCATTGATGGAATTGTCTCTGCAATCAACCCAAAACCTGGTCAGAACCTAGTTGAGATCGGTCCTGGTCTAGGTGCTATAACTGAGCCTGTAGGTAAAGAAGTCGACAAGTTTACGGTTATTGAGCTTGACCGCGATCTGGCAGAACGTCTACGCAACCACCCTGATTTAGGTGACAAGCTGACTATTCATGAAGGCGATGCAATGCGATTCGACTTCACTCAGCTAGTAAAGCCAAACAACAAGCTGCGTATTTTTGGTAACCTACCGTACAACATCTCTACGCCATTGATGTTCCATCTATTTGAGTTTCATAAAGATGTGCAAGACATGCACTTTATGCTGCAAAAAGAGGTAGTTAACCGTTTAGCAGCAGGCCCTGGAACTAAAGCTTACGGCCGTTTAACTGTGATGGCTCAATACTTCTGTAAGGTTGTTCCGGTGCTAGAAGTACCACCAACTGCATTCGTTCCGCCACCAAAAGTAGATTCCGCAGTGGTACGCCTTGTTCCTTACGAGGAGATCCCTCACCCAGTGACAAGCTTAAAATGGCTTGATCGCGTGTGTCGTGAAGGCTTTAACCAACGCCGTAAAACAGTTCGCAACTGTTATAAAGCACTACTTAGTGCTGAGATTCTTGAGCAACTCGGAGTTAACCCAAGTATGCGTCCAGAGAATCTCACCCTAGAACAATTTGTCGATATGGCAAACTGGCTAGACGCCAACCACAAATAAGCGCTATATATTAAGGGTGATAAATCGCAGATTTATCACCCTTTTTTGGCTTTGCATAGGAGTTTACATGGAAGCTACCCCTTGTATTAAAGTCCAAGTCCATACCAAATATATTCCCGACCAATCTCAACCCGATGCAAAACGCTACGTTTTTGCCTACATCATTACGATCAAAAACCTCAGCCAACAAACCGTACAACTTATTAGCCGACGCTGGCTGATTACTGATGCCAATGGCAAACAAATGACCGTTGAAGGGGAAGGTGTGGTTGGCCAGCAACCCGTCATCTCAGCTAGTGACGAGTACACTTATAACAGTGGTACGGTTATCGAGACTCCTGTTGGCGTGATGCAAGGTCAATACATTATGCATGACCAAGATGGCAATGAGTTCATCGCTGAGATTGAACCATTTAGGCTCGCCATCCCCAATATTCTTAACTAAGGTACATCCGTGGCCACATACATTGTCGGTGACCTACAAGGTTGCCTTGATGAGCTCTTACTACTGTTAGATAAAGTCGCCTTCGACTCGATGCGAGATACGCTGTGGATTGCTGGCGATCTCGTTGCCAGAGGGCCAAAATCGCTTGAGGTATTGCGCTTTGTTCGTTCTTTAGGTTCGTCTGCTAAGGTCATTTTAGGCAACCATGATTTGCATCTTCTTGCAGTCTCGCTAGGGTTGTTCAAAGTTAAAAACAAAGACAAAACTGCACCTATTTTTGCTGCCGATGATAAACAACAACTGCTTGACTGGTTAAGAGAGCAACCTCTGTTAGCCGAGCACGATGAGTTTGTTATGTGTCATGCAGGCATCTCCCCCCAGTGGTCTTTGGAGCAAGCACGCCAAGCAGCAAGTGAAGTGGAAACCATATTGCGTAGCGAAAAATGGCCTTGGCTGATTGAAAACATGTACTCCAATCGACCTGATCTTTGGCAAGACTCTTTACAAGGTATCGAGCGTTATCGATACATTATTAATGCCTTTACCCGGATGCGTTTTTGCTCGGCTGATAGCCGATTAGATATGGACTGCAAACTTCCACCGAGCGAAATAAATAACGACAATCTCGTGCCTTGGTTCAAAGTGAAAGACAGAGTGCAGCTCGAAAAAACAGTACTATTTGGTCATTGGGCAGCGCTTGAAGGTTATGCCGGAGAAGAGGTGGTTGGTTTAGATACCGGCTGTGTCTGGGGCGGTCATCTGACTATGCTGCGATGGGAAGATAAGCAGTTTTTCTCTCAAAAATCGTTAGCAAGTAACGATTAATCCTTGAAAGGTTGGCACAATGTAGGTTGCCAACCTTTTTTAAATTCAGTTAGTTAATGTCAGATAGCAGCCTGCACTACCTGAAACTTTCGACTCACTCCTCTCGAAGGGCGAAGCCCGATCTAGGAGCAAAGCGTTCTCGCATCTCGCAGGGCGTAGCCCGTTCCTATCAATTTCTCTCTAGAATTACAAAACGCATATCGTAAGCATTCTTCTCATCCGCTGCATAGCTTTCTGAGTAGGTTACAGAGAACTCATCACCCCATGATGGGAACTGGGTATCGCCTTTAATATCTGCTTCAATATGAGTGACATACAACTTATTGGCTTTAGGCAGGCAAGCCTCATAGATAGTACCGCCACCAATGATCATCACCTCTTCAACATCCCCTGCCACTTGCAGTGCTTCTTCAATAGAAGTTACCGTATCAACGCCTTCAATCTCTAAAGATGCATCACGGCTAATCACAATATTTTGTCGACCTGGCAGCGGACGTCCAATCGAGTCATAGGTTTTACGTCCCATCACAACTGGTTTACCCATTGTTGAGCGCTTAAACCAAACGAAGTCAGCCGGTAAGTGCCATGGCATCTGATTGTCTTTGCCGATAATACGATCATTGGCCATTGCGGCGATCATGCTGATGATCATTGAATAACTCCTTGGATTCTAAACGATAGGTTTGCGGCGATAGAATAGCAACCCTGGCATGGCTAAGCCAACTGCTAATCCTGCGATAATGAACATTGCTTTAAGGAAATTTTCCATCAACATCGCCACAAGCTCAGGACTGTACCCTCGATGATTCAGCTCAACCAAGGCAATCATCGCTTTAAAAGCAAATACACCAGGTACCATTGGAATCAGAGCCGCGACAGTAAACACTTTCGGGTGAGCCAAAAAGCGCGCTGACCAATGAATACCGACCATACTCACGATCATAGCCGCAAAGAAAGTTGCCCATTCAATGGGAATACCAAAATGCATCATCAAATAACGCGAGCCATGACCAATGGCTCCACCTAAAGCGCAATAGACTAAGGCCTTTTGTGGAACATTAAACACCAAGGCAAAACCTACTGCTGGGATAGCAGCAAACAACATGTCATTGAGTAAGCCCAACATGAGATCGAATAAGATCATGCCACCCACCCCCATACACCAACTAAACTCATCGCTGCGACGATACCGAGACTTGTCGCCAAAGTCAGTAAACTGGCCATCACAAAGCGTGCTATGCCCATGTTAATATAGCCTTTAAGCATATCTGCGACTGAGTTAATTAGAGGGAAACCGGGAACGAGCATCAAAACCGAAGAGGCCATCACCAATGAGGGAGAGTTACCCAGCTCGTAGATAACAGCTTGCGCTGAAACTACAGTGGTCACAAATGCCGTCGCGGTAAAGTTCATCAATGGATTGAAATGGCGATGACCAATTTCTTGTCTTACCACCATGCCGACCGATGAAGCAATAAAAGTCATCGCAAACACAACCCAGTCACCACCAGCTAAATGACTGAATGCAGCGCATGACAACCCGATCATAAACACAACTAACCAGCGGTTGTATCGTTCAGGGCTAATCTTATCCAGCTGCTGCTGCGCTAAAGAGTAATCGATAATGCCACGTTCGAGCATAATGCAGATTCGTTGCACCTGAGTAATTGCTCGCATATTAATACCGCGATCAGGGCAACGACGGGCGGTGGTAATACAGTGTTCTTGGTAAACGGTGGTGACGACTAATGAACTTGCAGATAATGAAACTTCGACTTCATCCATGCCAGCGGCGAAACCGAAGCGGCGCATAAGATCGCCAACGAGGGTACTTTCAGCACCATGCGCCAAAAGCATTTGCCCTGCTTGGGCGATTAAACGAGACACCGCCCGTTGTTTAGATGCCATGATTCTATCCTACTCCTTTAGAATGCTCTTTATTGTGCAGAGAAATTTGCTGTAGTGATTTGATTTAGACACAAAAAAGCCGCAATAGATATTGCGGCTACCAATTTTATGTACTGTTATTCACGGACATAGACAACGTGGCCGTCATCTTCTTCATCGTCCCAATCATCCCAGTCGTCATCATCTTCAGTGATAACATCATCACCTGCGATCGCATCTTTATGGTAATCATCCCACATGAAGTCGACTTTTTCTTCTTCAGAGATTTCTTCCTCTTCACGCGGTAGACTTTCCATAAAATCAGCCAGTTTATAACAAAGCTCTTTGGTGCCCTGTTTATTCACTGCAGAGATCTTGTAGTAATCCTCTTCCCAGCCTAAAGCATCGATAATGTTTTGGATCACTTCGTTCGCTTCTTCTTCAGGCATCAGGTCAACCTTGTTGAAGATCAGCCAACGCGGCTTGTCTGCCAGTTTCTCACTGTACTGCTCTAGCTCATCTATGATGGTTAGGGCATTTTGCACAGGATCGCTTTGATCAATAGGCATAATGTCGATCATATGCAGCAGAACGCGACAACGCTCTAAGTGCTTCAAGAAACGGATACCAAGGCCAGCACCATCAGCAGCACCTTCAATCAAGCCTGGAATATCCGCAACAACAAAGCTCTTCTCTGGAACAACACTCACTACACCTAGACTCGGGATAAGAGTCGTAAATGGGTAGTCTGCCACTTTTGGCTTCGCTGCAGATACTGAGCGAATGAATGTCGACTTACCTGCATTCGGCAATCCAAGCATACCCACATCAGC
Source organism: Vibrio sp. R10-SF1-ISO8 (assembly GCF_059833805.1). Lineage (NCBI taxonomy): Bacteria > Pseudomonadati > Pseudomonadota > Gammaproteobacteria > Vibrionales > Vibrionaceae > Vibrio > Vibrio sp. R10-SF1-ISO8. The sequence goes on along the minus strand of NZ_JCBDHL010000006.1, from coordinate 84,389 downwards.
AAGTAGCAACAGCTCTAAACGAACTTCGCGAATTTCACCTTTAGTACCTAACGTCTTTTGACGCGGTGCTCGGTTTACTGACGATTTAAAGCGGGTGTTACCCAAACCGTGCCAACCGCCTTTCGCCACCATGACTTTTTTGCCATGTTCAGCAACTTCAGCAACGATTTCATTGGTGTGAATGTCAACGGCACGAGTACCAACAGGCACGCGAAGCACTTTGTCTTTACCACGCTTACCCGTACAGTTACCGCCACGACCATTTTCACCACGCTCAGCTTCATAGAAGCGCTGGAAGCGATAATCAATTAGCGTGTTAAGGTTTTCATCAGCTTGGATGTATACATCACCACCGTCACCACCGTCGCCACCATCAGGGCCACCTTTCGCAACGAATTTCTCACGCCAGAAACTCACTACACCGTTACCGCCATCACCGGCTTGAACTTTTACTACCGCTTCATCAACGAATTTCATCTCTTACTCCGCCCTTGTGCTACTTATCGTAGCTGCGTTGCAAATATCATCTCAAAACACCCAACCTCTTAGGGAGAAGTGAATGATATAAATTCTAGCAGATTCCATTTTCAGATCGATCACCTTGATCTTCGATCGTTCTGCTAACTAGGAATACATATTGAGGGACTTTTTTCAAAGTGCCTTAGTATAGATTCCACGCTTCAAAGCTCTCTCTTGAGCTACCATAAATAAAAAACCCCGCCGAATCGGCAGGGCTTTTGAATTCAGCTTGAAAGCTAATAAGCGATTTAAACTAGGTTTAAATTACTCAGCTTCGATGCTAACGAATTTACGGTTTTTAGGACCTTTCACTTCGAACTTCACTTTACCTTCAGTAAGAGCGAATAGAGTGTGGTCTTTACCGATACCAACGTTAGTACCAGCGTGGAACTTAGTACCACGTTGACGAACGATGATGTTACCTGCAAGAACAGACTCACCACCGAAACGCTTAACACCTAGACGTTTGCTTTCTGAATCGCGGCCGTTACGAGTAGAACCACCAGCTTTTTTGTGTGCCATTGTTAAACTCTCCTAATCGATTAAGCGTTGATACCAGTGATTTTCACTTCCGTGAACCACTGACGGTGACCTTGTTGCTTACGAGAGTGCTTACGACGACGGAACTTAACGATTTTAACTTTATCGCCACGACCGTGTTGTACAACTTCAGCAACTACTTTACCGCCCTCTACTAGAGGAGCACCCACTTTAATGTCTTCACCGTTAGCAACAAGAAGAACTTTATCAAATTCAACAGTTGCACCAGTTTCAACGTCTAATTTCTCTAAACGAAGAGTTTGACCTTCGCTTACACGGTGTTGTTTACCACCAGATTGGAAAACAGCGTACATATCTTACTCCGCTTTTTCCGCACAGCCGTATGCTATTTGAGCATCAAGGGTGTGCGCTAAACTAATCATCAATAGGGCGCAGATTCTACAGAAAGGTCGCACCTATGACAAGCCATATTTTGAAAAAATTGGCGAAAAGCTAATCGCCAATGAAAAGTGCCCAGATGATGCCCTTTAACCATGTATTAATCAACGTTTTTTAGTGTATTATTCAGCAATTAAAACAGATAAGAATACCTTACTAGTTCTAACTTCAGCCGGAATTACAATGGATTTTAAAGCTATCCAAGCACTCACCGCCGATGACATGGCAAAAGTGAATGAAACAATTCACGCACAACTCAACTCTGATGTCTCTTTAATCAATCAACTGGGTTTCTACATCGTTAGCGGTGGTGGCAAGCGTATACGTCCTCTTTTAGCTGTTCTGTCAGCTAAAGCACTTGGCTATAAAGGAGAGGCTCATACCACCGCAGCCGCTTTTATTGAGTTTATTCATACCGCGACTCTACTACATGATGATGTCGTCGATGAATCAGACATGCGACGTGGTAAAGCAACAGCTAATGCTGCCTTTGGTAATGCCGCGAGCGTTTTGGTGGGCGACTTTATATACACGCGCTCATTCCAAATGATGACGGAGCTAGGATCATTAAAGATCCTGAAGCTAATGAGTGACGCGGTAAACGTCATTGCAGAAGGTGAAGTTCAACAACTGATGAACTGCAACGACCCTGACACTACCGAAGAAAGCTACATGCAAGTGATCTACTCTAAGACGGCTCGCTTGTTTGAAGCGGCAACCCAGATTGGTGCCATCCTAAATGAAGCACCTGAAGAGGTAGAACTTGCCTTACAGAATTACGGCAAATACCTCGGAACCGCATTCCAGCTAATTGATGACGTGATGGATTACACTTCTGATGGTAAAGAGATGGGCAAGAATGTTGGCGATGACCTTGCTGAAGGTAAACCGACCTTACCTCTTCTTTATGCAATGCGTAACGGTAGTGCAGAACAAACGGAGATGATTCGTGAAGCGATTGAAAAATCCAATGGCATGGAGCGCTTGAACGATATTCTCGCAGCGATGGAACAAACTGGTTCTTTAGAGTACACACGCCAAAAAGCTTACCAAGAAGCAGATAAAGCCATTGCTGAGCTCAAGGTATTGGAAGAGTCTGAATATAAGCAAGCACTCGTCACGCTTGCTCATATGGCTGTTCATCGCACGAGCTAATTTTTGCGATAATATGCAGCGCATACAACAACGGGAACCTTTAGGTTCCCGTTTCTCTCTTTATTAGAGAGTTCCAGCTCAGCAAATCGAAGGTAAATTGACTGGTTACTATGCTTAGAGTCTTTGCGCTCCAAAGCTTTAATAACCTCACCCGCTATTAAAACCTAGCACTAAAGGTTGATCTTTAACATGACCTTAGTACATTTTGTGAGCAATATTTTTTTTAGTATACCTAAATAATTCATTGTTACATGCTTTAGCAAATTCCTTCTCAAATTAGCCTTTGGTCATCAAAACGTCATAAGGTGATCATCTAACTCTCATCTCGCTGAAGCCTTTCTGCAACATCCCATACCTATCCTCATTTCGAACCACTACCATTTTGAGGATGCTATGGAAGTTTCTAGTCCGTTTCGTTTACCGAAAAAGACCCCATTTCGCTTAGGAGAGAGCTTTACTGAGTGGGCAACTGGTCTTAATAAGCTCGATAAATTTTACGCCCAGCGCCCTGCTGGCTGCGATACCCAAACCTTTCTTCGCTTCACTCTTGAAGTACTCTGTATCGACTATCAGGTATGTAAAGGTTCGCTCAGCCATGTCCCACAATCGGGCTCTACTGTGATTGTCGCCAACCATCCTCTAGGTTGTGTCGAAGGCGTGATTCTTGCCGAGCTACTCCTTCAAATAAGAAGTGACGTTCAGATCCTCGCCAATCAATACCTAAAAACGGTTCCTGAACTTGATGAACTCTTTATTGGTGTGGATGTATTCGAAGGACAAAACGCTCACAAGTCCAACCTAAAAGCACTTCGTAAAGCCCACCAGCATTTAGAACAAGGCGGTCTGTTGCTGCTATTTCCTGCGGGAGAGGTCTCACAGTTAGTCGATAGAAAAGCGCAGCGCCTTGAAGACAAAGAGTGGAGTCGCTCAGTCAGTAGTTTGATTCGCAAATCAAGAGCAACCACCATTCCGGTGTTTATCGATGGCCAAAACTCTCAGCGCTTTTATCTCGCGGGGAAAGTACATCCTCTACTACGCACCTTGATGCTTGGCCGAGAGTTGCTCAATAAAACGCATCAGAAGATTCAAATCTCTATTGGCTCGGCGATCAAATACAAGGAAGTCAATGGACTCACAGACACTCAAATCGTCAACTACCTGCGCTTAAACACCTACTTATTACAAAGCAAAACACTGACGCAGCAAAAACAGAACTTATCATCTAGCTCATTTCTACCTATCGCCACTCAACTCCCCATTGATGATCTCGAAGCGGATCTCAGCACCATGCCCGAAGATCATTTGTTGCTTTCGAGCGCGGAGTTTGACGTCTACTGTACAACCGCCGAGCATATCCCTTCAATGCTGCACGAGATCGGACGCCTGAGAGAACACAACTTTCGCCAAGTTGGGGAAGGAACAGGTCTAGACCTTGATCTCGACGAGTTTGATCGTGATTACTTACATCTCTTTATTTGGGATAGAGAGCATCGAAGCCTCGTCGGCGCTTATCGACTAGGGCTGGTAGATCAACTCATTAGTAAGCATGGAATTAAGGGGCTTTACTCAAGAACCTTGTTTAACTTTGAACAGCCTTTTATCGATACCATGAGTCAATCAATAGAAATGGGGCGCTCTGTAATCGATGAAAAGTATCAGAAGAGTATGGCGCCACTACTGCTGCTTTGGAAGGGCATTGCCGCCTATGTAGATAGGAACCCAGAATATACTCACCTGTTTGGTCCGGTCAGTATCAGCAATGATTACAGTGAACAAACACGGCAATTACTCGCAGAGACCATGACCCTTCATCACTATGACTCCGAAAAAGCCGAGTACGTCACCCCTTCTAACCCATTATCAACTTGCGCTCCGAGCTGGAATACAAGCATGCTCACAGCCCTTGCCGATCTGCAGCTCTTGTCACGAGTCATTGCCAGAATCGATGATGGCAAAGGCGTGCCTGTTCTATTGAGGCAATACCTTGGACTAAATGGAAAGCTAGTATCCTTTAACGTTGATCCTGCCTTTAATAACGCACTTGATGGCTTGATCATGGTTGATCTTAGAGATGTTCCACTCAAAACCTTAGCGAGATATATGGGTGCTAACCAAGCTGAGGCTTACTTAAAATCCCATCATATTGAGATCTAGAAAATCATCACCTCCCTATCCCCTAAGTGCTGCGTGACCAAGGCAGCACTTTTGTTATCCAGATTATCTGCTTACAACACCTCACTAATCGCTCGATTGCAATAGAAACGACCTTTACATCTAGGGAAATAAACTGGTTAAAAATGTAGTAATAGAGGTAAAACCCAAGAATATTTTCAGGATCAGTTAAAAATGAGATTGACGAAAAAAACAACAAGATAAAAGCTAGGTGAGATAACAAAACACAACAATAAGGAAGTCGCTTAGTTATGTTGCCATCCAAGCTGAAACTGCGCTCACTATTAGCAGGAACGCTAACATTATCACTTGCTCTTAGTTCATTCTCTGCACTTGCAGTAGAAAAAGTCTACCGCTTAAAACTTGCCGAAACTTGGGGACCGAATACCCCCATCTTAGGTGATGCCACCAAGAACATGGCCAAGCTTGCCGAAGAGATGTCAAACGGTCGCCTAAAAATTCGTATTGATTCCGCTAATAAACACAAAGCCCCATTAGGGATATTCGATATGGTCAAGTCTGGTCAATACGACATGGGCCATTCAAGCTCCTACTATTGGAAAGGCAAAGTACCTAACACGTTATACTTCTCCTCTATGCCATTTGGCATGATCTCTACTGAGCAATATGCTTGGTTTTATCGCGGTGGCGGTATGGAGTTAATGGAAAAAGTCTATGCACCACACAACCTTCTTTCTTTCCCAGGCGGTAACTCTGACATTCAGATGGGCGGCTGGTTTAAAAAGGAGATCAACTCAGTAGCAGATCTAAAAGGACTTAAAATTCGCATTCCTGGCTTTGCTGGTGAAGTGATGGCAAAAGTAGGTGCAAAACCGACCAACATCGCTCCAGGTGAACTCTATACCTCATTAGAGCGGGGAACCATTGACGCACTAGAATGGGTTGGCCCTGCATTTGATCTTAGAATGGGCTTTCAGAAAATCGCACCTTATTACTACACAGCGTGGCATGAACCAGGCTCGGAAACCCAGTTCTTAGTAAATAAAAAGAAGTGGGATTCATTACCTAAAGACCTACAAACAATATTAGAAACAGCATTCCGAGTGGCAGCATTTGATATGTACACTCAGGCAGTCGATGCTAATGCAAATAGCTGGGCGACAATGAGTGCGGAGTACCCAGATATAAAAGTAAGGGACTTCCCACCAGAAGTGTTAAAAGCGATGCAAACGGCAACCGCCGAATTACTTGAACAGCAAGCTAGCAGTGACGCTTTAGCGAAAGAAATTATTGAGTCACAAAAACAGTACTTAACTAAAGTACGTGCATGGACTGACATCTCTTCTAAAGCTTACCTAGATACCAACTAACGCAACTTTGTGGCAGAGGAGACTCTGCCACGTAATCTGTCTTAAATAACGACAAGCTTACTTGGCTAGACGGAGGGTTTGGTGTGTCACTTAATTACAGAAACCGCCTTATTGCGATCAAAGTCACAACATAACCCTTTACACCCTCACGGGAAAATCATACAAAGATCACATTAATCGTTAATTCGAATAATCAAAGAAGACACAAGGTGATCTAGATCACCAAGTATTGAGATATCAAAAAATAAAAAAAAAGACATTGATCGACTAATATTTATTGACAAAAGAGCAAGTACTAATTTGTAAAAAAGTTACACCCAAAATACTTGAACTAGATCGCTTAAATACTATTAGGTAGAAGTGTTTTATTTGCGACTAATCACAAAAAACCCGTTGTCAGTTCCAAAGTGAATTTGTGTGGTAAATTGATTGGGTACTAAGCAATCAAGCGGTTTTGGCGAACCGTACTACTACAATATTCATCAGAACATCGAACGGGGAACTCTTATGATATCACCAGATGCTAAGATCAAGATACAAAATTTTGGTCGTTTTCTGTCTAACATGGTAATGCCGAACATCGGTGCGTTTATCGCATGGGGCTTTATCACGGCACTCTTTATTCCAACTGGCTGGCTACCTAATGAAACGCTAGCAGCTATGGTTGGCCCAATGATCACTTACTTACTACCGCTCCTTATCGGTTATACCGGTGGTAAACTTGTTGGTGGCGATCGCGGTGCGGTTGTTGGTGCCATCACGACCATGGGCGTCATCGTTGGTACTGATATACCAATGTTTATGGGCGCGATGATGGTCGGCCCTCTCGGTGGTTGGGCAATTAAGAAATTTGACAACTACATTGATGGCAAAGTGAAAAGCGGCTTTGAGATGTTGGTCAACAACTTCTCTGCTGGCATCATCGGTATGCTATGTGCAATTTTGGCATTCATGTTCATTGGACCTTTTGTCAAAGTTCTTTCTGGTGGCCTAGCGGCTGGCGTTAACTTCCTAGTCTCAGCACACCTTCTTCCTTTGACCTCTATTTTTGTTGAGCCAGCGAAGATTCTGTTCCTCAACAATGCAATTAACCACGGAATCTTCTCACCACTAGGTATTCAGCAAGCTTCTGAAGCCGGTCAGTCGATCTTTTTCCTAATCGAAGCAAACCCAGGTCCTGGTTTGGGTATTCTGTTGGCTTACATGGTTTTCGGTAAAGGGACTGCTCGTCAAACTGCAGGTGGCGCTTCAATCATTCACTTCTTTGGCGGTATCCACGAGATTTACTTCCCGTATATCCTAATGAACCCGCGTCTTATCCTAGCCGCAATTGCTGGCGGTATGACAGGCGTATTCGTACTCGTCATGTTTAATGCGGGCATCGTCTCTCCAGCTTCTCCAGGTTCTATCTTTGCCATCCTGTTGATGACGCAGAAAGGCTCTATCGTTGGTGTATTAGCTTCTATTGCAGCCGCTACTGGTGTCTCATTTACAGTTGCTGCCTTGCTGATGAAGACTCAAACTTCAACGGAAGAAGATGGCGACAAAGCGGCATTAGAAAAAGCCACTTCACAAATGAAAGAAATGAAGTCTGGCGCAAAATCAGATTCAACAGTCAACGCTCAAAACAAAGGCAACATCGATCTTGCAAACGTAACTAGCATTATTGTCGCTTGTGACGCAGGCATGGGCTCTAGCGCAATGGGCGCGAGCATGCTGCGTAAAAAAGTCCAAGATTCAGGTCTAAACATTGATGTAAACAATCTAGCCATTAATAGCCTAACTGAGAGCGCTGATATCGTGATTACCCACAAAGATCTAACGGATCGTGCTCGCAAGCATGCTCCTAATGCCCACCATATTTCTCTGACTAACTTCTTAGACAGCGAAATGTACAACCAACTTGTCACTAAGCTTCTTGCCGCTCAAAAAGGGGCAGCCGCAAATGACGATCAAAATGTCAAAGCCTCTGTCCTCGCAGCCAATGATGACAGCTATGAGCCGCAGCAACCTTCTGTATTCCAAATCGCACCAGAAAACATCCACCTAGGCTTAAGCGCTAGCAACAAAGAAGATGCGATTCGTTTTGCAGGTAACAAACTGGTTGAAATGGGCTACGTAGAGCCAGAATACGTTGATGCCATGTTTGAACGTGAGAAATTGGTCCCAACTTATTTAGGTGAGTCTATTGCTGTCCCTCACGGTACCATTGAAGCAAAAGACAAAGTAAAGAAAACCGGTATTGTCATCTGCCAATATCCAGCAGGTATTCAATTTACTGATGACCAAGACGATGTCGCCAAACTGGTTATTGGTATTGCCGCTAAAAATGATGAACACATTCAAGTGATCACTACCATCACTAATGCACTCGATGAGCCTGAAGCGATTGAAACGCTAACCAGCACTCAAGATGTGGCTAAGATTCTGAATATTTTAGGGAATCCACAAGCCGCTTAATCCTTCACTCGAAACCTTTGCTCCTGAGAGCAAACGAGGTCGACTGTCACCCCCTATGCAGTTGACCTCACCCTAGAGTCGTTAGTTTTTATTCTTTTATTTGGTAGGTAAATTATGAAAAATGCAGTTCATTTTGGTGCAGGCAATATCGGTCGCGGTTTTATTGGAAAGCTACTTGCTGACGCGGATGTTGAAGTCACGTTCGCCGATGTTGATACTCCGCTTGTCGATCAACTCAGTCACAAACAAGAGTACAAAGTTAAAGTTGTGGGCACTGAGTGCCAAATCGAGACCGTTACTCACGTGACAGCGGTCAACTCAGCAAGTGAAGATGTGATTGAGCGTATAGCGAAAACCGATTTGGTCACCACAGCCGTTGGTCCAAATGTGTTGGATATTATTGCGAAAACGATCGCAACAGGTATCACAAAGCGCTTTGAATCTGGTAATGAATCTCCGCTGAATATTATCGCCTGCGAAAACATGGTTCGTGGCACCACTCACCTCAAAGGTGAAGTATACAAACACCTAGATAGCTCACTGCATGGTAAAGCTGATGAGTTGGTTGGCTTTGTCGATTCAGCCGTTGACCGCATTGTGCCACCCGCAGAAGCCGCCAACGATGATCCACTCGAAGTCACTGTTGAAAGCTTTAGCGAGTGGATTGTTGACGAGCAGCAGTTTAAAGGTGAAATTCCCGACATTTCTGGAATGGAGAAAACCGATAACCTAATGGCCTTCGTTGAGCGTAAGTTGTTTACTCTCAATACTGGTCACTGCATTACGGCTTATTTAGGTTGCTTGAAAGGTCACCAAACCATTCGTCAGGCTATTGAAGACCCAGAAATTAAAGCGGATGTAAAACAAGCAATGTTCGAAAGTGGTGAAGTCCTGATTCGTCGCTATGGCTTTGATCGCGAATTACACAATGCTTATATCGAAAAAATTCTAAGTCGATTCGCTAATCCATATTTGGTCGATGAAGTTGACCGAGTCGGCCGTCAACCAATTCGCAAATTAGGCGCAAATGATAGATTAGTGAAGCCATTACTAGGTACAATTGAGTATGGCACTGAAAATCAAACGCTTTTAAAGGGTATCGCCGCAGCTCTCAAGTATAAGAGTGAGGATGATCCGCAAGCAATTGAGCTACAAACCTCTTTGCAAGAACATGGCATTCGCCACACGCTAGCAAGGTACACAGGTTTGGATGAAAACAGCGAAGAAGTCGCGCAAATCGAATCCTTCTTCGCGGCACTATAACAACAAATACGGGGAGGAGTACTCTCCTCCTCTATCAACAAAAAGTTTTAGTTCAGTATATGGCAGACAAAATTAATGAAACCGACATTATAGAGCGATTAAATAGCGCCCCATCGGTACGCGGCTTTTTTATTGCTGCCGTTGACGTATTTAATGACTCAATTGATGCACTGATGCAAAGAATCTTTCAGAAAGACAACTTTGCGGTGCAGTCGGTTGTTGGTCCGTTGCTCCATGACTCAGGTCCATTAGGCGATTTATCTGTCCGCTTGAAGCTACTGTTTGGCTTAGGTGTTCTACCTAATGATGTCTATCACGACATAGAAGACATCATTAAAATTAAAAATGAACTTAACAGTGACGCTGCTGATTATCAGTTCACTGACCCTAACGTTTTACAACCAATCAAAAAGCTCAACTTGGTTAAAAAAATGGGCATGGTACAGCTTGAAGTCGCCGAACCTGATGACGACATAGATCTTGATTTCTACCAGCTACAGCTTCAACGTCAACAACAGATCATAAAGTCAGGGCTCTCACTGGCAATTGTCGAGATATGCAATGAACTCGGCAAAGAGAGCCCATTCTAATAACAACGACGACTTACCATTGTCAGCCTCCTATTGACTTACAACAGGAGACATCATGTTAAAAGCGGTTCTTTTCGATATGGATGGGCTTATCTTTGATACCGAGTCTATCTACAAACTGAGCTGGCAGTATGCCGCTAGTGAACAAAATCTCGACTTAAGCGACGACTTCTATAAGCAATTCATCGGTGTTCAAGACCCTGAATGCGAACGGATTCTCGCTGAGTTCTTTCAAGATTCACTCGATCTATCTCGCTATAAACAGGTTCGCGACGACCATTTTCATCGCTTAAGATCCAATGGCATCGCTTTCAAACCCGGTTTTGACCAACTTTTCCAAGACATTAAGCGACGTGGACTCGCAACAGCCATTATCACCTCCTCACACCTTGCTGAGGTCAAATACAATTTCACCACCAGCGACTACCTGCCTCAATTTGATTTAGTCATCACAGCAGAAGATGTAGAGCGCGGTAAACCTTACCCTGACTGCTACCAAATGGCTTACACTCGTCTCGGTTTTAAAGCTGAAGAATGCTTAGTTTTAGAGGACTCAAATAACGGAGTAAAAGCAGCACTGGCAGCGGGTTGTCCTGTGGTCATGGTGCCAGATCTGTTACCACCCCAGACAGAAATCATCGATAAGATAACCGTAGTAGAGAGCTTGGAACAACTCATCCCGTTGCTTGGTTCATTTTAATCTTCACCAATAACAAAAAGCCGAGGCACATTGCCTCGGCTTAATATCGTTATTTAGACTCTTACTCTACCGTGACCGCTTTCGCTAAGTTACGTGGTTGGTCAACATCAGTCCCTTTAATCAAGGCAACATAGTAAGAGAGTAGTTGCATCGGGATAGTGTAGTAAATCGGTGCCGTGATCTCGCTAACATGCGGCATAGTGATAATCTTCATTGTCTCATCAGCTTCAAAGCCAGCATCTGCATCGGCAAACACGTACAGTAAACCGCCACGTGCACGAACTTCTTCAACGTTCGATTTTAGCTTCTCTAATAACTCGTTACTTGGCGCGACCACAACAACTGGCATATCTGCATCAATCAGTGCCAGTGGGCCATGCTTTAGTTCACCAGCTGCGTATGCTTCAGCGTGGATGTAAGAGATCTCTTTTAGTTTGAGCGAGGCTTCCATCGCGATTGGATAAAACTCACCACGACCTAAGAACAGTGTATGGTGCTTGTCAGCAAAATCTGTCGCCAACTCTTCAATGTCTTTCTCAAAAGACAGAGCAGCGTTGATTTGCTTAGGTAGCGCATGCAGCGCTTCAACAATCTCTTGCTCTTTTTCTTTGCTGATACGGTTTTGTTGTTTACCTAACGCAGTCACTAACATCAGCAAAGCTGAAAGCTGAGTGGTAAAGGCTTTGGTTGACGCCACGCCAATTTCTACGCCAGCACGTGTCATAAAGGCAAAATCAGACTCACGAACCAGCGAAGAGCCAGCAACGTTACAGATAGTCATTGCAGCCATATAGCCTTTCTCTTTGGCTAGGCGCAGAGCTGCCAAGGTATCAGCCGTTTCACCCGATTGAGAAAGCGTGATTAACAGGCTGTTAGGACGCGTCACAAATTTGCGGTAACGGAACTCAGAAGCAATTTCTACGTCGCAGCTTACGCCAGCAAGATCTTCAAACCAATAACGAGCGGTCATACCTGCATTGTAAGAAGTACCACAAGCAACGATTTGTACATGCTCGACTTTGCTTAGGATTTCCGCCGCGTTAACACCAATGGCTTCGGTTACTACAGAGTCTGCCGTAATACGGCCTTCCATGGTGTTGATCAGTGCCGTTGGCTGCTCATAAATCTCTTTTTGCATAAAGTGGCGGTACTGGCCTTTGTCACCCGCATCATGTTCAGCGTTAGACTCGGTAATCTCACGTTCTACGCGCTCGCCTGAAGCATCAAATACAGTTACTTCGCGGCGAGTGATTTCTGCAACGTCACCTTCTTCTAGATACATAAAGCGGCGAGTCACATTAAGCAGAGCAAGCTGGTCAGAGGCAAGGAAGTTCTCACCAACACCAAAACCAATCACGATTGGGCTACCTGAACGAGCAACGACAATACGCGAAGGATCTTTACGATCCAGAGCCACTGTGCCGTAGGCACCTTCAAGTTGCTTTGCGGTCTTTTGTACTGCTTCTAACAGTGTTTCTGAGCTACGCAGCTCCCACTCAACCATATGAGCGATCACTTCAGTATCCGTTTGAGATTCAAAAACGTAACCGCGAGACTTAAGTAGCTCACGTAGTTCTTCGTGGTTTTCAATAATGCCGTTGTGCACCACTGCGATGTCGCCTGACATATGTGGGTGGGCATTCGCCTCAGAAGGTTCACCATGAGTAGCCCAGCGAGTGTGAGCAATACCTGTTCCGCCGACAACTTGTGCCGAATCTACCGCGTCTGCTAGCTCTTGCACTTTACCAAGGCGACGAACGCGAGTTAGGTTTGACTCACCATCAACAATCGCCACACCCGCAGAATCATAACCGCGGTATTCAAGGCGACGTAATCCTTCTACTAAAATTTCAGCGACATCTCGTTGTGCAACTGCACCGACGATTCCACACATATTCAACTCCAATTTGTTGATTCCGATAGGCAGCAAGCAAAGGCCAGATTCGGAGAAGTAAGATTAAAAAATTTGTTTAACGTTATGCACAAAGCACTTTGACGCCATGAGATTCAATTTTTGTTTTTAACTCTGGGTCTAAGTCTTTGTTAGTAATTAATATATCGATGGCATCCCAGGCTAATTCTAGGTTAGGGATCTTTCTGCCAATTTTTTCGGACTCAACCATGACGATGACCTCGCGTGACACCTCAGCCATCACTTTGCTTAAGCCAACGAGCTCATTGAACGTGGTGGTCCCGCGCTCGAGATCCACACCGTCTGCACCAATAAATAACTGGTCGAAGTCATATGAGCGTAGAACAGATTCTGCAACTTGACCTTGAAACGACTCGGAATGAGCATCCCAAGTTCCGCCTGTCATCAATAGAGTCGGCTCGCTCTCAAGCTCATTGAGCGCGTTGGCGACATTTAAAGAATTGGTCATCACCACCAAACCACGCATGCCATCGAGCATTTTGATTAAAGCACCAGTTGTACTGCCACTGTCGATCACAATACGGTTATGCTCGCGGATCAGCTTGACCGCCGCCCCCGCCAATTCGTTCTTTCGAATCGAAACATTTTCGTTCATTTCATCGCTTACCACTTCTTTCGGTAAGGCAATCGCACCACCATAGCGACGAAGAAGTTGACCATTTTTTTCTAGCGAAGCGAGATCCTTTCTAATCGTTACTTCAGAGGTTTCAAACTGAACAGAGAGTGCTTCTACGCTGACCTCTCCTTTCTCATTAACTAGATTAGAAATAGCGTGTCTTCTTAGTTGAGTGTTTCGTTTCGACATTTAATTTATACATTCAAGTTTCGAACTGAAAGAAATTATAGTCAAGTCGAAACATTTATGTCCATTTATTTCGATCCAAAAAATTAATATTTAGCGCAAAAACCTTGTCCTAAGACAATTCTTAAGCAGTGATATTGAAATCATTAGGTGGTAGAATTCGCACCCTAAAAGAAAAAAAATTACAGAATTGACCGTTATTTTTTTGCAATCTAGCCACTATATCCTAGTGTTGTCACAAAAATACGGCGTTGAACGGCATTAAGTTGGTCATAAAATGACTAAACTATGTGAAAGACTTTCAGTTCTGGAGCCAACTAGATGTAATGCTGTCATGAAGAGTTGGCAGGCACAAAATGCCTATTCGACAGCCTTGGTTTCAGACCAATAACCGACTTTCAAATTGTAACTATATCGACCGGAGAGTATCTTCCATGAAAAAGACCAAAATCGTATGTACGATTGGCCCTAAAACTGAATCTGTAGAGAAGTTAACTGAACTAGTAAATGCAGGCATGAATGTAATGCGCCTGAACTTCTCTCACGGTGACTACGAAGAGCACGGCACTCGTATCGCGAACTTCCGCAAAGTAATGGAAGAGTCTGGTAAGCAGCTTGCTATCCTTCTAGATACTAAAGGTCCAGAAATCCGTACTATCAAACTAGAAAACGGCGATGACGTTGATCTAGTAGCTGGTCAAGAGTTCACTTTCACAACTGATATCTCAGTTGTAGGCAACAAAGATAAAGTAGCAGTGACTTACGCTGGTTTCGCAGCAGACCTAAACGTTGGTAACACTATCCTAGTAGACGACGGTCTAATCGAAATGGAAGTACTTGCTACTTCTGAAACTGAAGTTAAGTGTAAAGTTCTTAACAACGGTGCACTAGGTGAAAACAAAGGTGTTAACCTACCTGGCGTTTCAGTAAACCTACCAGCTCTATCTGAAAAAGATAAGAACGACCTTAAGTTTGGTTGTGAGCAAGGCGTTGACTTCGTTGCGGCTTCATTCATCCGTAAAGCTTCTGACGTTCAAGAAATCCGTGAAGTACTTGCTGCAAACGGTGGCGAGAACATCCACATCATCTCTAAGATCGAAAACCAAGAAGGTGTTGATAACTTCGATGAGATCCTAGAGCTTTCTGACGGCATCATGGTTGCTCGTGGTGACCTAGGTGTTGAAATTCCAGCTGAAGAAGTAATCTTCGCTCAGAAGATGATGATCGAGAAATGTAACCGTGCACGTAAGATGGTTATCACTGCAACTCAAATGCTTGATTCTATGATCAACAACCCACGTCCTACTCGTGCGGAAGCTGGCGACGTTGCAAACGCAGTAATGGACGGTACTGACGCAGTGATGCTTTCTGGCGAAACTGCAAAAGGTAAGTACCCTGTTGAAGCGGTAACTATCATGGCTCAAATCGCCAACCGTACTGATTCAGCACTAAAAGCTGAGCTTGGTTCTCGCCTAGACAGCCCACGTCTACGCATCACTGAAGCAGTATGTAAAGGCGCAGTTGATACAGCTGAGAAGCTAGCGGCTCCTCTAATCGTTGTTGCGACTGAAGGTGGTAAATCAGCGCGTTCAGTACGTAAGTACTTCCCAACAGCGAACATTCTAGCGCTTACAACTAACACTAAGACAGCAGCACAGCTAGTTCTAACTAAAGGTGTTACTCCAGTTGTTGTTGACTCTATCGAGAACACAGACGCGTTCTACGTAGCAGGTAAAGAACTTGCTCTAGAGTCTGGCCTAGGTAACAAAGGCGACATCGTTGTTATGGTATCTGGTGCACTTGTGGCTTCTGGTACAACAAACACTGCATCTGTACACGTTCTATAATAAAACGCATACAATTGCACATTCTATTAAAGAGGGCTTATGCCCTCTTTTTTTATATATTTTTCTTGCCCACCCATTCCGTACGCTGTATTATCAACCAAAATTCAGTACCACATACCGTTTAATAATTATTAGTGGTGTCTTAGCAGTAGTGTAAGTAGTGAGGAATGCATCGTGTCTAGCCCGACGTTAACAGACAAAGTCGCTAAAATGATTGTGCAAGATATTTTGAATGGGCAACTTCAACCAGATGAGAAACTGGTGGTTGCAGAGCTTAAACAGAGATACGACGTCGGTGCCTCTCCTATCAGGGAGGCGCTGGTACAACTTTCTTGGAGCAAGTATGTCAGCTTACAACCGCAAAAAGGTTGCTGGGTTGCGCCTGTCTCTATCGATGAACTGAACGATCTCTATGAAAGCTTACGCTTTATCTCTTCCATTCTCCTCATGCAAGCGATTGAAACTGGCGATGAAGCCTGGGAGTTAGAAGTACTGACGTCATTTCATAAATTGTCGCGCGTACAACACGCTAAAGAAGGCTTTGATTGGCAAGAGTGGGAAGAGCGTCAGCATCAGTTCCATATTTCCCTGCTAGAGGGTGCGCGTTCGAAAAACATGCTTGGTTTCTTCAGCGATCTCATCACTCAAATTAAGCGTTATCGCTACTACGCAATCGTTAACGGTTTAGAATATGGCAGATCTTGTCTAGATGACTATGAGCAAATTATGAAGCTGGTATTAGCCAAAGATGGAGAAAAGGCCGCTGAGACACTAGATAATCACTTAGAGCAGAATCGACAAAAAATCCAAGCCATTATTGATCAACAAGCCGTCGCTGCGTAACGAAGCTAAACAACAATCGAGCCTATAGGCTCGATTTTTATGCCACCTCTTCGGAGCTAAAACAGACCGAAACTCGATTGCGACCGGAAGACTTTGAGTCGTACAACGCAATATCGGCGCACTTATAGCAACGTGTGCTATCAGCAATAAAATCGGTCACACCAATACTAACCGTCACTGGTATATAAACTGCTAAATCGATCGCTATACGTAAGCGCTCCAATGCAAGTTCGGCTTCTGTTATCGATGTATGCGGCATAATAATCGCAAATTCCTCACCACCAATTCGAGCCACAAAATCCGTCTCGCGTAAGGCAACTTCAAGCATCTTAGCCACGTTGGTGATCACACGATCTCCTTCATCATGACCAAGTTCATCATTGATACGTTTAAAAAAGTCGATATCAAGTAAAGCTAAACAGGCATTCGAGGTTGATGGATAGCGCTCAATAAGACGGGCATAACGACGCAGCTCTAACTCAAACTTACGGCGATTCCACAGCTGAGTGAGCTCATCTCTTTCGCTTAAAATACGCAGGCGCTCTTCCAGTTCCTTGCGATCACTAATGTCGACAATTGAAGTAATGTAATAGCTAACCCGACCTGATTTTGCCAACACACTTTGGACCCTGAGCAAAGCAGTGACAACTCGCTCATCACCTGTTCTGTGAATGCTAATTTCACCTTCCCATAGCTGTTGGTGGGCCACTTGCTCAAAAATCTCTAGCGAGAGCTCAATTTGTTCCTCGCCAAGTAATTGCTTAATGATATTACGTGATTGAATATCACGATGTGCAAGTCCGGTGAGCGCACAAAATTGGTCATTAACCATAATCGCACGGTGATTACGATCGGAGATAATCACCGCAGACATACCACTTAGTGCTGCACGGGCTAATTGACTCTCAATACTGCGCTTACGGTAGTGAACCACAAGCAAGGTGCCTGGAATCACAAACGCAAGTATCAAGACAAACACCAAAGTCGCCTCTTGCATCAAGGCTTCACTTTCATGCTTAGTTATCGTCGCTAGCTCATGCCCTTCAAGCTCGATCACCAGATACAAGGTCTGCTGCGGCGAAAGGTAAATCTGATTGAAGACAATCAGTCCCCCATTCTCCATCAGGTAACCTGACTTATTGTGCTGCATCATCTGCCAGGTTACAGGGAAAGTGCGCGCAAAATTATGCTCATTACGCTCTTTGACCAGGTGACCATATAACTCGTTTAGGCTTGCACCTGCTAAATAAAACCCCTGTTCACCAATGAGCTCAGGGCTAAATCGCTCATCGGGTGAGTAATTTAAACGAGATGAAAGGTAACGAACGTCAATATTGAGGACCAAGTATCCAGCGCGGCTTCCGGCAACATAAACGGGCGTAAGCAAGCGTAATGCAGGCTGATAAGGCTCGACAAGTTTGCCATGTTCGTATTCTAGATCGATTCCCCATACGCCAATATCATTCTCATTCAGAGTTTGGGCATACTGGTAATAATCTCGTTGTGACTTATCTTGAAGATTTTTATCGCTCTCTACCTCAGCGTCACCATTGGTGTAGTTAAAGCGAATCTTCTCCATTCCGTTGACGTCTAAAAAACGAATCTGGGTATACCACTTTTGATTGCTCGCAACCGAAGACCAAACCTCTTCAACAACGTCTTTATTTGTTTGCGTCGGCTCAAGCACATACTCATAAAGGTTACGACTGTGTGAAAGCAACTCAATAATTGAGATAAACTGGCTACGAACGCTTTGATATTCACGCTCACTGTAGGCGAGCTGATGAATCGCCAACTCAGCATTTTGAGCTATGATATCTTTTTCAAGTTGTTGATGTTTCTTGAAATAGTAAATAGTGACAAGTGAAAAGAAGATCAGCGTAGTGATGAACAGATATGAGAATACGGATTTACGCTGCATTAGGTGAAAAAGGCTCGGGTCGATGTGGCTGAGCAGTATATCATTTAATCGAAATAGGATTAAAGCCCCTACCGAAAGAAGTAGAATAGGGGCGGCTTGATCAGTAATGAAATCGTTTGTCTGATCAGTCGATCTTATAAATCACATCAACGCTATCGCGGATAACAATGGTAGAGTCTTGGTAACTATTCGATTCTGAACGCGCATCCATAGCCATAGAGCGCATCAAAACAGGTTGGTGACCAGACATTTTATAATCAATACGCCAAACACCGTTGAGATCTTTACCAAAGCCCTCTGCGAGCGACTCAGCCTTGCTGTTGGCATCTTTGATGGCCGCCATTCGTGCCTGCTGTTGATACTTAGCTTGGTCTTTGACTTTTAGTTGAATGTTATCAACTTGATTAATCCCTGAGTTTAAGGCCAGATCTAAGTATTGATTTAAGTCGGCTAAGTCTTCGACCGTCACTGTGATACTGCGTGAAGCTCGGTAACCAACCAGCTCCGGCTTACCGTCTTTAGGATAATGATATTGAGGCGTTATATAGAGGTTTGAACTAGTCACATCCTGCTTCTCTACGCCTTCTTTGTTTAATGCATCGAGAAATGTACGGACAACTTTATCAACCGACTGCTTTGCTTGCTCTGCCGTCATGGTTGACTCTACAACCTTAACCGAGAACTGCGCCATATCTGGCTTGGCGATCACTTCACCATAACCTGTTGTTGATAAATGTGGAAAATCGGGACTATTGGCCAACACGCCAAAACTGCTTAAAGACAGCGATAAAGCTGCAACAACTGAAGAGATAGCTTTCATACTCAATTACCATATGCCATTAACTCAATACATCATAGGCATGGAATAAAAAGACACCAAGATATCGCCATCAGTTCTGACAGAGAATTAACTGAGCATTTACGTGGCTACATATCGGCTATTTCGGCAGTAAATCCTCTGTGTATTCGACAATCGCCTGCGTCACCTGTTTTAGCAGACCAGTTTCAAGTTGCCAATGATGCCAGTAAATACGAAAACTCATAAAAAAGCCCGGCATCAAATCCACTAACTTTCCGGAGGCAAGTTCCTGTTCTATTTGCAGCTTAGGGATCAAACAGTAAGCACAGCCCATCAAAGCTAAGTTTACAAACGCTTCTGAGCTTGCGACATGATGATGCGGCACAGAGTTAGGGGATATATTGAAATGCTGCTTAAGAAAGTCACGATGCAATTCATCATGTTGATCGTAAGAGACGGCAGGTGCTTGTTTTAGCCCTTCTCGTGTGACGCCTGCTGGAAAATACTCCTGAGCAAACTCTGGGCTTGCCACACACACATAATCCATCCGACCAATGTATTTCGCCTCGCAGCCGACCATAGCTTTGGGCTCCATGCTTAAAGCGCCCAAGACTTCGCCATTTTTCAATTTATCTAACGTTCTCGCTTCACCATAAACCTCAAGTTCAAACTGGACCCGGCGTGACTTCATAATTGGCGCTAAAGCGGGCAGCAGCCATGTCGCTAAGCTGTCTGCATTAGTCGCAATCGCTGCGGTTTGTAAGCGCTCAGCCGTCTCATTATCTAGCTCTGGTATCAGTTCAGATTCAAGCAACTGAACTTGTTGGTAGAGCGCAAGAAGCTTTTGCCCAATAGGGGTAGGTCGTGGTGGTTGCTCGCGCACTAAAACGGGTTGAGCTAGAAACTTTTCTAGCTGTTTTAGTCGTTGCGAAACTGCCGATTGAGAGACAAACAATGCTTCAGCGGCACGCTCAAAATTCCCACTACTGATCACCGCCTCTAGAGCCTCTATCCATCGATAATCCAAGCCACGCATCTTTTATTCCTCTCAATGTTCACTTCATTAGAAGATCTAATATAGTATAAAAATTATTAAATATACTTATTTTGACAGTTTACTTATCTTCTCGCCATATCAGTTAATTTGTTGGAGATAAAGCTATGAACTTTTGGCTATTACTACAAGGCTTTGGCCTAGGCGCAAGCATGATCATCCCTATTGGCGCTCAAAACGCATATGTGCTCAATCAAGGTATTAAGCGCCAACACCACCTTACAACCGCGACGATCTGCAGTGTGCTTGATATTGTTTTTATTTCTTTGGGGATCTTCGGCGGTGGCGCTCTGCTATCACAAAATGAAACCTTGCTCATGTTGGTCACTATCGGCGGCATTGCTTTTCTTGCAGTGTATGGCTCATTATCACTCAAAAGCGCATTTACACCTCAAGAGGAAGAAACTCAGCTCAATCAAACGCTAAGAGGCAAGCGTGCTGTCATTCTAGGCGCGCTAGCAGTGACGGTACTTAACCCTCACCTCTATCTGGATACTGTGGTGATTCTCGGTTCAATAGGCGGCCAATTTGAAGGCCAAGATCGAATCGCGTTTGCCATCGGAACCATGATGGCTTCACTGGTGTGGTTCTTCTCTCTTTCTATTGGCGCGGCAAAACTGGGGCCGACATTGTCACAACCTCGAGTCAAACAAGGTATTGATATTGTGGTTGCGATTATGATGTACGTGATTGCCGCATTGCTGGCAAAAGAGTTACTCAATCAATTAGCGTAGGTGGGGAATGAATAAGCTTGAAGAAATCTATCAATTCAATAAACAACTACTAAAACAGTTAAACGTTGATTATCAAGAATGGCAGCACGAACCCATACTGGATTTTGCCACCGACGAGAAGGTAGCGGAACAATTAGGTTGGACAGGCACCCATAGTAAAAGCCTATTTCTCAAGTTTAAAGGTTCAGGTTATGCGTTACTCTTAACCGACAAAGATAGCCGCTTGGACACCAAAGGGATTAAAGCCCTAACCGGGAAACGACCGTCGATAGTCAGCAACGAAGAGATGATCGAGCAAATTGGTTGTGTACCGGGGGCGGTGTGCCCTTTCGGTTTGCCCACTGAAGTAGAAATTATTGTCGATAGCAAACTGTATCAACACAATGAGATTCTTTACACTCCTGGCAAGCCAGAGGTGACTATCGGTATCCCAGCTAACCAATTAAAAACCGTCTTAAACTCGCTGAATAATAAAGTACTCGAAATGTAAAAAGCGAGGCAGTTTGCCTCGCTTTGTTCAATCAACGATTAGAGGTTATGCGTCCACTTTGTTCATGTGAACATCCATTTGTGGGAATGGAATCTCGATACCTTCTTTATCTAAGCCTTCTTTGATCGCTTGCATCAAATCAAAGTAGACACTCCAGTAGTCAGCAGTTTTAACCCAAGGGCGTACTACAAAGTTCACTGAAGAATCAGCGAGAGTATGCACGCCAACCTGTACACCAGGCTCTTTAAGAATGCGCTCATCTGACTGACAAATCTTTGTTAGTAGCTGCTTAGTTTTCTGCAAGTCAGCGCTGTACGAAACACCTATCATCAAATCAATTCGACGTGTTTCATGACGTGAATAGTTGGTAATTGGGCTACCGATGACACTGCCGTTAGGAACGACGACCATTTTGTTGTCAGGTGTTGTCAGAACGGTTTGGAAAATCTGAATTGAATCTACCGAACCTGCTACACCGCCAATCTCCACGTAGTCACCTGACTTAAACGGACGGAAAGCAACAATAAGCACGCCAGCAGCAAAGTTAGATAGTGACCCCTGCAGAGCTAAACCTACTGCTAGACCAGCCGCACCGATAACAGCAACGACAGAAGCAGTTTGCACACCTAAGCGACCTAGTGCAGCAATCAGCACAATAACAAATAGAAGGTAGCGAACTAAGCCATGAATAAATTCGACAACCGCCTTATCCATTTTTTTCTTGTTCAGTACCTTAGCTACGCTATTGGCTACCGCTTTCACGATAATGTTACCGATAAATAAGATCAGAATAGCGGAAATAATGTTCACGCCATACTGCACCAAAAGATCGGAATTGTTAGTCAACCACTGCTCGGCATGACCTAAACCATCAACTAAAGGAGTTTCAATCCCTGCTGATTCACCTGCCATAATTTCTATCCTCTCAATTAAATGATTCTATGAACCAAACTGCTTTAAATTACCAATCAGAAACAACATCCCTATACATTCACTGAAGCAATGTCAGCTTTTTGGCACGATATCTCATTTTTGACTATTCGCAAAGCTATGTTTATGCAAAGAGAGCAAAAACAAAAGCTTATCAGAATTCTCTGATATCGGCATATTACAGGTTACGCAACAAATCTCTGTTGTGCCATAGTTTTAATACTTCACTTGGTTAGCGCGAGTAAATGACAAATATAAAAAACCCGCTCAGGGAGCGGGTTTTTTATTTAACTTAGTAAAGACGAATTATAGTACGTCTACTGCGTTAAGGTCAGCAAATGCTTTCTCAAGGCGAGTAACCATAGAAGCTTGACCAGCACGTAGCCATACGCGTGGATCGTAGTACTTCTTGTTTGGCGCGTCTTCGCCAGTTGGGTTACCGATTTGACCTTGTAGGTAGTCACGGTTGTCAGCTTCGTACTGACGGATACCATCCCAAGTTGCCCACTGTGTATCAGTATCGATGTTCATTTTGATAACACCGTAGCCAATAGACTCTTGGATTTCTGCTTCAGTAGAACCAGAACCACCGTGGAATACGAAGTTTAGAGCGTTAGGTGCAATACCGAACTTCTCTGCACAGTATGCTTGAGAATCACGTAGGATAGTTGGAGTTAGTACAACGTTACCTGGCTTGTATACGCCGTGTACGTTACCGAAAGATGCTGCGATAGTGAAACGGTGTGAAACAGCGTTTAGCTTCTCGTATGCGTAAGCAACGTCTTCTGGAGAAGTGTATAGCTCAGATGCGTCCATGTGAGAGTTATCTACGCCGTCTTCTTCACCACCAGTACAACCAAGTTCGATCTCGATTGTCATGTTCATTTTAGCCATGCGCTCTAGGTACTTAGCACATGTTTCGATGTTCTCTTCTAGAGACTCTTCAGAAAGGTCTAGCATGTGAGAAGAGAATAGAGGCTTACCAGTTTGAGCGAAGAACTCTTCACCAGCGTCTAGTAGACCGTCGATCCATGGAAGAAGTTTTTTAGCAGCGTGGTCAGTGTGTAGGATAACTGGCACACCGTAAGCTTCAGCAACAGCGTGAACGTATTTAGCACCCGCTACAGCACCAAGGATTTGAGCACCTTGACCTTCAAGTTTAACGCCTTTACCAGCGAAGAAAGCTGCACCGCCGTTAGAGAACTGAACAACAACAGGAGATTTAACTTTCGCTGCTGCTTCTAGTACTGCGTTTACAGAGTCAGTACCAACAACGTTTACTGCTGGAAGTGCAAATTTGTTCTCTTTTGCTACTTCAAATACTTTCTGTACGTCGTCGCCAGAGATAACACCTGGTTTTACGAAATCGAAGATCTTAGACATGGATTTAATCCTATTTATCTGTCGTTTTAAAAATAAAACTTGTTAAGTTTAAATTCTTGCAAACGTTTGCTCACAACTCGCGCTATTCTAGCAAAAAAGTGTGATGTGCAGCAAACAAGAAAGCGGGAGAGTCACTCCCCCGCTTTCGTTTAATTACTTAGCGCGCTCTTCAAGCATCGCAACCGCTGGTAGTACTTTACCTTCAACGAACTCAAGGAATGCACCGCCACCAGTAGAGATGTAAGAAACGTCAGCTTTAATACCAAACTTGTCGATAGCCGCTAGCGTATCACCACCACCTGCTACAGAGAAACCTGCAGACTGAGCGATTGCTTCAGAGATACCTTTAGTACCTGCTTCGAAGTTCTTGAATTCGAACACGCCTACAGGACCATTCCATAGGATAGTTTTCGCGTTGCCGATGATTTCAGCTAGAGCCGCTGTTGACTCTGGGCCTAGGTCGAAGATCATATCGTCGTCAGCCACTTCAGAAACGTGCTTAATTTCAGCTTCTGCGTTCTCATCAAATGCTTTCGCACATGCAACGTCAGTTGCTACTGGGATTGAACACTCTTTCATTAGCTTTTGCGCTGTTTCAACTAGGTCAGCTTCGTATAGAGACTTACCTACGTTGTGGCCATCAGCTGCGATGAATGTGTTTGCGATACCACCACCAACAACAAGTTGGTCAGCAACTTTAGATAGAGATTCTAGAACTGTTAGCTTAGTAGAAACTTTAGAACCACCTACGATAGCAACAAGTGGACGCTCTGGGTTGTCCATTGCTTTGCCTAGTGCTTCAAGTTCAGCAGCAAGTAGAGGACCCGCACACGCAACAGGTGCGTTCATGCCAACACCATGAGTAGATGCTTGAGCACGGTGAGCAGTACCGAATGCATCCATTACGAAGATGTCACACAATGCAGCGTATTTCTTAGATAGTTCTTCTTCGTTCTTCTTCTCGCCTTTGTTAAAGCGAACGTTTTCAAGAACAACTAGCTCACCAGTGTTTAGCTCTAGGCCATCTAGGTAATCTTTTGCTAGTTTAACTTCGCAATCTAGAGCATCGTTTAGGTAGTTAACAACAGGTTGTAGAGAGAACTCTTCTGCGTATTCACCTTCAGTAGGACGACCTAGGTGAGAAGTAACCATAACTTTCGCGCCCGCTTCTAGACAGTGCTTGATTGTTGGTAGAGACGCTAGAATACGTGCATCAGAAGTCACTTTGCCTTCTTTTACTGGTACGTTTAGGTCCGCACGGATAAATACACGTTTACCTGCTAGGTCCAGGTCAGTCATCTTGATTACAGACATGTTGTGTCCTCTCAAATTTTCAATAAGTAAAGTTTTCAGTAGCCCGGCAACCCTGCCAGACCTATTAATTCTTCAAACGCTGTTGGTATAGTGGAGATGCTCAATATTTATTTCAAGGGTTAAAATAAACATTTCTCCCAGCTTCTGCTTTACAACTTACTCAGCAGATTGCATTGCGAGCGCTGTATCCAACATACGGTTCGCAAAGCCCCATTCGTTATCACACCAAACGAGCATTTTTACTAAGTGGCCATTACTCACTCGAGTCTGTGTACCATCGACAATCGCACTATGGGGATCATGATTAAAGTCGATCGAAACGAGCGGCGCTTCAGTATAGTCAACAATGCCCTGTAATGTACACTGAGATGCGTTAACAATGGTTTGATTTACGTCATTAACTTTCACATTTGTATTAATTGTGACACTTAAATCCATCGCCGTGACGTTTACTGTCGGTACTCTTACAGAAATTGCTTCAAATTTGTTGGAAAATTTCGGGAAGATTCTTTCAATCCCTTTATGCAACTTAGTGTCCACAGGAATGATCGATTGGCTCGCTGCACGGGTACGTCTTAAATCTGAATGGTAGGCGTCTATGACTTGCTGATCATTCATGGAAGAATGGATAGTAGTGATGGTGCCAGACTCAATCTCAAATGCATCATCCAACGCTTTGATGATGGGAACAATACAGTTGGTGGTACAGGAACCATTCGAAACTACATTATGCTCCGCTCTGAGCGTCTCATGATTGACGCCATAGATAATAGTGTTATCTAGATCGTTGGCACCTGGGTGTGAAAACAAGACTTTCTTGGCTCCTGCTTTGATGTGCTCCTGACCATCAGCTTGAGTGCCAAATACACCTGTACAGTCGAGAACTAAATCCACTTCAAGATCACGCCAAGGCAGTAACTCAATATCATTAAGGTGAAGTATTCGGATGGAATCAAACTCGCCAGTGCCTTGATGAGGAGTATCATGGTGGATATAGACATGCTCTTGATCGTTGGTCACCTTTCTACCAAAACGACCATGACTAGTATCATATTGAAGTAGATGAGCCATAGCATCAGGTTGCGCCAGTTCATTAACTGCCACTACCTTAATTTGTTGGTTTTTCCCACTTTCATATACCGCTCGCAAAACATTACGGCCAATACGTCCAAAACCGTTGATCGCAACTTTCAGCATAACTCCATCGCCCTACATCATTTTCGTGTCACAAATACTACCCGATAGTGAGAAGAATCGCATTAAGTTAGTGATATGCGCCGAGTATTTGATTTTATAAAACTTGATTAATATGAGAGCTGTATGCATAGTCGACCTGTGAGCAATTGTTTTCTTATAGCTGTTTCTTCTCTAGTTTCATCAACCAAAGGAAATAACTATGTCTGGGTTCCCAGCAACTCACTTTTGTAAAAAATGCAACCAAGAGACACCTCACAGTGAAGTGCTTGTAAGAAAGACCAGCAGCTACGACACGGATACTTCTTTGTTAGGTAGAGTCAAACTGATGGCTCATGCCTTTATTAATGGCGGTCACTACTATGATATGGACAGATATGTCACGTGTAAAATCTGCGGCCGCAAAGAGAAGGATAATTGGGGTAACGAGTTTGAGTAGTCGCTACTTATCCTCAGATTGAACGCATAAAAAACCGAGCCACTAGGCTCGGTTTTCATTGTCCAGCTACTCAAATTATTGGAGCTGCAATTACGCTGCAGCTTCAACTATCAAGAGCATATTAAGCAAGAAGCTCTTTTGCTGTTTTTACTACGTTTTCCGCAGTGAAACCGAACATCTTGAACAATTCACCTGCTGGCGCAGATTCACCGAATGTAGTCATACCGATGATCTTGCCGCCGAAGCCAACGTACTTGTACCAGAAGTCAGCGATGCCAGCTTCAACAGCGATACGAGCCGTTACGTCAGATGGAAGTACAGCTTCACGGTACTCAGCGTCTTGCTTGTCGAATGCGTCAGTTGCAGGCATAGATACTACGCGTACCTTCTTGCCTTCAGCAGTTAGCTCAGCTGCAGCGTTAACCGCTAATTCAACTTCAGAACCAGTTGCGATAAGGATTAGCTCTGGCTTGCCTTCACAATCTTTCAGAATGTAACCACCGCGAGCGATGTTAGCTACTTGCTCTTCGCTGCGCTCTTGCTGTGCAAGGTTTTGACGGGAGAAGATTAGCGATGTTGGACCATCTTTACGTTCGATAGCCAGTTTCCAAGCGACTGCAGATTCCACTTGGTCACATGGACGCCATGTGCTCATGTTTGGCGTTAGACGTAGAGAAGCCATTTGCTCAACCGGTTGGTGAGTTGGGCCATCTTCGCCAAGGCCGATAGAGTCGTGCGTGTAAACTTGGATGTTCTGAACTTTCATCAGAGCAGCCATGCGCATTGCGTTACGAGCATATTCCATGAACATTAGGAAAGTTGCACCGTATGGTACGAAACCACCGTGCAGAGCAATACCGTTCATGATAGCTGTCATACC
The DNA here is from genome assembly GCF_059833805.1 of Vibrio sp. R10-SF1-ISO8. Taxonomy (NCBI): domain Bacteria; kingdom Pseudomonadati; phylum Pseudomonadota; class Gammaproteobacteria; order Vibrionales; family Vibrionaceae; genus Vibrio; species Vibrio sp. R10-SF1-ISO8. The sequence continues at coordinate 56,697 of NZ_JCBDHL010000006.1, read as the reverse complement.
GAATTCACGTACACCGTAGTGGATGTAGTTACCAGACGCATCTTCAGCAGACACAGACTTAGAACCAGACCACATAGTTAGGTTAGAAGGCGCAAGGTCAGCAGAGCCGCCTAGGAATTCTGGTAGCATAGCACCGAACGCTTCTAGCGCATTTTGCGACGCTTTGCGTGATGCGATGTTTGCTGGGTTAGCTTGAAGGTCAGCAATGATTGCGTTTGCTTTCTCTTCCCACTGTGCTGGTAGTTCACCGTTTAGGCGACGCTTAAGCTCTGCTGCTTCTGCTGGGTATGCCGTTGCATAAGCATCGAACTTAGCATTCCAAGCTGCTTCTTTAGCTGCACCAGCTTCTTTTGCATCCCACTCTGCGTATACGTCAGCAGGAATTTCAAAAGGACCGTGCTCCCAACCTAGTTCTTTACGTGTAGCTGCAATTTCTTCAGCGCCTAGTGGTGCACCGTGACAGTCGTGTGAGCCAGATTTATTTGGAGAACCAAAGCCGATAATCGTTTTAGTACAGATTAGAGTTGGGCGTGGGTCAGCTTTCGCTGCAACGATAGCGGCATTGATCGCTTCTGGATCGTGACCGTCTACTGCTGGGATTACGTGCCAGCCGTACGCTTCAAAACGCTTAGGAGTGTCGTCAGAGAACCAACCTTCAACTTCACCGTCGATAGAGATGCCGTTATCATCCCAGAAGGCAATAAGTTTACCCAGACCTAGGGTGCCTGCTAAAGAACATGCTTCGTGAGAGATACCTTCCATCAGACAGCCGTCACCCATGAATGCATAAGTGAAGTGGTCAACGATGTCGTGGCCTTCTTTGTTGAACTGTGCTGCAAGTGTCTTCTCAGCTAGCGCCATACCAACAGCGTTAGTGATACCTTGACCCAGTGGACCCGTAGTTGTCTCGATACCTGGTGCGTAACCGTACTCTGGGTGACCTGGTGTCTTAGAGTGCAGTTGACGGAAGTTTTTCAGATCATCGATAGACAGCTCGTAACCAGCTAGGTGCAGTAGCGAGTAAATCAGCATTGAGCCGTGGCCGTTTGATAGTACGAAACGGTCGCGGTCAGCCCACTCTGGGTTAGTTGGGTTATGGTTTAGATGTGAGCGCCAAAGAACTTCAGCGATATCAGCCATACCCATAGGTGCGCCTGGGTGACCAGAGTTAGCTTGTTGAACACCATCCATGCTTAGAGCGCGGATTGCATTAGCGAGATGTTGACGAGAAGACATGTCAGCTCCTGAGTGCATTAAGCGAATCGAAATAAAATGGGCGATAATTCTCTCAAAGCGCCACCAGCACTGCAATCGTTTTCCAAGTCAAAAGCTCACAAATTTCCTAGCTTTCGCAGCAAATCGATAAAAGTTACTAATATTTCGCACAATTAAAGCAAACGATTGTCTTGTTAGGTTTTGAAAAAGAGCTTGTAATTCGAGCGATAAAAATTAGAATAGACGTCTAGATGTAGATACACCTACAGATATCAAGATTATTTATCAGTGTTCCACGATTGATAACGGAGCACTCTCTAAAATTAAAAGTGGAGCTCACATGGCTAAGCACCTGTTTACTTCTGAGTCTGTTTCAGAAGGTCATCCAGATAAAATCGCAGACCAAATCTCTGATGCAGTTCTAGACGCAATCATCGAGCAAGACCCAAAAGCACGTGTTGCGTGTGAAACTTACGTAAAAACCGGCATGGTGATGGTTGGTGGTGAAATCACGACATCAGCATGGGTCGATATTGAAGAGCTAACTCGCCAGACTGTTCGTGAAATTGGTTACGTTCACTCTGACATGGGTTTCGATGCTGACTCTTGTGCAGTTCTAAACACCATCGGCAAACAGTCTCCAGACATTAACCAAGGTGTTGATAAAGCTGACCCTAAAGAGCAAGGCGCTGGTGACCAAGGTATCATGTTCGGTTACGCGACTAACGAAACTGACATCCTAATGCCAGCTCCGATTACTTACTCTCACCTTCTTGTTCAAAAGCAAGCTGAAGTACGTAAAAACGGTACACTGCCATGGTTACGTCCTGACGCGAAGTCTCAGGTAACTTTCCAGTACGACCAAGGTAAGATCGTTGGTATTGATGCAGTTGTTCTTTCTACCCAGCACTGTGATTCAATCTCGACTCCTGACCTACGTGAAGCAGTAATGGAAGAGATCATCAAACCAGTACTGCCTTCTGAGTGGATCAACAAAGAGACAAACTTCTTCATTAACCCAACCGGCCGTTTCGTAATCGGTGGTCCTATGGGTGACTGTGGTCTAACAGGTCGTAAGATCATCGTTGATACCTATGGCGGCGCAGCTCGTCACGGTGGTGGTGCTTTCTCTGGTAAAGATCCATCAAAAGTAGACCGTTCTGCAGCATACGCAGCACGCTACGTTGCGAAAAACATCGTTGCTGCTGGCCTAGCGGATCGTTGTGAAATCCAACTTTCTTACGCAATCGGTGTTGCTGATCCAACGTCTATCATGGTTGAAACCTTCGGCACTGAAAAAGTATCGCAAGACGTTATCGTTGAAGCTGTACGTCAAAACTTCGACCTACGCCCATACGGTCTACAAGAGATGCTGAACCTACTTCAGCCTATCTACAAGAAGACTGCGGCATACGGCCACTTCGGTCGCGAAGAGTTCCCATGGGAAGCGACAGATAAAGCCGCTCTTCTACGTGAGTTCGCTGGTCTGAAGTAATCTTTGATTACACTATAAAAATATTGAGAACGTCTGGATTACCAGACGTTCTTTTTTTATGCGCAAAAAAACATCAAGAAATTTGTATTTTTTTGCCATGCGGTCAATAGTTAAAAATATGTTAACGAACAAATCGAAAATCGACTTTGTTTCGTAAGCTGTTTAACTGATGCGCCGCTTACATTATTAGAGGTCGCCAAGCCGGGCATCGAGTTTCGTTCACTGTCGCTCAAGAGCACAGTGTAGGTAGAGAATCGATCAAGGAGGATATATGCCTCGTACGGTGAATCCACACGACTTCGATGACAAGAACAAAGAAGTCAAAGACTCAGAATACGCCCGCACGATTCCGTGTAATCAGGTCAGTATTTCTGCCCCGTTCCACTGGTTGTCACTCGGTCTGCATGACTTTGTCCGCATGCCACTTATCAGCGCCTTTTACGGTTTGTGCTTTATGGCCGCCGCAATAGGTATTGTTTTACTTGTCCAATGGCAGGGCACTCACTTAGTCGTGATGCCAAGTCTCGTTGTCTATATGCTTATTGGTCCTTTCTTGGCGCTTGGTCTTTATGACGCAAGCTGGGAAAGAGAAAAAGGCCATAGTGCAAGCCTACTTCACTCAATGAAAGCGATTGGTCGCAACTCCTCTTCTCAATGGGCATTCGCCGTGTTACTGGCGGTATGCATGATCTTCTGGATGAGAATTGCAGCACTTCTACACGCTCTATATCCATCCGTCCAAGGCGCACCGCTAACAGAGTTTCTGCCTTTCTTAGTCATAGGGTCACTGGTTGGTTTTGTCTTAGCATGTGTTGTATTCAGTATCTCCGCGTTTTCCATTCCATTAATGATGGAGCGCCGAGTTGATATGATGACTGCGGTCTTCTCAAGCTTCAATGCAGTGAAATCGAATATTCCAGCCATGATTGTGTGGGCAGCCCTCATTTGTGGCGGTATTTTAGTGGGCTTTGCGACCTACGGGATTGGAATGCTGTTTACCATGCCAATTCTTGGTTATGGTACTTGGCATGCTTATCACGAAACGATCAAGAAAAAGCATCACCCATAAGTCGCGCTCTACGCTGAACCAGTATATGATTCGCCTCTCACTATAGAGGCGTTTTATTTGGGGTGTGCGTTGGATTTGGAACTTGAATACCGAGCAAATAAGGTCATGGCTGACTGTATCCAGACCGCATCACAAACATTTAAGCGCTCATTTCCTCTCCCGCAATTGAGCTTCAATCTACGCGGCAAAGCGGCAGGTAAAGCCTATTTACAGCTGAATGAGATTCGCCTCAACCCTGTTTTGTTCACAGAGAACCAGCAAGCATTTTTAGCGGAAGTTATTCCTCATGAAGTTGCTCATCTGATTACCTACCAAGTCTATGGCCGCGTTCGACCACATGGTAAAGAGTGGCAAGGGGTCATGGAAGCCGTATTTAACGTGCCAGCCCGCACCACCCACAGCTTCGAAACAACATCAGTACAAGGGAAAACCTTTGAGTACGACTGTGGCTGTAGCACTTATCCGTTATCCATTCGTCGTCACAACAAAGTGCTACGCAATCAAGCAAGCTACCGTTGCCAGCAGTGCCAACAACCACTCAGCTTTACCGGCAAGCAACTGTCATAATTAAGTAAAGCATCATTAATTTATAGCTAGATTTGCGTGTTAAACTGTAGTTATTACTACTTTTCTAACACTTATTCATGAACAAATCTCTGTGGTTATCTGCTATCGGCTTGTTGTGCACTACTGCTGTACTTGCTGCGCCCCCTTCATCTTTCTCTAAAGCCAAAAAAGAAGCGGTAAAGATTTACGCTGACCATCCAACCAGTTTTTACTGTGGCTGCAATATTTCATGGCAAGGTCGCAAAGGAATACCTGACTTAGAATCGTGTGGTTATCAGGTACGTAAACAGCAAAAACGAGCATCACGCATCGAATGGGAACATGTTGTTCCGGCTTGGCAGTTTGGTCACCAACGTCAATGTTGGCAAAATGGTGGACGTAAGAACTGCACCAAGAATGATAAAGCCTTCCGTATGATGGAGGCTGACTTACATAACCTGACTCCTGCGATTGGTGAAGTTAACGGTGACCGTTCCAATTACAACTTCAGTCAGTGGCATGGTGTCGATGGCGTAAGCTATGGTCGCTGTGAAATGCAGGTCAATTTTAAGCAGCGCAAGGTGATGCCACCGGATCGCGCTAAGGGTTCCATCGCCCGTACCTATCTGTACATGAGCCAAGAATATGGCTTTCGCCTCTCTAAGCAGCAAACACAGTTAATGAACGCATGGAATAAGCAGTTCCCTGTCGACCTTTGGGAATGCGAGCGTGAACAACGCATCTTCAAGATTCAAGGCAATCACAACCCATTTGTGTATCAAGCTTGCCAAGCGTTATAAGTTAGCTCAAAAGAGTTTCTGGTAATTAATTGGAAACTCTTTCTAACCCTTGTTTTTTAAACCTAAAGCATCCATGTTAGAGAGAACTTCAAATCTCTTGTTGGAAATCGAGACACCATGCGAATCCCACGAATTTACCACCCAGAAGCCATTTCTCAGTTAGGCTCTTTGATGCTCAGTGATGACGCTGCTGGCCATATCGGCCGCGTGCTGCGCATGAAGGAAGGACAAGATATTTTACTGTTTGATGGTAGTGGGGCTGAGTTTCCAGCAACCATAGCGAATGTGTCGAAGAAATCAGTAGAAGTCGACGTCACGGAACGAATCGAACGCAGCTCTGAATCACCGCTCGACCTACATCTTGGTCAAGTCATTTCACGCGGTGACAAAATGGAGTTCACCATTCAAAAATCTGTTGAGCTGGGTGTAAACACCATTACTCCTCTCATATCAGAACGCTGTGGCGTTAAGCTTGATCAAAAGCGTTTTGAAAAAAAACTCGCTCAATGGCAAAAAATTGCTATTAGTGCTTGCGAGCAATGCGGACGTAACACCGTACCTGAAATTCGCCCAATTATGCAGCTTGAAGAGTGGTGCGCTGAAGAGTATGACGGCTTGAAGCTCAATCTTCACCCTCGCGCAAAATACTCAATCAATACCCTACCCGCACCTGTTGAAAAAGTGCGCCTGTTGATTGGCCCTGAAGGTGGGCTGTCCGCAGAAGAAATCTGCATGACTGAAGAATACAAATTTGAAGAGACGCTGCTTGGCCCGCGCGTATTACGCACAGAAACAGCGGCTCTCACTGCAATTACAGCCTTACAAGTTCGTTTCGGCGATCTCGGTTAAACGGAGAAAATACATGATCAAATTAGGTATCGTAATGGACCCAATCTCGTCCATTAACATCAAAAAAGACTCTAGCTTTGCCATGATGCTTGAAGCGCAGCGCCGCGGCTACGAAATTCACTACATGGAAATGCACGACCTACATCTAGATCAAGGTGTAGCCATCGCAGATACCAAAGTTGTTGAACTAAAAGAAGATCCAAACGCTTGGTATGAGTTCAAGTCGGAGCAAACTATTGAACTGTCTGAGCTAGATGCCGTATTGATGCGTAAAGATCCTCCGTTTGATACTGAGTACATCTACGCGACATACATTCTAGAGCGCGCTGAAGAGCAAGGTACATTGATCGTCAACAAGCCGCAAAGCCTACGTGACTGTAATGAAAAGTTATTCACGGCTTGGTTCCCAGAGCTCACTCCGACCACGATTGTGACGCGTAAAGCAGATAAGATTAAAGCTTTCCGTGAAGAACATGGTGATGTGATCCTAAAACCTCTTGATGGCATGGGTGGTGCTTCGATCTTCCGCGTTAAAGAAAACGATCCTAACGTTTCGGTGATCATTGAAACCTTGACCAATCATGGTCAAAACTACGCAATGGCACAGACTTTCGTTCCTGATATCAGCAATGGCGACAAACGTATTCTTGTCGTTGACGGTGAACCAATGCCTTACTGCTTAGCGCGAATTCCAGCCAAAGGCGAGACTCGCGGTAACTTAGCAGCAGGTGGCACAGGTGAAGCTCGACCACTTAGTGAGACAGATAAAAAGATCGCAGAGGCTGTAGCGCCTACACTTAAAGAAAAAGGACTGATCTTTGTTGGTCTCGACGTTATTGGTGACAAGCTGACAGAAATCAATGTAACAAGCCCAACATGTATTCGTGAAATCGAGGCTGCATTCGATGTGTCAATTACAGGCAAGCTAATGGATGCCATTGAGCGCCGCTTAAAGGCCTAATCATATTTGGGCAACGCTATTGGTTGCCCTCCTTTTGTAAGTGGGAGTCTTTATGAATTTAACCAACCATTTTTTAGTGGCAATGCCGGGGATGAAAGACCCCTACTTCCAGCGCAGTGTTATCTATGTGTGCGAGCACAATGAAGATGGCGCGATGGGTTTAATGATTAATGCTCCTATCGATATCACCATAGGTAAAATGTTGGAACGAGTCGATGTAGAGCCCTCTCACCCGAAACTTGTGACCGAGAGTTTAGACAAGCCAGTGCTTAACGGCGGCCCTGTCTCTGAAGATCGCGGGTTCATTCTTCATCAGCCTAAAGATGAATATGAATCAAGCATCAAGATGACGGATAACATCTCTGTCACCACCTCTAAAGATATTCTTGGCGTACTTGGGACAGAGGCTGAGCCAAACCACTATATCGTCGCTTTAGGTTATTCAGGTTGGGAAGCAGGTCAGCTAGAAATCGAGCTCTCTGAAAACTCTTGGTTAACCGTCGAAGCGGATCCAAACGTGATGTTCGATACACCAATCAATGAACGCTGGCAGAAAGCGGTACAAATGCTTGGTATCGACGTCTCGCAGCTCTCAAGTGATATCGGCCACGCATAACAAAAAAGATACCTGTTTATGTCTAAAACAATTATGGCCTTTGATTTCGGCACCAAAAGCATTGGTAGTGCGATTGGGCAAGAGATCACAGGCACAGCTTCACCACTAAAAGCATTTAAAGCCAATGATGGCATTCCAAACTGGGATGATATCGAGAAACAGATTAAAGAGTGGCAACCCAATTTACTGGTTGTTGGCTTACCCACCGATCTGTATGGCAAAGATTTAGAAACCATTACGCCAAGAGCAAAAAAGTTCGCCAACCGCCTACATGGACGATTTGGTCTGCCTGTTGAACTTCATGATGAAAGGCTATCTACCATGGAAGCACGCGCCGATCTGTTCGAGATGGGCGGCTATAAAGCCTTGAGCAAAGGCAATGTTGATTGCCAATCTGCGGTAGTCATTTTAGAAAGTTGGTTTGAAGCCCAATGGGGTGAGTAATCACTTACACCACTATTTGCAAAACGACAAAAGCTGGCACCGATGCCAGCTTTTTTCATTCAACTAAGCCTATAAGTCCTGAGCTTCAATCCAAAGTACTGCGTCTTGCGACAGCTCTTTACCTTTAAACTCGGTATCTGGACCAGAACCTAGACAAGCGAAGCCCCACTTGCCAGCTGTTGGGATGCCGAAAGTGAACATACCGTTGTCGTCTGTAATCGCAACGATAGCAGAAGCTGGAGTCGCACGGTGAGTGTCTTTGCCAAACGCATTGGCTTTAGTATCGATATCAGTGTTTAGGAATTCAATCTCACACTCAACGCCAGCTGCTGGCTTACCCTCAGATAGAAGTTGACCAGTGAATGTGCTGCCTGCAAACACTTGGTAAGGCTTGTTCTTAGGAACGATTTCTGTCTTAAGGCCTAGAGGCTCTTCCCAACCTGTTGGCATTGCACCTTTGTTGATGTAGCGTTTAGTGATCTGTTGGATATAAATGTCTTCGCCACCTTCATAATAAGGCGCTGGTACTAGACCAAAGATGTAATCGCCGTTACGGCGGATTTTGTAGTCTACCTTGTACGCATCTGCTTTGTTATCGTGTCCAGCCCAAGAGATTTTCTTCAAATCTTTTAGTAGATCTGTCTTTTCACCTTTGAAGCTTACAAAAAACTCTTCTGGTTGACCCATGTCCATCACGTGACCATTTTCCATCGGGTGACCAAACACAAGTTTCATGTCGACAGTCGCCGGTTTTTCAAGCTGAGAAGTTGGTGTATACATCAATTGAAAGTGTGCTTGAGAAACTGCGGATAAAGAGAGTGCTGCCATACCAACAGCTAAAGATAGCTTTTTCATTTTTTATTTCCCTAAATACAAATAACTATTCAACAATATCTTTGCCATCGACTTCGATGGAATGTCCTGGACCTGCATTAAACAGAACTTTATAAGCACCTTGTGGCTTATTGAATTCAATTTCACCGTCTTCGTTTATTTCACTTTTAATTAGCTCTGTTCCTGAGCCATCCACGACTAAAATTTCTACGCCAGCGGCTGATGAACCATCAGAGAAACCACCTTCACAAAGAATGGTGTTATCACCAAAGTCATAACAGGAAAATAGAGGGGTATGGGCAAACGCCAAGCTAGGTAAGGCGGTGCTAGCCAATAACAACAGGGTTGATTTTTTCATTGCTAATTCCATTTTGAGCTTACGCAAATAGACAGATATTGAGACTTGCTCTCAATTTGATGAAGGGAAGGCTAACGATCTATTTATTTAAATGAAAGTGAGAATGATTCTTAACCACACCTTCATTGATTTAAATCATATTTAGTGGAGTTATTTTTGATTTAACAAAACGGATATTGATTACAATCTTGAGACTAAAAACAACTCGGTGTGTTCTTTATGGAAACCACTCTAAGCCAATTACCAATTAAGGCTCATGCGACTATCACAGCTCACATGTCTGATGGCGCGATTCGCCAACGCTTACTGGATTTGGGACTTATTCCACAGACCAAGATTGAATTTGTCCGCAAGGCACCACTAGGGGACCCACTTGAGTTTCGCGTCGGTGCCACCAGCGTCGTGATCAGAACAACAGAAGCAGACACTGTAATCGTGCGTTTAGATTAAGCGCAGGCAGTGAGGACAGAGTAATGCAACGGACAAAAATACTATTAGCTGGTCAACAAAATGCCGGCAAATCGACCATTTTTAACATGCTGACAGGGGCAAGACAGCACGTAGCCAACTACCCCGGAGTGACCGTAGACAAGAAAACGGGCTACTTCTCTAACGATAACGGCGCTTATCAGCTCATCGACTTACCAGGCACCTATAGCTTAAGCTGCTTTTCACTTGAAGAAAGGGTCGCTCGCGACGCATTACGAAACGAAGCGGCAGATGTGGTCTTGAATGTTGTTGATTCCGCCAACCTTAATCGCTCTTTACATCTAACCATGCAGTTACTTGAGATGGAGCTCCCACTCGCGCTCGCTCTCAACATGATGGATGTCGCACAAGCCGAAGGAATTACTATCAACTCACATTCTTTAAGTCAGGAACTCGGCGTCCCTGTCGTTGAATGTATAGGCCGAAAAGGTAAAGGGGTAGAAGGCATCACGACTGCGTTAGTAGAGGCCCAAATTGGCTCAACACCTGTTGAATATCCTCTCTTAGAGCCAGAGCTTACCTCTTTAACCCAGTGGATAGATTCTTATATTGAACCACAAACCTACAGTACTCGCTGGCTTGCTCTACGACTACTTGAACGAGATAGTCACATCAAAAAGTGGCTAGATGATTTAATGCCTGAGCAACAACTTGAACAGCTTAATGCTAGGATCGAACAACACTTAGGAAAAATCGCACAGGCTCTTAACGGAACCGTCAGCGATTATATCGTCGCTCAGCGCCATCAGCGTGTATCAACAATTATTCAGCGCTGCACAACTCAATCCCTACACCAAAGTAATCAGCTTTCACTCACCGACAAAATCGATAGGGTGGTTCTGAACAAGTTCGGCGCTCCACTGTTCTTAATTGCCACTGTGTTTATCATTTACCAGAGCTCTATTGTCTACGGCTATGAGCTGACCAACTATTGGTGGCCATACCTTGCTGCATTTCGTGAGTTGGTGGCAAGCTTACTTCCCGAAGCGGGCTTCTTGCACGACCCTTATGTTCGCTCACTAGGGCTATGGATCGTCGATTCAGCCAACACTCTACTCAACTACATCCCGATCTTTTTGATCCTTTTTGCCCTAATCGCAATATTGGAAGACTCGGGATATATGGCTCGAATCGCGTTTATTTCTGATCGAGTCTTGAACCGATTCGGCCTCCATGGACAAAGCACCCTACCGATGATTTTAGCCGGCGTATTCGCCGGAGGGTGCGCAGTACCCGGCGTTATGGCAACCAAAGGGATACCGGATAACAGAGCCCGTATCGCGACCATCCTAACGGTTCCTTATATGAACTGTTTGGCTAAAGTTCCCCTGTATACACTACTGCTCGGGATCTTCTTTGTTGAAGATAAGTCGTTGATGACATTTTATATTTCAACAATTTCTATTATTGCCGCCCTACTGGTCGCTAAACTACTGACGAAATCGGTGCTGCGACGTACTGAACAAGCACCATTTGTCATGGAACTGCCGCGCTACAACCTGCCTACAGCTCGCAGTGTCGTGACTCGTGCGATGGAGCGAACTTGGATGTACGTTCGCAAAGTCGGGACCATAGTGCTTGCGGTTTCAACCGTCATCTTCGTTCTGCTCCAGTTTCCGGGTATTCCTCAACAGGAACTCAATGATTATCAACTACGCGCAGAAAAAGCAGTGGCTCAATTCCAAAAAGCAGCCAACAAAACGCAATATGCTGATGCTTTTAATCAACAGACTTTGACGGATCTGGTCAACTTCTACACCGACTATCGTCAAGCAAAACTGAATGCCAAAGGCGCACAAGCCTCGCAGAAGGTAAACGCCGATTTTCAAGCTCGCAATGAGCTCTACTTCGCGATTACTGCTCGTAAGGGTGACAAAGATGCTAAGAAGCTTAACAAACCGCTGCGCAAGCTTGCTTCCGCACGTAAGAAAATTCGTCGTGAAATGAAAGAACGACGCTTAGAAGCTTCATTACTAGGTAGCTTTGGTCGCTCCATTGAACCTGTGACGCAATTTGCTGGTTTTGATTGGAAAATCAACGTCGCGCTGTTCTCTTCCTTTGCAGCGCGCGAAAGTAGTGTCGCAACCTTAGGCGTACTGTTTCAACCAGAAGAGGGCAGTAATCAAAAGCTCGAGCAACGAATGGCAGAATCAGAGGAACTGGCGGGCCATGGTGAGGTTGCGGCAGTGGCACTTATACTGTTCTTCATTCTTTACCCGCCATGCCTAGCGACAGTAATGATGATTAAGGTCCAAACGGGTCAGTATAAATGGCTGTTGCTATCGATTTTCTTACCCACTTTACTCGGTTTTACTGTCGCGACAGCGGTGTACACCATTGGGACTCGCTTCGCACTCAGTGGCATTCAAGTCATGTCGCTGACTTACTTCTCCGCTCTATTGGCATTACTCATGGTAGGTTTACGCGATTGTGCGCAACAAAAAAAGCAGGGTAAGCCGATCCCAATTCAGATGATTGAGAAATAGCCATCTATCAACAAAACGTAGAAATGTGGGACATCCTGACCCTAGTGGTCGTTGTCGCCATCGCCGTGGGTTACCTCTACTTCCGTTTGGTGAAAAAGAAAGGCAGTTGTGGCAATGGATGTGGCGGTGACTGCGCCTCTCAAACTAAAAAGAAGTAACAACCTAAACGAGAAAACCCAGCCAGTACGGCTGGGTTTATTTAAATATCGCAGAGTTAAAAATAGTAATCGCTAGAGGCTAGAGGGCTAGTCCATATCAATCTTCACTCCACTGAGTGATCCAGAGCTAGATACATCACCACGTTGTGTTTTAAGCATTAGGCGTAAATCATTAGCTGAATCCGCACTGTGCATAGCATCTTCTTCACTGATCTTGTCTTCCACAACCAGCCGATAAAGCGCCTGATCAAAAGTTTGCATGCCAACCTCTTTCGATTTAGCCATAGTCGCTTTAAGCTCATGCAGATCGCCGCGGCGAATCAGATCCGACACACGTGGGCTGTTGAGTAAAACTTCAAACACGCCGTGCCGACCTTGGCCATTTTTATCTCTAATAAGTTGCTGACCTATTACACCACGTAGGTTCATCGATAAATCAAATAGGAACTGTTCTTTTTGCTCCTTAGGCACCAAATGAAGGATGCGCTCTAACGCTTGGTTAGCATTGTTTGCGTGAAGGGTCGCCATACACAGATGCCCAGTTTCAGCAAAGCTCATCGCGTATTCCATCGTCTCTCGTGTACGAATCTCACCTATTAAGATCATATCTGGAGCTTGGCGCAGTGAGTTCTTCAACGCCACTTCATAGCTTTCGGTATCTAACCCCACCTCACGTTGCGTCACAATACAACGCTGATGCTCATGAACAAACTCTATCGGGTCTTCCACCGTCAAAATATGCCCTGTCCGGTGGCTATTACGAAACCCAGTCATTGCAGCCATGGTTGTTGACTTACCCGAACCCGTTGCTCCAACCACCAGCACCAAACCCCGTTTCGCAATCGATAAGTCTTGCAAAACTTCTGGTAACTTAAGCTCATCAAAGGTAGGAATCTTGGTTTCAATTCGGCGAATCACCGCCCCGGGCAATTCGCGCTGATAGAATGCAGAGACACGGAATCGACCAAAGTGACGCACAATGGCAAAGTTCGCTTCTTTGCTCGAATGAAACTCATGTTGACGATCATGATCCATAATCCCATCCAACAAAGAGCTCACAACAGCGTGCGATAGTTTGTCCCCGTGTGCACGCAATTCTCCATCAACGCGGTAAAGAATTGGCGCATCAACTGTGATGTAAAGATCAGACGCATTCTGGTCGATCATCTGTTGCAAAAAAACATCAATATCCATAACTCTTTCCCTAGAACATTGAAGTTTCAAGTTCGATCTTCTTCGCTACTTCATCTTGATCAACAAGACCTTGTGCGATCAACTGCTTGGCATTTTGCTCCATGGTTTGCATGCCATGTGCAGCACCGGTTTGAATCACAGAAAACATCTGAGCAACCTTGTCTTCACGGATCAAGTTACGGATCGCCGGTGTCGCCATCATGATCTCATGGCACGCGGTACGGCCACCGCCAATACGCTTCAGCAACTTTTGTGCAATGACTGCGCGTAATGACTCAGAGAGCATAGAGCGAACCATGTCTTTATCACTGCCCGGGAATACATCGATAATACGGTCGATGGTTTTTGCCGCTGAACTGGTATGCAAAGTACCAAACACCAAGTGCCCGGTTTCCGCCGCTGTCAGTGCTAGGCTGATTGTCTCTTGGTCACGCAACTCGCCCACTAAAATCACGTCTGGATCTTCACGCAATGCACTGCGCAGCGCATTGTTAAAACTATGGGTATCTCGGTGGACTTCGCGTTGGTTGATTAAGCACTTATTATTGCTATGAACAAATTCAATTGGGTCTTCAATCGTCAGAATATGTTTATTGTGGTTGCGGTTGATATGGTCAACCATCGCCGCCAAAGTAGTGGACTTACCCGAGCCTGTAGGGCCCGTCACCAGTACCAAGCCTTTTTCCATATTGGAGATGCTTTCGAAGATTTGCGGGGCTGACAATTGCTCTAAGGTCGGAATCTCGGTCGGAATGGTGCGAAATACCGCTGCGCAACCACGCGCTTGGTTAAATGCATTAACACGGAAGCGACCAACATTCGGCAGCTCAAAAGAAAAGTCGACCTCAAGGCGCTCTTCAAATTCACTGCGTTGACCATCATTCATAATTTCGAATACTAAACGATGCACATCTGCATGGCTAAAAGCAGGTACGCCAAGCTTTCTTACTTCACCATCTATCCGTACCATTGGAGATACTCCGGCAGAAAGATGTAGATCTGAAGCATTATGCTTTACACTAAAATCCAGTAATTCGGCGATATCCATTTAAAATCCTTAAGTAAAATCTGCTATGACTAGTATTCAACAAAACATTGAACAGATCACCTCACAGATTGAGGGCGCACAACAAAAGTGTGGACGCGGTCGAGACACAGTGCAACTTCTGGCAGTAAGTAAAACTAAGCCAGTCGAGGCAATTTTAGAGGCAGCCCAAGCCGGGCAAGTCTCTTTTGGCGAGAACTATGTGCAGGAAGGCGCAAACAAAGTCGAGTATTTTGCCGAGCACCATCCACAGTTAGAGCTTGAGTGGCACTTTATCGGTCCAATCCAGTCGAATAAATCACGCCATGTTGCTGAGAACTTTGCTTGGGTTCATACCGTTGATAGAGCCAAGATTGCTAAGCGTCTCAACGAGCAAAGACCTGATGATATGGCACCAATACAAGTGCTAATCCAAGTCAACACCAGCGGTGAAGATTCGAAATCAGGCATCAATGATGATGAAATCTTTGAGCTAGCAGAGTTGATTTCTAACCTGCCCAACCTCACTTTAAGAGGATTGATGTCAATTCCGGCTAACGTCTCAGACTATGCCTCACAGCTAGAAGCCTTTACTCAGCTAGCTGAACTAAAAGAGAAGCTTGCGCAGCGTTTTCCAGAGCAAAACATCGATACCTTATCAATGGGTATGAGCGGCGATATGCAAGCAGCGATTGAAGCTGGCAGTACTATGGTACGTATCGGCACAGCGATATTTGGCGCACGAGATTACAGTAATAGAGCGTAAGCGCTTCACAAGGAATACAACAGTAATGGAACATAAGAAAATTGCCTTTATTGGCGCAGGAAACATGGTTAAAGCCATAGTGTCGGGCTTAGTGGCTGATGGTTATCCAGCGGAGCTCATTACAGCGACTGCGCCATCAGAGACGCGCCGAGTGCCTTTAGAGCAAGAGTTTGGAATTCGTACCACCGATGACAACACCCAAGCTGCGCAGCAAGCAGACGTTGTCGTACTGTCGGTAAAACCTCAAATGATGGAAGAAGTGTGTAAACCACTGCAAGACATCAATTGGTCACAAAAACTGGTGATTTCCATTGCTGCTGGTATTCAAAGTGCTCGCTTTGACCAAATGCTTGATTGTGAACTTAACCTTGTACGCGTCATGCCGAACACGCCTTCGCAACTCGGACTAGGTATGAGTGGCCTTTATGCGCCAGAAAAAGTATCGCAGCAAGACAAAACCTTCGCCGCAGCGCTAATGGAATCATGCGGCAAAGTATGCTGGGTTGAACATGAATCTGGCATCAACAATATTATTGCGGCGGCCGGCAGCGCACCTGCGTATTTCTTCTTGTTTATGGAAGCAATGCAAGCTGAAGCCATCGCTCAAGGTTTTGATAAACAAACGGCTCGCTTGCTGGTACAACAATCGGCTCTTGGCGCTGCTAGCATGGTTGAAGGTAATCCCGATACTGAACTTTCAACCCTGCGTGAGAACGTGACTTCAAAAGGTGGCACCACCGCAGAAGCGCTGCGAACATTCAACCAACATCAACTTTCAGATATAGTAGCCAAAGCGATGCAAGCCGCGGTTTCACGCGCTGAAGAGATGGAAAAATTATTTTAAATGACCAGAGCAATAGTCTCTAGACAATAAGGGTAACCTATGAATTCAATGAGTTTTCTGATTTCCACCCTGTTTGATCTCTACATCATGGTGGTGATCTTACGTATTTGGTTACAAGCTGCCCGTGCAGACTTCTATAACCCGTTTTCGCAATTTATCGTCAAGGCTACTCAACCAGTGATTGCACCGCTACGTCGTGTAATCCCTTCTGTCGGCAGCCTTGATTTAGCGACTCTGCTATTTGCCTATGTGCTTTGTGTGCTTAAATTTGTCGCGCTTATTCTAGTCGCTTCAAATGGCTCCGTTTCATTCAGTGCTGACTTCCTATTCTTAGGTCTATTGTCATTGGCTAAAGCAGCAGGCGGCTTATTGTTCTGGGTGCTATTAATCCGCGCAATTCTAAGCTGGGTGAGCCAAGGCCGAAGCCCAATTGAGTATGTTTTCCATCAACTAACAGAGCCTATGCTAGCGCCGATTCGTCGTATTATTCCTGCGATGGGTGGCTTTGACCTAAGCGTACTGGTTCTGTTTATTGCGCTACAGTTTGCCAATTTCTTGATGGGTGACCTGATCGGCCCTATCTGGTTCCAACTATAATGTCACAAGCAGCTTGGTTTGATGGTGAAGACCTTGTTATCCGGCTCTATATTCAGCCGAAAGCAAGTCGAGATAAGATTGTAGGTCAACACGGCGAGGAACTGAAAATAGCGATTACAGCGCCTCCTGTCGATGGTAAAGCCAACGCTCATCTAAGTAAGTATCTCGCCAAGCAATTTAAGGTGGCAAAGGGATTAATAACAATAGAAAAAGGCGAGCTGGGCAGACATAAACAAGTCCGAATCAGCTCTCCATCCCAAATACCTAACGAGATAGAAGCCATCCTATGATGGCTTCTAAGGTAATCACTCTTTTAATGGGAATGAAAGCTTGTCTCTAAATCAGTCTAATTTCAATGTTCTGAACTACTTTGGCTTATAAAACGAAGTTCAAGAAAGCTACAAAGAGATAAATATTCATTGCACTCATTCTGCAATATATTTCTTACCGTCAATCCATAATTGTGGAGCACCACCAGAAGTCCTAAGCTGTACATCTGCGTGTTCATATGTTTTAGGAAGACGCTTGCCTTCCCACTCAATAGTACCTTCGCTAAGCTCTACAGTACTTCCACCTAAACTTGCGGAACCTTGAGAACCAGAAAAGCCACATGTTGACCATTCTTCTGCATCTCTAGTCTCACTAGTCATCATAGTTTGGCCATTCGAGGACACGGCACAGGCTTCTCCTGAACTCCAACTCCACGCATGAGCTTGAACAGTAGTAGTCATGAGTAAGGTGATAGACAATCTACTTAGTATAACTTTCATAATATCTATATAGTTGTAGTGTGTTTAAAGAAGATAATATATCAGTAACATATTCAATAATCCCTTAGTTTCATAAAATATATACTTATGACAAATTAATATCGGTAATTCTATTTTTTGATTTATTAAAGTTTAACAAATCAAGTCTTGACGTAATTGAACAAACAATCATATCTCTACATTCTAGGATTTAAGAAAGCCTAACGAAGAGCTACCATATCGCTATATGTTTACTATCAACTACAACAAAGGAAGCGACATGAAACAATGGATCACTCTTATTCTTGCTACAGCCCTAGCCCTACCAGCATGGGCCGGTCAGTTTAAAACCATCAAAGATGCTGAAGTGCATTATTCAGCCTTTAACTCTACATTTTTAACCCCTCAAGTCGCGCGCAGCTACAAACTCAAGCGCAATGGCTACTCAGCTATTCTCAATATAAGCGTGTTAGATAACTCTCAAGTGGGCAAACCTGCGATCACCGCAGAGATTTCTGGCAGCGCAAAAAACCTGATTGGTCAAACGCGCGAACTCAGCTTCCGCGAAGTGAAAGAAGGCAGTGCTGTTTACTATCTTGCTGAGTTTCCAATCTCAGACGAAGAGCAACTCACCTTCAACATTGACGTTAGCGCTGGTAATAAAGGCGCAGGGGCATTAAAGTTCACCCAAAAATTTTATGTCGAAGAATAGAAGTCGACAGTCGAGAAATAGATAAGGCGATACGATGAAAAGCAATAAGATTGTTCTAGCGACCGGTAACCAAGGCAAAGTGCGCGAAATGGCAGATTTACTGTCTGACTTTGGTTTTGATGTTGTTGCTCAAAGCGAGTTCAATGTGTCTGAAGTAGCAGAGACAGGAACAACATTCATTGAAAACGCTATTATCAAAGCGCGCCATGCAGCTAAAGAAACGGGGCTTGCCGCTATCGCCGATGATTCAGGTCTTGAAGTCGATTTTTTAAAGGGTGCGCCTGGTATCTACTCGGCTCGTTATGCAGGCGAAGACGCAAGCGATCAGCAGAACCTAGAAAAACTGCTTGAAGCCATGAAAGATGCCCCAGAAGAGCAACGCACTGCTCGCTTCCACTGCGTGCTAGTACTGATGCGTCATGAGAACGACCCAACCCCAATCGTCTGTCACGGTAAATGGGAAGGCCGTATCTTGACTAAAGCACACGGCGAGAATGGCTTTGGCTACGACCCTGTATTCTTCGTCCCTGAAGATAATTGCGCTTCAGCAGAGCTAGAACCTACACGTAAAAAACAGCTTTCGCATCGCGGCAAAGCATTGAAGCAACTTTTTGCGACGCTATCTGAGCAAGCGGTCTAGGTCATCTTTTTCACCACTATGAATCAGTTAATTCCACCAGCACTGAGTCTTTATGTACACATCCCGTGGTGTGTGCAAAAGTGTCCTTATTGCGACTTTAACTCGCACGCGCTCAAAGCAGATATTCCAGAGGAAGAGTACATTGCAGCCCTGCTACAAGATTTAGATGCAGATATTGAGCGCTACCAGATTGCAGACAATCAGCGCCAACTGCACTCGATTTTTATTGGTGGCGGAACGCCAAGTCTGATTTCAGCCCAAGGGATCGCAGACTTGTTGCAAGGTATCGAGGCACGAATCCCATTCAAGTCAGACATCGAAATCACAATGGAAGCCAACCCCGGAACCATAGAAGCAGAGCGTTTTGCTGGCTACCAAAAGGCGGGGGTGACTCGAATATCTGTGGGTGTACAAAGTTTTGAGCAGCAGAAACTAGAACGGCTTGGGCGTATTCACGGCCAAGATGAAGCGGTAAATGCTGCTAAGCTTGCCCACAAAATTGGCCTTAACAGCTTTAACCTCGATCTTATGCATGGCCTACCGGATCAGTCTGTTGATCAAGCACTTAGCGATCTTGAAAAGGCGATCGAGCTCGATCCCCCCCACTTATCTTGGTATCAGTTGACGATCGAGCCAAACACCATGTTCTACTACAAGCAGCCAACTTTGCCTGACGACGATGATTTGTGGGATATCTTTGAGTTAGGGCATAAAAAGTTAGCTGACGCAGGCTATGTGCAGTACGAGATTTCAGGCTACAGCAAACCCGGTTATCAATGTCAGCACAATCTCAACTACTGGCGTTTTGGTGACTATCTAGGCATTGGTTGTGGCTCGCACGGTAAGATAAGCTTTGCGGATGGTCGCATTGTACGTACCACCAAGATTAAGCATCCTAAGGGCTATCTTGCCGCTTACGATAATATGGTTAAGCCTTATCTCAACAGCGAACAAGAAGTCGCTGTTGAAGACCGCCCATTCGAGTTCTTTATGAACCGCTTCCGCCTGATAGAAGCGTGCCCAAAACAAGACTTCTTAGATACAACAGGGCTTGGCTTTGCAGCCATTCAAGGAACCATAGACTGGGCGGTTGAGATGGGCTACATCGACGAGAGTGAAACCCACTGGCAGGTCACCGAGAAAGGCAAACTGTTCCTCAACGATTTACTAGAAGCGTTTATGGTGGAAGAGTAGAAGCGAGAAGCGAGAAGCGAGAAGCGAGAAGCGAGAAGCGAGAAGCGAGAAAAAATTAAAGGGTTGGTGCAGTGCGTCAACCCTTTTCGTTTCAATAGGTCAATCCCGTGATCCTCTCGAAGGGCGAAGCCCGTTCCCGATTCTCGCGGGCGCAGCCCGATCTCGGAGCAAAGCGTTCTTCAAACCTCTAAAAAATCGATCGCCCAATACGCTCTGCTAACAGTTCTAGCGCTTTGGTTCCTGCCAACGAGTTACCTGATGGATCCAGTTCTGGTGACCAAACAGCAATCGTCATTTCACCCGGAACAACGGCCATAATGCCACCCCCGACACCCGACTTTCCTGGCATACCCACTCGATACGCAAACTCACCGGCACCATCGTATAGACCACAGGTCGCGAGCAAAGCATTCAGTTGCTTGGTTTGAGTTGGGGTAATCACCGGCTTTCCTGTCTGAACTGAGCTCCCTTTATTGGCAAGGTAACTAAAGGTTTTTGCCAAATCGACACAGCTCATCTTGAGGGCACACGCATGGAAATAGTTGTTTAAAACTGGGATGACTTCATTTTCAAAGTTACCAAACGAACGCATTAGATAGGCAATTGCCGCATTGCGGTCGCTGTGCATCATCTCTGAAGCAGCCACAACCTTGTCATAACAGATATGAGTATCACCAGACAACTGGCGAACAAACTCTAATAAGCGCTGGCGAGGAGCCGACAAGCGACTATTGAGCAAATCCGCGACAACAATGGCTCCGGCATTGATAAACGGATTGCGCGGAATGCCCTGCTCCATTTCAAGCTGAATAAGAGAGTTAAAAGCTTGCCCAGAAGGCTCTTTGCCAACACGAGTCCAAATCTCTTCAGGTTGATACAAACACATCGCTAGCGTCAGGCTAAGCGCTTTGGAGATTGATTGAATAGAAAATGCTTCATCAGCATCCCCCGCTTTAATCACTTCACCCTGATTGGTAAAAACAGCAATACCCAACTTAGAAGCGGGTACTTTCGCTAAGGCGGGGATGTAGTTAGCAACCTTACCTTGGCCGATAAGTGGGCGAACCTCTTCTAGAATCTCTTGTAATATTTGTTGTGTCGGTTTCATCGGCAACCTTAAAAATCAATCAGTTATTATTATTTTCTTGTAGGGTCAAAAAAGCCAACATAGGCATGTTGGCTTTTAAATTCTATTCGATGCGCTGCTCTCGTCTTCAGAAAGCAGCCATTGCATTCGTTTTGGTTATTTTACGCGCTTAAACTTAATATCCCAAACGCCATGACCTAAACGGTGACCACGTGCTTCAAATTTTGTTAGCGGGCGCTCATCTGGACGAGGTACAAAATCGCCTTGTTCTGCAATATTTTTGTAACCCGGCGCTTCGTTCATCACTTCAATCATATGCTCAGCGTAGTTCTCCCAGTCTGTTGCCATATGGAAGATACCTTCACCTTCGATAAGCTTCTGGCGAACCATTTCAGCAAAGTCTAACTGAACGATACGACGCTTGTGGTGACGCTTTTTGTGCCATGGATCTGGGAAGAATAGCTGTAGAGTCGCTAAGCTGCTGTCAGGAATCATGTTAGCGAAAACTTCTACCGCATCGTGACACATTACGCGCAGGTTAGTAATGCCTGCGTCTCGCGCATCTGAAAGACATGCACCAACGCCTGGACTATGCACTTCAATACCGATGAAGTTCTTCTCAGGAGCGTTTTTCGCCATTTCTACTAGCGACGCGCCCATGCCAAAACCAATTTCTAGAACGACAGGGTTGTCATTACCAAACACTTCTTTCCAATCAAGAAGCTGTTCTTGGTAATCAATACCCATCGTCGGCCAGCACTCATTCATCGCGTTTTCTTGACCCTTGGTCAAACGACCTTCGCGTCGAACAAAGCTGCGAACTTTGCGTATCAGTTTACCGTCTTCGTTGTACTCGTTAGTGGTCACTTCACTCATGATTTTGCCTGTTTAAAAATTGGTCTCGCCTCAAAGGGATTGTGATTATCCAAAGAATTGCTATCGGTGCAAGTTTTTTAGCGAATTTCAGCTTGGTTCGCTTATATCCTTACTCTTTATCGGTTGTACTTTACCCTCAACTTATGATGCAATTTTGTTTAATTACACAACAACAATATTGAGCATATCGTGACCCCATTTGCCAGTGCCATCTTAGATTGGTACGAAAACTATGGACGTAAGAGCCTACCTTGGCAGCAGGATAAAACTGCTTATAGCGTATGGCTATCAGAAATCATGTTGCAGCAAACTCAGGTTGCAACCGTGATTCCCTATTACCAACGGTTTCTAGAGCGCTTTCCGACCGTGGTTGACCTTGCCAATGCAGAGCAAGATGAGGTTCTTCACCTCTGGACAGGTTTAGGTTATTACGCTCGTGCTAGAAACCTGCACAAAGCCGCCAAAATTGTCGCGCAAGAATATGATGGTCATTTTCCATTAGATATCGAGCAGATGAATGCCCTGCCGGGAATCGGCCGCTCGACCGCTGCGGCAGTCCTTTCGTCCGTATACAAACAGCCTCATGCTATTTTAGATGGCAACGTCAAAAGAACCCTAGCGCGAAGTTTTGCCGTAGAAGGCTGGCCAGGGCAAAAGAAGGTCGAAAATCAACTTTGGCAATACGCCGAAGAACACACACCGGATGTCGATGTCGATAAGTATAACCAAGCCATGATGGATATGGGGGCGATGGTCTGCACTCGCAGCAAACCAAAATGTACATTGTGCCCTGTTGAATCTTATTGCATCGCTAATAAGCAAGGTAACCCACTCGATTATCCGGGTAAAAAACCTAAGAAAGACAAGCCAATAAAAGAAACTTGGTTTGTAATGCTGCACTACCAAGGGCAAGTTTGGCTAGAACAGCGCCCTCAATCCGGTATTTGGGGTGGTTTGTTCTGCTTTCCTGAAAATCCAGATGCAGAGCTTGCGCATCAGCTTGATATTCGAGGAGTGTCTTCGAAAATGATTGAGCAGCAAACTCAACTGATTGCCTTTCGCCATACCTTTAGCCATTACCACCTCGATATCACACCAATTTTGGTAGACCTATCAAAGCAACCTCATGTGATAATGGAAGGAAGCAAAGGTCTTTGGTATAACTTATCGCAACCTGAAGAGATTGGCTTAGCCGCACCAGTAAAACAGTTACTGGAAAGCTTACCATTCGAACTTCAAAGCTAATTATTGTTAAGGAGTCGTTATGAGCCGCACTGTATTTTGTGCTCGACTACAAAAAGAAGCCGATGGATTAGATTTCCAACTTTATCCAGGCGAGCTAGGCAAACGTATTTTTGATAACATTTCAAAACAAGCTTGGGCTGAGTGGCAACACAAGCAGACCATGTTGATCAATGAAAAGAAGCTCAACATGATGGATCCTGAGCACCGCAAGTTGATCGAAACCGAAATGGTTAACTTCCTGTTTGAAGGTAAAGACGTTCATATCGAAGGCTACACTCCACCAAGCGAGTAACGAATAGCCCAAGTTGAAACAGAGAAATGACATCATTGCCCGCAGTGATGTCATTTTTTTAGGAGAGTTATGAGAAAGTTAGCATACTTTTTAATTGCAGTGACACTGACAGGCTGTAGCCGCGAGTTTGTTGAAAGCCTTTATGATGTCAATTACGAACCGACCAATAGATTTGCAAAGAACCTTGCAGAGCTACCGGGGCAATTTCAGAAAGATACTGCAGCTCTCGATGCGCTCATCAGCAGCTTTTCTGGCAACATTGAAAAACGCTGGGGACGTGGCGAAATTAAATTTGCTGGCAAAAGCAATTACGTAAAGTACATCGATAACTATCTTAGCCGCTCCGAAGTCAACTTTGATAAAGGCTTGATTACTATAGAAACCGTCTCTCCGACTGATCCAAAGAGACATCTTAAAAACGCGATCGTTACTACCCTACTCACTCCTGATGATCCCGCTAACGTCGATCTGTTTTCTTCCAAAGACGTCAAACTTGAAGGACAACCTTTTCTCTACCGACAAGTGGTCGATCAAGACAAAAAGGCAATTCAATGGTCTTGGCGCGCCAATCGTTTCGCTGATTATCTGATCGCTAATAAGCTAAAAGTGAAAAATGTCGACTTTAAGAAAGCGTATTACGTCGAAATTCCGATGGTCGAAGAGCAATTTGAGATCCGGAGTTACAAATACGCCGACATTGTTCAACGCGCTTCACGTAAATATGACATCCCAGAAGACCTGATCTACGCAATCATCAAAACAGAAAGCAGCTTCAATCCATATGCGGTTAGCTGGGCGAATGCGTATGGCTTGATGCAAGTCGTGCCAAAAACAGCCGGAAAAGACGTCTTCAAGTTAGTAAAGAAAAAGTCAGGACAACCTTCACCGGAATACCTGTTTAATCCAGAGAACAATATCGATACCGGTACCGCCTATTTCTATATTCTCAAAAATCGCTACCTGAAGGATGTCAGCCACCCACTTTCATTGGAGTACAGCATGATTTCTGCTTACAACGGGGGCACAGGTGGTGTACTCAATACCTTCAATCGCAATGACCGTAAACGTGCAATGCGCGATCTTAACTCCCTGCAACCCAATCAAGTTTATTGGGCATTAACCAAAAAGCACCCTAATGCGGAAGCACGTCGTTATCTCGAAAAAGTTACCAAATTCAAAAAGGATTTTAACTCAGGCAAAACATAATCATCAAAAACGCCTAAATAATCGGCACTCAACCACTTTTTTGAATTTTTTTCTAAAAACAAGTTGACGGCAAGACCGAAAATCCGTTTAATAGCGCTCCGTCGCCCGGATAGCTCAGTCGGTAGAGCAGAGGATTGAAAATCCTCGTGTCGGTGGTTCGATTCCGCCTCCGGGCACCACAATTTGATTGTTGGTGTCTAAGACATCAATAAGTTAGCAAAAAGAATATTAGTGTGCCGACTTAGCTCAGTAGGTAGAGCAACTGACTTGTAATCAGTAGGTCACCAGTTCGATTCCGGTAGTCGGCACCATTCTTTTGCCTCGATAGCTCAGTCGGTAGAGCAGAGGATTGAAAATCCTCGTGTCGGTGGTTCGATTCCGCCTCGAGGCACCATTATTTGGTGCTTAACAAATAGTGGTCTTACAGACCTGTTGTTAACACAAATAATTCCCCCTTAGTTCAGTTGGTAGAACGGCGGACTGTTAATCCGTATGTCGCAGGTTCGAGTCCCGCAGGGGGAGCCATATTAGAGAAAGCCTCATCGCAAGATGAGGCTTTTTCGTTTCTACTGCTCCTGGTTTGTTCCAAACCAATGTCTCAGAGCTAGCCGCCCGCGTTGAGTTCCAACAAGGGGAGCCATATTAAAGAAAGCCTTATCGCAAGATGAGGCTTTTTTCGTATATCCCCCAAAGTATTCATTTCCCATTGCCAAGATTCACCGTCGTTGTTTCACCTTGGCTTGTCGTTCTACTCAATTCTCTTACTATTAAAATTGCCACCTACGTCGAGTTTATGCTTGTGCTGTCGTAAAAAACGACTTATTTCACGCTAAAAATTTAATCTAAATCATAGTTTGAACTCAGTCTGCTATTAGGTTTAGAGCATCTCAAATAAGATGACAAGAATATTACAATAAGACACCAACTTCGTTTTCGTTCGAAATCGACCTATTGATGAGCAATTTTTATGAAACTTAAGACACAAGCTTATTTATTATCAGGAATTATCTTGATCGCCTTGCTTGCGTTAACCGCAACAGGTCTCTGGACTCTTCGCGTGGCAAGTAACTTAGACAACAAGGCTCGCGTAACAGAATTGTTCCGCAGCGCCTACAGTATCCTTACTGAAGTCGAACAGATGGCGATCGACGGCACGCTTGAAGAGCAACAAGCTAAAGCACTAGCAACGCGCTTACTGCGCAACAACATCTACAAAGACAATGAGTATGTTTACGTTGCCGATGAGAAGATGACCTTTGTGGCCACCCCTCTTGATCCACAACTCCATGGAACGAGTTTCCATGACTTCAAAGATGGCGACGGCAACAGCGTTGGGCAACTCATTCTCGACGTACTAGGGCGCAAAACTGGACAGATGGTTGAGTATACTTGGACGCAGAAACAACCAGATGGCAGCATCGAAGAGAAACTGTCTATCGCAGAAAAAACTCCTCATTGGAGCTGGGTGGTAGGCACAGGTATCGGCTTTAATGAAGTCAATGCTCGCTTCTGGTCTACGGCGCAATGGCAGCTGGTACTCTGTTTGGGTATTGCGAGCGCAATCTTAGCCACATTAATTGTGTCAATCCGCCGTATGCTCACTCTTCTTGGTGGAGAGCCACAAGAAGTGCGCCGAGCGGTGCAAGAAGTCGCGAAGGGCAACATCCAGACAACGTTTGAAAATCAAGCCGATGATGGCAGTATTTACCAAGCGGTTCAACAAATGAGCCAGTCTTTAGCTCAGCTAGTGGGTAACCTTGAAAGTTCTATGCATGATTTACGCAGCGAGTTGGCGAGCGTAGAAGATCGCGCGGGAAGTATTGCGCAGCTAACTGATTCTCAACAACAATCTACTGCAATGATCGCTACAGCAATGACAGAAATGGCCTCTTCAGCAAGCAATGTTGCCGATTCAGCCAGTGATACTGCAAGAAACACCGATGAAGCTGACAAACAGAGCCAACATACTCAGCACCTGATTCATAATACTGTCGATAATATTCAAGGGTTAGCCACTCAATTAGGTACAGCGAGCCAAGCGGTGGCAGATCTAGATAACGATGTAAATAATATCGTTAAGGTTCTCGATGTTATTGGTGATATTGCCGAGCAAACTAACCTGCTAGCGCTTAATGCGGCTATCGAAGCAGCCCGCGCTGGTGAGCAAGGCCGTGGTTTCGCAGTGGTTGCCGATGAGGTTCGTAACCTAGCGGGTCGAACCCAAGACAGCACCAAAGAAATTCAGCAGATGATTAGCAACCTGCAAGAAGGCTCACGCAACGCAATCCAGACTATGGAAGTCTGTGCAGAAACCAGTGAAAGCACTGTTCAAGAGTCGCAAAATGCTTCTGAGGCATTGCAGCAAATCGTTGTCGCTCTAGAGTCTATTACCCAGATGAGTCAGCAAATTGCCACTGCGGCGGCAGAGCAGACTCAAGTGAGTGATGATATTTCTCAACGAATCAACATGATTGAAGAGAGCGGCAACCAGTTAAGTGGCGTCGTTACTGAGAGTCATAACAGCACTCAAAGCCTAGCAAGATTAGCGAATGAGCTAGAAAACTGGGTTAGCAAGTTTACTGTTAAGCACTAATTCCGCTTGGAGTAGCAAAAAGCACGCCTCTTCGCGTGCTTTTTTGTTGTCTAAACTGGACTATTTCACCTATTAGAGCGTATAACGCCTGTTGTCCTCTATACATTTAATATCCAAAATGGATAAAAACAGCCCATTAAGTATAGAAAAACAACAAACGATATTTTTTTTGCATTTTAATGTTGACCTAAAGCACGAAAAGCCGTTTAATACACCTCGTCGCCCGGATAGCTCAGTCGGTAGAGCAGAGGATTGAAAATCCTCGTGTCGGTGGTTCGATTCCGCCTCCGGGCACCACAATTTATTTGTTGGTGTCTAAACAAGACAACAACAAGAAAAGAAATAACGTGCGCCGACTTAGCTCAGTAGGTAGAGCAACTGACTTGTAATCAGTAGGTCACCAGTTCGATTCCGGTAGTCGGCACCATTTCTTTTCCTAATGGACAATTCCTCCTTAGCTCAGTTGGTAGAGCGACGGACTGTTAATCCGCAGGTCGCTGGTTCGAGCCCAGCAGGAGGAGCCACTTTTAGTGTGCCGACTTAGCTCAGTAGGTAGAGCAACTGACTTGTAATCAGTAGGTCACCAGTTCGATTCCGGTAGTCGGCACCATTTATTATCCTTAAGAATTCGTTCTTAAAGCATAATTCCCCCTTAGTTCAGTTGGTAGAACGGCGGACTGTTAATCCGTATGTCGCAGGTTCGAGTCCCGCAGGGGGAGCCACTTTCAAGAAGCCAAGTCGAAAGACTTGGCTTTTTTCGTTTTTAACTGCGACTTACTTGTACCAAGTAAATGTCTCAGAGCTAGCCGCCCGCGTTGAGTCCCGACAGGGGGGAACCATATTAGAAAAAGCCTCATCGCAAGATGAGGCTTTTTCGTTTCTACTGCTCCTAGTTTGTTCCAAACCAATGTCTCAGCCGAAGCGTCGGACCGTCCTAGCCGGCCGCGTTGAGTTCCGACAGAGGGAGCCATATTTGAAAGTGCCTCATCGCAAGATGAAGCTTTTTGTTGTCAGCCCTCCCTCACCTACCCCATTGTCGGTAATTCCTCAAGCACATTGGAAAAAGCCATCTTAGCTTCCTATATTTACTCCATAATATTTATAAGGAAATATCATGGCTAGGAAGCAACTGTTTGTCATTGCTGCGGAGATCTCTGCAGAACTTAATCGTGGTGTACTTATTGCGAAGCAGCTCCAGCTTGTTGCAAGCAATGCCCGCGCCTTGGCTTTACGTGCTGGGGAAAGTGCGGCTGGTTTCCACCCTATCACTGATTCCATTGACGAACTTGTACGCCTTACTCTCAATGCTTCTAGCAGCATCAATCTAAAGGCGCAGAGGCTCAGCAAGATAGCCACCGCTGAAGCGCGCTCTCGTACTGTTCTGAATCATTTTGAAACCGTCTATACGCGCTCACAAGGGGCGGCTTACCTTCATAGCCTTGATGCTACCCGCTCTCGATGTTTTGAAGAAGCAGAGCAGCTCAGCCAGACCTTTGTCCAAGACTCTAAAGAACTCAGCACACTTCTTAATACGCTCCATAGCGAGCTGAGAGTTGCCTTAATTATTTCAACCTTGCTAAGCGTTGAAGCCTCACAAGTGGAAGAGCGCTTTAAAGGGCAACTGAACTCTATCGCCGACAGTGTCCAAGAGTCTGCGGAAGCTATCCGTAGCCATGTTCTGCAATCCCTCAAATTATTCTCGTTGTTCGAGTAAAGGAATACTATGCAATCAAAAGTCTTATTTAGAGATGATGAACACCGTTGGCTCATGTTTGCCCGCGATCCTCATAAACCGGAAAAGATCATCGATACCAATCAATATATGATCGTCAACAAACGACAAGCGATTCTGCTTGATCCCGGTGGTATAGAGATGTTTTCTTCCATGCTCAGCAGCGTCGTCAAGGAAGTACCGACAGATCAAATTAAGTATCTGTTCGCTTCTCACCAAGATCCGGACATCATCTCCTCTCTCGGCTTATGGGATAAAGCTTTGCCAAGCGCGACCTTATACTCTCCTTGGCTATGGGAAGGCTTTATCCGTCACTTTGGTATGGAATCTATCTCCTTTTCACCAATCAAAGATGAAGGTGGGCGCTTATCGCTTGCTGACATAGACATCGAATTTATTCCCGCTCACTACATGCACTCATCAGGGAATTTCTCCGTCTATGATCGTAAAGCCAAGATTTTAATGTCGGGGGATATTGGGGCGGCGCTCGATGTACCCAATGCGCCCTTGTTTGTCGAAGACTTTGAAGCTCATATTCCAAAGATGGAGTACTTCCATCGACGTTGGATGCCATCAAATAAAGCCAAGAGCGCTTGGATTGAACGAGTGCGAAACCTTGATATCGATATGATTTGTCCGCAGCACGGTGGGATTTTTAAAGGTGATAATGTCCAGTGCTTCTTAGCTTGGCTTGATGAGCTCGATGTGGGCATTGCGGTGTAGACGATGAGACACAAAAAAGCCAGTCACTCTGGACTGGCTCTCTATTCGCTTGCTCTAGGCTAGGCTTTCACACCTTGCTGTTGGTTTAGCATAGCGACCTCTTTATCAAGCGACTCTAGCTTAGCTTTCATCTGCTCACGACATGTATTCGCGAGTTCACGAACATTCTCTTTGCCGTAATCTTCGACTTGTACTGGAGGCAACATTTCAATAATAACGTGGCCATTGTTCCAACGGTTGAGTTTAACACCACCTGTCGAGCTACACACAATAGGAATGATTGGTAGCTTAGCGCCAATAGCAGCATGGAAAGCACCTGTTTTGAAAGGTAGTAGACCACGGCCTCGCGAACGAGTCCCTTCTGGGAACATCCAAACAGATACGTCACTGTTGTTGAGGCTATCGACTACCTGATCGATCGTCCCTTTCGCTTTAGAGCGGTTAGCACGGTCGATAAGAATATTCCCCGTTAGCCAGTACAACTGACCAAACAGCGGCATCCAAGCTAGGCTCTTTTTACCTACTGTCACAACTTTCGGTGTTACCGCTGATGAGACAGTAAACAAATCCCAGTTGTTCTGGTGGTTGGCGATATAGATATGCTGACCACGTTTATAAGCGTCTTCAGGAATGCGCAGTTCAAGCTTAATACCGAACACTCTCGACATTTTTCCGAATAGACGACCAAAGGTAAACACGTGCTTTGGATTACGTGGGCTCAGTAAGCAATAGCCACAGCCAAAAATAAACATCACAATTGCAAATATCGCAACAGCCAATACACGTAATAGTGCAATCATTGTGGTTCTCCAAAATAGAGAGTCATTTATCAGTTGAGCAGACTCTAACTGATCTATCATTCATAAAAAAGCCGAAACTCGCGTTTCGGCTTACAAGCGTTAGCTGATTCTATCTTTAATCGCGAAAACGTTCAATATTTGCGCCTAAGGCAGACAGCTTGTCTTCAATTTTGTCGTAACCACGATCAATGTGGTAGATACGGTCAACAATGGTTTCGCCATTCGCAATACAACCGGCGATGACCAAACTTGCTGAAGCACGAAGATCGGTTGCCATCACTTGTGCACCGCTTAGCTCATCCACGTCACCACAAATAACAGTATTGCCTTCAATCTCTGCTTTAGCGCCCATACGCATCAGCTCAGGCACATGCATAAAGCGGTTCTCGAAGATATTTTCGGTGATAACACCACCGCCTTTGGCCATTAGATTAAGCAGCGTGAACTGAGCCTGCATATCGGTTGGGAAGCCTGGGTGTGGCGCAGTGCGAACGGTCACCGCTTTTAGGTCTCTACCCGTCATATCGACAGTGATCCAGTCTTCACCTGTCTCAACCATTGCGCCTGCTTCTTCTAACTTAGCCAGTACCGCTTCAAGCAAGTGCGCTTTGGTGTTGCGACACGTTACTTTACCACCTGAAACCGCTGCCGCGACTAGGAAAGTACCCGTTTCAATACGGTCTGCAACCACTGAGTGCTTACCACCACCTAGGCGCTCAACGCCTTCAATAGTGATTGTATCTGTACCTGCGCCAGAGATCTTGGCCCCCAGCTTGTTAAGGAAGTCAGCAGTATCAACAATCTCAGGCTCACGAGCAGCGTTATCCAAAACTGTTTTACCTTCCGCCAAAGTAGCTGCACACATAATTGTAATCGTTGCGCCAACGCTGACTTTGTCCATAACAATGTGAGCACCTTTAAGGCGACCATCAACATTCGCTTTAACGTAGCCGTCTTCAAGCGTAATCGTCGCGCCAAGCTGCTCTAGACCGTGAATGTGCAAATCAACCGGACGTGCACCAATCGCACAGCCACCAGGTAATGAGACCTGACCTTGACCGAAACGAGCCACTAATGGACCTAAAGCCCAGATTGAAGCACGCATCGTTTTAACTAAGTCGTAAGGTGCGCAGTATTCATTAATACAGCTTGGATCAACATGAACCGAGCCATTGCGCTCGACTTTAGCACCGAGTCGCTCTAGTAGCTCCATCGTTGTGTCGATATCACGCAAGCGAGGCACATTGGCCACTTCAACTGGCTCTTCAGCCAAGATAGACGCAAATAAAATTGGCAGTGCAGCGTTTTTTGCACCAGAAATGGTTACTTCACCTACAAGAGGTTTGTTAGAACCCGTAACTCGAAACTTTTCCATTATTAAACCTTACAGTGACATCAACTTCTTATCACGAGCCCACTCTTCTGGAGTGAATGCCTTGATAGAGACGGCGTGGATGTCATTTCTTTGGATGTATTCCATCAGTGGTGCATAAATTAGCTGTTGTTTTTTAACGCGACTCATTCCATCGAAACAAGCATCAACAGCAACTACTTCATAATGACTGCCTTCGCCTTTCACGTGCAGCTCTTCTAATTTAAGTGCTTCGTTTAAAATCTGTTGTACTTTTGCGCTATCCACAATTCACCCCTGTAGTATTCTTTAAATGCCCTGCAATGAGTTCATCGACATTGCTCAACTGAAATAATGTGCGCAGTTGTTCCGGCACGAAACTGAGCATTATATGACAGTTTTGTTTTTTTGCATTCTCAATTAGATGAATTAGCATCACCATTCCAGCAGAGTCTATTCTTGTTAAGCCCTCAAGCGAGACTTCAACCCGCTCGCTAGCGAGCTGTAACGTTTGAAGAGACTGCCACAGTTTAGGCACAGTATCTCGATTTAGGTCACCGGTTAGTGAGTACTGACCGTCATGATTTTTCTGCCATTTCGGTTCCATCATTGAGTTTTACTCTCAAGTCGAATTGGTTGCTTAGCGAGCTCTTCAAGCTCTTGAGCGACTGACAGAATGCCTTCTTGGCGAAGCTTAGTGCTCCACTCAGACTGTTTGCTAGAAAGAAGGCTGATCCCTTCGGCAATCATGTCAAATGCTTGCCACTCGCCACTTTTCTTGTCACGACGTAGCTTAAATTCCAACTTAATGTTTGGTCGTGGTGTATCAACGATGTCGACTTTGATGCTGGTAATGCTCTTTTTAGGGTCAAGCTTTGGCTCTGGACCAAACTCGATCGTCTGATCAGTATATTGGGTCAATACTTGCGCGTAAGAGCTAACTAAGTAGGCTCGAAATGCGACGATAAACTTCCCTACATCCTCACGTTTTGCCCCTTTTAAATTAGGGCCAAGTAGTTTCAAAGCCGCATACTTTTCGTTGACGTAAGGCATCAATTCTTCATCAACAATTAGTTTGAGATGATTAGGATCTTGCTGCACCTGATCTTGCTCTGCTTTTAGGCGAGCGAAAGCATGCTCTGACACTTGTTTCATCATCTGATAAGGTTGAGTCTTATCAATTGGCTGTGCAGCAGCATTAAACGCCAAAAACATTGAAAACAGAGTAAGTACTAACTTTCTCAACATAATTCTCTCCTTACTCTTCAGAACCACCAACGCTATACAAAACTTGTCCAATCAAATCTTCTAGCACCAAAGCGGACTTGGTATCTTCGATATAGTCGCCTTCCACCAGCATTTGCTCATCTTCAAATACAAAGCCCGGTGTTAAACCAATGTACTGCTCGCCAATTAGACCTGAAGTTAAAATCTTCACGCTCGACGTTTCTGGAAACTGGTTGTATGTGCTGTTGATTGCCATAGAAACAACAGGTAGTAAAGACTCACTATTGAGACCAATACTGGTTACGCGCCCGACTACCACTCCGCCAACCTTAACTGGGGAACGTACTTTTAAGCTGCCAATGTTATCGAACTCGGCTTTGAGAGTATAAGTATCGTTAGAGCCGAGCCCCTTTACGTCAGCAACTTGAAAAATCATCACCAGAATTGCGCAAATTCCAGCGAGAACGAAGCTACCAACCCATAATTCAATCTTGCGAGTTTGTTGCATGATTAGTTCCCAAACATCATTTAATTACCAAACATCAAGGCCGTTAGTACGAAGTCTAGACCAAGTACAGCCAAAGAAGAGTGGACAACGGTGCGAGTCGTCGCACGACTGATCCCTTCCGAAGTAGGAATCGCATCGTATCCATTAAAAAGCGCTATCCAAGTAACAGTTATCGCGAACACTAAGCTCTTAATCATACTGTTACCAATATCTTGTCCAAGTTCGACTGAGGCTTGCATTGCCGACCAGAAACTGCCATGGTCAATCCCTTTCCAATCAACCCCGACTAATTGACCACCCCATATACCGACAGCCATAAAAATCATCGCTAGCAGTGGCATAGAGATAACGCCAGCCCAGAACCGAGGCGCGATGACTCTTTTGAGTGGATCAACCGCCATCATTTCCATGCTCGATAGCTGCTCAGTCGCTTTCATCAAACCAATTTCAGCCGTTAACGCTGAGCCTGCACGCCCAGCGAACAATAATGCTGTTACTACAGGCCCCAACTCTCGAAGCAAAGAGAGCGCAACCATCTGGCCTAAAGCACCTTCAGCGCCAAAGTCGACCAAGATGACATAACCTTGCAGACTCAACACCATACCGATGAAAAGACCTGATAAAACAATAATAATCAGAGATTGAACGCCAACGCTGTAGAGTTGTTTAACCAGTAGAGGTAAATTTTTGAGTGGCTGGGGCCGACTCGCTAATGCGCCAAACAGCATCAAGCTTGCTCTACCAAATGCTTCACACACCGACATAGTGCGGCGGCCAATCGAAGCTACGAAATTCGCTAAGCCCATTATAAGAACAGCTCCTTAGCTAAAGGTTGAGATGGGAAACGAAATGGCACTGGACCATCCGCATCCCCTTTAAGAAACTGCTGCACTTGTGGATCCATATTGGCGCGTAACTCTTGTGGCGTTCCGCTCGCAATCACTTTACCGTTGGCCAAGATATACACCCAGTCCGCAATACTCATCACTTCAGGAACATCATGCGACACGACGATAGAGGTAACACCTAACGCCTGATTTAAGTTACGAATCAGCTCCACCAACACGCCCATCGTTATCGGGTCTTGGCCAACAAAAGGTTCATCGTACATGATGAGATCGGGGTCAAGAGCGATCGCTCGAGCTAAAGCAGCACGTCTTGCCATCCCCCCAGAGAGTTCACTTGGCATTAACTCCGCTGCACCACGTAATCCGACAGCTTCTAATTTAAGCAGAACTAAAGTGCGAATAATCGACTCGTCCAACTCGGTATGCTCACGCAATGGAAAGGCGACATTGTCAAACACTGACAAGTCAGTAAACAAGGCACCAGATTGGAACAGCATGCTCATTTTCTTGCGCTCTTGATAGAGCTTGCGTCGGCCTAAAGTGGGGATATTGTTACCATCAAACCAAATATCACCGCTCTCAGGGTAGATTTGGCCGCCGATAAGACGCAGCAAGGTTGTTTTACCAATCCCTGATGGACCCATGATCGCAGTCACTTTACCTTTAGGTACACGTAGACTGACGTTATCAAAGATCTTGCGCTCGCCACGAGA
Organism: Vibrio sp. R10-SF1-ISO8; assembly: GCF_059833805.1. Taxonomy (NCBI): domain Bacteria; kingdom Pseudomonadati; phylum Pseudomonadota; class Gammaproteobacteria; order Vibrionales; family Vibrionaceae; genus Vibrio; species Vibrio sp. R10-SF1-ISO8. Next base: position 21,456 of record NZ_JCBDHL010000006.1, on the reverse strand, counting down.
AAACGTTAGCTGCTTAACGGTGACTAGGTCTTTAGATTCCATGCTGGACTCATATTTGTTCCTTTAAGAATGGGCAATCATAAGCACATTCAAATTGAATTTAAAGCACTGTTCAATTAAATGTGAGTTATTCGAATTCTGACTCTATCGCCCGCCTACTCTACCTTAGTGGCTCCAATTACGTATTTGGTTAACAATTAATTGAATGAACTGCTTTTCTTTTTACCCCCAAACCGTCAAAATTAACGGTTAAATTCTCTCGTTGTATATTGATTAGGAATCATCATGCTTGAAGCCGTTGTGTTTCTCATTATTGGATTGGTATTTTTGGTTTGGAGTGCCGACAAACTGGTGTTTGGTGCTGCTGCTCTGGCTCGTAACGTAGGTATTTCTCCTCTCGTTATCGGTATGACCATCCTTGCTATGGGCTCTTCAGCACCTGAAATGATGGTTTCTGCCACTGCAGCTCTCGATGGTAAAACAGATACTGCTGTAGGTAACGTCCTAGGCTCAAACATCGCCAATATCGCATTAATCTTAGGCATCACCGCACTAATCAAGCCACTCTCAATCAGCTCAGGTGTTCTACGCCGCGAATTACCTTTGATGATCGGAGTAACGCTTTTAGCAGGTGTTCTATTGTGGGATAGCCACTTAGGCTTCTACGAAGGTGTATTACTGTTTGCTCTTTTTGCCGCTTTTATCCTCACTATGCTGCGCATCAGCCGTAGCGAGAAAAAGAACGGCGATGCATTCATTGAAGAGCAAGAATCCGAAGTACCAGAAGGCGTAAGTAACGGTAAAGCGGCGATGTGGGTAGTGATCGGCCTGATTGTTTTGCCACTCGCTGCCGATGTATTAGTCGACAATGCGGTGATCATTGCTCAATACTTTGGCATGAGCGATCTAGTGATAGGCCTGACGATTATTGCGGTTGGTACTAGCTTACCTGAACTAGCGGCTTCTCTTGCTGGCGTTATGAAAGGTGAAGATGACATGGCAGTCGGTAACATCATTGGCTCGAACGTATTCAATATTCTCGCAGTCATGGGCATCCCTGGCATTCTAAATCCATCAATTTTAAGTGAATATGCAATGGGGCGTGATTTCTGGGTCATGCTTGGCGTCTCACTACTGCTTGTTGCGATGGCGCTAGGTAAATCTCGTAGCATTAATCGTTTTGAAGGCGCAGCCCTATTCTGCTGCTTTATTGGCTACCAAGCCTACTTAATTATGAACATGACCGCCTAAAAACCTGTTGGAGTTCTGTATGTTTGACTATCGCTCTGCGGCACTAGAAGTACTAAAAACCGAGATCGCAGCACTAGAACAGCTCGACCAATATCTAAACCAAGACTTTATCAAAGCATGTGAGCTTATCCTTGCCAACAAAGATGGCAAGGTCGTGGTCATGGGTATGGGTAAATCTGGTCATATCGGCAACAAAATTGCTGCGACACTTGCCAGCACAGGCACCTCATCCTTTTTTGTTCATCCAGGCGAAGCTGCTCACGGCGATCTAGGCATGATCGAGCCCGGTGATATTGTGCTAGCGATTTCCAACTCGGGTGAATCTGGAGAAATCCTTGGGCTTTTCCCAGTATTAAAACGCCTCAATATTAAAATCATCAGTATGACTGGCAAGCCGAAGTCGAACATGGCAAAACTGGCTGATATTCACCTACAAATCACAGTGCCAAAAGAGGCTTGTCCAATCCAACTTGCGCCAACATCTAGCACCACGGCAACCCTAGTAATGGGCGATGCATTAGCAATGGCACTGATGCAAGCACGCGGTTTTACAGCAGAAGACTTTGCCCTATCGCATCCAGGTGGTGCGTTGGGAAGAAAATTGTTGCTTAAGCTGTCTGATATCATGCATACGGGCGAGGACTTACCGCTTGTCACCCCAAACACAGTTGTTCGTGATGCGCTGCTCGAAATCAGCCAAAAAGGGCTTGGAATGACGGCGGTCGTCGATGACCACCAGCAACTGGTTGGTATTTTTACCGATGGTGATTTACGCCGAACCTTGGATAAACGAGTCGATATTCACACTGCGCTGATTGGTGATGTAATGACCGTAAACCCAACCGTCGCAGTACCAAATATGCTCGCGGCTGAGGGGTTAAACTTAATGCAGGATAAAAGCATTAGTGGCCTAATCCTATGTGATAACGGTAAAGTGGTTGGCGCACTCAACATGCATGATTTATTAAAAGCTGGAGTGATGTAATGTCGAAAATGATTGAAACTTTATATCAACCAGTGGAACAATCCATTCTAGATATTGCCAAAGACATTAAACTGTTGATCTGCGATGTAGATGGCGTCTTCTCTGACGGTCTGATTTACATGGGCAACAATGGTGAAGAACTGAAAACATTTCATACCCGTGATGGCTATGGCGTAAAATCGCTAATGAATGCGGGGATTGAAATCGCCATTATTACCGGTCGACGCTCTCAGATCGTCGAAAACCGTATGAAGGCATTAGGTATCAGCCTGATTTACCAAGGTCAAGATGACAAAATCAAAGCCTATCAGGATATTTGTACCAAGCTCGACATTGCACCAGAACAAACTGGCTATATTGGTGATGACCTAATTGATTGGCCAGTGATGGAGCAAGTTGCTTTAAAAGTATGTGTGGCTGATGGACACCCACTACTGGCGCGTCGAGCAAACTACGTGACCTCTATTCGAGGTGGACATGGAGCAGTAAGAGAAGTCTGCGACCTAATTCTACAAGCACGAAACGAACTCGATGTTCATAAAGGTCTAAGTATATGAGTCTATCTCGTATTGGATATCTCATCCTGACTTTCATAATATGCTGGTCTGCTTACTATCTTTTCGATAAGCAGCAGGGTTATGATATTCAGGTAGAGCCAGATACAGAGCTCCCGATGTTCAGTGGTGAAGGTCTAGTCAACACCTCATACAATGAGTCAGGCATTCGCAGCTACGTAATCACATCGGTAAATCTTGACCACTTTGCAAGAAGTGGCGATACCATTTTTTATCAGCCAGTCCTTAAAGTTTATAAGGAAGGCACCACTCAAGAGTGGGAAGTGACAGCAGTCCGTGGTGTTTTAAGCAAAGATCATGTTTTGACGCTTTATGAAGATGTTTTAGCGACAAACTTATTACCTGACTCTGGCTTTGACACCCTGTCTACCGATGTTATGAACATCCAGCTAGACAGCAGAGACTTTTGGGCAGACAACCAAGTAATCATGGTTGGGCCTCAATTTGAAACAGTAGGGCAAGCGATGACGGGCAATTTCGCCGATAATCACGCTACCCTCTACAATCACGTACAAAGTAGATATGAAACTCTCACACCTTAGTCTGATTTCTTGTTTATTACTGTCTAGTCAAGCAATGGCTTTGTCGACGGACCAAGACCAACCGGTTTATATCGACTCAGATAGCCAACAGCTAGACATGCAGAGCAATAAAGTTACTTTCCTTGGAGACGTAAAACTCAAACAAGGCAGTATCAATATCAATGCTGATAAAGTTATTGTTACCCGTGACCCCAAAGATGGTTCAATCCAAGAGATTGAAGGGTATGGGGATTTGGCAACGTTTTCTCAGTTAACGGATGATGGAAAAACGCTTTACGGGGAAGCAAAAGAGCTTTACTACGTCATGGTCGATGACCAATTGACCATGATCGATGAAGCCATGCTTTCGCAAGATGACAGCGTGATTCGCGGCACGAAAATACGCTACAAAATTTCATCTCAGAAGCTGATTGCTGACGGTAAACAGAAAGGCGATCGCGTCTCTACCGTACTTCAGCCACAAGCAGTACAAGAATAATTATGGCAATACTTAAAGCTGAGCACTTAGCGAAAACTTACGGCAATCGCACAGTTGTCACCGATGTAAGTTTGCAAGTGGAATCGGGTCAGATTGTTGGCCTTTTAGGTCCTAACGGTGCAGGTAAAACGACCTCGTTTTATATGATTGTCGGCCTAGTGGCGCGTGACCAAGGTGCGATAACTATCGACGGTGAAGACATCAGTATCCTACCGATGCATAGCCGTTCACGTATGGGTATTGGCTACCTGCCTCAGGAAGCATCTATCTTCCGTAAGTTGTCTGTTGAAGACAACATTATGGCGGTTTTGGAAACTCGCGAAGAGATGACTCGCGAAGAACGCCAAGACAAGCTAGAAGATTTGTTAGAAGAATTCCACATTCAGCACATACGCCACAGCGCGGGTATGGCATTATCAGGGGGTGAGCGTCGCCGTGTAGAAATTGCACGCGCACTAGCAGCCAACCCTCAATTCATTCTGTTGGATGAGCCGTTTGCAGGTGTTGACCCGATTTCGGTTATCGACATTAAAAAGATCATTGAACATTTAAGAGATCGTGGACTGGGTGTATTGATCACTGACCACAACGTTCGTGAAACACTGGATGTATGTGAAAAAGCTTACATTGTAAGCCAAGGTCACCTCATCGCAGAAGGCACACCAGATCAAGTGCTAAACAACGAGCAAGTGAAACAAGTTTATCTCGGCGAACAATTCCGTCTATGATTAAAGGGAAGAACGGTAAGATTCTCCAGCATTAAGGCAAGTAATACTGAATGAAACCCTCATTACAACTCAAGCTAGGACAGCAGTTAGCGATGACACCTCAATTGCAGCAAGCGATTCGTTTGTTGCAGCTGTCGACGCTAGATCTTCAACAAGAGATTCAAGAAGCTTTGGATTCAAACCCTCTCCTCGAGGTTGAAGAAACCAGTGATGAGCCGTCTGCTGAAGAAACAAACCGCAATGAAGAGAAAGAATCCACAGTTGAGCTTGCAGAAACAGCAGAGCCTGATGTAAAAGACAGCTCAGAGCTGATAGAAAAATCTGAAATCAGCAACGACCTCGAAATTGATACCACTTGGGAAGATGTCTACAGTGCAAACACGGGTAGTACAGGCATCGCTCTTGATGATGACGCTCCCGTCTACCAAGGTGAAACCACTCAATCTCTGCAAGACTACCTAATCTGGCAATTAGACCTCACGCCATTTAGTGAAACGGACCGCACCATCGCCCTGGCACTGATTGATGCCATTGATGACTATGGTTATTTAACTGTATCGACTGAGGACATCCTCGACAGCTTCAATAACGAAGAGATTGAGATCGAGGAAATTGAAGCTGTACGTAAACGTATCCAGCAATTTGATCCACTCGGCGTTGCATCCAATAATCTCCAAGACTGCTTGCTACTTCAGCTCGCCACCTTCCCAGAAGACACTCCTTGGTTGGCAGAAGCCAAGTTAGTACTAACTAACCATATCGACCAGTTAGGTAACCGTGATTACAAACTGGTTATAAAAGAGACTAAGCTAAAAGAAGCAGAGCTGCGTGAAGTACTCAAGCTGATTCAACAGCTTGATCCAAGACCAGGAAGCCGTATTGCCCCTGACCATGCTGAATATGTTATCCCAGATGTGTCCGTGTTTAAGGATCACGGTAAGTGGGTAGTAACCATTAATCCAGACTCAGTGCCAAGACTGAAGGTCAACCAGCAATATGCAGCACTGGGCAAAGGCAATACTGCCGATAGTCAGTACATTCGCAGCAACCTGCAAGAAGCAAAATGGCTAATCAAAAGCTTAGAAAGTAGAAACGAGACGTTGCTCAAAGTTGCTAAGTGTATTGTTGAACATCAACGCGATTTCTTTGAGTATGGTGAAGAAGCCATGAAGCCAATGGTGCTTAATGATGTTGCTTTAGCTGTCGACATGCATGAGTCCACCATTTCTAGGGTTACCACGCAGAAATACATGCATACCCCTCGTGGCATTTTTGAACTGAAGTACTTCTTTTCAAGCCATGTCAGCACCGACAATGGCGGAGAGTGCTCATCAACTGCAATCCGTGCACTGATTAAGAAACTCGTCGCTGCAGAGAACAGTGCGAAACCACTCAGTGACAGTAAGATTGCAGCTCTACTCGCTGACCAAGGGATTCAGGTCGCTCGTAGGACGATAGCGAAATACCGAGAGTCTTTAGGAATAGCCCCTTCAAGTCAGCGCAAACGCCTGCTTTAGGCCTACAACCGAGAAGGAAAGTCTATGCAAATCAATATTAATGGCCACCACGTTGATCTAACCGATTCAATGCAAGACTACGTAAACGAAAAGTTTCAGAAGCTCGAACGCTTTTTTGACCATATCAACAGTATTCATGTGGTATTAAAAGTTGAAAAACTCCGTCAAATCGCGGAAGCTACCCTTCACGTAAATCAAGCTGAAATTCATGCCTCTTCAGACGATGAAAACATGTATGCAGCGATAGATTCGCTCGTCGACAAACTTGTTCGACAGCTCAACAAGCACAAAGAAAAGCTAAACGCCCACTAAAACCATGCAACTAAGCGAAATCCTTACATTGGACTGCACCAAAAGTGCAGTTCAATGTACTAGTAAAAAACGAGCCCTTGAAATGATCAGTGAACTTGTCGCTGAACAAACGGGGCAAAACTCAACCGAACTTTTTGAATGTATGCTCAGTCGCGAGAAAATGGGCAGTACTGGCATTGGAAATGGAATAGCCATTCCCCATGCTCGTATGCAAGCAAGCGATAAAGCTGTCGCAGTATTGCTGCAGTGTGAATCACCTGTTGAGTTTGACGCCATTGACAATCGCCCTGTCGACCTACTTTTTGCTCTACTCGTGCCAGACGCACAATGTAAAGAGCACCTAAAAACACTTTCGAGCATGGCAGAACGTCTAAACGACAAACAGATCCTCAAACAACTGCGTAAAGCTCAGTCAGACCAAGAGCTCTACGACATCATGGTTAATCAATAATGCGCCTTATCGTTGTTAGCGGTCAGTCCGGTGCAGGTAAAAGCGTTGCGTTACGCGTACTGGAAGACTTAGGTTACTACTGCGTAGATAACCTGCCCGTCGACCTGCTTGAAGTCTTTGTTCAATCGGTTCAAACCAGCAAACAGAATGTCGCCGTCAGCATCGATATCCGTAACCTACCAACAGAGCCAAACTTAGTCGAAGCTGTGTTAACTAAGCTAAAGAAAAGTTCTGATGTCAGCGTGCTATTTTTGGATGCCAACAAAGAGACTCTATTAAAGCGCTATAGCGAAACACGTCGAATTCACCCTTTGTCACTCAGCATTGAAAACACCTCGTTAGAGCAGGCGATAGAGAAAGAACGCTGTATCCTCTCTCCTCTCAAAGAGCATGCTGACTTAGTGATCGATAGCAGTAACCAATCTCTGCATGATCTAAGTGAAACAGTGCGTATGCGCGTTGAAGGACGTGAACGCAAAGATCTTGTCATGGTTTTCCAGTCTTTTGGTTTCAAATATGGCCTACCAAGCGATGCCGACTATGTGTTTGATGTACGCTTCTTACCCAACCCGCATTGGGAACCAGATTTAAGACCTTTAACTGGCTTAGATGCACCTATCAAATCCTTCTTGGAAGGTCATCAAGAGGTGATGGAGCTTAAACAGCAAATTCAAAGGTTCATTGAACACTGGTTGCCAATGCTGGAGAAAAACAATCGTAGCTATCTAACCGTCGCTATTGGTTGTACTGGTGGCAAACATCGCTCCGTCTATCTCACTCAGCAAATCGGCGAATACTTTGCACAGATGGGTCATCAAGTTCAGATTCGTCACGCTTCACTCGAGAAAAACCACAAGGAATAATTTATGCAGCAGCAAAGTCGTACTGTCTTAATCCAAAATCGTTTAGGTCTTCACGCTCGTGCTGCTGTCAAATTGGTCGAACTGGCTCAATCCTTCGACGCCATCCTTACCATTCAAAATCATGAAGGCAAAGAAGCGACTGCAGACAGCGTAATGGGGCTGCTAATGCTCGAGTCAGCACAAGGCGAACATGTCACTATCAGCGCTGAAGGCAGTGATGCGCACCCTGCTCTTGAAGCCGTTTGTCATCTTATTGAAGACAAGTTTGACGAAGATGAGTAATTCACCAGTCATTTGGCACTAAATAACCTTCCTTCACATTAACTTATTAAATACATTCTAAAATTAAGTTACTATTCACAGCATTGTAAGCATAGAGAGTCAGGGGGAATGAATGGCAGAGCAAATAGAATTCGATCAAGCTCACCAAGCCCTCCAAGAAGTTACCGAAGCTCTAGAAAATGGTCGTTTTGTCCATGTCCGTCGCCAACTTCAGGACATGGAACCAGAAGATATTGCCCATCTCTTAGAAGCCTCTCCGCGTAAAAGTCGAGAAGTCCTCTGGCAACTCACCGATCCGGAAGATTACGGTGAAATTCTTGATGAATTAAACGAAGACGTTAAAGATGATCTGGTGTCCAAAATGGCGCCGGAGATGCTTGCTGAAGCAACAGAAGGTATGGAAACCGATGACGTCGCTTACGTACTTCGCAGCCTACCAGATGATGTTTCTCGCGAAGTCTTATCCCAAATGGATACAGCTGAGCGTCTATTGGTTGAAACGGCCCTATCTTATCCAGAAGACACTGCCGGTAGTTTGATGAACACCGACGTTATCACTATTCGTGGTGATGTCGACGTCGATGTTGTACTTCGCTATTTACGTATGAAAGGGGAACTGCCAGAAGCAACTGATGCTTTATACGTGATTGACGAAGAAAGTCGCTTGATTGGTGAACTACCGATCACAACCCTTCTGACTACTCAGCCTGACATCAAGATCAGTGATGTCATGGAAGATACCGATGAAGCCATTGATGTCACTATGAGCGACTCAGACATTGCTAGTTTGTTTGAACGCCGCAACTGGGTATCAGCGCCTGTTATTGATGAGAACCAACACTTGGTTGGTCGTATCACTATCGATGACGTAGTCGACGTTATCCGTGAAGACGCTGAACACTCAATGATGAGTATGGCCGGTATGGATGATGACGAAGATACCTTCGCACCCGTGGTTAAGTCAGCGCGTAAGCGTAGTATCTGGCTAGGTGCGAATGTTCTCGCAGCCCTTGCTGCCGCATCCGTATCAAACATGTTTGAAGCAACGCTTGACCAAATGGCGGCAATTGCTGTCTTAATGACCATAGTCCCTTCTATGGGCGGTGTCGCGGGTAACCAGACCGTAGCGCTCGTAATTCGCGGTCTAGCACTTGGTCATATTGGTGATGCCAATAAACGTGAACTGCTGATGAAGGAAGCCGCGATCGGCCTACTCAATGGCATCATGTGGGCACTGATTATTGGCGGTATCGTTGTCGCTTGGAAAGGAAATTGGATGTTAGGCGGCATTATTTCCGCCGCAATGCTGACCAATCTACTGGTCGCAGGTGTGGCTGGGGTAACTATCCCTATTCTACTCAAGAAGATGAACATCGACCCGGCACTGGCGGGGGGTATGGCGCTCACAACCGTGACCGATGTTATCGGCCTATCTGTCTTCCTTGGCTTAGCAACCATCATGATTTAATCAGACTTTCAGAGACTAAAAAGCGCAGCTCATAAGCTGCGCTTTTTGTTTCTTGATTTAGAACTAGTTAAGGTTTGGCCCTAACCATTTCTCGGCTTCGAGCATATCCCAACCTTTACGGTCCGCGTAGCTTTGCGCTTGATCCTGTTGGATCTGCGCGATCGCAAAGTAACGAGAATCTGGGTGAGAGAAATACCAACCAGAAACAGACGCGCCTGGCCACATCGCATAGCTTGTCGTCAGTGACATATCGATGGTCTCTTCAACTTTAAGCAGATCCCATAGAGAACCTTTCTCTGTGTGCTCAGGACAAGCTGGGTAACCAGGAGCAGGACGAATCCCCTGATACTTCTCACGGATCAGTTCATCGTTCGATAAGTTCTCATCTGCAGAATAGCCCCAGATTTCTTTACGTACCTGCTCATGTAAGTACTCGGCAAATGCCTCAGCTAAGCGATCGGCCACCGCCTGAATCATGATGGCGTTATAGTCGTCACCAGCCGCCTTATACTGGTCAGCGAGTTCGCGCTCACCAATACCACCCGTCACGGCAAACGCACCAATCCAGTCCTTCTTACCTGACTGTTTAGGGGCAATATAATCAGATAGGCAGTAGTTAAAGCCTTTTGGCTTCTCTGTTTGCTGACGCAGGTTATACAACACTTTGGCCACTTCAGTGCGTGACTCATCGGTGTACACCTCAATATCATCGCCAACACTTGCTGCAGGGAACAGCGCACACATACCCCGTGCTTTAAGTAGACCTTCTTTCTCTACTCGATCTAACAGATCATTGGCATCTTTAAACAGGCGCTTCGCCTCTTCACCGACTTCTTCATGATCTAAAATCGCTGGGTACTTACCGACAAGCGACCAAGTCATAAAGAAAGGCGTCCAGTCAATGTAGTTGCGCAGTGTGGCAGCATCAAAATCATCGAACACATGAACACCCGGCTTAGCAGGCTCTGGAGGTGTATATCTCTCCCAATCAATCGCCACTTTGTTAGCACGCGCTTGTTCAAGAGTCACAGGCTTAGTTCTTGGCTTCTTACGATTGTGTTGGTCACGAACACGGACGTAGTCAGCATCTAACTTCTCGACGAAAGCAGGACGCAGCTCATCTGACAGAAGTGAAGTACACACACCAACTGCTCTCGAAGCATTGTTTACATACACCACGGGATGTTTGTAGTTTTGCTCAATCTTAACCGCAGTGTGGGCTTTCGATGTCGTCGCGCCACCAATAAGCAGTGGCAAGTCAAAGTCGAGACGCTCCATCTCTTTTGCCACATGAACCATTTCATCCAATGAAGGAGTAATCAGGCCGGACAAACCAATAATATCAACGTTCTCTTCTTTGGCGACCTTGAGGATCTGCTCACACGGCACCATAACGCCAAGATCGATGATCTCGTAGTTATTACACTGTAGAACAACGCCAACAATGTTCTTACCAATATCGTGAACATCACCTTTTACTGTCGCTAGAAGAATTTTACCGTTCGACGAGCCCGCTTGCTTTGATGCATTAATATAAGGTTCTAAGTGAGCAACCGCCTGCTTCATCACGCGAGCTGATTTAACCACCTGAGGTAAGAACATCTTGCCTTCACCAAATAGGTCACCAACCACGTTCATGCCGTCCATAAGTGGACCTTCAATCACTTCTAACGGCTTGCTCGCATTAACTCGCGCCTCTTCGGTATCCTCAACAATAAACTCGGTGATACCTTTAACTAGCGCATGCTCTAAACGCTTCTCAACTGACCAGTTACGCCATTCAAGTGCTGACGCATCTTCTTCTTTTCCAACGCCTTTACCTGCATATTCAGCGGCAATATCGAGCAGTCGCTCTGTACCATCATCACGTCGGTTTAGAACGACATCTTCTACCGCTTCACGCAACTTGTCGGGTACGTTGTCGTAAATCTCAAGCTGACCAGCATTTACGATCCCCATATCCATACCGTTTTTAAAACAGTGATAAAGGAATACGGCGTGAATCGCTTCACGTACATAGTTGTTGCCGCGGAATGAGAAAGAGACGTTAGACACGCCACCAGAGATCATCGCGTAAGGCAGATCGCGCTTGATGTCCGCAACCGCTTCAATAAAGTCTACTGCGTAGTTGTTATGCTCTTCGATACCGGTCGCAACAGCAAAAATATTCGGGTCGAAGATGATATCTTCAGGTGGGAAGCCAATTTCATCAACCAAGATATTGTAGGCATTAGTACAGATTTCCAGTTTGCGTTCACGCGTTTCTGCCTGACCAACTTCATCAAACGCCATCACGATAACAGCCGCACCATAGCGACGAATCAGCTTAGCTTGCTCAACAAACTTCTCTTTACCTTCCTTGAGTGAGATAGAGTTAACAATGCCTTTACCCTGAATACATTTCAGGCCAGCTTCGATAACCTCCCACTTAGAGGAGTCGACCATGATAGGCACTTTGGAAATTTCTGGCTCAGAGGCACACAGGTTGAGGAAACGCACCATACATGCTTCAGCATCAAGCATGCCTTCATCCATGTTGATATCGATGATTTGCGCACCATTCTCGACTTGCTGGCGTGCAACCTCTAACGCCTCATCATAAAGCTCTTCTTTGATCAGACGTTTAAAGCGCGCAGAACCCGTTACGTTAGTTCTTTCACCAACGTTAACAAACAAGGTTTCTTTTTCGATTGTCAGTGGCTCAAGACCAGATAGACGACAAGCCGTGATAAGTTCTGGTAGCGCGCGCGGTTTTACTCCTTCTACCGCGATAGCCATTTGGCGGATATGCTCTGGAGTCGTACCACAACAACCGCCAATAAGGTTTAAGAAACCACTTTCCGCCCACTCTTTAACATGCACCGCCATATCTTCAGGTGATAAATCATATTCACCAAAGGCGTTAGGCAAACCCGCATTAGGGTGAGTCGAAACAAATGTCTCTGAGATACGTGAGAGCTCTTCCACGTACGGGCGTAGCTCGTCAGGGCCTAGAGCACAGTTCAAACCAAATGAGATTGGATTAACGTGACGAAGGGAGTTGTAGAAAGCTTCGGTTGTTTGACCAGAAAGCGTTCGACCTGACGCATCGGTAATGGTGCCCGATATCATCACTGGCAATGTGAGTCCCAACTCTTCAAATACAGTGTCTACTGCAAAGGCACACGCTTTAGCGTTCAAGGTATCGAAGATGGTCTCGATCAGAATTAGATCTGAGCCACCTTTAATCAGAGCGCGAGTCGACTCTGAATACGCTTCGACGAGCTCATCAAAGCTAACGTTTCGATAGCCGGGATCGTTTACATCGGGTGAAATAGAACATGTGCGGTTGGTTGGGCCCAATACACCTGCAACGTAACGAGGTTTTTCTGGCGTTTTTGCCGTCCACTCATCAGCCGCCTCACGTGCGAGTTTGGCTGCGGCGAAGTTGATCTCCTCGCTTAGGCTTTCCATCTCATAGTCAGCCATTGCAATAGTGGTTGCGTTGAAGGTGTTGGTTTCGAGGATATCTGCACCTGCCTCTAGATAAGCAGAATGGATATCTTTAATAAGCTGAGGCTGAGAAAGAACGAGTAAGTCGTTATTACCTTTTAAATCGCAATGCCAGTCAGCAAAGCGCTCACCTCGATAATCTTGCTCTTCTAATTTGTAATCTTGAATCATGGTGCCCATACCACCATCGATCAGCAAGATACGTTGTTTTAATTGAGCTTCAATCTGTTGCCTTACATTACTTCCCACGGTACAGCCTCATTCCTTTAGTTATCACTCCATCCTATCACACATTAAAAAGGAGTCTAGACGTCTAAAAGAGTTAATTGATGACTTAGTTATGACAAAAAAATGTTTGCTATTTGTACATAGTAGGCAGAAAATTCCCATTCACAATTTGTTACATGTCGAGATTATAATGTCGGTCTATTACACGCTCTGTTTCCTATCAGCTGCAGCTATGTTGATTGCTTTTGTAAACAGCAAGATAGGTAAAATGCAAACCACTATCGCAATCACTGCTGGATCGATGATGCTGTCGCTGTTGATTCTTGTAGCAGGCCAAAATGATTGGTTTCATTTAACAGAAATCGCTTCAAACACAGTGGCGAGCATTAACTTTGAAGATTTCCTACTTAAAGGCATATTGGGTTTTCTCCTTTTTGCCGGTGGTCTAGGTATCAAGCTACCCAATCTCAAAGATCAAAAATGGGAAATCACAGCCTTAGCTCTGGGCGCGACTCTATTCTCGACCTTCTTTATTGGCTTTGTCCTTTATGGTTTCTGTCAGTTTATCGGTATTCAGTTTGACCTAGTTTACTGCCTACTGTTTGGTGCGCTTATCTCACCAACCGACCCAATCGCTGTACTGGCTATCGTTAAAAAGCTCGACGCTCCTAAACGCATCTCTACTCAAATCGAAGGCGAATCTCTCTTTAACGATGGTTTTGGCCTAGTTATCTTTGTCACTATCTTTACCATAGCCTTTGGTACCGAAGCGCCTACGGTTGGTAGTGTTACCATGCTGTTTATCCAAGAAGCGCTGGGCGGCATCTTATATGGATTTGCTTTAGGTTTATTGTTCCACTATCTAATCAGCTCTACCGACGATCACTCAATGGAGCTCTTGCTAACCATAGGTATACCAACAGCAGGCTATGCCTTTGCCGAAGTTCTGCATGTTTCTGGACCATTAGCTATGGTCGTATCTGGCATTATGATTGGTAACTGGACCAGATTTATCGGTTTCTCCAAAGAGAGTGAAGATCACCTCGATCACTTCTGGGAACTCGTTGACGAATTCCTTAACGGAGTTCTATTCTTGCTGATTGGTATGTCGATGCTGTTGTTTGAATTCCATAAAGAAGACTGGATTCTAATGGCTTTCTCAGTACCTCTAGTCTTGTCAGCTCGCTACCTAAGTGTTTTCTTGTCATACATTGGCTTTAAGCGTTTTAGAAAATATAACCCTTGGTCGGTCAAGATTCTTACTTGGGGTGGGTTAAGAGGCGGATTGGCATTAGCCATGGCGCTTTCCATTCCGTCTGGTATCTGGGTTATTCAGGATAAACTGATCGATGTAAAAGAGATTGTCCTAGTCATGACCTACTCGGTAGTGGTGTTCTCGATCTTAGTCCAAGGCTCAACCATTACGCCAATGATCGAAAAAGCTAAGCTTGCCCAAAAAGAGATGGATTCTGAAAATAGAGAGGCAGAGCAAGAATAGGGTTTGGAAACATCTATAACGCAAAGGCAGCTAACCAAGCTGCCTTTTTAGTATATAAAGCTTTTGGATCATAGGTAACCTAAAGCTATTTTTGAGCATTTTCCGTGACAGGTTTCATCATCGATTTACGCAGCTTGATGACAATAATGCTTGAAAGTGCTGCGCATAAAGTAATGACTGGCGCTGCCATAAGCCCCGCTGTGATGTATTTACTTATAGATTCAGGAAGCGATGGTAGCAACATACCGAAAGAGCAGAGAAGTAGCGTCCATAAGATCGCACTAAGCCAAGAGAAATAATGAAACTTCACCACTGTTCTGGCCCTCATCCCCATCATTAATGGCAGTAAAGAGCGTACAACTGGGATAAATCGAGCACTAAACAGAGCCACTAAACCATGTTTACCTAAAAGCACATCAACCTGATCGAGACGACTCTGTGGTACTGCATTTATCCACCCTTGAACTTTGGGTAGTCGATTTAGCCAAGCCCCTTGTAAATAAGCAGCCCAACTGCCAAGAGCAGCACAAATACAAATCAACAGCAATATCACTATCGGGTTCAAAACTCCGACTGCCGCAAGTGTCCCTGAAAGAACCACTACACTATCACATGGAAAAGGAGCGGCAGGAATAAAGCCACTTTCAAGGAAAATCAAAGCCCCGACAACGCAATAAATCATCAGTGCACTTTCAGGATTCTGCAGGATTGAAAAGTCCTGATTCCACAAGGCAATCAAGACCGAAAGAATCGCATCTATCATACTGTTTCCTCAGTTAGATATAAGTAACTCCTTTTTGTATCTCTCATAGACACTGACTGCAAATACGATGTTTAATCGTCAAGATTAGAAAACTGGAAAACTGGAAAACTGGAAAACTGGAAAACTGGAGAACTGGAGAACTGGAGAACTGGAGAACTGGAGAACTGGAGAACTGGAGAACTGGAAAATTGTGTCTTTTAGGAGACGAGTGCTGTCAACACCTTCTAAATCATCGGCTCTACCAACTTAATTTCAACAGTTACCTCTCGTAGGGCGAAGCCTGTTCTCGCATCTATAGCGAAGCGTTCCCGAGGACGCAGTCCGTTCCATCTCTCCCATAAAAGCAAGAAGCCCGTTGCGATAGCAACGGGCTTCCAAAACGACGAAAGCCTAGTCGTAAGACTAGGCTTTCTTAATAAGTGGCGGGTCGGCCGGGCTTGCGGGCAAGCGGGACTCGTTGGTCGCAGACCAAAATAATCCCGTAGATACAAAAAGACCTCAGCATTGCTGCTGAGGTCTGGAATAAGTGGCGGAGCGGACGGGACTCGAACCCGCGACCCCCGGCGTGACAGGCCGGTATTCTAACCAACTGAACTACCGCTCCGCACTGGTTAGACCTAAAGTCGAAATTTAAAGCCTGGCGATGTCCTACTCTCACATGGGGAAGCCCCACACTACCATCGGCGCTAATTCGTTTCACTTCTGAGTTCGGCATGGAATCAGGTGGGTCCAAATCGCTATGGTCGCCAAGCAAATTCTTTAATTCGGAAAGCTGTTATTAAGTTCTGTAGTTACACATTCAAAGTTCTTGCTTTGAGTCCATCAAAACCCTTTGGGTGTTGTATGGTTAAGCCTCACGGGCAATTAGTACAGGTTAGCTCAACGCCTCACAACGCTTACACACCCTGCCTATCAACGTTCTAGTCTCGAACAACCCTTTAGGACCCTCAAGGGGTCAGGGAAGACTCATCTCAGGGCTCGCTTCCCGCTTAGATGCTTTCAGCGGTTATCGATTCCGAACTTAGCTACCGGGCAATGCGTCTGGCGACACAACCCGAACACCAGAGGTTCGTCCACTCCGGTCCTCTCGTACTAGGAGCAGCCCCCTTCAATCTTCCAACGCCCACGGCAGATAGGGACCGAACTGTCTCACGACGTTCTAAACCCAGCTCGCGTACCACTTTAAATGGCGAACAGCCATACCCTTGGGACCGACTTCAGCCCCAGGATGTGATGAGCCGACATCGAGGTGCCAAACACCGCCGTCGATATGAACTCTTGGGCGGTATCAGCCTGTTATCCCCGGAGTACCTTTTATCCGTTGAGCGATGGCCCTTCCATACAGAACCACCGGATCACTATGACCTGCTTTCGCACCTGCTCGAATTGTCATTCTCGCAGTCAAGCGGGCTTATGCCATTGCACTAACCTCACGATGTCCAACCGTGATTAGCCCACCTTCGTGCTCCTCCGTTACTCTTTGGGAGGAGACCGCCCCAGTCAAACTACCCACCAGGCACTGTCCTCAACCCGGATAACGGGTCTAAGTTAGAACATCAACACTACAAGGGTGGTATTTCAAGGACGGCTCCGCCGATACTGGCGTACCGGTTTCAAAGCCTCCCACCTATCCTACACATGTAGGGTCAATGTTCAGTGCCAAGCTGTAGTAAAGGTTCACGGGGTCTTTCCGTCTAGCCGCGGGTACACTGCATCTTCACAGCGATTTCAATTTCACTGAGTCTCGGGTGGAGACAGCGTGGCCATCATTACGCCATTCGTGCAGGTCGGAACTTACCCGACAAGGAATTTCGCTACCTTAGGACCGTTATAGTTACGGCCGCCGTTTACCGGGGCTTCGATCAAGAGCTTCGACTTACGTCTAACCCCATCAATTAACCTTCCGGCACCGGGCAGGCGTCACACCGTATACGTCATCTTACGATTTTGCACAGTGCTGTGTTTTTAATAAACAGTTGCAGCCACCTGGTATCTGCGACTCTCAATAGCTCCATCCGCAAGGGACTTCACCGTCAAGAGCGTACCTTCTCCCGAAGTTACGGTACCATTTTGCCTAGTTCCTTCACCCGAGTTCTCTCAAGCGCCTTGGTATTCTCTACCCGACCACCTGTGTCGGTTTGGGGTACGATTCCTTACAATCTGAAGCTTAGAGGCTTTTCCTGGAAGCATGGCATCAATGACTTCACTACCGTAGTAGCTCGACATCGTGTCTCAGCCTTAGAGAGAGCCGGATTTACCTAACTCTCAAGCCTACGCACTTGAACCTGGACAACCGTCGCCAGGCCCACCTAGCCTTCTCCGTCCCCCCATCGCAATTGTAAGAAGTACGGGAATATTAACCCGTTTCCCATCGACTACGCCTTTCGGCCTCGCCTTAGGGGTCGACTTACCCTGCCCCGATTAACGTTGGACAGGAACCCTTGGTCTTCCGGCGAGGAGGTTTTTCACCCCCTTTATCGTTACTCATGTCAGCATTCGCACTTCTGATACCTCCAGCAAGCTTTACAACTCACCTTCAACGGCTTACAGAACGCTCCCCTACCCAATACAATAAATTGCATTGCCGCAGCTTCGGTTTATAGCTTAGCCCCGTTACATCTTCCGCGCAGGCCGACTCGACTAGTGAGCTATTACGCTTTCTTTAAATGATGGCTGCTTCTAAGCCAACATCCTAGCTGTCTAAGCCTTCCCACATCGTTTCCCACTTAGCTATAATTTGGGACCTTAGCTGGCGGTCTGGGTTGTTTCCCTCTCCACGACGGACGTTAGCACCCGCCGTGTGTCTCCCGGATAGTACTTACTGGTATTCGGAGTTTGCAAAGGGTTGGTAAGTCGGGATGACCCCCTAGCCTTAACAGTGCTCTACCCCCAGTAGTATTCGTCCGAGGCTCTACCTAAATAGATTTCGGGGAGAACCAGCTATCTCCAGGTTTGATTGGCCTTTCACCCCTAGCCACAAGTCATCCGCTAATTTTTCAACATTAGTCGGTTCGGTCCTCCAGTTGATGTTACTCAACCTTCAACCTGCCCATGGCTAGATCACCTGGTTTCGGGTCTATATCCAGCAACTCGACGCCCAGTTAAGACTCGATTTCTCTACGGCTCCCCTAGATGGTTAACCTTGCTACTGAATATAAGTCGCTGACCCATTATACAAAAGGTACGCAGTCACACCACGAAGGTGCTCCTACTGCTTGTACGTACACGGTTTCAGGTTCTATTTCACTCCCCTCACAGGGGTTCTTTTCGCCTTTCCCTCACGGTACTGGTTCACTATCGGTCAGTCAGTAGTATTTAGCCTTGGAGGATGGTCCCCCCATATTCAGACAGGATATCACGTGTCCCGCCCTACTCGATTTCACTGATGATGAGATGTCGGTTACGGGGCTATCACCCTGTATCGCTGAGCTTTCCAGCTCATTCACCTGTCTCATTAAAAGCTTAAGGGCTAGTCCAATTTCGCTCGCCGCTACTTTCGGAATCTCGGTTGATTTCTTTTCCTTCGGGGTACTTAGATGTTTCAGTTCCCCGAGTTCGCCCTGTTAACCTATGTATTCAGTTAACAGTAATTGCTTATGCAATTGGGTTTCCCCATTCAGAAATCCCAGACTCAAATGGTTGTTACTACCTAATCTGGGCTTATCGCAAGTTACTACGTCTTTCATCGCCTCTGACTGCCAAGGCATCCACCGTGTACGCTTAGTCACTTAACCATACAACCCCAAAGGGTCTTCTGTTTAAACAACCAAAGTTGTCTGCATTTTTATACATGTGCAGACACGATTTTGCCGGACTCAAATATTAAACATCACAAGGATGTTTCCAAGAACACTTGAATGTGTGTTGGTACCTAAAACATAGTTTTAGGATTTGAGAACTTTTAATTGAATAACAACGCATCTCATAGAGATGGGGATTGTTGTTATTCGTCAGCTTTCCAAATTGTTAAAGAGCTAGATTTCTTTCGAAACCATTTTTAAGAACACTTACGCAAATGCGCTTAAAGATGGTGGAGCTAAGCAGGATCGAACTGCTGACCTCCTGCGTGCAAGGCAGGCGCTCTCCCAGCTGAGCTATAGCCCCATCAGGTGTTGATACTGTGTGCCAATTCTTCTGGGAGGAAGATTGGTGGGTCTGAGTGGACTTGAACCACCGACCTCTCGCTTATCAGGCGAACGCTCTAACCACCTGAGCTACAGACCCAGTATCGTCTCTTAACGTGTATAAACATATCAATCTGTGTGAACACTCATCGCAATAATCATCGTATAAGGAGGTGATCCAGCCCCAGGTTCCCCTAGGGCTACCTTGTTACGACTTCACCCCAGTCATGAACCACAAAGTGGTGAGCGTCCTCCCGAAGGTTAAACTACCCACTTCTTTTGCAGCCCACTCCCATGGTGTGACGGGCGGTGTGTACAAGGCCCGGGAACGTATTCACCGTGGCATTCTGATCCACGATTACTAGCGATTCCGACTTCATGGAGTCGAGTTGCAGACTCCAATCCGGACTACGACGCACTTTTTGGGATTCGCTCACTTTCGCAAGTTGGCCGCCCTCTGTATGCGCCATTGTAGCACGTGTGTAGCCCTACTCGTAAGGGCCATGATGACTTGACGTCGTCCCCACCTTCCTCCGGTTTATCACCGGCAGTCTCCCTGGAGTTCCCGACATTACTCGCTGGCAAACAAGGATAAGGGTTGCGCTCGTTGCGGGACTTAACCCAACATTTCACAACACGAGCTGACGACAGCCATGCAGCACCTGTCTCAGAGTTCCCGAAGGCACCAATCCATCTCTGGAAAGTTCTCTGGATGTCAAGAGTAGGTAAGGTTCTTCGCGTTGCATCGAATTAAACCACATGCTCCACCGCTTGTGCGGGCCCCCGTCAATTCATTTGAGTTTTAATCTTGCGACCGTACTCCCCAGGCGGTCTACTTAACGCGTTAGCTCCGAAAGCCACGGCTCAAGGCCACAACCTCCAAGTAGACATCGTTTACGGCGTGGACTACCAGGGTATCTAATCCTGTTTGCTCCCCACGCTTTCGCATCTGAGTGTCAGTATCTGTCCAGGGGGCCGCCTTCGCCACCGGTATTCCTTCAGATCTCTACGCATTTCACCGCTACACCTGAAATTCTACCCCCCTCTACAGTACTCTAGTCTGCCAGTTTCAAATGCAATTCCGAGGTTGAGCCCCGGGCTTTCACATCTGACTTAACAAACCACCTGCATGCGCTTTACGCCCAGTAATTCCGATTAACGCTCGCACCCTCCGTATTACCGCGGCTGCTGGCACGGAGTTAGCCGGTGCTTCTTCTGCAGCTAACGTCAAATGATAGTGCTATTAACACTACCACCTTCCTCACTGCTGAAAGTACTTTACAACCCGAAGGCCTTCTTCATACACGCGGCATGGCTGCATCAGGCTTGCGCCCATTGTGCAATATTCCCCACTGCTGCCTCCCGTAGGAGTCTGGACCGTGTCTCAGTTCCAGTGTGGCTGATCATCCTCTCAGACCAGCTAGGGATCGTCGCCTTGGTGAGCCCTTACCTCACCAACTAGCTAATCCCACCTGGGCATATCCTGACGCGAGAGGCCCGAAGGTCCCCCTCTTTGAGCCGAAGCTATTATGCGGTATTAGCCATCGTTTCCAATGGTTATCCCCCACATCAGGGCAATTTCCCAGGCATTACTCACCCGTCCGCCGCTCGACGCCCTTAACGTTCCCCGAAGGTTCAGTTAACTCGTTTCCGCTCGACTTGCATGTGTTAGGCCTGCCGCCAGCGTTCAATCTGAGCCATGATCAAACTCTTCAATTTAAGATTTTGTTCGGCTCAATGAATACTGAACATTACATAAAGTAATGTTTGAATTGACTGTGCTGAATCCGAAGATTCATTGGTCACTTCGTATCATTGAAACCTAATTTGAAACCGAAGTTTCTAATTGGATTATCATCAACGAGTGCCCACACAGATTGATAGGTTTATATTGTTAAA
>NZ_JCBDHL010000005.1:0-134953 GCF_059833805.1 Vibrio sp. R10-SF1-ISO8 | reverse complement strand
AGTTGTTATCAACTTATGGGAAGTAATTTGGAATTACTTTGAAGCCGATGATTGCTCCTATAAGCGTGCTTATACGACGGACTTTGAGTTTTACAAAGGTGCTCAAGAGGTAGAGATTTACATTGCCGTCGAGTCATAGACTTAGATCCTCTCTTCGTGTGCTTTCTACTGGTCGAAGCCAGCCAAACGATGTTAAGTTATCTTTACTAAAGACAAAAGTAGAGACGCGCATGATTCGGCACATATTACTGATCAAGTTTAAGCAAGATGCTCAGTTAACTGAAATTGAAAAGCTCAGAGCCCTTTTTGAGCAAATGCCTAGCAAAGTGGAAGGAGTGGCAGAGGTGGAGTGGGGACTGAACGATAGCCCTGAAGGCAAAAATCAAGGATTCACGCATTCAGTCTTGATGACGTTTGTGGATGAGGCTGGGCGACAAAACTATTTACCTCACCCAGAACATGATGCGCTAAAAGATGTGTTCCGCCCTCTGTTGGAAGACATCATCGTATTCGACTATCAAGTGTAGAGTTTAGTAATTGATCAGAGGAGTTTTCTTGGATGCAGTTAGTATTCAGTCCGGCTTCGGATTCTCATTACGCCGAGTCTTTGACTCAAGAAAACATGTCAGCCTATTATCAGAGCAGGGGAATAGTGTGGGATCATCAGCGCTTTATCGAAAGTTGGCAAGAGCTAGATAACTTTGAAATTTGTGTAGATAAAAAGCGAGTTGGTTTGGTTCGATTTAGTTATGACGAAGGTGAAACAACGTATCTTCGAGATTTCCAGTTAGAGCCGCAGTTTCAAGGCCGAGGCTATGGCTCTAAATCTATAAGCTTGATAAAACAGTATGCAAGGGAGCGAGCCTGCTCAAAAATCATCTTGAGGGTGTTTATTGAAAACCCTGCAGTACAACTCTACCACGCACATGGCTTTTCCAAGTCTTCAGAAAACAATGGACTGATGGAAATGGTATGTAGGTTATAGCGCAGCACCTATTGCAGTATCTTAGGTACAGGAGATAAGCATTTGAGTGAAAAGAATCTCGCCAAGATAGGCTCTGCTGAGGTGACTCTCGTTGAATACAATGGCCGTCGCTGCATTAAAAAGGCCAACGCGTCACAAGTTGAAAGGGATTTTTACCAGCACAGCGCCAATAAGATCTCTGGTGTTAATACTCCGCAACTGGTCCATTTAGTCGGTGACACCCTTTATATCGAATACATTCCTCAGCAGGTGAGCCTAGCCTTTTTACATCTCCAACCTAGCTGTTTTCAACAGCTAGCTGCAATTCATCAATCTTCTCATGTTCCTCAATTCAATCTAAAACAACATCAGTGGACGCAGGCTGCTACCGATAGAGCGCTTAGCGTGCTGGCGTTGCCCAATATAACGAGTGATGCTCTGATGACAGTGTGCGCTTTAAGTGAGGAGCTATTTTCGCCCAACACGTTGATATCGGGAGATAGCAACGAAGGAAACTGGGGCGTGCGTAAAAATGGAGAGCTTGTGCTGTTTGATTGGGAGCGATTTGGTAAAGGAAGTCCCGCGATTGATCTTGCCCCTCTAATTCGAGGGATGGGAGCAATACAAGAGTACGACTTTATTGTTGATCGTTACTTAGAGTGCAACGATTGCATGACAAAAGATACATTACTCAAGCATGTTGTTTTAGCCAAAGGATGGATAGTGGTGGAAGTCACTAACCTGCTCGTTTCTCGCAAGAACAAGAATGCGCAAATGTACTTAGACTGGTACAAGAGAGAATTGCCTAATTGGATGAGTCGTATTGAACAAGTGTTGTAAAGGGGAAACCATGACTTACGAAGAGTTTAATCAGTTCTGCGGAGAGTTCGCCGCGACAAGCCACGTTATTCAATGGGGTAATTCTCACGTTTGGAAAGTCGGTGGAAAAGTCTTCGCCATCGGTGGCTGGAGTGATGATCGTGAAGCCGCATTCACTTTTAAAACATCAGACTTAAATTTCCAGTTTCTGAGTGATTGCGAAGGGTATAGACCCGCACCTTATTTTGCCTCGCGAGGCATGAAATGGATTCAACAAACCCAAACGTCCGGCGAGCTAGACGACGACTTGAAATACTACTTATCAGAATCGTATCGCTTGGCAGCTTTAAATTTAAGTAAACGAAAACGTACGGAGCTTGGAATTTCATTAGAATCGTAAAGCTTTAGTATCAGTTGACGGGTATCGCATCACCTGTTGTCCTCAACTATGCTCTTTACTAGTAGTAAGGAGAGGACGATGTCGAAGTTAACTTCCATATTAGTGCTTACATCTATTTTCATGTGCAGTGGAGTTTCTAGCTCGGATAGAATTCAGACTATCAAAGTAGTGAGTGAAGAGTGGCAAGGTTACACTAATAGCGATGGCACGGGTTTATATTGGGAGATTGTGACCGCGGTGTTTAGTTCCGCAGGTATTCAAGTCGAGCTTAGTACTAAGCCTTGGAAGCGAGCAAAGCAGTTAGTCGAGAAGAAAGCTGCCGATGCTTACGTTGGGGATTATTATTATCCGCAAGAGAATCTGGGTTTTCTTTATCCAAGGTGGCACATTAGCATTGAAGAGGATGTGGTAGTGCGATTTCAATCAGGCGCACTCGATTGGGAAAATCGTCGATATGGCTCGCTAGATGAAAAGAAGGTCGCGTGGGTCAGAGGTTACGACTTTGACCAAGGATTTTTAAAAGGTGTGCGCTTGATAAAGGTGGAAGTAGACAATGTGGCGCAGGGATTAAAGCTACTGGAAAAAGGAAGAGTAGATGCGTTGGTAGATTATGACTCGGCTTTATCCATGCATGCTCCATCGACAAGCGCATCACAGTTTGTGACTGTCGTGACTAAAAAAGGAGAGAAACTCTTCGTGGTTTTTTCTGATTCAGAGAACTCAAGCGCTTTAGCTACAACCTTTGACATGGAAATGGAAAGACTAGTGAAGAATGGCACTATAGCTGAGCTATACGAAAAATATGGTATTAGCTTTGAACCCTACCAATCGTCGATTCAACAACGTTAATATAGTTCCCCGACAACAATGTTGTGGGTTATCAGTTGATGCCGTTTAGAAAGGAAAGTCTGTGTATAAAGAAAGTTGTCGGTGTGGTTCGATATACAGATACGTCTCCTTACCAATAATCTGCGAGCTTCCTTATTAATCTTCGAGTGTGATGTGTATAATCATCCACTCTTTTAAGACTATTGATATGGTTTTAGTCGGCTCAAAAAATGGATTATTGATGCAGTTACAAAATATCGACAAGCAGCTATACCGTTCTCGTTTGAATATC
The DNA here is from genome assembly GCF_059833805.1 of Vibrio sp. R10-SF1-ISO8. Lineage (NCBI taxonomy): Bacteria > Pseudomonadati > Pseudomonadota > Gammaproteobacteria > Vibrionales > Vibrionaceae > Vibrio > Vibrio sp. R10-SF1-ISO8. Next base: position 131,650 of record NZ_JCBDHL010000005.1, on the reverse strand, counting down.
GTGATTGTTGCCTGTATTGCGGCTTTGTCTGCATTTAGTTTGGCAATTTCTCAAACGCTGATTTACCTATTCCCAGCAGAGCAAGGGTCTCATTTTCACTGGAACTTACTTGGTGTCATCGTTAGTGCCATTGGGGTGGTGGTGACGTTAGTAAAGTTAAAAACGCACCCCAAAATGCGTGAAGTGGCGTATGTTTGGGATCTTAAACAGGCCTTAAACCTGATCCACCGTAAGAATCGAGCACTCCAAACCGCGGCACAAGATGGAAATGTTAATGCGATGCTGGCACTTCAATTTAGCTACGAAGGCTCTCGTCAGCTTTGGCAACTCGATGACAACACCATCACTATGAACAGTTTAAATGCCGCTCAAGCGAACCTCGATCAATGGGTTCAAGAGTATGGTGTTACCTTGGATATCTCAGATTATCATTCAGGACTTTTGAAGTCGTTCTGAAAAATGAATGGGTAATTCTAGAATGGTTTGATTGCCTGAAAGAGCACGTCAGTCAGGCAGTCAAACCGTTGGCTTAGTTCTACAAATTAGCCCAAGTAACGTGTTTTTAAATGATTTTGGAAGAACTTCGCATTGAGTGTTTCACCAGTCGCTTGCTTCACCAGTTCATCCGTGGTTAATAAGCTTCCTTTACTCCAGATCTTATCTTCTAGCCAAGCGAAAATAGGTGATAGGTCGCCGCTTCGAATTGCGCCGTCTACATCAACCGTTTGTTTCATGGCCGACATAAACTGAGCCGCGTACATGGCACCTAATGTGTATGACGGGAAGTAACCGAATGCACCGTCTGTCCAGTGGATGTCTTGCATACAACCATTCTTATAGTTGCCTTCTGTTGAAAGCCCTAAGTACTGTTGCATTTTTTGATTCCATAGCTCTGGAACGTCTGTATGTTTTATCTTGCCATTGATTAGGTCACGCTCGATTTCATAGCGCAAAATGACGTGAGCAGGGTAGGTGAGCTCGTCAGCATCGACGCGGATAAAGTCTTTTTTAACTCGTGTGTAGAGTTTTTGGAAGTTCGATTGCGAGAACAACTCTGTGCTGTGACCATCGAAATGCTGACCAGCTAGACGAGCAAGGTGTTCGATAAATGCGTCACTTCGGCCTACTTGCATCTCAAAGAACAGAGATTGAGATTCGTGGATACCCATTGAACGCGCCTCACCAGATGCCAAGCCAGACAGCGACTTTGGCAGTCCTTGCTCATAGCGAGCATGCCCCGTTTCGTGAACAATCCCCATCAAGGATTGAACAAACTCGCTTTCATCATAGCGAGTGGTGATACGAACGTCCGTTGGTACACCACCACAAAATGGGTGAACACTTTCATCTAAGCGTCCATGGTTGAAGTCAAATTGAAGTAGCTTCATTACTTCAAGACCGAGTGCTTTCTGTTTACTGGTATCGAAAGTGCCTTCTGCTTGAACATAATGTTCAGAGGCTTGTTTATCAATCACTTGGTTGATCAGCTCAGGTAACCAGGTTTTTACATCGCTAAACAGACGGTCAAGAGATTCGGAGTTAGTTCCTGGCTCATAAATATCAAGCATGGCATCGTAAGGAGAAAGACCATTTACTTCAGCGCGAATTTGCGCTTCTTCTTGTGAGAGCTTTACCACCTCTGCCCAGTTTTTTTCAAAACCTTGCCAGTCATTGTCTCCGCGCTGGGTACGCCACGCGTGCTCACATCTAGAGCCGGCTAAAGATTTGGCCTGCACTAATGACTCTGGTAACACGTTCGCCTGTTGCCATTGACGCTTTAACTCGCGCAATGTGGCTTTATCTTGAGTGTTTAACTGTTCAGATTCGGCTTCTGCAAACCAGTCTTCTAGTTGTGGCTGAGTATGTAAGCCGTGAATGTGCACCGACAGTTCCGCCATTGCTTCCGAGCGAGCTTGATTTCCGCCTGATGGCATAACAGCTGCTTGGTCCCAACCACAGATAGCAGCAAGGTGATTGAAGTGTGAGATCTTTTTAGAATGTTGTTTGAGTTTTTCGAATGCGCTCATGGGTCGCCTTCCGTGACTATTGATTTGTAAAGGCGAAAGCTTATCAATCAATGATTATGAGACCAAGTGAATTTAATCAAGAGTTGAACCTCGGTTATACCTTCCTATAACATGGGGTGAAATTGTAAACAGCCCCTAATCAGTCAGGACGACCCATGATTATCAATATCGAAGCCTTTTTAATCGCTATTACTATTCTTACACTGACTCCTGGGTTAGACACTGCCTTGGTAATTCGTAACTCCTCGCGTGGCGGCTTTAGTGATGGTTTTTTAACAAGCTTAGGGATATGTCTTGGTTTGTTTGTCCATGCCACATTTTCGGCAGTCGGTATTTCTGCGATTTTGGCGCAATCTGCTGAACTGTTTAACGCGGTGAAGATGGTTGGCGCAGCCTACTTAATCTGGCTAGGTGTGATGACTTTGAAAAGCCTCTTAAATGGAACGAGTTCAGGTTTAAATGCAAACGTCGTGGTGGGTTCAACGCCTCTTGATGCAAAGCGGTCACTACGTGAAGGATTTCTATCTAACGTGCTAAACCCTAAAACAGCGGTTTTCTACCTCGCGTTTTTGCCTCAGTTTATCAACCCTGAAGGTTCAGCATTTTTGCAATCTTGCTTAATGGCTGCGATCCATTTTGTTATCGCCATGGTTTGGCAGTGTGGTTTAGCGGGCGTGCTTACGAAAGCGAAAAACTTACTTCAAAGTCCACGATTTACCCGCTGGATGGAAGGTTCGACAGGGGCGGTTTTAGTCTTCCTTGGTATCAAGCTTCTGGTTGAAAAGCCTCAGGTATAGTCTGTGCTTAGCTCGATATTGGCAAACCAGTGTAAAAGATGATCACACAGTGCGTGCGGTTTGGCTAACGGCAAGTCGTGCGCATCACAATCAAAACGTTTTATTTCTACCTTCCAAGTCTTCGCGATAGCTTCGCCACATCGACTATCTACTAGTTTGTCTCGTTCGCTAACAATGATTTGAGTTGGAATTGCTGGTGGAGCGCTTTGCCCTTTAAATTTTGCTGCAGCATACAGTTGTCGAATCGCATTGATAGCAGTGACAGGGTGATTTCGCGCAAGATTAAGGTGATGTTCGATCACTTCAGGATGATGAAGGCTGATTGGGCTTGTCCATTCGATGATAGACTGTTGGAATGCTTCACTCCCTTTTAAACTTGATGCACCAATGCTGAGTAGGGCCTGAAGGTTTATTCGTTGCCAAAAAGGGCTGTAACGAGAAAAGCTCGGATTAATCAGGGTTAAGCTTGCTACCTGACCCGGTAGTACATGTGCCCAATGACTGGCGAGCATAGAGCCCATTGAAATCGCGACTAAGTGATAACGTTGGCAGCTCTTAGGGAGTTGTGCCAGCACAGGTGCAAGCATTTGCTCGATACCGCTTGGGCTAGTCTTATTGTAAAGCGCTCCGTTGCCGGGGACATTGGGCGTGATGACCGCGATCTCTGGAGAAGCTTGCTGAATGGCATTGACTAAATCCTGCCAATGACCGCTTTCTCTTAATAACCCTCTGACTAAGACTATCGGTACCATAGTTTGTTGGCCTTTTCCCTATACTTTGCTTCATCGCTTATCGACATATTGGCGAGTAGATCGTTGTCGAGCACCTGAATTAAATAGCTTAGCAGAGTACTGTGTCGCCGCTGTACCCGTTTGATCCTATGGGGTTTAGTCGGGTGAAACATTTGGCTGAATCTGAGCATTTGTATTGGGTTCTTTTTCACCCATAGCCAAGAGCCAAGCTCAAGAGTTAGCGGTAAAAAGTCGTTCTCTGATTTCGTTTGATGCTGTAATAGCATCCAGTCCCAAAAATCACCATGAGTCGTGTACTGGTGCCATTGCGGTTCAAACTGATAAAGCTCGTAGTGAGGGTAGCTCTTTCTAAACTGCCTATACAGCAAGTAGTATTGGGATAAATTACTTGGCGGTTGTTTACTGTGCGCATATGGAAACCAAAGCCTATCACGCGTGCCAAAGCCACTATGAAGATCGAGCAAAATCGAAGAGCGGGAGTGCTCTGTACTACAGAGAATGTACTGTGACAAAGCTTGCAGCTCTCGTTCCATTTGATCGGGGTTACCGCGATACCACGGCAGTGCAGAACTAAAATCTTGCCCAGCATAGAGTTGATGAATAGGGTTTGAGCTTTTGATTGGGGCGTTTCTCATCAAATCGACACCATTGTGGTTGGCTCGTTTCTTAAGAGCGACACCCCACGGATTAACGACTGGTATTGAGACGATTCGAACTCGTTCCAGCGCCTCTTTTAACTGCCTATCCCACTCTAGTCTCCGAAGTAAACTCCTAACAAACGCAAGAATGATCTGGCTACCAATTCGTTCGACACCATGAATTGAGCCTGTAAAGAAAAGGCAGGGAGCTTGGCTAATATTTGAGCCTATTTCCAAAGCGTATATTGGTAGAGACCTCCCTTGATGCGGAATCTTATCAAGGAGGTTTAAACGTACGTTCTTAGGAAACTGCTCGGCGAGTTGTTCAATATGCTGAATGTCGCGGGGGATATGTCCAATCATTATCAAGCTCAAACAGGGTTTGAGACAAGTTTAGAACTGTAGAGGGGCGTTTGGGTGAAGTATTTGTTTCAGTTAGCTAAAGCAAAAAAATGCGAAGCTTTACGGCTTCGCATTGGTTTATTAGGCTTGATTAAACAGTCACACGATTACTGCGAACCGTTGAGACCTGAGCAAAGTAAAGTTTTGTTTCTTCAACCACAACATGGCGCAAAGCAATAAGACCAATTAGGTTTGGAATTGCCATTAGACCATTAACGATATCGGCAATAATCCAGATCATGTCTAAGTGTAAGAAGGCGCCAGAGGCAACTAAACAGACGAACACAAGTTTATATGGCAACACCGCTTTGGTGCCAAATAGGTAAACTACGCAGCGTTCACCATAGTAGTTCCAACCTAAAATGGTGGTGAAGGCAAAGAAGATCAAACCAATCGAGACAAGCATCGGGCCAAACGTGTCGGCATTAAGACCCACCGAAAAGGCATGAGTGGTCATGGCTGCACCTGCAAAGTCACTTTGCCAAGCACCCGTAAGAATCAGCGCAAGACCCGTCATAGTACAAATAATTATGGTGTCGAAGAAGGTGCCTGTCATTGAGATCAGGCCCTGTTTTACACATGAATCGGTTTTTGCTGCCGCTGCCGCCATTGGCGCACTACCAAGGCCAGATTCATTCGAGAACACGCCGCGAGCAATACCAGACTGGATAGCGAGCATAATGCTTGCGCCTAAGAACCCGCCAGTTGCTGCCGTAGATGAAAAGGCAGAAACCAGTACAAGCTCTACCGCATCTAGTAGCTTGTCTGCGTTCATAATAATCACGCTTAAACAGGCTAATACGTAGAACAGCGCCATGGTTGGTACGACTTTACCGGCGACTTTCGCGATAGATTTAATACCGCCCAGGGTTACAAAGGCAACAAGCAGTGTCAGTACGCTGGCTGAGATTTCGCGAGAAACACCAAACGAGATTTCGCTGGCATCTATTATCGCGTTGACTTGCGGGAAGGTACCGATGCCGAAGCAGGCTACACCCAATGCAAATACAGCAAACATCACTGCGAGAGCCTTGGAGCCTACGCCATATTGCAGATAGTACATAGGGCCACCGATCATCTGGCCTTTGTCGTCGACTTTGCGGTATTTTACAGCAAGAAGACACTCTGCGTATTTGGTCGCCATACCGAATAGGGCTGCAAGCCACATCCAGAATAGAGCACCTGGTCCACCAAGTTTGATTGCTGTCGCGACACCAACGATGTTACCTGTACCAATCGTTGCCGATAGGGCGGTGCACAATGCAGCGAAACTAGAGACGTCGCCTTGTGTTTTAGAATCATCTTTACTGAACACCATTTTCAGCGCAGTCGGTAAGTGTCTAAACTGTAGTAAACCCAAACGAAAAGTGAAGTAGACACCGGTACCAACCAATAAGATCAATAGTGGTGGGCCCCAGACAAAGCTGTCGATTGTTTTAAGTAAAGATTGAAGGTTATCCATGATTTCCCCTTAAGTGATAATGCTTATTTAAGGAGAAGAGTGAAAGTGCAGAGATCATTGATCCCGATTAGCTACAGGCAGAAAAGCAAAATAGCTGAATTGTTCTTTCCACTCCTCTGTCCTTTGTGCCTGAGAGTTTCACCTACGAATAGGCTTGCTCCTTCGGCGACCGATTTAACGGTTCTCTCCAGAGGCTCCTCCAACTACAGTCCCCGCCACCTAAATGGCACCTGAAAGATTTACTTCTTCGGTAGGTTATCCTTACCAAATGTTAATATTTGGTAAATAACCACTCTCCTGCAGTCTTCATCGGAACAATTACTCGATAAACTGAGTAAAAGTTAGTCGATAACACTGGTTGCTATCGATGTGTGAACTCTATCATTATTTTTTTGTATTTCAATAGCTGATTTACATCAAATGAAAGGTTTTTATAGTGATGATTTATTGATGTTTAATAGCACTGGTAGTGTCATTAGGACATGATTTTCAGAAAGTCAAAATGACTCGTTAAATGTTTTCGTGTTGTGGTAAGTGTAAGATTTTAAATAATATTAATTTTTGGCAAGGTATGTGCAATGTAGAGGGCATAAAACAATAAAATGATCAAAGTGAGGTCGATATGTTTGCTCAACCAACCAATACTACTTTTAATAAACTTTTGAACTTTTCGAATGTTGCACTGCTATTAACCTTTGTTGCGTTAGTCGTCAGCGTACTCATTTCTTATCCGTACGCTTACAAATTTACTTTAGGCGAGCAAATTGCCGCACATATAAGCACGATTGTTATTGCTGCTTTGTTAAAAGTAAGTTACGTAACGCGCTGTTTGGCACAGTATAATCTTGGGATGGAAGTGAGATAGAGCATACAAAAATAGCGCCGTAAATGGCGCTATTTTTCATAGACAGGGGCGGAAGCTAGAAGTAGTTTGCGTCTACCAAATCGCTAGTTTGCACTGATTTAACCTCTTCACGAGCTTCTAACCATGCAACAACTTGGGCTTTTTGCTCTTCAGTCGCATCGGCGTAGCGAGCATTACAGCATAAGAAGCCTTCAAACAGTTCTAGGCCACCACCACCAAAGCAAAGGCCTAAGCCATCAATGTAATCGATGAACTCATCGACAAACACGTCATACTTATCGAAATCGGTGATTGTGGTTTCGCAGCTTAGCTCAAATCCAAGCATTGCAAATTCACCCAAAAACAGTTTCTTTTGGATGCGGCGTTTCTTATTGTCCAACTTGTATGGTTTCATCGGTATTTCCCACTATTTTTCGTTAGCTCTTTATACCTTAGTTCGAAAAGAGTACCAAACAAAATGCTGTGGTTCGCGTTAAAGTGCTCGTAATTTGCTCTTAGATTTGCACTTTGATAACAAAGTAACCATTTGAATCAATTAAATTAAAATTCTTAGCCAGTAAAACTACGCGTTTCTGACTATTTCGGCGTAAAAATGGTATAAAGTAATGAATAGAAAGTCTGCCTAAGGAGAGGTTATGACAAGGTTACTTGCAATTGCTTTTTTAGTGGCTTTGGCGTTTGTTTTGATTCGCTATCGGACAAGCGAAAAGCTACAGAAATACGTGGTTGTTACTTTGATTGCTGGCTTTTTACTTTACACAACCACGCTCATGATTACAGAACTGATGCGTTAACCCTCAGGAGCAAATAAGTGAACGAACATACCGATAACCAAGAGAATGATGACGTTGTCGTTATTGAAGAGCGAGACAAGCGAACGCATCTCTATATTATCATCGCAGGTGTTTTAGGTTTGGCGTTAGGTGGTTTGGTTGGATCGACACTGACTGCAAAAAAATGGGAGTCCACATACCAAACACTTGAGCAACAGTATCAAACTTTGGCGGAAGACAAGCAGAAAATGGTCGTTCAAGTAGAAGAAAAAGTGGCTAAGGTCGACGATGAAGTGGCACTAAAGCTACAAAAAGCGATAGAGGAACAAAAAGCTGAACACCAAGAAGTTGTAAGTAAACTTGAGCGACAAGTTAATGAGCTCGAAAAAGTTAACTTGTCGCTTGAGGAACAGATCACCACGCAAAAAGAGCAACTGCAAACGGCTAACTCACAGAACAGCAAGCTAAACCGACAAGCAGATATGCAGGCGACCATGTTTGAGCGTTCTCGTGAATTGTTTCAACAAGAACTAAGAGTAAAAATGGAGCTAGAGTCTCTAGAGAAAGAGAGGGAAGAACTCCAACCTAAGATCTCAGAGCTTAAGAAAGCATGTGATATCTATTTAGAAGGGACGTCTTGGGACGCGAAATCAGATTCGTGTGATAAACAAGATGAGGCTCAATCTCGCTTGAGCCAAGTAGAGCAGATGATTCGGGTTCATCAAATGGATCTAAAGCAGATGAAAGCCCTATCTGAAGAGCTCGGCTTGTAGAACCCGTTCTGTTTGAATGAAACAACGCCTCATTTTTGAGGCGTTTTTGCTATTTTCGCAATTGTAAATCTATTTGAGTCCGCCGAAGATGCCAAATATGCGCTACTGTTTATTAGAAGAAACAAGTAAGCAAGGCATCAAATGCAGCAGCTATTTAAGGTAAACGAAGCCGTACAAGTTATCGCTTATATCGCCTACATCGTTGCAGTAGGGGTTATGTCCCACTCATTTTTGCTGCAACCGCACCCTTGGGAATATGCATTCTACCTATTCCCCGCTTTGTTATTGTTAGCATTGTATTGTACCAACCGATCTCTCAAACACGTATTTGCTTTTTCAGCCACTAGTTTGTTCTTGATTGGAGGATTGATTCAGCCTTTCCCTCTAGAACTTGTTAAAGCGTGCCTATTCTTCTTGCCACTTTGCTATATAGTGCTGTTCCCGGGAACATTGTGGTCAATTGCCGTATGCGCCGCACTGATTAATGGCTACTTATACCAGTTAACCATTTCAGATTTTCATACGTTTATTGATACCTCAATTGAGATGACCGCCGTCACTGTGTTTGCCACGTTAATGACTTACTTGTTTGTAAAAACGCAACAACAAGCGGCGACTTTTAAAACAGAAAGTCAGACCGACTACTTAACGAAACTGCCCAATGCCAATGCCTATAAAGAGGATATCGATAAGATAACTGAGCATAATGCGAAACATTTTGGGATGGTGCATATTGGTCTTGAAGGGTTTAAAAATGTTAACGACCGATTGGGGTATCGATATGGCGATGAACTGCTAATTGCATTCTCTAAGCATATTGCGGGTATAGTGGGAGATGTAGGTAAGGTCTATCGATTTGGCGGTGATGAATTTATCGTTGTGGTGGAGGATAAAGAACTCCAACCTAAGCTCGAACAACTCGTTGATGAGTTAAATCGTCATCAAAGAGCGATGTTTGATGTGGACAATACTTCTCATCGACTCTCCTATTGTATTGGGGTTGCCTATGCTGCGGATGCGGTAGGTAGCCCAGAAGTGTGGGAGAAAAACGCTGACTTTGCTCTATATAAAGCTCGCTCGGTCGGTGGTGGGGCGGTTTGTTGGTTTGACGATGAGTTGCTTGGGGAAACAATTAGGCAGCATCAAATCGAGACAGAGATACGTTCTGCCTTATCTAGCCACCAGTTTATTCTTATGTTTCAACCTAAGGTAGACGTTGAATCGGTTAAGATAGTCGGTGCGGAAGCTTTGCTGCGTTGGAACCATCCACAACTTGGCCCAATATCGCCGGCGGAGTTTATTCCAATTGCTGAAAAGACGACACAGATTGTGCCTATAGGTCACTGGATCATCCATGAAGCATGTCGCCAAGCGAAACAGTATTATGATCAGCACCTACCGGTTTGTATTGCGGTCAATGTTTCAACCGTCCAGTTTGCGCATGCAGATCTATTTGAAGTGGTGTGTAAGGCGCTCAAAGAGACACAACTTCCTTCGCATCTATTACAGCTAGAAATTACGGAATCTACCTTGATGAGCGATCCGGAGAACATTACCGATATATGCCGTCAGTTAAGAGCGATTGGTGTCTCTATTGCGATAGATGACTTTGGTGTGGAGTACTCAAGCCTCAAATATTTAAAACAACTGCCTATTGATATTATCAAGATTGATAAATGTTTTATTGATGAGTGTGCTATCAATCACTCTGATCGGGTACTTGTCCGTACCATCATTCAAATGGGGCACAGTTTAGGGATCAAACTTGTTGCGGAAGGGGTCGAATTTCAGGAGCAGTTGGATGTACTTGTGCAAGAAGGCTGCGATCAGTATCAGGGCTATCTGTTTTCACAACCCCTTAACCATGATGAGTTTGCCTCAATGATGACTCAGGAAATGCGCGAGGAAAGGGTGGTGAAATTGACCAAAGAGTAGCGCGTGACAATCAATAAAACAAAAGCCGCAATTTGCGGCTTTTGTGGTTTTCAACGTTACTTAGTGTGTTAGATAGTGCTCAACAAACTCCGTCACTTTCACCATATCATCAATAGCAATGAACTCTTCTGTAGTATGAACTTTTGCCATACCAGTAGAGATATTAACCGTGGTTAACCCTTTGGCATTAAAGTTGTTGGCATCACTACCACCACCGGTCCCTTTAGTGTAAGGGTTTGCACCAATGGCTTCGAAAGAGGCTTTTACCGACTCAATATGTGGATGATCATTTGCAATTACAAACGCGTTGTATGCACGGGTCGATTCAATCTCAACTTGTGCGCCATGCTTATCTGCTGCCGCTTGGAAGGTTTCAACCATATGAGCAACTTGTGCTGTCAGTTTTTCATCGTTTAGTGAGCGCGCTTCTGCAACCACTTTTAGCTCAGGCATAACGATGTTGGTTGCGTTACCACCTTGAACAATACCGATGTTAGCCGTTGTCTCTTCATCAATACGCAGTAACTTCATGTTGGTGATGGCTTCAGAGGCGACTTGAATCGCGCTGATACCTTCTTCTGGTGCCAAGCCTGCATGAGCTGGGCGCCCGATAAAGTTAGCAACGATCTTTTGCTGACCCGGTGCAGCATTGACGATAGTGCCAATAGGACCACCGGTATCTAATACGATTGCTTTGTCGGCTTGAATGTAAGACATGTCGAAGTTTTCAGAGCCGAATAGGCCACCTTCTTCATGAACAGTGAAGGCAAGTTCAATGGTCTTGTGAGCTAGGTTTTGTGCTTTAATGCTGCGAACTGCTTCCATAATCGCGGCAATACCCGATTTGTCATCACCACCTAAAATAGTGTTGCCTTTCGAACGAATGATGCCGTCTTCAATCACTGGCTCAATATCAATGCCTGGAGTCACGGTATCCATATGGCAGCTAAGTACAACGCTATCGTCAATCGTGCCTTCTAGTCGAGCATAGACGTTAAAACCATTTGATACCTCTTCAGGCACTGGCAGTTTATGGACAGTAAATCCTAGTTCACCTAACTGTTCGGCAAGCGCCTGCGCAATTTGCTTTTCGTTGCGAGATTCGCTGTCAATTTTTACTAGTTGGATAAAGTGTTCGACCAGACGTTCACGGTTAATTTGAGTCATTGTTATACCTCGTTAAGGAACAGAGGGGATAACCATAACGGCTCGAAGGGGAGATTTGTCTGCGCTATATCAATCTATCAGCAACTCCTAATGTCAATTTATGGTTAACGATTTGCCTAGTGATTTTATGTGAATGATTGAATTGATTTGCTCAATGTAACAAGGCAGCTAGACCTGTTTGGTCTTCAGAGTCAAATTCAAGACTGAACTATACTTGTTAATAAGTAGGAATTTATGATTATTGGCTAAATGTAAACTAATTGTTACCATGTATTTCGGTTTAAGCTTTTGATTTTTATGTATTTAAGTTGTCTGAATTAAACGTGTTTACAGTTTGTAATTACATTTCGTTAACTTCGGATTGGGCGTGTAAGGTTCAAATTTGCGCTTAGCTGAGCCAAGTTATTGATAGTTACACGGTAGTTAGATCAATAACGAGGGATATAGAAATGAACGAAGCGTACAACCCACTAGGTACAGATGGATTTGAGTTTGTTGAATATACAGCGGCAGACGCGAAAGGTATTCAAGCGCTTAAAGACCTGTTTAATTCGCTTGGGTTTGCAGAAGTGGCTAAACACCGTTCAAAAGAAGCGTGGCTTTATCGACAAGGTGATGTGAATTTTATCGTTAATGCTCAACCCCATAGTCAGGCCCATGCTTTTGCTGAAATTCATGGCCCTTCTGTGTGTGGCATGGCATTTCGCGTTAAAGACTCGGCGGTTGCAATGAAGCAGGCGCTAGACAATGGTGGTAAAGAATACATCACTGAAATTGGTCCAATGGAACTTAGCATCCCTGCGATATACGGTATTGGTGAGAGCTTGCTGTATTTCGTTGATCGTTACCAAGATGGCAGTATTTATGAAGTGGACTTCCGCTTTTATGAAGACGCGAAGGAGCGTCTTGCTAAAATGGATGTCGGCCTCTACGAGATAGACCACCTAACGCATAATGTTAAGCAAGGTAATATGGACGTATGGTCGGGCTTCTATGAGCGCATTGGTAACTTCCGTGAAATTCGCTACTTCGACATTGAAGGCAAATTAACGGGCTTGGTGAGCCGAGCAATGACTGCGCCTTGTGGCAAGATCCGAATTCCTATCAACGAATCCTCTGATGACAAATCGCAAATTGAAGAGTTTATTCGTGAGTACAACGGCGAAGGCATTCAGCATATCGCCTTAACCACAGATGATATTTACCAGACAGTCCAAACTCTGCGTGATCGTGGTATGGACTTTATGCCAACCCCCGATACTTACTACGAAAAAGTTGATAGCCGCGTGGATGGACACAAAGAAGACGTGTCGAAATTACGCGATCTACGAATCTTGATCGATGGCGCACCAATGAAAGATGGCATCCTACTGCAGATCTTTACTCAGACAGTAATTGGTCCCGTGTTCTTCGAAATCATTCAACGTAAAGGTAACGAAGGGTTCGGCGAGGGTAACTTTAAAGCGCTATTTGAGTCGATTGAAGAAGATCAAATCCGTCGTGGGGTACTAGACGATGCATAAATGGATAACATTCCCTCATCGGGAGGGAGTGTGCTCCAAGCAAGCGCACGCTGATTTTCCCGAAGAGGCAATTTACGAACGTGAAGCTGGCCGTAGCGGGTTCTTTGGGCCTGCTGCCCACTTTCACCATCAACATGCTCCTACCGGTTGGAGTGAGTGGGAAGGCGATTTAAAACCACGCGCGTTCAACTTCAACCACGTAGAGGAATCACACCAGCGTTCACCTTGGTCTGTGCCGCATCTTCTTCACAACGCCAACTGTAAAGTACGCGTATGGAAGTTAGAGAATGCCATGACGCATTTGGTTAGAAATGCTGATGGGGATGAGCTGTTGTTTATTCATCAGGGAACTGCAGATCTTTACTGTGACTACGGACACTTAGAAGTGGTTGAAGGCGATTATGTAATGATTCCGCGTTCGACGAGTTGGCGATTAGAGCCTCGTGAACCCATGTTTGTTTTGATGATTGAAAATACGGATGCGGCTTACACGCTACCAGAGAAGGGTATGGTAGGAAATCACGCTGTTTTTGATCCTGGGGTGTTGGATGTACCGAAAATTGATGACCAGTTTAAAGCCCAGTATTCCGAGGACGCCACACAGGTTCATATCAAGCGTCACGACCAAGTTAGTGTTGTCACGTATCCATTCAATCCACTTGATGCGATTGGTTGGCATGGGGACCTGTCAGTCGTGCGAGTGAACTGGCGTGATATCCGACCATTAATGTCACACAGGTATCACTTACCACCATCGGCGCATACCACCTTTGTTGGTCAAGGGTTTGTTATATGTACCTTTGTTCCTAGGCCCATTGAAAGTGACCCAGGTGCACTGAAAGTGCCGTTTTATCACAATAACGATGATTATGACGAAGTACTGTTTTACCACGCCGGAGATTTCTTCAGTCGCGACAATATTGAAGCGGGTATGGTGACCTTCCATCCAGCAGGCTTTACTCATGGCCCTCACCCTAAAGCCTTTAAAGCAGGTCAAGAGTACAAGAAGAAGTTTACTGATGAAGTTGCGGTCATGATTGATACCAGACACGCGCTACACTTCAGTAACGAGGCTGAGCAGGTGGAAAACAAAGAGTACGTCTACAGTTGGAAAGAAAAATAGAAAGGGACTGAATATGAAGTTAGCAACCCTAAAGAATGATAGCCGAGATGGCTTACTGGTTGTGGTAAACAAAGCACTGACAAAATGTGTCGCTGTACCTGAAGTTGCACAAACGATGCAAGAAGCGTTAGACAATTGGAGTCATGTTGAATCTCAGCTCAATGAGGTTTATGTGGCGTTGAATAACGGAGAGCTAACCAGCGAAATGCCATTTGATCCGGCTTTGAGTGAATCTCCTTTACCGCGAGCATACCAATGGGCGGATGGCTCGGCGTATGTCAACCATGTCGAATTGGTACGTAAAGCGCGTGGCGCGGAAATGCCGCCAAGTTTTTGGACTGATCCCTTGATGTATCAGGGAGGCTCCGACGCGTTTATCGGACCTTGTGATGATATCCCGGTAGTGACCGAAGAGTGGGGAATTGACTTCGAAGGTGAAGTCGCTGTCGTAACAGGTGATGTTGCAATGGGAGCTACGGCTGAAGAAGCGGCGCAATCTATCAGGCTGATTATGCTAGTCAATGATGTTTCACTTCGCGGCTTGATCCCTAACGAGCTCGCGAAAGGGTTTGGTTTCTTTCAATCAAAACCATCTTCAGTTTTCTCACCGGTGGCCGTGACGCCTGATGAACTCGGGGACGACTGGGATGGTGGTAAAGTGAATCTGCCACTTCTAAGCTTTTACAACAATGAACCCTTTGGGTGTCCAAATGCGGGCGTTGATATGACGTTCGAGTTTCCGGAACTGATTGCACATGCAGCCAAAAGTCGCCCTCTATCAGCAGGAGCGATCATCGGTTCAGGTACAGTATCAAATAAACAAGGTACTGACTTTGGTACTGCGATTTGTGAAGGTGGGGTTGGGTACTCCTGCATTGCTGAAGTACGAATGATAGAAACGATCCGTGATGGCTCACCGTCAACGAGTTTCATGAAGTTTGGTGACCGAATCAAGATGGAAATGAAAGACGCGGATGGTCACTCGATCTTTGGCGCGATTGACCAACAAGTGGTGAAATATGAATGATCGCATTCTCTATGGTTATTGGCGATCTTCAGCAGCATACCGTGTGAGAATAGCACTTAACCTAAAAGAGTTGAGTTATCAGCAGCGCTCTATTCATTTGGTAAAAAACGGCGGAGAACAACACTCCGCCGATTATCAAAATCTCAATCCGAACCAGTTAGTGCCAGTGCTAGTCGATGGAGGCGTCATTCTTAACCAATCTTTAGCGATCATCGATTACCTTGATGAAACCTACCCAGAGGTTGTGCTTACCCCGCTAGACAAAGAGCGCCGTTACATCGTGAAGTCACTGGCGCAGGATATCGCCGTCGATGTTCACCCTCTCAATAACCTGAGAGTACTGCAATATTTATCGGGTGAGCTTTCTGTCGAAGAGGGGGACAAAACTCGGTGGTATCGTCATTGGATAGAGCAGGGCTTTACCGCGTTGGAAAAACGTCTGAAATTGTGTAGCGGTGAATATAGTGTTGGCGATGAGGTCACTTTGGTTGATGCTTGTCTTGTCCCGCAGGTATACAACGCCAAGCGTTTTGACGTTGATTTAACCCCTTATTCAAACATTGCCAGAGTGACAACGTCACTAAGCGAGTTGGAGGCGTTTAAGAGGGCTGCACCTGAAGCTCAACCAGATGCGGCTGTTTAGGTTCTAGAGATATCGCTACTTGATTTCTACCGCCCTCTTTCGCGAGATAGAGGGCCTTATCTGCTTGTTCCATCATGTCAATAATCGAAGAGGTTTCTCCGGCGGTGCAAATCGCGACTCCAGCACTGATAGTAATAATATCTGCACAAGAGGAGTATTGATGTGGTATGGCTGCGCTCTCAATGCCATACCTAATCCGTTCCGCGATAGTTATCGCTTTATCTAAGTTGGTATTGGGTAATACTGCCACGAACTCCTCACCGCCGACTCTGGCAAAGAAGCTATATTCCGCTTCTAGATCTATTGTCTTAAGTCGCTTGGCGACTTTGCGTAAGGCTTTATCTCCAGATACGTGTCCATAGTTATCGTTGAAAGGTTTAAAGTGGTCGATATCAAATAAGATGACGCAAAGATCTTGGCGCTTCTCTTTGGCACGCTGCCATACGGCTTCTATCTTTTGATTGAAGTAGGTGCGGTTTTTGAGCTCGGTTAACGCATCCTGCTCAGCGAGTGCCTTTATCGAGTGGTTTGCTTCAGAAAGTTGCCGAATTAATTGTTCTTTTTCAATCTCTTCTGCGATTCTTTTTAACGCTTTATTGTGCAGAATTCGGGTGTATAAGCTAACGTAAATGACGCCGCATAGCACTAAGGTAAACGCTTCAAATAAACGCTCTAAGCCAATTGAAAAGTAAACAACAAGCGGCAGAATCAGTGACCAAAAGTATATTTGCAGTGCTGAAATAGAGTTGATGTGAAAGATAGTACCAGCGAAGGCGAGGGCGGTGCACCAGATTGTGGTAGTCAGTAAGTTGTGTTCTGGAGCGATCTCAATATACCAGATAGATCCTAATGACCAGACGAAGCCGATTAAAGATCGAGTCGTAAGCAGAGCAAACCAATGTGTCTTGGTCATGCTGTGTTTATCGATATGTGGCCTTAAAGAGCGGTCAACGATATATCGCGCGCTAATGACACATAAGAACAGACCCGCCCAGATAATGCTTTGACTTGATAGCCCGTAATTGAATACGGTCAAACTTAGAACCAAAGTGGCTAAAGCACCTTGTAGAATCGCGATCATAGGGAAGGCATCCATCATTTCCAGATGCTTTCTACGATCTATTTCTATTGCGATATCAGGGTTCATTAAGAGGCTACCGTTCTCAATACCTAATTTGAACCTACCTTAATCACTTTGACTTGTAAACGAAGTGTTAATAAAACTGATGCGTATACCAATAAAGCAAAAAGCCACCTTTTAAGGTGGCCTTAGTGTCGTCCTTGGAGAAAGAGTACGAATTAACGTAGTGAGCTGATTTGACGCCCACGCTGTTGTAATTCGGCAATGTTGAACTGACGTACATCCAATGTCGCTAAGTCATTGCACTCTTTACATGAATGATGGCTTTTACCGTCAACGTATTCATGTTTGGTTAGCATGCTTGGCTTTTTGCACCAATCGCATACACCTTCGATAGTAAACATAGATTTCTCCCCACCCTATTTACTAGGTGTTATTTTCGGTGCAGATTATGACATGAATAACGGTATATGGTTAACTATTTGTTACGTGTAATGGGAGGGGGATCGATTGCGTAGCCTTGTAATTTAAGCCTTGTCTAAAATTGGAAATCTAATTACTTGGGTTTTGTAACTATTTGTTAACGTGTTTGAGTATGACTTTAAGTGCCTGATTTAGGCGCTTCATCTCTTCCTCACTTCCTTTTAGGTCTGGATGATAAACTTTAGACAACTGCTTGTAGCGAAGTTTGATCTGTTTTTCATCAGGGATCTTGGCAGGGTTAAAGCCAAACAGTGTGCAAGCGAGGGTGATTGGTTTATCTTGCGCGACAGATTGAGATTTAGTGCTCGGTTTTGTCTGAGCTTGAAGTTTTTTAATATGGCGATACATCGCCTCCATCTGGCGTTTTTGTTGCTTTAAGGTTTCATCTTTACGTCGAATTTCCCGGTCAACTTTGACTTGCTGCCTTTGGGCATCGGAATCACTGCTTTCGGTAAGCGCTCGAAGTGAGCGGTTCGTGCGCAACAGCCATATGATGAGCGCAATACACACTGCGAGCAGGCCAATTAATGCATAGATAGTGGTGCTTTGTGCTTGTCCTTGGTGGGCGAGGGACTTTGCTTTAGGGCTTAGTTCTATATCTTGATGGTCAAAGGCCACTTCTAACTGATCAATAGCCGCTACTTGCTTAGCTCTACGATTATTAAACTGCTGTTCAAGTACCCGAGCATAATCTTTCTCTGCATCTGGGTTCTCTTTCGCGGCTTGTTCATACCAAAGCTCCGCTAGATCCAGGTTGTCAGGCTGCTCTTTTACTTGCTCGTACAACTGGCCAAGTAATAATGGAGCTTGTTTGTCACCGGATATTGCAGCTTTGCTAAGCCAAAATATCGCATTCTCGATATCTACCTTTGTGCCAAGGCCTTTATAGTAAGCACGTCCTAGGTTTGCTGCTGCGGAATCACTCCCATTGTTCGCTGCTTGTTGATACCAGTAGAAAGCTTCTGAGTCAGACTGAGTCACCCCTTGCCCTTTCTGGTATCTATCTGCGAGCTCCAACTGAGCGTGGACATTGTTATTCTGAGCGCTTTGTGTGAGCTCTTCTACTGTTTGAGCAAAACTCACTGAAGAGTAAACAAGTAGTAGAAGGGATAGGATTCGCAAATCAGCCTCTAGTCACTAGGATAAAAGTGGTTGTATTTGCTAAGTATATCAATTAGCCAGAAAAAATAGACAATTATTGTCTCGAATCGATATTACGAATAAAAAAATGGCTTCCTTGGAAGCCATTTTTGCAACGATCTCGCCAAGATTATTTTAGCGGTAAGATCTGAATTTCTACGCGTCGATTGCAAGCTCGACCTTCTGAAGTACTGTTAGTACAAAGCGGGTATCGTTCACCATTGCCGCGAGCAACTGCTCGACCTGCTGCAACACCCTGTGAAACTAGGTAAGAACGTACTGATTCAGCGCGACGCTCTGACAAGATTTGGTTGGTTGTATCGCTACCTGTACTGTCAGTATGGCCATCAATAACAAGGCTAGTATCTGGGTACTCAACCAAGATTCTTGCTACGCCACGCAAGGTTTTATGAATGCTAGGGTCAAGTTGATAAGAGCTTGTTTGGAAGCCAATGCCGTTTTCTAGACGAAGCAATAACTGATTTTCTCCAACGCGCTCTACTTGCACACCAGAGTCCATAAGTTCTTTGCGTAGTGCGGCTTCTTGTTGGTCAAAGTAGTAACCGATACCGCCACCGACAGCGGCACCACCCGCAGCACCGATCAGCGCGTGTTGTCGACGCTCTGTTGCATCATCACCGGTTGCTAAGCCAACAGCAGCACCTGCGATGGCGCCGATAAGTGCACCTTGGGTTGCTGAGTTGGTTTCGGTTTCGCCAGTGGTTGCGTTTTGGCGCTGTGTGGCTTGGCACCCAGAAAGGGCTATTGCGATGGCTAAAGCAGCCGTAATCTTCTTCACGATAACATCTCCGTGTATCATTATTATTGCCAGACAAGGTTAGTCTGGGTCTCGAATGCCATGAATTAAACCGATGGCATTCGCTATGTCAACGCGGAAAAGATTAATTTACTGAATATTAACGGTGGGTGAACAAAGCTTGCTCTATCTGAGCATTTTTGGTGCTTGTGCCCCATCTATAGGACGGTTAACTGAGACGGTACGACCTTTCTTTAAACCGACTTCATAATCTTCGGTTAAGTTCTTCATCGCTTCTCTGAGTTGTTGTTTGAATGTCTCTCGGTCGATGTTTTTGAACTCTTTATCGATGTAGTCATCAATTTTTTTCGCCGAATCTTCATCAGGGCTGATGATCGGTAACTTTTCTAAAGCCCCTTCAACCCAGCCTGAAAGGAAAGAGTTTACTCGTCGAGTGACCTCTGTTGTTGGTGTGCCGGAGCCTGAAAAACCATTGCGGAAACGACC
The DNA here is from genome assembly GCF_059833805.1 of Vibrio sp. R10-SF1-ISO8. Taxonomy (NCBI): domain Bacteria; kingdom Pseudomonadati; phylum Pseudomonadota; class Gammaproteobacteria; order Vibrionales; family Vibrionaceae; genus Vibrio; species Vibrio sp. R10-SF1-ISO8. Next base: position 111,775 of record NZ_JCBDHL010000005.1, on the reverse strand, counting down.
AGTTTGTTCATTCATTTCACGATAGACAATATCAAACGCAAAAGCTGCGAAGATGGCACGGTCAGCTTCACCAATGAACTCTACACGTTTCAAACCTTTGTGATTGAGTAAAACGGCTTCGACGCCAAATTTCGTGTTAATGCCGCGAATAATTCTAAGCAGATTTGAACCAACGTTGGCTGGCAGGAGGTGAGTCGATTGGGTTTTGCCCATCTTGATAAACTCAATATCGTCTTTATCGAGGCCGTACTTAAGCATCAAGCGATGAGCCATCTTGATTGCATTCGCCGCTTCGTTAACGTTAGCAGAGTTACCAAGTTCTAAACATTTCGCAATTTTCTTAAGGGCTTTTTGTTTATCCATCGACCGCTTCAAATCTCACTAATTTAGCAAAGTCGGACATTTTACCGTTTTCTGGTTAAAAACGGAAATGAGTTGTCGTTATAAGGCGCTCAGTCAGGATAATGAGAATAGAGAATAGAGAATAGAGAATAGAGAATAGAGAATAGAGAATAGAGAATGCCATCGAACTGTCGACGGCATTCCATTAGCAAGAGTGAGGTTACGCTAGATACCTAGTTCATCCAGCAGGTCATTGGCATTACTGTCTTGCTTCTCTTCCTTTTTGTCGTTTTTCGCTTTCATCTTTTGTTGAGTTTGCTCCAAGATATCATCAGGGCACTCATCTTCCGTCGCTTCAAACTCTTCTAGCTGAATGAACTCCGTTTTGTCCATTGCTAGCTCTAGGTAGAAAATATTGCCTTGCTCGGTAGAGAAGGTCACACGGCGCGCCTGAGGACGATCAAGATTGGTATCGACCGATAGGTTCACCTGTTTGTTCAAAGAAAGCATTTTCGGTTGGTTTTGCGTGATGTGAGTATGAAGGTCTTTGCGCACTTGGTTAGTAAAGTGACCGACCAATTGGTTCATAAGCTCACCCAATACATCCGCCACTTCATCAGAAGTATGCAGAGTCGCAAGCTCTTCTTCAGGCATACCCATGTTGCGCATGTAGTTTGTGTACACCTCAAGCGCAGCTTTAGAAGTGAAGTTGATAACGACTAGACCTGAAAATCCACCATCAAATAGTACAAAGCAGCCGAAATCAGGCTTAAGGCTTGTTTTCGTAATCTTCTGTACCATAGCTGAGTATGAAATTTGCGAGCTTGTCGCAGAGGTTAAAACGCCAGAAACGGACTGGCACAATTTCAAAAGAATATCTTCTGTTGTGATGACTTTATTTTTTTTCATTGATGACTCGCTCATAAGAGACACTTAAAGTTTGTCCAATAATTCTAAGTGTGGGAAAAAAATGCGATAAGTTCCATTCTGACACTGCATTTCTGTTTTGATCACCCTTTTAAATGTTGTAAAGTGACCTGATTCAAATAATAGTTTTTAAACTGAAGTGAACCCACTGCTGATTGGATCAGCGTAGTAGGGGGCAGGAAGCAAATGTTACCAAGATTACATTCACAGTCGGATGTTGATCCGATCGTACTCACCTTTCTCGAAGAACTTAAAGCCGCCGGATTTAGCGGTGACATCGAAAGCCAGTTTTCTAGCCGCTTAGCTGTCTCCACTGATAACAGCGTCTACCAAGAGTTACCTCAAGCGGTCGTGCATCCCAGAACCACCGAAGATGTATCACTTATAGGTAAGCTTAGTACTCAATCGCAGTATGAACGAATCAAGTTTTCTCCTCGTGGAGGCGGCACAGGTACCAACGGACAGTCCCTGACGAAGGGCGTCGTAGTTGACCTGTCTCGTCATATGAATAAGGTTTTGGAGATCAATGAGAAAGAAGGTTGGGTTCGCGTACAAACGGGTATTGTTAAGGATCAACTTAACGATGCAATAAGACCGTTTGGTTACTTCTTCTCTCCAGATTTGTCGACCAGTAACCGCGCGACTTTGGGCGGTATGATCAACACCGATGCCTCTGGCCAGGGTTCACTTAAGTACGGTAAAACATCGGACCATGTACTTTCGCTGCAAGCTGTGTTTGCTGATGGCTCATGCTTAGAGTCAGATTTATCGAAAGGCATGCCGCAGGAAGGCGAGTATGCATTTGAAGCATTTCACGTTACCGAAAAGGTATGTCGCGAGAAACGATCTCAAATTGAAGCGAAGTTTCCTCCTCTTAATCGATTTTTAACGGGATACGATCTAAAAAACGCGCTCGATACCGACGCAGACAAGTTTGATTTAACCCGTGTGCTGTGTGGCGCGGAAGGTTCACTCGCGTTTATCACTGAAGCAAAACTCAATCTCACGCCAATCCCCAAAGCTCGAACTTTAGTTAATGTTAAGTACAACAGTTTTGACTCTGCACTGCGAAACGCCCCCTTTATGGTTGAAGCGAATGCGCTCTCAGTAGAAACCGTTGACTCTCGGGTACTTAACTTAGCCAAGCAAGATATTGTTTGGCACACAGTGAGTGACCTTTTGACCGACGTTCCTGGCAAAGATATGCAAGGGATCAATATGGTCGAGTTTGCTGGTCAAGATGTACAGGAAGTCGAGCTGCAGGTAAAAGCGTTAACTGCGCGCCTAGAAAGTATGCTAGAGAACAATGAAGCCGGCATCATCGGTTATCAAGTCTGTAGCGATGTTGCTAGCATAGGTCGTATTTACAATATGCGTAAAAAGGCCGTTGGCTTGCTAGGTGCGGCAAAAGGACGAGCGAAACCCGTCGCCTTTGCGGAAGACACGTGTGTTCCACCAGAAAACCTTGCCGACTTTATTGCGGAGTTCCGTGAACTGCTTGATGCGAAATCGTTGAACTACGGCATGTTTGGCCATGTTGATGCAGGTGTTCTCCACGTTCGCCCGGCGCTTGATCTATGCGATCCGAAACAAGAAAGCTTGATGCATGAAATTTCCGACGAAGTGGTTAAGCTGGTGGCGAAATATGGTGGCTTAATGTGGGGGGAGCACGGTAAGGGTTATCGCTCAGAGTATGGGCCAGAGTTTTTCGGCGAAGAGCTATTTACAGAGTTACGCAGAGTAAAAGCGGCTTTCGACCCTCACAATAAGATGAATCCGGGTAAGATCTGTACACCGCTTGAAAGTACAGAAGAGTTAGTAAAAGTAACCGATACTAAGCGCGGATATTACGATCGTCAGATTGATGTTCAAGTTCGCGATAGTTTTAAACAAGCCATGGAATGTAATGGTAATGGCTTGTGCTTCAACTACGACACTTCCTCTCCAATGTGTCCTTCAATGAAGGTGACAGCCGACCGACGACATTCGCCAAAAGGGCGAGCAGGTCTAGTTCGAGAGTGGCTTCGTCAATTAACTGAGCAAGGAATCGATATCCTTGATCTTGAGAAGCAGGCACTGGAAGAAAGCTCGTCAATCAAAACCATGATTGATCGCGTGCGAAATAACCTCAATAAGCGACATGAGTATGACTTTTCTCATGAAGTTTATGAGGCAATGAACGGCTGTCTCGCGTGTAAAGCGTGTGCGAGCCAATGTCCAATTAAAGTGGATGTTCCAAGCTTCCGTTCTCGATTCCTTAATATCTATTACTCTCGTTATCAGCGTCCCGCTAAGGATTATTTGGTCGCGAACATTGAGTCTATGCTTCCTGTATTGGCGAAAGCGCCGAAACTGGTTAACGGTGCGTTAAAGCAAAAGTGGGTGCAAGACTTAACCGCTAAATCAGTAGGTTATGTTGACTCACCTTTACTCTCAGTGCCAACTTTAGCCAAGAGACTAACGTCGCTTAAGTCATTTGATCTACAAGATCTCGCGGCGCTATCGAAAGATGACAAAGCGAATCATGTTGTCATCGTTCAAGACCCATTTACTAGCTACTATGATGCGCAGGTTGTCGAAGATTTTGCTTCTTTGGTGACTAAGTTGGGCAAGACCCCGGTATTGCTACCATTTAAACCCAATGGTAAAGCGCAGCATGTGAAAGGCTTCTTAAAACAATTCGCCGTAAATGCGAAAAGTACCGCTGCCTTTTTACAGCAGGTTGCTGATATTGGGATCCCGTTAGTAGGCGTAGACCCTGCGTTAGTGCTCTGCTATCGCGATGAATACCAAGAGGTGTTAGGTGATAAGCGTGGCGATTTCCAAGTCCTCACTGTTCATGAATGGCTTGAGCCTAAGTTGAGCGAGATGGATAAGCAGCCATCAAATGGCCAAGAGCCTTGGTATCTATTTGCTCACTGTACCGAAAAAACCAAGATGCCAAATGCTGAAAAGGAGTGGGGGGCAATATTCGCTCATTTTGGGGCTCGGCTTGATACCGTACCTGTTGGTTGTTGCGGTATGGCCGGGACCTTTGGTCATGAAGTCGATAAGCTGCAAATGTCGAAAGATATTTACGGATTGAGTTGGAAACCTCGACTGCAAGACTTACCTAAGGAGCGCTGCTTGATTACCGGCTACTCTTGCCGAAGTCAAGTCAAGCGTTTCGAAGATGTAAAGGTTCAGCATCCACTGCAAGCGCTATTGCAAATTATCTAAAAATTAAATAGCTCAGCCGATACGGCTGAGCTATTTTGTATACAGTAGACCTCTGTTTGTTAAGGAATATCAATGGATAAGCTAGAAAGGAAGATTCCGCCCGTTGCTCTCTTTTTGTTGTTCTTTGTGGTGATCAATCATATTAGTCATGAACTTCTCGCATTTAAGGTCGGTTTGCCATTGAATTCGATTGTTTTCGGGCTGTGCTTTTTAGCGGCAGGCATTGCGGGCTTAGGTGGGGTGTATGAGTTTAAGCGCGCTAAAACGACGGTAAATCCAATCAAAGTCGAAAACGCTTCATCAGTAGTCGACTCAGGAATCTTCGGCTACAGCCGCAATCCAATGTATCTGGGCTTATTTCTGTTGCTATTTGGTTTCGCCTATTGGCAACAGAACCTACTCGCGATTGTGTTTAGTTTCGGTTTTGTCTGGTATATGAATCGTTTTCAAATACGACCCGAAGAACGCGCTTTAGAGTCTCTGTTTGGTGCCGAATATTTAGATTACAAACAGCGAGTTAGGCGCTGGATTTAGAACTTTTATCGTTCTCGAAGCGGCCATTGAAGCGGCTCGCGCATGGCCATATGGTATCGAGTGACGTTCAAAGCGCGATTTATTTGGTCGTGAGGAAGTTTATGAACTCGAATTTGAGTGCTCAACAAGCGTCAAAAGTTCTTGCGAATTCAATCGCTTTTCTTAAGTAACTCGTGAGCGTTTGGTTCTTCTTGTTTAGATACACATGCTACGCCCATAGTTTGGACGTAGCATGTGATTTTGAAGGTTAAATCGCTAAGTCATCAATAATTTGATCGTCAACCAAATTAGCGAGAGTTACTTTTAGCTTAGGTGTTCTATCCATTTCGCGCTTAATGGCAAAGTTGGCCTCTTCATTGCGAGCCCAGCTGCGTCTAGCGATGCCGTTGTTAACATCAAATAGAAGCATGGATTGAAGCTTGCGCTCCGCGTCACTGCTGCCATCAAGCAGCATACCAAAGCCACCATTGATAACTTCACCCCAGCCTACGCCACCACCGTTATGGATTGAAACCCAAGTGGCACCGCGGAAGCTATCGCCAATCACATTGTGAATGGCCATGTCAGCAGTAAAGCGACTACCGTCATAGATATTTGACGTCTCTCTAAATGGAGAGTCTGTACCACTGACATCATGATGATCTCGTCCTAGGACTACAGGGCCAATTTCGCCTCGATTAATGGCATCATTAAACGCTTTCGCAATTTCCATTCTACCTTGAGCATCGGCATACAGGATCCTTGCTTGTGACCCTACGACTAACTTATTGGCTTTGGCGTCATTGATCCAAGTAATATTGTCCTGCATCTGTTGCTGGATCTCAGCAGGAGAGCTTTGCATAATATTACTTAAAACTTGTGCCGCTATTTCATCTGTTTTGTCGAGATCTTCCGGTTTACCGGAGGTACAAACCCAACGGAATGGACCAAAGCCATAGTCAAAGCACATTGGCCCCAAAATATCCTGCACGTAAGAAGGGTACTTAAAATCAATACCGTTTGCTGCCATAACATCAGCGCCTGCACGCGAGGCTTCTAACAAGAAGGCATTACCATAGTCAAAGAAGTAAGTTCCTTTCTCAGTATGCTTGTTGACGGCGGCACCATGGCGTCTTAATGTCGCTTGTACTTTTTCTTTGAATACGTCCGGTTCTTCTCTAATCAAACGATTAGACTCTTCGTAGCTAATATCAACTGGATAGTAGCCGCCAGACCAAGGGTTATGCAGTGACGTTTGGTCTGAGCCTAAGTGAACAAAGATCTCTTCTTCTAGGAACGATTCCCAAACCTCAACCACATTACCGATATAGGCAATAGAGACGACCTCTTCGTTGGCTTGAGCTACTCTGACGCGCTTAATCAGCTCAGGCATATCATCGATGAGTTCATCAACCCAGCCTTGTTGATGTCGTTTAGTCGCGGCATTAGGGTTAACTTCGGCACAAACAGTAATACACTTAGCAATGTTACCTGCTTTGGGTTGTGCTCCACTCATGCCACCTAAACCAGCGGTAAGGAATATTTTGCCCTTAGCTTGTTCACCTGCTTTTAACACCTTGCGGAAAGCGTTCATAACGGTAATCGTTGTGCCATGAACAATCCCTTGAGGGCCAATATACATAAATGAACCAGCTGTCATTTGACCATACTGAGTCACGCCCAACGCATTGAATTTTTCCCAATCGTCTGGCTTAGAATAGTTCGGGATCATCATACCATTGGTGACGACAACACGAGGGGCTTCTGGTGAAGAAGGAAATAACCCCATCGGATGGCCTGAGTACAGGTGCAAGGTTTGATCGCTCTCCATCTCACTGAGGTATTTCATTGCCAACAGGTATTGCGCCCAGTTTTGAAAAACAGCCCCATTGCCACCATAAGTGATAAGCTCTTCTGGGTGTTGGGCAACCGCTGGATCAAGGTTGTTATCGATCATCAACATAATGGCGGCAGCTTGCTGGCATTTTGCTGGATAGTCGCTTATTGCTCGCGCTTTCATTAAGTAATTCGGCTTAAAGCGATACATATAAATGCGGCCAAAGGCATTTAACTCTTGCGCAAACTCATGCGCAAGCTCTTGGTGCCATGCCTTGGGAAAGTATCTAAGGGCATTGCGAATGGCGAGTTGTTTCTCTTCTGTGCTGAGAATATCTTTACGCTTGGGCGCACGGTTAACATTCACCGGATAAGGTTTTGCCGGTGGCAGCTGCTCAGGGATCCCCTGTTTAATTTGTTCTTGAAAGCTAAGTTCAAAAGTCATCATTTACTCCAAAATTAAGCGTCAAAACTCACAGTGAAAGCTTGGGATTTCACTAACTCTACCATCGCGTCAATATCAGGTTTCAATAGCCTATCTTCTTCGAGCTTAGCGACTTTAGTGCGGATCAATTCGAAGTTTTTCTCAATAAGATCAGAGCAACGATTAGGTCTTCTGAATTCCAGTGCTTGAGCGGCATACATGAGCTCAATGGCAAGAATCTTATCCAAGTTGCCTAAGATTTGATTGAGTTTTCTACCTGAAATACTGCCCATCGAGACATGGTCTTCTTGGCCCATTGAGGTAGGTACGCTATCAGCTGATGGAGGGAAACAGAGTGATTTATTTTCTGTTACTAGTGCTGCTGTCGCATACTGAGGGATCATCATGCCTGAATTGAGACCACCTGCTAAAGTCAATAGACGCGGTAAACCATGAAGCCCTTCTAATAAAAGATAACAACGACGATCAGCAATATTGCCAAGTTCTGCAGCCGCAATCGCCGCATAATCGAGAACCATAGCTAATGGCTGCCCATGGAAGCTGCCACCAGAAATGGCTTCTTCGCTACTGATAACAATCGGATTGTCGGTCACTGAGTTCATCTCGATTTCAACAAGTTCTTCTAAGTGATAGTAGGCATTACGAGAAGCGCCGTGAACTTGCGGAATACAACGCAGCGAATAAGGGTCTTGCACGCGACCACAGTTACCATGAGAGGCCATGTTTTGAGAGTCTTTAAGCAGTCTTCTCATACGCGCTGCGACTTCTAAGTTGCCAACAAAAGCTCGCGTTTGGTGTAGTTCGTCTCTGAACGGTGATTCACTACCTTGCATTCCTTCAATACTCATAGCGCCAGCGACGTCTGCAAGATCTAACAGGTAACGCATTTTTGTTAATGCAGTAATGGCATGGGATAGAATAAATTGAGTACCATTAATTAAGGCTAAACCTTCTTTTGCATGCAGCTCCAATGGTTCTAACCCATTGGCCTCAAGTACAGCCTTGGCAGACTTTATCTGATCATCCTGCCAGAATTCACCTTCGCCTATCAGTGGTAAAAAGAGGTGTGATAGAGGCGCTAAATCGCCAGATGCACCCACAGAGCCCTGTTCAGGGACAACCGGAATGAGGTCCAATTCGAGGAAAGTAAGCATACGCTCTACCACTTCCAAGCGTATACCAGAGAAACCTTGGCTAAGGGCATGAACTTTGGTGATTAGCATTAACTTAGAAATTGCTTTTTCGATCGGTTCGCCGACACCAACCGCATGGGTGATAAGCAGATTTTTTTGCAGTAAATGCGTTTCTTGTGGTGATATCTGCGTATCGCACAGCGGCCCAAAACCGGTGTTAATGCCATAAATTGCTTTATCAGAGTTGGCCATCTTATCTACATTGGCACGGCTGACATTAATTTTTGTTAAGGCTTCAGGGCACAGTTTTGCTTTGATGTGTCCATTCGCGATGCCGTTTACAGTATCAAGATCTAAACGATCAACACCGTATCTAAACGTCATGGTAAGGCTCCTTGTGGTTCACGTTATCCAGACAAACAAAGGGCTAGGGCGCCATCTCGCGCCTATCATTGCCACTGAGTTCTGGGTAGTTATTTTTCGGAGAAAGCGTTCGCAATATCCCAACAAAGACGTGCGGCTAACCGAGCGGTTTGGCTGTCTACGTCATAGGTCGGGTTGTACTCTGCGATATCTGCGATCACCAGTTTTTGCTTGTAATGTAAGATTCTGTCGATGAATGGAGCGAGCATATCAATGCTGACTCCTCTGGCGGCTGGCGCGCTCACCCCCGGCGCAGTAGCTGCAGGGAAAACATCTAAATCAATGGTGAGGTAGATGTAGTCACAGTTGTCGATAAAGTGCTGCAACTGCGTAAGGTGATAAATATGATTTAAGTGTGCGAGGTCTTTGTCTTCGATATACCAAACGCCAAGTTCGTCGGCGCGTTGGAACAGAGCCTCGGTATTGCTTGCTCGGCTGACACCTAGGCAGGCGTAATGGAATGGCCACTCTTTTTTGGCACAATAGTGCTGGATTTGGTTAAAAGGTGTGCCTGAGCTAGGTTTGATTTCCGTCTGATCACATTCAAATGCTCTCAAGTCGAAATGAGCGTCAAAGTTAATGATGCCTATCTTTGGTGGTTTTGCTGGATTGAGATACTCAAAATATTGCGCCAAGCCCTGAAATGATGCCCATGCAACTTCGTGACCTCCACCTAAAGTGATAACCGGTGTGGATTTAAGCGCTGTCGCAATTACGTTGGCACAGTGAGATTGGCTTTGTTCTAGTTGGTCGTCATCGCAGACAACGTTGCCCAAATCAATTAATGCGCTTTCTCTATGCCAAGCCATGTTTGCCAGTGCGCGGCGAATCAAATCTGGCGCTCTTTTCGCACCGATGCGCCCCTTGTTACGAGCAACCCCCGCATCACTGCAGAAACCAAGCAGGCTAACGGCATTTCTATAGGGCTGAAGCTCATCGACTTGAATCTGTTTGATGACATGATGGACACGCTTTCCTAACGCTCCATCTTCTGCATCGTGACGACCTTGCCAATGAAATTCTTGGTTGGTGGTTAATTGATTAGACATCATCGAGCTCTCCAGCAACAAGGCGAGCCGATAATCTAGGCGCACCTTGGAAATAGCTAAACTCGGCAGGGTGAGTCACATCCCAGATTGCGAGATCAGCATCAAACCCTTGTTTTATCTGACCTCTGCTCTCACCATAACCGATGGCTTGAGCTGCATGATTGGTTACGCCACGTAAGGTTTCCTCTGGTGTTAATCCAAATAACGTGCAACCCATATTCATCATCATAGTCAAGTCTGCAAATGGTGATGTGCCAGGGTTCAAATCAGTAGCAATTGCCATTGGTATTTTGTGCTGACGTAGTAACTCGATGGGTGGTAACTGTGTCTCTCTTAGAAAGTAGAATGCACCAGGAAGCAGCGTGGCTACGGTATTCGACTGAGCCAATGCAATAACGCCATTTTCATCTAAAAACTCTATGTGATCAGCGGATAAACCATCGTATTTTGCAGTCAACGCCGTGCCACCTAAATTAGACAGTTGTTCGGTGTGTCCTTTAATCGCAAGTCCATTATCAATCGCAGCTCGATAGACTTTTTCAGTTTGAGCCAAATTGAAACCGATGGACTCACAGAAAACATCGACACTCGTCGCGAGATTCTCTTGCGCGGCAGCAGGGATTATTTCTTGGCAGACCGTTTCAATGTAGTCGTCAGCGCGACCTGAATACTCGGGAGGAAGAGCATGTGCCGCGAGTAACGTTGTAGAAACGCGGATCTTTCTGTGTGCTTCCAACGCCTTCGCTGCGCGAAGCATTTTTAGTTCGTCATTAAGGGTCAATCCATAACCAGATTTCACTTCCACTGAAGTGACACCTGATTGAATTAGGCCGTCCAAACGCGGTAATGCCAATTCCGTGAGTTGTTGTTCACTTGCTTCACGAGTCGCACGCACTGTAGAGAGAATGCCCCCGCCTTGTTTTGCGATTTCTTGATACGGCACACCTTGGAGGCGCATTTCGAATTCGTTGGCGCGACTGCCTGCGAAAATGAGATGGGTATGGCAATCAATAAAGCCCGGAGTGACAAGCTTACCTTTACAGTCATAGCAGTTAACAGAAGTGCTTAGCTCACTGCTTAACGATTCTTGCGTAATCGACTGAATGCGTCCGTCTTTGATATAGATATTGCAAAGCGGTGACACTGAGTAACCGTCGCTCCCCTCGGTCATTGTGACTATCTTTGCATTTACTAATATCAAGTCGCTTGTAAGGCTCATAATCTATACTCGGATTTAAATGTATATACAAATATAGTTTCAAGTATAGATTTTGATCAAGCCTCATGTTGCGAAAATGTGATCGGTAAAAAGTATGAAATGCTCTATCAAAGAAGAACTTTAGAGCTTAATTTGTATCTAGCCCCAGGATGGTAGAGTAATGCGGTACTAACAAGCTTATCGTCACTCCATGTACGTCGATTAAGCAGCAGACACGGTTCATTGACTCCAAGGCGAAGTGCTGAGCGTACTGATTCATCAGCGACAATGGCTTCGACGGTATGCTCTATCGCACTTAACGGGCAGTTTTCAGATAGATATTGGTTGGGCGTGATTTGTGAAAAGTCCTGCTGCAGGTAGTTGGGAGCGTAGCTTGCATTCACCCAGCGAATCTCAAGCTGAATAGGGGACTTATCTTCAAAGTGAATGATTTCACTGTAGAAAACCGAACTTCCCAACATGACGCCTAGTTTCATCGCGACATTGTCATCAGCAGAAAGGGCGATCTGTTTGATAACCTTACTGCTGTAGGATTTCCCCCGCTGTTCTACTTCTTTAGCGATGTTTCTAATATCAAGAAGAGGGGATTCTGCTTTATCGTCAGGTGCGCAGACAAAGGTGCCTAAGCGCGGTCGCCTCACTAACCTACCTTCAGAAACCAAATCTCGAATCGCTTTGTTTACCGTCATCCTACTCACGTTAAACTGCTTGGTCAGTTCAAGTTCAGTGGTAATTCGATGACCGACAGGCCAAAAACCTTGTTCGATTTGTTCCGTAATGTAAGTTTTGATTTGTAAGTAAAGAGGCGAATTGCTCATATTTGTTCTAACTTCTTATTTGACTATACAAAAGGTTATACATTTAGTGGGTAAATGCAAGGTTCTAGGCGGTATGTAACCCTAATTTGGCGAGGTTCGCACGTTTTTAATCAGACTTAGCTACAAATGGCTTGCTAAATAGAGTGCAACAAGCAAAATCATGTGTGCAACAGAATCATAAGGATAAAATATGTTTGGAAAGTTAAAAGCTTCATTAGGAATTGGCGCGGCAAAAGTAGACACAGTGCTAGAAAGTATGTCTGTCTTTCAGGGGGAGACACTGAGGGGAACCGTACATATTCAAGGTGGTGATGTGGAACAGCAGATCGACGCGATCAATCTAAAGCTGTGTACCGAGATGAAAGTAGAGAGCGACGAAAGCACCAGCTACCAAGATTTTGTGTTAGCCAAGCTTCAAGCCGTCCAGCCATTTGTTATCCAACCCAATGAGACTAAACAGGTTCCTTTTGAGTTGCGCTTAGACGATGAAACTCCAATTACCGCATTGAATGCTCTGAAGAATCAATCTCATGTTTGGCTAGAAACAACGTTGGACATTGATTTTGCGATTGACCCTAAAGACCGTGATTTTGTTGAAGTCAAACCATTGCCTGTAGTGGCCAAGATACTATCCGCTATCGAGCAAGCGGGTTTTGGTATGGTTAAAGCAGATGTTGAAAAAGGTTTCCTGCGCGGTGGTAACTTCTCTTCGAAATCAGGTTGCTATCAGGAAATTGAGTTTCGCAATAATGGTTTCATCAACAAAAAGGAGATCGAACTTTCGTTTATTCTCGATGATGGGGTAGTGCACTGTTTAGCCGAGGTTGATCGCTCGCTAAGTATGCGTGGTGACCAGTACATCTCTTTCTCGTTGAATCGAAATGCCTCTGATTCGGAGATTGCTGCAGCGGTCAACCGCATTCTTTCGGTTTAAGCGGCTGAGCCAAAGCGATAGCGGAACGCAACACCAAAAGCGATGTCGGTACTATTATCCGCGTGGAACATGTTCTCGACTAAGGTAATTTCGACCGCTGTATTTTTGAGAGTGTAGCGGTAGCCATAGGTAAACTCGGTGGAGGGTTTTGAAAATTCTCCGCCATCATCCAATAGGCCTTGAGATGAAGCTAGTTGACCAATAAAAGTATGATTTTCAAACCACTCATAGCGGTAACTGATGCCAACTGTCCAAGTAGAGTCGCGATAGGGCATTTGAGTAAAGTCTGTAGGAGTGTCTCTAAATGTTAAGGCTACGGTAGCGTCTAGCGCATGTTTTTCTCTTACATAGCCATAATTTACCTGCACGCTCTGCTCAAAATCTGACGCGCTGAAGAGGCCATTGTCGGTGTCGTTGTAATAGAGCGAAACGCCAAGCGATATACCATGATGGTCATTAGTAAACGCTTGATATTGTATGTATCCTGTCACAGCGCTGCTCAACGTTTTGCTACGAAACCCTTCCTCTTGTACGCCGTACTCTGGCATATCGATAACAAATCGGTTCCGCTCGACATCTTCACGTCCATTTTGGTCAATACCGACAAAATCATGAAAGGCAATAGTGGGTTTATCTAGATGATTATTGGCTGCGAAGTTCCAACGGTATTGAAGGTCTATCTGCCAATTTGTGTCGAGTTGCCATTTACTGCCAATAGCAAGCTGGTTTTGGTAATAATCGAGTTCATAGGTGGCAGTCACTGCCCAAATACTAGAAATGGTACCAGCGCCATAAACTTCATATTCATCCTTATCTAAGGAAAAGCCAGAGCGCAATTGAGGGGAGTGGATATTAGTATGGAGAGGCGATTGAGTGTAGCTTTGAAGAGGGCCGTATCCGTCGTCTGCTGAGGCAAGATTTGTCGTTAGCAAAACGATCATGCTGATCAAGAGCCAGAGCTTCCCTCCCATTGTTGCCTCCAACTATATTATTATCTATTTGATAGAAATATAGTTTAAGAGGCGAGGCTTTGCTAAATCGAAAGGCTTACCTGAGTTTACAGATAAGCCCAGTAAGGTTAAGCGGCGCTAAGGTGAGTGGTGATGTATGGCTGCCAAGCATTTTGGTACAGCTCTTTAGACTCACTACGCATATTGCGAATCTGTGCGGTTTCAAACTCGCTGTAGTCACGACCTTCAATCGCAGCGGCGCGTTCGATTTTCTGAATACGCTCGTAGATGTCATGCTCTGGACCACTTTTCACGTCTGCAATCGCTTTTAGATGAAGCTGTACTTCAGCGACTAAATTTGTTTTTGGCAGCTGAACGAGAACGTTTAAGTCGCGGTATCCAGATTCCGCTGGTTTCTTAAAGCGGTTTTTAACTTTAACAATGGTTGTTTCGCGGTTAAGTACTTCATAGGCGGACATCAGGCTTTCAATGTCGTCAGCGACAATCGTTGCACGGGCTAGGTCTGTAATTCGCTCTGTTTGACCATCAAGTTCATAAGCAATCTTTTCTTTAGCACGGTCAGACGATTTAACACCAGCGAAGTAAGATTCTGTTGAAGTCAGTAGAGCAGTACTTTTACAGATGGTCTCTAGCTCTGCTTGAGCTTGATGGGCTTTGCTATAAAGTACGTCGAAATCAGTGTATGGCTGAAGTGGAGTGGTCGACATTGACTTAATGCCGTAAAGGCCGCTTAGGTTATGTTTGAATGCTTTGGAACACACTTCGTTCTGGTTAGTAGAACGGTTTTCCTCGTTACCCGGCGCGGTTGGAATAGCAGCAAATGCAGGGGCACGGCTGAGCATTAGAAGCATCAGGGCCGTAGTTCGCAAAAATAGGCTCATTCACTCTCCTTAGATGTGTAGGGCTTAGCTAAAAAGGTGTCGAAAAAAGTTTCAATCACTAGCGCTACTCATCTCTACATAGTTAATGGGGGGCACTTTGTGCGATTCCAATCGCTTTCCCATCGACCGTTGATAAAACTTTGAACAGTCTCGCATTTCCTTTGCGTTTAATTAGAGTGCAACCCTTTTCAAAGGTTCATCTTCAATGTGTAACTAAGTATATCTGATGAAAATGAACCTAATCTGAATGAAGTTTTCAGAATAGGATTGGTGAAGGGATACCACTCAGCTTCACTTTCCGATAGGCTATGCGCTACGAAGTCAGTCACAGAGAAACAAAATGAGAGACCCAGAATTTTGGCACGGTAAATGGGCGGCAAACCAGATCGGTTTTCACCTAGAAGACGTCAATCCGCTACTGATTAAATATTGGCAGGAAACGAACCCTAGCCAAGAAGACAACGTTTTTGTCCCTTTGTGTGGAAAGTCAGAAGACTTGGTATGGCTGGCAACGAAACACTCTGATGTGCAGGGAGTAGAGCTGAGCAATATTGCCGTGCGTGCTTTCTTTGCGGAACATTTTTACACGCCAATGGTGATGCCGATTAATGGTCAGCATGAGCTGTTTCAGTTTGATGAGCTATCTATCTATGTCGGTGACTACTTTACTGCGCCAATCAAGCCGGTTGATATCGTTTATGATCGCGCTTCTCTCATTGCTTTGCCAAAAGAAATGCGAGTGCAATACGTAGAAAAGATTAAGTCGCTCCTTAAACTCGGTGGGCGTATTTTGCTGGTTACTCTCGATTATGATCAAGAGTTGATGCCGGGGCCTCCATTTGCTGTCCCTGAATCTGAGGTGAGAGCGCTGTATGAGGGTTACAAGATCACTAAGCTAGAGAGCAATGAAGACGCTGAAAAGCATCCTAAGATTGCTAAACATGAATCTGCACGATTTGCTGAAGAAGTTTACTTGATTGAAGCGGTTTAAATTTAAGATAAACAAAGGCTTGGTCATTTCAAATGACCAAGCCTTTTAGTTTCGATAAAACGACTTAGTAAATGATTTTTACTTTATCTGCGCTTTGTTTAGCGTCTTCGATCGCTTGCTCTACAGAATCACGTCGAGTAATCGCGACCCCTAAACGGCGGCGTCCATCAATATCGGGTTTGCCAAATAGTCGAAGCTGAGTCTGTGGCGCAGCTAACGCATCGCCTAGGCCTTCGAAGCGAACATCATTTGATGTTCCTTGCCCTAAGATAACGGCTGAGGCTGCTGGGCCGTACTGAGTAATCCCAGCGATTGGCATACCTGTAAATGCACGAACATGTAGAGCGAACTCAGAACTGTCTTGTGACATTAGAGTGACGAGGCCAGTATCGTGTGGGCGAGGTGAGACTTCGTTAAAGATAACCGTGTCGCCTTTGGCAAACAGCTCAACACCAAAGATGCCGTAACCGCCAAGTGCATTCACCACTTTACCGGCAGCATCTTGGGCAGCGGCTAGCGCGTTGTCTGTCATAACTTGTGGCTGCCAAGATTCACGGTAGTCTCCATCTTCCTGACGATGACCAATTGGCGCACAGAAATGTACACCATCAACAGCGCGAACGGTGAGCAAAGTGATCTCGTAATCGAAATCAATAAACCCTTCTACAATGACGCGACCTGCTCCAGTACGTCCGCCTTCTTGTGCATAGTTCCAAGCCTTATCAATATCTTTAGCACTTTTAATGACACTTTGGCCTTTGCCTGAAGAACTCATGACCGGTTTACATACACACGGCACACCAACTGCTTCTACTGCGGCAACAAACTCTTCATAGCTGTCTGCAAAGCGATAAGGGGATGTGGTTAAGCTTAGCTCTTCTGCGGCTAAGCGACGGATCCCTTCACGGTTCATTGTTAGCTTTGTTGCCTTCGCTGTTGGCACGACGTTCAAGCCTTGGGCTTCTAATTCTACTAACGTATCGGTCGCGATGGCTTCAATTTCAGGCACGACATAATCAGGCTGTTCTTTTTCGATAATAGCTTGCAGCGCGTCACCATCGAGCATATCTAATGTATAGCTGCGATGGGCAACCTGCATCGCTGGTGCATTTTCGTAACGATCGCATGCGATCACTTCAAGACCAAGGCGTTGGCATTCGATGGCGACTTCTTTACCGAGTTCACCCGAACCAAGAAGCAGAACGCGAGTTGCATGATTTGCTGTTGCAGTACCGAACATAATTAACCCTAAAATGTAAGAGGAATAGAAGGTTTTGCGAGCATGATACTCATTGGTAAAAGAAAAGCAAACGTTTGCTTTGTGGTGTTTGGTTAATTTTAGTGGTGGAGTACTGCGAGACAAGAGCGATGAAAATTACGATTTCGATAATTCTCAACTTTATTACCGCTTTTTGGGTGTTTATTGAGCAATTGCAATCACTTATTACGTAAATACTCAGCATTAGAGTTATAATCACTAACAATAATCAACTCTAATAAGAATACGGCTACTAACTTAATGCAGTTCGACCCAGAAAAATCCATAAAAATACCAATCGGTACGCTGACCGTTGGCATGTTTGTGACTGCAATCGAAGACAGTAAACGCGTCAATCTCGCCAATGCGGGGCGTGTGCCGTCTGAAAAAGCAGTCAAACAGCTTGTTAAAAATGGAGTCAAATTTGCTTGGGTAGACAAGGAGTTGTCAGTAAAAGGGAGTGTTTTTAAACCCGTTAAGGTTGTGGAAGAAACTGAATCGCCACAAGAAGCATCAACACCAGTGAAGCGGAAAAAGGTGAGCCGCTTTTCACAGCAAAAGAAAGCGCAGAAAATCATCAAAGAAGCAAAAGGGCTGGCTAACAGGATTCTGACGCAAACTTTTGAAGGTAAGCCAATACATGTCTCCGAACTGGATGATCTCGCAGACGACATGATCGAATCCGTGTTGCTTGATTCAGATGCATTGCATTGTGTGTCTGCACTGCGCAATAAAGATGAGTACTTACTTGAACACTCAGTCAATGTTGCGACTTTACTCGTGACATTTGGTAAACATCTTGGCCTGCCGAAAGAGACGCTAAAACAAATGGCGATTGGTGGCATTATGCACGATGTTGGCAAAATTAAGGTTGATGATAAAGTTCTGCACAAACCTGCTCGGTTAACACCCGAAGAGTTCGAGCATATGAAGCTTCATCAGGTTTACGCGAAAGAGATCATCACTACGGTTACAGGTTTGAGTGATGTTAGCCGCGACGTTTGTTTGATGCATCATGAAAAACTCGATGGGAACGGCTATCCAGCGGGGCTAAAAGGTGATGAAATCCCTCTACACGGTCGTATGAGCTGCATCGTTGATATCTATGACGCGTTGACTGCCGATCGCTGTTACAAACAAGGCATGAGCCCAGCAGAAGCGTTTAAAATACTCTTGAGCTTAACACCGAATCATTTAGACAAAGAGTTGGTGTACAAATTCATCAACTGTATTGGCGTTTTCCCTGTTGGGGCTTTGGTCGAGTTGAGTGATGGACGTGTAGGTATTATTTGGACTTCGAATTCCCACGAACCGCTAAAACCAGAAATCAAATGTTTCTATTCGCGTAAGTATCACCGTTTTGTCGATGTAAGTTTTGTCGATATGAAAACAACCAAACTAACGATTAAAAAGGCGATAGCCCCTAGTCAGTTAGAAGTCGACCCCAAACCGTTTTTCGATGTTTAACCCCGAATTGATACAAAAAAGGCGCTAATTTAGCGCCTTTCTCAGTTTAAAGTTCCAAGTAAGTGATTGGAATATCAGGGTTTAGTGCTTCTAGCGTCGCTTGTGTGTTAGCTAGATGGCTGATAGTACCGTCTTCTACTTCTACCAAGGCCGCAGAATCAATACTTTCGAGCTCCTTACGGTCTAACAGTAACTGGATCAACGCAACCTGAAGTGGCGGTAGGCTTGGGTTAAATGCAGCGTTTTCTGCATATGCGCCTTGATATACTTTGCCATCTTTGGTCTTAATCGCGACACCACTTAAGTTATGTGTGTAAGGGGCATGGCTACGATTTAAGGCAGCGACGGCCAGTTGTAATAGCTCATCTTGCTCTTGTGTCTGTTTTCCATGGTCAACAGAGGTCATCAATGCGGATTCGATGCCAAGATCTGAAGGGCCAAACGATTCTGGTAAGTAGTAATGAAGTGGCTGACCTTCACGTTTCGGCAGTTGGATCTTTAGCTCGTTAGCGGTTGAAAGCTCATTCATAAACTGACGACAGTGACCACAAGGGCTGTAGTTGATCGTGATGTCAGCAACGCCTTGTTCACCCTTCATCCACGCATGGCTGATGGCTGATTGCTCTGCGTGAACGGTTTGCCCTAGTTGAACGCCGTCAAACTCGACATTCGCGCCGAAGTAGAGTTTGCCAGATAGGCCGCGAACAATTGCACCCACATAAAACTTAGAAAGCGGAGCATAGGAATAAGCGGCTGCAAATGGAAGTAGCAATACTCGTAGTTCTGCGTCATCAAGACCTGAAATAGCGAGGAGTTGCTCAAATTGCTCTGAAGAAATCGTCGCGTCAAAATCGTCAGCAAGAAGAATAGGAGATAAGAAATCTGCTACGTTTTGTGGCACTTCAGATAGCGCCTGTTCAATGCGGCTTCTCATAGTGAGTCCTTTAATAAACATCGTTGATATCTTTGAGTTTAGAGCCAGATACTGGTGTGTAAACTCCGATATTGGTATTACATTTTATGTAAAGATGAGAATTATTCGGCGATCAAGATCACAAAATATATTGTAACGATATTGTCTGTTGCATTATTTGAGTGATGTCACACATGATAACGATTACAGGCGAGAAATTAGTGATGTGCGTCGAGCCGCTAGTTGCAGCTCGACATCAATTACTTACGCTGACAACCAGACTGCCAAGGTGAAGAAAGAAGGTGCTAGGATTGAGGTGATAACACCGCACACCACAAGTGCTAGAGAGCTAAAGGCCGCATCTTGACCGTCTTTCTCAGCGCAGGTTGCTGTCCCCAGCGCGTGGGAAACCGTCCCCATCGTGAGCCCTTTGGCAATAGGGTGAGTGATGTTCAGTAAGTTATAAATCGGATAAGCCATAATCGCACCGAACAGGCCAACGATTAAAACTAGTATGGCGGCGATGGCGGGCTCACCACCAAGGTGACTAGAAACCTCCATCGCAATCGGTGTGGTCACTGATTTACCCAACAAGCTTGCGATTAGAGAAATATCTGCCTTTAAGTAAACGGCAATCATGCTTGCGGTAAACATCGACATGATACTGCCCACACCGCACGCCAGCATAATGATACGCCAATTGGCTCGGATCTGTGGTAATTGCTCAAATAGAGGATAAGCCAGCGCGACTACTGCTGGTTGCAGTAGATAATTAATCCACTGATTGTCGGCATAGTAAGTTTCAAATGGCACTTTCAGGTAAGTCAGCAGTGGAATGAGAACGGCTAGGCTCACCAATAAAG
The DNA here is from genome assembly GCF_059833805.1 of Vibrio sp. R10-SF1-ISO8. Classification (NCBI taxonomy): domain Bacteria; kingdom Pseudomonadati; phylum Pseudomonadota; class Gammaproteobacteria; order Vibrionales; family Vibrionaceae; genus Vibrio; species Vibrio sp. R10-SF1-ISO8. Next base: position 91,573 of record NZ_JCBDHL010000005.1, on the reverse strand, counting down.
GATTCATAAAAGGGCTTTTTACTTTTTGGCATAGCCAACGTGCGGCAAAGAAAACAACAATAGTGACAAGTAACCACATTATTTTTGTCCTCCTTTAAGCATGCGATCGAGCATTAACCCCAAAACGACCAGTACGATGAGAGTACCACCTACAGCACTTGCTAAAATCGGTAAGGCGTTAGCGATTAGCATATCGAAATGCTCCATCAAGCCAACACTGATAGGGACGAATAGCAGCACCATGTAGCGAATAAAGAGAGAGGCACCGGGTTTAACCCAGTCTGAAGGCACGAGTCCGCTCGCAAGCAAACCAAACAAAATCAGCATACCGATGATGCTGCCAGGAATAGAGATACCTAATAAGTGTTGAATATTAATGCCCGCGACAAGGCACAAAAATATCAGCCCCATAGATACGACGTATTGAAGCAAAGTTTTCGCCATAGTGTAGAGTCGTCCAACTGCAGAACCTCCAGATTGCTGAAGGCTCGAATTATTCAAATGCCTAACTTAGAGTTTTGATTAGTATTTAGAGAGTTAGGCCAGGTTGTAGGGTGCAGGACTTGGTTACTATTTTTAATTTTGACTACTAGGATACTCGCTTTTGTACGTATTGGTAGATAGATTTTAAAATAGCGATTTTCTTTTGGTCACTTTCATGTTCGTGAACTAAGTTTTCCAAATTTATCATGTAGTCTTCAATACGACTTTCGAAGTAGTCACGACAGTGCGTCGCCCATCGCTGTTGTTCTGACTCATCGAGCGTCCACGGGAAGTTTCGCGCGCGATAACGGAACAGCAATGGCGCAATGCGGTCATCACTAAATGAAATATCAAGCGCAGATAGATTGTTTGGGTCAGTTTCACGAATGATGTTCATCGCCGCTTTATCTGCCGGAGAGAAGAAACCATCGTAGAGCATGCTATCGACATCATTGCTCTTTTCATATTCCCGCTCAATGCCATAAACACCAATCAGCTTTTCACGAACCTCAGGGTGCTTGCGGAGCAGAGCTAGATTCTCTAAACATTTCTCTCGGTCAATGCCAATGTTCTCGGCGTTTTCAGCAGTGAGTGTTTTGGCTGGAGCGAGAATAGGGCACTTATTAAGGTGGATAAGCTTAACAGGGACTGGAAGCTCGTCAGGCGCGAGGTCAGAGCGCTTAGTATATAGTCGCTCATTAAGCTGCTCGGTATCCAAATCCAATAGGGCTTGCGGGTCTTTCGCCAAATCAACACAAATAACTGCGTTTTGATTCGTCGGGTGCCAAGCAACAGGAACAACCCAGCTAGTGTAGTTACACTCTTTGCCCAACATGCCTGAAACATGCATCAAGGGTGTCATGTTCACGATGTCGATCAGTTCATTCAACTTGCGCTTGTGACGCATGCTTAGGAAGTAATCAAACAATTTTGGTTGAGCCGCTTTAACCTTTTTGGCCATTTCAATCGTCGCGATAACATCCGCCATAGCGTCGTGCGCGTTTTCATGTTCAATGCCATTGGCAACAGATAAATGCTCAAGCTTAAAGCTGATAAAACCTTCATCGTTCTCAGGCCAGTTTACCCCTTCTGGACGAAGCGCATAACAAGCACGCATGACATCAAGCAAATCCCAACGAGAGTTACCGTTTTGCCAACTCCACGCATAAGGGTCGATAAAGTTTCGGTAACAGGTGTAGCGCGTTACTTCATCATCGAATCGGATACTGTTGTAGCCCAAACTAATGGTGTTTGGCGTTGCCAGTTGTTCGTGGATCTTTGCGATAAACTCGGGCTCAGAAAGACCTTGGCTTTCAGCAGTTTGCGGAGTAATACCTGTAATTAGTGCGGCTTCTGGTGCCGGAAGATAATCCGCAGGCGGCTGACAATAAATAACAAGAGGTTCACCAATAATATTGAAGTCCATATCGGTACGAACACCCGCAAACTGACACGGTCGATCTTTCGCTGGGCTAGTACCCCACGTCTCGTAATCAAAAAAGAAAAACGTAGGCTGATGCTCTTGCTGCATTGTCTTTATTACCAAGGGTTTGAAATCTACCTCGGTATTAGACCATTGGCAGCCACCAAGCGCAATTGTGAGAGAGGAATAAGGCGATAAGAGATGGTTTTTTGGGCGAGTCACCAGTGTTAGAGCTTGATTATCAATGTCTGGTGATTTTATAGTCAGTGTTAGCGCTGTGCATAGTGCATTCCAACAGTTAGGAGCCTCTAAGTAATGAACATTATTGAAGTAATAAAAAAAATCGATCAGTACGAAATATCGTTTGAAGATTTTGCCCTCCTTAGCGAAGGTGATGATCTGGCTAACTTTATCAATTCGTTCTCAATGACTGTTGCGCAGCAGTTTATGGCCGATGACATTGATTTTGATGTAGCGGATGGAGCGATGAACTATGTCTGGGATTTTATGATCAATGATGTTTTCGGAACTCAAGAGGGGAATTCTGTTCCTAGCCCGGCTTATGATATCTATGATGCATTTGATATGGGAGAATATCATCATTCTGGAGACCCAAAGAATGTTTGCCCAGTTGAGAAGTATACTAAGCCATATTTAGACGAAATATTACGTGAATACAGCCATATTAAAACTATTTAGCTATTCAATTACATGAAATACCAAAATGCGGCTTGTCGTTAAAACCCTGACAATACTAAGGAGCCGGGGAATTTTAGTAAGTTTGAAGATTTTTAGCCCGATGCTTAGTTGATTGTTAGTGAAAATTAACCAAAGTTGATTGAGAACAAGTAACAGTCTCTTTGTCGAATGAAAAACGAATAATGGCCGACTGTTGTCGACCATTTTTCGTTTTAAGAAGAGTAGAGCGTTATGCTTGCTGGGTTTCTAGCTCTTCATCTTTTACGGTTTGCTTCATTAAGCGACTGGTAATGGTACCTGCTGTCATTGCACCCGATACGTTTAATGCGGTACGTGCCATATCAATAAGTGGTTCGATAGAGATCAATAGCGCGGCAATCGCAACAGGTAAGCCCATTGCTGGTAGCACGATAAGAGCCGCGAACGTCGCGCCGCCACCTACACCTGCGATACCAAATGAGCTAATCACAATAATAGCAATCAAAGAAAGAATGAAGTTGATGTCCATTGGGTCAATGCCAACACTTGGCGCAACCATAACTGCCAACATCGCAGGGTAGATACCCGCACAGCCGTTCTGGCCGATAGTGGCACCAAACGAAGCTGATAGGTTAGCGATTGCTGGTGGAACGCGAAGCTTGTTGATTTGCGCTTCAACGTTTAAAGGAATTGTTGCCGCTGAGCTACGTGAAGTAAAGGCGAAAGTCAGTACTGGCCAAATCTTCTGGAAGTACTCTTTAGGGCTCACGCCGACAAAAGAGACGAGCACACCATGGACAACGAACATCAGTGCAATCGCAACATAAGAAGCGACAATGAAGCCTAACAGGTTAAGAATATCGGAGGCACTTGAGGTCGCAACCACTTTTGCCATTAGCGCAGCGATACCATAAGGCGTAAGTGCCATGATCATCTTAACTAAGCGCATAACAATAGATTGAGCCGCTTCGACAAATGTGCGAATTGGTAATTCAAGCTCTTGTTTCTCAGCCATTACTTTACGTGCAGCAATACCAGTGAGTACACCAAAGATAACTACAGCGATGATCGAAGTAGAACGAGCACCTGTCAGGTCGGCAAAGGGGTTGGTTGGAATAAAGCTAACCATCATTTGTGGGATGGTGAGGTCACTCACGCGATCGGCACGCGTTTCTAGGGCTGCGATACGTGCTGTTTCGCGGGCACCTTCCGTTAAACCTTCAGCACTTAGACCAAATGCTTGAGTGACAACGATACCGATCAAAGCGGATATTGCCGTCGTTGCCAGTAACACTGAAATAGTTAGCCCCGAGATCTTACCCAGCGCGCCATCTTTCTCTAGCTTGACGACCGCGGCGATCATCGACACCAATACTAATGGCATGATGATCATTTTCAACAGGCCAACATAGCCACGACCGACCACATTTACCCACTCAAGCGTTTGAGCGATAACAGGATTACCTTCGCCGAAGATGAGCTGTAACGCTAAACCGAAAGCACTACCAAAGACGAGACCAAGTAACACGAGACGCGATAAAGTGTTCTCTTTTTTCTGCTGTCCATAGAGGAAAAAGAGAATGCCAACAAATACCGCTAGCGAAGCGATAACCACTACTGACATATTTACATATCCTTTAGTTTTTAATGACGATATTGATAGAATTAATATCTTATGGAATTTGATTCGGTATGAAGGGTAATGATTTGAAATACCCAATTGAAGTTACAAAAGGGCATTAAATATAGCTAACGGTTATTAAGTGCGGAAGATGTTCACATAACAGTGAAATTGAGCGGTTTATTGATACTTTTTAAGCACTTTTCGCATCGCAACGCTATCGGCCGTTTCTCGTTTTTTATTGGAGTGGGAAAAAAGCAGATACTGCATCGCCAATGCGACGTCAGAGGCTTCAATCGGAATGAGCTTGGCAAGCGGACCAATCATTAGTGGCTGACAAATCTTCAGCATGGTTTGGGTGACGACTTCGTCTTTACGTGGTTGTTCTCGTAACCCTTTTAAAGGACCTGGACGAACGAAGAGGACACGATCAAAGCCCATGCGTTCAATGGTTAGCTCCATGCGTCCTTTGCATCGCAAGTAGTGAGAAAATGAACGGGCAGATGCCCCGTAACTTGAGACGACGGCTAACTGCTTTACACCGAGTAACTTCATTTCTTGAGCGACATCACACACCAGTTGGTAGTCAACGTTTTCTAATGCTTGTTTGGAGCCTGCTTGTTTAAGTGTTGTACCTAGGCAGATAAAACCAAACTCCGGTCGTGGTTTGTCTTCATCCCACTCTTGAATGCGTAGTTCTGGATGCTGAATCTCTTCAAGTTTGGAGTGAAAAAAGGGAAGTTTACGACGAGTCAGAGCGTAGATATGTTCAATTGGTTCGCGTTCCAACATCTGCTTAATCAGCTCGTTGCCGATCAGACCGGTACTGCCCGCTGTAATTACAGTGATGTTGGTTGAGTTATCCAAGATGAACAAGCCTATCTTAAAAGTACATATTGACGAATGATTGAGCATCTTATAATCAAGCAGGAAAGTCTGTGATCTGCGACAAGGTTGATGCACCAAGAAAGAAACTTGTACCGCAGTTTTGAGTGAGAAGAGTAATCGGAACAATTAGACCTCGCGCTGGGCGAGGTCTGTTCTAAGGTTTATGTTAATGATAGAGGGACTTTCTTTTGGTTGCGTTGTTGTGGTTTGTTCTGTTTTTGTTTTTTCGAATGTTGATTGGCAATCATAAAACCTCCTTGCACTATCAATCGGGAGAAAACAATGTCACGACGAAATTTAATGCACAGTTTGTGCCGTTATAAACGCTCTCCCTAACCTAAAAGATAGGCGTATTTGGCGAAAAATTTCAGTTTTGTGGTCAAATTCGGAATCGTTTTGCAAATTGGCGAGGTCAATGAACCATGGATAAAGCGTGTTAACTGTTTGATTTCAAGTTACACTCAAGCCAATAGGAACCGCTCAGAAAGGAAAAGGGATGAACATCGAGCTCAGCACGCTGGCCCCCACCCAAATTTATCATTTGATGACACAAACCGTCATTCCAAGACCTATCGCTTGGGTATTGACCGATTCAGAACAAGACAACTACAACCTTGCGCCATTTTCTTACTTTACGGCCGTTTCAAGTAACCCGCCTTTGTTGATGTTTTCTGTGGGTAAAAAGCCTTCAGGAGAGGTGAAAGACACAACACGGAATGTCTTAGAAACCGGAAAAATGGTTATTCATATCGCTCATCATGATTCTGCCAATGATGTGACTCAAACTGCTGCAACGCTTGAACATGGTGAGTCTGAAATTGAAGCAACGGGGATAGAGCTGACGGATTTTGATGGCTTCGATTTACCAAGGGTTAAAGACTGTCCTATTGCGTTTGCGTGCAAACTGTATGAAGTGAAAGAGATCGGTGAAACACCACAAAGCCTTATCTTCGCCGAAATTGAAAAAGTATATATTGCACCGGAGGTTATCGGCGAGTGCAGCGACCGCTTAGTGGTTGATGCACTTAAAGTGAACCCTCTCTCGCGTTTAGGTGGTAGCCAATATGCCACGCTTAATAACGTTTTCTCTGTTGCTCGACCTAAATAGATTAATACTATGCTAGACCAAACTCATTCAGATGCTATCTGGCATCGTATTAACCAAAAAACCAAACCACTCGGTGCGTTGGGTCAATTAGAAGACCTTGCCCATCAAATCGCATTGATTCAGAGTCAGGGTAGAAGTGACGTCGTCACCGCTATTGAAGTAACTAAGCCGACCGCGATTGTTTTTGCTGGAGATCATGGCATTGCCGACGAAGGCGTCAGTATTGCACCGAGTGCAGTAACCCAACAGATGGTGCTTAACTTCCTAGCGGGTGGTGCAGCAATTAACTGTTTTTGCCGAACCAACAAAGTAGAGCTGGTAGTGGTGGATACCGGAATCCTATTACCCGTGGAGCATGACACCAGTGCGTTTATTGTTCAGCGACTCGGTGAGCGCACTAACAACTTTTCTCATCAATCGGCGATGAGCCTTGAGACGGCGCAGCATGGCATTGATTTGGGTAAACAGTTAATAACCAATATCATCGATTCTGGTTCAAACTTGGTGATGTTTGGTGAAATGGGAATTGGCAATACCAGCAGCGCTGCCGCCCTTCTAAGTGCTCTGAGTGGTAAAAATGCCGAGGAGTGTGTCGGTCGTGGAGCTGGTATCACTGACGAACAGCTAGCGAAGAAAGTCGAGTTGGTTGAAAAAGGTGTCTCGCGCTGTAAAGGTTTGGGCGTTATCGAAGTGCTGGCTGAAGTCGGTGGTTTTGAAATTGTTCAGATGGTTGGCGGTTTCTTAGCCGCAGCAGAACGCCAAATACCAGTCATTGTCGATGGTTTTATTGTTTCGGCCGCTGCTTATGCTGCATCACTGATTAATCCAAACTGCCGCGATGTCATGATTTTCGCTCACCAATCGCATGAAGCGGGGCATCAACACTTATTGTCTGAACTCGACGCCAAACCTTTATTGGATCTTTCGCTTCGATTAGGTGAAGGAACAGGGGCAGTGCTCGCGATGCCGTTAGTTTATGCTGCGACTGAGTTTTATAACCATATGGCAAGCTTTGAAGAAGCAGGAGTCGTGGTCGACTGATGCCTTCACTCAAAAATCAATATCAGTTATTCATGCTTGCATTGGGGTTCTTTTCTCGAATCCCAATGCCGAAAAATATCCCCTACAGCGAAGAGCGAATGAACCAAGCAGGGCGATACTTCGCTTTGGTCGGTTTATTATTGGGAAGCCTGTGCGCTGCGGTGCTGTGGAGTGCTCAACTGCTTTTCCCGGCGAGCGTCTCTATCTTCATAATGATGGTGTTTAGCCTGTTGCTAACAGGGGCTTTCCATGAAGATGGATTAACTGATATGGCAGACGGCATCGGTGGAGGCATGACGATTGAGCGCCGTCTTACCATTATGAAAGATAGTCGTATCGGCACCTATGGGGCTAGCGCCTTGGTCATGGTACTGCTTGGTAAGTTTGTTTTATTGTCTGAGCTGATCCAGTTTGAGTCGTTCTTGTTGTTTGTGGTGGTTGCCTATACGTTAAGCCGAGCCGTCGCTGCGTCGCTTATCTACGATATGCCCTATGTGAGTGACACAGACACCAGTAAGAGCAAACCTTTAGCGCAAAAACAGTCACGAGTAGAGTTATGGGCGCTGCTGACGATAGGTCTACTGCCATGTTTGATGCTTGGTTTAAGCACAACGGTCTGGCTAGTGGCTGTGGTATTAACATTTAGGGTGCTGTTTAAGCGTTGGTTAACAGTACGTATCGGCGGGTTTACTGGTGATTGCTTAGGTGCGGCTCAGCAAATTGGCGAGTTGCTTATTTATCTCACCTTGATTGCGATACAGGTAAACAGCTAATGACGATTCATTTGGTTTTAGGCGGTGCCCGTTCGGGCAAATCGAGTTTTGCAGAAGCTCAGACTGACATGATGAGCGCGCATAAAATGAAACACTATGTGGCGACTGCGATTGCATTTGATGATGAGATGAAAAATCGCATTGCACATCATCAAGCTTCGCGCGGTGAGAGTTGGGTCGAGCATGAGTGTTCAGTTGATTTAGTTAAGCTCATCCCGCAGTTTAATTCTTCAGATGTGATACTGATAGATTGTTTGACCTTATGGCTGAATAACGTCATCTACAACGAGGGTGAAACGCTTACTGAAGTTGAAATTAAGCAGCGGGTAGAGGCGCTGGTTCTCGCTCTTCAACAGTCGAAAGCAGATATACTGCTCGTTTCGAACGAAGTGGGGCTAGGGGTGATTCCTCTGGGCGAAATTTCGCGTTTGTTTGTCGATCACGCAGGTTGGATGAACCAAGCGATAGCCAAGATTGCAGATAAAGTGACATTTGTTGCCGCAGGTTTACCGATGACTTTGAAAGAGACCAATGACTTTGATAAAAGCTGATGAGTGCCAACGTGACTAAAACGATCAATATCTATCTACTTCGTCATGGAAAAACAGTCGGTGAGCCCGCACTTTATGGCCATACCGATATTGAGGTTGCACCTGAAAGGCAAGTAGAGATTTGCCGCTGTTTACTCGATGAGAAGCTCGACTTTTCGGTAGTGCAAACTTCTCCACTCAAACGTTGCAGTGACCTAGCAAAGCTTATTCATGCAAATAAGCCTGAATTGGAGCTTGTTGTTAAGTCTGATTGGAAAGAGACCTACTTTGGCGAATTAGATGGTGTCCCTTTTGAACAGGTGAAATCGTCATGGGATCTATTGGATGCATTTTGGCAAGACCCAAAACAAAACCCATTACCAAAGGCTGAACCGCTTGGCGATTTTTATCTCAGAGTTTCAGTGGCTTGGGATGCATTTTCCAAAACTGTCGATAAAGACACACTAATCGTATGTCACGGCGGTACGATTAGAATGATTCTTGCAAAGATACTCCAGTTAGATTGGAGCAATGCCGCTCTCTACTCGACGTTAAACATTGCTCATCAATCTTTAACTCACATACAATTTACCAAAGCAGACCAAGACTACTTTCGCGTCTGCATGATAGGGAAACCGTTAATCGGATAGCTAAGGAAATAACATGACCTCACCTAGCTGGAATTTATCCATCGCTTATCAAAACCTTAATGACCCAAAAATTGAACAAGATATCGAATTGATCAAACAGTGTATTCAAGCTCTTGGCTCGCACGTAGACAATCGTGAGTCGGTATCTGTTACACAAAATGCCATTCAAACCAGTGAAGCAGCAGGCAAGCTACTGTCAACAATCAATACTTTTGCTCAGTGTCATGCCTCTATTGATGCGACAGACGCTCTGGCAAAAGGGCTAGTGGGCAGAGTAGCAAAACTAAGCTCTGAGCTATCTCAAGCGTTTGCCCCTTACGAAGATACGCTGACTAACGCTCCAGATAACTTCATTGATGATGTTCTAAGTCATGAAAGCCCAGATGTTGCTGGTCAGGCATTTCAGATTGATTGTACTCGTAAGCTCGCAGCTACCAAGCTTAGTGTGGCTGAAGAGCAATTGCTTACTGCCATGGAAGTCGACGGACGTGATGCGTGGGGCAGATTGTACGACAATATCACCGGGTCGTTACAAGTCACGCTCGCTGATGGGCAAGAAAGCAAAGTCGGTTTTTCGCAAGCCGCTAGTATCTTGTACGGAACTGACTTTGAACAGCAAGAGCCAGCTTGGCGTGGTATCCAATCTGCAATGAAAGACAATCAAGAGTCATTCGCGGCAATTTTAAATGCTCTGGCAGGTTGGCGACTCACCGAATACCAAAAACGTTCGACGAAGCAAGACGTCCATTTCTTAGACCCAAGTTTGCATGGTAGCCGAATTCAAGCGGCGACGCTGGACGCCATGATGTCGACTGCAAAAGACAATCGCGGTATTGGACAAAAAGCAGGGCAGTTGATGGCGCGAGTTCACGGGCTGCAACAGATGCGTCCTTGGAACCACCTTGCTGGAATGCCGAGCTTAACTGAGGCAGAACCTACGATTTACAGTTTTGACCAAGCGATTGAGATCATTCGTGCTGCCTTTGCGCAAGTGGATGCCGAGATGGCAGAATTTGTCGATTTGATGGTTGAAAACGGTTGGATTGATGCTGAGCCAACAGAAAACCGCCGTTTAGGTGCGTATTGCACGAAATTCGCTGCCACACGCACACCCCTAGTGTTTATGACTTGGGGCGGCAGTCGCTCAGATCTTCTAACACTAGCACATGAACTGGGTCATGCATTCCACAACTGGGTTATGCGTGATATGCCTCTTTGCCAGACTCGCTACCCAATGACGTTAGCAGAGACGGCGTCTATTTTTGCTGAGAACGTTGTTCGCGACTACTTGTTAGAGCAAGTGGCAAATCTCGAAGAAAAGTTAGAAATGCTGTGGGAAGAGCTTTCAAGTTGCTATGCACTAATGGTGAATATTCCAGTCCGCTTCGAGTTCGAAAAACGTTTCTATGAGCAGCGCAATGAAGGTGAACTGACCGCACCGCAGTTGTGTGAACTGATGAGCGAAACGTGGAGCGAATGGTATGGTGACTCTATGTCAGAGCCAGATCCATACTTCTGGGCAAGCAAGCTGCATTTTTCTATCTCTGAAGTGAGCTTCTACAACTATCCATACTTGTTTGGCTACCTATTTAGTATCGGTGTTTACGCCCAGCGCGAAAGCAAAGGTGAGCGCTTCTACAGTGACTACGTTAATCTGTTGCGCGACACGGGCTCTATGATGGCTGAAGAGGTAGTAGATAAACATCTTGGTATGGATTTATCGCAAGCGGAGTTCTGGCAACAGAGCATTGATCGAGTAAAAGCGAAGATTGATGAGTTTGAATTGTTGCTAGATCAAAAATAAACAGCTTAAAATCATGATAATATCAATTAGCCGGGCGGAAGCTCGGCTAATTTGTACAGCGAGAGCCTTCTTTTCCTCCCCTTAGTGAGGAAATTGATAAATTACGATGAGGCACAGGATTTGTGTCAATAAGTGGGATCGCTCCTACATAATTTGTCTGAACAATTCATTAACATACCCGCTGTGCAATAAAGGAGTAGCGCATGACGAAAACCCTCTTTCGCCAATCTTTTCTTTTTGACAGCTTAGACTTAGAACAAGAGATGCCAGCAAGTGAGATGACAGTTGCTGGTGGAGTTGTCTTTAAATTACATCAACGTGGTGTGCTGGAGGTGATTCCAGCGAATTTTTCTGAAGAGAGTAAGCACATCATTATTTCGTGTGGTATTCATGGCGATGAGACCGCACCGATGGAAATTGTCGATAAAATCATTACAGACATTCAAACTGGTTTTCAGCCTGTTACTGAACGGCTGCTGTTTATCAATGCTCACCCAGAAGCGACCAATGCTCACACTCGATTTATCGAGATGAATCTAAATCGTCTGTTTGATGATAAAGAGTATGAGCCTTCAAAAGAGCTTGAGATCGCGAAGGATCTTAAGCGAGTCGTCACCGAGTTTTATCAAGATACGCCGCAAGATAAACGTTGGCACTTGGACTTGCACTGCGCGATTCGCTTATCGAAGCATTACTCATTTGTCGTTAGCCCTAAAGTTCGCCACCCAGTTCGTAGCGAAGCCTTGATGGAGTTTGTCTCTAGTGCGCATTTAGAAGCAGTGATGTTCTCTAACGCGCCTTCAAGTACCTTTAGTTGGTTCAGTGCTGAGAACTTTGGTGCTCAAGCTCTGACGGTGGAGCTCGGTCGAGTGGCTAAAATTGGCGAAAATGAGTTAGATAAACTCGTCGCGTTTGACTTAGCGTTGCGTGACCTGGTCTCAAGCAGCGAATCTGAGCATTTACCACGTAAACCGATCATGTATCGTGTCAGCCGCACTATCGTGCGAATTCATGATGATTTTGATTTCCTCTTTGACGATAACGTCGAAAACTTTACCGCATTTAAGCATGGCGAAGTGTTTGGTCATGATGGAGATAAACCATTAATGGCGAAAAATGAAGGTGAGGCGATTGTCTTTCCAAACCGACATGTTGCAATTGGTCAACGTGCGGCATTGATGGTCTGTCCGGTGAAAACTCGCTATGAAGAAGGGCAGATAGTCTACGATTAAAATCAATAGAGGCTTTCTATTTTAATGGCTTAACGGTATCGTTAAGCCATTATTTTTTTAGGGTTTACCCGGCTATTTAGCGACAACATGGAATTTACTCAGCTCTTGGAACGTAGGCGTCAAAGGTGGATGCGCTTTGGCCTACTGTTTATCGTTTCCTTATTACTCATCAGCAGTTTGTATTTGGTTGTTGGCGAGGTGTTCATTTCTCCCTTTCAAGAGCTCTCTTCTCTTCAGGAGCAATTAATTCTTCAGCTTCGTCTACCGAGGTTGTTTGCCGCAATTGCTGTTGGCGCCGCATTGGCCGTTTCTGGGGCAGTACTTCAAGTATTATTGGGCAATGTGCTTGCCGAACCAGGAGTGTTAGGTATCTCCGGTGGCGCCAGTGTACTTATGGTGCTGGTGCTATTCTTTATCCCCGCTTTGGCAACTCCAGTTGGCTTTATGCTTGCTGCCGTAGTGGGGGCTTTAGCGTTTACCCTGCTTCTAGTCTTTGTAGCAAAGAGAATGCGTTTAACCACGACACGACTTCTTCTGGTGGGGGTAGCATTAGGTATCCTTTCCGGCGCAGTGGTCACATGGGCTTTTTATTTCAGTGATGACCTCAGCCTACGTCAGCTCATGTATTGGCTAATGGGCAGTATCGGCGCTGCCAGTTGGTATCACCACGTGCTAACGCTGATTTTGATCCCGGTACTTATCTGGCTATGTTGTAAAGGAACATTGCTAGATAAGCTGATGATGGGAGAGCAGCATGCTAAGCAACTTGGTGTTGATGTCGATGAAGCACGTTGGAAGCTGATTTTTGCCGTATCAGTCTTAGTCGGCGGTGCGGTTGCACTGGGCGGAGTCATCGGCTTTGTTGGTCTGGTTGTCCCTCATCTACTTAGGCTCGCATTCGGTAGCGAAAACCGCTATCTATTGCCAATTTCGGCCCTTGCAGGGGCAACCTTAGTGGTGTTTGCCGACCTTATTGCTCGTACGGCGCTCAACTCTGCCGAGTTACCATTAGGTGTCGTGACTACGTCAATAGGTGCCCCTATCTTTATTTGGATGCTGGTGAGTAATCATGATTCACGTTAATAGCCTTTCTGTTGGTTCGCGATTGCTACCACTTTCCTTTGAGGTGATGCCGGGAGAGATCCTACATGTGATTGGCCCTAACGGTAGTGGTAAAAGCACTTTGCTTTCCGCCGTCGCGGGGTTATTAGACTTTGAAGGCGAGGCGAAGATCTTCGACCAGAAGGTGAAAGGTGCCTCTATTGAAGCTTTATCAATTACTCGGGCATTTCTGGCGCAAAGTGACCGACCTGCATTCAACCTTGACGTGGTGCATTACCTATCTTTGTCTTTACCAACGCTAGTATCTTCTGATTCTCCTCAGCTAACAGCTGTGATTGAAGAGCTTGCGACTTTACTAGAGATTGATGACAAGCTAAATAGATCGATTCATCATTTGTCTGGCGGTGAATGGCAAAGAGTCAGGCTGTGCGCGATCTGTTTGCAGATCTGGCCAACATTAAACCCCCACGCAAGATTACTGGTTCTCGACGAGCCCGCAGCCCCCCTCGATATTGGTCAAGAAACGCTTCTGTATAAACTGATACAGCGTGTCGCAGAAATGGGCATTACTGTGCTTATGTCTAACCACGATCTCAATCGTACACTTAAGTATGCGGATAAAGCACTGTTGCTAGAGAAAGGGGTGCTGCAAAATGTTGGCGCGGTAGATGAGGTGTTATCTGTCTCTGAGTTGTCGCGAGTATTTAGAACTGAGGTCAAGCGTGTAGTTGTCGAAGGTTCTCCCGTCCTTTTGTTTGATTAAGCTTTTAAGATCAACTGCTTTTAGTTACCACTAAAGGGTTATCTTTGGTGCGCCTTGCACTTAAATCGATCGTGTCTACACACAGTGCGTGACGGTGGATTTTTAATTGTGTTTAAAATCAATGGGTTAAAGTTTTTTCGAAATTGGCACACTATTGGCAACACTAAGAACGATACATTCTCGTTCTTGTTAGGCGGATTCAAGCGGAAGTAGGTGACTGTAGGTGGGAACTTATCTGAAGTTTGATGAAGCCATGTTTTGACTATGGCAGCTTACGCCACCTAAGGGGTTACCCAAAGGTGGCGTCTTTTTATCTATTTGGTCAGTGGTGCTAAATCCGCAGGGCGGTAGTAAACAGATTTCAGCACTTTGCCTTGGCGAATTGTCTTGCCTTCTGAAACAAAGTCTTCAGCACATTTTGCGATGATGTAATCACCTTTTTGTACCGCCATCAGCTTGATGTCTTGCTCTGCATAATGCGCTTCGGTTTCCGCGTATTCTTTTTCGTTGCGGCATACTTTACTCATATTGCTTGAATGCACTTCATCCCAACATGGTAAGAACTCAATTCCTCGGTTTACAGCCACATTAAGCAGTAAGTCGATGAGGTAGTTGATCGCGAGGTTATCTTCAATCTTATCGTGGCCTAGGTGCACCAAACGTCCCATCAAAACATAAACGCTGTCGATAATCGCGTCCGCTTGTTCTGTCTTATTATCCGCTTCTGCAAGTTCTGTTAGCTCTTCGATAGCTAGAGAAGTGTGCAGCGTGTCTGCTTTATCGTCTAAACTTTCAGGAGAAGCTACAGGTAAATCGAAAGTACTACGAAACTCAGAAATGTCTCGGTAAAGGTGATCAAAAATATCGTTGGTCAGTTTTGAAAGGTGCATATCCATTAATCCGGATGTCTGTAAGATTGAGCAATACTACCAAAGCCGTTTAGGTCTCGCCATGTAGCGATAGAAATTAATGGGCTGAACGGCAAATATTTAGGCGGCAAAATGAGAAAACAGTTGCATTAAAGATTTCGCTAACTCTATCTTAAATAATAAGATTCTTAATTGGTGGAAAGTTATGGTCGCAGAGAGTGAAAGTGAGAAAGTGATACGCAGTTTGTATCAAATCACTAATGACTATCAGAAAGGGTTTGATATTCAGGTAAGCCAACTGATTATGATGGGGTTAGAGCGCTTCGACCTTGATATCGGCATTTTGTCTCACATCGAAGGCAACAAATATACCGTGCTTCACTGTGTAACTCCCGAAGGCGTAGAGCTAGCGGTGGGTGACACTTTTGAATACGACCATACCTATTGTCAAATTACCTGCAGTTCATACGGCCCCGTCATGATTGAAAATATGGGCGAAAACGATAAGTATGCGACACACCCTGCCTATCAAGCATTTGGTTTAGAATCCTATATTGGCGTTCCAATTTTCATTGATGATGAGATTTTTGGAACGCTGAATTTTTCTTCCGCCGTGCCATATCCGCGAAAGTTTAAAGAGATCGATGTAGATGCGCTTAAGCTGATGGCGTCTTGGATCGAAGTAGAGCTGATTCGTAGGAAACAGGAAGAGCGTTTGCAGCAGCTGAATGCGCGTTTAGAGTATCAAGCTTATCACGATGCCCTAACGGGGGTTGCCAACCGTCGCAGTATGTTCAAAACCGTCCACCTAGACATCGAACGAATGAAACGTGCGGGTGGTAAGGGAACACTAGCGGTTATCGATATCGACCACTTTAAACGTGTCAATGATACCCACGGGCACCAGGTCGGTGACAATGTCCTGAAAAAGGTGGCGACAGCAATTAAAGCCCAGTTAACGGAAAGTGATTTTATTGCGCGTTTTGGTGGCGAAGAGTTTGTTATTTGGCTTCCAGAGCGAGAAGTGGAAATGCGGCGTGAGTTGGTCGAGAAGATACTTACTTGCGTCAATAGCATCGAAGTTGATGACAAGCCGATAACTGTTTCGATTGGTTCCTGCGAGTTTGATTTTGTCAACTTGGGGCATGAACAATGTGATAAGGCCACACTAGATGAAATTATTCACGTTGCGGATGATAACCTCTATGCCGCAAAAGAAGCGGGTCGCAATACCTCGATTCATTCAAGTTGGTGTGATTCCAGCACCGCTCACAGCGAGGCACTCAAATAGGACACGAAAAGAAAAAGCGCCAAGTGGCGCTTTTTAGTATGAGGTTGCTTAACGAAACAAATAAGGGAAAAGCTTTCTACGCTCATCGTTAGTAAGTGACTCCACTCTTGCTATGTTGGTATCCGGTATCGCCTCAGGGTTAGGGTAGTGCTTGAGGACTTTTTCCATACTCTCTTCACGTATAAGGTGAAACACCGGGTACGGTGAGCGATTGGTGAGGTTTTCATCGTCTTCTGGTTTTGCGCCGCCAAAGCAGTAATCAGGGTGGAAGGTCGCCAATTGAAAAATACCTTCCCACTCTTGCTGTCGGATGAGTGCTTCAATCCAATCTATAAACAAGTTGTAGTCGTAAAAGTCGCTCAACATATTAGGAACAGCAACGAGCGTTGTTTCTAGTTCTTCAGGCTCGGTTGCATCTAGCTCCATCAGTTGGGTTAGGATATCTTCAAGTAACGCCTCTTCTTTGCTCGCTTCACTAACAAAGATTTTGATCTGCTTATTACGTTGCGGCTTTGCGGCAAAAGGGCATAGGTTAAGACCGATCACGACATCATTGAGCCATTGATTAACGGCGCTTTTTACTTGTTCGACATCAGTTCGGGTTGAGCTATTGGTGGTCATTTTGCTTCCAATTTAGAATTTGGCGCAAGAATAGCAGAATCTTCAAGCTGTGGCTTGTGCTCTTCCCATTTTGATAGCTTGTGGCACAGAGCAAAAATAGTCGCGTAGAGCAATGACCCCCCAGCGATCACATAACTCCACCCACCGTGTTGCCAACAATAGATCAAGAAGAAACCGCCAATACTGCCACCAACATAGTAGTGAACCAGATACAGTGCCGTTGCGGTTGCTTTTGCGTGTGTAGCTTTTTGGCTGACCCAAGCGTATGCCAAGGTGTGGGTGAAAAATGCGCCGAAGCTAATAAGCAACAATCCCATCATCATAAAGGCTAAAGAATCCACATAGGCGACAAGCATACCTAATAGACTGATGACGGTTCCTGTTACCATGCCAGAGACGCTTTGGTGTCGTTTACTCCACACGGAAGTGAGTTTAGAACTTAAGGTTCCAGAGAGATAACAAAGGAAGATCAGTGATGCTAATCCGATCGGTAAGTTATGTGGCGCTGCGACGAGACGGAATCCCATCACGGAATAGAGGTTAACAAACAGTGCGAAGTTTACTCCGCCAATCAACATCGCGATCCAAATTGTTTTGTTCTGTAGATGCTTAACCACAGCGCGATTGTGATAGCGAAGCATACCCCGCTGCGGAGTGAAATTGTTTTGTTTAGGCAAGCTAAATGCGACCACAAGTGCGCCAATCAGAGTGAATGCCGCCATGCTGATGACCGCTTGTTGCCAGCCGAACGCATCGGTTAGGGTACCACCGACAATACGCCCCGTGATGCCACCTAAAGAGTTAGCCGCAATATAGCCGCCGATGGCTTGACTGAACGCTTTGACTGACAGCTCTTCCACCATGTAAGCCACAGCAACAGACGCAAACGCGGCTAGTGCAATGCCCATCAAAGCTCGAAGTAACACAAGCATCACAATCGATTCGCTGATGAGCATTGCTAAACCAATAAAGGGCATTGCGATCAAACCAAGCAGCATGACATTACGTCGCCCAATAGATTCCGAAGCTACTGCCCAAGGGACCAAAGAGACGGATAAGGCAAGCGTACTTGCTGCGAACACCCAGTTAACTTGTGTTTCTGTCACTTTAAAGTGCTGAGCCATGTAGGGCAGCATGGGTTGAAACAAGTAAAGATTACAGAAAACGAGAAAAGAGCCTAAAGCGAGGCTAAAGGTAACTTGCCGATATTGTTTGGTTTTTAGTTCAATCATAGGTGGTTTTGTCAACAGACCCTAGTTATGTGAGCAAAATATCAGTCCGTTGGTGATATATAAAATATATTAAAAATATTAACCTGATATATTTTTTATATGGTGATTTGATTGGACTCGAAACATCTCAAACATTTTGTTGCGGTTGCCGACCACGAAAATTTTACTCATGCAGCAAAAGCACTACACATCGCTCAACCAGCACTAAGTATTTCAATTAAGAAGCTAGAACAGAGCTTGGGCGTAGAGCTGTTTCGACGAGAAGATAGAAAAGTCTCATTGACGGATGAAGGCACTGTTTTGTACGACCATGCAAAGCGGGTTCTTCAGCAGCTCGACGATGCACAGTTAGCCATTAATGAGTTAAAGGGTCTTGAAAAAGGAGAGGTTAGGCTCGGTGCTCCTAGCATGATGGGCTCGTATTTTTTCCCGGAAGTCTTGATGGCGTTTAAGAGCCGTTATCCAAATCTCAAGCTCACTCTTGTTGATGCTGGTACACGCTCAATTCGACAAATGCTTCTAGATGGTGAACTGGATATTGGTGTCATTAACGATGAAAATGTGCCTGATGATCTGGAAACTGACCATCTACTCCAGTCAGAAATGGTGGCGGTGGTGTCCAAAGAGCATGAGTTTGCTCAGCGGGAATCAATCAGCTTTGAAGAGTTTTTTGACCATGAACTGGTGATGTTCAAGCCTGGTTACTTCCATCGAGATTTTATTGAAAACCAAGCGACCCAATGCCGTAAAGAGATGAAGTTTTCGTTTGAAACTAACTTGTTGCCTATGATTCTGAGTATCGTCAAACATGAGTTTGCCATCACGGCATTACTGGAGCTAGTGACACAGCATGAGAAAGATGTTGCTGCTGTCCCTTTTCATGACAGGGTTCGGCTTGATTTGGCGCTAGCGTGGCGAAAAGATGGTTACCTATCAATAGCCGATAAAACCTTCATCGAGTTTGTGAAGCAATACGTCTAGCATTACTAAGTCTCTGCAAATATCACATTTTGTTGTTTCTCTATCGCGCTTGGGCGAGAGATGGAGTAGTTTGGATCTACTTAATAAACTTAGACTGAAGGGTAGGGAAACCATTCTATGCAAATAAGCATCAATAACCTCGACATTGAATCTGGCACGAACCAATTGGGAATTGCTCAATGGAAAATTGCTGAAGGGCAATCTTGGGGGGTATTTAGTACCGAAGGGGATATTGGTTCGGCGTTAGGGTGCTTATTCTGTGGAGAATATGAAGTCTCTTCAGAGTCGTTGGAAATGGGCACTGGCAAGATTGCTCAAGTCTCTTTAGTTGAGCAGCAGAGACTGCTTGAAGAAGAAATTGCCAAAGATGACACTGATTTTCTAGACAAAGTCGACAAAGGCACAAGCGTATATTCACTGATTTTTGAGCAATGCCAATCTGACTTACTTACTGAGAAACTGATTGTCGATTTGGATCTGTCACACCTTGCGCAGAGTGGATTTCGAGTTCTTTCCACTGGTGAGACTCGTCGCGTCATGCTCGCCCGAGCACTCGCCACCGAGCCGGAATTGATTGTTCTTGATAACCCATTCACTGGGTTAGATATCGCTCATCGAGCTTCACTCGCCAATTATTTAACCCAACTTGCCAAATCAACTCAGATGGTAGTGACCTTCAATCGCGAGGAAGACATACCAGACTGGATTGAACAAATCGCACTGTTTAACCACGGTAAGCTTGAAAGCGTAATGGGCCGAAGTGAGTGGGAAGCTCACCCTGTTATAAGCCAGATTAAAGCTCAATCCCAACAGCAAAGCGAGCAGATGTTGGATTTGATTCACAGGTATCAACACGAGCATCACTTTGACAACCCAGTATTCGAGATACGTAATGGTAAGGTCGCTTATACCGAGAAGACCATCTTTACCGACTTAAACTGGCGAATCGATAACGGCCAACATTGGCAAATCAAAGGCCCGAACGGGTGCGGTAAAAGTACTCTGTTAGGTCTAATATTCGGTGACCACCCACAGTGTTATTCCAACGACATTCAAATCTTCGGTAATCAGCGGGGATCAGGCGAGTCGATTTGGGAGATTAAGAAGAACATCGGTATGGTTTCTTCGGCACTGCATCTTCAATACCGAGTAAGTTGCAAGGCCATTGAAGTTATTTTGTCAGGTTTTTACGATTCGATCGGTCTATATCAACAGCCAAGTAAAAAAGAGATTCAAGTGGCGCGAGAATGGTTGGAGATACTTCACATGAGTGAGTATGCCAACACCTCGTTTAGACAACTTGATTACGGTCAGCAGAGACTGCTTTTGATTGCTAGAGCGATTGTGAAACAACCGGCTTTGCTCATTTTGGATGAGCCATATCAAGGGCTAGATTATCTGGGCAGAAGGTTAGTTAAAAACACCTTAGAACTGATAGCGCAAGAAAACCTTAGTCAACTGCTCTATGTGTCGCATTATCGGAAAGATAAGCTTGAGAGCATTAGGAATGAAGTTGAGTTTGTTTATGATCAGGAGGCGGGCTGCTATAAGCCTCATGTTCGCTCCAATCTTTAATCAATAGTTTTGTCAGGTTTATGTAAATCTGTTGAACCATAAGTTTCATCATGCATCTAATGTTACTAGAGCGTTAAGTGCATTTGTAAGATTGATGATTTGAGGGAGATTATGATTAGCTGTAACGACTACGATTATATCGAAATTGTGTGCATGTACCGTTATCCGGTAAGGCTGCACCTCAAATCTGGTGTTTACGTTGAAGGTGAAGCATTAGATACGGCTCGTAACGAAGAGAAGCAAGAGTGTATCAAGGTGTGCATGAGTGGAATCGAGCACCTAGTTGTGCTCGATGATCTATCCGAGTTAGAAGTGCTCACCGATAACCCGCACTTTGTTAGCAAGCTGTTTTATTAACCCTTTGACTTGTACATCTTCTCAAAGTTACTTGCGTTCCAGCCAATCATATAACGGTCGCCAATCTTAAGTACGGGTAGCGAACGAGCACCAATTGCGTCCAACTCTTTACGGCCACGTTGCATCTTGGCGTTGGTTAATCGGTACTGATAGCCCTTCGAGTCCAAGTAGCGCTGTGCATCTTTGCAGTGTGGGCATTTGTCTTTTACATACAGTACAAGTCGTTTCATGGTTTGTTCCTACTCGTTTATTAAGCGCAGAGTTTAATGAAAAGGTCGTGAATGGCAAGTACGAATAGAGTAGACTTGTGCCCCTTTATTTATGCTCAACGCCATGACAGTCACTATGAATCCCGCACTTCGTTATATTCAAGGATACCCAGAACATATCGTTACTCCCGTTACTCAAATGGTAGATTCGGGGCGCTTGGCGGCGTGGTTTGAAAAACGTTATCCAGACAACCACACCATAAAGAGTGAGAAAGCGCTGTTTGAATATACAATGGCGCTGAAGAACCGCTACATGAAGAAGACGGCGCCTTTGAGCAAAGTCATCTACGACAACAAAATTCACCTTATCAACAATGCTCTCGGGCTACATACCTATGTGGCTAAGGTTCATGGTGGTAAAATTAAATCAAAGAATGAGATTCGCATTGCCAGTGTGTTTAAGAATGCACCTGAGCCTTTGCTTCGAATGTTAGTGGTTCACGAACTTGCCCACCTAAAAGAGAAAGAGCACAACAAAGCCTTCTATCAGCTCTGCTGCCATATGGAGCCTGACTATCATCAACTTGAGTTAGATGCTCGCTTGTTTATGATCTATCTAGAAACTGCCAAACAAAAATAGAACTATGACGCGCCCAAATAAACAATTTCAATCTAAGAAAGCCGATAAAAAAGACACGCCAAATACCAGCGAGATGAAAGTCGTCACGATTAAAGGGCAGAAAGGGCTGCATAAGCGCAACTTGCACCAAGGGCGCTATGATTTCGCAAAGCTGACAGCGGCTCTACCAGAGCTTAAAAATTACGTAGTGAAGAATCCTAAGGGTGAGCCGAGCATCAATTTTTCCGATCCTTTGGCAGTTAAGCTACTCAACAAAGCTTTACTTGCTCACCACTACGGAGTGACTGAATGGGACATTCCACAAGGTTATTTGTGCCCACCTATTCCTGGGCGCGCAGACTACATTCATCGTCTTGCTGAGATATTAACCAAAGAAAGTAAAAACCTGAAACATAACCAAGTACGTGCATTAGACATCGGGCTTGGGGCCAACTGCATTTACCCTATCGTTGGTGCGACTCAGTATGGCTGGCACTATGTAGGTTCAGATGTTGATTCTGTTTCAGTTGATAATTCTAACCAGATTGCCCAGTCGAATAAGGTACTGAGTGAGCGCGTTGAAGCTCGATTGCAAAAAGATAGCCGTCATTTCTTCAAAGGCATCATCAAACCAAACGAGTTTTATGATGTAACCACCTGTAATCCGCCTTTTCATAAGTCGCTTGAAGAAGCACAGCAGGGAACAGAGAGAAAGATCAAAAACTTATCGGCCAGTAAAAGTAAACGTGGGCAACCTACCGGACAAATGAAAGCTAAATCGTCACCTATACTTAACTTTGGTGGTCAAAAAGCAGAACTCTGGTGCCCGGGTGGCGAAGCCGCGTTTGTAAAAAACATGGCATTTGAAAGCCGTGATTTTGCACAGCAGGTACTTTGGTTTTCTACGCTTATCTCCAAAAAAGAGAATGTGCGATGGATGCGGAAAAACCTCGAAAAAGCGGGTGCTAAAGAGGTGAAAGTGGTTGAAATGAGCCAAGGGCAAAAAGTGAGCCGTTTTATCGCTTGGACATTCAAAACGGAAGTTGAACGCCAAAAGTGGCTAAAACTTAAGAGCTAATCTTGTCGAAAGCATTACGGAGGGTATATGGAGTTTGAAATTTATATGCCCTGTGAACCGATTTGGATCTGTGAAAGTTTTCTAGTCCTGTTTGCGCTTTTGTCTGTGTTGGGAATCGCTGCTTTTATTTACATTCTCTATAAAGAATATCTTAAGATTCAACGTGCATCACGAGTGAGAAGTCGTCGAAAAAAACACCACTCAAAGCGTTAGCTAAAGCTATCTAGTTTACGCTTGTACTCCTCTGCCACATTTGGGTTTCCCGCTCTTTGCTCTAGTTCGATCAACAATTTTAGCGACGGTTTATGCAGCCCAAACTTATGGTGGAATCGAACCAATCTCAACCTTGCATCTTCCAATGAACCAACTCTAATTTCCAATTCAGCCAGTGTTAGAGCTGAGCGAACTCTGTCGGGCTCAAAGTCTAAGGCGCGTTTGAAGTATCTGATAGCTTGCACGGTTTGTTGTGCTTTCATCGCGCACAGGGCTGCGTTTTCGTAACTGGTTGAGGTTAAATAGTAATTCTGTTGCTGGATCGCTTGATTAAAGTACCTGTCCGCAAGGGTGAACTCGCCTTGTTTACATAAAAATGTACCATAGTTGTTAAGCACATTTCCGTTATTTGGGTGACGCTTTAAGGCTTTTTTGTAGAAGGACTCGGCGGATTGAGTTTCTCCAACTTGTTCGTAATAGTGGGCAATAGAGAGTTGTGCTCGATAATAGTTTGGTGAGTGTTTCAAAGCTTGTTCTAAATTTTCTCGCGCTTTGCGCATGTCGCCTCTTTGCATGTAGCCGATACCGAGTTCAATGCGGGCTTCTGAACGTTGCTGGGCATCAGAATTTTGAATCTGGGTAGAGTTCATACAGCCAGTTAGCAATAGGGTTGAAATTAGAATGATTAATCTCATAGGAATACATAAGTTCTAAGACGAGATTGAATGTATATCTCAACTCATCCGGTCTGATTAGCGAGATGAGAAAAGTATGCGACATGTTTTGCAGATAACCGTGTAATCAACTGAGGTGAAGAGTGAGAAACAAAGCGGCAGTTCTAACAACTATTATAAGTTTTTTCATTGGCTTAGCAGTCAAACCTTCGTCTGCAATTGAGTTAAATGCAGAGGTTGAGCAAACAAAAGATGGCCTTGCTTTTGTCAGAATAGCTAACCCAACTGCGAGTCATAGGGTGGTGTTTATTCATGGCTCTCCAGGTAGCCATACCGCGTATGCAGACTACCTCGCCAACGAATCACTGCAGGAGCAAGCAGAGCTGATTTCTGTTGATCGCTTAGGCTATGGAGCATCAAAACCGGAATTAGTCTCTAGCCTTGATCAACAGGCGCAAGCCATTGGTGAACTGCTAGCCAGTGATAAATCTAATATAATGGTTGGACATTCGCTCGGAGCGCCTATCGCTTTGGCACTTGCACTTCAGCAGCCGGATAGGGTCGATGGGATGGTTTTGGTCGCGCCCGCTTTTGACCCTAAGCTCGAAGAACCTAAGTGGTACAACATAATTGCTGATACGTGGCTTATCAATTGGGCACTGTCTAATGATTGGCAGACGTCTAATGGAGAGATGATGCCACTGGCTGAAGAGTTGAGTGAATTGAATGGTAAAGATTGGCGCGTATTGGATACGCTTCCGGTGACGATCATTCATGGCAAAGAGGATACCATCGCAGATCCTGACAACTCGGTATTTGCGATTCAAAAACTAACCGGCACATCAAAGCAGTTGATTGAAGTAGAAAAAGAGGGCCATTTTATTCTTTGGCAAAATGTCCCTCTAATCTCTGAGCAGATCCAACAACTGTTATTTGAAACTCAGCAAGTGAGTAAGTACAAAGCTCAACGACCCTAATCGTCTTTAGTAAAATTGGCTTCGCTGAAGTGATCCAAGTCGTAAGGTGTTTGTTGGTAAACGCAGTAATTTAG
Source organism: Vibrio sp. R10-SF1-ISO8 (assembly GCF_059833805.1). Lineage (NCBI taxonomy): Bacteria > Pseudomonadati > Pseudomonadota > Gammaproteobacteria > Vibrionales > Vibrionaceae > Vibrio > Vibrio sp. R10-SF1-ISO8. The sequence continues at coordinate 66,747 of NZ_JCBDHL010000005.1, read as the reverse complement.
CCAGTTGGAAAACAGCAAGTGTCCGTGGCTTCTCCAGCTTGCGGTTGGTTTATTATCTGGGTTGTTATTCGGGTAGTAATTAACTGGAATAACTGGCTCCATACCTTCACCTAAGTCACGAATGTACTCATTGTGCAGGGTGTGAGAATCGTACTCAGGGTGACCTGTGACAAATACGTTTCGCTTATCTTTGGTGGCTGCCAGATAAACACCTGCGACGTCTGATGTTGCAAGAATATCTAAGTCAGTATGTTCGGCAAGGAACTCTGGAGAGAAATCAGCGTAGCGGGAGTGTGGCGCTAAGAAGGTGTCATCAAAACCACGCAACACAGGGTGATAAGGCTGGTGGATCTTATGGTGGTATACCCCAGATAGCTTATCCTTACGAGTACGTTTAGGCAGATCGTAGAGTAGCTTCAAGCCTGCTTGGGCAGCCCAACAAACATAGAGCGTTGAAGTGACATGTTCTTTCGCCCAACTCATGATGGTTTGCAAGTGTTCCCAGTAGATCACATCTTCAAATTGAACCAGGCCTAATGGCGCACCAGTGATGATGAGTCCATCAAAGTTACGTCCTTTGACCATTTCAAATTGGCGATAGAAGTTATCTAAGTGCTCTGTCGGCGTGTTTTTGCTTGGCCTATCATCGATGCGTAGTAGCTCAATATCCACCTGTAGCGGGCTGTTTGATAGCAAGCGAAGGAACTGGGTTTCCGTCTCAATTTTCTTAGGCATAAGATTGAGGATCAGCACCTTAAGCGGACGAATTTCCTGTGTTGACGCACGAGACTCGGGCATGATGAAAATGTTCTCGGTACGTAATACGTCAGATGCGGGTAATCGATCGGGGATCTTAATTGGCACAGCTTACTCCCTAAGCGTATTTATGGACGTCTATACTTCTAAACTTAACCCAATCAGAATGAGATGTCGATAGCCAATTTGGTCCAATTTATATTAATATTCGTGCGTGAACTCACTAGTTAAATTCACTATGACCTTAAAACTCACCTTGATTCGAGGCTTGCCCGGATCAGGTAAAAGCACATTGGCAAAGACAATCGATGCCAAACACTATGAAGCTGATATGTATTTTATCAACGACTGTGGCGAATATGTCTATCAGCCGCAGCAAATCGCACATGCTCATCGGTGGTGTCAACAGATGACTGAGCAAGCCTTGCTCAACGGCGACAGTGTCGTTGTTTCAAACACGTTTGTTCAACGCTGGGAAATTGTTCCTTACCTGAAGCTGGCTAAGCGCGTTAAAGCCCAATTTGAAGTAGTCGAATGTCATAACAATTATGGCAACATTCATGGCGTTGCGCCTAATACGATAAAATCTATGAAAAAACGGTGGCAAGAATGGCAAAGCGTTCCCCAGTTGTAGAGATGACTTCTTACGGGATTTACAAAGAGTGGGATTCTAAATCTAAACACTTGCCTAAGATTCAAGAGTTCACGACCAAAGTCCCCGCCGATGAAGAAATTGAATTTGGTTTCATCGTCAATATAAAGAAAGCCAAAGGTGAAGTGATAGAGTTTTGTATCGTTCACCCAGGAGTGAAAGGTAAAAAAGGACAAACTTTAGAACCATTTTGTGGCGACTTGCATGTCGGAAGTAATGACTGGGATTTTTATCTGGGTGACACTATTCAGTTACTTGATCCAGTTGACGGGTTTGAATCAAACATTGGCAAGTGGCGCATGACTATCACGTTGAATGATAAGGTGATTGCTGAAAAAACGTTTGACGTGTACGCGCGTGATGAAGGTGAGTTTTGGAAAAAGCGCGGTTTTTAGTGGTTTGTCGAAGGAAAACATTGGGTATCTAAGGGCGCACAGTGTATATAAACCTGTTCGGCGCCCCTGAGTCATAGCTTGTTAACTCAAATACTAGAGAAGTCATACCCAGCAGCAAGCAACAAGCCGCGTTCATGTTTAATGAGTTGAGCGCGGTCTTCAATCAGTTCATGCAACGCTTGGCGCGGCTTACATGCCAGAGTTCTAAAATCTTCGAAAGACTGCGACGCTTCAATTTCAGCAAACATTTTGCTGATCACGTTTCTAGCTTCACATGGGTTGTTTTCAGTTTTGAAGTATTCTACACCTCGCGCAGCTTCACGAATTTCCGCCAGTAGCTCAATTGGGCTTGATTCCTGCGCCACAGACAAATAGTTATCTAGCACTCGCTTGGCAAACAGTAGCTCTTGTAATGGTATGTCACGACCACTTTCAATCAGTGCCGGACTAAGAATGTTATTTGAGCTCATCGACTATCCTTGGTTCAAATGTATCAATTGCCTAAGCAGTCTAAATTATCATCGCGCGAAAGGGAACAATCTAATTTGCCCAGACTGTAAGGGAGTGCCGATGTTTTTCCTTAGTAATTCGTATCTTGCGCATCTTGTAGATTACTGAAGCTCGACAAGTGGTCAAAGCAGCGCCAATAAACAGTGATATTCGATAATTTATATCTGAGTGATGACTATAATTACAGCACTATAAGTAAGTGTATTGCCCAAGGAAGGTTAATTTATGTTGTTTTTTAAAAATAACGAACCAACCCAGACATCTAACCATTCTGATCATGTCTATGCTGCAATCAAAAAACATGTTGCTTGGATAGAGTTTAGTCCTGAGGGGGTCATTCAAGATGCGAGTAGACTGTTTTTAAGTGTTGTTGGGTACTCGTTAGAAGAAGTAAAAGGAAAGCACCATCGGATTTTTTGTTCTGACGGTTATATTAGCTCTGCGGCCTATCAGAGTTTTTGGCGTGACTTGGCCAAGGGAGTGACCAAAGAGGGGACATTTGAGAGAAAGAACAAGCAGGGTGAAACCATTGTTCTCGAGGCGACGTATTTTCCTATCTACGATTCCGAAGGTAAGGTGTCTAGCGTGGCGAAGATTGCTTCAGACATCACTGAGATGTTCTATAAAAACCAAAAAAATGATGCACTGTTTTCTGCATTGGATAAGTCGCAAGCTATTATTGAGTTTGATCCCAAGGGCACCGTCATTGCAGCCAATCCCAATTTCTTGAGCACGCTCGGATACAGCTCTTCTCAAGTGGTTGGGCAGCACCACCGAATGTTCTGCTTTGACGAGTTTTACAAGGACAATCCTCATTTTTGGCGAGATCTCGAAGATGGACAGATCAAATCAGGTCTTTTTCAGAGACGTAGTTCTCATGGAGCGAGCGTTTGGATTGAAGCCACATACAATCCTATTAGAGATGAAACAGGGAAAGTGGTGAAGGTCGTAAAATTTGCAAGTGATATAACTGCGCGCATCGAACGTAACCAAGCAATCGCGGAGGCTTCTGAAGTGGCTTATTCGACTTCAGTTGAGACAGCGCAAATTGCGCAAGAGGGATCCCAACTACTAGCGGACTCAGTTGAGGTGTCACAGAATGTCTCCAAAAAGGCGCAAGAAACGGTTGAGAAAGTTCAGCAATTAAATGCCAGCTCCCAAAATATTCAAAACATTGTTTCTACTATTCAAGGTATTGCCGACCAGACGAATTTGCTAGCACTGAATGCGGCGATAGAAGCTGCGAGGGCAGGTGAGCATGGGCGTGGTTTTGCTGTCGTTGCTGACGAAGTTCGACAGCTTGCCTCTCGCACTTCAGAATCTACTGATGAAATTGTAAAAGTTGTCGAAGAAAACCAAGGCCTAATCAATGAAGTAACAGACATGATGAGTGAGGTTTCAACGATTTCTGAACAAGGAAACTCGAAAATAACTGAGGTTTCAACCGTTATGGATGAGATTCATAAAGGGGCTGAAAATGTTTCCAACACTGTTATGGGGCTCTCGGAAAGTCAATCGTAGTCGTTGATCTAATGTGTATATGGGGCCTGTTTGATAGGCAGGCCTCTCTTATATAGAGCAATGCAGCAGAGCTAAGAATCTCTCACGCTATCTTGCGTTACAGTTGACGAATCTTTACTATTTCTTCTTGCTTAATTCCTAGTGACTCTAGGAATTTTTGATGCTCTTCTGGCTCCATCTCTTCAAACTTTTGATGCCACTTCAGCATGTCATCTTCATTGAACCCAGCCGCGGACATGATTTCTACCCAACGTTGTTTATCTACCATGTTTTCGTTTAGTAGTTCAGGCTCTTGGAGTAATACGACAATCGCTTTTTGTTGGTTGCGTAGTGCTTGAATTTCTCGCTCCAAGTCACTGAAATGATCTTTTAACAGTTGAGTTTGAGATTGGCCTTGCTTGTTTAGCAGAGACTTGATGCTCGAAATAGAAAGGCCATATGAGCGATAAGAGATGATAGCGTCGAGTCTTTCAACTTGTTTCTCGCCATACCAGCGGTAACCGTTCTCGGATCGATGAGATGGCAGTAGAAGGTTTTCTCGCTCGTAGTACAAAATAGTGGTGCGGGAAATACCGAATTGTTTAGCAATTTGAGTGACGGTGAGCATAAAAACTCCAAGCCTTGGTCGATTCACTAAAGTTAAACCCTATACCAATAGACGGGTCAAGTTTAGCAGGAGCGACGGGAAGAAAAGTGATGTCACAAGAGTGATGACGCAAGGCAAAGAGTTGTACCTTGCGTATCAGGAAAAAATGCAGCGCTACTTTTGGAAAAGAATATAAGCGTCATGGACGCCTTGAATCAGCATCTGCATCCCTATTACCGTTAGAATCAGCCCCATTAAACGGGTGACGATATTGATTCCGCTTTCACCAAGTTTATCGACCAGTTTTGGGCCAAACAAAAAGCAGACAAAGGTGATGAGACAAAGCAAGGCAAATGCCGCGATTGTCACCACAATGCTGAAGATATCGCCTGAGGCAGAGTAGTTCATTGCCGTTGCTATGGTGCCTGGGCCCGCTAAGATAGGCAGGGCTAGTGGCGAGATGGCAATATCACCGTCTTGAGCGGCTTCTTCGCTGTCATGACTGTGCATCTTGGATGAGTTGCCTTGCAGCATATGATAGCCAACGAGAAAGACGAGAATGCCACCTGCTAAGCGAAGAGCTGGCAGGGTTATGCCAAATACTTCAAAAATGCCTTTACCAAGAAAACTAAACGCAGCAACAATGGCAAATGCTGTTGCCAGAGCTTTGAACGCCGTTTGTTTGCGTTGCTCTGCGGTTTGTTGCCCAGTCATTCCGACAAAGACAGCCGTGTTAGCAATTGGGTTCATCATTGCGAAGAAGCCCATAAATACCGTGACAGCAGTCGTGGTTAAATCGTGCATCAGTCAATCACTCATTTAGTCAGTTTAGTAATCACATTAGCACAATTTATAAAAATGGAGCTATCTATAGCTGCAAATAAATGGCATCTAGCTATCTGATTTTAAGCTGTTTTTTAAACTCCACAGAGCAATAGAGAACCAAACCAAACTTTGCAGCCAAAGTTGAGTATAGTTATCTGAAATGTTCTGCCATGTGCCGCCCATTTGATTCAAGGTCAAGAAACTTTGAATAGCTGGGGTACTCGGAAAGAGTTCCGACAACCAAACCATTGGGGTAGGAATCGCTTCAATTGGCCATATAAAACCCGCGCTAAACACAAGTGGCATTGAGCTGACCAACACGACTAACGTCACTAATTCGCGTCTTGGCGTGATGGATCCTAACCAAATACCTATCGCACAAGATGCTATCAAAAAGGGCAGTAGCAGGGTTAAAAGCTCTGTTGCATGTGCCAGTTGATTAACGCCATGCATAGAAAAACTGGCGCCAAAGTAGTACATGCTTAATAAGTAATAAACCGCGATTAAAACCAGGATACGAACTGAGATGAGTTTTAGTGGAGAGGTATGACTCCAGTAACCCGTTCCGTGTTTTTGCGTCCCTACCATTAACCCTGCTGCCATTGCTAGAGTTTGCTGCAAAATGAGCACAAACACCGCAGGCACGACGTAATCCACATAGCCCATGCGTGGGTTAAATGTTGGTTTTAGATTCAGCTTAGTCGCGGCATATTGATCGGCTGCTTTTGATAGTGGTTGACCGTCAATGAGTAGTTTAGCCACTTTAGTTTGCGCTGCTAAGGTCCCACCTGCCTGAGCAAGGCCTTCTACGATAGTGCCGTAAACCAAAAAGTAAGATGCATCTCCAGCGTATGAGAGTGTTGGGCTTTTCCCAAGCATTAAGTCTTTATAAAAGTGCTCTGGAATGACGAGTATCCCGCTCACGTCACCATCGAGAAAAGATTGATGAGCGTCTTCCAGTGTGTAATCTCGCTGCACAACGTTAACCTGTGGCGTTGCATCAACCATGAGTTCCAGTTGGTAGCTTGTTTGGCTTCTGTCTAAGTTAACCACACTGATCTTCTGTTCTTGTGGGGTTTGGTGGCTATAGGGTAAAGGATAGAGGAATGAATAAAACACCACGCCGCCAAATACGGTAAGAACCACCACAGGATTGGTAAGTAGTGCTTTAAGTTCCGCTTTGACCAATTCAAAGAAACTCATAGTGTTGCCTCACTTACGACCTTGGACTCTTGATTGTTTAAGTGCTTTTTTGCCAGCCCAATGGCAAGCATAGCGGGTACAAGGTAACCAAGCATAGGCAGTAGATGGTGTAAAGATTCTATCCATGCTTGACCGTAACTGACTTGGCTGACCTGTACTTCTATGTAGTGGCTGATAGGTAATAAACTACGCCACGCCTGGGCAAGGCTATTCATATCGGTAACAGGGAAGGTAATCCCCATAAAAGCAAAGCTTGGGGCGGTATATGCGCCAGCGAAACTCATCGCTCGTGCGGCGTCGAGAGTCAAAAAGAAAAACAGGCTGCCCATGATCATACAGGCAATGATGGTTATCCATTGAGCGACGATCAAAACCAAAAAACTACCATTCATCGGCCACTTAAACCCTAAGTAAAACCAACACAAGAAAGCGAAACCTTGTATGACGAACACCCAAGAGTAGGGGGCAAGTGTTTGAAAGATTGCACGAGCAGGGTTATTGCCGAGCCAGTGATTGAGCCCTCTGTCGCGTAAATTCGCCGATAAGACGAGAATGGTGGTCACAACCACAACAATCTGCCAAAGCGCGGGGACCACCGCTGAAACTAAGAACTGCGCGTAATTGGAGTTCTTATTGAATAGGGGAGTGATTTGCGTACGAATCGGTACCGCTTTTCCGAGCGCAGAGCTTAAAGTCGCATTACCTTGACTTAAATTGCCGACAGCACTGACTTGCGCATTAAACGTTCCTTGAGCTTGAAGAAAGGCAGAGTTGATCAACTTACCCACTAAGATCATTTGGCTGTTGTAAAAGACACTCACCTGAGGCGCTAACTGTTTATACGTATCTTGTTCAAAGTTAGGTGGGATAACGGCATAGGCGTAGATGTCACCCTCAACCAAGGCTTGTTTGGCTTCTAGCACACTCGCGAACTGCCTATCGACCTTCATTGCCGATGTTGCGTCGTAGTACCGAATCAGCTGCTGAGACATTTTGCCAGAGTCTAGATTTACGACACCGATGGGCAAATCTCGCGCGATACCTTGCGAGAAAATTGCCCAAATCATCACGGCCAGCATAACAGGTAGCCATGTCAAACTAGACAATAGCCATTTGTCGCGTCGGATAATTGAAAACTGGGAAACGCTATGATCAACCATATCGCGACCTAATTATCCCTTTAGTTCAACAACTAGGCTCATGCCCATACGCAGATTCTGTACAGGTTGAGTTGGCCTTGCTTCTACCTCGAATGTTCTTAGGTCAAAGCCCTGAGCTGCATCGGTCGAACGCCAGGTTGCAAAATCACCCATAACGGCAACGTGAGACACTTTAAACTCAATTTGCTTGTTAAGCGCTGGAACGAAAGCGGAGAAAGTTTGACCTTTTTCAAAGTGACTGAGTAGATCTTCACGTACGTTCAAGACTGCCCAAGAATCATCGGTATCAATCACAGTCACAACAGGAAAGCCCTGAGGAGCAAGTTCACCACTTTGAAGCAGTACTTGGGACACTTCACCGTCGAACCAGCTTTCGATAGTCGTGTCTTCGGCATAGGCTTCAACTTCTGCAACTGCACCCGCTGCCATTCGTGCTTTTTCTGCGGCGGCCAGCTTGGTCTCACTACGTGCACCTTCTTGTGCCATTTGGTACATTTGGAAAGCTGCACTTTCAGTGTACTTAGCGGCATCCCATTGGGTTTTCGCTTCGTCACGTTTTTGTTCGGCGACTACCCCTTCTTTATAGAGGTTGTTGACGCGAAGATAGGTTTTTTCCATCAGAGCCGATGCCGCTTTCGCTTTTTGCCACTGGTCTTTCGCCGCTTGGATTTGCTGAGCGCGTGCACCTTTTTCCGCTTCCATTGCAAGGGCACCCGCCGCTTTCTCACCTGCTTTTGCCTGTTCTAGCTTTGCTTCAATTTCTGGGCTGTGGAGCGTAAAGATGAGCTCGCCTTTTTCGACATGATCGCCTTTGCGCACCATTACCTGATCAATTCTTCCCGGTACTTTGGATGAGATACTGTATTGCTGAGATTCAATCTGACCTTGCAAGCGAACCGGTTTTGGTTGATAGGCTTGGTAAAAGCTATAGCCAACCCAAGATGCAACGCTCAATGCGACAGCCGTAAGTAGAAGTGGTTTTGCATTTTTCATCTTAGATCCTTATTTGCTCGAAATATTGATAGCGTTGTGTTGGTATTGGCTAAATGCATCCATCTCACTCGATAGTGCAAGTAACTTGGAGAGTGAGATCAAATAGTTAAAACTTGCTGCTGCTTTCTGAGTTTGAACGCTAGCGACGTAAAGCTGCGCATCTACCACATCGGTGGAGGTGGATAGTCCTTGAGAAAAGGCCTTTTGACGTAGATTGAGATTTTCGCTCGCTAACTCAATGCTTGATTCCAGCCCAAGAACTTCCTCTTGAGCTTGTTGCGCTTCAAGGTATGTTTTCTGAACCAGTACGGAAAGATCTTGTTTTGCTTGCGCTTTTAGGTAGCGGACTTGCGAAACTGCGCTGTGCGCAGCTTTAACCTGATCGCTACGACCAGAATTCTCGATCAAAGGAATATTCACACCTACACCGACCAACCAATCGGGTTTCATTTGGCTCGCGAGTGAGTCGTCTTCATGGAGGCTGTAATCCCCATACAGATACACTTCAGGGTAGTATTTACCTTTTTCTGCTTTGATTAAGCTATCGGCTTGCTTCTCTTTTGCTTCCAGCAGCGCTAAGCCTGGGTAGGTATCAAGAGTACGTTCTACGAACAAACTCTGCTCTGGTAAGTTTTGGTTGATAAATAGGCTGTCGGCAGGCTCAACATTGGTTGTTTGGTTTAGGATCTGGGTGAGCGCCGATTGAGCGATCTCTAAACTCTTCTCTGCTTTTTTACGCTCAATGACCGCTTTATCTAATGCGGATTCTGCTTGCAAGCGCTCGACGCGGGCTATCTGCCCTTGTTGCTCCAATTTCAGAGCGTTGTCTCTGTGCTTAGTTAACCCTTGCTCGACGAGTCGGCGAGTTTGTACTACCTCTTGAGCCAATAGAACCGAAAAATAGTATTTGCTGAGATCTTCAAAACGAGCTTGGGTTTCCATAGCCAACTCACTTTGCGCTTGTTCTTTACGACCTTCGGCTGCGGATTGGGCCGCGTTGATGCGCCCGCCAGTAAAGATCGGCCAAACGGCTCGGATTGAAGAACTGAAAATATCTCTTTCAGTAATGGTAGAAGTGACACCACCCAGCCCGGCAAGCAGTTGGTTAAATACAGGCCCAAGGTTTGGAAGGTGTTGACCGGTACTTTCAAAAAGCTGGTTACCAGAAACCTTTACATCAGTATCTAATCGCGTGTAGTTAGCGCCAACAGTGACTGAAGGTAAGTTGAGGTTATCCGTTGCGTTTTTAAGATGTTCATAGCGCTCGACATTCGAGCGTTGCGCGGCCAACGAGTTGTTTTCTTGTTGCAAGACTTGCCAAGCTTGATCGAAGCTGATCGCAGCGGCGTTAGAAAGGGGAGAGTAGACGCCAAGAAAACCGATCAACAGCGCTATGGGACGCAACGACATAGTGATGTACTCTATTTGTTAAAAAATAGAGTTTATACTCTAGTTTCTGTGCGGGCAATCACTAAATTGTAAAAAGTATGGCGTTTTGACGTCGACCAGGGCTTGTAATAAATGCATGCCATTTAAGTGGTCATTCTATAGAAATAAAAGAGTATTATTGGCTCTAAGTAGTTAATTATCTAAGGGAAGTAAAAATGAAAGGCAGTCTACGACTGGGCACAAACTGCCTTTTAAGTCTTAAGGTGTGTATCGGAGCCCAAGCATCTTACAGTTGTCTTCTAGATACGGTTTAGTGATGACGTTGAATCCAAAACCTCCGTAGTAATCTTTTAAATGCTCTTGAGCCGAGATAAAAATGGAGTCTTGCGGGTAAAGCTCTTTTGTTGAATCGAAGCTCACCCGCATTAGTTCGCTGCCAATACCTTTCCCTCTGTATTTGAGGCTAACAATTACCCTGCCAATACATACATCGTTAGCGTCATCTTCAATTAAAGGGAGTACTTCTTTTGGGTAACCAAGTTGCTGCGGCATGATACGGCTGTACGCTACGAGTTCTTCACCGTCAAATCCCATTACATGATATGTCTCAGGGTGTGTGTCTTTTCCGTCTAGGTCGCTATAGGACTCTTCCATCTCGACGATAAAAATATCTACCCGAAGACGCAAAAAAGCGTAAAGCTCCTGAACGTTTAACTGATCAAATTTTTTGATTCTCCACTCTAGCATTATTTTTCTCCTTATCTGCATGGAGAACAAAATAGAAGACTCGCGGTGCTGACTCATTAACTTATGTTAAGAATTCGTACTTTGAATGAGTTTTATTGGAGGATTAGTTGGAAGCGATTATTTGATGCCGGAAATGGTGTGTGGATTAATGCAGAAAGCTCAATGTTTCAACCAAAAAAAGCCAGTCGGGTTACGACTGGCTCCGGTCAAATCAAACCAAATTACACAGGAGTGATAGTTACTGCTCTACTTTTTGAGGTGTTGGCTTTAACTTTTGGAACAGTTTGACAAACAGTGGGCTGAACAAGACAAGCACCGCTAAGATTGAGAATGTCATAGTAATTGGACGTTCCCAAAGGAAGCTCAGTTCACCGTCGCTGATCATTAATGCTCGGCGTAGGTTCTCTTCCATCAAACCACCAAGAATGAATCCAAGTAGTAGGGGGGCGAGCGGGAAGTTGGCCAACCTGAGTGCGATTGCTCCCATTGCGATCAACAGCATAATGAAGACATCCATTGTGTTGAACGAGACAAGGTATACACCTGTGATTGAGAAGAACAAAATCATAGGGAGTAGAACCGTTCTCGGAACTGCAAGTAGCTTGGAGATGTACGGAATAAGCGGTAAGTTCAAGATCACCAGCACAATGTTACCAAAGTACATTGAGATGATAACTGACCAGAACACATCTGGATGCTCGACAAATAGACGTGGTCCTGGCTGAATGCCGTAAGCAATCAAAGCACCAAGCATAATAGCGGTGGTACCAGATCCCGGAATACCCAAAGTTAGAAGAGGAACAAACGAGCCACTTGACGCCGCATTGTTAGCTGATTCTGGTGCGACTAGACCACGGATGCTGCCTTTACCAAATTCTTCTTTCTTCTCTTTTGGCGCGAGATTACGTTCCATACCGTAGCTAAGGAAAGCTGCGATTGTGGCACCAGCCCCTGGAAGTACACCAGTAAAGAAGCCAAGAATAGATGAACGAATCGAAACTGGCGCCACTTCTTTCACTTCTTCTTTAGTGACTTTCATGCTGCCGATATTGCTCATTTTATCTTGTTCGTCTGAGCGGGTGTCTTGCTCAGGCTTTAAGATTCCCATCAAGGTTTCGCCTAGGGCAAAGGTAGCCATTGCCAACAGTAGGAAGCTAAAGCCATCCATTAGATCAGTTAGGCCAAAGGTAAAGCGTTCAACACCAACCCCTTTGTCGATACCAACCGTTGATAGCATCAAGCCTAGAATCGTCATCATCCATGCTTTAAGCACTTGTCCTTTACCTGCAAAACCAGCAACCGCAGAAAGACCGAGTAGCATCAAGGCAAAGTAGTCTGAAGATTGGAAACTTAGCGAGACGTTAGCCAATGCTGGAGCGGCAACTAACAGCATGATCGCGGATAACGTACCACCTGTGAATGAAGAGTATGCCGCAAGTGCAAGGGCTTTACCCGCCTGACCTTTTTGCGCCATAGGGTAGCCGTCAAAGGCAGTAACAACGGTTGATGAACAACCAGGAGCATTGATTAGGATTGATGATGTTGAACCACCAAATACCGCGCCGTAGTAAACCCCCGCCATCAATATAAGACCTGAAGATGGCTCCAAACCATAGGTAATAGGGATCATCAGGGCGATAGCCGAAATTGGGCCAAGACCCGGTAGCATGCCAATAAAGGTACCGACAAAACAACCAACAATCACCATCATGATGTTCATTGGCATCACTGCGGTCGAAAGACCTTGTAAAATTCCATCTAACATAATGTTATTTCCTTAAATTACGACCACATGGTGAAAATAACACCTGGCTCTAAGTAGATATCTAGGCCTTGGGTGAGCAGAAGGTAGAAAGCGATGACAAATGGGAAGGATGCACCAAACAGCACTTTCTTACGTCGTTCACCTAACAGATAGAAACCTGCAAGCAAAAAGAATCCTGTTGCAATGACGAAGCCGACATAGGTGAGTCCAACACCATAAAGCGCCATTAGAACGAGAAAGCCGATAAGCAGTTTCCAGTTGAAATCGACCACGGCACCGCTTTTTACATCAGGCTGTCCCGTTACCAATAAAAGTAACGAAAGGCCGATACCTGCGAATGTTAATAGCGTTGGTAGAGTGCGAGCCGTAAAGGGTTCGTATTCATCGCCAGGAAATAATGGGATTTGGGTTGTCTGGTAGCCATAACAAAGGCAGACAAGCAAAAATATCATCGCGCCAACACGGTCGCGACAGAGTAGGTTTTCTTTTGAGAAAAAATTACCTTTAGTGAATGAGTTCGTTGGCAAGTCCGACATATCCAACTCCATTTGCGTTACAGGTAAGGAAAGAAAAAAGCCGTACACGAGAGTTAATGAGCATGTTTCACCAACGAATAAGCCATTTGCTGCTAGTCAAAGAGGCCTAACTGTTTATAAATAAACAGAGGAGATTGTGTAGTTAGCCCATGTACGGCGAAAAGGGATGAGGGTGGTGCAAGTCACCCTCATACAATCGATTTAACGATTATTTTAGGAAACCAAGTTCGCGCATTAGGTCGCCCATTTGCTTCTCTTGATCTTCTAGGAATGCGTAGAACTCTTTGTCTGCTTTGTAGTTATCAATCCAACCGTTACGGTCACGAACTACTTGCCACTCGTCTGTGTTGTACATCTTAGTCAGAGCTGCGTTCCACTCGTTAATCTTCTCTTGGCTAGCGCCAGGTGCTGCAAAGAATCCACGCCAGTTAGCAAACACAGTTTCGTTACCGTATTCCGTTAGCGTTGGGATGTCAGGTGCTGCTTCAAGACGTTTTGGTGCCGTTACTGCTAGAATCTTAACTTGTCCAGATTTAGACATTTCTAGAACTTCACCTAGGCCTGTGGAAAGCAGTTGCGTTTCACCTGATAGAAGGGCTGCCATTGCTTTACCGCCTGCATCATAAGCGATGTAACGTACTTTCTTAGCATCGAAGCCTTCGCCTTTGAATGCAGCCGCAACAACAAGGTGATCCATACTACCTCGTGCTGAGCCACCAGCTATTTTTACTTTACGTGGGTTCGATTCAAATTCTTTAACAACGTCTTCCCATGTATTGTATTTAGAGTCAACGGAAGTAACGATCGCACCGTAGTCAGCGATAGTCGCTGCAACAGGTGTCAGGTCACGGAAAGATTGTGGGAAAATGCCCGTTAGTGAGCGTACTACGATTGGTGTTGAGTTCACCATAAGCGTATCTTCTTGACGCTCTGCCGTTTCGATTAGGTGGGCAATTGCTTTACCGCCGCCGCCACCAGACAGGTTCTGGAAAGAGACGTTATCGACGATATCAGATTTAACTAACACATCACCTGTGCCACGAGCTGTCATGTCCCAGCCACCACCTGCACCACCAGGGATTAAGAAGTGGATTTTCTCTACATCAGCTGCAAAAGCGTTAAAAGAAAAAGACGCAGCGATGATAGAAGCGGCTAGGGTTGGTTTTAGTACCTTAAACATGATTCACGTTCCTTATGTATGGGCATATTCTTCTTTGAGAACACGCTTATCGTTATCAATTCTCTAGTAACAAGGAGGGAACTTGTTGCTAGATGCGTTTAAGGTTAATGATCTGTTAAATTCATGTCTCCAATACGTTGATAAAAAGAATATTGGTCATTGTGGAGGTTTTGTTCATAAAGTTCATGAAACAAACACATCGCCGATATATTAAATACTTAGCAGAGTCTCGATTGTGCAATTATAATGCAATTTGTCTCATAATTTATAGGATGTTGTATTGATATATAGAGGATTTATTCTAATACTCGAATAAAGCAAAACTATAAAAAAACAATTAGCCCAGTCTTCAAATTAATTCGTTCAGTCAATGCCAATGGAGGGCGTTAAAGAATGAAAAAGAACTCGCGTCAGTCTAGAAAGTTCTCTATTCAGTTTACGGTAGGGACAATGTTTCTGTTTGCCACTCTTTTTACTGCATCTTGTGCAATCGGGCTGCAATACTATTTTGGCAAGCAGCTGTCAGAAGAAAATGTGTTGGCTAAACTCACCACAGCCTCTTCCGGTGTAGGGGCTTACCTAGAATTGGTCGACAAAAACGCTACAAGCAGCGTTCAAATTCTAAAAAGTGTTGCAGAGTCAACCAATCACACCTTTGCAGAAACTGAAATTCGTGACATTTTCACATTAATTCTCGCGGATAACCCACTCTTCTATAGCCTCTACGTTGGTCGTGATAACGATGATTTCTATCAGATCATTAATTTGGAATCTTCGCCAATTGTAAGGAAAAAAATTGATGCCGACATCAATGATCGTTGGGTAGTCATTAAAATATCGGGGCCGGAAGAAAGCCGTATTCGCACGACGAGTTATTATACTGATAGCTTCGAACTGACCAAAAGTGTTGCAGAAGACAGTAACTATTTCCCCACTCAAAGACCTTGGTATTTAGGCACTAAGGAAACAAAGATTTTTAAGACGGAACCTTATCTCTTTCAACATCTAAAAATTACCGGTCAGACATACTCTATTCGCACTCAATCAAGAGTTATTGGAGTTGATATTGTTCATTCTGCGATGAAAGAAAAGATGACACCTATGCAGCTAGGGCTCTCTTCTGATAGTGGCGCTGAATCTTTTGTATTTAATGACAAAGGTGAGGTCATTGCGGCTAACGTAGAGTTGTATCATGAAGTGCGTGTTCCGCAACCAACTCCTTTAGCACTGAGCGATGCCGAGAAAGCGGCTTTAGAAGTAGCGGGTTCGCTTATGGTCTCTAATCAAAATGACTGGGGGCCTTACGATTATGCTCAATCAGGGCAGCCTAAAGGATATGCGATAGATCTGCTGACCATAGCGTCGAAGATGACGGGTATGCAGCTAGAATTTGTGAATGGCTTTGATTCTGTGACGTTGTCGCAAATGTATCATCAGGGAGAACTTGATATGCTGCACTCCGTACCAGCGTCTGAAGCGGTGAGTGGAGTGAAAAGTGTCGCTATGTTTAGTGGTGAATTGGCGCTGGCTTCAAATCCTGATAAACCAGTTTACTCGTCACTGGCCGAGTTCTCTCAAGAGCCTATCGCTGTTGTCGGTGGGTATGGAATGAAATCGTGGCTATCAGAGCGAGCACCAACTTTAAACCTTATTGAAGTCACGAGTTTGGATGAAGGAAAACAAGGACTTGCCTCAAAACGCTACGACTACATCATTGATACGTTTCACACCTTATCTGAGCTGAATGAGTTATCTAATATTGAACAAGCTAAGGTAACAAAGCTGTCAGGTATCGAAATGCTACCCTTTCATTTTTATATGAAAAAAGAACATAGCTCGGTAGTCAACGTCTTAAATAGAGCCTTGCTAGCGATTACGCCACAACAACGAACCGCTTTGAAAAAGAAGTGGTTGGACTCCAACCAATGGCGGGGAACGTTTGTACCTTATCCGGAGCTGTTCTCATTGTCACGTAATCCCAGCCAGCATAACTCGATGGTGAAAGTTGATATTCAAGGGCAACAGTACTTTGTCTACGTTACTCCGCTGTTATCTGAACAAAACCACAACGAGTTCTTTGCTGTCGTGTTACCTGAAAATGTGGTCTTTGAGCAAGTTTGGCCTAAGCTGATAACATCCATCGCGCTTACTGTTCTGATAATGATGATCTTGCTTCCTTTAGCTTGGAAGTTTAGCGCCCCCATTGTTATTCCAATTAAAGCCCTACGTGTAGAAACTAAGAAGATAAAAGCAAGAGATTATGACGCAGTATCTCTGGTGAATACACGCATCAAAGAAGTGTCTGAACTCTCTGAGTCCATTGCCTCTATGGGGGCGGCACTCAAACGACACGAGAAACAACAAGAAGATTTTGTTGAGTCTTTCATAAAACTGATTGCTCAAGCGATTGATGATAAATCTCCTTATACAGCAGGGCATTGTAATCGTGTTCCTGAACTTGGCATGATGTTAGCCAAGGCAGTAGAAGAGTGCCAAGAAGGTAAATTCAAACAGTTTAAATTCGAGAATGATGATGAAAGGCGGGAATTTAGAATCGCGGCTTGGCTGCATGATTGTGGAAAGATTACGACTCCAGAGCATATCGTTGATAAAGGCACTAAACTCGAAGCGAACTATAATCGTATCCATGAAATTCGTATGCGTTTTGAAGTGCTTTGGCGTGATGCCGAAATTGAGTATTTGAATTCGCAACTCGCTGCAACTAAAGATAAGAGCGCGGCTCTAGCGGAGCTTAAACTGTATAAGCAAACTTTACAGGAGGAGTTTGAGTTTATCGCCAAATCCAATGTCGGCGGGGAGTTTATGGGTCAAGAAGAAGTTGAACGAATCAAGCAAATTGCTGGTAGAACTTGGCAAAGGAACTTTGATGATCGCTTAGGTCTTTCCCCATTCGAAGACTTGAATAAACCTCAATCGGACGTTGTGCTTCCCACCACCGAACCGTTACTTTCTGACAAACCAGAGCACATACAAAAGCGCATTAGACCACTCGAATTTGATGAGAAGTTTGGTATAAAAGTGGATGTGCCAGAACATCAGTATAACTTGGGCGAGATCTACAACTTATCTATTTCGCGCGGCACATTGACCACAGAAGACCGCTTTAAGATAAACGAGCATATGATCAGTGGAATAAAAATGCTTGAGGCTTTGCCATTTCCAAAAGAGCTGAGTCGAGTCCCTCGTTACGCTTCTACTCACCATGAAACCCTTAAAGGCACTGGCTATCCACGTAGATTATCAGCAGAAGAGATTTCAATTCCAGAGAGAGTGTTAGTGATTGCTGATATTTTTGAGGCGCTCACGGCGGCAGATCGGCCCTATAAGAAAGCAAAACCTGTCAGTGTAGCCGTAGATATCTTGCATAAAATGGCTCTCGATGAACACGTTGATATGGAGCTATTCTTGCTGTTCCTCGAAAGCGGGGTTTACATGGATTACGCGCAAGCGTTTCTTCCAGAAAGCCAAATCGATGATGTTGACATTAGTCAGTATTTTTCAAAGCAACAAGTCGCTTAGCTAGGCGGATCTGTTGAGCGAGTAGAACCTGATACTTTGAAGCAACAGCTCTCGAATCTGGGATCTTATTTGCTGTTACGAATTCTGTAATGGGTAGCCCTTGATATGGGTGCTTACCCAAAACGGTCTGAAGAGCTACTGCTAACGAGACATAGTCATCTTGAGTAGTAACAAGACCATGACGTTTTATTGCGCTTAAACTTCCGAAACTCGGAGTAACAGAAGAATGGGGTTGTTTCGAATAAGCTTGACCGATTGGTAGAACGCTACCAAGGTCGACAAAGATGGGTTCACCGTTTGCACTGATCACGATGTTTGCAGGTTTGATGTCGCCATGAATAAACCCCGTTTCATGAATGGTTTTCAGGCCGTCTTCAAGTTTTGAGATCAACGCGACGTCGTTGAGGAAATTACACTGCGCTAGCGAATGGCCTTCTACAAATTCGCACATCAACCAACTGACCTGATGATGGCTATCGGCATCGATAAAGCTGGGCCAATAGCTAGAGGCATAGTTCGCGAGAAAACTAGCTTCGTTGTAAAGTTGAGATTTAGCAAGTGTGGAAAGGGCAAATTTAAGGGCAACCTTTCCATGTGAGGCGCTGTCGACGAGATACACGTGATGACCAATATGCGAGCAATAGGAAACCCCTAAAGCTCGCATAGTGCTTCGGATGCTAGGGTGGAGCGCAGAGCTAGCATCCTTCATTTTTAAATGCTGGCAGGAAGTGAGAAAGCAGAGAAGAAGTTCGGAACAAATGGGTTATTTTGCCCTTGCGTCTTAATGCTTAATTCAACCTGACTATCGTCATACACAAACTTCACGGTGGTATCTTGAGATGTTGTCGATACTACTCTTGGTTCAATCAACTTGAACCAAGCCCAGCTCCCAGTGAACTTCTCATCGGCTACCTGCGTTTCTTGCGCTTGTAGTTTGAATCCTATCGAGTCTTTGTCCACGTCTTTTGCTGACCACGTCTGCTTGCTCCATAGCCTTGGGCCGTGTTGATAGCTAAACAGAGACTTCTCAGCAATGATAGAGAACTGAGTGAGGTTCGAGCTCATCTCCATCGCTTTTAGTTGGAACTGAAGCGTTAGGTTTTGCGGATCTTGCAAGAACAGTGCATTACGAATGTCCGTCGCTTTGCTAATCATCTGCCAAACGTTAGGGTCAAGTGCCAATCCTGAGTTCGGTAGTAACCCCGGCAAGAAAGGCGAGCGTTCATCGGTAGAGAAACTTTTTAGTTTGCTCTGGTAGAACTTATCCAACACACCATTACTCTTAAAGAAAGAGGCGACATCGCTGGTCGTAGCATCCACTGAAGCGGTTTTATTAAATGGATAGTACGCTGCAATCGTATCTTGATAGGTTTGGAAGACCTCGCTTTGCCAAGCAGTGTTGAGATAACCATGTGCCAGTAGCATCACCATTTCATTTGCCTGCGTAGTCACGCCAGCAATGATGTCGAGTGACAGCTGAGGCTGTTTTTCAGTTTGTTTTGCGACAGAGGAAACAGGGTTACTCACCTTTAGCTCTGCGGTCAGGGTAGAAAAAGCAAGCTCTTGAGGTTTGTCTGAAGAGTAAAACTTCTCTAGATACGTTTCCATTTCTGTAAATTGGCTAAGAAGTGTATCTATTGCTTTTGTACCCTGTTCATTGGCTTCCACTTGCTGGTGGTAAGGCATAAAGGCAATGTAAATCTGGCGAGCAGACTCTTTCTTATCGGCATCTTGAGCTGGTGGCTGCGCTTCGCCTTCGGCAGCTTTGGGCACTTCAATTTCTACTGACGTGTATTTGCTGATCGTGCCATAAAGCTGAGCTAGTGGGTTATTTGATGCCGTCGTAAGCACAGATAGTGTATTTTTCAGTGTGTCGGCACTATCAACGTTGTTAGCGAGAATATGAGAGGTGAAATCTCGCCAGTAATTAATGTAGTCGTTTTGATACATCTGCTTAAGGTCGCGACTAATACGGTAGAGCTCTAGCGCACTTGGAGAGCTACCAGCAACCCCTTCATATGCTTGCAATGCTTCAGTAAGAACAGGCGATCCAACTGAAAGGTCAAGCTCGTTAAAGCCTGATGGAGTGTACAAATAGGGTACTAAATAACCGACATAATTTGGTGAGAAACTAAGCAGTTGAGAGAAGTTTGAACCCAACTCTTGACGCACATCGACGCGTTTAGAGTAGGTTGGCGAGTTTAGGATATGCTCGTATAGCAGAGTCTCAACACCAGTTTGGTTGATGACTTTCTTAGCTAACTTCTCAAGATCAAAATTGGCTTTAGTTGGAACTAAGTCTTGAGCGAATACATCATCAAGCAAAATTTTAAGCTGAGCAAGGTTTACACTGTCTGCTTCGCCTTGGTCAGTGAGAGACGACATAAAGTAACTTTTGAGTTCTTCAATGTTGGTGCGCTTAGGATCGAACAGCAGGCGATAGTTGTTCAATAAAGATAAGGTCTTGGCTTGATCTTCTAGATTGACGTAGACAAACAGATCTTTTTCTAAGGTGTTTTCCATCGAAGGAATAAGAACACGAGCTAGCTCGTCGAAATAAGCGGCTTCCACTTCCTTCTTAATGCTTGAACTTGGCATGAAGGGCAGGGTGTACCAAGGGTCTGGTTGAAGGTAGAGTGCGTAGATACGGTTGAGAGAATACAAGTTCGGGATATTGTCCGCCATGTTCTCAATATCGTAAGGTGAAGCAGCGATCGCCTCTTTATAGCGCTCTAGCATGTTATCAGCTCGTGTTTCACGCGCGTTTTGGTAGTCAAAATCTAACTTAATAATCGCTAAGGTGGCGATTAGGAACACGGCACAAAACACGGTGTAAGCACCTTGCCAGAATATCAGCATATTCTCTTTGCGTCGGTTAACGCCAACAAGCTCATTTTCATTCAATACCACGTGGTTCATGATGTGCTGAGCAAACAGGGTCTGAGTCACTGGAATTTGTTGGTGTTGCTGGAACTTCTCATTGCCTAAAGACTGATTGATGACATTAGCCAGCAGATCATACTGCTTTTCACCGGAGCCGCTGTGAGTGAAATAAAATCCACGGAAGTTGAGACCATTGCTTAGCTGATCACCGCGATACAGTCTTTGCAAGAAATGCCACAAACTTTGTTTTAGCAAGCCAAACTGGTAAGGCGCAGCACAGATAGAGTTGCGATATTCTTGATTAAGCTGTGAAGAAAGCGCGCTGCTGGTGTTAGCAATCAATTGGCTGATTAAATGGTCATACTCCTCGTGATACCAATCGGCATCGATACCGCCATTTTTAAGGACTGGAGACGTTGCGCCAAATACATCGTTGCGTTTGGCTTCATCAAATGCAGAAAAGAACTGACAGAAATCGTTCACCTGGCCCATGTTGGTTATCAGGTTATACACGGGTAGATTCAGTCCGAATGTGTCATTGAAGGTTTTAATGGTCGATTTAACGTCATCAGCTCGCTGAGTGAGTTTTTCTTGGTTGCCCAATAACGTTGCGACTTCGGTTGTTAACAACAAGCCGTTTACAGCCTGACGCGGACGCCATTTATTGAGGCTGTCTGAGAGCGTTTTTAAATATTGAGGCTGCTGGTCTTCACCCATACTAATGGAGATGAGAATAGAGTGTTCGCTTAGCCAGAAGAGAATGGGAAACTCGATGTCATTACCGAAATCATCAACTTTGTACGCCTCGTATCCCATTTGTGTGATGATGCTTTTATCTTTGCATGGGTCATCGCTCAACAGCAGGTAGATAGGTTGGTCGTAACGACTGTTGAGCCTTTTCTTACGTTTTTGAACGCCAAGCATGCGTTTAAAATGCAGAGCCAAGAGTTTACTTCGTTTCTGAATCAGTAATCTTTGTTGATCGGAAGTTTTACTTTCACCGCGCTTACGCTGCATCAGCCAGTAGGTGAGTAAACCGATAAGGAGACCCATGAAGAATGATAAGGTCCCACCGAGAAGAAGTTTCTCTGGATAACCTAGCCACCAGGTTAAGGCGCCACCTATCAGCATGACAAGCAAAGCAAGCACTATAGACCAGACAAGGCTGCGCTTTCTTGAATTCTGTGCGGGTTTAGCGTCACTCATCGTTGTTGTGCCTCTTTATCATTTTTATTGTAGTTCTGTGTGTTTCTCACGATGATCGGTGTGAGCTGGTCTTTTTCTACATACCAGCTTTTAATGTCTCTTGCTTGTTCCGAGGATTCACTGCGTACGATAACGCGGAAGTAGGAATCAAATTCGTCAACAACAGGCTCGTATTTTGAAGGTGCGAGTGTAGAGACAAAGTTTTCAGCGTTTTTCTTCGAAGAAAATGTTGCTAATTGAACTAACCAAGATGAATGGCTGGTACCTAAATTAGGTGGCGCTGGAGCGTCGACTAGTTCAACTTTACTTGCGCGTTGGGGCATTGTTTCTAAGTCAGCGTCATCACTGATAAAGACAATATCATTCACTTGGCCTGACATAACATAGCGGGCACTGAAGTCCGGTAAATTGTTAAAATCGCGAGCTCGCTGCGAATGGGTCTTGTTGTACCAGAAATAGGTAAGGCCAATACTGGTAAAGACAAGGCACAGGAAGAACACAGTGGTGATGAAGTAGCGTTTACGACGTGTCGGTTTACGTACTTTAGGCAGTTTAATTCGAGTACGGCAATGTATCGCGCTCGTTTGTCGATACTGGCTGATCAACTGTTCTAACTGATGAATAAATGATTTTAACTGATCATTTCCAGTTTCTCTGTACTGTCCCTTAAATCCAATGTTTAGGAAAATGTAGATGATTTCCAGTAGGTCAATCATCTTATGTGGCTGTCTAAGCGCTTTATCTGCGACGGTAAAAAACAGCTCACCGCCATTTCTCATTCCAAACAGTTCGCTAAGCAGGGTTTTGTTCTCCCAGCCTCTCGATTCTCCCCATTCGCTGTAAATAATCAGTTCGTCTAAGACGACGGCATAGAGGAAGCAGAGCTTATCGATGACTGCGACAGGGTAGGAAAGCTCAGCGCCTTTTGTTTTGATGTCATTAATCCCGTCAACTAGCTGATGACGTAAAGTCGTGACGTCTTCTGGCTCGGGAAGCGTAGAGACTTTTAATGTGATCGCTAATAGTTCGCTGCTTATGTTAAGTAGCTGGTTTTCTGCTTTGTCAAAGTAGTGCAGAAATTCGCTACGCCCGCGGCTGGCATCAACGGAGGTCCATGTACTGTCGCTGACATCGTCTTCCTTAGCGACGAACTCGGATTCCTTTGCATCCCAGACTAGGGTTTCTTCATCCAAATAGTCCATAGCATTATCTCAGGGCGTAAAGCATAACTTCGAGGTCTGCGATACGAGTATCGACATGTAGAGCAATCGCATCGCGGTTTTCGAGCATTTCTAACCACATGCGGTCGGCAGTGTCGACTTCAAAGTAGGACACGCCCTGCATTGGTTTAAGTTCACTCGGGGCGACCGGCAATGGCGATAGAGCGATACCCGATAGGCCATTTCGAACGATCTCAACAATACGAGCATTGTTGCTCAACTTGGCCGCGATAGGGAACAGCTCATTGAGTTCAGCACTGCTAATGGTCGACTTAACAGAGAGGACAAATCGACGATTCGACACGCTTGCAGTGTCTTTGATTAATGTTCTGAGTAATCGACGACGTTCGAACAAAGAGCTATCCCAAGCAAACTCTAGAACCGAGTCTTGTTGAACAAGCGTGAGCATATTGCGCAGAGAGGCAAACAACGGGTTAAAACTCTCGTAGAGCTTGTGATACTGCAATGGCTGACATGGGTCTGGTATAGCTGGAGTTAAAGCCATGATCTGAGCTTCGAACTTACGCAACTCACCGTAGACTTGGTGTGTTTGCAGCTTTGGATTGCTAATAGAGAGATCAAACCACGGGAGCCAACTGTTCAAGGTTTGCAGCCACAAGTAATCTTGCATCATCGATTGTGGGCTTTTTTGACCTTGGCCAGCCTGAATTCGCTGTAATAGGGTGGCAGCGCGATTTGCAGTGAGTGCGTGTATTTCTTTTAAACGTTCAAGTAGCAGTTGAGAGGCGCCGTAATGTAAACAAGCTGGAATAAACGCGCGATCAAGGATCACTTCACCGGCTTCGGTGCATTCCAAAATTTTGGCTACGGGGATCAGGGTAAAACCAGAGGTATCTTCACCTTCCAATTTGATAGAGATATTCAAATGAGCAACATCGATCTCGACGCTCGCATTTTCTGAAGTCGAAGTATCAAATACATTAATAGAACGAGACAGGTAACGGCCCTGATCCGATTGCTCTTGTCCGTAGTCATTATTGCCCTGCAAAGAGATAGGTAGGGCGAGGTATACTACTGTTTCAATGCTTCCTTGGATGACATCTCTGGCAACTTCATGCTTCATTTCAAATTGAGTACCGTCAGGAAAAACACCTGCGCTACTAGCGATAGAAAGCTTACCAATTTTTAATAATTCGTGATTGATGGTGAGTTCTGTCACACCATAAAAGGGAGCAAATCCAGCAAGAGTCTCAACGTTCTGACGAACATAGTTCTGTACGTAGCGATCCTGTTGCTGAAAATGTTGTGGGGCAATAAACATGCCTTCTTGCCAAACTACTTTTTTAAACGCGTCCACGTTAGTTCCCTATATACTGACTAAAATACTTGCCACCAGCTGGATTCAGGTGTGACTATTTCTAATGAGGCTTTTGCCCCTTGTATGTTGAGCTGCAGATATTGATCTGCTTGGACTGGCAAAGTGGAAAATGCCTTTGTCTCACTATTTTGGTAATCAACGAACTCGACAAGAACGCCAACGTATTGCGTCGTTTTGTTGATGTCTAATACTTGCTCGGTACTCGTGTCAGGAAGTATTACTGGCAATACTTGTTTTGACACTAGGTTTGCGCTTAATAGCTGAACATCGTTTGAGTACAGATCAATAAACGGTAATTGCTTGAACATCTGTACATCTGTTAACTGATACAACCTAACGACCACAGGGTTTGCTGTGTTTGAATCAGAAGGATTCATCGTTGCGTCTGATTTTATTGTTAAGTTGTATTGAGAAACGACAGGGACTGGATCAGAAGAGCACCCAGCTAACAAAATTACTGCCGCTAAATACCACTTTCTCATCAACCTTCCTCTCGCTGTTTCTGCATGTTTTCCAAAAACAATGCTTTGAACTGGCGACGAAAGTCTCCATTTTGCTGTCGGTGTTGGAAGTGCTTACGATAAATCTTCCAGTACTTTTTCTCTTTGTTGCTGAACAGTCCGCCTGATAAGTACTCGCTAAATTGGCTTTCGAGTTCTTTAGGAGCGAACTCATTTAAGAACTGATCAACGGTTTTTTCTAGTGCATCAAACAATGCATCATGGTGAAGCATTGGATTTTGCAAATACTGTTGGTTTTTCTCAGACAGCGTAAGTAATTTCTCGATAGACGCTTCCAGCTGAGTATTATTGCTTGGCGTATCGACAGGAAGATACTCAAGATCAGTGGCTTGTTCGAAGGTCTTCGTTTGCGCTACTTCATCGACCTCGACGTGAGCAGCAATTTCGTCGCTATCTAAATCTTCAAACGGGTCTGAGGCAAAAGGATCATCGCTTAGAACATTTTTATGTGAAAACGAAGCACTGTTTTGTTTTGGTTTTGGCGTTTCTGTTTGCTCTAAGAACTCGGTCTCGTCATCGTTAAGGTTTAACTCAAATGGCTGAGAGAAAATGTCGTCATCATCTTGTTGAGGCGACTCAGTATTTGATGACACAAGAGTAGAAACAAGCATGGTGTAGTTTTCTACTTTAATAATGTCTCCGTCATTGAGTGGGTACTCTTTATCCTTCATCATGACTTTGTCGTTTATTGAAGCGCTATTTTGACCACGACTAATCAATACATAGCCTCGATCAGTCAGGCGGACTTCGCCGTGAGTACGGGAAATGCGTTTGCTTTGGTCGGGTAAACAGATATCACACGCAGGGGCACGACCAAGGGTGCCTCCTGATTCTGGAAGATACACAACTCTTGAGGCTACAACCTCTTCAGTGGGTACAGAAATCAAATGGATACTGACGGCCACTAGTTACCTCTCACATTTAGATACGGCTGCATTGAATGCAGATAAGAAACCAGAATACTTAGTTAGGAAACGATTCGAAAAATAGACGCCCATCGGTTTAGTCTCGAGAACTTGATACTGGAAAAAATCGCTCGGTAAACCTGCCTCATCTAACTCACTTTTGAAGACCAAATCATCTTCTAAAGCAATGTCAATTTCCCTTTGTTTTAAAAGCTTTAGTAATACTTTAGCATCTCTAGGCTGTTTGACTACGTTATAGCCGTTACGTTTTAGCCAAAACCACTTATTCGACCCAAATTTAGCTGAGAACTTAAGGTTGAGCTTTGACAATTCATCAATTTTAGGCTCGACACCTGGGCCGAAATACCACATGAGCTTCTGTTCTGCGATAGGTGCTGAAAGTGTGGCGTACTCGTCGCGTTCGTCAGTCTGAGTTGCAATAAAAAAGCCATGCTGAGCACCACTGTGTACGCGTAGCTGCGCGTCAGACCAACTGGTCATTGTTAGTTGGTATGGTTGGCCCATTTTTCCAAGGATGCATTTTACTTTATCCAGTGCTATGCCTTGCATTTGTCCGTGCTTGTACTCTTGGTAAGGCGCCCACTCTTGGGTGGTTAACAGTAATCGAGCTGGTCCAATGCTAGTTTGTGCGAAAGCATGGGCACTGCTAAGCAGTCCCATCATAATCATTAGGCAGAAAGTAAAACATGGCATCATTCTGACCATTCATTTCCTCCAATTAACTCGGAAATCTTTAAAATTGAAACAGGGGGATAATAATCCAAAGTGCGCGCGGCACCCACATTGACGATGTATGAATACTGGCTAAGTGGCTCAATAGGCAAGTCTTGGGCTTTACGTTTGTTGCTCAAGATTTGTTCTGCTTTGTGTCCAGCAAATTCACCAACGTTATAATAACGGCTAACTATACCAAATAGCGCGTTATGATTGCGAATAGGGGATTCAGTTGCTGAAAAAGTAGCTATTCCTTGGGCGTGAAGGCTATCTACGATGCCTTTTCCTTGGCTGATGATGTATGAGTCGGGCGGTAAATAAGCAAGTTGGACCTTATCTTCCAGCATAGTATCGATCACTTTTGATAGTGAGCTTAAGTCTGGTTTACCATCTTTAGTGCGCAGAGGGTACAAATAAACATCCATCCCGAACTTCGCAGATAGCATTTGTATCTTGCGTGCGGTTATCACTGCGTTGTTTTCTAACGGGTTGAATACGATGCCCATTGTCGAAATATTGGGTAACTTTTGAATCGCATTAAACTGAACCTGATGGGGCACAATATGGCTCACACCAGTAAAGTTACGATGCATGGAGCCGTCGTCAGAGATGATCTTTGAGCCAACGGGATCTGTCACGATACTAAAGACCACAGGGGTGTTGCTGTGTTGTCTAAATGACGTTGGTTTGTCTTCGGTGCCTAAGAGTGAGAGCGTCGTTGTGGTACCAAACGTGTACACAAGGTCTGCGTCGTATGAGTCTATGTTATTAATATAATTAGATAACGTTTCCCTGTCTCTTTTGGCGTCAAGCAAGGTGTAACTTACAGGCATTTTACTTGATAGATATTCCATAAAGCCTTTTTCAGCGTCAGTAACACCTCGCCATAAGATCATGACAACATGCTTTTTCTCTGCTGCGAATGCCAACGTTGGTACTGAGAACTGCGTGACCAAGGTGATCAAAACTAAGATTAAAACTCTCATTTTGCTACCTCTAGTTGTCTATCTTTTTTAGTGAAGAATGCGTAGAAACCCACCAACACCGTAGAGCTGATAAACAGCGTGATGCCAAACAGTATGATGGTGTCTTGGAAACCAAATAGGCTGAGGCATAAGCCCGCTAGCATTGGTCCTGCAATATTTCCGATACGCTCGGTTAATCGGAAAATACCGATTGTTTTTCCTTTATCAATCCCCTCGTTGGCGAGTAAGTCCATGACCAACGGAATTTGTGGTGAGACACTGATGCCGTGTGCAATACCAATTAGAATAACGATCATTAATAACCCCATCGTACCTGGCAGGAAGACGATGTTGACTAAGGCTAATGCTGAGAGAAGTCCACCAAATACGATGAACTTAATCTTGTTATCCCAACGATCTACGAGGAAAGCACTCAATGGTGAAATAACAATAATCGCGATGCCGTAACTCATCATGACACGACCCGATACTGCGCTGCTTTCGCCTAAATACTGCAAATAAACTGGGCAGATGTAATAAAGGAAGCCTGTGAGAACGACCTTGGCTGGTATTGCACTGAAAAAAGTAATCAGTGAGAAGTATTTGTTGCTGAGCAAGACTTTAAAGTCATTGAGCCGAACTGGCTTACTTTGAGCGTTTGAGCTGCCGCGGCTGAAAAAGCTCATAACAAATAAAACGCTAACCAAGGCTAAGACAGATGCGAGCATAAAGGTAACGCTATAGCCAAGCTTGTCCGCTAAGATACCACCGATTGCCGCGCCACACAGAGAACCAGAGAAAAACGACGATAAGAAGGTAGACATACCTTTAGTTCGGTTTTTTGTCGTCGTAGTATCAGTGATATACCCTTGGGCAGAAATGAAGACGATCCCATAACCCACTGCAGTATAGGCTCTCGCAATAAGTAGAAGTTCAAGTGTTTGACAGACAGCGGTAAGAGCTAGGCCAGTACTCGTGATTAAACCGCCGACAATTAAGGATTTTCGGCGACCTACTTTATCTGACCAATAGCCGGCAAAGGGTAGGGAGATTGCCCAACAGAACATAAACAGAGAGATAGGTAAGCTGGTGACTAAGCTTTCAGGTATCCAATCTTGCGAGCGAGATAAGCTGGCTACAAAATTGGGGAAAAACGCTAATGAAGCCGCTTCTGCGAAGACTAACATAAACAATGGCAGTCGAATAAAGCGATAGTCTTGAAGATTTTTAACCTTAAGCTCTTTGTTTGAATGTTGTCTTTGGATAATCGAGTTGATGCTATGAGTCACACGCCCAAGCTCATCTTTGGCAGAAATTCGCGCGAGCCACAATGATGCGCCAATTTTTGAGTCTGTTAGTAATTGTTTGATCTGGTGCCAAGGTTTTATGATCATGAAATTACAGACAAAAAGTATAATTTCGATAACCACTAGGGCTGAAGCGATAAGCACCGTTAACATATCCATTAAGCTATCTTCGATTAACTGAGGGATAATGTTCATGTCGGTGGTCATCTTGATCGATGTTTGTGAATCTGGGTCGATTTCCAGATTTACTGAAGATGAATGGTCGTTACCCGTAAAGTTATTCGGGTATTGATACAAAGACGTTTCAGCCTGTTGAAGCTCAATAGAGAGCAGTTCTTTATGCTGATTAAGATACTCAGAAAACTCGTCTTCGAGGCCGTAGAGTCTATCTAGGGGCACACCTTGTTTGAGCAGCCTTTGGATCATACTGCTGAGTGTGTCACCAATGACGATGGATTTTTGTTCTAACTGCGTTTCGTAAGTAGTCGAAAACTTATCGAGTGCCTGATAAGAACTCCCCACATTTGAAGCAATAGTCAGAACGATAGCCAATGCAATAATGAGTAGTGGGAAATATTTATCTCGAACGCGTTGCCAACCATTTTTTCCCTTTTTAGCGAAAAAGCGTTGATTGGCATTTTCAATAAGTTCTTTATCCGTAAGCCCCGGCTGTTCAAGGGTTTCAGAAATACCTTTTAGCTTCTTTAACAAAAAGTCTAAGCCAGTGTATAAGGCAAAGTAGCCAATAAAACATGCAATTAACACCCACATTAAGGTGTCAAACAGTTGTTGCATAAGAAGCGTCTGCTTAATGCTGTCTAAATAGCCGCTGGAGTAGTAAAGCTGAAGAGCACCTTCTTTAACATCAAAAGTATTGGTGATGTCAGACGCGATAAGTCGTTCGTTCTCATTGGCTTCACCAGCAGAGTAGAGGACATCCCCTTTATTGTTGACGACTTGCATTCGACTAATTCCGTCAACAAGCGATAGGCGTCTCTCTAAAAGAGATTGGATGTTTGAAATAGAAGAAAGTGGCAGGCCTAAACTTATAGCCTGCTTAATATCGTGATCGGTTTCGTTTAAGACGACTTGATAAGTCGAATCACTGGTTTGGGTTAGTCGTTTCTCAAAATTTAGATAGTTTAATGTGCTGTTTAAGCCATTGGAAAACAGTAAGACTGCGAAAATCGCTAACACGAGTTTGACTCTTAACGAGAAAAACGTACGACGTGAAGTGACATGGTTACTGCTCATACTTACTGCTTTCCTTGGCTATTTGTTACTTAATGGTTAGCTCAAAACCCGCTGGGTTTGATGCTGCAACAACCGAAACTTGAGAAATAGGCTGTTGTTGGCTCAGGCGGCTGATACATTCTTCCGCCAACTTTGGCATCAGAGAACGGTTGATGATCTGTTCAACGGCGCGACCACCTGTTGTTGGGTCCGTATTTTTGTTAACAACAAAGTCGACAAAACCCTTATCCCAAGTGAAGCTCGCTTGATACTGTTCAGCCAATTTTTTCTTAATTCGATTAAGAGAAATTTCGGTAATCTTCGATAGCTCTTCATCGTTAAGTGGGTAATAAGGCACAATCGTGGTACGGCCCAAGAATGCTGGCTTAAAGTAATGTTGTAAGTCAGGGCGAATGCTTTCTAGAAGCTCTTCATTGGTCATACGTTCTTCACGATCTTCACACGCATCACAAATCGCTTGGTCTGCTGCGTTAGAAGTCATAATGATAATGGTGTTTTTGAAATCAACCGTGCGGCCTTCACTGTCTTTGATATGCCCTTTATCAAAGATTTGATAGAACAAGTCGTGAACACCTGGGTGTGCTTTTTCCATTTCATCAAGAAGAAGAACAGAATAAGGGTTGCGTCGAATTGCTTCAGTTAACACACCACCTTCACCAAAACCAACATAACCAGCAGGAGACCCTAAAAGCATAGAGATCTTATGTTCTTCTTTAAATTCGGTCATGTTGATCACGGTTAGGTCATTGCTTCCTCCGTACAGTTGCTCCGCAAGTGCCATGGCTGTTTCTGTCTTACCAACGCCACTTGGACCACACATGAGGAATACGCCAATTGGTTTACGACTGTCTGTAAGCCCTGCACGAGAGATACGAATAGCCTTAGCAAGCTCTTGTTTTGCCACATTTTGGCCGATAACACGCTTATCTAGCTCTTCCTCAAGCGAAAGCAATCTAGCAATCTCATCACTCATCATGTTGCCTACTGGAATACCTGTCCAGTTAGCAATGATTTGGGCAATCGTATTGTCATCGACCATTGCATTTACGAGAGGCAATTCACCTTGCAATTCGTGAAGTTTGTCTAGCGTGTCATTGAGAGCACTCTGCTTGGTAAGATCGCCTTTCTCTTCACCTTCTGCGTTGCTAATCTCATCTTGCAAAGCCTTGATTTGATCAACTAATTCAACTTCTTGTTTCCAACGAATGTTCAGGGCTTCAAGCTTTGATTCATTGGTTTCAATTTCGCCTGTTATCTCTTTAATCTCATCTTCAGCAATACCGAAAAGCGCATTCTCTTTTTCCAGAGCCGCTTTTTCGTTCTTTTGATAACGGATCGTTTGCTCCAAAGATTCAATAACTTCAGGTTTAGCGCCTTGAGTCAGGGCAATACGTGCACTGGCCGTATCGAGTAAGCTGATCGCTTTGTCTGGTAACTGACGACTAGGCAGGTAACGAATAGAAAGGTTGACCGCTGCATCAATGGCGGTTTCAGCGATGAAAGCGCCGTGGTGTTTTTGTAGTGAAGCTGCTACGCCGCGCAGCATCTGTTTTGCATCTTCTGCATTAGGCTCTTCGATAGAAACCACTTGGAAACGACGAGTAAGGGCAGGGTCTTTTTCAAAGTACTTCTTGTACTCAGCCCAAGTCGTTGCAGCGATTGTTTTGAATTCGCCGCGCGCTAAAGCTGGTTTAAGTAAGTTTGCCGCGTCATTCTGACCAGCAGCACCTCCAGCACCGATGAGAGTATGAGCCTCATCAATGAATACGATGATGGGTACTTCACTGTTTTTCACTTCGTTGATGACGTCTTTAAGTCGGTTTTCAAACTCACCTTTAACGCTTGCTCCGGCTTGAAGTAATCCCAAATCCAGTGAATGGATTTGCACACCCTGAAGTGCTCCTGGGACTTCATCCGCTGCAATTCGAAGTGCTAGCCCTTCGACAACGGCTGTCTTACCTACGCCCGGTTCACCGACCATGATCGGGTTGTTTTGACGCTTTCTACAAAGAATATCGATGGCCTTGCGAACTTCGGCATTTCGGCCAGATATGGGGTCAATATTGCCGTCAATCGCTTGCTGAGTTAGGTTAATCGTATACTTACTTAGGGCATCGTTTGCTGACGGTTGGCCTGCTGGTGCACCACCTTCGGCTGCCGAAGTTTTGCTACGAGCAACAGCGGTTTTGTTAATCAACCCTTGTAATGACTCTAGTGATACTGATTGCAAACTTTCTAGTTGAAGCGTGTTTACTCCCAATACGTTTTGTTGCAGCAACGCCTGTATCAAATGCAAGCTGATCACTTCGCCGTGGCCGAAGTTTACTGACGCGATCATCCATGCGTCTTTAATAAGTTCGGTTAAGCCATGACTTAGAGTAGGTTGCCCTTCACTTCCTTTTGGAAGTCGAGCGATCTTGGTCGAAAGTTCATTAACAATTGCGTCTTGAGACAATTTCTGAGATTGCATCAAGTTACTCAAGTTAGCATCTTGCTGAGAAATTAATTGCAGTAACCAATGCTCAATCTCGATGGAAGGAACGCCTTGGTTCATGGCTGCGCCAGCAGAGACTTCAAGAGCCTGTTTCAGCTCAGGTGAAAGCTTGGCGACTAAATTTGTTAGTGTTACTTGTGTCATACGGTTTTCCTTGTATTTCGAAGCATCAAAACAACGAAGCTACGGAGTGTTTTTCCATTATTTGAGCAAGATACTTATCATTTTGTGCGGCTTTCTTTCTGGAGCGAGGCAATCAACCTCTCCCAGTTTTGCTGCACGGTTGATGTTGCTGGAAAGTGTAGGTCGCGAAAGGTATTCGCGTTTAACCTTAAGATAAATCGAAACTGGAGTATTATCGCGAAGGTAATGCTGAATGAGTTCACGCATACTACTTGCAAGCATTCGATCATTTTGAATATCTAAAAGGTCTTGTTCATTGGCTGGTTTTATCGATACAACCAAATGATTAAAATGAGTCAAACAGGTTTTTCCGATTAGAAACCCTTGTCCAACACGGCTGTTGTAATTGCGATTAACGCCGAGTTTGGTGAGTGAGTCTAATGGAAGTTGACGGCGCTCTTGGTGCTTCGCTGAGACTTCAACCTCATACGGGAAATAGTCATTCAGCATTTGTTCCAAGCTGCTTAAGTTACGGCTATTTTGTCCCAGTAAGAATGAGTATTGGAAAAAGTTACCGTGTTCGTCGTTAAGTGCAGCTATGTGGTTAAGTAGACGCGACTTTTCAGGATGTAGCTCATTTTGAACCACTAACCAAGGAGAGGTCTCCAGCTGAGCGACAAGTTCAAAATACCTCTGATTGAATACATCGAGAAAGTCTTTTAAAGCATGGTCGTCGTCATGCAGAGCTGCCAAAAGTTCTTCATAAATGTAGTAAGGGATTACACCTTTAACGCCCGATAACGCTTGCTTAGCAAGTCTCAGCTTAGCGTTATTGTTCTTTAAAGAAAAATACTGGATTTCACTTGCATCACCGGTTGGCATTGCTTCGGCTTTTAGTACCAAGCGAATCCGCTGATCTGATTCAGAGATAAAGTGCGACAGTAAACGCATCGCTTGAGCGAAATCGTATTTTTCAGTGTTATTGGTTAGGTCATTGACTACTTTCATGATTTCCACCCAACTCTATAAAGCGCTCTGGCTACCGTGAATCTTTGGGTAGCGTTTAACGTAACCATCGCGGCCATAAACCTTTATCGACAGTTGGATGTAACGATCAAAACTACAAAACTGCTGGAAAAAGCGATTAAGAACGTCGCTGAAAACTAGAAAACCACTGGTAGTATCCAATGTAATCTCTATTTCTGTTCCTGGTGAGAAAACGTTTTTGCCAAGAATTCTTAGTGCAGACACTTGTGAACGGATATTGACGTTACGAATCGTCTGGATTTCGTCTGCAGAAATTTGACTGCGACTACATAAACGCAGCATTCTCTTTAACGCTTCTTCAGGATGTTCTGCATGAAGCAGGGAGACAAAGTTAGCATTCAGCAGGGCGATAAACTGCCAGTGCAAATGTGGGTCTTGCTCTCGTGAAATAGGCGCTGAGGGTGGATAAATAGGGCTAAACTCACCCGGCAAATCGATGCTCTCTAGACACTCGAAATCCCCTTGAACAGCACAAGCTCGTTTCCCGTTAGTACAAAGAAGCCGAGTGCCGTACAGTTTATTGAACTCCAGGTCTTGTTGATTATTTAGGCTGATTGCGAGTCTGAATTCATTGTCGCTACCGCGAGTGCATTGCCAATGATCAGCTTTTGGATCCGAGCGATAGCTGTCTTTGAACAGAGGTGTGAGCGTTTTTTCTCCCATCGAGGTGATTTCATACACCTCAGTGACTTCAACGATCTCAATATCACCATCGCTGTGTGCGTCAGCATTGACTGGAATACTTAAACTACGCTGATCATAGGTTGTAGGCTCACCGGTTTGTTCGAACAAGTTAATCGCAGGTACAATATTTAGCTTAAATACTTGGTTATCGAATAAGCGCATAAACTCAGTCGGTAAGCTATGCATAAACAGGTTCAGAACAATATCTGATGTATCAAATTGCTTGATTGCTTGACCGAACTCTTTAAGACGGAAGAACTGACGTTTCTCTTTAAAGAAAAAGAACTCACTGATCAGTTGATAACCTGCAAACTGATTGCCTTTTTGTGGTAAAAACTGGAAGTTCGTATCGCTGATTCTACTTTTTAAACGCTCGGGTTCTAGTACCGCATGTTTTTCGCAGTCTGCATCAGAGATAGAGATAGCTTGGGTCTCAGCAAGCAATAGCTCGACCAGTGAATCTGCATTGTTTTCAAAACCTTGGACAAAAATATCTAGGTCTTCACAATCCAACGACGAGAAAAATACATCTGGATCACCCGTTGAAAAGCTGAGCTGTATTACCGCCGTTGTTTGCTCAGTACCAACTGGACGATTGAACTTGAAAGGGGCACTAGAGGCAGTTGTATCCATCAACTTAAATGAGGTGGTTTTTAGTTCATCGATAGTAGTAAAGGTGCAGCTTTGACCTTGCGCTACGGCTGAGAACTGAGAACCTTTAGGCAGTATTACTGACTCGGCCAGATCTGCCTCTTCATCGAGTTGGAGATAAGCAATGCTCGGAACGGTTTGTATGTAGCTTGGGTACAAAACACCAAGCAAACCTTCAACCACTTCTGGCAATTGGTCTGATAGTTTTTTTTCGACTGTGGCATTGAGTAAAGCCACGCCATCAAGCAGCCGAGCAAGGCTTGGATCCTCGATTTGGCCTTGATGTATGTTTAAACGTTCAGCATGACTAGGATGCTGGTGTCCAAATTGTCCTAAAGCGCGTCGAACAAGAGTCAGCTCCTGTTCGAAATATCTTAATAACGGATCACTCATAACTGTCCTCCGTCATTAATGTTCTTAAATCATTCAGCGAAATTTTTGAGTCAAATACCAACTCGGTTTCTCCTTGAGTGGTTTTGGCCTTTGCAACGATGTTAAACGCGATGGCGTTTTCATTTTCTTTGCGTTCACCAAGTTCAACCATGACGTTGGTTAATCTTGGCTCGAAGTGTTTGATGTAGCTTTCTAAACGAAGCGCGAGTTGAGCTTGGTCTAGACTAGCGCTAAGTAACTGCACGTCCTCAATACCAAAACGAAAATTAGAACGCTGCAGTTCAACAAAGCGATCATCTATCTCGAGTAGAGATGCTTCCGATTCAAGAAGTTTCGTTAGGTTATACTTGATGTCCTCAATGTCGTCATTCGGACCAGAGTTTTCATGTGGCTGAACAAAGGTTTTCCAGAAACTCATTACGCCACCTCATCCAGTTCAGTTGTCAGGACGACTTCGCCAGTGAAATGGTCGTACTGGTATTGGGGAACAATACGTAAAGTACAAGAAAAGCTTCCTTTGTGGTGCGGAGATTCTGTAACGCTTATCTTGGCGAAGCTTAGCGGGTATTTGGACAATGTTTCTTCGTTGGCAAATGAGACGTTGCTTGAGAATTTTTCAATCCAATGCGTTAAGAAAAGCTCACACTCTGATGCGGTATTGAAGCTACCTATCATTTCTCTCACTTGTACTTTTAAGTAATGAGCGATGCGACAAGACATCAGGCTGGTTTGAATTTGTGTGAGCACTTTTTCGTTATCGGTTTGAGAGCTACTTTGCCAAATCGAATTGTTGCCATTGAAGTAAAACTTTTCGCTCAAGGCACTCTTCGTCAACGGAATAAATCCATTTTGCGCGTAGAAGGTCGAAATTTGACCAAATAAAACGACATCCGTTTCAGGACGAGATAAAAACTGGCAGTCGTGATGCTCTAAGTTAACCAGTGCACCCTGAGCTTTATCGTTCCAGCGAGATTTCAAAAAACCAAACCAATTTACTCGATGATGTTCTCTCATGATGGTTGCAGCGAAAGCAAATGCAGCATTGCCCCACAGACCTTGGCCTGCCTCGTTGTAGATAAATCCAACTTTGGCATTCTTATAACTGTTACGCATACGTATGGATGGCATGACCAGTCCAACAAACTTTGATGAAGCTTTTTGTCGTAGTTCTTGCCAAGGTTTGTAGTCGCTACCTGCAAGGATTTTTTCAATCCGGTTAGTATCGGATAACCAGTCTGCAGTTGGCTGTACAAAGAATTGTTCATCGGGAGAAAACAGCATAGGGCATAAGGTAACTTCACCTAGTTTACCTAATAGCTCCAAGGTGAATAAGTCGTCATAGTCCGCATCAAAATCCATATCAAGTGAGATTTTGTGAGTAAAAACAATGCTACCAAATGGGTGACCACCTAGAGTGTTGAGTTCTTTGTTGCCAATTTTGTTGTAAAGTTCAGACCCTTTGATGGTATAGGCTTGGTTGACGTCGTTTGAAATCTCGGACCAATCCATATCAAGCAGTTTGAGTTTTGTACGTTGCTTGTTGACGGGCAGCTTGGCTAAGCCTTCCAGTCCGAGCCAACTGCCGTGAAGGGTCTCAAAGTCTTTGTGGTGCAGTATCTCATCAAGCTGTTTTGAAATGCCGTTGTCTAGCTCGGTGATCAACTGAGCGAGATACACAGTTAAACGACCTTTACTTGTGAGTGCTTCCGGAGCAATCTCAGACAGCAGAGATAGCGACTCTTTCAAAAAGTCGTTGTCTGTGGTGTCTAATCCGGCAAAATTCCGTTGCCATTCTGAATCGATGTTCAAATTCATCATGTCCTGAGAATAGAGAAAGAATAGGCCGGACAAGTCCGGCCTGATTTCTGGTTTAGCCTGGAATCTTAGCTACCATTCGAACCGAGGTTGTCAGTTCTTCAAGTTGTAGCCATGGGCGTAGATGCGCTACCGCAGAGTAAGAACCTGGGCGGCCTGGTTGTTCTACAACCTCAATACGTGATTCAGCTAGTGGTGTTTTCGCACGTTGCTCATTGCCAATTGCACCAGCGTTGGTGTATTGGTCGATCCAAAGTTGAAGTTCACGTTGGATGTCTGGAGCCTCTAGGTTTGAGCCTAGTTTATCACGGCCCATTACCTTCAAGTAGTGAGCGATACGGCCACTTGCCATGATGTAAGGCAGACGAGCAGAGATTGCAGCGTTTGCTGTTGCATCTGGATCAGTGAACGTTTTTGGTTTTTGAGTCGTTTGACCACCAATAAACACACCGTAATTTGAGTTCTTGTAATGAACCAGTGGTAGGAAGCCTAGGTCGCTAAGCTCTTTTTCACGCTCATCCGTCAAGTTAACCTCAGTAGGACATTGCTGTACTAGGTCACCCGCTTCCGTTTTGTAGGTTAAGTTAGGTAGGTTTTCTACCTTACCACCATTGTCTAGACCACGAATCGCGGTACACCAGCCTGACGCGGTGTAAGCTTGGGTCATTTTAAGACCTAAATCATAAGCTGCATTAGACCACACTAGCTCATCGTTGTTTGCAGGATTTGGATTACCATCCATATCCGTACCTAACTCTTCGTAATCAAATAAGTTAGTGCTTAGACCTTTGGCGCCGTATGGCAAGCGAGCCATAGTGCGTGGAAGCGTGAGTGTCACATAGCGAGCATCATCACTTTCACGGAACGAGTTCCAAGCTGCATAAGCTGGAGAGTCGAAACCTGCCGCTACAGGCTTGCCTTCGTCAAATGTAGTGAAGTCGTTGAATTCAAACATTTGTGCATTTGCAGCAGCAACAAACGGTGCGTGACATGCAGCAGCAACTTCACCCATGTAGCGAAGTAGGGCAACATCTTCATCTTTAGCGCTGAACTCATAGTCACCGATAAAGGTGCCGTATGGTTCACCACCAGCAGTACCAAACTCACCTTGGTAAACTGCGTTAAATAGCGGGCTACGATCAATTGCAGGTGCGTCTTCGAATTGCTCTAGTAGCTCTTCTTGACTAAAGTCGACCATCTTGATTTTAAGATCGCGGCCTAGCTCACTCTCTTTGACAAGTTTTTGCAGACCACGCCAAGAGCCTTCGAGCTTCTGGAATTCATTTTGCTGCATTACCTGAGATAGCTGTTGTGAAAGCTTCTTATCGATCTCAGAAATTGCGTTTTCAATGGTCTTAGTTAAGTTCTTGTCCCAAGTCACAGTGCCAGATAGCGCCTGCTCAGCAAGGACAGAGAAAAGTTCTTTGGTAGTATCAGCCGGAGTCTGAGTCGTTGCTTCAATCGCTCTGTCTAGAAAACTAAGAGCACCTTCTGCAGCTTCCGGTTGGGCTTGATTTTCAGCTTCTGTGCTCATTATTCAGCTCCTTCTTTATTGATACCTAATTCTTCAGACAGCGCATTAATGGTATCAGCGCTTTGAAGAACTTCTTTAAGTAGCTTTTCTAGGTCACGAGAGCGGTCAGCTTTTGAAAGCAGAACCTTAAGTTGGTTACGAGTCTCTACAAGTTTTTTCAGTGGTTCAACTTGCTCAACAATAGCTTCCGGTTCGAAGTCTTTCATTGAGTTAAACTGTAGGTTGGCTTCGAACTGGCTGTCATCGTCAGCCAGTACGTTGTCAACTTTTAGGCTCAGCTCTGGGCCGACACGCTTCATGACATTGTCGAAGTTGTCTTTGTCGACGTTATAAAACGTGCGCTCTTCAACATCTTCTTTATCTTGCTTATGACCCGAGTAGTCACCAATTACCCCAACAACAAATGGGAGTTCTTTGGTTTCTACAGCGCCATTAGTTTCCACATCGTAAGTAATACTTACGCGGTTCTTACTTACGCGTTTGTGTTGGGAATTAAGTGCCACAATGGATCTCCTTATTCAATTACGCCGCAGTCGAAGTCACTTTAGCTGTAGTTGCATCGAAGCCAACTTCAGGGCCTTTCTCGATCTTACCGCCTTCACCCTCGATGTAGTACGCTTTAGAAATTTCAGTGTACGTTAGGCTGAATGATTCGTTTGGTAGCGTGCCGTCTGATGCAGCCATGTTGTAGCTAGACATACGAGCAGCTTTAAGCGTTAGGATTAGGTATGGATCAGCACCAGAACCTTCACGGTTAGGCTTAGTCATTACGATCTCAACAGTTTTACCTTCACCACCTGGTGCGTATAGGAATGTTGTTAGGTGAGGAGTCGCACCGTCACATCCACGTGTCACGTTTACTTCACCTAGTGCAACCATACCTTGGTCTGCGTTGTTAGCGTTACCGACATCAATGCCTACACCACGTACAGCATTCCAAGTGATAGTGTCGATAGCGAAGAAGCCATCTTTACCACCAATCTTTTC
Source organism: Vibrio sp. R10-SF1-ISO8 (assembly GCF_059833805.1). Taxonomy (NCBI): domain Bacteria; kingdom Pseudomonadati; phylum Pseudomonadota; class Gammaproteobacteria; order Vibrionales; family Vibrionaceae; genus Vibrio; species Vibrio sp. R10-SF1-ISO8. Next base: position 26,926 of record NZ_JCBDHL010000005.1, on the reverse strand, counting down.
TACTGTTGCAGCGCCTTTAGGTTTTGTACCGTCGATTCTCATGAAAATAGAAGCCATTTTATTCTCCTTTGCTGATCAGCATTTGGTTACCACTCGAAATCATTCAGATTACCTGATGACTCAGTGGAGCTTGCTTCAGTTTGTGATGATTGATTATTATCGGCCTTTTCCTGAGTTGGTATTTCTACAGGAGAAGTCTGATTAGTTGGTGCAGTTGCGCCATTTGAAGCAACTGCGGTTGGATTAACGATAGAGGACGTTGATATCGTTTTATCACTCAGATCAAGCTGATTTAAGTTATCCATCCCCGTTAATTGATTAATTTGTTGCATTACGCCGCTATTACCACCCGTCATTTCTTGCATTAGTTCAGGCAGGCTCATGTAACCCCAGCGTATCGCTCTCTCTAACAAGAACGAAATTGGGCTATGCGGTTCAGTTTGTTTAAAGAACTCAGAAATCCTTCTAAGTTCATGAAAAGCCTGATCTCGGCTCGCTATCTGGCCGGCACTCACCTGTATCTGTGTAACCGCGGCTTCAGGTTGCAATTGGGCTACAGCTTGTGGTGTAACGTTACTTGGTTCAGTTGCTGCCGCCGGCACATTAGCTTCAGGTGCTGGAGTGCTCTGGGGTACGCTTTCTTCTTGCTTTGGCGCTATGACCTCTTCGCTACGAGGGAGATAATCATTATCTAGTGGCCAGAAAGCGAATTTATCTCCGTTTAGAAAGCGAATCGCGTTAATCGAATCGGCGATATTTGCTTTGGCGAAACGGAAGCTAATTGGGGTCACACCGACTTGTTGGCACTCTTTGGCAATAGCGAGTTCCGCTTCAGTAAAGTTCTGATAAGCCTCAGAGAGCAAAAGTACCGTCTGCTCAACGTCACTATTGTGCAGCTGTTGGGCTTTCTTCTTAAGGTCTTCAAGCTCACCAGCTCGTTCTGCTCGCAGGTAGTCGCCGAATGTAATGTCACCAATCAAACCGATAAGCTGTAATGGCATAAACAGCGCTGTTGAGTCGTTGCTTTCACCGACCAATTGCAATAATGGCTTGATACGGAAATCTGCGATCTCTTTTAGTCTACCTTGCTCATCGTCGCTCTTAATTTTGTTGTCCGGCAGAGTGGGGTGCAGATTGCCCCAGAACTCTTCGATGAAGCCTTTTAGTACTTTAGTTGAGTCGGCTAGGTTCTGATATGGCTGCGCGGTGAACAATTGGCTTGAGATATACCAACCAAGTAACTCGAGATCTTTTGTTGATTGGGTGAGTGCTTCTAACGTGCTGTTGCGCAGTTGAGTCCAATTAGAATCATTGGCTTCTAGCAAAGCCTCATCGCTAGAAGCGTCAGGTGTTTCGATAAGCTGTCGGAACGAAGACTGCGCGGCATTATAGCTGTTACGTAACGCGCGATAGATCGAGCGATCAAGTTTAAGGTAGTTACCAGTAGGGGATTCTTCTGAAATGGGAGCCAACAAGTGCGCAATATCTACCATGCATTTTCCGTTACGTAATTATTGTAATTTGGTTAACGTAAGCAATTGTTAGAATAGTAATTTATTAGTCATTGCTCACAAATGATAGTCTAGGCTTATTTTTAAAAAAGGCTCGTCCAAATTTATTATTTACGCAAAAAGGTGACATACATCTAGAAAATTGGACGGAGCACGCTCATTTTTTATTAAACCCTTGTTCGCGAGGTGGTTTTTTAACCACCGATCATGACGGTCGGCATACCTAGAACGATTGTGCCACCATGTGCAGTTGTATCTCCCATTCGGGCGGCGGGTTTGTTCATAATAAGAACAGTAGCGCTGCCTTTAATAATGGAATCTGGTGGCCCCACACATACGCACATGTCACCGAGTGTGGCGGCAGGCATGCTACCTATAAGCACAGTGGGTACTCCAGGGCCTGTAATTGGTCCACCTACATGAGGAATAGGGGGCACTGCGGGTGTTTGCATCGGGCAAACATGCATGTCTGTTAAACGGGCTGCTAATGTCATGCGTTTCCTCCATTGCCGCCGGCAGCGATATCCAGCGCATAGTTTACAGATTGACTATAGTACTCTTCTGAGCCTTCCCAAATGGGCAGAGCAGCAGCATGGTTAATTGAGCCAGCTACAGCTTTAGCATAGAGGAAAGGGTCTGGAAGAACTGCAGGAAGATCTGGGGCCACTATGCTGCCAGAACCATTCCAAAATATTGCTTGTGCTAACCATGAAGGTCCGCAGTTTAATTCGAGTCTGTTAGACAGTAGTTCTGCTTTGCGTCGAAGGTCTTCTGCTGGAGCTTGTACCCACTGTTGTGCCGTTTGAATACATTGTGCTTGAGTTGCGTTCCAAACGTCATTACGAAGCTGTATACAGAGACTTGCCCACCAAATCGCTTCACGGACGGGTAGAGCATGGGCGAGAAACTGCACAAGGTCATTGTTAAGTGTGTTGTCTTGGAGCAATTGAATGGTCTGTTCTACGGACAACTCTTCGTTAAGTAACTCTTTCGCTTCGTCTGAAGCAGTAAATCGAGGCAGGATTTGCCCACAAGTTTGATAAGGAATTTTTTTGTAAGTCATTAATTTACCTTAACGATAGCGCCTTTTACTTCACCCATAACACCACCATTAAACGTTGCTTTAAGTCCGGATTTAAATTCCGCACTTAATGAACCTTCAGCGGAAAGCGTTGTGTCTGCTTTTATTGCTACGCTCAAGCCCTTAATTGAATTTGAACTTGTCGCTTCTAAAGCCGTTGTTGTACCAGAGACTTTGTTCGCTGAGGTGGCTTTACTCGTGACGTTAGTACCTTGAAGGTTTAAGCCGCTACTAGCTTTAATGTCAATATTGGTTGCTTCAATGGATATCGAGGAAGAAGATATTGAAATTTTGCTCGAACCCACTTTGATGTCGATGCTGTCATCGGCTTCGATAGTGATCGATTTCGCTTTCTCAGACATCGCTTTGGTGACAGTCAGGCTGTAATTATCTTCAGTGGAGATGGCCATTTGTTTGGTGACTTTTTGTGTTAATTCACCTTTGACAGTTTCTGTATGGTTATTCTCGATCTCTTGCGTAATGTCTTTTGCCGCGTGCAGGTAAATAAGCTCATTGTCTTTTTTGTCATCAAAATAGAGCTCATTGGATTGCCCAGTGAGCTTGGTTTTTATGCCACTTTTCGTTGAGTTAGCTTCCTTGTAAGGAGGCGCATTTTTACTGTTGTAGACACTGCCCGTAATGATAGGTTGGTCAGGATCACCATCAATGAAAGCGACAAGAACTTCTTGACCAACTCGAGGGACAAACTGAGCACCATAGCCGCTCCCTGCCATCATTTGCGCAACACGGACATAGCAACTGGTTTTATCTCCACTGGCTTCGGTGTCCCAATGAAACTGGATCCTGACTCGCCCTTGGTCATCTTGGTTTATTTCGCCAGCAGTCGACCCCGCGACTGTTGCGCTTTGCAATCCGTGAACTCTTTGCTTGTCGACTGGGGTTGGATAGTGAGAGGTTGTTTTAGGCACTGCCTTGATTTCAGTGTCGCAAACGACCTCTTCAGAATAATGTGTCTTTATTGAAATTATTGAATAATCCGATAGTTGCGACTTATCAAGATGGCTAGAGAGTGAAAACCAAGTCGCTATATCGAACAAGTCATGTTTCGCAGTTGCGACAATAGTTTGATAGTCCTGAGCCAGATGTTCTACACGGCGCTTGGCAAGATTACTGGCCAGATCGGTTTTATCTCCCGAGACACCCAGCGGCGGATAATGAACATTAGTCAGCTTGGTATTGTTTGCTATGGAATTACTGCTTTTTTGCGCTTTACTTGTTACCAATTTCGTTTGGCTGTAGTCGTAGGCAGTGAGCTCCATGCTCGAACCATGAAATGCGACTGCAGGTGACCAAGACTCGAGTAGTGGTAAAGAGCCTGTTGGCGTTTCCACCATATCGAATTTTGCGTTGTCAGCTTTGTCGAAAGGCGATTGAGCATCTTGCAGTACGAGAGTGTGCTCTTTATCTGAATGGGTGAAATAGTAATGAACCCCTTCTTCTGTAAGCAGCCTCGTGACAAAATCAAAATCAGACTCGTTATACTGCAGACAGTACTCGCGTTTGGTGGTCGGCATTTTGGCTATTTTGTAGCAGCCCTTGAAACCCGCATTATCGAAAATATCGCTAACAATATCCTTGGTTGATTGGTTTTGGTAGACCCGGAAAGCGTGAGTGTGTTTAAGAAGTTCTAACCATGGCTTCAAAGTGACCTGGTACAAAACGTATTGAAGATTGCTGTCCATTCCTAAGCTCTCAATACGCGTAATTATACCGTTAAAGGAGCGAGTTAATGTCGAGCTACCTGAAGTGTTTGAGTATCGGTTAATTGTGAGAAGCTGGCCTAACTGGCTTTGGGCATCGAAATTACTAGAGACAAGGGTGGCGGAAACTGAAAAAGATTCAGAGAGAGTTTGAGCCACAGAAAACTCACTGATCTTGTGCTCCTGCCCTTTATAATCCTTTGCAGAAATAGGGCTCGCCGATGCCGAATATTTTTCAGCCATAACACTTCCTTTAAAACTGACGATCATGCTTCGGGTAAATCTATTCGAAACAATGGGTTGTGATGTCTGTTAATAATTCATTAAAAAGTAGCAGGTATTCATTAGTAAATAAATCAAATTAACTGAGATTTATAATCCAGATTAGAGTGGTAAGAGGTGATTTGAGTGTTTTTTGAACGTTTAACGTGAAAATGGGCGAAAGTCTTATAAAAAGCCGCGCATTGTTCACGCGCGGCTTTGGTTTTATGGACAACTAGAACAGTTACTCACGATCTTGATCGAAATCACCATGGAAATGGTCATGATCAGAAACGCTATCTGCAGCTTTTAGTTTCTGGCCCACGCGGAGCTTGTTACTCGGAGCCGGTTCGGTGCTTAAAGAGCGAAGTACTTGTTGTGCTTGTGGTTGTTGTTCTGGGAACACAGGGTCACTAAAGGCATAAAAAGTAGTGACGTAAGCAAGCGATTGAGTGTTGACGTACAGTGCTTCTTGGCTCACGTTGTTTAGGTCATCACAGGCTTGGTGGTAGCATTTATCATAAGCGACATCAATTTCGCCACCAAACTTTTCGACTTCCTGCGCGGACTTCACTTTTTCTGCACCAGTAAACAAGCCGCCAAAAGCGATGCCCCAATCAGCAAAACCAGCATAATCTGAACGTTTAGATAAAGCTTGTGGAACGGTCGACTCTGATTTTTCAGTAAAGAACTTGTTAAAAACAGACTCGATATGTGATGTGCCATATGGCGGTTGGAAATCACCCGTGTAAGCGTTATCTGGGCTGTCTTTCGTATCTGATAAGTCTCCGTCCATAACGCCAAAGATGTAGTTAGGCGAGCCAATCATATCGAAGTTTAGGTAGAGCTTAACTTTGTTTAACTCATAGTAGCGAGCATCGACGAGATCTAGCTGTTCAGGTGTTAACTGGCTAGGGTCTTCCAAGCCTAGTTCTTTTAGGATTTCCTGTTGAGCTTGATTACGCAGTGGTGCGAAGAGCTCGTTGGTGTAGTACTCAGAGCCGACTAGACCTGCTTCTTCAGCTGCCCACCAAGCAAAACGTACTTTATTCTTAACCGGTGCTTTCAAATTCGCAAGGGTTACCGCATATTCGAGCAGACCTGCCGTACCTGAACCGTTGTCATTGATTCCAGGGCCTTCTGGAACTGAGTCCAAGTGTGCGCCAAGCATGACAACCTCATTAGCATTACCGCCTTTGGTCTCAGCAATGATGTTTTGGGTGAGTACCTCTTCATCTTGGACGTTAATATTCAATGCGATAGGCACTGCAGCGGTTTGGCTCAACTCATACCATTGCTTACCAAGTGCGTAACGAGCACCGAGAGCCGGAATAGTGGCCGTACTATCGCTACCTAATGTACCATTTACGACCGCTGTACGGCCTTCAGCGTTACCTTGGTTAAAGACAATAACACCTTTAGCTCCAGCGTTTTGAGCGTTGACAACTTTGGTATTGAAACTACATCCGCCACGTTGGATGACAGCAATTTTGTCCGTCACATTTTTGCCAGCGAAGTCGGAAGACTCACAGCCGTCAGTACTGTCATAATCAGGCGCATCGAATCTAAAATCAGGAGTAATGAAAACGGCATCTGCGGAAAGTAAGCCGTTTGAGTTACCAGAGTATGACATAGCGGCAAAGTCTGGCTCTACGCCTTCACTGGCATTGCGCACACCGATTAGATCGGTTCCATTTACATTGAGGGTTGTACCCGCAAGCTCTTCCCATGCACGAAAATCAAACTCTTGTATTGCCACATCGTAGTTATGGGCACGCATGGTATCAACAATATAGTTGAGAGACTGTGCATAGCCTTCGGTACCAGCTGCTCGAGTAACGGACGCTCCATCAGTTGTTTTCGATGCCCTCGCTTCAAGCTCTTCTAAGTGTTCCACGACCTCTTCGCGATCAATTTTACTACTGACGTACTTCGCTGCCTTTTCTGGATCATCCCAGTAACACCCAGATAGTAGCGTTGAGCTAATAATGGTAGCGAGCATAGTTTTTGTTGTTGTGACGCTTACTTGCATTTGTGACTCCTTGTATTAAATAAGCGAAGCCATAGTTGCTGAAATGCAAGGTTAAAAAAATGTTAAATTCAAATGGGTTTATAAAATATGAACGTATATCAAATTAGTTTCATTTATTAAAATTGTCAGTTACATATGTAATCGATATACAATCACATATTCAACATAAACAATAACTTAGTGTTTGAGGGGCGATTTTGTACACACAGGGAACCGGCCAGAATAGTTACTAGCCGATGTTTGTCGCAAAGTGAGAGATTGGATTTTACCTGCTATCTACAACCAGTAGCTTGGCACTCCGGTAGGCGAAATCCATACTTTCGATTTCGTTAGGGCGACTGACGAGGTGATCAACAGAAGGAAGAACAACGAAGAAGATAAGCGGCTCAGGATGCATATATCTCCAAGTGTGTGCTTTGTTGTCTTTTTTATACGCTTTTAAATTAACGGTTAGCACTAAGCTTTCAGGTGGCAACTGGCTGCCCTTAAAGTGACCGAGTTCATGCACTGCGCCCCATAGGGATTCTAACGGACGTTCATGGGTGCTTTTAAGAAACAGTTCGAGCTGCAACGTATCACTTTTATTTTGTTTGATCGTACTTAGACGTTGAGCTGTACGTAAACCTTGCTCAAAAGGCAGGTAGTCTAATCCATTGTCGACAATCTGATTCGATTGCGGGCATAGTTGAACCGAGTCTTGGGGTTGCTGACTGGCGTACAGTTCGCAAGTGAACTGTTTAATAATTTGTTCTAACCCTTTATGGAATTGTGAACCCTTTAGGTCTTCCACAGAAACAGCATGGTTGTTTATCGCTTCGGCAAAAACTTTGTCGACAGATTGGTTGACACGAGTTTCATCTTCAACAAGCACAAAGTCGTTGTGTCTAACCGCTGATTTTAGAACATTATCGGTTTCAATCACTGCGAGCTCTTCATCTGAGTAAGTACTGTCTCTCAGCAGCGGATAGTAGGGCTCTCGCTCATCCGCAAAGAACAGTGAGCATCCAGAGATATTGGCTGCAATCAACCCAGCCAGAATCGATTTAGTAGTTGGAGAGTGCATAAGCCTCTTAATTAACAAGATTCCTTTCTGTATCTAAGATACTAATCTCATACAGCAACTAAGTCATTGTCGAGATTGCAATAACCTTGCTCTGCATCACATAGCAACTGTGACTCAACCAATGTTACATCTTTTATTTACTAATCTGGACTACTACCTTGGTCTAAATTGTCGACAATTTGCTTGATTGTCGACAATGTTATGGTCTATTTTAATCTTAGAAGATGAAATTGTAGACAGTTTGGTGTCAGGCAGCGAGTGTATTAAAGATGAATATTGAACTTAAAACTCGACTAAAAGAAGGCGTTTCTGAAAAAGAAAACACCAAATCAGAGAGCTTAACCGAATCATTGGTAGAGGCTATTGTTAGTGGAGAAATTGCCCCAGGCAGCAAGATATCTGAGCCTGAGCTAGCTAAGAAGTATCAGGTAAGTAGGGGGCCTCTGCGTGAAGCGATAATGCGAGTTGAAGGATTAGGCCTAATCGAGCGTATCCCACACGTCGGTGCGAGAGTGATTACTTTCTCACCTGAAAAGCTAATAGAGCTATACGCAGTTAGAGAGGCGCTAGAAGGTATGGCTGCTCGACTTGCAGCTAGGCATATCACTGCAGAAGAGATTGTAGGATTAGAAGCAGTATTGTCGACACATTCAAATCATATTGATGAAGTCGAGGGTGCTTCGTATTTCCATCAGCACGGTGATTTCGATTTTCACTATCGCATTATTCTCGCCAGCCGCAACAGTAAGCTTATCTCATTGCTGTGTGATGAGCTTTATCACTTGTTGAGAATGTATCGATATCAATCGCCTAGAGCTCAGTCGCGACCCGTTGAAGCGCTCGATGAGCACAAATATATCTTACAAGCTATCAAGAATAGAGACGAAGAGTTAGCCGAGATGTTGATGAGACGCCATATCTCGGGTAGCCGAACATTAATTGAACAACAAATCCTTAGGGACTAAAGCCCAAAAACGGACTAGAGGAAAGAGCAATGAGTTTATCTCAAGGAGCTAAATTTAGACTTGCCGTTGAGCAAAACGATCCACTGCAAATAGTAGGGACCATTAATCCATACTGCGCCATGATGGCAAAAAATCTGGGACATCAAGCTATTTACTTATCAGGTGGCGGTATCGCTAATGCCTCTTATGGCTTACCCGACTTGGGGATTACCACACTTAATGACGTTTTAGTCGATGTCGAGAGAATCACCAATGCGTGTGACTTACCACTGCTGGTTGATATCGATACGGGGTTTGGCGGTGCATTTAATATCGCGCGAACCATCAAGGCAATGGAGAAAGCGGGCGCGGGCGCGGTACACATGGAAGATCAGGTAGCGCAGAAACGTTGTGGTCACCGCCCAAATAAAGCCATTGTTAGCCAACAAGAGATGGTCGATCGCGTTAAGGCCGCAGTGGATGCGCGTAACGATGACAACTTTGTGGTGATGGCTCGTACGGATGCTCTGGCTGTTGAAGGGATCGATAGTGCTATCGAACGCGCGATTGCTTGCGTTGAAGCAGGTGCTGACATGATTTTCCCAGAAGCAATGAACAAACTAGAGCAGTATGTTCAGTTCTCTGAAGCTCTAGAGAGTGCTACTGGTAAGCCTGTGCCGATACTGGCGAACATTACCGAGTTTGGTCAGACGCCACTGTACGGCTGTGAAGAGCTTGCTAAGTCCAAAGTTGACATGGTGCTGTACCCACTAAGTGCGTTTCGTGCAATGAACAAAGCAGCAGAGATGGTGTACAAGCACCTGTTAGAAGTGGGTAACCAAGAAGCGCTGACGGATTCGATGCAAACTCGTAAAGAGCTCTATGCGCACCTCAAATATCATGATTATGAAGACAAGCTTGATCAGCTGTTTTCAGAAGGAAAATAGGATCAAACGGAAGCCCAAGGAAACCGATTCGGAATTAATCCAATAACGTGAAATTGTTTGGTAAATAACGCTCCACTTAGAGAGCAATATCAAACAGAAAAGGAGTTCAAAATGCCTCTATCATCGAAAAAGAATGAAGAGTTAGGTGGCGCAGGTCTTCGCGGCCAAAGCGCTGGTAGCACAGCTTTGTGTACTGTCGGTAAAACGGGGACAGGTCTAACATATCGTGGTTACGATATTACTGACTTGGCAAACAATGCTCAATTTGAAGAAGTTGCCCACTTGCTGTTACGTGGTCACTTACCCAATCAAAAAGAGCTAGATGAATATAAAACGCGTCTGATTAGTTTGCGAGGTCTACCGAGTGAACTTAAGCAAGCCTTAGAGCTTATTCCTGCCTCCGCGCATCCAATGGATGTGATGCGAACGGGTTGCTCGGTACTGGGTAATCTAGAGCAAGAGATGAACTTTGAAGAGCAGCTAGACGCGACAGAAAGAATGCTCGCTCTATTTCCCGCCATCATTTGTTATTGGTACCGCTTTAGCCATGATGGTGTGCGTATAGATACAGACGATCAATCCGAAACCTGTATTGGTGGTTACTTTCTAAAAATGCTGACAGATAAAGCGCCAACTGAGATTCATAAGCAGGTCATGCACTGTTCACTCATTCTATACGCAGAGCATGAGTTTAATGCGTCTACCTTTGCAGCTCGCGTATGTGCTTCGACACTTTCCGATCTTCATTCTTGTATTACAGCAGCGATCGGTACGCTTCGTGGCCCTTTACATGGTGGTGCAAACGAAGCTGCGATGGAGATGATTCAAGACTGGCAAACGCCGGACGAAGCGGAGGCAAACATCATGCAGATGCTAGCCAACAAAGACAAAATTATGGGCTTTGGCCATGCTATCTATCGTGAGAGTGACCCTCGTAATGCGTTAATTAAGCGTTGGTCAAAAGAGCTTTCAGACGCAGTAGGAGATACTCATTTATACGCGGTTTCTGAGCGCGTTGAAGCGGTGATGAAGCGAGAGAAAGGCTTGTTCTGTAACGCAGACTTTTTCCATGCCTCTGCCTATCACTTTATGGATATTCCAACCAAGTTGTTTACGCCGATCTTTGTTATGAGTCGCCTAACAGGTTGGGCTGCGCACGTTTACGAGCAACGAGCCAATAACCGAATCATTCGACCAAGTGCAGATTACACAGGTCCTGATCATCAAGATTGGGTTCCAATCGAAAAACGATAGCACTGTCGACTTTGCTCCCTTCGATTAGGGAGCACACATCTACCTGAATGGAAGCAGATATGAGCATGAATACCCTATACAGAAAATCGCTTCCGGGAAGCCATCTTGATTATTTTGATGCCCGAGAAGCCGTAAATACACTATCCCCAGGTGCCTACGAAAAACTCCCGTATACCTCACGAGTGCTGGCTGAGCAGTTAGTTCGACGTTGTGACCCTAACACTCTGACTCAAAGTCTAGAGCAAATCATCGAGCGAAAGCGCGACTTAGATTTTCCTTGGTATCCTGCTCGAGTTGTGTGTCATGACATTCTAGGTCAGACAGCGTTGGTTGATCTTGCAGGCCTTAGAGATGCGATCGCTCAACAAGGTGGCGATCCTGCCAAAGTCAACCCTGTGGTAGAAACCCAGCTGATTGTAGACCATTCTCTTGCTGTTGAACACGCGGGCTTTGATCCAGACGCATTTGATAAAAATAGGGCGATTGAAGAGCGCAGAAATGAAGACCGTTTTCATTTTATTGAGTGGTGTAAAACCGCGTTTGAGAATGTCAGTGTTATTCCTGCTGGTAATGGCATCATGCACCAAATCAACTTGGAGAAAATGTCTCCTGTTGTTCAGGCTAAGCAAGGTATCGCATACCCAGACACTTGTGTCGGTACGGATAGTCACACGCCGCATGTCGATGCTCTAGGAGTGATTGCGATTGGTGTGGGAGGACTCGAGGCAGAGACAGTCATGCTTGGCCGTCCTTCAATGATGAGACTACCTGACATCGTCGGCGTCAAGCTTACTGGCAAGCGCCAGCCTGGGATTACAGCAACAGATATTGTTTTGGCGATTACTGAATTTTTGCGTAACGAAAGAGTCGTTTCATCCTATCTTGAGTTCTTTGGTGAAGGGGCAAAAGACCTAACCATCGGCGATCGCGCAACCATTTCCAACATGACGCCTGAGTACGGCGCTACGGCTGGGATGTTCTACATCGATGAGCAGACCATTAATTACCTAAAACTGACAGGTCGTGATGAGCAGCAAGTCGAGCTTGTTGAAAAATATGCTAAACAGACGGGTCTTTGGGCGGATGATCTTGAAACCGCTGAGTACGAGCGAGTATTAGAGTTCGACTTATCCAAGGTTTCTCGAAATATGGCAGGGCCATCGAATCCTCATAGACGTTTGCCAACCTCAGAGCTTGCAGAGCGAGGTATAGCAAAAGATAGTGAGGTTAACACTAGCGAGGGGCAATTACCCGATGGGGCAGTCATTATTGCGGCGATTACTTCATGTACCAATACAAGTAACCCGCGCAATGTGGTCGCTGCTGGGCTTGTTGCCAAGAAGGCCAATGAGCTTGGACTAGTTCGCAAACCTTGGGTGAAATCTTCTTTTGCTCCGGGCTCAAAGGTTGCAAAGTTATACCTTGAAGACGCAGGTCTTTTACCAGAATTAGAAAAGCTTGGCTTTGGTATTGTCGCTTATGCCTGTACCACCTGTAATGGTATGAGTGGCGCGCTTGATCCAGAGATTCAGCAAGAGATCATCGACCGTGACGTTTATACAACGGCAGTGCTATCAGGTAACCGAAACTTTGATGGTCGGATTCACCCTTATGCTAAGCAAGCATTCTTGGCATCGCCGCCACTAGTGGTCGCTTATGCCTTAGCTGGAACCATGCGTTTTGATATTGAACGCGATTCGTTAGGTAAAGATAAACAAGGCAATCCTATTTATCTCAATGACTTGTGGCCGAGTGATGAAGAGATTGATGCGGTTGTCGGCAAGCATGTTAAGCCCGAGCAGTTTAATCAGGTCTACATTCAGATGTTTAAACTCGATGAAGGTGAGCGTAATAGCAACCCTCTTTATGACTGGCGACCAAAAAGTACCTATATTCGCCGTCCACCATACTGGGAAGGGGCGCTAGCAGGTAAAAGAACGCTAGCTGCGATGAGACCTTTAGCCGTACTAGGCGATAACATCACGACTGATCACTTATCTCCCTCCAACGCGATACTGGCGAGCAGTGCCGCGGGCGAGTATCTCGCTTCTATGGATGTACCTGAAGAAGACTTCAACTCTTACGCAACCCACCGTGGCGATCACCTGACTGCGCAGAGAGCGACGTTTGCAAACCCTAAACTGTTTAATGAAATGGTTAAAGATAATGGTGAGGTGGTACAAGGCTCACTCGCAAGGGTTGAGCCAGAGGGTAAAGTAACTCGAATGTGGGAAGCAATTGAAACCTACATGAATCGCAAGCAGCCGTTGATCATTGTTGCTGGGGCTGATTATGGTCAAGGATCCTCTCGAGATTGGGCAGCGAAAGGAGTTCGCTTGGCTGGGGTTGAAGCGATTGCTGCCGAAGGCTTTGAGCGGATTCACCGAACCAACCTCGTCGGAATGGGCGTTTTGCCACTTCAATTTAAATCTGGCACAAATCGTAAAACATTAGAGCTCGACGGTAGTGAGCTTTATGACGTGATTGGCGATATCAAGCCTGGCGCAGATCTAGCGCTGGTCGTCACTCGTGCTAATGGCGAAAAGTTCGACGTTCCTGTGACTTGTCGTTTGGACACCGCCGATGAGGTTAGTGTTTATAACGCTGGCGGCGTTTTGCAGCGCTTTGCCCAAGACTTTTTGTCCCAATAGGTGGCCGCTATGACAGTATCTAGCCAAATGAAAGTACCAGCCACCTATATGCGTGGTGGGACGAGTAAAGGGGTATTCTTCAGTCTAGAAGATTTGCCAAAACAAGCTCAAACTCCCGGAGAGGCGAGAGACAAATTGCTATTAAGAGTGATTGGTAGTCCCGATCCTTATGCCAAGCAAATCGATGGTATGGGCGGTGCCACGTCGAGTACCAGCAAAACCGTGATTGTATCGAAAAGTGATAAGCCAGATCACGATGTTGATTATCTATTCGGGCAAGTATCGATTGAAAAACCTTTTGTTGATTGGAGTGGCAACTGTGGCAATCTATCTGCCGCTGTTGGCCCCTTTGCTATTCATGCTGGATTGGTCGATGAAGCTCGTATCCCAACCAATGGCACGGTCGCTGTGAGAGTGTGGCAGGCGAATATCAGCAAAACCATCGTGGTTCATGTGCCAATTGTGAAAGGGCAAGTTCAAGAAACGGGCGACTTTGAACTCGATGGGGTGACGTTTCCTGCGGCTGAAATTCAAGTCGACTTCATGCACCCCGCAGACGGCGAAGGCAGTATGTTTCCAACTGGAAATGTGAACGATGAGCTAGAGGTTCCTGATGTTGGTACGTTTGAAGTCACGATGATCAATGCGGGTATCCCGACGATTTTCCTTGACGCTGAAGCTCTCAGATATCAAGGGACGGAACTTCAAGAAGATATCAATAACGATGAAGCTGCATTACAACGCTTTGAAACGATTAGAGCTTATGGTGCGTTGAAGATGGGTTTGATTGATTCTTTACAAGAGGCTGAAGCTCGTCAGCACACGCCAAAAATCGCCATAATTGCGAGCCCGAAAAGTTATCTTTCTTCTAGTGGCAAACCGGTCGAAGCAGGTGAGGTGGATGTACTCGTTCGCGCTTTGTCGATGGGTAAATTGCACCACGCCATGATGGGAACCGCAGCAGTAGCGATTGCATCGGCTTCCTGTGTGCCCGGCACTATAGTCAACCGTGCTGCTGGTGGCGGAGAAATGGAATCAGTCACTTTTGGTCACCCGTCGGGAACGCTGAAAGTAGGAGCGGCCGCCACGCTAGATGAACAAGGTTGGGTCGTTGAAAAAGCTGTAATGAGCCGCAGCGCTCGAATCATCATGGAGGGATTTGTGCGCGTACCCTCCGATATCTTTGCGTAATTAGCACTGGTTAATTACCAGAAAAGCAATGTCAGGACATACTGGAGGAAGCACTATGTCTGCATATCAAAAAGAGTATCAATGGGCGCTGTCAGAACCCGAGTCGTTTTGGGCGGAGCAAGCAAAAAATATTGACTGGTTTAAACAGCCACAAACTATTCTAGCCAAAGATGAAAATGGCATAGAGCGCTGGTTCCCCGATGGAATGCTTAATACCTCTTGGTTAGCACTAGATTATCACTGCGAACAAGGACGTGGTGATAACACCGCATTGATCTACGATTCACCAGTGACTGGTACTAAGCGAAAATATACTTATACCGAGCTTCGTGATCAGGTAGCGAAAACAGCGGGTATGCTCGCAGAACAAGGCGTTGAAAAGGGTGACCGAGTGGTTATCTATATGCCCATGATTCCTGAGGCAGCAATGGCAATGCTTGCCTGTGCACGACTAGGCGCGATTCATTCCGTTGTGTTTGGCGGTTTTGCGGCTAACGAGCTAGCGGTTCGACTTGAAGATGCTGAACCTAAATTGGTGATGACAGCTTCTTGTGGTATTGAAGTTAATAAAGTTATTCCGTACAAGCCATTGGTCGATAAAGCGATTATGGACAGTCGATGGAAGCCTGAAACAGTGGTTGTTCTGCAAAGAGGCCAGTGTGAAGCTCAGCTGCAGCCTAAGCGAGATGTGGATTGGGCGACTGCACTTGAAAGCTCTCAACCTCACGCTTGTGTACCAGTCTTGGCGACTGACCCGCTCTACATTCTTTATACCTCAGGGACGACTGGTAAGCCTAAAGGTGTAGTACGCGATAATGGTGGGCATGCTGTTGCGATGAAGTACTCAATGAGCGCCATTTATAATGTTCCACAAGATGGTGTTTACTGGGCAGCTTCTGATGTGGGCTGGGTCGTAGGCCACTCTTACATTGTCTATGCGCCGCTGATTCATGGTTGTACAACAGTACTATTTGAAGGCAAGCCAGTACGGACTCCGGATCCGGGTGCATTCTGGCGAGTGTGTGAAGAGTACAAAGTCGAAGTACTGTTCTCTGCACCAACCGCGTTCCGCGCTATTAAGAAAGAAGACCCAGAAGGTGAGTGCCTCAAGCAATACGACTTATCAAACCTTAAAACCATCTTTATGGCAGGTGAGCGCTTAGACCCTCCGACATTAGAGTGGGTAGAAAGCAAAACTGACAAACCAGTGGTCGATCACTGGTGGCAAACGGAAACAGGTTGGGCGATTGCCGGTAACCCTACCGGAATTGAGCTGATGCCAGTGAAAGCAGGTTCAGCGACTAAGCCAATCCCTGGTTATCAGGTTGAGATCCTTAATGAGCTTGGTGAGCCAGTAGAAGCCAATCAACAGGGCTTTGTCGCTTTGAAGCGCCCACTGCCACCAAGCTGTCTGCCTACGGTATGGCGTAACCACGACCGCTTCGAGTCTGGATATCTGAGTCAGTTCCCGGGTTATTACGTATCGGGTGATGGTGGTTATCTCGATGAAGAGGGCTACCTATTCATTATGGGGCGTATCGATGACGTAATTAACGTTGCGGGTCACCGCCTATCAACCGGTGAAATGGAAGAGATCGTCGGCGGCCACCCGGCTATTGCGGAATGTGCGGTTGTTGGTGTTCATGACGATCTCAAAGGGCAACTGCCATTAGGTCTGGTTGTGCTTAAAGACGGAGTTAAAGTCGATGACGTCCAGCTTGAAGGTGAGCTGGTTGGTAAAGTACGCGATGAAATTGGAGCAGTTGCCTGTTTTAAGCATGCGCTCGTTGTGGAGCGTTTACCAAAGACGCGCTCCGGCAAGATCTTGCGCCGTACTATCCGCCAGATAGCCGATGGCGAGCAGTACACAGTGCCTTCGACGATCGATGACCCAACGAGCCTTGAAGAGATTGAAAAAGCACTGCATTCTTAACTTGAGCCACAGCATTTTCTGATAATGAAATTAAGCCCCTCACCAAAGGGGCTTTTTTATTGAAAAATTTTTGTTAAACCGCCAAACTGTTACTTTATTCGTAACGCAAAAATATTTATGCACAATGTGACCATTCGTAGTGCGCATGACAAAGATTTAGAGCAGTTAAATGATCTCATGTTTTACTTGCATGATGAGCACCATCGCCAATGTCCCGAACATTTTAAAACTGCTGAAGATATAGAGCAGGAAAAGAGTATTGCTCGATATTTAGATGATCCTGAATGTGTTGTATTTGTCGCATGTGAAGACGATAAAATCATAGGATTTATTAGTGGTCACTTTTGCGAGCTGATTTCCACAGTAAGTAAGCCAGTTCAGATGGGCAGCATCGATGAACTGTATATCGTTAAGGACTACCGTGGCAAAGGGCATGCAGTCGAACTGTGTCAGCATATCGAAACGCGTTTTGAGGAATATGGCGTAAAAGAGATCTTTGTTGAAGTCTGGGAATTTAATCAGTCTGCAATTGAGTTTTACCGTCATTTCGGCTTTGAACATCATATCCATTGGTTACGAAAGTCCGTAACCAATTAACAAGAATTTAGAATGAAGCTCAACACTAAAATATTATCGCTCGTACTCGGGTTTATCTCTCTATTTGCCTCTTCACTTACTGTTGCGAATGACTCGTCAATCTCTGGAGCTGCGTGTGTCATACGTTCTGGTGAGAAGATTGTATTGGTAAAAGAAATCCTCACCAACAAGCTTTCTCTCCCCGCAGGAGGCGTCGCTAAAGGGGAGTCTCCAAAGCTTGCGGCGCAACGAGAAACTTGGGAAGAAACAGGTCTTGTTGTTTCCATTAAGGAAGAACTCGGGCGTACCGAGAAAGCGGTGTTCTACGATTGTGTTTCTGACTCAGATATTGTTTCATTCCAGTTTAACAACAGGTTAGACGGATATGAACTGCCAATCTGGTTCGCTCCACATTATGGTATTGAAGTCTCTTCAGCGATGTTGATCGATCCTACTGTTGTTCCTAGTCAAGAGTACCGCTTCCCTGAGCAACTTCAGTGGCTTGGTACCGTTTTACAACAAGCGACTGATCAAAAAGTGGTGTTCGTCGATAACCTTATTGAGGCGGCTCCCATATTCCATCAAGTCGAATTGAGCTGGATGACTCAGCTTCAGCACTTCTTCTTAAAGCTACCCAGTGGCATAGTGCATATCGTCGAGCCTTTGTTACTCGCTGGAAACTGGCTGGCTGAACCTTCGTTGATTCTGGTTCTTTTCCCACTTTTATATTGGCGATTTGGTAAAGAATTCAGCTATAAAGTCTTTTTTGCCGTGACTATGACTTCACTGCTTAGTTTGGTCGCTCAGCAAGGGTTTGCGTTTCCTAGGCCACATGTTTATCTACCTGTTCTCGATCTTGCCAAGAGTTACGGGTTTAGCCTACCGAGCTTACCTATTGCGGTATGGTCGTGTGTGGGTCTTCTTGTTTTGAATGGGACTGACAAACTATCGATTAATCGTTGGTCATTGTCTTTGTTTTTTGCATTGTTATGGCTAACCGTTGCTAAGTTTTACAGTGGCTCTGCATTTTTGACTGACAGCGTAAGTGGCGCATTATTGGGCATACTTTGTTCTTGGCATTTGATTCGACTTGAATCTAAGCCAGAGGTGGATGCAAGAGCACTAATGACTTCAAAAATGGTTTGGGTAATCTTGCTTATCGCATGTACCGTTATGACGCTGTTTTGGCCCACACCGATTTTTACTTATTGGTTGGCGATAATCTTAACTGTGTTAGGGCTAGTGATGACCTTTGAACGAGATGCAAAGATCGCCTCTGGAAAGGCTTTGCTAATGATTACAGTGATGCTTATTCTGGCTAATGGATTTATTGGAGTTGTTGCTGAGCATGTATCTACAAGCAGCATTGCCTCACTGAGCGTTGAAGCGTTGAGGTATCCAGTATTGATCCTTATGTTTGCCGTCTCAGTACGTAAAGTAGCTAAAGCTGAATAGTCAGCTTTAGCTCAGAGATTTAGTTGTTTAAAACAAACTCTTCAATGACAACAGCCACGCCATCATCATCGTTACTCAATGTAATATGGTTGGCGATGGCTTTGGTTTGCTCCATTGCATTCTGCATCGCTACTCCTAACCCTGCGTATTCAATCATATGATGGTCATTTTCAGCGTCGCCCATACAGATCACTTCGCTAGATGCTATGCCTAGATGTTCAGCAATCGCCTTAATGCCAACCCCTTTGTTACTTTCAAGGTTTAAAAACTCCAAGAAAATAGGGGCGCTCTGGACGATTGTGAATTCATCTTGATAGCGAGCTGGAATATTTTCGATTGCGGCGGTGAGTTTGTCAGGAGCACCGACAATCATCGCTTTAATGATCGGATGGTCATCGTCTAACTCATCAAAGTTCTTCTCGATGACTGGAATTTGATTGATGGTTGCTTCAACGTCGGTGAACTCGTTGAGCTTTGGCGTTATTAATCCAAACTCGTTACTGAATGCATGGCAATCTAAATTCAGTTTGTTAGCCAGTTGCGCGACTTGCTTTGCTCGCTTTCCATCAATAATCGCCGAGTGAATCACTCTGTTTGTGCCAATTTCCTTCACCATTGAGCCATTGAAGTAAACGACAAACTCGTTATCGCCTTCAATCTCAAGTTCGTCTAGCTTACTTTGCATTCCATCTAATGGACGGCCAGATGCGAGGATGATTTTTACACCTCGTTTACGCGCTTCAGCGATCGTATGCTTTGTTCTTTGGGAAATCGTTTTGTCACTCGTTAGCAATGTGCCATCTAAATCGAGTGCTATCAGCTTATACATAACTTACCTAAAATATAACTACAAAATTGACAAAAAGAAGCAGAATAATCGCTGTGAAAAGATTGATCAATTTATGATTTAGTTGACCTTCCACTGCGTCTCATTTAAGGTCTCGTTCCTGCAGAATTTTGAAGATAAATTAGGCTGAGTTTAAGTTGTATAAAATTAACGAAATGTTCGAAACCATTCAGGGGGAAGGTGTGTTCACCGGTGTTCCCTCGGTTTTTGTTCGCTTACAAGAGTGTCCTGTTGGTTGTGCTTGGTGCGATACTAAGCAAACTTGGGACGCAACCCCTCAAGACGAAAAGCCTCTAGAGGAAATATTAGCTAAGAAAGAGGACTCTCCAACTTGGTGTTCTGTCTCGGCGATGGACATCGTTAATGAGTACAAGAAGCAAGGGTATACTGCTAAACATATCGTTATTACTGGTGGTGAACCTTGTATCTATGACCTGACCCCTTTGACGCAAGCGTTTGAAGAACATGGCTGTCAATGTCAGATCGAAACCAGTGGCACCTCAGAGGTCAAAGCGACAGAAAATACATGGGTGACAGTGTCACCGAAGGTCGCGATGAAAGGTAAGTTACCTGTACTTGATTCGGCGATGGTTCGCGCAAATGAAATTAAACATCCTGTGGCGACTCAAAAAGATATTGATCAACTGGATGTTCTCTTGGAAAGAGCGAATGTATCTGAACAAACGACAATTGCGCTGCAACCAATTAGTCAAAAGCCTCGTGCGACTCAACTTTGTATTGATGTATGCATTGCTAGGAACTGGCGCTTATCGATTCAAACTCACAAATATCTAAGTATTGCGTAAAGGAACTCAAAATGAAAAAAGCAGTTGTCGTATTTAGTGGTGGACAAGATTCAACGACTTGTCTGGTACAAGCAATTAAAGATTTTGATGAAGTTCATGCGATTACATTTGACTACGGTCAGCGCCACAAACTAGAAATTGAAGTCGCGCAGAACTTAGCAAAAGAGCTAGGCGTGAAAGCGCACAAAGTGATGGATGTCGGCCTACTTAATGAGCTTGCTATTAGCTCTTTGACGCGTGACGATATCCCTGTTTCTCATGAGTTGCAAGAGAATGGTTTGCCGAACTCATTTGTACCAGGGCGTAATATCCTGTTTTTGACTCTGGCAGGTATCTACGCTTATCAAATTGGCGCGCAGACTGTTATTACTGGCGTATGTGAAACAGACTTTTCTGGTTATCCAGATTGCCGCAATGACTTTGTAAAAGCGATGAATAATGCGCTTGTTCAGGGTATGGACCGCCAGCTAGAGATTTCTACGCCCTTAATGTGGTTAAACAAAGCTGAAACTTGGGCACTAGCGGACCAATACGATGCTCTGCAACTAGTAAGAGAGAAAACGCTTACTTGTTACAATGGAGTAATAGGTGATGGTTGTGGTGATTGCCCATCATGCGAGCTGAGAAAAGTAGGCCTAAACGACTACCTTTCTGAGCGTGAGACTATTATGGCTGAACTGGTACGTAAGCAGAGTTCGGCAGGAAAATAGGCTCGTTATAGGCGTCAATAATCTGGTTTTTGCCGTTTTGCTTAACTTGATATAGCGCCTGATCCAATATTGAATATAACTCGTCAAAATCATTGAGTGGTTTTGATGTAGCTAGATAGGAAAAGCTCGCGGTAACGTAGAGCTTTTCTTTGTTTTCCGCTTCAAAAACGTTGTTGGCAATTGAGTTGTGTAATTGTTCTACTTGTTCTCTGACATCTAACTCGTCGACATTTTTGAGCACAACAATAAATTCTTCACCACCTAATCGGCCGAATAAATCATCAGGTTTAATGGTTTCAGAGATCCCCTTTGCAATGGTTGAAAGTGCTCGGTCTCCTGTTGGATGTCCATAGCTGTCATTGATGTTCTTAAAGTCGTCAAGATCTAGCAAGATCAGTACGTGTTTTTGAATTTGAGCGGCGGTCTTATCAATAGCCCTGATTTTCTTAATAGCTGCAGCTCGATTGAGTGAGCCTGTAAGCTGGTCCATCTCCGCCCTCCGACTTTTCATTCGCGTGTGAATGAGTTGCCCAATCAACGTAATAATTAGCAACACAATGGAAAGCAAAAGCATCTGCCTTTGTGTCGAGAGCTTATTGAGCTGAGTTTCCAAAGATTCTAATCTTGCCAATGTTTGGTTTGTTTGAACCTTCTGGGCAAATTCACGTCGTGCCAGCTCCAGTGCAAGAAAAGCAGTACGGTTTTTTTGGGTTCTTTTGGATAGCTCCGAATCGAAGTAGTCTTGGTAATGTTGAAGGGCAAGCTCGTAGTCGCCGCGTGCTTCAGCAATATGGGCGAGAGATTTTAGAGCTAGAGCTTGCAGTCTCTCGCTATGAATTTTAACTCCCAGTGCATAGGCCTCACGAGAATACTCGAGTGCAGAAAAATCATTAGCTTGAGATTGTTCTAATGCCGATAGAGCAAGGTAAATTTCCCCGCGGATCTGGTCGTTGCCTTGAAGTTCGGCGTAATCACGCGATTGAGATAAAAAGTGCTTACTCAGTTCATACTGTTTTAAAAATCTATAGGCTTTACCTAGGCTGAGAGTGACGTGGGTCAATCCATAGACATGGCCTACATCATCTAAGATTGCTTTTGAAAGGTTAAGGTGTTGGATAGCGCCTTCATAGTCTTTTATCTCTAACAAGAGGTCTGCCATGCTGTGATGGGATTGGGCAAGCTTTAGTCGAGCATTGAGTGACTTTCTCAACCTGATTGAGATGGTTAGATATTCTTGAGCGAGTTCATATTGGCCTAAGTTTTTCAATAGAAGCCCCGCATCGTTGTAGACTCCAGAAGGATCAACGTAGCTTGGAATAGTTGCGAGATATTTTTGATAGGTTTCTAATGAAGCTTGGTAGTCACCTATGAACTCGAGGTTATTCGCAATAACTCTTAGGGCAAGGTGCTTAGGCAGAATCGATATATCGACATCTTGTAGGTGGGTTTTTAATGCATTGCAGTATAACTGAGCACTGTAAAACTGGCCTTGCATATTCATTGCACGGCATAGGTGATATTCAAAAAGAATCTTACCTTGTATGTTGCTAGTTGTGTTGGCAAATTTTAGCAGGGAAAGGTACGCAGAGCGTGCATCCGAAAAGTTTAGCTCTAGCTCCGCGTTGAGAGCTGCGATAAAGGACTGTTCTAGCTTGGAATATTCAGGGTTGTTGGCAAGTTCATTACCATAGTAAGGTTGCCCTCTTAATGTCATAAAGCCGTGCATTTTAGAGCTCACATATAACTTCTCAATGTTTGCCGGAAGGGCATTGTAGCGATCTTGCAGCATCAATAATGCGTTACTCTCGTTAATACGAAGCGCGTTATTGTATGCAGATTCCCATTGTTCCCAATGGTTATATTGACTAGCTAGTGCAGAGGGTAGGAATGTAGCGTAAGCGATAATCCAAGCTAAAAGACGTTTCATTGTATTTAGTATTAGTTTTGTTTGTTACATAGTAGAGTAACTTACTAATAGGGTACAATGTGTTGCTAAATGTGAATTGAATAAATGCGACTTAGATAGCTTTGATTTCTATAAAAAATGCGCCTTCGAGGCGCATTTTTAAAATCTACTTAGTCTAAGTATAACTTGGCTAGGTCAGATGGTTCCATCTCTTTACCTTCCAGTTGGTCATTCCAGTTTGTACCAACTAAAACACCGTCTTCAGCTAAGGTGAGTAGCCAATCTTCAACAAAGATATCTAGTGGAATCTCAAGCACTTCGAAATCTGCCCACTCTTCAACATTGTGAGTTTCTGCATCTTGTTTAGAAGACCAGAAAGGCATTACTTCGCTGTTTTCAAATTCTGTAGAATCGCAAGACAGCCAGCCTTCTTCGTTACGCATTCCCCAAACTAGTTTAGATTGCTTCGTTTCAGCAACGAATAACTCAAGGTTTGCTTGAATATCAGCAGTTAATTTGCTCATTGGTATTATCTCATACGTGGATTCGCTGCTAGAGTACCACTCAATACAGCAAAGCAAAATAAAAAAGGGAGCCTAAGCCCCCTTAATACAAGAAAAACGGTTATTTTTTTATCTTAGTAAAAATTGACCATTCTTCTTTCACGTTACCTTTGTGTCCGATAACGGTTGCGACAACTTTGCGGTTTTTAGCATGGCTGATTTCGTCGGTACCTGTCTCACTTAGGTTCGTGTCACCATAGCCAACAATACGTACTCGATTAGAGGCAGTTCCATTTGCGAGCAAAGCATCTTCGACCGCAATGGCACGTCGCTTTGAAAGCGCCATGTTGTACTCAGGCTTACCAACTTTACTTGCATAACCTTGCAGTTCAATTGAAGTTGATGGGTAGCTTTCAAGGAAGTCGGCCATCTCGCGAATTTGGGCAAGAAATACTGGCTGAATTTCATCAGAGTCATTCGCGAACAGAATATGTAAGCTCATCTCTTCTTCTGTCTTCACATAAGTACCACAGCCGTCGTTGTCAATTTCAGCAAGGCGTGGTGTTTGCGGACACAAGTCGCGAGCATTAATGACACCATCTTTGTCATCATCAAGTAAGTCGTCAACTTGATTAGGAGTTGGAGTGTCGATGTAGTCGTAAGCGTCCTCAGCTTTAAGCGGAGCAGTGAATACGGTAGCCGCGATAATCATAGTTACAAGTGATTTATTCATATCAGTATTCTACCTTTTCATTCCACTCTTGAGGTGTATCTACACGTAATGCCGCTAGTAGATTGCCCGTCGCGTTCATTACACGATACTTAGCGTATTGCTCATCATACTTGGCATCTAAATAGCCTTTACGGGCTTCGAACAATTCGTTTTCTGTGTTCAATAGATCAAGTAGGGTACGCTTACCGAGTTTATATTGCTTTTCGTAAGCAATAACTGTATCTGATGCCGAGTCTACGTGGTCTGCAAGAAAGTCTTTCTGTTGAACAGTCAGATCAAGCGCACTCCACGAAAGACGCAGGCCTTCCTCAACGCTACGATAGGTGCGGTCACGAAAATCTTTCGCTTTGTTTAATTGATAAGCGGCACTTTCAGTTCGGTCAGAGTCTGAACCGCCGTTATATAGGTTGTAACGCATACGAAGCATCGCAGAAAACTCGTCACTACCTCCTTCGATGCCACCCGCATCATCACGCCAAGTTTGATTTGCCTCTATTGAAAGCGTTGGGTAGTTCACGCCTTTAGTTTGATCGTATTGGAATCGAGCAGAGTCAACGTCTGCTTGAGCTACTTTAATCACTGGATGAGCGTTAAATGCAGTATCAAGTGCTTCGTCTACTGTAAAAGGAATAGCGGTTTGATCTGCTCTTGGGAATGTAAGACCTTGTGGGGACTGACCAACAATGCGTTTAAACTGGGTATGAACGTCGAAAAGGTTATTCTGTGCTGCTAGTAAGTTACCGTGAGCTTTGGCTAAACGGGCTTCAACCTGAGAAAGATCAGCTGTTGAACCAATACCAGAATCCACACGTTTTTTAATATCAGTATAGATTTCTTTATGAACCGCTAGGTTGCTTTCAGATAATGCTAAAACTTCATAAGCCTTAGTTGCATCCAGATAGATCTTTGTAACTTGAAGAGCGATATCTTGAGCATCTGACATCAATTGGAAGCGAACGGATTCCGCATCTGCTGCAGTGCGGTCCATGTCATTTAGTGTTGCAGAGCCATCCCACAATAATTGAGTTAGGGTCAACGTAGCTTCTTTTCGAGTAAGTTCATTGTCAGTACCTGAAGCTAAATCAACAGCTTCGTATCCAATACCTGCATCCAAATCCAATTTAGGCATGTATGCCCCACCAGAGGCTTCTGCATCAAAAAACTTGCTCTTAAATTCGTTGTAAGAAGCTTTAATCTCTGGGTTGGTCGTAATAGTAAAGGCGACGGCTTGCTCTAATGTTTGACTGTGTGCTGGAAAGCTAAGTGCAACCGCGCAACTTAGTACTTTCAACTTATTCCAATTCACTCTGACTCTCCTCGAAGTGCTCGTAGGTGAGGATAATACTCAATTTTTTTGTCTCAATACTGAGATATATCCATTAATGGCGCCAATAAAATAACACTCTTGAGCAGAGAAAACTAATCTATTTAGCAAATAAAGTGTTGTTAAATTGTTGCTTTTTACTCAATTAATCAAAATGCGATCGGAATCTAATGTTGGGACGCCATACTTTATATTATCCACTAAAATCGAGATCTTAGTTCAGTTTCTCAATGTTGAGAAATGCAACTTGTGTCGTGTTTGTTGAGGCTTTTGTTCAAAAAACAGGTTTAGCGTAGATATGAAAAATGGTAATTTATAAAGAGTATGAATTTATATTTTGCCAATTATTTGTCACTGGCAACATAGCAAAAGAAAGCAGTCAAGGATTAAGGACTTAAAGTATGGGTTTTGGTACTTACGTTGCAATGGGTAATCTAGCAGCCAATCAAGTTATCGTAATTGACGTAAACGGTAATGTCAGAGTATTGGTTGAAGGCGAGTTGCCTAGGCCAGGTGAGGTCATCGTTCAGTCAGACTCGGGTGTAAACGGTACTGACCAGCAACTACAATTTGAGGTGGTTGATCAAGGTGGAGAGCCTCAAGATATCACCGCGGAGCTTGAAGACATCTTTGCTGCCTTAGAAGAAGGTCAAGACCCAACTCAGCTTGGTGAAGACTTTGCAACGGCTGCTGGTGGGCAAACTGGTTCGAGCTTGACTGCAAGTGGTTCCGTAACACGTGATGGGACCGAAACGATAGCCAGTACTGACTTCACAACGGAAGGTTTCCAATCCCTTGGTCTTTCGGAAACTCAAAGCCTTTCACTATTAGAGCAGTTTAGGCTATTCGAACCAATTTTCGTCGATATAAACAATGATCCTTTGGGCGAGAGTATTGCTGTCACTACTGATGAAGATACCGCGATTAGCGGTACGCTTACGGCGACGGACCAAAATCCAACCGATACGCTGACTTTCTCTCAAACTTCAACTCCTACAAACGGTACGGCTGTTGTTAATCCAGACGGCACCTGGAGTTATACACCTAACACAAACTTTGATGGGGACGATAGCTTCACTGTTACTGTAGACGATGGTAATGGTGGAACCGATACTCTGGTTGTCAATGTGACAGTTACGCCTATTCCTGAAATCACAGTTAGTGGAGGAGGTGAAGTAAGTGAAGGCAGCGATGCTACCTACACAATTAGTTATGATAAACCATCTACCCAAGATACGACATTGCGATTAACTAACCAGTTAAACACTGCTGAAAGCGATGACGTTGGTTCCATTAAAGTTCAGACTTCTACCGGTCAAACTTTAACGGTTAATGCTGATGGCACGGTGCTAGTTCCAGCGGGTACCACTTCTCTCAATGTAATAATTCCAACGACGCAAGATGATATCTATGAAGGTGATGAGTCTTTCACTCTTAATGTTGAGTCAGTTTCTGGATTAGTGGGAAGCGGGGCTGG
>NZ_JCBDHL010000004.1:0-84179 GCF_059833805.1 Vibrio sp. R10-SF1-ISO8 | reverse complement strand
ACTCATTCGGTAGTAAACCTTTAATAGTCAAACGGCGATACTTAACATGCAGTCGGCTAAGTAGAATCGCAAAAGAGAAAAACAGCAGTGGCAAGATAGCTTGCCAAATAGCATAAATAGCAGTGACGCGGCGGTCGAAGCCACTGGATAGAGCGACAGCTTCAGTCGTGATTGTGCTGATGCGCCCCGCTCCCAATACCAGAGTAGGGAGATATTGAGCGAGGCTTACACTAATGCCTACCGCCCAAGCAAAGGCGATGGCAGGCAGTAGTAATGGCAGTTTAACTTTCAACCAAGCCTGCAACGGAGATTTGCCTAAGCTCAAGGCAACGCGCGTAAGCCCGTCGTCAAAGCTGCGCCATGGCCCATCGAGTGATAAATAAACGAATGGGAAAGCGAAAAATACATGAGCCCAACAGACCCAGAATAAATACGCCTCGCTGTTTAAATACAAAGTGACGATCTGCATACCAAACAACACTGACAATTGCGGTATCAGCATAGGGATAGCGATGACATACCCCGGTACCTGCCAACGATAACGTAGACGATACTCATGAGCGAGCAGCGCTAAAACTAAACTCACTGTCGCACAGACAAGCGCGATGACTAGGCTCTGCTCAAGCGTGCCTAAAATACCTTGCCACTCATACTGCCAAAATCGCAGACTAAACCTAGACGGTAGCAGGTCAGGAAAACGCCAGCGCTGAGCGAAACTCCAAATAATCAACAGTGGGATCATCGCTAGGGTCAAAGCGGCGACTGCAGAGAACAGGCTTTTTCCCGGTAATTTGACGCCTTTTCTGCCTGAATATTGCCAAGCTTTAAAGCCTTTGGTTACTGCCCATTCGACCAAGCGAGCAAAACCAATCAATAGCGTTGCGATGGCGAACAAAACCACAGCACCCGCCGCTGCGCGAGGAAGCAGTGATAAGTCCGGGTCATTGAACCATTGCCAAACCAAGACGGCAAATGTTGGCGGATTGGTTGGTCCTACAATAAGGGCAACATCAACCACAGATAAACTGTAAGCAATCACAGCGAGCATCGGGAAGCGTAGCTTAGCAAACCACTGCGGGAAGAGACATTTCCACCAAGTTTGGGCTGAACTATAGCCCATAGCGTGACTGACCTTTTCAGTCTGTTCAACATTTAACTGCTGGAGAATAGGGATACTCATTAGAAGTAAGAAAGGAACTTCTTTGATCGCCAACATAACAATTAGGCCAAGCGCATAAGGGTCTTTGACCAATAGCGCCAAGTCATCGACCGTTTGCCCGTTAGGGTCATAACCAAACAATTCATGTAAGACACGCGCCCCCATTCCCGTTGGTGCAAATAAGAAAGCGAAACCAATTGCGAAGGCAACATGAGGCATGGCAAGTAGCGGAGATAAGCTCAATTCAATCTTGCGCCAAAATGGACTCTTCCATGCCGATTGCAATATGGCAAAGGTGATCAAACAAGCAAGGTAGCTACTCACAATCGCACTATAAACCGTTAACCCGATTGACTGCCAAACACCAGCCCACCCAAAAACAGCAGAGAAGCCGTCAATGGAAAACTGATCTAAGCCAATCGGGGGGATATACCCAAGCGCAGAGACCAACACACCAAGCAAACCTGGTAGGGTAGGCACTATACAAACGACGATAATGACTAAATAAAGCGCTCTTAACATGTGCAAACTCTAGGTCAACAGCCCCTAATTCCCGTAACGTTTTAGCCACTCTTTTTCTAAAGCGGCTTGCCAGCTAGGATGAGGCTCAGCAATCGATTTAAATTGCTGAGTATTCTTTGCTGAACCAGTCAAGAATTGGCTACTTAGTACAGAAGGATCACCCCATACGTTTAAATCACCTTTACGTGACTGCGCTTCAGGGCTGAGTAGGAAATTAATCGCGACTTGAGCTCCAGCGCTTGCATTGGCATTCCAAGGAATAGCTAAGAAGTGAATGTTAGAAAGAGCACCAGCCTCCATTGCATACGCCTTTGTTGAGTCTGCTAGGTTGCCACTTGCTTGTGCGGAAAATACAGCATTTGGATTGAATGTAATGGCAAGATCGATTTGGCCATCATCAAGCAACTGAACCGTCTCTGCCGTGCCCGCTGGGAACTGCTTGCCGCCACGCCATGCGACTTTATGAAACTCATCTAGGTACGACCAAAGAGGCTCAGTCACAATAGCAAAGTTCTGCTCAGAAACAGGTTGTTGCAGAGAAGCATCATTGTTTGTCAGTTCGATCAGTAGCGCTTTAACAAAGCTTGTACCGTGAAACTCTGGTGGGCGAGGGTAAGTAATACGGTTTGGGTAAGCTTTGGCATAGCTTTGTAGCTCGGCAAATGATTGCGGTGGATTATTCAAAGCTTTTTCATCATGAATAAAGACCAGCTGACCAACCCCCCACGGCGCTTCTAAGCCCTCTGTTGGTTCGGAGAAATCGACGTCGACCGGAAGCGACTTATCGACATACTGCCAGCTAGGCAAATTCTTGACAAACGGCCCAAACAGCAGCTGGTTGTCTTTCATCGATTTGAAGTTTTCGCCATTGATCCAAACCATGTCGACACTACCACCGCTGTTTTTTCCTGCCGCCTTCTCTGCAATTAAGCGCGATGTTGTCTCTGCAATATCGGTGACTTTGACATGTTTTAACGTGACACCGTATTGGGACTGAAGCTCATTGCCAGCCCATTGAATATAGCGGTTAATTTCTTGGCTACCGCCCCAAGCATGAAAGTAGACGGTTTGCCCTTTCGCTTTTTCGACAACCTCTTGCCAAGTATCTGCTGCAACAGCAGAAAGTGAAAAAACAAGTGAAGAAAGAAGAGTGATCAGCCTTGTCATAATGTTCCCTGTTAGTTGAATAATTGTATCGGCCAATGGTAAAGACCGGAGTAATGCAATTATTCATTCATTATGACTGAAAAAAGGCTGTTTTATTAACTATTTGACGTAAATGTTGACGAGATGTTTGAAAAGTATCTGATAGAAACTAAAAAGCAGCTCAATGAGCTGCTTTTTTAATCGATATTCGGACGAAAAGAATTAGTTTTTCCAATCGTTCAGCTTAAATGTCAGCGTGTGGACATCATTTTTCAGAACCATAGTATCTTGGGTTAGCGTCATGTCACTCCAATCAGACAGAGTTTGACCAAATGCCTGCTCTACATCCATTGCATCGCCACCACACATCTTCATCGTCATGCCCATTTTTTCGATGCGGAATTGATTGTCTTTTAGCTCAGCCTGACCAAAGAAGTTGTTACAGCCAGCATTGCCGTTAGCTGTCATTTTCTCACCAATTTCTAGGCGTGGTGGGTTTTGGCGGCTATCTGCAACAATCGCTTCACCATCAATGCTAACCAGTTCCCAGTTATGGTGTTGTAGATCTTGAGCTGTAATTTGTTTCACATCGTCTCCATTGCTTGCGCATGCTGTTACTACAAAAGGTAGTGTAATTGCTGCAAGTAGCGTTTTTGGACTAAGCTTCATAATAGATCAACTCCGATAAATAAGTAGTTAAGTCAGCGTAGTGACTTCGATGAGTGCAGTATAGTTAATTGCTAGGAGGATTTGTCAATATAAGGTCATAGTTTGGTGCGAATCACACATTGGAACTTATTGATAAACATACAATTACAATTCGCGTAGAGTAAAAATTGAGCATCAGATAATGTAGAGAGAGCATTTGGAGCAACTAGAGTTTTTTACCGTCCCGAGCCCTTGCGTTGGCATTTGTACAGTAGATGAAAAAGGCTACTGTAAGGGCTGTATGCGTAAACGAGAAGAACGTTTTAACTGGTTGAATATGACCCCCGCTCAGCAGTTACATGTGATTAAACTTTGTCGTCAACGCTACCTACGCAAGATACGAAAAGGTCAAGCATCTCCACCTGAAGAAATCCCGATTAATACACCGCAACAAAATCTTTTTTAAAATCAAATCTTTACATTAGCTGCCTATTGGGCTACATCTTAATTATCGTGTACTGTATTTTGAGGTGTAGTATGGATATACGAAACTATAGTGCGAACCCATGCGTGGGGTTGTGCGAATCAAACATCAATGGTGTTTGTATAGGCTGTGGCCGAACGCGAGAAGAACGCTATCTTTGGTATCAAATGTCTGAAATCGAACAAAGAGAGATTCTAGACCGATTGTCCAACGAACCTCTCTGTTTAAATCTGAAATCTAGCTAGATTACTTCAATCCCCAACGATCATTCACCCAACCACCGGCATGCTCATCAAAATGATTACCAGAGAATCGGTGGTTTACTTCGGTACTCTTTTCATTTTGAGGTTTCTCATCAAGTAAGTGCTGGATGTAGCTTGCCATAGGATCACCACCTTTTAGCCGCTCTTGCCGAGTCGCTACCTCTTTAATCAATTGAAGACGGTATGAGTTGCTAGCACGTTTCATAGGGTGATCCTCCATGGTTATGACACTAATATGAAAAGTTAGAAGCCGATGTGACAACCGTCAATATGTATTGGTTATTATTTAACCTGTATTTTCAGGCGTGAGCCAATTTTAGAAAAGGTATTATCAGCATTATTCCGCTATGGTGTTGATTAGCAAGGTGAGTGATGGTGTTAGAGTAATGACCGCACTGAAATAAAAAATTCATCAAATATTAAAATGAAAAAGCTCCAAAACTGGAGCTTTTGCTAATGAGCTATTGGCTCAAAATCAGTTGCCAAAATTGAAAATTGGGAAGCAAGGCAAAAAGCCATTCTCTGCACAATTAATGAGGCCGATTTGGACACCTTCAATCTTGGCTGTCTTGTTGAATATACCGACTTGGACGGTCGACTCGCTCGACATATTGACTGCGCCAACATCAACCATAGTGTCTCCTTCGGAGTAGTTCACAAAAGAAACGTTCGCTCCTCTTACATCATTGGTTACGTTAACGGCTCCTAGGTTGACACCTGTGGTTAAACCCTCATTCCAGTTAAATAGGCCAAGAGAAGCGCCGGTCATCTCTTGGTTAACTTTGGAAGCTCCCAAAAACAAGCCGAAGTTAACGCCTGTCGTGGTATTGGTTTCTGACATACCAACAATGGAAAAGTCGACCCCTTTCAACGAATCTACCTTGCCGTGAAGGGCGGCTAATCGAACACCGGATACTTGTGAGTTATCCGGTGCATTAAAGTCGTTAACCGATGAGAACATTACCGGAGAAGACGCGAATGTCACAGGTGACAAAAGCGCACTTGAGATAGCCACTGCTGTAAGTAATTTTTTCATATTAACTCCAAATAGAAGGTTATTTGTATGAGCATACATTGGGGCCACCAGACCCTAAAAACTCATGTTAACTATAGTTGTTATCTGTCAGAAGAGTGTTAGTTGTTGATTACAAAGCGCGATGCGCTCTTTTCGAATGGGTTTTAGTTAAATAGCTTAGAATTATATCGTATGCAACCTTGTGCAATGAAAAGGTCTCTGTCTATATTTAAGATCTAACGTCAGAGGCAATCTAATAATGAAAAACGCACAAATTGTCATAGTAGATGACTCACCAGCCATCTTGTTGGTGATGAAAGGTATGATGTCAGAGCTAGGGTATGAGAATGTGATCACTTGTTCTAACCCGGCTTCAGCACTCGCAAATATCAGACGTGCTCCCGATAAGTATAGTGCCGTGTTTACAGATTTAAACATGCCAGAAATAGATGGCATGACGCTTATCAAAGCGTTGGGAGAGATGGATTATCGGGGTGGGGTATGCATCATCTCTGAAATGGAAAACCGAGTAATAGAGCTGGCTGCCCATATTGCTCGTAAGCACAAGGTTAATTTGGTCGGTAACATAGCTAAGCCTGTTCATCTCAACAAGCTTCAACGAATGCTCAACAAGCTGCAGCAGCTTTCATTGCGTGAAACAAGGCATAATGAACCATTGCCTGCCGAGATGTTGAGTGACTACATCAAACGAGATCTAATAGAACCTTACTACCAGCCGAAGGTAAGTTTAGACAGTAAGAATGTCGAAGGTATTGAGGTTTTGGCTCGCATAGTAAAGCCAGGGCAAACCAATGCGATAGCACCAGGGCAGTTCATTCCTACTGCAATAGAGCATGGAATGTTAAATGAGCTAACGCAACAGCTATTGGCTAAAGTTCTCGCTGATTTTCCCAAGTTGGTGAAAGAGTTTGGTGAAGGGGTGAAAATTAGCCTTAATCTTTCACCTTCACAGTTAACCACTGACGGTTACACGAGTGACTTCATTGAAGCGATTGATGCTCAGCAAGTCGACAAGCAAAATATTACGTTAGAGATTACCGAAGAGTTTGCATTGGAAGATACTGAACAGTTAGAGACGATTAATCGCTTACGAATGAGGGGATTTGGTTTATCTCTTGATGACTTTGGTACTGGGTTTACAAATTTAAACCAATTGCGAACACTACCCTTCACCGAGGTTAAAATCGATCGAACCTTGATTAACGATATTCATCAAGATCAATTCAATCAAGTAGTGGTCGATACCTTGGTTAATATTGCCGGCAAGATAGATGCTTCTCTGATAGCTGAAGGGTTAGAGGTGTATGAAGATCTAGAGTATTTGAGCAAATCCTACAAAGACATGAATGTTCAGGGATATTTGATTTGTAAACCCAAGCCATTGGACAGTTTATTGTATTGGCATCATAGCTGGCTCTATAACGTGCAATAAAAAAGCCTCGACAGTCGAGGCTTTGGTAAATACCGAAGTTGTGATAGGTCTATTTGTTTAAACTCATACAACGTTGATCAGTAATTAGCTCGTCAGCCATTAACTGACCGCGGCTATTTCGCATTTTAATTCGGTAGCTAATACCCACTTCAAGATTATTTTTTGTATCAGGTGTGGTGCAATAGGTTTGAATGCTTTGTCTCAAGACCTGTGCTGTCGGTTTAGCCCCTTTCGCGTCATCATTGTAAACCATCATAATCTCAATCGTGCTTGCTTTCGCGTTAGCACGCATAATGGATAGTGGTCCTGATTCCAGCGGAAGTTCTGCAGAAAGTAGGTTTGCTCTATTTTGTGCTAGCAATTCGAGCTGCTTCTGTTTCTCCGACGAAGTAGATGAACAGCCAGCAACGATCATAACTAGCCCGATGATAGAAAAAGACTTGAGTGAATTAAGCATCGTTAAAATACTTTTTTAAATGGTTTAACGATCACCTTTTCGTAAACACCCGCTTCAATATACGGATCAGCGTCTGCCCAATCTTGAGCTTGCTGTAGCGAATCAAACTCTGCAATGACAGTTGAACCAGTAAAGCCAGCTTCACCAGGGTTATCAGAGTCAATGGCAGGCATAGGTCCTGCTGTGAGTAAACGGCCTTCATCTTGTAGCGCTTGTAAACGCTCTAGGTGAGCTGGTCGGACGCTAAGGCGCTTTTCCAAAGAGTTCTCTACATCTTGTGAGAAGATGACATACCACATGATCTGATATCCTTATATGAATAGAGTAAATTCAGACGTTTACTCTACCCTAAATGGCGCAATTTAAAAGAGTTACCGCGATATAATTTAACGCCAATTAAGACTGCTCAACTGGGCGTGGTTTCCCTTCAGCATCAATGGCGACGTAATTGAATGTCGCGTCGCAGACCATGAAGCGATCTTCTAAGCCGTGCTCTTTAACGGGTTTAACCCATACCTCTAGATCGATGCTCATTGAAGTGCGGCCGATTTTGGTACATTCACCGTAACAGCAAACAACATCACCGACACGTACGGGTTTTTTAAACGTAATACTTGAGACCGAGACGGTAACGATTCTACCCGATGAGATTTCTTTGGCGAGGATTCCGCCTGCAAGGTCAAGTTGTGACATGATCCAACCACCAAAAATATCGCCATTGGCGTTAGTATCTGCTGGCATAGCGAGGGTTCTAAGAAGTAGTTGCCCTTTGGGTGCAGTGTTTTCTGTGCTCATTGTGACATCCAATACAAACGAAACAGCGACCAATGTGGTCGCTGCAAAAATAGGATTGTAACAAATCTATCAACTTATCCGCCAGAGTTTGCGTTCTGTTCCTCTTTTGGCATGTGCTTATAGATGTAGATGCCAGTAAGTAGAGTGAAACCAAATGTGGCCGCCAATAAGCCGAATACCTTGAAATTTACCCATACGTCTAGCGGCAGCTCAAAAGCAACATAAACGTTGAGTCCCGCGCAGATTGAAAAGAAAGTAACCCATGCCCAAGTGACTTTTGCCCACACAGGATCTGGTAGCGTAATCTCTTTTCCGAGCATTGCTTTGATCGCTGACTTGCCAATCGCATGGCTTACTGCCAATCCAATAGCAAAAATCAGGTAAACAATGGTGACTTTCCATTTAATAAAGTTGTCATCGTGAAGAAAAATGGTCATACCGCCAAAAATAGCTACCATCAAAAAGGTGATGACTTGCATTTTTTCGACTTTCTTATAGATCAAGTAAGTCACGATAATTTGAATGGCCGTTGCGACAATCAGAGCGCCTGTCGCAACGTAGATATCCTGCAATTTATATAAAGCGAAGAAAATAATTAATGGAATAAAATCGAGCAGTTGTTTCATTGAAATATTCTGAATCAGTCTAGTTGGCTTCAGTCTAACTAAAACAACGCCAATCACAAAGTTCTTCATCACTAAGGCGTAAAACACTTAGTCATTAGAGTGACGCTCTAACGCTGGAGTTGTCGCTTATAGTCTTCTAAATAACCTTCACTGCGCAAACTATCAACAGCGAACTGCAACTCTTCATCACTCATAGAGAAGCAACTTGATTTGCCAGTCATACCATTCAAGTATTCGTGATATTCCATCTCAGTGAAGTGACCAATACGATCTACGAGCAGACTCTTAATGCCTTGATGAATAAGTCGATAATATGTGTGACGTTGAACTTCCATAACGTTCCCCTTACATCGAGCAAAGCGGGACGGTGCCGCTTTTTTGTTACCATGCGGAAATCAAGCATATTCGATGCCAGTGAAATTGGCGTTGTAGATGTGCCTTTCTAGGTTGTTAAAAATACTTAATAATTTTTGATTTGAGAGTAGATTTGAGCTGCTCTGGCTGTTATCAATTAGCAAACTGCGAGTCAATTTAGGAAAAGGGTTGCCAATCTATTGACTGGCAATGGCTCTGTTGGTGTGGCTAATCAAATCAGTTCAGAGCGACGTCCAAAGGGCTCATTAGTTGGTTTTCTTGCTTCGGGTTTCGCACAAGTAAAGTATCGAGTGAACGGTTGGTGGGTGGAAAAGCCAGCTTGAACTCCGTGTAGCTACCTACTTTTGACTGGCAACTGATTGAACCACCGAAAGAAGCCATAACGCGTTGACAATAGCCTAAGCCCAAGCCACTGCCTCCGCTCTTATTATGACTGAAAAAGTCATCAAATATTTGTCCAATTAGGTTCTCCGGTATTCCCGGACCTGTATCTCGAAAGAGAACACAATTCTCACCGTGGCCTTTTTTCAGTTGAATTGAAATCCTGCTTTTAGGGTAGGAATCGAAATAGTAAGTAGCATTGCGCACTAGATTAAACAGAACAAAGCTAAACAAAGTATCATTAATCTCTACAACGAAATCATGCTCGAAATCTAAATGGATCCTGTCGCGCATAGCTTCATCATCAAAACCGTACTGGTCAATTGAAGACCAAATTACAGCTGAGATGAGAGAGGGAACAACGGGTTCCTGATCAAGTGAAGCTTCGTCTAGTTCTCGCACTATGATATCAATTAATTGATGACTACGAGTGATGGCCTTGGTTCCTTTGTCTACATGAGACTTCAGCAGCTCCGTTGTGTAGGTTTGTTTGATCGCTTGATCAATAAGCTCAAATTCTAGTTGAAGTTGTGCGAAAGGGTTACGCATCTCGTGTGCAATTGAACTGGCTAAAGCTTGTGATTGGCGTACCTCACGTTCGTAATTTATATGTACTTGAACTTTATTTAATACCCGCTCAAGTGCAGAGAGTTCTTCATACGAAAAGTGGAGCCCTTCAGATTTGGAGCTTGAAACCAAAACGTGCGATAGCTTATTTGTACTTGCGTAGAGAGGGATGACTAAAGCAGATTGGGATTGACTCATATTGCTATGAATGAGGCTAAGCGCATTGTCATTGGAGTTGAGTAATTCTTCTTCCACCTCTTCAATTACCAATGAGGTACCATGGCTTTCAAAGTAGCTTCGATACAAGTTTACATCTCGATAGTCGTCTAACAAGCGAAGTTTATCTTGTGGTACCCCCAAATAGTTTGCCAAGCTCTCCATAGCGCGCGTTGGGGAGGATTGAAACTCATCTTCTAGCCTAGATATTTTTTCGACTGGGTGAATTGGATCTCCATACATCATCATACTGAAAACGCGTTGGACAAGCCTATAAAGTTTGTTCCAAGTCATTCCAATGATCAGGGTTAGGAGTAAAACATCGGCTAGTCCAATCAGTGTAGCAGGAACGAAAGCTGAGACAGCAGCTACATATATAAAGGCGGTAGAAGCCACGCTGACGAATATAAAACATAAGTATCTTGGACTGAAAAAGCGAGATGTAAGCAGGGCATATCCCATTAACAGCATTTCACTTAGAGACAATGTTGGGGGAAGCCAAGTTAGTGAGAAATTGTCAAAAAAGAAAGTCATACCAACCTGAATAACAGCGGTAGAACTCATGAATATGGCGATACCCATGATCATGTAGTTGGTCCGTGTTTTTCGTATTCGATTACTACTCTTTTTTAGTGAGAGAAGATTGAAGAAAGTTAATAACACTAAGGTGGTGAAACCGAGAAAGAAGTATTTGGTATAAGGGCCAAATTTCAATTGGAAATCACTTGGCCCCATGATCTCGATGCCCTGAATGGTTCCCCCGGGCATTAGGTTGCTGATAAAACCAAATAAGGTAATGTTAGCGACTAGGATATCTTGCCATAAAGCGACGCTTTTATTGGTATAGTGCTTATGCAGTTTAGAGATAAAACAATAGGCCGAGACAAAAGCGAGCAGTGTCGCTAGATTCGCTAAAATCGCCATGTTAATAGCAACACTATCCCCAAATCTTACCAGTAGATCTGTATGGAAATAGCTGTTACTTAGAGTCCAAAAGAAAACGCCTATTGTATAACAAATATAATAAGCGTATTGCTTTAAACTGAGCGTCCCATAACGTTTCGCCAGAGCTGTACAAAAATAGCCCGCCCAAACAAGGACAAGTAAAGAGGTCGAGAGTAATACGACCGCTTTGGGATACATCATTTGATGTAATAGATAACTGAACATGTTGTTCTGCTTTACCGGTATTTGACGTTGTTAAAACTGACCCGATATTTTTTGTTTGTATGATGGGGCCTAGTGAGAGTACTACTGGGAAGTCTAAGATTTATCGTTTTATGGAGGACTCACAGTAACTCACGGCCAAAGTTGGATCAGAGTTTGTGGAGATCTTGTTTACCTTAAGTAGAATTTTGTGCAATTTATTTCTTATGATCCCCTGAGGGATATCCCACTTTTTCGGAATGAATTGTCTGTTCTATGATGGAAGGCAAAATATTGGTCGTACTTATTGATATATTTGGTGAGGAGCAGAAAAAGTATTTTATTTCATATGGTTATAAGAATAGGGCGGTGAGTGATACCGCCCTAACTTAATGAGATGCGATTTAATGGATACTCATGGGTAAGGCCGATTTCAACATTTGATCAAGCGCTTCCTTAGTTGTTGGTTTTGACAGTCGCCCATCCATCAGTTCACTGATCATAGTGAGTTCACGTTCTCCGGATTCTCCTGACAGAGCAATAATTGGGATTGTCGGGAAGGAGCGCTTAATGATACTCGCCGCTTCAAAACCATTCATGACAGGCATCTGAATATCCATAAATACGAGGTCTATTGGGTTGCTTTGAATAATCTCAATCGCCACCTTTCCGTTGTTGGCCAATACGACTCCGTAACCTAGCTGCTCTAGGTAGAGTTTGACTAATGTGCGTTGAATCTCTTTATCATCGACAACCAAGATCATGTGCGAAGGATTGACCGCAAAGGTAAGTTCGCCATTTGACACAGCAATAGGGGAACTGGAAGTTTCAACCTCTTTTTTAGGCATCGGTTTAGGTTTGTTGATATGAGTAACTGTCGCATTGGTGGCGGGGAACGTGAGTTTAAACTCAGTAAACCTTCCAACCTCTGAATGACAGCTGATAGAGCCTCCAAATGAAGCCATAACACGTTGACAGTAACCTAGACCTAAGCCACTCCCACCGCTTTTGTTGTGGCTAAAGAAGTCATCAAAAATACGAGTCAAAAGCTCAGCAGGAATACCTGGACCAGTATCTCGGAACAATACGTAGTTTTCGTATTGGCCACGTTCGGTTCGAATTTCAATCTGACTACTTGGGTAAGAATCAAAGTAATAAATGGAATTGCGCAACAGGTTGAATATTACGAAATTGAACAATGTATCGTTAATCTTAGCTATAAAATCTTCATCTAAGTTTAAAACAATACGGTTGAGCTCGTTGTCATTGTCAAAACCATATTGGTTTATGGCGCTGTTAATTGCTCCGTGAATAAACGTAGCTTCAGAAGGTTCTTGATCAAGTGATGAACTATTTACTTCACGAAGAATGATATCGATGAGCTGTCTACCTCGTTTGATTGCCTGTTTTCCTTTATCTACATGCTGCAGAAGTGCAGTTGAATCTATCGGTGATAAAAGCTTTTGATTGAGAGACTCAAATTCAAATTGCACTTGCGCAAGCGGATTTCTCATCTCGTGAGCAATCGAATTGGCAAGCGCTTGAGATTGACGTACTTTTTGCTCGTAATTGATATGCACTTGAACTTTTTGCAACACGCGTTCCAAGGCTTTGAGCTCTTCAAAAGAAAAATCCACATCTCCCTGCTTATGGCTAGAAACCAACACATGAGAGAGCTTATTTTTACCCTCGTAAATTGGTAAAACCAACGCGGACTCCATTTGGTTCATGCTGCTATGAATCGTTGAGAGCTCTTTATCGCGGTTTTTCTCAATCGCATCTTCGATCTCATCAATCACCAAAGGCGTTGTGTGGTTCTCAAAGTAAGAACGATACATATTGGCACCTTGATAGTCGTCAAGGAGTTTCAGTTTGTCGCTTGGGACTCCAAGGTAGGTAGCTAAGGATTCAATGGCTTTGCTTGGAGACTTTTGAAACTCATCTTCCAACTGGGCAATTTTCTCGGTCGGCGAAACAGGCGTTCCATACAGGGCGTAAGTTAGACAAGTTCTAACCAAACGCGATGTATAAGGCCAAGTCAGACCGATTGCCATTATCGCGATAATACCGGTCGCAGTACTTGCGTAACTCAATGGTTTAAACAAGGCAACAATAAATGTGTATGTTGCGGCGGTTAGGAGTAATGAACACCCAACCAAGCATAGATAGCGGAAACTATAAAAGCG
Source organism: Vibrio sp. R10-SF1-ISO8 (assembly GCF_059833805.1). Taxonomy (NCBI): domain Bacteria; kingdom Pseudomonadati; phylum Pseudomonadota; class Gammaproteobacteria; order Vibrionales; family Vibrionaceae; genus Vibrio; species Vibrio sp. R10-SF1-ISO8. The sequence continues at coordinate 70,740 of NZ_JCBDHL010000004.1, read as the reverse complement.
AGAAGCCAGAATTGCATATCCCATGAATAACATTTCGCTAATCGAAAGTGCTGGCGGCAGCCATGTCAGGGAGAAGTTGTTGAAGAAGTAGGTAAAACCTAACTGGATGACAGCAGTGGAGGCCATAAATATGGTCATTCCAAGTATCATATAGTTGATTCTTGTACGCCGTATACGACTACTGCTGCGCTTGATGGAAAGGAGGTTTATAAAAGTAAGAGCAAATATTAGCGTTAAGCCAATAAAGAAAGGCCTCGTATATTCTCCAAACTCAAGCATGAATTGACTTGGGCCTTCAATAACCACACTTTTGATAGTTAGATCGGGTACGACGTTAACAATAGCACAGAAAGCCATGGTTAAGCCTGCTAGTAAAAGTTGCCAATAGCTTGGGCGACTACTTGTATAGTGTTTTTTCAACTTGGCGGAGAAATAGTAAGCAGAGCTAAATGCCAGAAGCGCAGAGAGGTTAGCAATGACTGCCATCATGGTACCAGCGGAAGGCCCCCATTCGACTAGCCACCCGCTATGGAAATAGGCGTTGCTCAATATCCATATGAATAGTCCAAGCGTGTAGGTTACATAATAGATATATTGTTTTAAGCTACCAACACCGTGCTTTTTGGCAAGAGTAGAACAGAAGTATCCAGCCCACACAAAAACAAGCAAAGCAGTTAGAATCAGGGCGACTGCTTTTGGGTAAAGTAGCTGCTGTGTAATGTAACTAAGCATATTGTAGCTCTTGTCCTTGGTGTCTATGCTGCTTCAATTGTGTAATGGTGCTAACTTTATATTTTCGGTAACTGCACTCAGATAGCGCCTGGCTTAGTGGCTTAATAAACCAAAGGCCTTTATAGGTTGCGAAGCCTGAATCAGATACATGACAATAACTCATTTTGAGATAGGCACCGTTAGTTAGGCTTTGGTAGTATTGGATCATTAGTGGTTGTTCTATGACCACGAACGCGACTTCAAATCGGTGTCTTTCCAATTGAGCCATAAGCCTTTTTTGTGACAAGTAAAGGAAGAAAATCTTCTGATTCTGACTTCCACTGACTGTTAGCCTAACAACTTCGCAACACTTCTCTTGAGCACTTATATTTTGCCAAAGTGCGTTCTCAAAATTTGCAGATGAAGTATCACTGATCTCAATATCTGAACACAAGAGATCTAGATTCACTAACCGCTCTTGCATCTCAACTTGGTTTAGCAACTTCCAGCAAGATGTTTGGAAGAATGGTGAAAAGTAGAGCCAGTTTTCAATATTGCGATGATGGTTTATTTTCGCACTAGAAACAATGATAGGAAAGGACAAATTTGGAGCAAGTTGCGCAAGTATGAAGTGGGTTCCTTGGGATGAAACGTCAATCTCATAGAGCATCTCGAACCATTGCTGTTCCCAAACAAAAGTAGCTAGGTTGATGAGCATTATTGCGTCGGGTAATTCCATTGCGTAATGACTGTGAAGCGTATAATAGAGTTCAGTGTGTTTCTCTATGTCCTCTATAACGCTATCAGCAAAATCTTCTTCAGTTTGGGAGAACTTAGGACGTGATTGTAACTGTAGACTACTGGTTTGATTACGGTATTTCTTTGTAATCTTCCATACGTTGAAAGCGCACCAAGCTTGAGCCCAATCATTAAACAAGGTTAGAGCTTTCCGCTCTAAATCATGCCACTGCGGTGGTTCATTTTTTAAAGGGTAGTTGACATTAGTAAAGTAGTTGGGGGACTGCAGTTTAGTCGCAATGTTTTTATAGTCGAGTGAGCGATCTTGCTCGCAGATTTGCGCTAGTCGCTCATTAAGTATGTGTTTAAAAAAGTGGTTACTGTCAACTCCAAAAAGAGTTTCTATCTGTTCGAATAGCGCACATGCGTGCTGATCCCCCCCTAGTTCCAATAGGGAAGATTGATTATAAATAGCCATAGACGTTGATGTTGTAATATTGTTATTTTGAACAATTAGTATTCATACGGATGCTTAGCTGTGCAATCGAATTAGTATGTTTATGCTAATCGAACCAGTATTAATATTAATATTAGTGATGTAGAGCACGGAATGAGTATGCTCGCTCTCCCAACCTAGGAAACTTCAATACTGTTAACAGAGAGATGAAGTCTCTATTAAAAGGGCATTCTATTTTGTTACTAAGAATGTTTTAGTACCTTTATCAATGCCTTACCTCCATACTTACACCTATTTGAGATAATTATCTGATAATCTTATTAGTAGTAGTCTAATCTTCTGGCTTCGCTTCTCAATAAATGCCAATAATTAGTAGAAATCCTGCCTTTTTAGAGGGCTATCTTGTTGTTTTGACGGTTAAATTGTACTCATTGAAGAAAAAAGTTGGCGAAAATCATGAGCTTGGCATACACTTTCCAAGGTAAAGCCGATATGTTGTTGATTGGCTTGGTGAAATGTTTAGGTGCTGCCTTGAGGCGGCAATGTTTAACACAGCTTTGAGGAAAGTTTTATGGCGCTCACAAAGGCCGATTTGGCTGAGAACCTGTTTGAAAAGCTCGGATACAGTAAACGGGATGCCAAGGAAACGGTTGAGGCGTTTTTCGAAGAGATTCGTAAGGCACTGGAAAGTGGCGAACAGGTAAAACTGTCTGGATTTGGTAATTTTGATCTTCGTGATAAGAATGAACGTCCAGGTCGAAACCCGAAGACAGGTGAAGACATTCCAATCAGTGCACGTCGCGTAGTGACCTTCCGCCCAGGGCAAAAATTGAAAGCCCGCGTTGAAAACATTAAGGTTGACTAGTTCTTAGCTCGCTAAGAGGCACATCCTGTATAGGGACTAGAAGCAATTCTAGTATCCCCATAGAAAAATACCCCAGCTAAGGCTAGGGTATTTTTGTATTTGGGGTCTGGAAACAGTTACTAGTCTCGTTTCCACAAAGCGTGGCAGAACTTATGTTCAGGATCGCGGCTGATTAACAGGCGAGCGAACACATCGTCCAATACATCGTCTTCTTCATTGACTAAACCAACGCGAACTTCCGCATAAGCTTCTTTGTCTACGTCAAAGCCTACGTGCTCTACCCAGTCATCGCCAGTTTCAACTAACTCAGCCGCGCCGCGCTCGTCGAATTGTGCTGTGAACAAAATGACGTCAGCAGGCTCTAGGTTATCAGGTGCCATCTCTAAAAAGATGTCGTAGGCCGTATCAATGGCGTCATCGTATGAGATCAGATCAGCCATAATTACGCGCGGCTCATGTATTTGCGTTCCGCCGTGTTGATCACGATGCGGTCGCCAGTTGCAATGTATTCAGGTACTTGAACTGTAAGGCCCGTAGCAAAACGTGCAGGTTTTGTACGAGCAGAAGCAGAAGCGCCTTTGATTGAAGGGTCTGTTTCTTCAATAACGAGCTCAACAGCAGCAGGAAGCTCTAGGCCAACAGCATTGCCGTTGACTAGGATGACATGCAAACCTTGAATTTCTTCGGTCACGAACAGTAGTTCGTCTTCAATCTCGTCTTTCTTGAATGTGTATTGAGTGTAATCTTCATTGTCCATGAAGATGTACTCATCACCGTCAACGTATGAGAAAGCCGAGGCACGTTTGAACATGTCTACCGTTTCAACAACGTCATCAGATTTGTAGCGTTCATCAACGCGAGCACCTGTGTTTAGGTCTGTACAACGCAGTTTGTATATTTTAGCGCCGCCACGACCACCAGGAGTGGTTACTTCGATGTCTTTGATTAATAGCGTTTTACCGTTAGATTCGATAGCAAAACCTTTTTTAAGCTCACTTGCCTTTGGCATGAACAATTTCCTTCGTGTGTTAGGTATTAACGCGATTATATACCGACTCACTGGCTGAAGGAATATCTTGATTCATCCTGCTTAGTGAGCGAACATTAACGCATTCAGTTCGATTATTTCGTGTTATCAATCAAATGCATCTTTCAATGATCAATCCTAAACAACCCTTTCAGCCGAACTATCAACCTGCGATTGATGATCTGGTTAGCTTTCTTAGAAATGGGCTAGGACAGAACCTGCATAGTGTTTATCTATATGGCAGTGTGGCACGTAAGACTGCAATACCCGGTTCGTCAAATTTAGATGTGATTGTGGTCACTCAATCTTCGTTTAGTGATCTGCGAACAACGCTATTTAACTCGATCAAATGGCGTTTTCAAAAATCTTACCCGCATATCACGGAAATCTCGTTTAAAACCGCCTTGGCTTCTGAAGTCGCAAGCCTGGATAGTATTTTCTCGTGGGGCTTTCAGCTTCGCCACTGCTCGGTGTGTATTTTTGGCGAAGACTTGTCAGAGTGTTTTGGTGATTATGAACCAAGTTGGGAAATCGCAAAGCATTGGAACATGGATGTCGAAGATTGGGTAGCGGTTTATCGCAATCGAATTGCTCGCTGTGACAAGCCAGAAGATCAAGTAAAAGCACAAAAAATTATCGCGAAAAAGCTACTGCGAGCAAGCTACTCACTGATCATGCACAAAGATAAGCAATGGTTTGATGATCCTGTAGAGTGCGGCCAAGCATTTCTTCGTTACCACCCTGACAAGCAGGTAGAGATAGAGCGGCTAGGTATTCTGCTATCGGGAAGAGCTATCCCAAAGCGTTCTGTGGTCGGTATCCTTGATGGGTTTGGTGATTGGATTGCCAAACAGTACAAAAAAACCGAGTTCAAAATAGGTTAAAACAATCCTAGCTGCGGTTCACTTAGAGTCGTAAAGTCTAGTCCAATAAATGGCAAGATCGCTTCTGCAACAGGCTTTAGCTGTTTATCAATGTAGTGTTGATAGTCGATAGCGCTTTTTTGGTACTCTTCAGGCTCAGGACCAGAGATAGTGATGACGTATTCAATCCTACCTTTATTCTGATACTGCAATGGGCGGCCAAGTTGGCCGTTGATTTCATCTGCCATTCTGGCTGCGCGTACCTGAGGTGGAATGTTTTTCTGATATTCATGCAGCTTTCTTCTTAAGCGCTTTTGATAAACAAGTTTGTCATCGAAATCTCCGGCTTTTGTCTGCTCGACAAACCCGCGAATATAATCGCTTGGATTCTCGCCATGAAATACCATTGAATAAAGCGTTTGTTGGAATTCTTGGGCTAATGGTGTCCAGTCTGTTCGAGCGCTCTCTAACCCTTTAAAAATCAGTCGCTCATTATCTCCCTCACCAATAAGCCCGGCATAACGTTTTTTCGACCCTGTTTCCTGTCCACGAATCGTTGGCATTAAGAATTTTTTGTAGTGTGTTTCATACTCTAACTCCAACATTGAGTTGAGGTTGTATTCTTCACGCAGGTGTTTCGTCCACCATTCATTGATGTAGTCGACGAGCTGGTGGCCAATTTCATCGGCTTGTGATTGAGAGAACCGTCCGTTAAGTGAGACAAACGTTGAGTCAGTATCACCGTAGATAACTTGATAGCCTTTCTCTTCGATCAGTACCTTAGTTTGCTTCATGATCTCGTGACCTCGCATAGTGATACTGGAGGCTAATCGAGTATCGAAGAAGCGACACCCTGACGAACCAAGTACACCATAGAAAGAGTTCATGATGATTTTTATCGCTTGAGAAAAGGCTTTTTCATTGTTCTTTTTGGCGACGTCTCGCGCAGCCCATAGGTTTTCGATCATTTCTGGTAAGAAATGACGAGTGCGGTGAAACTGTCCGCCTCTGAAACCTGGAACCGCTTGCTCTTCTTCAAGACCAACTTCTTGCTGTAATCCCTCTATTAACCCCATCGGGTCGATAAGAAAACTACGGATAATGGAAGGGTAAAGGCTCTTAAAATCGAGGACTAAAACAGAATCATAAAGATTTGGAATCGAGTCCATCACATAACCGCCGGGACTTGCCAGCCAGTTCTCAGGATGTAGGTTAGGTGCAACATAGCCAGCACGATGAATCTGAGGTAAGTAGAGATTGGTAAATGCGGCGACAGAGCCTCCAACACGGTCCAGCTCTACCCCAGTCAGTTTTGAGCGCTCGATAGCGAACTCTAGGAGGTGGGTATGGGCAAAAATCTTGTTAACCAACACACAATCTTGCAGGTTGTATTTGGCAAGTGAGGGTTTGTCATGGCGATACATCTGATTAATTTCGTCCATGCGATCATGCACGTTGTGTATTTGCTTACCTTCACCCAGTAACTCTTGTGATACGGCTTCTAAAGACCAGCTGCGGAAGTGGTAGGTCGCAGTCTTAAGGGTATCAATTCCATCCATCACTACTCGGCCAGGAATCGATATAAAGGCTTGTTGAGTAGTGTTTGATGTGCGAAAAAAACTCGATTGCTTACCTCGACCTAGCATTAGCTTGACCTGATTCCTCTCGGCACGTTTGTGCAGTAGCCTGAAATCAAAGTCGATGACGTTCCAACCAACGATAACATCGGGATCGAACTGACTAAACCAATCAACCAGCGCTAGCAGCAACTCTTTCTCATTACTTACCCACTGTATGTCAGTATCAGCTGGCTGTGGAGCGCCAATAATAATCACTCGGCTGTCCATCGGACTATCTAGCCCAATGGAGTAGAGTACGCCTTTTTCGGAACACTCAATATCTAATGACACCACTTTGAGTTCTGGGGTGTAATCACCTTGGCGGCACTTCACCTGCTTGTACCGTAGGTGCGATACATTGCTCTGCACTGCTCCGGTAAACTCTAGGCTGCCTTTTATAAAGCGCTCCATTAGGTAGCGGTCAGCAAGGCGAATGTCGTCTTCTAACACAACAATATCATGTTGCTTGAGATGCTCGCTGAGTACTTGAGCTTGCTTGATAGAGTGACAGTAACATGCGGCTACGGGTCGTAAGGCAAAGTCTTTCAGTGGTAAGGTTTTCCATTCGACTTGCAAGTTTTGGCTCTGCGCTTTGGCACTTTCCAACTGGTCTTGAAACACAAAGAAGACTGGCTTCTCACCTTCAATCAACAGTTGGGTGGGGCCTTGTGGTGTGGATAACCAAAGATCTATCTGAGTAGTGCCTTTAATATCACGGGCTTGCCGAGTAAGTACGAATCCGTTTTGAATAGCCATGTAGAATTTATCAAAGAGATGACGCGGTAAACTTCCGCATACGTAGGGTATCACAAGCCCGTAAAGTTAAATAGCAAGGGTCTTAAATACCACTTTGGGAGAGGTTGAGGTGGTAGAAAAATAACCACAAAAAGAAGCTAAGCGATTGATTATTAGATTAATAACAATTTAACTAGCAGTTATGAAAATAAGTACTTGCTAAACTTTGCGTTTCAGCACATATTCAGAGTAAGCGAAATTAGTATTATGAGTTAAACTAGGCAGCTGTACTGTATTCCACATGCGTGGAAGCAGAGCCAAGTTAAATAGTGTGGAGATACAAGTTTGATAAATGTTTTCCTTGTAGATGATCACGAGCTGGTTCGCACAGGGATACGACGTATTATTGAAGACGTCCGTGGAATGAACGTAGCAGGGGAAGCTGAAAGCGGTGAAGAAGCAGTAAAATGGTGTCGTAGCAACCATGCTGACGTCATTTTAATGGATATGAATATGCCGGGTATTGGTGGTCTAGAAGCAACCAAGAAGATCCTGCGTTTTAATCCTGATGTCAAAATCATCGTTTTAACTGTTCATACGGAAAATCCGTTTCCAACTAAAGTGATGCAGGCAGGTGCCGCAGGTTACCTGACCAAAGGTGCGGGGCCAGATGAAATGGTCAACGCGATTCGTATGGTGAATAGTGGTCAACGCTACATCTCGCCAGAAATTGCTCAACAGATGGCGCTTAGCCAATTTTCTCCGGCTTCGGAAAACCCATTTGCCGATTTGTCTGAGCGCGAGCTGCAAATCATGATGATGATTACCAAAGGGGAGAAGGTGACTGACATTTCAGAGCAGTTAAACCTGAGCCCTAAAACGGTAAACAGCTACCGCTATCGTTTGTTTAATAAACTCGACATTAGCGGTGACGTTGAATTGACTCACCTAGCGATTCGACACGGAATGATCGACACCGAGACATTATAGGGCGCCATTACCATCAATGTTTTTCAGATCCAATACATGGTAATGGTATGACCCAATTTGATTCGGCCTCTTTCCTTAAAACAGTAACCAATCAGCCCGGCGTTTATCGTATGTATAATGCCGAGGCTGTGGTTATCTATGTTGGTAAAGCCAAAGACCTCAAAAAGCGCCTTTCAAGCTATTTCAGAATCAAAGTAGATAGTGAGAAAACGCGTGCTCTCGTCAGTAATATTGCCAAAATTGATGTCACGGTGACTCACACCGAGACGGAAGCTCTGATCCTTGAGCACAACTACATCAAACAGTACCTGCCTAAATACAATGTATTGTTGCGCGATGATAAGTCTTATCCGTACATCTTTGTCAGCGGACATAAGCACCCAAGACTTTCGATGCATCGCGGTGCTAAAAAGCGCAAAGGCGAATATTTTGGCCCTTACCCTGACTCAGGCGCAGTTCGCGAAACGCTTCATCTTATCCAAAAAATATTTCCGGTTCGCCAATGTGAAGACACGGTGTACAGCAACCGAACTCGCCCGTGTCTGATGTATCAAATTGGTCGTTGCGCTGCGCCTTGCGTCAGTAGCGTTATTTCCGATGATGACTATAGCGAACTAGTAGATTTAGTACGTTTGTTTCTTCAAGGCAAAGATCAACAAGTTCTGAGTTCTTTGGTCGAAAAAATGGAGCAGGCGAGCCAATCTTTACGTTTTGAAGAGGCAGCCAAGTTCCGAGATCAAATCCAAGCAATACGCCGCGTGCAAGAGCAGCAATTTGTTTCCGAAGACTCTATGGACGATATGGATGTGCTCGGCTTTGCTCAAGAAAATGGCATTGCCTGTATTCATATCTTGATGATTCGCCAAGGTAAGGTGTTGGGCAGCCGCAGCCATTTTCCTAAAATTCCCAATAGTACGACTCAGCAAGAAGTGTTTTACAGCTTCTTGAGCCAATACTACTTAAGCCATAATGAGGCGAGAACCATTCCAACCCGAATCATACTCAACACGGGCTTAATGGATGATTCTGACTCGCTGGCCGAAGCGCTCTCCGGGATTGCGGGTCGTAAGGTACATTTTCATGTCAACCCGACAGGCACACGTGGTAGATACCTAAAGCTCTCTAACACTAACGCGTTAACGGCCATTACGACCAAGATCAATCACAAAATGACGATTTCTCAGCGTTTTAAAGAGCTGCGAGAGTTACTTGGAATGGAAAGTATAACGCGCATGGAGTGTTTCGATATTTCTCATACCATGGGTGAGAGCACCATTGCTTCCTGTGTTGTGTTTAACCATGAAGGCCCCGTCAAGCAAGAATACCGCCGTTATAATATCTCTGGAATTACTGGCGGTGATGATTATGCGGCGATGGGGCAGGCACTCGAACGTCGCTACTCGAAACAACTCGAAGTAGAAAAGATTCCAGATATCGTATTTATCGATGGTGGTAAAGGGCAACTCAACCGTGCCCATGAGATTATTTCTCAATATTGGGGAGACTGGCCAAAGCGACCACATTTGATCGGCATCGCAAAAGGCGTGACTCGCAAACCAGGACTGGAAACATTGATTACGGTGGAAGGAGATGAGTTTAACCTACCTAGCGACGCCCCAGCGCTCCATCTTATGCAGCATATTCGGGATGAAAGCCACAATCATGCGATTGCTGGTCACCGAGCTAAGCGCGGAAAAACGCGTAGAACCAGTGCCTTAGAAGGTATTGAAGGGGTCGGGCCAAAGCGTCGCCAAGCCTTACTTAAATACATGGGCGGTCTACAAGAACTAAAACGAGCCAGTGTTGAAGAAATCGCCAAAGTGCCGGGTATTAGTGTTTCTTTGGCAGAAAACATTTATCAAGCATTGAAACAATAATAAAAATCCCGCACCATAAGGCGCTGTTTGAAGCACCAAATAGAGCCATACGCAAACAAAAAGAGCCTTAAATAAATATGCGTTTAAATATCCCGAACATATTGTCTTTGTTGCGACTTTTCTTGATACCAGTATTTGTCGTTGTGTTTTACCTCCCTTATAGCTGGTCTCCTTTTGCCGCCGCAATGGTGTTTTGGGTTGCTGGGTTTACAGATTGGCTAGATGGCATGCTGGCTCGAAAACTGGGCCAAACCTCTCGTTTTGGCGCATTTATCGATCCGGTAGCGGATAAAGTACTGGTTGCGACAGCGCTAATTTTAATTACAGAACATTACCACAGCATTTGGATCACGATTCCGGCAGTGACAATGATCGCTCGTGAAATCATCATTTCAGCATTACGCGAGTGGATGGCGGAAATTGGTAAACGAGCGAGTGTGGCGGTTTCTTGGGTGGGCAAGGTTAAAACGCTCAGTCAGATGTTTGCTTTATGGGTTCTTATTTGGCGGTACGATGATTGGATGATTTGGGTTGGTTATGCGGCATTGTACATTGCGACCTTCCTGACTTACTGGTCGATGGCACAGTATCTCATGGCAGCAAAAGATGATTTGCTGAGTGAAGAACACCACTGATTTTTAAAGCGGGCAAGAGCCCGCTTTTTTGTATCTTGCATTTTCGTAAACGCAATTAACTCAGTGGATTTACTCATTTATTTGCTAAAAAACTCGTTAATTTGAGTCGTTTTGCACGTTTAATAGACAAACGATTCGAAAATTCAAAATTAGTGTTGACTCGTTAGTTCGAATGCGTAGAATGCATCCCGTACCCAAGAGGAATCGAGCTAATAACTCTTCATCTTGGAATTACAGAGGCGCGTTGGCAGAGTGGCTATGCAGCGGATTGCAAATCCGTGGACCTCGGTTCGACTCCGGGACGCGCCTCCATTTGCGACACTAGCTCAGTTGGTAGAGCGCAACCTTGCCAAGGTTGAGGTCACGAGTTCGAACCTCGTGTGTCGCTCCAAATTATTTTGATAACGATTCCTAAAGGGTCGATATCACGGATGGTGTCTCCATCACAAATTTAGATTTGTGTGCCCTGGTGGTGGAATTGGTAGACACAAGGGATTTAAAATCCCTCGGCGTTCGCGCTGTGCCGGTTCAAGTCCGGCCCGGGGCACCATCTAATCTAACGCATTATGCGACACTAGCTCAGTTGGTAGAGCGCAACCTTGCCAAGGTTGAGGTCACGAGTTCGAACCTCGTGTGTCGCTCCAAGTTTAAAACCCTAGCAGAAATGCTAGGGTTTTTTGCTATATACACGTTACCCATCTTATCTCTGCTACAACTCTCAAGTCCTGATTGATTTTTGAACATTCATTGTGTGAATTTATTTATAAATCGAATAAAATAAACGTTCGATTATATGAAGTTGCTCCAAGAGTTGTAGGATGAGTTCGAATGGGTAGACCAAACTGGTTAGTTGACAGTACTTTCTGTTTAGGAGAGTCGTGTAGTTCTACTTCGCATTATTCATATGCTTCGTCTGCTAAAGATATCTGCTACCTGTTATTTTCTAATGGGTCGTTGATTAGTGCAAATAGCGAGCACTAACCTTGACTAAGATGATCCCAAAGCTTGTCGCGAGATTTTCTATTAATCAGATGTTGGTTATCTCGCATCTATTGTTGGTCGTTATTTTGGTTGCAGGCTTTAGCTATGCACGTTACCAAAGCGAGTGGCACCGTCACATCGATTATTCTGCGTCGATCGCCAAGCTCACCTTAGCGCCGCATATTCCTTTGATATCAAGCTCCGTAGCCGGAATCAACTACGCCAACCTCACTATGCCAAGCACTAAACAGATGCTGGCATCGATTGATGATCTGGAGTTTTTGGAGATTGCAGGACAGTCTGATTACTCCAATCAAGAGGTTCAAGTACGGTACTTTAAACGTTTTGATTATTTATGGCGCGCAGATGTAAAGCAGGAAGAAATAGCGGAGCATGAGAAAAAGCTCAATGCATTGACAGCTCAGATTGAAGCTAATGGCACTAAAAACTTAACCAAGTACAGAAAGTTAGTGTTCATTGAGAACAGAGTTAAACGCGAACATGCAGCGTTACTCGAAAGCCTCTACGTTTCTAATAATGTATTCATACCTTGGAGCAAGCCGGAAGTCACAACGGATGCCTACTACCTTGATGAGGAGCTATGCACCCTTAATGTGGTCTTACCTTTGACCAATAAAAACGGTGGTGAGATTTGGGCAGTATTTGACGCGAGTGAACTGACTCAGCTACAGCGTTCGTTACTTGAAGAGATTATCGCGGAAGCTATCGTTGCACTCGCCATTTCATTGATTCTGATCGGTTGGGTCTCTCATTGGATTGTCTCACCCCTTAAATCTCTCGCTGAACATATGCGATCAGGAGAGTCAAACAGTGACCTTACTGATTTCGCTGAACTGAATCGAAGTGACGAAATTGGCCAGCTCGCTAGAGCCTATCAAGGGTTACTGATAAAACTCGATAATCAACTTAACATCTTGCGCACCAAATCGGATACCGACCCACTTACAGGGCTCGGTTCACGTCATAAATATTCTCGTACCGCCGTGCCTTTCCTTAAGCGCCATTTAGCCAAAGGGCATTATGTGGGTTTGATAGTTTGCGATGTCGATAACTTTAAAGCATTTAACGATATATACGGCCATACAGAAGGTGACAACGCATTGTCTAGAGTCGGAAGTAAGATCAAGCAATTGGCCCGTGATAGCGATCTAGCATTCCGTTATGGTGGTGAGGAGTTTGTTATTTTTTGCGCTCGACCTGACTTGAGTCAACTTGCGAACTTCACAGAACGTTTGAGGCACGAGATCGCAGGATTGGATTTGATTCATGAAGGCAACCAACCTTTTGGTATTGTTACTGCGTCTGTAGGTGGTGCCGTTGCCCAGCAGCAAGATTTGTATGATAGATTCAACACCCATCAAGAGCTACAGGAAGCGATGTTTAATCTAGCAGACAAAGCCTTGTATGAGTGTAAGCAGAGTGGTCGCAATAAAGTCATTTGGTCGAGTAGCTTTGAGTGCAAAGCAGTGAGCACCTGAATGAGCTCACTATGCTAGTCTTCTTTTACTAAACGATAAATTTTCCCACTATCAGTACTAAATAGAATTTCTCCATTTGGCAATGCTTCGAGGTCGCGAATACGTTCGCCTAGGTCTTCTAGGATTCTTTGCTCATCAACCACTTGGCTATCTTTTAAAGTCAAAACGTTGATATGAGTGAGTTTGAGTGCACCCGCAAGGAGTTTTCCAGATAGATCTGGGTGCTTATCGCCACGATACAGTATTAAAGAACTCGGTGCGATAGAGGGAATGTACACTTTTTTTGGAGAGGTGATCCCCTCTTTTTCTGTTGATTCTCCGACCGCAATGGGTCCCCAGTATTCTTTGCCGTGAGACGTCACAGGCCAACCGTAATTGGCTTTCTTGGTGATTAGGTTAACTTCATCACCACCTCTAGGACCGTGCTCAATGGACCAAAGACTCTTACTTTCGCCATCAAAGAAAAGCCCTTGAGGGTTTCTATGACCGTAGCTCCATATCTCATCTAATTTTCCTTCGTCCGCGACAAACGGGTTGTCTTGAACGGCTTGACCATTCGTTTGCACCCGAAGAATACTTCCAGCGTGGGTAGTGAGATCTTGTCCGTTGTCGCGTTCACCTCGGTCTCCAACGCTAAAGTACAAATACTGCGAGTCAAAGGCGATTCGGCTGCCAAAATGACGCCCGCCATCGGAGCCTGAGCGAGTCACTAGCATATCTTGCCACTTTGATAGGCGACCATTTTGATAAGCAGCTTTGGCTAGTGTCGTTTCTATCGCTTTACCAACGGATTTTGAATAGGTGATATAGATTTGAGTAGGGTCAAAAGGGGAGACAGCTATGTCAAGGAGCCCTCCCTGACCAGATACATGTACGTCCGGAACTTTACCAATGTCTTGGTAGGTGTTGTTTTCAAGGTTTAGCACACCAACGGTGCCATTTTTTTCACTTACGAGCACTTTACTGTCGCCGAGATAGCTAAGTCCCCAAGGCACATTGAGGCCTGCCACGAGGGGTTCCGCGTACCAATTGTTGGCGAAAACACTAGATGTCGAGAATATTCCTAAGCCAAGTAACGTTAAAAATTTTTTCATACAAGATCCATTTGAAATTAGCTTACCAAGCAATAGTAGCACTTGGGTTAATTCATTACTGTCATAAATGTTTTACCTAACTTTTTCTTGATATGATCAATAAATGCGCTATTATGACGATGTGTCAAAAATGACGAATCGTCATTAATGGTATTTATAACGTAATTGGTATTCGTGTTACAATAGTAAGGTTAGGGAGTAAACGACTGAGACGGATTAGATAATCATGTTTGGTTTTGGCTGTAGTAAGAGTGATAAAAAAGAAGGTTCCAGCTGCTCATTTGGTTTGACTAAAAAGCAGCAAGCGATTGCAGATAGAGAGGTAGAACTCACTCTATTAGCGAAATCGCTTGTTCAAGAGCAAGGGTGGAGTAACTTGACGATGGACAAGTTAACTTCAGCGAGTGCGTATTCTAAAGGCACGATTTACAATCATTTTTGCAGTAAAGAAGACGTGATTATGGCGCTGTGCATACATTCACTGAAAAGTGAGGCTGTTTTGTTTGCGCGCGCTGGTGAATTTGAAGGCAACACCCGTGAAAAGGTGATTGCGCTCCACGTTGGTTATCGTATTTACGCTCGTATGGAGCCAGTACTGTCAACGTGTGCGATTATGGCAAAGAGCCCTTGGGTCCTTGAGAAAGCCTCCCCAGAAAGGGTAAAAGAGCTAAATACTCTCGAAGAACAAGTGATTGAACATGCTGATCAACTTGTACTTAATGGAGTAGAGCAGGGAGACTTGAAGTTCTCTCATGGTATTGGCTCTGATGCTATCGTATTTGCCAACTGGTCAATTGCTTTTGGTTCAAATGCATTGACACAGAATGCTTCAAATAGCCATTGTATCAATCGTTTGCAAGATCCATATACCGTACTCAATAACGCCAACATGTTATTGGATGGCTTGGCTTGGAAGCCTCTATCGACAGAGTGGGATTATCGAAAAACTTGGCGCAGAGTAGAGCAAGAGTTGTTCGCCCAAGAGATAGATTATCTAGAGTCTGTAGGTCGATAGGCTAAAAGTATTCCATCATCAAAGCCCGTAAGGGCTTTTAAAATCACCATTTTTGACGAATCGTCACATAAAGCACTAATACTCAGAATCTAATTAACAGGTTCAGGGGTTGTTACTTAAGTACCAGCATTTGCTGGTTTTTAATTAACCGCTTTTGACGAAACGTCACAAATGGAGAGTGTGATGACTGCTCAACTAAATAATTCAAAACAGCCTTCTACTTGGCTGACCATGCCGACTCGCTTTAGCTGGTGGGTTTTACTTATAACGCTGGCGATAGTCACTGTATCAACAATGGGAGGAAAAAATCTCTATTTTAGAGGTGATTACAATATCTTCTTCGATGGGCAAAACGCTCAATTAAGAGCGTTTGATGAGATTCAAACGACATTTGCAAAGTCAGATAATCTTGCCATCGTAATTGCACCTGCTGGCGGCAATGTGTTTGAACCTGACATTCTGACCTTGGTTCAACAGCTTACTCAAGATGCATGGCAAGTCCCTTATTCTAGCCGTGTCGACTCTATCGCAAACTATCAGCACACCGAAGCTTACGAAGATGATCTGATCGTCGAAGATTTGCTGCTGGAAGATTACCCTTTAACGCCAGAGCGGATTGAAAAGGTCAAGCGTATTGCACTCTCAGAGCCGGTGATTAAAGACTCCCTG
Organism: Vibrio sp. R10-SF1-ISO8; assembly: GCF_059833805.1. NCBI lineage: Bacteria > Pseudomonadati > Pseudomonadota > Gammaproteobacteria > Vibrionales > Vibrionaceae > Vibrio > Vibrio sp. R10-SF1-ISO8. Next base: position 54,965 of record NZ_JCBDHL010000004.1, on the reverse strand, counting down.
ATTTCACAAAAAGGCGATGTCACAGTAGTTAACGTAACTGTTCAAATGCCTGAAATTGACGAAACGGCGGAAGTGGTTGAAATCGTTACTCACATTGATCAGTTGCTAGCCAATTATCAATCTCAATACCCACAGGTTGAGTTTCATAAAGCCGGTATCATCGCTATGAACCACGCGTTTATGACCTCAGCCCAACAAGACAGTTCAACGCTAGTACCCACTATGCTACTGGTCATTCTCGTGTTTCTTACTCTGATGCTGCGTTCGTTCCTAAGTGTGGTGGCGACGTTAGTCATCATCATAGGTTCTGTTGCTGCGACTATGGGGATCTCTGGCTGGGCTGGAATGTTCCTAAGTACCGCGACTGTAAATATACCTACCTTAGTGATGACGCTAGCGGTTGCTGACTGTGTGCATGTAATCGCAACCATGAGGCAAAATCTTAAGAAAGGCTACAGTAAGTCTTACGCGATAGACCAAAGCGTTGCCATCAACTTTATGCCAATCGTGATTACCTCGGTCACTACGGCAATTGGCTTCTTGATGATGAACATGTCTGACTCACCGGTACTGCGAGATTTCGGCAACTTGGCTGCGCTTGGAGTCATGATTGCCTGTTTCCTATCTGTTTCTATGCTACCGGCAATGCTGAAACTGCTACCTATTAAAGTCAAAGCTGTCGATGAGAAGGCAGCAGCGTCGCAAGACTTTATGGATATGCTCGGTGACAAGGTCGTTCGTTACCGTAAGGCATTGCTGCCAATTTCGGCGTTAGTCATTGCTGTTTCTGCAAGTTTACTACCGCTGAACAAAGTGAACGATGAGTCCGTTAAATACTTCGATTCACGCAGTGATTTCCGCCAAGCGGCAGACTTTATGGAAGAGCGCATTAGCGGGATGACAAGCATCAGTATTGCGGTCAAAACAGGTGAATCACAAGGTATTGCTGATCCTACATTCCTAAAAACAATGGGTGACTTTACCCATTGGCTGCGTTTGCAACCAGAAACTGATCATGTTGCTACCTTGTCAGACGTTTATAAGCGCCTTAACAAGAACATGCATGCTGATGACGACAGCTACTATAAGCTGCCACTGGATAGAGAGTTAGCCGCGCAGTACCTGCTACTTTATGAGATGTCCTTGCCTTACGGCCTAGACCTCAACAACCAGATCAACGTTGACAAGTCGTCTATCAAGCTGGTTGTAACGGTTGATAACTTAGGCAGTGTTGAGCTAGTGGAGTTGGAAGAACGCATCTACAACTGGTTTGCCACCAATGGTCCTCAGTATCAAGTTGTTGCGTCTAGTCCGTCGCTTATGTTCGCCCATATTGGTGAAACGAATATGGCTAGTATGTTGTCGACACTACCCATCACCTTGATCCTGATCTCCGCGTTAATGGTGTTTGCTCTACGTTCAACTCGCTTGGGATTGATCAGTATTGTACCAAACATGGCACCAGCCATTATCGGTTTTGGGTTATGGGCGCTTCTTTCAGGTGAAATTAACCTTGGATTATCGGTTGTCGTGACGCTGACTCTAGGTATCGTCGTCGATGATTCGGTTCACTTCTTATCTAAATATCAACGTGCACGTAAACAAGGGCAATCTGCCGAACAAGCGGTGCGATATGCCTTTCACACGGTCGGCCGAGCCTTATGGATCACCACTGTTGTGTTAGTCGCAGGTTTCTCAGTTCTAGCAATGTCGAGCTTTAGACTTAACTCTGATATGGGGCAGCTTAGCGCCATGGTGATCTTTATTGCTCTTGTGGTCGACTTTGTTTTCTTACCTGCGTTGCTGATGCGTTTTGATACCGCTAGCTACGTTGAAGGAACAGAAAATAAGCCCAAACAAACCCGTTCCACCCCAATTACACAAACTCAAAGCTAAAAGGATTTCACTATGAATACTCAAACAAAATTAATGATCAAGGCGGTTGCCCTTTCAGCCATGGTTGTGTTTTCTAACCAAGCCGTGGCTTCACCAGAGCGAGGGTTAGAAATTGCTACTGAACGTAAAGCTCGTGATGAAGGTTGGGGTGATTCGGTTGCGACAATGAAGATGATTCTAAAGAACGCCCAGGGTGAAAGCAGTACTCGTGAAATGCGCTTAAAGTCGTTTGAAATCGACGGGGATGGCGATAAAGGTCTCACCATCTTCGACCAACCGCGAGATGTGAAGGGTGCAGCCTTTCTTAACCATTCACACAGTATCGAAGCTGATGACCAATGGCTGTATTTGCCTGCGTTAAAGCGTGTTAAACGTATCTCTTCACGCAATAAGTCAGGGCCTTTTATGGGCAGCGAGTTTGCCTACGAGGACTTAAGCTCGTTTGAGTTGGAGAAGTACACCTTCAACTATTTGGGCGATAAAGAGGTTAATGGCACACCAACTTATCTGCTTGAGCAGATCCCAACAGATAAGAACTCTGGTTATACCAAGCAACTTGTCTGGCTAGATAAGGAGCACTATCGCCCGCTGAAAGTTGAGTTCTATGATCGCAAAGGCGCACTGCTAAAAACTTTGCAGTTTGATGAATACAAACAGTACCTAAGCCAGTACTGGCGTGCCCATACCATGGCAATGGTGAACCACCAAACGGGTAAGAGCACCACGCTGACCACGAGTGATCTCGATTTCCAAACTGGATTGAGAGAAAAGGATTTCGAAAAGAATGTTCTTAAGCGCGTGAAGTAAGAGGCGATATGAAGGATCTATTAAGTAAAGCTGGCAGACTTTCTGCCAGCGCCATATTGACATTGATTTCGTTACAATGTCACGGATTTGAATTCGCAGGACAAGCTAACGTAGAACATAGGCAGTTTTTCTCAGACGGTGAGCAGGGGCAGGGAAAAGGTCAGAGTTCTCTGGTTCTACAGCCTGAATTCTACTGGCAATTGGGAGAGAACGCCGATTTTACCTTTACGCCTTTTTACCGTTTTGACAGTTTAGATGATGAAAGAACCCATGGCGATATCCGTGAAGCTCTCTATCTAAACTATTGGGATGACTATGAAATCAGAGTAGGTATTGGCAAGGTGTTTTGGGGAGTGACCGAATCTGCCCATTTAGTCGATGTTGTTAATCAAACTGACGCTATTGAAGCGGTTGATGGCGAAGATAAGCTCGGCCAACCTATGATTCACTTTACCTCGATCAAAGAGTGGGGAGCCATAGACGCCATGGTATTGCCTTACTTTAGAGAGCGCACTTTTTCGGGTAAGGATGGCCGCTTACGTCCTACGTTGCCGGTATCTAAAGACGCCATCTATGAATCCTCACGGGAAGAAAAACATGTCGACTTTGCGTTGAGATATTCGCAGATGTACGGTGATTGGGATGTCGGATTGAGCTATTTCCAAGGTACTAATCGTGATCCCTACTTTCGTTTGGCTGATGGTGAAGTGAAGCCATACTATGCGCAGGCGAAACAGGTTGGTCTCGATGTACAAGGCATTGTGGGCGATTGGCTGTGGAAACTTGAAACTATCTACCGAGACAGTTTCGATCACCATATGGGGCTCGTGTCTGGCTTTGAATACACGATTGTTGGCGTGTTTGATACGGTTTGGGATCTAGGTTTGATTGCCGAGTATCTCTACGATAGCCGCGGCAATAATGCTCAAACCATCGGACAAAACGACATCTTTGCAGGAACGCGTCTGGCACTCAATGACGAAGACAGTACGGAGATTTTGTTGGGAGTCACCCAAGATCTCGATAACAGTGATGTCTACAGCGCGAAGTTGGAAGCTTCAAGTCGACTCACCAATCACTTATCTTGGACTCTTGATGCTTGGCTGTTTGAAAACGAAACACCAAGCGACTTGCTCTATTTTGCGCGAAAAGATGACTTTATCCAGATGTCTTTAGAATATTATTTCTGACATGAATGTAATCAAAGATGTTTCTGGATAATTTAAACTAGGGAGCAAATATGCTCCCTTTTTAGCGATACTCATTGTTCATAAAACCGACATACCGTTAGTGGCTTATTCTGACTTAGTATAAGTCTTTGATAACCATGCAATAAAATAAAACATGCAGTTTTGGAGGCGTAAGTCTGCATGTTTTTATTGTGGTTATTAATGATACATTTGTTACCTGAATGTATTGAATTTTGGAAATAAATCTCATTATCGAGTGATGGGTCACATTTTTCGAAATTCTGGTAGTTGCTGAATGAGGTATCGCTCTTGGTTGGACAATTTAAATTAATCACAGAAACCTATGTCGTTATTGGCTTAGATGGTCGTATCAAAATTGTAGATTCAATGGATGAAATACTGTCGGGTGAAGTGATTATTGACACTCTGGAAAACGAAATCCAACCAGAACAAATCTATGTTTTAAATGAACTTGGGCATCCTCAGCCGGAACCGGATGCAGCAAAGCAAGTTGCTCAACTGCTCGAAGCACTTGAGAATGGTGTGGATCCTAGCGAGTTAGGAGATGAGTTTGCAACGGCTGCTGGTGGCTCAGGTGGCTCAGGTGGTTCAAGCCTTACTGAGTCAGGAACTATTGAAAGAATAGGGGCTGAAGTTCTTGCTAGCACTTACTTTGAAACAGCTGGCTTTAGTTCAGAGCAAAGTACCACGTTGTTCAATCTTCTCCGCAATTCGCAAACCGATATTGCGCAGATTCGAGCGATAATTGCTGGGGATGACTCTGGGTCAGTCCAAGAGGATTCTGTTCTTGAAACTAGTGGTCAGTTGTCCATCAGTGATTCCAACACAGGTGAAGCTTTTTTTCAGCCACAGACAAATGTACAAGATGGCAATTGGGGCAGCTTTTCGGTTGATGTGAATGGCAATTGGAGTTATCAACTCAACAATGATCATCCAGATGTTCAGGCCTTAAATACAGACAGCGAGCCAGTTACCCGTATTTTAACCGTCACATCAGTTGATGGAACAACTCACCAAGTTGAAATCACCATCACGGGCACCAATGACGTCGCGCAAATCAGCGGCGATGATAAAGGCGCAGTGACGGAAGGCGATGGCAACATGATCCTTGAAGATAAGGGCACACTGACGTCTGTCGATGTGGATGGCAACAACGCCAACGACACCTTTAAAACTGAGGTAACGCCCAACAACCACCCAAGTGAAGGGGCGCCACTGGGCAGCCTGACCATCACTGAAGGCGGTGAGTGGACGTACAACGTCGACAACAGCAAAGTGGAATACTTAGGTGAAGGTCAGACTCGCATTGAAACCTTCACTGTGTACTCGCAAGACGGCACACCGCATCAAGTTGAAATCACCATCACGGGCACTAATGATGCGGCGCAAATCAGCGGTGATGATAAAGGTGCAGTGACGGAAGGCGATGGCAATGTGATCCTTGAAGATAAGGGCACACTGACGTCTGTCGATGTGGACGGCAACAACGCGAACGACACCTTTAAAACCGAGGTGACGCCAAATAACCACTCAAGTGAAGGGGCACCACTGGGCAGCCTGAGCATCACCGAAGGCGGTGAGTGGACGTACAACGTTGACAACAGCAAAGTGGAATACTTAGGTGAAGGTCAGACTCGCGTCGAAACCTTTACCGTGTACTCGCAAGACGGCACACCGCATCAAGTTGAAATCACCATCACAGGCACCAATGACGCCGCGCAAATCAGCGGCGATGATAAAGGTGCAGTGACGGAAGGTGACGGCAATGTGATCCTTGAAGATAAAGGCACACTGACGTCTGTCGATGTGGACGGCAACAACGCGAACGACACCTTCAAAACTGAGGTAATACCAAACGACCACCTAAGTGAAGGGGCGCCACTGGGCAGCCTGACCATCACCGAAGGCGGTGAGTGGACGTACAACGTCGACAACAGCAAAGTGGAATACCTAGGTGAAGGTCAGACTCGCGTCGAAACCTTTACTGTGTACTCGCAAGACGGTACACCGCATCAAGTTGAAATCACCATCACAGGCACCAACGACGCCGCGCAAATCAGCGGCGATGATAAAGGTGCAGTGACAGAAGGTGACGGCAATGTGATCCTTGAAGATAAAGGCACACTGACATCTGTCGATGTGGACGGCAACAACGCGAACGACACCTTCAAAACTGAGGTAATACCAAACGACCACCTAAGTGAAGGGGCGCCACTGGGCAGCCTGAGCATCACCGAAGGCGGTGAGTGGACGTACAACGTCGACAACAGCAAAGTGGAATACCTAGGGGAAGGTCAGACTCGCATTGAAACCTTCACTGTGTACTCGCAAGACGGCACTCCTCATCAAGTTGAAATCACCATCACAGGCACCAATGATGCGGCGCAAATCAGCGGTGATGATAAAGGCGCAGTGACAGAAGGTGACGGCAATGTGATCCTTGAAGATAAGGGCACACTGACATCTGTCGATGTGGACGGCAACAACGCGAACGACACCTTTAAAACTGAGGTAATACCTAACAACCACCCAAGTGAAGGGGCGCCACTGGGCAGCCTGAGCATCACCGAAGGCGGTGAGTGGACGTACAACGTCGACAACAGCAAAGTAGAATACTTAGGGGAAGGTCAGACTCGCATTGAAACCTTCACCGTGTACTCGCAAGACGGCACTCCACATCAAGTTGAAATCACCATCACGGGCACTAATGACGCCGCGCAAATCAGCGGTGATGATAAAGGTGCAGTGACAGAAGGTGACGGCAATGTGATCCTTGAAGATAAGGGCACACTGACATCTGTCGATGTGGACGGCAACAACGCCAACGACACCTTTAAAACTGAGGTAATACCTAACAACCACCCAAGTGAAGGGGCGCCACTGGGCAGCCTGAGCATCACCGAAGGCGGTGAGTGGACGTACAACGTCGACAACAGCAAAGTAGAATACTTAGGGGAAGGTCAGACACGCTTTGAAACCTTTACTGTGTACTCGCAAGATGGCACTCCACACCAAGTTGAAATCACCATCACAGGCACCAATGACGCCGCGCAAATCAGCGGTGACGATAAAGGCGCAGTGACAGAAGGTGACGGCAATGTGATCCTTGAAGATAAAGGCACACTGGTATCTGTCGATGTGGATGGCAACAACGCCAACGACACCTTTAAAACTGAGGTGACGCCAAATAACCACTCAAGTGAAGGGGTACCACTGGGCAGCCTGACCATCACCGAAGGCGGTGAGTGGACGTACAACGTCGACAACAGCAAAGTGGAATACCTAGGTGAAGGTCAGACTCGCATTGAAACCTTCACCGTGTACTCGCAAGATGGCACTCCACACCAAGTTGAAATCACCATCACAGGCACCAATGACGCCGCGCAAATCAGCGGCGATGATAAAGGCGCAGTGACAGAAGGTGACGGCAATGTGATCCTTGAAGATAAAGGCACACTGACGTCTGTCGATGTAGACGGCAACAACGCGAACGACACCTTTAAAGTTGAGGTGACGCCCAACAACCACCCAAGTGAAGGGGCGCCACTGGGCAGCCTGACCATCACCGAAGGCGGTGAGTGGACGTACAACGTCGACAACAGCAAAGTAGAATACTTAGGTGAGGGTCAGACACGCATTGAAACCTTCACTGTGTACTCGCAAGATGGCACACCACACCAAGTTGAAATCACCATCACGGGCACCAACGATGCGCCAGAGTTCATCAGTGGTAGCAATGACAGTCATGGACGTGACTCGCAAGGTAATATCGACGCAGATAGCTATCAGTTTAGCGTTGATGAAAATACCCCAACAGGAGTCATTGGCAAGGTTGAAGCGTTCGATATCGACCAAAGCAGTCAGGTGACCTATCACCTAACGAATCACACAGACTTGTTTGAGATAAATACGGCAACGGGTGAAATCAGTGTTAAGAATGGTGTTACGTTCGATCACGAAACAATCGACAGTTACCAACTAGAGGTAGAAGCCCGCGACCAATTTAATGGAAAAGATACGGCTCAAGTTAAAGTGCTTATCAACGACCTTAACGAAGCGCCAATCGCTGAAGATGATAAGGGCATCGAAACGACGACCAAGACACTGGATCAGAACAATTGGGATGACAGTGCCGACATTAGTGTCGATTACTATGTGATTGATACTACTACAGGAAACAGAGTCGCTGACGCGTCTAAATCTGATTATACCGGTGATGGCGATCATAAGTACGGTGTGAGTTCTTCACTCGATAAAGGTTCAGACCGAGTCCAAGATGGACAGATAGGTTACGATGATGTCACTGGCCAAAGCGAAGCAATGCGTTTTTCATTTGCCAATGGACAAGTGTCTAATCACGCCGAAGTTGAGGTGAAGAACCTTTGGACTGACACCAAAAATGGTAGTTGGGAGCCTGGTATTGAACGTGGAGTCTGGAAGGCATACTACAAAGGTGAACTAGTCGCGACTGGTGTCTTTGAAGGTACTCGCGGAGGCAGTCAAGTCGTCAGCATTGACGCAGATGGTCGCTATTTTGACAGTATTGAGATGTCGACGATCAGCTACAAAGACGGTGTTGTTGATCCAAAAGGGTCCGAGTATTTCGTTACTCAAGTTAGCGCAGACCTGACTACTTTTGACGATAGTTACCAAACCAGTGGCTCAGGTACGTTAGAGCTAGATGTTTTGGCAAATGATCATGATCCTGATGGTGATGACTTGACGATTGTCGATTATCCAAAAGAAGACTTCTTAACTCTTAAAGACGGGAAGTTGGTCTTTGACGCTGCGAAATATCTTGAATCTTTACCGGCAAACGAACGTATCATCAAAACTGGTGAAGTGAAGGAACACACCTTTAAGTACACCATCGAAGATGAAGACGGCTTAAAAGATACCGCTGAGGTTACTGTCAGCATTATGGGTGAGCCAATGTCCTTAAATGACGCTCACGCTGAGTTAAATGAATCTGAATTAGGTACAGATACGGGAGCTCATGCAGAAGGAGATTTGGTAGCAGACCTTGGATCCGCGACTGATGCCGAATATCACTTTGAAGTAGACCAGAGTTTGAGTGGCTTCACCAGTGGCGGTAAACCAGTGTCGTTTGAGGTGAGCGCAGACCAAACTACTCTAACCGGATATACAGGCGCTGGCTCAGATCGCGTTAAAGTGCTAGAAGCAAGCATCGACGTTAACACGGGCCACTATTCTGTTGTTCAGCATTCTGCTCTAGATCATGCTGAACAAGGTGCAGATAAGATCGACATTTCGGCAAAGGTCGAGGTGAACGCAGGTGGTCAATCTGAGAGTGCCATTTTGCACCTAGATGTTACCGACTCGGTGCCTAGTTCAAATTCTGCCCACCACGTAATCAATGATGTCGCGCTGCAAAGCAACACTGTAGTAATAGCGCTTGATGCTTCACAGTCGATGAGTAGTCAGGTACTGGATGCTGACGGACACTGGGTGACACGCTGGGAACTGGCAAGAGACTCCATCACAGCAATGTTTGAAAAGTACCAGGATGTCGGCGATGTACAATTTAAAATTGCAGCACACAGTGGTTTTCCGGATGGGCAGATTTCTGGGTGGCTAAGTTCAGTAGGAGACATTCGTCAGTTCTTCTTTGATGTTCAGCCATCGGCTTGGACGCCTTATAGCCAAGCGATTGATCAAGTGCATGAAGTACTTACAGACCCAACGAGTCAGTCATTGCTCAATAGCACCAATACACAGCTTTACTTTATTTCTGATGGTGTCACGACAGACTTCGATGGCTGGACAAATCAGTCAGGCGGTTACGAAACCAAAGCTCGTGAAAGTTTAATGAAATGGAGTAGCGAAGATGATTTTTCTAGCCCAGAGCGATACCAGCAAGTTCGAGATGGTTTGGTAGAACCAACAACTGCTGAAGAAAAAATGATCCTCGCAAATGCTATGGAGAAGAGCATCGAAACGAGTGGGCAGACAATTGACAATATTTGGTCAGTAGGGATCGGTGCTGGGGCTGATTTGAAGTATTTGGAGCCGATAGCGACAGATAAAGGCTCAGCGATTGTAGTGGTCGATGACGCGCAGATAGAAGAACTACTGATCAAAACAGTATCTGGCCAGCTACAGAGTGACTTGATTACTCATCATGGGGGCGAGGCGCAGTGGGTAGACACGATAGTCGTCGAAGGAGATACCTACCATTTCGATAAGCTAACTGGAGAAGTGATCAAGAGTGTAGCGGGCCACATAGAAACAGTGTCTGAGAGTTCTTTAGTGAAAATTGACACGACTCATGGTCACCTTACGATTAACTTTGAAAATGGACGCTATGACTACAAAGCGAACAATGTAGATGGTCATCAACAAGATAAGTTTATCGCTAGAGTCGTAGATGCAGACGGTGATGTTGCTGAGAGCCAAATTACTATCGATGTTCAAGATACATCGCATCCGGATTCGTCGCGCAACATAGTCCAAGGTGATAGCCAAGCGAATACCTTGAATGGAACGGATGGTAACGATGCTCTGGTCGGGTATGATGGAGCTGACACATTAAATGGTGGTGCAGGTGATGATATCCTTATCGGTGGTCTAGATAACGATGTACTTATCGGCGGTTTAGGAAGTGATATCTTAACGGGTGGGGCAGGAAAAGATGTGTTTGCTTTTTCTTCAGAATCACTAAATATCACAGCCGATCAAGACATTATTAAAGACTTCCATTTGAACGAAGATAAGCTTGATTTTACCGATGTTTTGGCACCATTAGGTGATGAAGATAAGGACATGGAAAATCTGCTAAATCATCTAACGGCGAGCTTCGATGCAGACAAAGAGACATTAAATATTGACCTAACGGCAGACGATGGAAAATCAGTATCTATCGCTTTAGAACAGTTCGATATCTCAGGCCTCGATTTATCAGCGTCGGCGAGCTCTCATGAGATTGTTGAGCAGATGTTCCAGCACCAAGCCTTTAAGGTGGACTAAAATTAGAAATTGAGGGAGCTAGTAAAGCTCCCTTTTCTTTTACGTACCGACACTAGAGCGCTTCAAATTTTGAAGTGTTGCTTAATCAGCTTATAGCACTCGTGACGAAACCATCGATGCTCGGGGTCTTTATGATGCTTTTCGTGCCACAGCAGGTAGTAATGATGCTCTGGAAGCTGGAAAGGTAATGGTATTGTTTGCAGCGCATACTGCTGGCACAACGAAGCCGCAATATGGCTCGGAACAGTCATTGTATACTCACTGAACTCGAGTAACTTGGCGGCGCTCTGCAAATCAGGCATCACCGCAGAGATGACTCTTTGGTGTTCGCGTTTCTTAAACACGCCATCCACCTCGCGGGTCTTGTCACCTAATCCACTCACTTGAATATGTTTCGCTGCAAAATACTCATGTAAAGACAGCGTTTTACTTCGTCCCAAGCTCTGCTTTGACCCGATTACAACATAATGGTCACTCGCGATACGTTTGCCATGAATATGATTGGGAACATCAACCGCCATTGTGGCAACGACATCAAGAGAGCTAGTGGCAAGCGCCTCTAGCTGTCCGTTGTCTATTATCGAACCATGAATGAAAGCATTTGGGCAATCTGTCGTGACGAGCTTTGCGATCTCAGGGAGCGCAGCGCCTGAGACAAACGAGTCAAACCCAATGTGAAAGCGCCGCTCAATGCCTTCGAGCTTAAAATCAGAATGTTGATAAAGCGCATCCATCTGTTTCAGTAGGTTAGGCAAGGTCTGTTTTAGCTCTTGCGCTCTATTGGTTAGCACAAACTCCTTTCCGTCTCGAACTAAAATGGGATCGCCAAAAGCATCTCGTATTTGACCGAGTGTTCGACTCATTGCTGGTTGAGTCACATTCAGCTTTTTAGCCGCTTCCGTAAGGCTCTGCGTTTGGAGCAGTGCATTTAAAGCGGGCAGGAGTTTGTAGTTATTCATCAATTACAGCTCTTTTAGCATCCAGACATCGCAACTATTGTGCTCAGTGCCTTCCAGTGGCTGGGATAGGTGCTCAAACCCAAACGTTTCATACATTCGAACCGCAGCATTCATATTGGATAAGGTGTCGAGATAGCAAGATTCGAACCCTTGTTCACGAGCAAAATCGAGACAAGCAGACACTAGCTTTCTACCCAAACCGAGCCCTCTGCTATCCGGCAGAAGGAACAGCTTCTTTAGCTCGCAGACTTTGTCACTACTTGAAAATGGAGCGAGCCCGCATCCGCCGACTATTTTTCCGTCTAGTTTAGCGACAAGATAGAGTGACTTATTCTCAAGGGTATAGTGCTGGCTCATGTTGCTCACTTCTGCATCTGAAGGGCCATAACCCTCACCAACAGCGCCAAATTCTGCGCCAACCTCCTGAATAATTTCGCATATTGCTTGGTCATGCTCAGGAAGAATAGGAGTGATTGTTAGATTCATGTTTACCTCAATTTCTTTCTTAACTCTGTTGAAAGCCAATTTATCGCCATTGATGAATAAGTAAAAATTATTTTAGATTATGTTAATGATAACAAAAAGTGATGTCATTGCGGCAAGTATCAAAGTGGTTAGCCAATTTAGATGCTTGATAAGTGTCCAACAGGCGATTCTAAGGATATTTCAGTTTGGCTTTGAACGTTGCTTTCGTTACTATGTACAGCTACTTGAAAATACCGAAATTCCCTTCCGGGAAACCTTATGGAAACTACCAAAAGGTAGATGAGGAAACGATGCAACATCTAGAAGAGATCATTGCTAACGCGAATGCAGCAATTGAAGCTGCAGATTCGTTAGTCGCACTTGATGAAGTGCGTGTTCAGTATCTAGGCAAAAAAGGTGAGCTAACAGCTCAACTTCAAAGCCTAGGTAAACTACCACCAGAAGAGCGCCGTGAAGCTGGTCAAGAGATCAACAAAGCGAAAGGCGTTGTTCAACAAGCGATCGCAGCTCGTAAAGATGCACTACAACGTGCAGAGCTTGAAGCGAAGCTTGCAGCAGAAACAATCGACGTGACTCTACCGGGTCGTCGTATCGAGAACGGTGGTCTACACCCTGTGACTCGTACTGTTGAGCGTATTGAACAGTTCTTTGGTGAGCTAGGCTTTAACACTGAGTCTGGTCCTGAGATTGAAGATGCATTCCATAACTTTGATGCACTAAACATCGCAGAAGATCACCCAGCGCGTACTGACCACGACACGTTCTTCTTTAACCCTGATCTAATGCTACGTACTCACACGTCTGGCGTTCAGATCCGTACGATGGAAAATGGTAAACCACCATTCCGCTTCATCGCACCGGGCCGTGTTTACCGTAACGACTACGACCAAACGCACACGCCAATGTTCCACCAAGTGGAAGGCATGCTAGTAGACGAGAACGTAAACTTCGCACAGCTTAAAGGTATTCTGCACGACTTCCTATGCAACTTCTTTGAAGAAGAAGTTGAAGTTCGTTTCCGTCCTTCTTACTTCCCATTCACTGAGCCTTCAGCAGAAGTAGACGTAAAAGGTAAGAACGGCAAATGGCTTGAAGTTCTAGGTTGTGGCATCGTTCACCCTAACGTACTTCGCAGCGTTGGCATCGACCCTGAGAAATACTCTGGCTTCGCATTTGGTATGGGCGTTGAGCGTCTAACTATGCTTCGTTACGGCGTAAACGATCTTCGTGCGTTCTTCGAGAACGACCTTCGTTTCCTAAAACAGTTCAAGTAATCCAGGGGATACATCACTATGAAATTTAGCGAATCTTGGCTTCGTGAGTGGGTAAACCCTGCGGTATCGACTGACGAACTTACACACCAAATCACAATGGCGGGTCTAGAAGTAGACGACGTACTACCTGTTGCTGGTTCTTTCACTGGCGTTAAAGTAGGTAAAGTGGTTGAGTGTGGTCAACACCCAGACGCTGACAAACTACGTGTAACTAAAGTAGATGTTGGCGCTGAAGAACTTCTAGACATCGTTTGTGGCGCATCTAACTGTCGTCTAGGTATCAAAGTTGCTGTAGCGACTGTTGGTGCTGTTCTACCAGGCGATTTCAAAATCAAAAAAGCAAAACTACGTGGTCAACCATCACACGGCATGCTGTGTTCATTCTCTGAACTAGGTATCGACGTTGAATCTGATGGCATCATGGAACTAGCAGAAGACGCAGCAATCGGTACTGATTTCCGCGAATTCCTAGGTCTTGACGACGTAACAGTAGACGTAGACCTAACGGCTAACCGCGCTGACTGTTTCAGCATCCGTGGTATGGCGCGTGAAGTTGGCGTTCTAAACCGTGCTGACGTAACTGAGCCTGCAGTAAACGCAGTAGCACCAGCTATCGACGACACAGTTTCTATCGAAGTGAAAGCGACTGCAGCATGTCCACGTTACCTTGGCCGTGTGGTTAAGAACGTAAACGTTCAAGCTGAAACACCACTTTGGATGCAAGAGAAACTGCGCCGCTGTGGTATTCGCTCTATCGATCCAGTAGTTGATATCACTAACTTTGTTCTTCTAGAGCAAGGCCAGCCAATGCACGCATTCGATCTTGCTAAGATTGAAGGCGGCATCGTAGTGCGTATGGCAGAGCAGGGCGAGAAGCTAACTCTTCTAGACGGCAACGAAGCTGAGCTAAACGCTGATACTCTAGTTGTCGCAGACCACAACAAAGCCCTTGCTATCGCAGGTATCTTTGGTGGTGAAGAGTCTGGTGTAACCACTGAGACTAAAGACGTACTACTTGAGTGTGCATTCTTCGCACCAGATCACATCCGTGGCCGCGCGCGTAGCTACGGTCTACACACAGATTCTTCAATGCGTTTTGAGCGTGGTGTCGATTTCGCACTACAAACAAGCGCAATGGAACGTGCAACAGAACTTCTTGTTGAGATTTGTGGCGGTGAAGTAGCACCCGTTGTTGCAGTAGAGTCAGAAGCTGACCTACCAAAAGCAAACACAGTATCACTACGTCGTACTATGCTAGACAGCCTACTAGGCCACCACATTGCAGACAGCGATGTAGTTGAGATCCTAGAGCGTCTTGGCCTAACTGTAGAAACTACTGACGCAGGTTGGACTGCGACAGCACCAACATGGCGTTTTGATATCGCAATCGAGCAAGACCTAATTGAAGAAGTAGGTCGTATCTACGGTTACGATAACATCCCTAACCAAAACCCAGCGGCAGCACTTAAGATGCACGACCACGTTGAAGCGAACATTCCGCTAAAACGCGTTCGTAACCTACTTGTTGACCGTGGTTACCAAGAAGCCATCACTTACAGCTTCGTTGAACCTGAGCAGCAAAAGCTTGTTGTTCCAGGTGTTGAGCCGCTAATCCTGCCATTCCCAATCTCTGCGGATATGTCAGCAATGCGTCTAGGCCTAATCCAAGGTCTACTAAACACTGTGGTTCACAACCAGAAACGTCAACAGCCACGCGTTCGTCTATTCGAATACGGCCTACGTTTCATCCCATGTGAGTCTGCTGAAAACGGTATGCGCCAAGAGCCTATGCTTGCAGGTGTTATCGCAGGTACTCGCAGCGAAGAGCACTGGGACATCGAAACCAACACAGTTGATTTCTTTGACCTGAAAGGCGATCTAGAAGCGGTTCTTGAGCTAACAGCTAACGAAGCGGCATACTCTTTCGCAGCGCTTTCTGCTGAAGATAAAGCAGCGAACCCTGCACTTCACCCAGGTCAATCTGCAGCTATCATCGTTGATGGTAAGCAAGTTGGTGTAATCGGTACAGTTCACCCAGAACTAGAGCGTAAGTTTGGTCTAAACGGCCGTACTATCGTATTCGAAGTGGAATGGTCTGCAATCAGCACTAAAGTGATTCCTGAAGCAGTTCAGCTTTCTAAGTTCCCATCAAACCGTCGTGACATCGCGGTAGTTGTTGATGAAGCAGTCGCTTCTGGCGACATCGTTGCAGCATGTCTAGAGCAAGGTGGTGAGTTCCTAAAAGACGCTAAACTATTCGACGTTTACGTTGGTAAAGGCGTTGAAGAAGGTAAGAAGAGCCTAGCAATCGCGCTAACACTACAGTCAGTTGAACGTACGCTTGAAGATGCAGATATCGCTGGTGCGGTTGACGCTATCGTTGCTCACGTATCTGAGAAGTTTGGTGCGTCTCTACGCGACTAATCACTTCTGATTAGATAGAAAACCAAAGGCCTCGCATTGCGAGGCCTTTTTGTTTGGGGCGAATAAGGAGTTGGGTGTTAACTCATTAGTGGACATAAACAAGTTAAGGAAAACTGTCGGATGTTATGCTCAGCATCAGTCTAAAAGCATTAATCGAGTCGATTTCATAGTGAAGTAAGGGCCAAAAGTTAGATTATCCCAACATTGAATACGTAAACAGCCCCTCTTGATACACCATAGCAAGACGCTCCCTTGTAGCTGTCATTTTGAGTCTCAAATTCAAATTCGAACGAACCCTGAAGGAATAAAATCTTTAATCACTGAAATTTAAAGCAATATTTAATGGTATAGAGCTTGCTGGAGTTTCAGATTTCCAGACTGAGAAAACATTATGGCCGGAGTAGTACGCAAACTTACCCCTGAACAAACAGTATCGTTTGACATCGAGTATATAGATGATGCGATGTTCGCTACCTTGGTAAAGCATCTCAATATGCTTTACCCCACCCAATACCCGTTCCACTTGCTCGATGTTGGCGGAGGTAATGGCATGTACGCTGATAAGATTCTGTCATACTACCCCAACGCCAGCGTCACTTTAGTTGAGCCAGAACAGTCTCTAATCGAGAAAAACCACCCTCACCCTAGAAAGCAGTTAGTGTGTTCAACCTTCCAAGACACCATTTTCACTGAAAAATTCGATGTTATTCAGTTCAATTGGGTTCTTCACCATTTTGTTAGTGACAGCTACGAAAGATCGGTAACGCTGCAAAAGAAAGCTCTAGAGCGTTCATTTCAAAACCTCTCTGAAAACGGCATCGTGGTCGTGTTTGAGAACTTTTATGAAGGGCAATTTGTTCACAACTTACCGAGCGCGTTGATCTATCAATCGACTTCATCGAAATCTTTGGCTCAAATAATCAAAAAGATGGGTGCAAATACGGCCGGTGTCGGGGTCTGCTTTAATAGCAGAAGTCAATGGCATAATATGATGCTTGACGCAGGATTTGTCGCAGTTCTTCACGTACCATTCTATGAATTTGGCAATTTAAGCAAGCTTAAGAAGCAGTTGTTACACATTAAACAACAAAATGTCGGCTTGCTCATTGGCAAAAAAGACTGATCACCCTCAATTAGGCGAAAATTTTGCTTCTGCTAGGGATTCATCCGTGGCTGCTGGAAGGTCTAATTGCATGATTTACACATTAATTAATTCGATGACTAGCGCTATGCTTTCTGAAACATCTTGGGGCAAAAATGAGCTAGCTGGTCATTACCTCAGAATAACAAAGGCCTCGCTATTGCGAGGCCTTTGTTTTTACAGATATAACCGAGAGGTTAAATACCCATTGGCTGCAACTCGCGTCTAACGGTTAGCGAAAGCTAGGGATAATCGCTGGTAGCCCTGGTAGAAGGCCAACTAACGCCATCACACCTGTTAGCACCACAAACATAATGCCCGGTAACACCCAACGGCTCATTTTACTCAGTTCGCCGCTACGTTCTTTACAACCGATTAAGCCTAAGTTGTCTAACAGCATAGTGAGCGACCAACCAAATGCAGGGTTTACTAGCGCTGATGAAAACACAACGATTGCGGCAGATTGAGTGGTTTTCCCTTCGCGCGTCATTTCCATGCCAGCTTCTAGCAATGGGACGAATACCCCAACGATTAGTGCAACACAAAGTACAGGTTGCCAGATAGCTAAATCCATCGGGTAGCCCCAAATTGCGGCGATGATGCAAAACAGAGCCGTCAGCAAAGCACCCGCAGGAATAGGGCGTTTAGCAATTGCGGCTGGTACGATGTAAGTCCCCCATGAAGAGGTAAAGTTAGTACCACCGAGTAAAGAACCAAACGTCTGACGAATAGAAGCCGTGGTCATGGTGTCGTCAATGTTCATGTGTACTTTTTCGGTACGTTCCGGGTAGCTGATTTTTTGAAAGACTTGATGTCCTAAGAAGTCCGGTGACCACATAGCCACTGCTAAAATAGCAAACGGCAATACCACCATGAAATGTTCAATTGTCGGTAGGCCTAGCATCCAACCTGTATCTTCTCCCCACCAATACATAGGGTTCATATGAGGTAAACCAGGCTCGGTTTGGAAAGAAAACGGTGCGCCCATCGCAAAAGCTAACGTGCCACCCAGCAAGCAACTAAGAGGTACCGCTAGCCAACGCTTACGGAAATGTTCCAATAGCGCGTACAAAATAATGGTACAAAAGATCACGACGAAAGCAATGTGACTCATACCAATTCCTTCAGACCAAGCGAATAGCTTTTTGACTTGAGAAACGGTCCCGACAAAGCCTAGGTAGAGCAATAAGCCGCCACACACGCCTTTACTGGTGAGATTTGCCAACATGCTGCCACCTTTACTGATAGCGAGCAATAAGCCGAACGCGCCAATCAGCAAACCAAAGGCCATCGGGTGTCCACCAGCGGCAACAACAATCGGAATCAAAGGGATAAGTGGGCCGTGTGTACCTGCGAGGTTAGCGGTTGGCAATAAAAAACCAGAGAAAAGAATAATGAACACTGAAGCGATAAGTAATTCATAACGAACATTTTCTAGAATAAACCCTTCGTTTAGCCCTAGAGCTCCGGCAAAGGTTGCTGCAATAGCGCCCACCATTACCACTTTACCAATGGTCGCCGCCATTGCTGGGATGGTGTCCTCAATCTCAAATCGATAATCTTTAAACGGCAAGTTTGGACGCCAGCGTTTAGGCGACATGATTTGCAACTCGTGCTCTAGATACTGCTCTCGGGACTCAAATTCAGAGCTTGGTTTGTGTTGTTGTTGATAACTGAGTTCATCCTCATTGGCTTGAGGCTTATCTGTTCTTATATGTGCGGACTCTAAAGTACTGCTCATTTTGATTCCTTTCGTTCACACTCTGAGGTGTGTTGTTCCAACAAACGTAATTTACTCCCGGTATTAAGAGGTAGCGGAGTAGTGAGTGAGATTCGTTTTTCTACAAAAAATGCGATAAATCTATATTGGGTGTAACTTGAGTTATTATTAAAAAGTGAAGATGACTGACTAAGAATAGGGTCGGAAACAAGCAAGAATATCATTGGTCTTGTTGTAAAAAGCTTGAGGTTCACAGTTAAATATAACGAGCAAATTACCCTACAAATAAACGTAATCATTTAAGTTGTTAGTACCTTAAACCAAACGCAAAAAAACAAATAGTCTCAGTTAGTTAGACATTAGTCGTAGAGTTAGCCTGAAAGTATCAAGAGGTTAGATAATAAGGTAAGAAGAGCCTAGCAATCGCACTAACACTACAATCTGTAGAGCGTACGCTTGAAGATGCCGACATCGCTGGTACGGTTGACGCTATCGTAGCTCACGTCTCTGAGAAGTTTTCGTGCGTTGCTACGCGAGGAATCATTGCTGACCAGATAGTAAAAAACCTGCTTTGTCAGCAGGTTTTTTTATGCCTAGCGTAGCTTCTTGTGCGAAGTTCAAAGATAGATAGGCTGATAATCAATAGACTCAATGTAAAAAGTTATCTTACTCAAGCCAACTCTGTCGCTGCGGTTGTATTCATTAATAGAGTGATCGAATCCATACGCCGTGGCAGGCGCCATATATTGGGTTACACCTTGCCTTGTCTCAATAATGCCATCATGGCCATGGCCGCAAATCACGTCTTTTACCTTATGCTTGCGTAAAAGTGCCATGAGTTGCGTGTCATTTTCTAAGCGAATGGCTTGCATCCAGTCTGCGCCAACTGGGATCACGGGGTGGTGGACAACCACAATTGGGTTACTTGTCTTTCGAATTTGCTTTCTGAACTTAGCCAGGCCACGGTTATCTATCCGGCCCGAACCAAGCGGATGTTGAGCATCTATCGGCTTATAGCTTGAGTCGAGGAACAAGACATCTCGACCATGAATCTTAGCCTTATCGGCAACTTTAATTACTGAGCCTTTAAGTTCTTCCCTCATCAGGTGGGAGTCATCATGATTCCCTGCGATGGCAAAAATCGTTTTACTGGTGACATACTGAGTAACAAAGGCGACGAGCTTAGCGTAGTCTCCAGATTTTGGATTACAGCAAATATCGCCGGTGAGAAGTAGAGTGTCACAGCTGGTATCTTGCTCTGCATGAACCAGAGCTTGTTTTAGGTTCTCATAGCTTGATTCATCACTCAGGTGACAATCACTAATTTGATAGACAGTTTTCATTATTTTTTTAGCTAGCCAATTTATTTTAATACGTTGTGTAAATAATCGAGTAATGCCCGAACTTTAGGTGTTGCTCCTCTGTGACTAGGGTATAGCGCATAAAGGGTCACAGGCTTGAACTTCCAGTCGGGTAAGACGTTAATTAGCTTACCATTCTCTTCAAACTCTTTAGCCATATAATCGGGCAATTCTGTGATACCGAGTCCTTGAACCGCCATACGTTTCAACATCGAGAAATCATCACAACGAACACTTGGCTTAAATGATAAATGATGTTCAGCATCACTAGAAACAAGATGCCAATCAGCACTACGTTCTTTAGCGCTCATCAACATCAATGGTTGTGCAGTGAGTTCATCAGGATGAGACAGTCGCTCGAACTCAAGATTGGGGGCGGCATAAAGCCTTAACTCAATGGAGCAAAGACGCCTTGCAACGAGTGTGGAATCGGCCAACTCACCGACTCGAAAAGCGAGATCGAATCCTTCTTCAATCAGATCCACGCGGCGGTTTGTTAGTGTTAGATCCAACTCCACATCTGGGTTTTGCATGCAAAAGGCAGCCAAGTGTTCGGAGAGTAGCGATTGACCCACCCCTAAGGATGTACAAATTCGCAATCGTCCTTGAGGCCTTTGCAACATCGACTCAACGGCGCTATCTGCGGCATCAAGCTCCTCTTTAATTCTCCGGCAGTACTCATAGTAGCGTTGGCCCACTTCAGTTATGTTAAGAGAACGAGTTGAGCGCTCTAATAGTCTGACTCCTAAATGCTTTTCAAGCCGAGTAATCTTACGACTAATGTTCGATTTGGGCGTATTGTAGGCTTCGGCAGCTGCTGTAAAGCTACCTCTTTCCACGACCGTGGCAAAAACCATCAAGTCGTTTAAATCACAATTCAGCATTTTCTGGTCAATTGTTATCAAATATTGAACAGTATTGTATCAGAGAGCTTATATATCAATATCTCATACCAAACTATTCTACTTCCATCACTTAGAAAATATTAAGGATTAAGCGATGGAAATTCTAACTCTTGACCAACTTCCTCAAGGTGGCTTTGCTGGACTGAAAGAAAAGCAGCTAGTCACAGATTACCGGGTATTTGGCGCTCGCAAGCACCCTAAAACTTCTAACGGCATTGGCAATTTTGTTTACCTAGCAGATGCCAACTTCGTCCCGTATGGCGAAACAGGTATGCACCCACATCGAGAAATTGATGTGATAAGCGTTATGGCGAAAGGGCGTGTTAGCCATAAAGGCTCACTTGAGCATGGCAAAGGCCTTGTTGCTGGCGAAGCTCAGGTGCAGCGTGCTGGTGGGGAAGGTTTTGCACACAATGAAGCCAATCCAGACGGTGTTTCAAACCAGCTTATCCAACTTTGGGTCTTACCTGAGGTAGCAGGAGAACCAGCAGGTTACAAATCCTATACCCCGAAAGCGAATCAACGAACCAGAATATATGGCGGTCGCAACACTCAGTCGGAGACGTTTGACAGCCACACCATTATCGAAATGGTACAAGCTGAGGAAGGTTATCAAACACAGCATCATGGAGAGGTTTTGGCTTATTTGAGCACAGGCCACGCAGAGATAAATGGGGTTGAAGTTGAAGCAGGGACGCTAGTCCGCGCCGAGGAACTGACTTTTACTGCACGAGAAGAGAGTCAATTGATCCTTATTTTTATGGAACAGTTCTAACCACAAGCAATGAGTGAGGGATACACAATGAAAACAAAATATTCAGAGTTTCTAACGGCAGAAAATGCAGTACTAGCAATGATCGATCACCAGACAGGTTTGATGGTAGGGCTAGGGGATGAACATCCTACCGTGCTAAAGAACAACATTGTTGGTTTAACCAGAACCGCGCAAGCGATCGGGTTACCAAGTGTCGTGACAGCGAGCTTACCGGAAGGCCCTAATGGGCCAGTCATGCCTGAGATTACCAACATTTTGGGTGAGAATGTCATTGAACGTGAAGGCCAGATTAATGCGTGGGATAGCTTGGCATTTAAGCAAGCGATAGAAAAAACTGGGCGTAAGAAAATCATTATGGCAGGAATAGTCACCGATGTTTGCTTGTTGTTTCCTGCTTTATCGGCGGTAGAGGAAGGTTACGACGTATACGCTGTTATTGACGCGTCGGGGACGTGGAATAAAACAGTGCAAGAGGTGACAGTGCAACGGCTAACTCAAGCGGGGGTCAAAGTGACGACTTGGGCATCGGTCTTGGCAGAGCTAATGAACGACTGGAGAAGTGAGCATGGTGAAGCTCTGGGTCAGGTATTGGCAGAGCATACGACTAAGTATGGATATGTAATGAATAGCTACTTTGCACGAGGATAGTAATGAAAGGCGCTGAAAATTCAGCGCCACCCTCGCGGCATTGGGTGGCGTTGTATACCTTTATCATTTTATTGCCGCTGGTTTACGCCATACCACCGTTTGTGGTGGAAAACGTTTCAGACAATAAGGAAGTGGTGACCTTTGTCTCGGTCGCCATTATTGTCCCTTTGGTTTCCTATTTGTTTTTGCCTTTGGCAATAAAGATACACTCCGCCGTTAGATCCTAGAAAGACACCTGATTTAAAAACGCCAAACAGAAAAGCCCCACTCGAAAGTGGGGCAGGAGTCAAAACGTGTTTTGACTACGGGGGTTCTAGTCCATTAAGAACCGATTTTAAGCTGTGGCAGCGTTTGCGTTTTTAATGCGCTCGCGTGCGCCGAGTACCAAGGTTAGGCCAAATGCAACGGCGAATGAAATTGCCATACCAGCCACGTAATAACCTAGCTTATCTGGCACAATCGAAATAACACCAGGTAGTCCAGCTGCCCCTAAAGCTTGCGCTTTAACATTGAATAGAGTGATAAAGGCACTTGATGCGGCCGCACCGATAACGGCTGCGATGAATGGGTAACGAAGCTTAAGATTTACCCCAAACATTGCTGGTTCAGTAATACCAAGTAAGGCCGTTACACCAGAGGGCATAGCGATTCCTTTTAGTTTGGTATCTTTAGTTGTAAAACCAACCGCAAGCGCAGAAGCCCCTTGTGCGATGTTTGACATAGCGGCAATTGGGAAAATAAACGTACCGCCGGTCACTGCGATGTCAGCGAGTAACTGTGTTTCAATGGCAATAAAGCTGTGGTGCATGCCGGTAATCACAAATGGTGCGTAAATGAAGCCGAATAGCGCGCCACCGATGAAGCCTGCAGAATCGTATAACCAGTTTAGGCCGTCACCAAGTAGGAAACCGATGTCACGAGTGATAGGACCAACAAGGGTAAACGTTAAGAAACCGGTAATGAAAATGGCGAGCATAGGAGTCAGCAGGTTATCCAATACTGAAGGGATAACTTTACGCAGGCCGTTTTCTACTTTGGCTAGAATGTATGCAGAGACAAGAACGGGAAGAACTGAACCTTGGTAACCTACTTTTTGGATTTCAAAACCGAAGATGTTCCAAGTCGGGATAGTCCCCGCAACGCTGGCTCCACCGAATCCCCAGCCGTTAAGCAGATCTGGGTGAACCATCAACATACCTAACGCAGCTCCCAAGAATGGGTTGCCACCGAATTTTTTGCTGGCAGAGAAAGCAAGAAGTACTGGCAAGTAGACAAAAGGCGCGTTAGCAAAGGTGTTAATCATACTTGCAAGATCAGCGAGTCCAGGATTTGCATCAATCAAGGATTGTCCGTCGATAAACAGTCCTTTCGCTGTGAGCAAGTTAAAGATACCCATCAACAGACCACCCGCAACAATGGCTGGAATGATTGGAACGAAGATATCAGACAAGCCTTTTACCGCGCGTTGCACAATGTTTTGTTTTTCTGCTCCAGCGCTTGCGACGTCATTGGTTGACATCTCACTCATGCCAGTAAGTTTTGCCATTTCTGCATGGACTTGGTTAACAATTCCAGAACCAAAAATGATCTGATATTGACCAGCAACTTTAAATTGGCCTTTTACCCCGTCAAGGTTAGCGATAGCCTCTTCATCAATGATTGAGTCATCTTTTAACGCTAAACGTAGGCGTGTTGCACAGTGGGCGAGCGCTTGAAGGTTATCTTTGCCTCCAAGAAGCTCCAGCAGCTCTTTTGCAATAATTGGATAGTTCATTCCAAACCCCGGTTGTTATCTTCTACTTATCTAGTTAATAGTTCAAAAAGGTGTTGAATACTTTTTGGGAACGTTTGCAAAATCGATTCTTTGCGATCAATGGAAATGAGTCAAAACATATTGGGGTTTTATGTGAGATAGATCTGCTAAAATATTTTGCTAAACCGATTGGGCAAGGTGGAAATTGCCTTGAAATCTGGTACTTTTTGCAAACAATCCCAATAACTTATTATGAGAGCCCTCAATGGCAAGCTTACATGACGTCGCAGAACTGGCTGGAGTCTCTAAATCGACCGTATCTCGAGTGATCAATAACGAATATGGCGTAAAAGAGGCCACTAAGGTTAAAGTGATGAAAGCGGTAGAAGAGGTTGGCTATGTGGTCAATCAGGTGGCGAAAGACCTGAAATCACAGAAAACCAACTTAGTTGGTGTGATAGTACCTCGTGTTTCTTCACATGCGACTGCGCAAGGGATTGACGGTTTAAGCCGAGTGTTTGAACAAGCAGGCAAACATGTCCTATTGGCGAGTGCTCAATTGTCTGGTGAAAAAGAAATTGAATATATTCAGTTGTTTAACCAGAAACGTGTCGAAGGGATTGTGCTTTATGCTACGCATATCGACAACGAATTAGTTAAAGCAATAAGTCAGTCTAAAGCGCCCGTTGTGCTCGTTGGACAAGATGGTTCATTGTTTAATATCCCGAGCGTTGTCCATGACGATCTCCGCGTTGGTTTTGAAGCGGGGAATCGACTGCTTGCGGCGGGTTGCAAGCAAATTGGTTTTATTGGTGTTCCTGATTCTGATGTAGCTGTCGACAAACTACGCTCAGATGGCTTAACGCAAGCGTTAGCGATGAATGACCAACAATTGCTCTTCCATTGCCACGGAGAGTTTAGCATTGAATCAGGCTACGCGAACATGAAGCAAATTGTTGCCAGTCACCCAAGCATGGATGGCGTGTTTTGTGCCACTGACCGTATTGCTGTCGGAGCAATAAAAGCGCTCCAAGAGGCAGGAATTGAAGTGGGTAAACAAATCAAAGTTCTTGGAGTCGGCAATGACGAGCTGGGATACATCAACTCGCCAAGTTTATCTACCTTTAACTATGCTTTTGATAAGGCTGGGGAAAGTGGTGCAAAAATGTTGCTGGAGCTAATTGACGGAAAGCCACAAGTGATGAGTAAACTCGTGTTAACGTTCCAAAATATTGAGCGAGAAACCTGCTAGCCAGAACAGATTCTCTTTAAGAAAAAGCCTGAGCTATCAGGCTTTTTTTGTGCTCTTGATCACGACAATAGCGGCCAAACAGCACGACATCTCTTGTACTTTCTAATCTGATAATGTAGTTTTGCAAACGTTCCCAATTTTTAGGTAATTTTTGATGTCTGTTGAACACTATCTCACCCTTTGTGGTGGCAAAAACAATGTTACTCGGGTTTTAGTTCCTAATGATGAGCTGATTTTAGCGGTTGCTGATGTTTCGTTAGTGGCTGACAGCCATCTTATCGTAGATGTTAGGGACATACTGGGGGAATCTCAGGTGGTGTTTAAGCGTACTCAGTCATTTGATAGTGAAGCCCTGCTAAAAGTAGGCCGATACATCGCAGAAAACCAACGTGCAGCACTCGCACCAAGGTTAGCACCGACTGCATGCCCGCATCGACCGAATTGGCATGTCTCTCCGCCTCAAGGTCTGCTTAACGACCCAAATGGTTTTGTCTTCCACAATGGTGAGTATCACCTTTTTTACCAATGGTATCCGCACGCTTGCGTGCATAAAGACAAGTACTGGGCGCATCTCTCAAGCGCTGATTTGGTCAACTGGCAGTGGCAATCTACTGCGTTGACACCTTCAGATTGGTTTGACTCTCATGGAGTGTTCTCTGGTCATGCACTTAGCCATGACAACCAATTGATGCTGTTCTATACGGGTAATACTCGAATTGGTGAGCAACGCGATCGTCATACAACCCAGTGTTTAGCGATATCGGATGACGGTTATCACTTTATCAAGCATGGTCCAGTGATCGATTGCCTTCCTGAAGGTGTCACCCCGCATATTAGAGATCCTAAAATTGTGCGTTACGGTGAAGAGTGGGTGATGTTACTTGGAGCACAAACTAGCGATCTGCAGGGGCGCTTAGCGATTTACACTTCAGATAACCTAAAAGAATGGAAGTTCAAAGGGCTGTATGGAGAAGAGTTGGGTGACTTTGGCTACATGTGGGAGTGTCCAGATCTATTTACGATTGCAGAGCATACCTATGCCGTGATTGGGCCTCAGGGCATCGATTCGTTCTCTGCTCATAACACGATTCCCCATCACAACGGTATTGCACGCGCCACATTGAGTGCCGAAAACGGGCTGGAGCTGTCGGATTTTCAACACCTTGATTACGGCTTCGACTTCTACGCACCACAGACCATGTTGACACCTGATGGCCGACGCGTGATGTGCGGCTGGATGGGGCTACCGGATGAGATTGACCAGCCTTCCGCAGACAATGGCTGGATTCACCAGTTAACAGCAATGCGTGAGTTATCGGTAAACAATGGTCAATTGGTGCAATGGCCAGTTGCAGAAATTGAAACATTGGCTCAACCCGAGCAGACAGTGACGCTCAGCAATAGCGCTTATAACCTTGAAACTAAGAGTTTTGATTTGACCCTAGAGCTTGAGTGGGGCAGTCAATTAAATCTGTTTGAAGGCAGCCAGCATAAGCTGACCATAACCGCGGATGCTGAGCACCAAGTGTTAGTCATGGACCGCTCCCAAACCCTCAATCGAGCTAAGGATACGATACGCGAGCTGCCATTAACCAGTGACACCGTTAAACTACGTATTCTCGCTGATCGCTCTTCGGTTGAAGTGTTCGTTAATGGTGGGGAAGCGGTGATGACTTCTCGTGTGTTCACGGCTCCAGATTCGACGGGAATTTCATTAAACGGTAAACCGACGCAAGCGCGAATCAAGCGCTTGAATGCGAGCCACGCACCTTTTAAAAGTTAAATCGCATCAATCAAAAAAGCCCCAAGTATGATCACTTGGGGCTTTCTGTTGTTTAGAGCAAGGTGTTAGATGTATTCGAGTAATGCTTGCTCGCTGGGCAGCGCCGTCATTGCACCTTTCTGAGTTGTCGCCAAAGCGCCACAACCGTTCGCCCATTGAACTGCTGCCTCAATACTAGAGTGGTTCGCCCAATCCTTGTGTTGCGATAGCTTGGCTAACAAGCCACCTACGAATGCGTCACCCGCGCCCGTCGTATCAACGGGCTTCACTGCTTGACCTGATATCAAGCGCTGCTCGTTATTGAATACGACCAGTGCGCCTTTCGCTCCTTGAGTAATCAAAACTAACGTATTGTGATACTTTTCAACGGCGGTTAAACCTGCGGCTAATGTATTGGTTTCAGTAAGAAACATCAGCTCGTCGTCAGAGAACTTAACCACATCTGCCAGTTCGATGGCTTGGCTGACAACAGGTTTTAATTCAGCTGGCTCTGCCCATACTTCTTCACGCAGATTTGGATCGAAGCTAACAAATCCACCAGCGGCTTTAATTTGGCGCATCGCTTCAAGAGTGCTGCTGCGGCTCGGTTCGTTAGCCAATGCAATCGAGCAGACATGCAGCCAATCTCCCGATTGGAACTGAGGTAAATCCTCTAGTAGAAGGAACTGATCGGCACTGGGTTTGACCATAAAGGTAAAGCTACGCTCACCTGAATCATCAAGATCGACAATCACAGTAGAGGTGCGTTGTTTATCGTCGAGTCGCATAAACTCAGTGTCCACGCGTTCTGCGGTCAATGTTTGCTTCATAAAGCGACCGAGTGGATCTTGGCCTACGCGCCCAAAAAAAGCCGCTTGGCCTCCAAGGCGTGCAATAGCCACAGCTACGTTTGCGGGAGCACCACCTGGACATTTAAGGTAGGTAGATTCCGTATCTGGAATCAAGTCAACAACAGCGTCTCCTGTTACCCATACTCTGTTCATAATTGTCACCTCTAGTCTTTCAATTAGGATAGGCTAATTATAAGGCTAAAACGATTTAGCAATCTAGTTCGTTTAGGCTATAATGCCGATATGGGAAGCGTTTTGTGATCCGTGGCGATCTTTTTATCTCAATTTGGATCCCAAGGCATGTTCGCCTAGTAAAGCGTTAGAAATCTTTCTCTAGGTCAGTAGAATAGGGCGATGAACGCCAAACACCTCTAGGTAAATACAGGATAAGAATGACCACCAAAAAGTTTAAGCTGGCCGACATTGCTGAGTTAGCGGGAGTGTCAAAATCAACGGTGAGTTTTGTTCTCAACGGCCACGCGAAAAAACATCGTATTAACGAAGAGACGGTGAAAAAAGTTGAGGCGATCGCCTTTGCACATAACTACTCACCGAGTATTTATGCTCGTGCACTGAAATCGAAGCAGACATACACTGCTGGTCTTGTTATTCCTGATTTAACCAACATGGGTTTCGCGACCATTGCCAAGAAGCTCGAAGTGCTATGTCGAAGTCAGGGCTACCAACTACTGATAGCGTCCTCCGACGATGATCCTGAAATGGAGAAACAGGTCATCCAAAGCTTAGTGGATAGACAAGTTGACGTATTGTTCATTGCCACCTCGTTAACGAGCGAGAGCTACTTTCATCAAGTGAAACAAACGACCCCGGTCATTCTTTTTGACCGCGTGATTGAAGAGAGCGTATTTACCAGTATCAAAACCGACTCCGCCAACGCGACGCAACAAGTGGTTGCGCATTTGGTACAAGGTCTTGAGGAGTGTTTTTATATTGGTGGTCAAATGGACCTGTCTCCGAGTAAAGACCGTTTTGCTGGTTACCAAGCTGGTTTGCATCAAGCTGGGATCGCTTTCCAGCCACAGCATGTATTGAACAAGGATTACCGGCCGTCTTCTGGATACGAGATGATGGCGACGATCATGTCGCAGCATGGGAAAGCGCCTCAGGCGATATTTACGGCATCATACTCTTTGCTTGAAGGAGTACTGCGTTATCTGACTGAGCATGATTTGCTTTCAGCGGACATCCAAATCGCGACCTTTGATAACTACGACATCCTCGATTGCCTGCCGATCAAAATAGACTCGGTAGAACAAGATTGCGATTTAATTGCTCAGGCCTTGTTTGACGAGGGCAAGGCGTTATTGAATCAGCCAAACCGTCAACCAGAGCGACTCTCTTTTCCCGCAAAGATTCACTACCGACGATAAACTATGACTGACATTTATACGCACCAATCATTGCCGCTTTATTTGCAAGTGGCCGAAGACCTAAAACAGCGAATCGATCAGGGAGTGTTTCCTGCGGGCAGCCGTTTACCCTCTGAAAATCAGTTGGTTGAACAACTAAAAGTCAGCCGAGTGACAGTCCGTAAAGCACTCGCGTATCTTAATGAGCAGGGCTACACGTTTGCAGAAAAAGGCAAAGGCACCTTTGTTAAACCGACTAAGCTTCGCCATGATTTTCTGTCGATGTCTGGTTTTGCCCAAGAGGCCGCTGGATCAGGACTCAAAGCTAAAAATTTGGTCGACTCTTTTACGGTTATTGAGGCTAGCGCAGACATTGCCGCTAAGTTGAACATTGCTGTGGGGGCTAGGGTGAATTGTGCGGCGAGACGACGTTTAGTGAATGATCAAGTCGTCTCTTATGAGGAGTTTTATATTCCCAGAGAGATCTTGCCATCACTCAATCATGATGATTTGCTCGGCTCTAAATTTGATTACTTGAGTCAGCAAGGTATTCAAATGGTCAAGACTCAACAGAAACTGATTCCAGCGCTGCCAGATGAGCGGATTCAATCATTATTGTCGGTGCCAGCCTCAGAGCCTATTTTGATTAACCAGTCGCAAAACTACTTGAGTGAACAACGTGTGTATGAGTATTCCATTGTTTACTACAAATCCAGTGTGTATGACTTTGAAATTACCGCCAGAGCGTAAACGGAGCCTCACATTTGTGGGGCTTTTTTGTATTTATACAAATCAGAACTCCCATGAAAATTGTGATTGGACGCAATAATTGGTCATTGAACACGACAAAATGGTTTAACTTGTATTTAACCTGTATTATTCTAATACATGTTGAATACAGGTTGTTATTTTTTGTGCTCTTAGGAGAGGAAACAAATGGCAAGAGATCCAAAAGTCGTTGCTGATCAGGTGCTGGCTTTGCTCGGTGGTGAAAGCAACATCGAGCAGTTGAGTCATTGCGCGACTCGACTACGCATCGTTGCAGTCGATGATACGAAAGTTGACGCTCAAGCTCTTAGTGAGACGGAAGGTGTTCACGGCTACTTTGAAAAAAACGGTCAGCATCAAGTGATCTTAGGTACGGGGTTTGTTGGTAAAGTCTTTGCCGTATTAAAAGGTGAAGAGGTTATCGATGACGAAAAGCCGAAAACCAAAACTGAACAGGTCAGTACATTCCAATCGGTGACAAGAACCTTCTCTGATATCTTTGTCGCCATTATCCCTGCATTGGTGGCGACGGGGCTGTTAATGGGTTTGCGCGGGCTTATCGTTAACGGTTTTGGCGTCGAGTTGTCTCCTCAACTGACTGTATTGTCTCAAGTGTTGACCGATACCGCCTTTATCTTTATTCCTGTGCTGGTGACTTGGTCGGCGATGCGGGTATTCGGTGGTAACCCAGTGTTAGGAATCGTGTTGGGGCTGATGCTGGTAGCGCCACAGTTGGCCAGTAAGTGGGATGTCGCTTTCGGCAACGCTGAAGCGCTAATGATACCTTTCATGGGCTTTGATATCGCAGTGACTGGATTACAGAGCTCGATTCTTCCTGCTGTGTTTATGGGGTGGTTTGCGGCGATGGTCGAAAAGACCTCACGTAAATACGTGCCAGAAGTCCTCGATCTTATCCTTACACCATTTATTACTTTATTGATTTCGCTGATTGCAGGCTTGGTGTTTGTTGGTCCTCTATTACTGGGTATTGAGAAGCTGATTACTGAGTTAGTACTGTACTTCTTACAGATTCCCTATGGCATTGGTGGTCTTATTTATGGTGGGGCTATTCAGTTTATGGCCGTGACTGGCATGCATCACACCATAGTGCCGATCACGATTGCTATGGTGACTGATACTGGCTTTGACTACATCAACCCACTAGGTACAGCAGCCATTGCAGGTCAGTTTGGCGCAGCGATGGCAGTTGTGATGATGCAAACCAGCAAAGTGAAGAAGTCAGGTATGTTTGGTGCGGCGTTACCAGCGCTTTTTGGCATCACCGAGCCAGCCATGTTCGCCATCACGTTACCAAGGGTTAAACCTTTCTTATATGGCTGCGTTGGCGGTGCTATTGGTGGCTGCTTGGGCGCGATTGCTGGGATTGGTTCCGCGGGGACAGGTGCGACCATGTTACCTGGTATGTTGCTTTACTTAGGTGGAGGTTTGGGTATGTACATTGTCGTTATGTTAGCCGCGGCCAGTAGCGCTTTCATACTCACTAAGCTGTTCTACAAAGAAACCAATTAGTTCACTTTTGCGCCCTCACGTTTGAGGGCGCGTTTTATTTTCGGAGTCGTTATGGACTTTTCCAATCGCCAAAATCGTTTGGTTAGGTTAAGTGAAGTTTCTCAGTCTTATCTCGATAAAATTAAAAACCTCGCTCAATCTGACCCTTATTATCCGAGCTATCATATTGCTCCACCACATGGCTTACTCAATGACCCTAATGGTTTGAGTTTCTTCAATGGTGAGCATCATCTTTTCTACCAATGGTTTCCACTTGGGCCAGTGCATGGCTTAAAACACTGGTATCACGTCTCGACCCAAGACTTCGTTCATTTTTATGACCATGGTGTGGCGATGTGGCCAGATCAAGAGTACGACTTGCAAGGTTGTTATACTGGGGTCGCGCTAGCCAAGCAAGAGGAGCTGCATCTTTACTACACCGCCAATCGCATTGATCAAATGGGTGAAATTCACCAGACCCAAGCATTTGCTGTAATGAACAAACAGGGAGAGGTGAGTAAGAAAGGGGTTTTGGTAGAAGAGAATCGTGAACATTACACTCATGAATTTCGTGACCCGATTATCCTTGAACAAAACGACCAACACTACATGCTAGTGGGCGCGCAAGGGGTGGATGGAAAAGGTAAGCTTGCGGCGTACCACAATTTTCGCAATGACGGTTTTGTGCATTTAGGTAACATCGATATTGGTCTCGAAGATTTTGGCTATATGTGGGAGTGCCCTAACTATTTTGAACAAGATGATTTGGGCATTTTTATCTTCTCTCCCCAAGGTGTAGCAAGTGATAGCAAATACGATCTGAACAACGTCTTCTCTGTTGTTTATATGATCGGCAATCCAATCGATTTCAACTCATGTACCTACACCCATACGGGTTGGCATGAGCTTGATAAAGGTTTCGATTTCTATGCGCCGCAAACATACTTAGATGAGCAAGGGCGACGAATTCTCCTTGGCTGGTTGGGCAACTCAAAAAGTGAATATCCTACGGATAAAAACTATTGGGCGCACATGCTGACAATACCTCGACAACTAACAGTCGAAGGTGAGTATTTATTGCAACAACCTTTAACGGAACTCACTGCACTGCGTCAAACTTCATTGTCACTCACCCCTAAGCAGCGACTCATCTCTCCGGCTTTTGAGTTGGAGCTAGAGGTAAAAGGGGAGTTTTGTGTGTTGTTCGGCAATGACTTACAAGAGTGCTTACAGTTTAGCGGGTCGAGCTCTGAATTTTGCCTTGATAGGAGCAACGTGTCGCAACTGCATGCCGAGCAGTTTGGTACTGTTCGTTATGCAAAACGCGCTCAAGACGAGCAGGTCATACGGATCTTTGTCGATCATTCTAGCATCGAGATTTTCGCTGATAATGGTCGAGCCGTGTTTACTTCGCGTCTGTTTGTTCAGGACTTGTCACAGTTACGTATTGCGAATGCATCAGGGGTTATCCACTATCTAGCACCTATTCAGCTTTCATCCAGTTAAATCTGTCGACGTTGAGTCACAGCCTTTTATTTACTTGTATATCGGCCACCCTCAGGGGTGGCTTTTTCAGCTTGACCACATCGGGAAACCTAAGTGGTGCCTAAAAGGGCACATCGTTGACAGTCATGCCTCGTGATTATGATTTTCTAGTCGATGATGGTTTCGACCAATTAAAAACAGAGTTCACATTTTCCTAGTGTTTGATATCAAAATATCTAAATGTAGCAATTTTTATATGTAAGTTGATGATATTTAAAGGTTAATAATCTTATCAATAAATTGTGATTTATGGCTGCAAAATCGGTTTAGCATTCTGTTTTTTGTCAAATTAGTGAGTAAGAATAACCCCACATTTCGAGCAGAACCGCATCGACATGATTGTCCTTTCACTGTCCAGAAAAGACCAAGTGCCGACGAGCACAAACCAATAATAAAACATTGACCATAGGGGTTAACATGAACAACACATTTAAACTGACGCTTGCTGCCATGCTTGTATCAACTGCGATTTCTGCCCATGCCGGAATCAGTATTATTGATACTGAGGAGGGGAATTTTTCTGTGGGCGGTAACGTCGAGCTGAACTTTAATTATCAAGATCGAGAGTCGAATGATTCAGGCGAGCAAGAATTCAACCAAGATGGTCGTGTTCTGATCGAATTTGCGGGAGAAAAGTACACCAGCAATGGTCACTTTGTCGCTGTAAAGGCGCAGCCGCTGTTTGAAAGCACGGGTAATGTTGCCTTGGATGATGCCTACTTTGCATTTGGTAAGAAAGACGGTTGGGCAATCAAAGCTGGTCGCTATGAAGCTTACGATATGTTCCCAGTTGGACTAGATGTTTTCCTCGAATACTCGGGTGACACATCGAATGAACTGTATACTGATGGCTCCGCATATACTTACCAAATGAAAGAGGCACGTGGACGTGGTTCTGATGGCCAGATCATGTATAGCCAAAATTTCGGAAACCTCTACCTTGAACTGAGTTCTATGATTGGTGACCGTTCAAATCTGTTCAGTGATGGTACTGATGGCGGGACTTACCACGGTCAAACGATTGATAGCAGTAAAGATTCCTTCTTGATTCGCCCAGTGGTGGCTTACCAAATGGGCGATTTCAAAGTTGCAGCATCGATGGAGACGAACTTAGTATCAGATGCCGTAGTCGCGAATGGCGTAGACATCTCTGATCGAACAGGTTACGGCTTAACGGGTAATTGGACTAAAGATGATTTATCGATCAATCTTAACTTCGCTTACTTAGATGCGGTGGACGAGAACAACCTGTCTACTGGGATTAACGCGCTTTGGAATGGCTTAGGAGTAGGCTACGTTTACGCAAATAACCAATATGAAAACAAACAATTCTCTGGTTGGGCGGATGGCGATGTCAATGTGTCTACCTGGTATGCGTCGTATGAGTTCAGTGATGTGTTGGATGTTGAAAACTTCTCAGTATTACTTGGCTCTTACTACACCTCTGTGACAAACGATCTGGATAGCCAAGCACGTTCAGACATCTTTAATGAAGAAGATGATTTTGGTGCTCGTGTTCGATTGTTTTACGAGTTCTGATCAAAAGGCTGATTTAAGGTCGAGTTGATGGCGTTGAGTCTCGCCATCGGTAACTTCTCTTCACTTTGATACCAAGAAGCTGGCATTGCGTTTTGCAGGCCAGCTTTTTTTAGTTCTGTGAGTTCTTGTTTCGAGATGGTCGCATAGTTAAGTAAGCTATCAAGAATACGCCTTAGGGAGTTTGGTGTTAGCTCTCCATCTCGCCAGTAACGCTTGATTTCGCCAATGACCACCGCGAGTGGGACAACAGGCTCTAGTGCAGAGTCTTGAATATCTTGAACACTAGTTGATCGCGGAGCCTTCGCACGAGCGGTTTCCCAATCGGGCTTGTTTTTGCTCGTGACGAAGCCTTCTCGATAACAGTAATAGCTAAACAGAAAGCGCTCTATTTGCGGCCAACGTTCTGCTTTCACTTCCAAATAGATGTGTTCAAATTCGATGTCCAGATCGGTCATGACTTGATGTATCGCCTAACAGTGCATGATGGTAGCGAGAGTCTACGCTTAGCCCATTGCTACAGCAAGAGAATCTGTATTGCGCTGCTTCTTGATTGCCATGAGCAGTTGGACCAATAGCAATACACCGGTAACACCTAAACCTATCCCAATTCCACCCCAGATGCCCGCTAGCTCGAAGTGCGGCATTAACAGCCACGCCGCTGGCAGACCAAACACCCAGTAGCCAATCGCTGTCATGATGGTTGGGCCCATAACAATCTTCATTCCGCGTAGTAGGTTGATAGCCAACAGCTGCCATGCGTCAACGATGAATGACAACGCAACAACCCAAAGTACCATTGCTAGCAAGTGCGTGAGTTCACCATCAAGGTTAAACATACCTGCGATAAGCTCTGGCCAAAGCATAAAGCCTCCCGCAAGAATGATACTGAGCACTGTGGTAATACCAAAGCTACGAAGAGCGGTACGCTTAATGCCATCGTAGTTTTCTGCGCCGAAGTCTTGGCCAACAAGAATGGCGGCGGCTTGAGAGAAACCAAAGTTAATGTTCCACGTAAAGCTCAAACATTGTAGAAGGATCTGATGTAAGGCTAACGCTGCGATACTGATGGTGCCAGCCATGAGTGTGCCACCGTAAATCAGGCCGTGTTCTAGTAATGCAGCTAAAGCGATCGGTAATCCCATTGCCAGTAACGGAGTCAGCAAGGATAGCGAGTACTCATCTTTGTTAAGCCAAGGAGCAAAAGAGGCATACTCTGGGCGTTTAAATACCCATGCGGCGTAGCCAATCATGACAATAAATGCAGCAAGTGCTGTCCCTGCGCCTAAGCCAGCGAGCCCTAAGTCCATAGTGAATGCAAGTACGTAGCTGATCGGGACATTTAACGCAACGGTCAGTAATGACATCACCATAATCGAACGCACATTGCCGAAAGCACTGGTTAAGCCTCGCAGCACGAGAAGGAGCAAAGAAGGCAGCATTGCCCATTTCAATGTATCGACATATTGCATTGCAGGTGCTGCGAGTTCACTCGGTTGATTCGCGATCGCAAGTAACTGAGGAACAAACATGAAGCTGATGCTAAGTACTAAGCTTAGAATCACCGATAGTAGTACTGCTCCTTTAACGGCCAGTCTGATCTGTTGGTTGCCAAACTCTGGACGAGCAATTCTCTGGCCGTAGGCGATGGCAATTAAGTTCGCGACGCAGCCCACTGTACTGCTCGCCACGATAAACACGAATGAGTAGATTGAAGCGCCTAAACCTCCCGCGGCAATAGCAGACACACTTAATCGCGACATCATCCAAACATCAGTAAGTACCAATGCCATAGAGATCATTTGCGAGATAATAAGTGGTATAGCGAGAGAGAGAATTTTTTTCATTGGGAGCCTCGTGATCATTATCACATAAAGGTAAGGGTTATCAGACTGGCGTTCAAATGACATTTATGCCACTCTGGCATGAGTTCAGGTTATGCGAGAGTTATATGAGCCCTTATTCCAGTCTTCCTTATTCGCACAATGGATTAAAAGTGTTTGAGGCAGTGGCGCGCCTGATGAGTTTTACCAAAGCAGCGGATGAGCTAAACGTTACGCAAAGTGCTGTTAGTAGACAGATAAAACAACTTGAAGACGAGTTGAATGCATCGCTGCTAATTCGTAAACATCGTAGTATCGAATTGACCACTCAAGGGAAAGACTTGTATGAAGTTCTGAGGCAAAATTTCCATAACCTAGAGTCATTAATCGCTCAATGGAAGGCTCCGGCTAAAAAGCGCATCGTGATCAAAAGTGCATTGAGTTATGCCACGCGTGTTTTGATGCCCAATGTCGCGATGCTCAATGAGAGATACCCCGAGCATGAGATAGTAATCATCCCATCTATCGAAGAAGATCCCGTGCTCGAATCAGAAGATTGCGATCTCTTGATCATCAACACTCGGCAAAAAGAAAGATACCTAGGTAAGCAAGGTGTGACTTTCTTGCGTGCCGAGTACATGGCGCCAGTTTATGCCGAACTGTTGTCAGATAAGAGTATTCAGATTGAAGATGTGCTCAAGCTTCCTCATTTGCATGCCACGCTTGATCATCAGGACTGGAAACTATGGATTGCTAACGCGGATCTTAAAGGGAAAAAGCTCGGTCGTGACACGGTATTCTTTAGTTTAGATCTGGCACTGAGTGCCTGTCTGTCTGGGCAGGGTGTTACCGTAACCGATTTGCTATTGGTATTACCTGAACTCAAACGAAAGTTCCTTAAATGTCCTGAAGCCATTGCTTTACAGCATAGTGATTGGCAATACTATTGCTATCAGAAAAACCATACTCCTATTGCCAATGAGATTTTGGATTGGTTAGTGTCGCAAACCGAATCTGAAGTGGCTGAACTTAAACAATTATGCTCGAAGTTTAGTTGGAGTACTGTCAAAGTCGACCTCTAGAAACGCTTAATGAAATTATGCAAAAACTGCATATTTTTCAAATAATTATTCTTAATTTAAATTGTCATTAATGTGACGAGAAGACGAAAATTCTCATCGAATGGTCAGTACACTCAGTCGAAAGCATTCTCATTGAATGACAATAAAAACCCTGCAAATACAACTGACGTGAACTTAGGTTCTATTTCGTTTCATATGCGGAGAATTAACATGAAAACATGGTCTGTATCCTTTTTAGCAACTGCTGTAGCTGTCGCTGTCGCGTTGAGTGGTAATGCGATAGCTTGTACTGGTCTTATCGTCGGCAAAGGGGCGTCTAGCGATGGCAGTATAATGATTGCGCGTAACGAAGACTTTGGTATCAATAACTGGAACAAATACCTAGAGTATCGACCAGCACAAGACAACCAAGAAGGCGACTGGACACTTGGCAATGGTTTGGTTGTTCCTATGCCGAAGCACTTTTATGCCTACTCAGCGATACCAGACTGGGATGCGAAAACCGTCGACAGTGATGGCAAGTTCTATGAAGAGCGCGGCATCAATGAGAATAACGTCGCCATCTCTGCGACAACCAGTGCAGAAATCAACGACAAAGTCGCTAAGGTTGATCCTCTAGTCGACAATGGTGTGATCGAAGCGATTATTCCTACCTTAATTCTTCCGCAAGTTGAAAATGCTAAACAAGCCGTAGAGCTTCTGGGTCAATACATCGAAACGTATGGGGCAGGAGAGGGTAACAGCCTCTACATTGCGGACATCAACGAAGCTTGGCTGTTTGAAATTGGTTCTGGTCACCATTGGATTGCGGTAAAAGTGCCGGATGATAGCTATGCGATGATTGCCAATGGCTTGCGCGTACATGGCGTGAATCTCGCGAGCAAAGATGTTCTGCATTCGAAAGGCATGTTTGAGTTCGTGGAGCAACATAAGCTTCTCGAAAAAGCAGACAAAAAATCGTTCAACTTCGCCAAAGCCTTCGGTGTGATAGGGGATGAGTACAATATTGACCGCGAATGGTTGGGGCAGAAAATGTTGACTCCATCTAAGTACCAACAAAGTCGACTTGCACAGTATCCGCTGTTTATGAAGCCTGACGAGAAAATATCGGTGAAAGATGTCGCGGAAGT
The DNA here is from genome assembly GCF_059833805.1 of Vibrio sp. R10-SF1-ISO8. Lineage (NCBI taxonomy): Bacteria > Pseudomonadati > Pseudomonadota > Gammaproteobacteria > Vibrionales > Vibrionaceae > Vibrio > Vibrio sp. R10-SF1-ISO8. The sequence goes on along the minus strand of NZ_JCBDHL010000004.1, from coordinate 15,990 downwards.
CTTGAGTGCAACTTATGACGGAACTGCTTTAGAAGGCAAAGCGAAGCGACCAATTCGTGTAGAGCGTCAGCTAGAATCGCACGTTATTCAATTACGTCCTAACATGCCAGATGAACTTCAAGGCGTGATTTGGCAAAGCTTTGGCGTGTTGCCAGAGTCAGTGTTAGTGCCGCTATACTCCACATTGCAACAATACCCTAAGGCTTTCCAAGTTGGTGATGACACCTATAGTGATGATTCTGCTTACTGGCAGTTCCGCAGCTTAACGGCATTAGCGTCGGCTAACCCAGATAAATATTTGCCGATCTTAAAAGCGACGTGGGATGAAGAAGAAACCCAACTCTACAAACAAGTGAAGCATTTAGATAAAACGCTAACAGGTATGTACAAGACCGACAAACAGGCAGCCTTAAATATGGCCGCAGATTACTCTTATGGACAGCTTAAGCGCACGTTAAGTATGGCAACGGAGCTTAGATATAAGATGATGACAGACTTAACCAAGAGTACAGAGAAGAAGTACTCCGAAGAAGAGTTTAAGAAGATCATGAGCCTTTAAGCTCTTATCAAGCAAAAAACGGAGCGTAATGCTCCGTTTTCTTATGCTGGGCTTTTAGCTCGCTTTGTCGTACTCAGACTCAAGGCCAAAGCTTTGTCTTAAATCGGCAAGGAAGATCGGGTCTTCACACATGGCTTTTTCTGGTTCATCACTGATTTTTGCAACAGCGGCACCATTACACTCGGTCATTTTAACGACCATCGACAGCGGTTGGTAACGGCTGTTTTCATCCGACCAATCGCCCATGTCATTCGCCAGAAATGTACCAATACCGAAACTGATATTAGCGCGATCTGCAAAGTACTCGCTAATTTCCAGTGCGCGTTCAAAGTTCAGTCCGTCGGTAAAGATCAGCACTTTTGACTTTGGATCGATACCCAGTGACTCGTAATGCGCAATCATTTTGTCACCCCAATCAAATGGGCTTCCAGAATCGTGTCGTACGCCAGCATAGACGCTTGCACGTTCATAGGTAAAGTCTTGCAAAAATGCATCAATACCTATGGTGTCTGTCAGTGCAATGCCGAGCTTGCCATTAAATGCTTGATGCCAATTGTCTAAGGCGACCTTTTGCGACTGAGCAGGCTCCACTAGTTGCTGGTGGGCCATAAACCATTCGTGTGCCACCGTTCCGATTGGCGTTAAATCAAATTGTTTGGCTAAGTGGTAGTTACTTGTACCGCTCATCAGGTCAGGTGCATGTTGGTGAATGCAGCTGACCAAGTCATGCTGTACTTGGGCGCTAAATCGGCGTCGGCTTCCCATCTCCGAGAATTGGAAATTGGTGATGTTTCTGCGTTTCAATTCAGACTTAAGATAAGTAATTTTTTCTTCCAACACACTGGCAAACTGCGAATAAGGAATGCCACTCCATCGAGTTCTATTGCGCACTTCAGAGATAATACTCATAACGAGCGTCTCGTAGAGAATGGTTTCGTGCCAAAGCCCTGAAATCGAAACACGAAGTTGACCATCACGTGTGGTTACGCTGACTTGTTGCAGAGGTCTGAACTCGAACTTACTCAAGTAAGCGAGAAAGGCTGGATCAAGGTAAGGGGCTTTCACCTCAAGGTAAGAGATTTCTTCTTGGCTGAATGTAACTTTTGCGAGTTTTCTAATCTCGTTTTTAACGTCGCTTCTTAAATCAGATAAATCTTCGTTTGAGCGAACAATAAGTTCATAGCGAACCTGGGTATCTGGATAATACTTTCGAGCAGCATGCATCATGTTGATCTTATAGACATCGAGATCAAGTGCGCTTTGGATGATGTTGTCGTTAAAAAGCTTGGCGGTCATTCAGCCATCCTATGTTTCTTAGGGCTTTATTGTTGCACTGAACTTTAAATAAGTGCCCAAGGTTTGTCAAATTACGTTATTAACTATAGTCGACTTGATTAAAACCTGTCTATTCTACTTTTGTTGAATAGTTATATGGTTGAAGATGTAAGGGGTGAAATGACTATGGTAAGGTAAGTCACGTATTGTTACTTTCCTGTTGACCTTATAGGTTGTGGTGGTAATGTATCTAACAATTAAGGAGTTAGGGGTCGTACGATGATTGTCACCATTGACATGATATGCCTTAGGTTAGGTGTTGAAGGGTTAGAGACCTTACTGATCAAAAGAAACAACCCAGCCAGGCCGGAACATGGCTTATGGTCAATACCTGGCGGGTTTGTCTTTGAGCAGGATTTATCTAATCAGGGAGGGCAGCAAGCTGACCAAGATTTTGATGCTGCTCGTAAGCGTATTTGTCGCCAAAAAATACATACTTATCCCAATTACATCAGCCAACCGATGGTTGACGGGAACCCTAAGCGTGACCCAGAAGGTTGGAGTGTCACCATTGCTCATTATGCGTTGCTCAACCAAGCGAATGTAGAGCAAATCGAGAATTGTGGCTTGTGCCAAGAGCAACTGAGATGGTTTCCATTGAATAGTATTCTGGATGATGAGATTGAACTGGCTTTTGACCATGCCGATTTGATTAAGCTCGCGTGGAAAAAGCTACGAGCGGCGGTTGAATACACCTCAGTCGCGCTGTTTGCTTTAGACAAAGAATTTCTTGTTTCAGACATCATTGCCGCATACGAAAAATTTGGTGTAGAGGTGAATCGCATGACGGTTAAACGCCGTCTGATTGATACCGGAGTCATTATCAGTGCGAATAAAATGGCTTCAACAAACCGTGGTAAAGGTGGTAAGCCAGCCCAAGTGTATAGTGTTGGTGAAAAGTGTGTAACCTATTTCCAAACCTGCCTGCGATGATTACGCAAGGAGAGAGTAATGCTATTTCAGACGATTAAGATTGATAAAACCACAACGGCCTCGATCGATGTTGACCCGCAGAAAGGCTTTAGCGAGTTATGTCCTAAAGAGCTGCCTGTACAGGGCGCGTTAGAGATCGTTGAAGAACTCAAGCGCAATCACAGTAAAGCTTCAGTGCGTTTGGTCTCTCGCGACATGCATCCACCCGGCGCAGCTTGGGAGGCTGAAACGCCCGAAAACATGCTTGAACCTGTTGGCCTTCCTGAGGTGGACATTAAGTGGAATCCACACTGCGTCGTTGGAACGGTGGGTGTGGAATTGCTACCGGGTTTACCTGAAATTCGAGATTATGATTTCCAAATCAACAAGGGGATTGACCCTGACGCCCACCCGTATGGGGCGTTTTATCATGATCAGGCTGATACGCTTTCGACTGGCGGAATCGAATTCTTACGTGCCAAGCAGATTGAAACCGTTATTGTTGGCGGACTCGCTTTAGATTTTTGTGTGAAAAAGTCTGTTGAACAGCTTCTAGAGGCGGGTTTTAAGGTAATACTCAATCTCGCCTCAACCAGAGCCGTGTTTCCCGACAATGCGGACAATGTTGCCAATGAGTTGGCCGAGAAAGGCGTAATCTTAATTGAAGACGCTAAAGGATTGGAATAAACAACGGAGCGAGTATCGCTCCGTTTTTGATCGCAAAGATGCGATAAGTATCAACTGAGTATTTGTATGGCAGGTTTTGTGAGTTTTCGCCATTTGTTAGCAGAAAAACTGAGTTAACCTCTTTCATGAAATTTACTTCACTATAAACATAAAGGTCGGTTGGGCTTATGCAGAACACAGTAATTAAGAATGTTGTTTTCGATGTCGGTAATGTGATTGTACGTTGGGCGCCACTGGAGATTGTTAGGCTGACATTTGGCAATGTAGAACAACCCGAAGCGCTGGCCAAGAAAGTCTTTATGAGTGATATTTGGCTTGATCTCAATCGAGGTTTTCTCACCGAAATTGAAGCCAAACATCGTTACCAGCTTGAGTTAGATTTTTCGCCTCAAGATTGTGACCGCTTGTTCTATTACGTTAAGCAATCTTTAATTGAGCTATACGGGTCTGTTGATTTAATTAAGAAGGTTAAAGCCGCTGGCTACTGTGTCTATGCCTTGACGGACAACGTCGTTGAAATTGTCGACTTCCTAAAAACAGAATACGACTTTTGGCCGTTATTTGATGCTGCAACCGTATCTGCTGACTTAGGTTTGCTAAAACCCCAACCTGAGATCTACCACTCTTTGCTCAATAGCAATCAACTCATCGCCGAGCAATGTGTGTTTCTAGACGATATGCCGCATAACGTCGAAGGTGCTAAAAGCGTTGGGATGCACGCGATTCAGTTCTTGTCGGCTGAGCAGGCAGAAGGCGAATTGAAAGCACTAGGTTTAAGGCTCTGATAGACAAGTAAGAGGGGCGAGGCATGGAAAAGCTAGCTAACGACATATGGATTTTTGATGGCAGTACGGTTTCGTTCTTCGGACTTCCTTTTTCAACTCGAATGACAGTCGTTAAGCTCGCTGGTGGCGAGCTTTGGGTTCACAGTCCTATCGAGCTGACCGAGCAAGTCCAGAGCCAATTGGAAAGTTTAGGCACGGTAAAATTTCTAATCGCCCCAAATCATCTGCATCATCTTTTTCTCCCTGATTGGATTAGTGCGTTTCCTGAAGCTCAGGTATTTGGCACTGATGAAGTGATTAAAAAACGCCGAGATATCTACTTTAACGCCTCATTAAACAGAGATTGTATTTGGGAGTGGCAATCAGATATCGAACAGGTACTTTTCACTGGTTCTCCGTTGATGGAAGAATGTGTTTTCTTTCATAAACAATCACACACATTGATCGTTACAGATTTGGTCGAGAACTTTTCCGGTCGAGAGTTTAACTATTGGCAAAGAGTGGTCGCGAAGCGAGTAGGTATACTGGCTCCCAATGGCAAAATGCCTGTCGATTGGCGACTCAGCTTTATGTTTGGCAAAGCGGAAGCTCGTAAGCACCTTGAATGTTTGTTGAGGTGGAATCCAAGTGTTCTCGTGATGTCTCACGGTGAAATAGTCAGAGAAAATGCACGAGAATTCTTAACTAAATCATTTAAATGGTTAATATAACGACCCAGAATAAGATAATTCATTAGGTAGAAAATGAAGCAAAACATCGTTCACATCGCCTTAGTCGTCAAAGACTACGATGAGGCCATAGACTTCTATGTTAACAAACTTCAGTTCGAACTGATTGAAGACACCTATCAGCCAGAACAAGACAAACGTTGGGTCGTTGTTGCTCCACCGAATTCACATGGTGCAACCATACTGCTCGCTAAAGCATCGAAACCTGAGCAGCATGATTTTATTGGTAATCAATCTGGTGGGCGCGTGTTCTTGTTTCTAAGTACCGATGACTTCTGGCGTGATTATGAGCGAATGAAATCGATTGGAATTCACTTTGTTCGAGAACCCAAGGAGCAAGACTATGGCACCGTTGCGGTGTTTGAAGATTTGTACGGCAATCTTTGGGATTTGCTGCAGTTACACCCAGACCACCCAATGGCAAATAGATAAAGTAATTAGTTTTAACGCGTTGATAAGTAGTCTAAGGAAACGTTTATGAATCATGCACCTATTAAAGAAACTATCGCATTTGAAGACTTTGCTAAAGTTGATATCCGAGTGGGGACGATTGTTGAAGTCAGTGAAGTTGCAAAATCTGACAAACTGATGAAACTCACTGTCGATTTTGGTGACCATACAGAGATCGATTCTGGCTGGCATTAAGCAAGAACGTGAAAACCCAAAAGAAATTGAAGGGAAGCAGGCTTTGTTTGTGGTCAACTTACCTGAGAGGAAAATGGCGGGTGAAGTCTCCCAAGGTATGCTGTTTGATATTGGCTATGAAGATAAGCTTCAACCATGTTTGGCTTGCCCTGAAACCCCGATGCCAAACGGAGCGAGAGCCGGGTAATCGGCATAACATTCTCAACTAAGAGGTAGTGCGGCTGCCTCTTCACTCTATTTGATTTACCCTACGCAAGTTGCCCATCTATGAATTGCCAATCCAAGGTGATTGGTTGTCCTTGTTTTATAAATTCTGATAATGTATTTTGTTTCATATGGTTAGGGAAAGTCTAACTCAAATTTTTGTTTGAGTATTATACGACTCCTTGCCTCCCACGACTTACTTTTACGGCTCCTTTTCTAGAGATATTAATTACGGAGAGAATGAGTTAGATGCTTAAAGAATCTGATTTCAAAATTGACAACAAGAACTTTCATTTCAAAAAAGACAGCTACCCACTTGCAAAGATTAACAACGCTAAATTTAAGCGCATGTCGTTATTGGATAATTTAGGTCAAATGATCTTTTGGCTTGCATTATTTTCAGGTGCAACCTGGCTGGTAGTTAATCAGTTCAGTCCTGCTCCTTCATGGTTAATCGGTATAGCAGTGAGTTTGAGCGTCGTTGGTTTTCTATTTTCCCTAAGCCGCTGTTCGCGTTATGCACTGCAAGTGGAATTTAAGCATATCGACGAGACGGGTACCCAATGGATCAATGTGGCTAAATCTTATTCTACAGGTGACGGTCAGTTATTGGAAAAACAAGTTGAGTGTCTTAAGAAGGTCATTGGATAAAGCATTGAACAAGAGTTTTATGGATTTAAAGTAGATCTATGAAAAAAGCCCTAGTTATCTCATCTCTTATTGTCACTGCGGTTCTTTTCTATCTAAATAGGCCCGATCAAACCCCTCTCGACTTTGATGATTTGGATTTAGCAAGGTGTAGTCATGACGAGACGATTTTATCGACCAAAGTGCACTATTTTGTTGATAGTTCACTAAAAGGTTTTTTCGGAAAGCGTAGTGCCGTCAAGCAGATAGAGTTTTCTAATCAAACACTAGAGAACTCTTGTTTGCCACTTATGCGTCAACTGGCATCATATCAATTTGTCGATTTTGCTCTTTCAGATACAGAGTATTTGGAAGAAGTCTATTTGCAAGGTCGTAATGCCATTGGTAAAGAGCGGTTAGATTCAATTGAGCATGATCCGCTAAGCTACTTCGTTTTTGTTCTTGATTACCGTCACCCAATATTTGAAGAAAACATCAATGGCATGACGCGCTGGGAGTTTAACCGTGGTTTCATTTTGTTAGCGGATGATGCGCCTCCTTATGTCCTTGAACATGAGTTCGGGCATTTGATGTACGCAAATCATAGTGAAACCCTGTTCTTTTCATTGTTACAAGGACAACTTGAACGTAGCCTCAAGCCTGCAAATAAACACCTCGTCAAACCTTATGCAAGGGCTTATAAGTGTGCAAACGCTGGAACAATCATGAGTTACGAAAAATTACGCTTACCCATCTATTCAGATCCGGAGATCTTTTATCGAGGTGAGTCTTGCGGTAATGAACTTCATGCGGACAACAACCGAAAGGTTCGTGAATTTATTGCCTCTTTGCGTGAAGCTATAGAGAATGGTGAAAACACCTAAGTTAACTGGTTCAACAAGGAATAAAGCATATGGATGAACACAGCGATATTTGGTGTCAATACTACGAAAAAGCATTAGCTAAACCTCATCTAAAGCGAACGGAGTTTGTTGTTAAGCTAAACAAGTCGTCTACTAAAGTAGCGATTGACTGTGGGTGTGGTACGGGGAGCGATATTGACTATTTACTCGGGCAAGGCTACCAAGTGCATGGCTTTGATGTTAATCCCGACGCGATAGTTATTTGTCGAGACAGGTTTGTGCAAAGTGCTTTTGCTGATATTTCACAGTCTTCATTTGAAGACTATGATTACCCTCAATGCGGTCTTGTGATTGCCAATAATAGTTTGTTCTTCGCAGATCCAAGTTGCTTTTTAAGGACATGGGAAAAGATCGAGTCTTCGCTAGTAGAAGGTGGGGTGTTTGCTGGTGACTTTATGGGGACAAAAGACTCTTGGGCAAATAACTACCGTAGCCCGACAGCTCCTCTCTCTGAGTCAGATGTTAAAGCCCTGTTTTCAAACTTTGAAATTATCCGATTTGTTGAATGCGATGAAAAAGCTGAAACAGCATTGGGAAGACAAAAACATTGGCATACGTTTTCGGTAGTGGCGGTGAAACGCAACTAATTGTGTTCATAATGCGTGTTGGCAAAAACAAGAATGTTAGAGAAAACTATGATTCGTAAAGCGGTAGTATCTGACCATTCAGACTTGGTTAGGTTGTTTATTCTCGAAAACCAGCACAATGCGCAGTTAGCGCCTAATGTTGTGCGCGAAACTGAAGATGTTTTAACGCTTGAGGAGCTTAAGCAGATACTCGCAGACATAAATCAATATCTCGTTGTAAAAGAGATTGATGGTGTTGCAGTAGGTGCGCTGTTAGGTTCCATCACTAAAACCCCCGAGCGTCGTTGGAGTCAGGCTAGGCTATATGCTTATCTAGAAGAGCTGATAGTGAGCCCTGCCTCAAGAGGAAAGGGCATAGCTAGGGAGTTAGTCGATAGCTTTGTTCATTGGGCGCAATCTCGTGATGCGTCTTCGGTTGATTTGCATGTTTGGTCGAACAATGACAGCGCGGTAGGTTTCTATCGTAAATACGGCTTTTCTGAAAAGCAGTACTTAATGACGTACACTAAAGAAAATAGTGAGTTAAAGCTACAGACCTAAAATTTATTGCCATTGACACTGGTTGACTTATATACAAATATATTGATATGAAAATGACTCTAACGCGCCAAGATTCTCGAATTATCATCATTCCATAGGAATGGTGGTGTTTTTGCGCGTTTATTTTCGTTTAACCCACCCGAAAGAGGTGGGTTTTGTTTTTCTGCCTCTCGGGTTACATACCAGCCAAAATAAATATCTGGTCATTCTTGCTGGTTAAAATCGCTGATAGCTGCGTTATAGATCTTGTAGGTAGATCAACTAGCTAGCTGCAATCTATGCCTTGCTCTAAGCGATTTTTCCTGCGCAATTAGATGAGCACCTATTTATTCTGATTGGTATTTCCAATTTGGTCGACGGAGGAAATATGAAAAAAATCGCTGTTTTTGGAAAGCCAGGAAGTGGTAAGTCATCACTGAGTAAGCAACTAGCTCTGATTAAAAACTTACCATTGCACCAGCTCGACTCTATTGCCTTCAGAAAAGATGGAACGGCCGAGATAAGGGAAGTGTTTGATAAAAAGCATCGAGATATTCTCAGTGCAGACAGCTGGATCATTGATGGCTTGGGCCCTTTGTACTCTTTCAGCCAACGTCTTGAGTCTGCCGATACGTTAATCTATATCGACTTGCCTTATTACGTCAGTTACTGGTTGGTAACTAAACGTATGCTAAAAGGACTAGCGGTAAAACCAGAAGGTTGGCCGGAAGGGAGCTCCATCGTTAAGGGCAGCATGCAGAGCTATAAATTCTTGCGGCTAAGCCCTAAATTTTGGAATGCGGACTTTGAACAGCGCTTAAAGAGTTTTGAAGAGAATAAGTCAGTGCACATCATTCGTTCTCTGTCAGAGTTGAACTCTTTTATTTCCCAACTCAAGTCGGAGCCCATAGAGGTGAGTTAGGTAGGTGATTGTTTCACTAAAGTTCGCCGTATCACTCGCAACAGAGAGGGAGAGACACTATCATATGTTCTAATTTCACTAACTAAGAACAATGACTATGTCTTTTCCTCCTTGCCCGAACTGCCAATCTGAGTATGTTTACCAAGATCAAATCAACCTAGTATGCCCAGAGTGTGCTCATGAGTGGAACCCAAACGAGCCTGATGAAAGCGTGTTTACCGCAAAAGATGCCAACGGTACCGCCCTTGAAGAGGGTGACAAAGTGACTTTAGCGAAAGATCTAAAAGTCAAAGGCAGCTCTTTGGTGCTTAAAATTGGCACAAAAGCTGTAGTTAGACGTATCGTTGAAGGCAAAGACCACGAGCTCGATTGTAAAGTTGATGGAGCGGGAGAAATGATGGTGACCGCCAAGTTTGTTAAGAAAGCATAAAGTCACTGATAAATCAGAGGGAGTGTATGAACATTAAGGAATTTTCGCAGTTAGTCGGCCTTTCGGCGCATACACTCCGATATTACGAGAAAATTGGGTTACTAAGAAATGTCCAGCGTAGTCCAAGTGGCCATAGAGCTTACACGTCACGCGATATTGAGTGGATAAGTTTTGTAATACGTTTGAAAGAAACAGGAATGCCCCTGGAAGAAATCTTGGATTACGCAAAGCTACGAGAACTCGGTTCAAGCACATTGTCAGAACGCCAGCAACTACTTGAACAACATAGAGAAAATTTGCTTTCCCACATTCAACAGCTTAATCAGCATCTGGTGGCTCTGGATGAAAAGATCGAACGTTATCAATCAGGAAAAGTAGCTTGACTTAGAGTTAACTCTAATTTGTAAGGTGTTTCCTCACTTCAATACAGGAAACACAATTATGAAGCGTAATCGATTCGAATTAGGTTTAGAACAGTTAGACAAAATAGACGGTAAAGCAGGAAGAAACGTTATTGAAAGCCTTGAGGATGTCTGCCCAGATTTGGCTAAATTCATTATTGAATATCCTTTCGGTGATATATACACCCGCGAGGGGCTTGATATTAAATCCAGAGAGATTGCTACAGTCGCAGCGCTTACTGCGCTCGGGAATTGTGCACCTCAACTAAAGGTTCATTTACATGCCGCCTTAAACGTCGGTTGTAGTGAAGAAGAAATCAAAGAGGTGATACTACAAATGTCTGTGTACGCAGGCTTTCCCGCTGCGTTGAATGGGATGTTTGCTTTTAAAGAGGTTCTGTCCGAAAAGATACAAAACCTTGAGTAAATACCTATGGCACCTTAATGTTTGAAAAACTCTCTTCTCTAAGCGAGTATTTTTAAGGATCATAGACAAACATGGACTCAACAAACCAAAAGTATCTCGATCAATTCCTTGCGACGTTATCCCCTAGCGTCGCCAAGCAATACACTTCATTTAGTGCTGATTATTTCTGCGCTGATGAACACAATGCCAACCTATGTGCGGATTTGATCTTGCGTGGCGAGAAAACCGCTTCGTGTAGCATGGAGTATTGGTACAGCCATGAAGATGAGCTAATGCCACAAGTTGGCCACCTACAAGTGGTGACCAATTGGCAGGGTGAGCCCGTTTGCATTATTGAAGTCACTTCCGTTTCAACCTGTCCATACAATCAAGTGACGGCTGAGTTTGCTGCATCTGAAGGGGAAGGCGATAAATCACTCCGCTGGTGGCGTGAGGCTCATTGGAAGTTTTTCTCTTTAGAGTGCGAAGAGTTAAACATAGCACCGAGTGAAGAGATGCTATTGGTTCTTGAGCGTTTTAAAGTAGTCTATCGCGAAAGCTTTGAGCAATAAATCCCTTTAATTTTATGAAAATTTCAATAAGGGTAAGGTAAATTACTAATAATTGATTTCCTTTGGGTTCATATTCAATGAGACGGTGAACGGGTGAAGTTCAACCAACAGGAAATCAACTTATGACCACTAAACGGGATGGCGGGCTAACGGAACTGCAGATTGAACGCTTTCATCGAGACGGATTTATAGGCCCACTCCCCAAATTTTGCGAAGAAGCGCTAATAGATGAAGTGCATTTATCGTGCTTAGAAGCAGTTAATAATCCCCACCCTCACCCGATATACGGTCGATACTCCGTTCGAGACTGGCATCTAGTCTTCTCAAGGATGGAAGAGTTCCTTACACACCCTGTGTTAGTCGATGTGTTACGATCATTGATTGGTAACGATCTCGTATTATGGCGTTCTAAGATCTTCTATAAGAAGACCAATGAAAGAGGTACTGGATGGCACCAGGAATGGGGTGATTTTGATGGAGAAGAAATTGGCAATTGTAAACCGAGTCTAAGACCACAAAACAGGGAAAATAACTGGTGGAATATTACAGTTTGGGTCGCTTTGACGGACGTAGAATTGGAGTGTGCGCCTCTAAGGTTTATTAGAGGTTCACATAAGAAGAAATATCCCAAGAAAATGGTCCCAATGCCTCAATCCGAGTTTTGGCATGATCCATTTATTGGCTGTAAGTCTGTAGCCGATATAGTGGATAGAGCACGAAATTTGACGTTAGTGCTCGATGTCGATACTTCAAAAATGTTTGAAGGCGTAGATGTTTCTCGATATACCTTGGAAGAAGCGAAAGAGCATGTTCGATGTCATTTAGAAAAATTCCCCGCTAAGAAGACACTTGGTATTGATGAAAGTAAAGAAGACATTGTGACTTTGCCAATGAAGCGAGGTGAGTTTGTTGTTTTCACTGAGCGCACAATGCATGGATCACTGTCCAACCTGTCGAATAAAGATCGTTTAGCGGTAAATTTCAGAGTGACAACGACTGATACAGATATCTACCCAAGCCGACATCAAGGTGACTTTATAGATGGCTCAAACTTAGATATCACAAAGCATGAGAACCTCCTTTTAAGCGGAGAAGATCTTTCTCTTGGCCGCAATAAGTATCGCTTAGGTAATAGGAGGTAACGAAGTGTGTATTCAGACTCAATGTCACGAACAGCGTATACTTGTCGAAGCTGAACGATTTATAGAAAACTCAACTACCTCCGAGTTGCGTAATTACTTGATAGATCTAGTGAACAAACATGAAAAGGTAAGAGTTGAACTAGGTATTAATCTTGTGGCCGCAGAGGCCCCAATGAGTAGTTTTGCTCGAAACTTGCTCAGCTGTGATTTGGGGTCACGTGCTTCTGGAGGTGCGATAGGGCGTAGAAGTAGAGTGTTCACTGGGCTTGATGCTGCTGATGAAATCGAAGCATTAAGTATGTCGCTTCTAAAGGGGTTGTTCGATTGTAAATACGCTGATCATCGACCGCTTGGAGGTTTGCACGCCAATATGATCGTATATGCATCGTTCAAGCGTTATCTCTATACCTCCGATTTGATGACCTTAGACTTGATGCATGGCGGAAATAGCTCGAACCACATTTTGGGACCACCAGGGGTACTAGGCTATTCAATTGGTTTTATTCCGGTTGATGAGCGTAGTTTGAAGATTGATCTAGACAGATTCGAGGATGTAGCGAAAAGAAAAAAACCATCCTTAGTGAGTTTAGGGGCGGGTGTTAACCTTTTCCCATTTCCAGTGACAGAGATTAAAGAGATCGTATCTCGTTGGTCTGGAAAGATTTTATTTGATGGTGCTCATCAGGCGGGGTTAATTGCCGCTGGGATGTATCCAAACCCATTAACACAGGGAGCCGATGTATTCACCGCCTCAACTGGGAAAACCTTCAGCGGTCCTCAAGGTGGTCTCATATGTTGGAACTCTGGCGAACTTTCCGATGCTTTAAGTACGACAATTTTTCCGACCCTAACTGGTTCTCATCAGCTTAATCGAGTGGCAGCGCTAGTCGCTTCCTCTATCGAAATGAAAACGCATGGAAAAGAGTATATGGCACAAGGAATCAATAATGCTAAGCGCTTTGCTTCCGCATTGTATGATGAAGGCCTTGATGTTCTCTATGCAGACTATGACTTTACGGAAACACATCAAGTGCTGGTTCATTGGAAGCATCCGGAGGGCGCAAAAGCTGCGTGCTTTCGACTCGCAAGTGTTGGCATCTTTGCCAATGCAGTCCCTTTACCGGGAGATAACAGTCTGCTGTCTGGAATACGGTTTGGCATGACCGAAGTAACACGATTAGGAATTAGGCCCGAAGAAATAATCGAAGTTGCAAAGATAACATCAGGTGTTTTACATGGACACTATTCTTCAAAGCGCGCCCGATCACGAATAGCAGGCTTAGCTACGGTATTGTCAAATATCAACTATTGCTTGGAGGAAATCTGATGGCTTCAGGCATAGAGCTTACAACTTTTATGTTAGCGACTCTTCTTTACGCATTTATGCCGGGTCCAGCAATGCTTTACAGCATCGCACAGACAATTTCAGGTGGGCGTCGAGTTGGTTTAATGGCTGCATTTGGCCTCCACATAGGTGGGTACTTTCATGTGGTTATGGCAGTGTTAGGTTTGTCAGCCATCCTGACTGCGCGCCCAGAGCTCTATTCTATAGTACAAAAACTAGGGGCGTTGTACTTAGTTTGGCTAGGATTTCGGCGTATTTTTCTAACGAAGCATGTGTGTGGTGCAATGCTTTTGGATGGTTCAGCTAATCAAGCGAGGAGGACGTTTATAGATAGTGTCATCGTTGATGTTCTCAATCCCAAAGCAGCGATTTTCTATCTTGCGTTTCTACCGCAATTCGTCAATGAACAGGGCAGTGTTGCGGTATGGTTACAAATGCTCATTCTAGGTGTTATTACCAATATCACCTTTAGCAGTGCAGATTTCATCAGTGTCTTGTTATCAGACAACCTCAAGATTAAGTTTAACTCGAATAAGCTATGGGTTGAGTCTCTCGCTCGTTGGGCTGGCTCTATTTTCATTATCTTAGGTGTAATGGCATTTTTGAACACTAGTAGTTGAACTACTGACAGTAGGTGTCAGTAGAAGGTGGATAGTATGGATCAAAATGTATATCACACGGAGTCTATAGATAAATGAAGCCTGATAACAACTTTGCTGTTTGCCTATGTGGGAAAGTAGAGATGAAGATAAAGTGGAAGAATTCGAAATACACGGTATGTCATTGTAACTCCTGCCAGAAGTGGAGTGGAGGCCCTCTCTTAATGGCTTCCTGTGGTACTGAGATCGCTTTTGAAGGGCGAGAATTTATTAAAGAGTATCGTTCTTCTCCTTGGGCAACTCGGGCTTTCTGTACTGAATGTGGCACGCATCTATTTAGCCGCTTTATTGAGAATAACAGCTACAACATTCCGGTAGGGCTATTACCTAGTAACGAGAATATGGCAATGGACGTTCAATACTTTATTGACCAAAAACCAAAACACTATAGCTTTGCAAATCAAACGAAAACGATGACCAATGCCCAAGTGTTGGAGTATTTTAGTTAACGAGATTAAACATGGAATTACAAACTATCAAAGAAATTGAGTTAGCAGGCTTTTCAGTCAGAACCACCAATGCAAAAGAACAACTCGCAGTAACTTCAAAAATCGGTCAGCTATGGGAAGTTTTTTATAATCAAGCGCTACCCAAGTTGAGCCCAGATTCGCGTATTTACGGTGTGTACACCAACTACGAATCTGATTGTAATGGAGCGTACGATGTTGTTGCGTGCTCTGATGCGTTAAAAAGTGAAACTGAAGGTGGTTTCGTAAAAACTCAGATTAAGGAAGGCTCTTATTTAGTGTTTGCTGCTGAGGGAGATTTTCCTAAAGTTGTTATCAACTTATGGGAAGTAATTTGGAATTACTTTGAAGCCGATGATTGCTCCTATAAGCGTGCTTATACGACGGACTTTGAGTTTTACAAAGGTGCTCAAGAGGTAGAGATTTACATTGCCGTCGAGTCATAGACTTAGATCCTCTCTTCGTGTGCTTTCTACTGGTCGAAGCCAGCCAAACGATGTTAAGTTATCTTTACTAAAGACAAAAGTAGAGACGCGCATGATTCGGCACATATTACTGATCAAGTTTAAGCAAGATGCTCAGTTAACTGAAATTGAAAAGCTCAGAGCCCTTTTTGAGCAAATGCCTAGCAAAGTGGAAGGAGTGGCAGAGGTGGAGTGGGGACTGAACGATAGCCCTGAAGGCAAAAATCAAGGATTCACGCATTCAGTCTTGATGACGTTTGTGGATGAGGCTGGGCGACAAAACTATTTACCTCACCCAGAACATGATGCGCTAAAAGATGTGTTCCGCCCTCTGTTGGAAGACATCATCGTATTCGACTATCAAGTGTAGAGTTTAGTAATTGATCAGAGGAGTTTTCTTGGATGCAGTTAGTATTCAGTCCGGCTTCGGATTCTCATTACGCCGAGTCTTTGACTCAAGAAAACATGTCAGCCTATTATCAGAGCAGGGGAATAGTGTGGGATCATCAGCGCTTTATCGAAAGTTGGCAAGAGCTAGATAACTTTGAAATTTGTGTAGATAAAAAGCGAGTTGGTTTGGTTCGATTTAGTTATGACGAAGGTGAAACAACGTATCTTCGAGATTTCCAGTTAGAGCCGCAGTTTCAAGGCCGAGGCTATGGCTCTAAATC
>NZ_JCBDHL010000003.1:0-55454 GCF_059833805.1 Vibrio sp. R10-SF1-ISO8 | reverse complement strand
CGCGAGATAATAATCTCCCCAGATTCCAGTGGTTCACGCAATGAATCAAGTACCTTGCGTTCGAACTCGGGCATCTCATCGAGAAACAACAGCCCATTGTGCGCCAAAGAGATCTCTCCTGGCCTAGGGATAGAGCCTCCCCCCACCAGTGCCGCCATCGAGCTTGAATGATGCGGAGCGCGAAAAGGACGCTGCTTCCAATTGTGGGCATTGATTTCTTGTTGGGTCAGTGAAGCTACCGAAGCCGATTCAAGCGCCTCACTATCTGACATATCGGGTAGCAAGTCGCATAAACGCGAAGCCAACATGGTTTTTCCTGTCCCCGGCGGGCCAAGAAACAACAAGTTGTGATTGCCTGCGGCAGCAATCTCTAAAGCGCGCTTGCCTTGCTGCTGCCCGATTATATCTTGCAGATCTCTCAGGCTACTCGGTGCTGCACAAACTTGCGCGGTTTGATGTAGTGAGAGCTTTTGTTGTCCACAAAGGTCGGCACACACTTCAAGTAAGCTTTGCGCCGATTTATGTCTTTCAGCACCAACTAAAGCTGCCTGATCACCATTGCTATGGGGAACCACTAAACTGCGCTCAACTCGATTGGCAGCCAATGCCGCGGGTAACACACCTTTCACCCTTCTCAGCTCTCCAGATAAAGCAAGCTCGCCAATAAACTCTTGATTATTTAGCTCATTAACAGGAATCTGCTCCGACGCCGCTAAAATACCTAATGCAATCGGCAGATCGAATCGACCACCTTCTTTAGGTAAATCAGCAGGCGCGAGATTGACTGTGATTCGCTTAGCTGGAAATTCAAAACGCGAATTGATGATCGCACTGCGCACTCTATCGCGAGACTCTTTAACCGTAGTTTCAGGTAGCCCAACCAAACAAAATCCCGGCATACCATTACTAATATGCACTTCTACCGTCACTTTAGGCGCCTCTACCCCAACGCAAGCTCGGCTGTGAATGATCGCTAATCCCATACCAAGCTCACTTGTTGTCTGACCATTATTTATCCCCCTGATAGTTCGTCTATTTTGTTATCAAGGTTGTTATATAGCTTGGCGAGATGCTGAAAGAATGTGAAAAAAGAATGAGTTTTTGCTTGTCATGCGGCGGAATTGTATGTTACCACTAGAGACGCAAACAATTTCGTGCCCTATTAGGCACAGATAACTAAAGAAATAATAAATGAACTTCAACGCCCGCATTAACGCACTGATTGCCCTGATTATCGTGGTCATTATTGATTCCGCGCGGGGTAGAGTGGGCGAAAGATAACCACAGATTCAAAAAAACCCCCGCACTGAAAAGTCCGGGGGTTTTTTACAATTAGTACGCTGAAAATTTGGCAGACATAAATTAAAGCTCAGAAAAACAAGAGCCGTAGGAAGAATGGGAGCGCACATGACGTGCAACACAACACAACATCAAGCAATGCATAAAGGGGGCTCACAATGACAGGTGCCGAGTTAGTCGTTGCCGCCCTAAAGCAGCAAGGCATTAAAACCGTATTTGGTTACCCAGGTGGGGCCATCATGCCAATCTATGATGCCCTCTATGATGGTGGCGTCGAACATATCCTTTGTCGACATGAACAAGGCGCAGCGATGGCCGCGATTGGTATGGCTCGCTCAACTCAAGACGTCGCAGTCTGTATGGCAACATCAGGGCCGGGGGCAACCAACCTAGTTACTGGTCTCGCCGATGCCTTTATGGATTCAATTCCACTGGTTGCGATCACAGGTCAGGTTGCCAGCTCTCATATCGGTACTGACGCGTTCCAAGAAATCGATGTGATCGGTATGTCACTCGCGTGTACTAAACACAGCTATCTAGTAACGGATATCAATGAACTGGCACCAACACTTGCTGAAGCCTTTGAAGTGGCGAAAACAGGTCGCCCAGGCCCAGTAATCGTTGATATCGCCAAAGATGTTCAGCTAGGCCAAGCACCTGTAAACCTTCTTCCTCCTTTTTCTCCACCAGCGATGCCTGTGGCAAACCAAGAGGCTATAACCCAAGCACAAGAGCTGCTTTCTCAAAGCTCTCGTCCGGTACTTTATGTCGGTGGTGGTGTTCAGCTTGGTCACGCAACGGACTCGGTACGAGAGTTCCTACGTTTAAACCCAATGCCTTCTGTTAGCACCCTAAAAGGGCTAGGTACCATTGAGCGTCATGACCCTCACTATCTAGGTATGCTTGGCATGCACGGCACTAAAGCGGCCAACCTAGTTGTACAAGAGTGTGACCTTTTGATTGCTGTTGGCGCCCGCTTTGATGACCGAGTGACCGGCAAGCTCGATACCTTTGCGCCAAATGCTAAGGTGATTCACATTGATATTGATGCCGCAGAGATTCACAAACTGCGCCAAGCCAATGCGCCAGTGCGTGGTGAGATCCCAGCCGTTCTTCCTCAACTAGAGCTGACTCAAGACATCACGCCTTGGGTTAAGCATAGTGAAAGTCTCCGTAGTGGCTTCAAGTGGCGCTACGACCACCCAGGCGATCTTATCTACGCTCCAGGGTTACTGAAGCAGCTATCTGATCTTATGCCGGACACTTCGATTATTTCTACCGATGTGGGCCAGCACCAGATGTGGGCAGCCCAGCACATCCAACCGCGCGAGCCACAAAACTTCATCACATCAGCAGGCCTAGGCACTATGGGCTTTGGTCTTCCTGCAGCGATGGGAGCAGCGGTTGCTCGACCTGATGATCAGTCTATTCTTATCACAGGTGATGGCTCATTTATGATGAACATCCAAGAGCTAGGCACACTGAAGCGCCGTCAGATTCCGGTAAAAGTCGTTCTACTCGATAACCAGCGTTTAGGCATGGTTCGTCAATGGCAATCGCTGTTCTTTGATGGTCGCCACAGTGAAACTATTCTTGATGACAACCCGGACTTTGTGATGCTAGCAAAAGCCTTTGATATTCCGGGTAAAGTGATCACTAAAAAAGAAGAAGTTGAGCCAGCTCTTAAAGAAATGCTAGAAAGTAAAACCTCATACTTACTTCATGTTTTAATCGACGAAGAAGAAAACGTATGGCCACTTGTACCACCAGGTGCATCAAACAATGACATGCTGGAGAACACCTAACATGGAAAGATATCTAATCGACATTAAAGCGGATGATAAACCTGTACTGTTAGAACGCGTTCTTCGTGTGGTACGCCACCGTGGTTTTATTGTTAAGCAAGTTGCTGGCACGCAAAACCACGAGAGCAAAGTCGCTAGCGTTGAAATCATCGTCGACAGTGATCGTCCTATTTCATTTCTCACCAATCAAATCGAGAAGCTTTGGGATGTACGCACTGTTGAAGTCACGCAAATTGCGAGTGACGAACTCCCAAATAACAACCTACAACAAAAGATTTGTGCATAAGGAAGGCAATAATGGCTACAAAAACAGCAGACTACATTTGGTTTAACGGTGAAATGGTTCCTTGGGCAGAAGCAAATGTGCATGTGTTAACTCACGCTATGCACTACGGTACTTCAGTATTTGAAGGCGTGCGCTGCTACAACACACCTAAAGGCCCAATTGTCTTCCGCCATTTAGAGCATGCAAAACGTCTTAAAGATTCAGCAAAAATCTACCGCTTCCCTATTCCATACACTGTTGAAGAGATCATGGAAGCGACGCGCGAGACGCTGCGTCAAAACAAACTTGATAGTGCTTACATTCGTCCACTAGGTTTCGTGGGTAACGTTGGTCTAGGTGTCTGCCCACCTGTAGGCACTGAAATGGATCTGATCATTGCGGCTTTCCCTTGGGGTTCATACCTAGGTGAAGAAGCACTAGAGAAAGGTGTAGATGCAATGATCTCTAGCTGGAACCGTGCAGCGCCAAACACGATTCCAACAGCGGCAAAAGCCGGTGGTAACTACCTATCTTCACTACTGGTTGGTGGTGAAGCTCGTCGTCACGGCTACGATGAAGGTATTGCACTCAGTGTCGATGGTTACCTATCTGAAGGTGCTGGCGAAAACATCTTCGTGATTAAAGATGGTGTTATCACTACGCCACCAGCAACCAGCGCAATCCTACCTGGTATCACTCGCGATTCAATTATGACTATCGCTCGTGATCGCGGTTATGAAGTGCGTGAAGCAAACATTGCGCGTGAAGCGCTTTACCTAGCAGACGAAGTCTTTATGACAGGTACTGCAGCAGAAGTCGTTCCTGTTGCAACTATCGATAAGATTGAAGTCGGCAGCGGTAAACGTGGCCCAATCACCAAAGAGCTCCAAGAAGCTTACTTCGGCCTATTTAATGGCACCACAGAAGATAAATGGGGTTGGCTAGATTACGTTTACCCACAAGACGCAGACAAAGCTTAAAAAGCACCGGCAAATATAGGAAGTAACACAATGCCAAAATATAGATCAGCAACCACAACACACGGACGCAATATGGCCGGTGCGCGCGCCTTATGGCGTGCTACGGGCGTTAAAGACGAAGATTTCGGTAAACCTATCATCGCGGTAGTCAACTCGTTTACCCAGTTTGTACCAGGCCACGTGCACTTAAAAGACATGGGTCAGTTGGTAGCGCGTGAGATTGAAAAAGCGGGCGGTATCGCCAAAGAATTCAACACCATTGCTGTCGACGACGGTATCGCAATGGGCCACGGCGGTATGCTTTATTCGCTACCATCACGTGAGCTGATTGCCGACTCGGTTGAGTACATGGTTAATGCCCACTGTGCTGATGCCATGGTATGTATCTCTAACTGTGACAAAATCACTCCGGGAATGCTAATGGCGTCAATGCGCCTGAATATTCCAGTTATCTTTGTTTCTGGCGGTCCGATGGAAGCGGGTAAAACCAAGCTTTCTGATCAAATCATCAAGCTAGACTTGGTTGATGCAATGATCCAAGGCGCTGACCCGAAAGTGTCAGACGAACAGAGTGAGCAGATCGAGCGTAGTGCATGTCCGACATGTGGCTCATGTTCAGGGATGTTTACTGCTAACTCAATGAACTGTCTAACCGAAGCGCTGGGTCTTTCTCAGCCAGGTAACGGCTCAATGCTAGCCACTCACGCTGACCGTGAACAGCTATTCCTTAATGCAGGTCGTCGCATTGTTGAACTAACTCGCCGCTACTATGAGCAAGATGACGAATCTGCACTACCACGCAACATCGCAACCTTTGACGCGTTTGAGAATGCAATGGCACTCGATATTGCAATGGGTGGTTCAACTAACACTATTCTGCACCTGCTAGCTGCAGCGCAAGAAGGTGAAGTCGACTTCGATATGGAAGATATCGATCGTCTATCTCGTCAGGTTCCACACCTTTGTAAAGTAGCTCCTTCGACTCAGAAATATCATATGGAAGACGTCCACCGTGCGGGTGGTGTCATGGCCATTCTTGGTGAGCTTGACCGCGCTGGCCTACTTCACAACCAAGCACGCACCGTTCTTGGCCTGTCAATGAAAGAGCAGCTAGCCAAATACGACATCATCCAAACTGAAGATGAAGAAGTATTGAAGTTCTTCCGCGCAGGTCCTGCAGGTATTCGTACCACTCAGGCATTCTCTCAGGATTGTCGTTGGGATCGTCTTGATGACGACCGCGCTGAAGGTTGTATCCGCACCAAAGACAACGCCTTCAGCCAAGAGGGTGGCCTGGCCGTTCTTTCTGGCAACATCGCATTAGATGGCTGTATTGTTAAGACCGCAGGTGTGGATGAGAGCATTCATAAATTCACTGGCCCTGCGGTAGTGTTTGAAAGCCAAGAAGATGCGGTTGAAGGCATCCTTGGTGGCAAAGTGAAAGCAGGCGATGTGGTTGTTATCCGTTACGAAGGCCCTAAGGGTGGTCCGGGCATGCAAGAGATGCTTTACCCAACGACATACCTAAAATCTATGGGGTTAGGTAAAGAGTGTGCCCTACTGACAGATGGTCGCTTCTCTGGCGGTACATCTGGTTTATCTATTGGTCACGCGTCTCCAGAAGCAGCTAACGGCGGTGCAATCGGCTTGGTGAAACAAGGCGATATGATCGCTATTGATATTCCAAACCGTTCAATTTCTTTACAAGTTTCAGATCAAGAACTTGCTGAGCGCCGTGCAAAACAAGATGAGTTGGGCTGGAAACCAGTCGACCGTCAACGTGAAGTTTCATTTGCACTAAAAGCGTACGCAAGTATGGCGACTAGTGCTGACAAAGGTGCAGTACGAGACAAATCTAAGCTAGAGGACTAGCTTATGAGTGACTCAATACTTTCAGGGCAAGAACCTCAAACTGGCGCGGATTACCTGCGCCAGATCTTACGAGCGCCTGTTTATGAAGTGGCGACAGTAACGCCACTTCAAGAGATGCCACGCCTTGCAGCACGTATTGGTAACAATGTGCAAATCAAACGGGAAGACCGCCAGCCGGTACACTCGTTTAAACTGCGCGGCGCATACAACATGGTTGCAAGCCTAAACGATGAGCAAAAAGCGGCGGGAGTAATTGCAGCATCCGCAGGTAACCATGCTCAAGGTATGGCGCTTTCTGGGACTAAACTAGGTATCAAGACCACTATCGTGATGCCAAAAACCACGCCAGACATTAAAGTCGAAGCAGTACGTGGTTTTGGCGGTAACGTGGTGCTGCATGGCAGTAACTTTGACGAGGCAAAAGCCGAAGCAGAGCGTCTATCAGCTGAGCATGGCTATACTTTTGTACCACCATTTGATCACCCACTAGTGATTGCCGGTCAGGGTACGATTGGTATGGAGATGCTGCAGCAAAATGGTCACCTCGACTACATCTTCGTTCCCGTTGGTGGTGGTGGTCTCGCGGCAGGTGTCGCAGTATTGGTTAAACAACTGATGCCTGAAATCAAGGTGATTGCCGTTGAACCTGAAGACTCCTCTTGTTTGAAAGCAGCTTTAGACGCAGGTGAACCAGTGGTGCTCGATCAAGTTAGCATGTTTGCTGATGGCGTCGCTGTAAAACGCATTGGTGATGAGACTTTCCGTCTTTGTCAGAAATACATTGATGGGCATATCTCAGTATCCAGTGATGAAATCTGCGCAGCTGTGAAGGATATCTTTGAAGACACACGTGCGATTGCCGAACCTTCTGGCGCAGTAGCTTTAGCGGGCCTGAAGAAATTTGCCGAGCAAAACGGGCTGCAAGATAAAAACCTAGGTACGGTTCTTTCGGGTGCCAACACTAACTTCCACGGTCTACGTTACGTCTCTGAGCGCTGTGAACTGGGTGAGAAACGTGAAGGTCTATTGGCGGTAACCATCCCTGAGCGTCAAGGTGCTTTCTTCGAGTTCTGTAACTTGATTGGCGGCCGTGCCGTGACTGAGTTTAACTACCGTTACAACGATGACGCACTAGCCAATATCTTTGTTGGTGTCCGTCTGCAAGGTGGGCAAGAAGAGCTAGATAACATCATTCATGACTTGCGTGATGGTGGCTACCCTGTGGTCGATCTTTCTGATGACGAAATGGCTAAGCTGCACGTGCGCTATATGATTGGTGGTAAACCTTCTAAACCACTTAAAGAACGTTTATACAGCTTTGAGTTTCCAGAATACCCTGGTGCACTATTGAAGTTTTTGAGCACACTGGGAACCCACTGGAATATCAGCTTGTTCAACTATCGTAACCATGGGGCTGACTATGGCCGCGTACTGTGTGGCTTTGAGTTAGATGAATCCGATTTATCTCGCTTCTCTGCTCACCTACGAGAACTGGGTTACCAGTGTAAGGATGAAACTGACAACCCGTCGTACAAATTCTTCCTCTCATAAACTGTTAAGCCCTTAACCCCCTTGGTTAAGGGCTTTTTTGTTATCCCATCTATAGACAACCTTTCTCTTGCTTATACTTTGGTCAAAATGCGTGATGCGCATAGATATAATGCTAAAGTTTCATTTTTGTCATATCTAATTTGGATCTACACTCGTAACCAGTTTTTAAATTGCTGCTCTTATTTGTGGAGACCACTTATGTTCAACGCACTGATTCTAAATCAAGAAGAAAAACGTACTATTGCTTCTATCGAGCAAATCGACGAAGCACAACTGCCAGAAGGCGACGTACTAATTGATGTTGATTACTCATCACTAAACTACAAAGACGGATTAGCAATCACCGGGAAAGGCAAAATTATTCGTAATTTCCCTATGGTTCCAGGTATCGACTTAGCCGGCACCGTAGTGAGCTCTGAAGACAACCGCTACCAAGCAGGTGACAAAGTAGTACTGACAGGTTGGGGCGTCGGTGAAAACCACTGGGGTGGTATGGCTCAGCGTGCTCGCCTGAAAGCTGACTGGCTCGTTCCACTACCAAAAGGGCTAGATAGCAAGAAAGCCATGATGGTCGGTACGGCTGGCTTCACAGGTATGCTATGTGTCCAAGCACTGCTTGATGCGGGGATTAAGCCTGAAGATGGCGAAATTCTTGTTACTGGTGCGAGTGGCGGTGTTGGCTCAGTAGCAGTAACGCTATTGGCTCAGCTAGGTTACAAAGTGGCGGCGGTAACAGGCCGTGTTGAACAAAATGGCCCGCTACTTGAGAAGCTAGGTGCAAGTCGAATTATCGACCGTGTTGAGTTTGAAGAGCCAGCACGCCCACTTGAAAAGCAAGTTTGGGCAGGTGCAGTTGATACTGTAGGCAGTAAAGTACTAGCAAAAGTACTGGCTCAGATGGATTACAACAGCGCGGTCGCAGCGTGTGGTCTAGCAGGCGGTTTTGACCTACCTACTACAGTGATGCCTTTCATTCTACGTAACGTTCGCCTACAAGGTATTGATTCAGTCTCTTGCCCGACCGAAAAACGTATCGCAGCGTGGGAGAAACTGGTAGAACTCCTTCCAGATAGCTACTTTGAGCAAGCTTGTACTGAAGTAGAATTAGCTGAAGCACCAAAATACGCGGAAGACATCACTAACGGCCAAGTAACAGGTCGTGTTGTGATTAAGCTATAACAGCTGCAGTTAGATAGAAAAGAGCCAGCACCTGTAATGCCGGCTCTTTTGTTACTGAAACGATTTAGTCCAAACCAATATCTTCAATGCGCTTGGCAATCAAGCGACTGCACTCTTCCTTTACGATTCCGCGTAACCACTCCTGAGCAGGCGAATGCTCACAGCGTGGGTGCCAAATCATCGAATAGTCGAACGGAGTAAACTGAAATGGCAATGGCTTAATAACTAAGTCATAGCGTTCAGCGACCAAATAAGCCAAGTCTGCCGGAACCGTAATAATCAATGGCATGGTATCGACAATCGCCAACGCAGCCTCTAGATGGTACGCACGCAGCACCATTTTGCGCTTAGGTTGGTCAACTAACGCCCCTTCAATCAACGCCTTAACACCATCACTGATAGCGATCATCGCATGTGGATAGTTGAGATAATCCTGCAGGCTGAGCTCTTTGTCTGCCAAGGGATGCCGCTTCGATAATAAGCACAACACCCCAACCCGACCCAAAATTTCGCTACGCAGTGGCTCTACAGGGCCAATTGGGCGGCAGATCGCTAGGTCTGCACCTTCATAGGTAAGCTGATCGGCTAATCTATCATGCTGAAGTGGTAAAAAGTTAAACGACACATTGGGCGCTTCTTGATATATACGTGGCAAAGCAAACGGCAAGATAGTTTGCATTGCGTAGTCCGTCGTAGCGATATTAAACGTTTGATCGCAGCTGCTTGGTTCAAACTCAATTGGTGACAACAACTGACGCAGGGACTCTAGCGGCTCACCTAAACAGCGATCAATTTCGAGAGCCTTTTCTGTTGGAATCAGATGTTGACCTTGGCGGGTGAATAAAGGGTCGCCAAGCATATCGCGTAGCCGTCCCAAAACACGACTCATCGCAGATTGACTAAGGTTAAGGCGATTCGCTGCTTTGCTCACGCTGCACTCTTCAATCAGTACGCGCAATGCAACCAATAGGTTGAGATCTCGACGATAAATATCTTCTAATTCCACGCTTAAACCACGTATTTTAGATGGGTATGGGCGTATTGTACCTTTTTCAGGCAAAAAAAATCCCGCTTTTCAGCGGGGAAGCCCAAGAAAACTGGGGATAGTGTCGGAATGTAGTTGAGCGTAGTGATAAAAAACGAAGCGTAGTTGGAAGCGCTACAGTTCGTTTTCGTGTTCTTCAGATGCGCTCGGCCAGCGATGCATCTCAAGCCAAATCCCTACCACCGTCGCACCCATGCCGAGCAAAGGCATAAATGACGACGATTCTGCTGGTGAACGTAAAACAAGTGCGCAAAAAGAGATAAAACACAGCACTGAATAGATGGTTAGACGATCTAAAGCTGTCAACATACTTGCTCTCCCGTTTTAAATGTTACCAACTTGTTAACTAAGTTAAAACAAAATGATCGCTTTGCCAAGGGGTTATTGAATATTTTTTCTTCACTAGTATTATCTAGGCCAAATTGAGTAACCAAAGATACGACCATGACATTCAATCCAGAACAGGCAACCAAGACATTAGAGGCGGAAGGATTACGCTGCCCAGAGCCAGTGATGATGGTCAGGAAGACAATTAGAACCATGCAAGATGGTGAAGTACTGCTCGTTAAGGCGGATGACCCATCAACAACTCGCGACATTCCAAGTTTTTGTCGCTTTATGGATCACCAATTGATTGGCTCGCAAACCGAGCAACTGCCTTATCAGTATCTGATTAAGAAAGGAATGGCTTAAACGCCACGGCAGAAAAGAAAACGGCAGCCTTTGTGGCTGCCGTTGTTTTATTCATCGTATTCTAGTGTACGGACTTCTGACTGAAGTTTACTTATCTGTTTTCTCATCGCGCGCATCTCTTCATGCATCGGGATAATATGTTCAGCTCGAATCCAAGCTTCAACAGTCAAACCAGTCAAAATAAACGAACCAGCCACAATCGGTAGCCACATATCGGTCAGTACCATTGCTAGCAAACACAACGCTAGACCAAAGGTGAACAAATAACTCTGACTTTTAGGTGTCATCCCCGTATAACGTGTAAGCATAACCTTGCCCTCTCGCTATCATTCACATGGTTAAAGTACCATGACAAGTATGACACTTATATGTCAGTGATCACGACTCAGAATGAAATAAACTCAGAGTTTGAACTGGATCTTTTTACTGCTAGTTATTGATATTTAACACCTACTTAGCCGATGTTATTGAAACACGGCTGCCGCGGTCGCCAGAGCAATAAACAGCAAAGCAGTAACCTTGCGAATTAAGTCTAACGGCATCTTATCTGCAGATAGTTTGCCAATCAGAACCACAGGGACGTTGGCCAGTAACATGCCGATCGTGGTGCC
Source organism: Vibrio sp. R10-SF1-ISO8 (assembly GCF_059833805.1). NCBI lineage: Bacteria > Pseudomonadati > Pseudomonadota > Gammaproteobacteria > Vibrionales > Vibrionaceae > Vibrio > Vibrio sp. R10-SF1-ISO8. Next base: position 44,154 of record NZ_JCBDHL010000003.1, on the reverse strand, counting down.
CAAAATAACCCATGTCAGTGCGTCAGGATATTGCGCACCAAGAATCGAAGTCGCGATTTGAGTTTTATCTCCAACTTCAGCGATAAAAAAGGCAATGAAGCTCGCAACAAACGGTCCTCGACTGGAAATCTGTTCATCATCATCAAGTTTGTCAGGGATCAGTACCCAACCAGCCATCACCAAAAAGCTCACCACCAGCACCCACTTCAATATTTCTGGAGAGAGATAATCGGCGACAACAACACCTAGCCATGCAGCAAGGGCATGGTTCGCCAATGTAGCTAAAAATATCGCAGTGATAATAGGTAATGGCTTGCGGTATCGACTGGCTAAAAGCAGAGATAAAAGTTGGGTTTTGTCACCGATTTCCGCCAAGGCAACGGTGGTGATAGAAATAGCTAAAACGCTCACGACATGCTCTTCTGGGGCAGGGATTATAATTTTAACCGAAGACAAACCTCACGCCCCACCCCGGTTCGTGATGATTTGTCTAAGGTCTTGCTAAACGCATTCGACATTGTTGTGATTAAATTGGTCGATACGTCTCGAACGCCATGATGATTTTGCATCAATTATGTTGACGAACGAACTTAACATCCCAGTGTTGATAGTTAAGTAAGCTACTCCCCAAAGACGGCGGAATTCTAACCATCTGAAAGGTGTTTCTCAAGCGATAAACTGCAAATAAACTCCCTTTTAGGAAAATTTGGACGAATAAGCCATTAAATTTCCATTAAAGGAGAATTTTGCCTAGGAATTAATCAAGATTAACGCTACTCCCATGCCAAATATCTGGGTATACTTGATTGTTATTTTTTCTCAATTTTTGACACAAGAATCGCGCGAATTACTATGCAAAATTACGATATCAAAACCTTCCAGGGAATGATCCTCGCGCTGCAGGATTACTGGGCACAAAACGGTTGTACTATTGTTCAACCTCTAGATATGGAAGTAGGTGCGGGCACCTCTCACCCAATGACATGTCTACGTGCACTTGGCCCAGAGCCAATGTCGACAGCTTACGTTCAACCTTCACGTCGTCCTACCGATGGTCGTTATGGTGAAAACCCGAACCGTCTGCAGCACTACTATCAGTTCCAAGTAGCCCTAAAACCTTCTCCAGATAACATTCAGGAGTTGTACCTAGGCTCGCTTGAAGTTCTTGGTATCGACCCGCTAGTACACGATATTCGTTTCGTAGAAGACAACTGGGAAAACCCTACGCTAGGCGCATGGGGTCTTGGTTGGGAAGTATGGCTAAACGGCATGGAAGTAACTCAGTTTACTTACTTCCAACAAGTAGGCGGCCTTGAGTGTAAACCTGTTACTGGCGAGATAACTTACGGTATCGAGCGTCTAGCTATGTACATCCAAGAAGTGGACTCTGTTTACGACCTAGTGTGGAACATCGCACCAGACGGCAGCAAGGTAACTTACGGTGACATCTTCCACCAAAACGAAGTGGAACAATCAACGTACAACTTCGAACACGCAGACGTAGATTTCCTATTCACCTTCTTCGATCAGTGTGAAAAAGAGTGTAAAGAGCTACTTGAGCTTGAGAAGCCACTTCCGCTTCCAGCTTACGAGCGCATTCTAAAAGCTGGTCACGCATTCAACATCCTTGATGCACGTAAAGCTATCTCTGTTACAGAGCGCCAACGTTACATCCTTCGTATCCGCAACTTAACTAAATCAGTTGCTGAAGCATACTACGCATCACGTGAAGCACTTGGCTTCCCTATGTGCAAGAAGGACGAGGAGAAGTAATCATGGCTAAAGAATTTCTAATTGAACTGGGTACTGAAGAGCTACCACCAACGCAACTTCGCACTCTAGCGGAAGCGTTCGCAGCAAACTTCGAAGCAGAGTTAAAAGGCGCAGACCTAGCACACGAAGGTGTGAAATGGTACGCCGCTCCTCGTCGTCTAGCACTTAAAGTCGCAGGTCTTGCTGAAGGCCAAGCAGACAAAGTAGTAGAGAAGCGTGGTCCTGCAGTTTCTGTAGCATTCGATGCTGATGGTAACGCAACTAAAGCGGCTCAAGGTTGGGCTCGTGGTAACGGCATCACAGTTGAACAAGCTGACCGTCTAGTGACAGACAAAGGCGAATGGCTTCTTTTCAAACAAGAAGTAAAAGGCCAAGCAACGTCTGAAATCGTTGTCGACCTAGCAGCTAAAGCACTAGGTAACTTACCTATCGCTAAACCAATGCGTTGGGGTAACAAGACAACTCAGTTTATCCGCCCGGTAAAAACACTAACTATGCTTATGGGCTCAGATCTTATCGAAGGTGAGATCCTAGGCGTAGCATCGGACCGTACTATCCGCGGTCATCGCTTCATGGGTGAGCAAGAGTTCACTATCGAATCAGCAGAGCAATACCCAGCGATCCTAGAGGAGCGCGGTAAAGTTATGGCTGATTACGAAGCGCGTAAAGCTATCATCCTTGCTGACTCGAAAAAAGCAGCAGCGGCCGTTGGCGGTGTTGCTGATCTAGAAGATGACCTAGTAGAAGAAGTGACTTCTCTGGTTGAGTGGCCAGTAGTCTTAACTGCGAAGTTTGAAGAAGAGTTCCTAAAAGTACCTTCTGAAGCATTGGTTTACACCATGAAAGGTGACCAGAAGTACTTCCCAGTGTATGACGAAAACAAGAAGCTACTGCCTAACTTCATCTTCGTTTCAAACATCGAGTCAAAAGAGCCTCGCTACGTCATCGAAGGTAACGAGAAGGTTGTACGTCCACGTCTAGCGGATGCAGAATTCTTCTTTAACACTGACCGTAAGCGTCCTCTTATCGACCGTCTACCTGAGCTAGAGCAAGCTATCTTCCAGAAACAGCTTGGTACTATCAAAGACAAGACAGACCGCATCACAGAACTTGCTGGCTACATTGCTGAGCAGATCGATGCTGACGTTGAAAAATCTAAGCGTGCAGGTTTGCTAGCGAAGTGTGACCTAATGACCTCTATGGTATTCGAGTTTACCGATACTCAGGGTGTAATGGGCATGCACTACGCAACCCACGATGGTGAAGATGAGCAAGTTGCACTAGCGCTTTACGAGCAGTACATGCCTCGTTTCGCGGGTGACGACCTACCAAGCACAGGTATTTCATCTGCAGTCGCAATGGCTGACAAGCTAGATACGATTGTTGGTATCTTCGGTATTGGCCAAGCACCTAAGGGTTCTGACCCATTCGCACTTCGTCGTGCGTCGCTAGGTGTACTACGCATCATCGTAGAGAATGGCTACAACCTAGACCTAACAGACCTTATCGCGAAGGCACAGTCTCTATTCGGCGACAAGCTGACTAACGCAAATGTTGCTGACGACGTTATCGAGTTTATGCTTGGTCGTTTCAATGCATGGTACAAAGACGAAGGCTTCAGCGTGGATATCATCCAAGCTGTACTGGCTAACCGTCCAACTAAGCCTGCAGACTTCGATCAGCGCGTGAAAGCAGTATCTCACTTCCGTGAGCTAGAAGCCGCAGAAGCACTAGCTGCAGCGAACAAACGTGTAGGTAATATCCTAGCGAAATTCGACGGTGAGCTAGCGACAGACATCGACCTTGCGCTTCTACAAGAAGACGCAGAAAAAGCACTAGCTGAAAGCGTTGAAGTGATGACAGAAGCGCTAGAGCCAGCGTTCGCAACTGGTAACTACCAAGAGGCGCTAAGCAAGCTTGCTGACCTACGTGAGCCTGTTGATGCCTTCTTCGATAACGTAATGGTAATGGCAGATGACGAAGCTCTGAAGAAGAACCGTCTTACACTGCTAAACAACCTGCGTAACCTATTCTTAGAAATTGCCGATATTTCTTTACTGCAGAAGTAAACGCCAAAGTAGGGTCTAAGACCTTACACTAAGCAAGTCTACTCAAGCCCAACTCCTCGGAGTTGGGCTTTTCTTTATCAATGCACTGATTTAGTGCTTTTCGTCCTATTATCATTAATGTATGTTCAAGGATTACTCTATTGGCTAGCCACGCACTAGCTGTTCAAGAACTAAAGCAATGACAACAATGAATTAGGTACAGAAAGTAATGCAGTTTTCTAAGTTTGGTGAAAAATTTAATCAGTATTCAGGTATTACCCAGTTAATGGATGATTTAAATGATGGTCTACGCACTCCGGGCGCCATCATGCTCGGTGGAGGAAACCCAGCCGCCATTCCTGCCATGCTCGATTATTTTCGACTCGCCAGTGAGGAACTGCTAGAAAGTGGAGAACTGGTTGCCGCAATGGCGAACTACGATGGCCCGCAAGGCAAAGATGCATTTGTTAAAGCGCTCGCCAAGCTACTTAAAGAGACCTATGGCTGGAATATCACAGAAAAGAACATCAGCTTAACCAATGGCAGTCAAAGTGGCTTTTTCTACCTATTTAATCTGCTGGCTGGCAAACAACCTGACGGCTCGCACAAAAAAATCTTACTGCCACTCGCACCGGAATACATTGGCTATGGTGATGCCGGTATAGATGAAGATATCTTTGTCTCGTACCACCCAGAGATTGAAATGCTCGACAATGGTCTATTTAAGTACCATGTCGATTTTGAACAGCTAAAGGTAGATGACTCTGTCGCAGCTATCTGTGCATCCCGCCCTACCAACCCGACTGGCAATGTGCTGACCGACGAAGAGATCCATAAATTGGATAAGCTCGCGCGTGAGAACAACATCCCACTGATCATCGATAACGCTTACGGTCTACCGTTTCCAAATATTATTTTTGAAGATGTGGAGCCATTCTGGAATGAAAACACCATTCTTTGCATGAGCCTATCAAAACTCGGTTTGCCGGGCGTGCGTTGCGGAATCGTGATTGCCAGTGAAGAAATCACTCAGGCTATGACCAATATGAATGGCATTATCAGTCTCGCTCCGGGCAGTTTAGGCCCTGCAATTGCCAACCACATTATTGGCAAAGGGGATTTGTTAAAGCTGAGCTCAGAGGTGATTAAACCTTTTTACAAACAGAAGTCTCAGCGCGCTGTCGAGTTACTGCAAACAGCAATTACTGACTCACGTTTCCGAATTCACAAACCAGAGGGCGCTATTTTCCTTTGGCTTTGGTTTGATGAGCTGCCGATCACAACTATGGAGCTGTATCAACGCTTAAAAGCACGCGGCGTTCTGATTGTTCCTGGCGAGTACTTCTTTATTGGTCAAGAAGATGACTGGGAACATGCTCATCAATGCTTACGAATGAACTACGTTCAAGATGACGAAATGATGCAAAAAGGTATCGCTATCATTGCAGAGGAAGTAGAGCGCGCTTACCAGCAAGGTTAAGCGCAGCAAAACAAAAACAGCCCAAAGTTCACGCTTTGGGCTGTTGGTATTTATAGAGCTGGGATGTGCTCACATAGGAAGTAGCTTGCTTCTATAGTAGAGGAACGCTGATATACACCACCGTATGTAGAAGAGCCAGCAAACCCACGATTAATGTAGTTAGCGCCTAACGCTGCTGCTTCTTCACCAAAAGTTGAGTTAATTTTATGCTCAGCATCCATTCCGCTATCGCCAAAGGATACAATTCCCATAATACTTTGCGAGTTAGGGTTGAACGCTGACTGGCCTTTCAGCTCACAGTTAGCCGATTTTTCAGGGTTGGCATAAGCAATACGAATCTTTTCACCGTTTGATGCGGTGTAGTCAGTAGCAAGCGGAGCGACAAGGCTAGAACAGCCAGAGACAGCAATAACTAATGCAGCCAATAATAATTTTTTCATTCTATTGTCCAAATTTATCGTTTACGGCGCAGAAATTACTGATTTACAGATTCGAGTACAATAAAAAAGAGCGCTAATGTGCGCTCTTTCACTCTTTACTCTCAGTTTTGAGACAGCCAATTAACCTTCGATTAGGTTACTGCCATTGATAGCAATCTTACGCGGTTGCATCGCTTCTGGAATCTCACGCTCTAGGTCGATATGCAGTAGACCATTTTCCATGCTCGCACCCACGACTTTTACATAGTCTGCAAGTTGGAATTTGCGTTCAAAATCGCGTTCTGCGATACCTTGGTAAACGTATTGCTTCTCTTCTTCGCTTTTACGCTCACCTTTAACAATCAGCATATTTTCTTTCTGAGTCAGATCGAGTTGCTCATCAGCGAAACCTGCCACTGCCATAGTAATGCGGTAGTGGTTCTCGTCTTTCTGCTCAATATTGTAAGGAGGGTAACCGCCAGAAGCGTTCTTCGCAGTGTTTGCTTCCATCATGTTGAATAGACGATCGAAGCCAATTGCGTTGCGGTAAAGTGGAGTGAAATCTACAGTTCTCATAATGCTATCCTCATAGTAAGCAATAGTCTTAGCCGTGAGTTTGCGCGGATCTATCTTGTTGAGATCTTTGCCGGCTAAGGGATTTATCCGCTACTCCTCGGGTACTTATAACGCTGGGACGTAGTAATAAATCAGTTCAATGTGTGCCTCTAAGGTTATCCTCTCCTGAGCGATATCTTATCAGCGAATCCAGAGGTTCTGTTTCTTCTCTCTTGAGCAAGACAGCTTCCCTCTTCAACAATAGATATGTGGCTAAAGCAAAATAGTTTCAAGGGATTATCTTCAGATATTTTTCTAATTCTATATTTTTCAAACACCTAATAACAAAAAAGACCGTCATTTCTGACAGTCTTTTAAAACAATTTTAGTTTTTTGACACGAAGCTATTTCGTTTTAGTTCAAGGAAGAGGCGCGGAGCATACGAAGGTATGTGAGCACCTCTGACACAGAAATTAAGCGAAAGAGCGAAGTATCAAAGATACTAAACGTCCAAGTTGGCAACTTTAAGTGCGTTTTCTTCGATAAAGTTACGACGAGGTTCTACTTGGTCACCCATTAGCGTCGTAAACAGCTGATCTGCACCAACCGCATCTTCAATCGTTACTTGCATCATGCGACGAGTCTCTGGGTCCATGGTTGTTTCCCAAAGCTGATCTGGGTTCATCTCACCTAGACCTTTGTAGCGCTGTAGGCTTAGACCACGACGTGACTCTTTGATTAACCACTCAAGAGCATCAACAAAGCTTGTGATTGGCTGAGTACGCTCACCACGTTTGATGTAAGCACTCTCTTCAATTAGGCCATCTAACGCTTCAGATAGGTCTGCTAGCTTGCCGTATTCTTTCGAGTTGAACAGATCAACACTTAATGCAAACTCATGCGTCACACCATGGGTACGAACAATAATCTTAGGTAGGTTAAGATCAAGTTCAGCGTGTTGTTCCACTTCGAAGCTGTACTGGCTTGCACCCACTTCTTTGGCATTAAGCTGCTCGACAAGCCGCTTAGTCCATGCTTCAACTGCCGCAGCGTCATGACACTGCTCTGCCGTTAGACGTGGCGTGTAAACCAGTTCATGCACAAGAGCACGTGGATAACGACGACTCATGCGATCCACCAGCTTAATGCCCGCGTTGTACTGCTGAACAAGCTTCTCTAGCGCTTCACCAGCTAGGGCTGGCGCTTGTGCGTTGACGTGAAGAGATGCGTTATCTAGCGCCAATGCCACTTGGTATTGGTTCATCGCATCTTCATCTTTGATGTACTGCTCTTGCTTACCTTTCTTCACTTTGTAAAGCGGTGGCTGAGCAATGTACACGTAGCCACGCTCAATCAGCTCTGGCATTTGACGATAGAAGAAGGTCAATAGCAGCGTACGAATGTGTGAACCATCGACATCGGCATCGGTCATGATGATGATGTTGTGGTAACGCAGTTTGTCTGGGTTGTACTCGTCACGACCGATACCACAACCAAGCGCTGTAATAAGTGTCGCTACCTCTTGAGAAGAAAGCATTTTGTCAAAACGCGCTTTCTCAACGTTAAGGATTTTACCTTTCAGAGGAAGGATCGCTTGGTTCTTACGGTTACGGCCTTGTTTTGCGGAGCCGCCTGCCGAGTCACCCTCCACTATGTAGAGTTCAGAAAGTGCTGGGTCTTTTTCCTGACAGTCTGCCAATTTACCTGGCAGACCAGCTAGGTCTAGAGCGCCTTTACGACGAGTCATTTCACGAGCTTTACGCGCCGCATCACGCGCACGAGCTGCGTCGATAATCTTAGTACAAACCGTTTTCGCTTCTGCTGGGTGCTCAATTAGGAACTCAGACAGTTTCTCACCCATAGCTTGCTCAACCGCTGACTTCACTTCAGAAGAAACCAGTTTGTCTTTAGTTTGGCTTGAGAACTTAGGATCTGGCACCTTAACCGAAATAACCGCCGTTAGACCTTCACGCGCGTCATCACCTGACGTTGCAGTTTTCGCTTTCTTTGAGAAGCCTTCTTTGTCCATGAACGAGTTCAATGTACGCGTTAGAGCTGCACGGAAACCAGCAAGGTGAGTACCACCATCACGCTGAGGAATGTTGTTGGTGAAACAGAAAATGTTCTCTTGGTAACCATCGTTCCACTGCATCGCGACTTCTACCGCGATACCGTCTTCACGCTCTGCGTTAAAGTGGAATACTTTTTCGATGATTGGTGTCTTGTTAGTATTCAAGTGATCAACGAACGCTTGGATACCACCTTCATACATAAAGTGATCTTGCTTATCTTCTTCACGCTCATCACGTAGCTTGATCGATACCCCAGAGTTTAGGAAAGAAAGCTCTCGTAGACGTTTAGCTAGAATGTCATAGTGGAATTCTGTATTAGAGAAGGTCTCTTCACTTGGCCAGAAACGGATTTCTGTACCCGTTTGCTCAGTTTCACCAATCACGCTTAGTGGCGCTTGAGGCTCACCATGATGGTAAGTTTGAGTATGGATTTGACCACCGCGATGGATAGTCAGTGTTACTTGCTTAGAGAGTGCGTTTACTACCGAAACACCTACACCGTGCAGACCACCTGATACCTTGTATGAGTTATCATCGAACTTACCACCAGCGTGAAGTACCGTCATAATAACTTCTGCTGCTGATACGTTCTCTTCTGGGTGCATTTCGGTAGGGATACCACGACCATCATCGCGTACCGATACTGAATTGTCCTCATGAATTGTCACAACGATGTCTTGACAGTGACCCGCTAACGCTTCATCAATTGAGTTATCCACCACCTCAAAAACCATGTGGTGCAGACCGGTGCCATCATCCGTGTCGCCGATGTACATACCAGGACGCTTACGAACCGCATCCAGACCCTTTAGTACCTTAATACTCGATGAATCGTAATTTTCAGACATGAGTTATCTTCCGCTATATATTTTGCTCTATTGTGCCATGTTCCACATGGAACATCTTGCCATTTTCATCACGCATATCCGCAATTTGGCTATCAGTAATAGAACTTACAAAAACTTGCGCCCCCGTCTCTTTTAAGCAGTCAGCAAGACGCTTACGACGTTGGCTATCTAATTCAGATGCAAAGTCATCAATTAAGTAGATACATTGCTTGCCAGTCATTTCTGTTAGGTGTTGTCCTTGCGCCACACGCAGTGCACACACCATCAGTTTTAACTGACCTCGTGAAAGCACATCTTCGACAGGCGTACCATTCACTTTAATGCGCAAATCCGCTTTGTTAGGGCCACTAAAGGTGTACCCTAACGCCTGATCACGCTCAAAATTTTTCTCTAGTATCTCTTGGTAAGGCGTATCTTTATCCCAACCACGATAATACTTCAATTGAATGTCGAACTCGGGTAAAAACGCTTTGCAGATCTGCTCCGCTTTGACCTTCATTTGTTCAACGTAATCAGCGCGCCATTGACTGATATTCTCAGCCAAACGCGCCATCTCTTGATCCCAATAACTCAGCTCTCGATAGCTAGTTGCTGTTTTCAATAGAGCATTGCGCTGCTTGTTAAGACGTTTAAATCGCCCCCAAGCATCATAAAAAGCCGACTCGGTATGAAACACACCCCAGTCGATAAACGAACGACGATGTTTCGGCCCATCAGTCAATAAATCAAACCCTTCTGGGTGTATCAACTGTAAGGGTAAAACCTGCGCCAGCTGTGCGAGCTTTTGCCCAGACTGACCGCCTATTTTAACCTCTGTTGAGCCATCACGCTGCTTATTAATGCCAATTGGTAGCTCAAATTGATCCGAGTTCAAAAAACGTCCATGAACAAACAGCTCATTACAGTCATTTTGAATCACTCTTCCGGTCAAAGAGCTCTTAAATGAGCGACCATGACCAAGCAAGTAGATCGCTTCTAAGACACTGGTTTTGCCACTGCCGTTTGGTCCAATAAGAAAGTTAAAGCCTGCTGACAAGTTAATGTCACAGGCTTCAATGTTTCTAAACTGCTTTATTATAAGACGAGAGAGCGGCATGCTAGAGTCGGATTGGCATCACCACGTACATGGCACTGTCGTCTTCCGAGTTTTCGATCAGCGCACTGGCATTGGCATCTGACATCGAAATTCTGACTTTTTCACAGCGCAGAGTGTTCAACACATCCAATACATAGCTAACGTTGAAACCAATCTCAATCGGCTCACCCTCAAAGCTGACATCAAGCATCTCTTCCGCTTCTTCCTGCTCTGGGTTATTGGCCGTAATGCGCATTTCGGTGTCAGCTAGATTGACACGTACGCCACGGAATTTCTCGTTAGAAAGAATCGCAGCGCGCGAAAAAGCTTGGCGTAATTCGTCACAACCCGCTTCAAGCGTTTTAGTTGTCGTCTGTGGCATAACGCGGCGGTAATCAGGGAATCGACCATCCACCAGCTTAGAGGTAAACACATAGTTGTTCACTTCAGCACGAACGTTAGAGCTACCAATTTGCAGCACAACAGGTTGCTCTGGTGCATCGAGTAGCTTAACTAGCTCTAATACACCTTTACGCGGCACAATGATTTGTTTCTGTGCAAAGTCAGCACCAAGTTCAGTTTGAGATACCGCCATACGGTGACCATCGGTCGCAACACTGCGTAGCGTAGTGCCGTCAATTTCAAACAGCATGCCGTTGAGATAATAACGAACATCTTGGTTCGCCATTGAGAATTGTGTCTTTTCAACTAAGCCACGTAATTCAGCTTGAGTCAGTGATACTTCCACTTCACTCTGCCAATCTTCAATATTTGGGAAATCATTGGCAGGTAGCGTCGATAGCGAGAAACGGCTGCGTCCAGAACGAACCTGAACACGGTCGCCTTCTAAGACAAAGGTAATCACAGAGTCATCAGGCAAACCACGGCAAATATCTAAAAACTTGCGCGAAGGTACAGTAATACTCCCCGCTTCGAATTCACCTTCGAGGTTAACACGGCTAATTAACTCGACCTCAAGGTCGGTTGCCGTCATTGAGAGTACGTTGTCTTCGACTTTAAGAAGTAAGTTACCAAGAATTGGTAAAGTTGGACGACCGCCCAGTGCTCCTGACACTTGCTGAAGTGGTTTAAGCAGGTGGCTACGCTCAATGGAAAATTTCATAGGATGCTCTTATCCGAATTCGTTATTGTTGCTCGATGCTTAGAATACTGTGAATCAAGAAATAGTGCGAATTAAGAAGATAGAGTACGAATCAGGTTCGAGTAATCTTCTTTAATGTCGTGGCTCTCTTCACGTAGCTGCTCAATCTTACGGCAAGCATGCAGTACCGTGGTATGGTCTCGGCCACCAAACGCATCACCAATTTCTGGCAAACTGTGGTTAGTCAGCTCTTTAGCCAATGCCATCGCTAGCTGACGTGGACGGGCTACTGAGCGAGAACGGCGCTTAGACAACAGGTCTGCGACTTTAATCTTGTAGTATTCTGCGACTGTCTTTTGAATATTATCAATCGTCACCAACTTTTCTTGCAGGGCAAGTAGGTCACGCAGCGCTTCACGAACAAAGTCGATAGTAATTGGGCGGCCGGTAAAGTTTGCATTAGCGATAACACGGTTTAAAGCACCTTCCAGCTCACGAACATTGGAACGCAGTCGCTTAGCAATAAAGAACGCGACTTCATCGGCAAGGTGAATTTGGTGATCTTCTGCTTTTTTCATCAAGATCGCGACGCGTGTTTCTAGCTCTGGTGGCTCGATCGCAACCGTTAGACCCCAACCAAAACGAGATTTAAGGCGATCTTCAACACCATTAATCTCTTTTGGGTAACGGTCTGAAGTCAAGATGATCTGTTGGTTGCCTTCTAACAGAGCGTTGAAAGTATGGAAGAACTCTTCCTGCGAACGCTCTTTATTGGCAAAAAATTGAATATCATCGATAAGCAGCGCATCGACACTACGGTAGTAACGCTTGAACTCTTCGATCGCGTTGTTTTGCAGCGCTTTGACCATATCTTGCACAAAGCGCTCAGAGTGCATGTAGACAACTTTAGCATTTGGCTTGTTATCCACAATCGCATTACCTACAGCGTGCAGCAGGTGAGTTTTACCTAAACCTGTACCACCGTATAAGAATAGCGGATTGTATGCAGAACCAGGGTTATCTGACACCTGACGAGCAGCCGCTAAGCCTAGTTGGTTCGATTTACCCTCAACAAAGTTGTTGAACTTGTGTTTTGGGTTCACATTCGAGCGATGGTTAATATCCGCAATAGCTTGCGCATCATCATCCCAAGTCTTATGGACTGGCTTTCTTGCCTGTAACTGTGCGGGTGCTGAAGATTCAGCGGCGACATCAGCAGGGGTACGCTTAGGCGCTGGCTTTGGCGCTGCAACAGGTCGGCTACCCACTTCAAAACGCAGACTTGGCATGTCATTGCCGCAATACTCTTGCAGCAGACGATTAATGCTGTTGAGGTACTTATCACGTACCCAGTCCAATACGAAACGGTTTGGGGCAAAAAGAGTGAGTGTATTGTCATTGAGCTCAGCTTGTAATGGACGAACCCACATACTGAATTCCGTTGCTGGTAGCTCTTCTTGAAGCTGTTGCAAACATTGCAACCAAAGCGAAGATGACACAGTGCCCCCACTCGAAGTAATTGATCTGAAAAGATTGGCAATTTTACCTGTTGATAACCAAGATCGCCAGTAAATGATCGACGATCCAGTGAATAAGATCTAAGTTATTCACAATATTTTCGACATTATTCGTTAGATCCTCACATTCTGCCCCATTTTTACTCACACTTTGATCCACATTAAGGCATTTTTAGCGAGATCTTTGTTCTGGTGATAAGTCTGTGAATGAAAATTTTTCATCACCCAAAATTCGTCTTTTCTCAGCGAGTCTCGTCTAACAGGTTGAATATCAGCAAATCACCTCACCTTATTACTCTACTGTCTAGGTTATTGCACTTGGTTATTTATCTAATTAAGTAAAGTGACAGTAGTATTTATCCCCATAATTATATGGAGTTGTACTATGAAAAACTGGATTAAGGCTGCAGTTGCAGCTATCGCGCTTTCTGCTGCTACTGTCCAAGCAGCGACTGAAGTTAAAGTCGGAATGTCGGGTCGCTACTTCCCGTTTACTTTCGTTCAGCAAGATAAGCTACAAGGTTTCGAAGTAGACCTGTGGGATGAGATCGGTAAACGCAACGATTACAAAGTAGAGTACGTCACGGCTAACTTCTCTGGTCTATTTGGTCTATTAGAAACGGGTCGTATCGACACTATCTCTAACCAGATCACTATGACGGATGCACGTAAGGCGAAGTACCTATTTGCTGACCCATATGTGGTCGACGGCGCGCAAATCACAGTTCGTAAAGGCAATGACAGCATTCAAGGCATTGAAGATCTTGAAGGTAAAACAGTCGCAGTAAACTTAGGTTCTAACTTCGAACAGCTAATGCGTAACTACGACAAAGATGGCAAGATCAATATCAAGACATACGACACAGGTATTGAACACGATGTCGCACTAGGCCGCGCAGATGCCTTCGTGATGGATCGCTTGTCAGCACTGGAGCTGATCAAGAAAACCGGTCTTCCGCTACAACTTGCGGGTCAGCCATTTGAAACCATCCAGAACGCTTGGCCATTTGTTGACAACGAAAATGGTAAAAAACTTCAAGCAGAAGTGAACCAAGCTCTCGCAGCTATGCGTGCAGACGGTACGCTGAAGACCATCTCTGAGAAGTGGTTTGGCGCAGACATCACCGAGTAAACCATTAGACATTTCTATCTGATTTAGATAGAACTCTTAAACCCACTGCTTCCCTTCCTTTGCAGTGGGTTTTGCTTTTTTACGTCGTTATTTAATCATTGGAATAGGCTATGGGATTCGATTTTAACTACATGCTGGATCTGATGCCGATACTGCTCAAGTATCTTGGCACCACGATGGAGATGGCAACTTGGGGTTTGCTATTTTCACTGATTTTATCCGTCATTTTGGCCAATATCCGTGTATTTCGCGTCCCAGTTCTTGATCAACTCAGCCAGCTATACATCAGCTTTTTCCGTGGTACGCCACTGTTAGTACAGTTATTCCTACTTTACTACGGCCTGCCGCAGATCTTTCCATGGTTAGTTGGACTGGATGCTTTCAGCGCAGCTGTGATTGGTTTGACCCTTCACTTCGCGGCATACATGGCTGAGAGTATTCGCGCAGCAATAATCGGTATTGACCGCAGCCAAATGGAAGCCAGTTTATCTGTAGGCATGACGACCTCTCAGGCAATGCGTCGCGTCATCCTGCCACAAGCCACTCGCGTAGCACTGCCATCACTGATGAACTACTTCATTGATATGATCAAATCTACCTCACTAGCGTTTACGCTCGGTGTCGCAGAGATCATGGCGAAAGCACAGATGGAAGCGTCATCCAGTTTCCGCTTCTTTGAAGCATTCTTAGCAGTCGCATTAATCTATTGGGGCGTGGTAGTCATTCTGACTAGAGTACAAATTTGGGCGGAAGCGAAACTGAATAAGGCGTATGTACGATGATTAAACTCAACAATATCCATAAGCGCTTTGGCGATACCGAGGTTCTCAAAGGCATCGACCTAGAGATTAACCAAGGTGAAATCATCGTTATCATAGGCTCAAGTGGCACAGGTAAATCGACCTTACTGCGCACGGTCAACTTTCTCGAAAATGCAGATAAAGGCGTCATCACAATCGATGATGTCAGCGTTGATACCGAAAAACACACCAAAGCGGAAGTGTTAGCTCTGCGGCGTAAAACCGGTTTTGTGTTTCAAAACTACGCTCTGTTCGCTCATATGACAGCAAGACAAAATATCGCTGAAGGCTTAGTCACAGTGCGCGGTTGGAAAAAAGCCGACGCCTTGCGCCGTGCTCAAGAGATTCTTGATGACATTGGTTTAGGTGACAAAGGGGATAGTTATCCAGCGGCACTGTCGGGTGGCCAGCAGCAGCGTGTCGGTATCGGCAGAGCGATGGCGCTGCAACCTGAGCTACTGCTATTTGATGAGCCTACATCAGCGCTTGATCCCGAGTGGGTTGGAGAAGTTCTTAATTTAATGAAGGACTTAGCGACCAAACATCAGACGATGCTGGTGGTGACTCACGAAATGCAATTTGCCAGAGAGGTCGCCGATAGAGTGATCTTTATGGCGGAAGGAAACATTGTTGAGCAAGGTTCTCCACAGGATATCTTTGGCAATCCACAAGATCCTCGCCTGCAAAAATTTCTTCGACAAGTCGGTGCTGAGTAAAGATCAACGGATAGGATCGAACGATCCTTGAGATTTTGCTCACACTACGTATAATCGCCCGGTCGGAATTTAGCGCTTGCACAAAGATTGACACTTTGTGTGACTGTGATTACAATTCCGCCTCTTTGTTGAGAGGCGTCGGTTTGTCCTCTTTATATATAAAGAAGACGTTATTGCCCACGCCGGGTTAACATTGACCTAAAACTACTGATCAGTAAAGGTAATTATCATGAAACGCACTTTTCAACCTTCAGTTCTAAAGCGCAAGCGTACTCACGGTTTCCGTGCACGTATGGCTACTAAGAACGGTCGTGCTACTATCAATGCACGTCGTGCAAAAGGCCGTAAGCGTCTTTCTAAGTAATCGTTAGATTATTTTGAAAACGTACGCGTTCAATCGGGAGTTACGCTTGTTAACTCCCGAGCATTATCAAAATGTCTTTCAGCAAGCTCACAGAGCTGGCTCACCTCATTTCACCATCATTGCTCGTAAAAATAGCCTATCTCATCCTCGACTAGGTTTAGCCGTTCCCAAGAAACAGATCAAAACCGCTGTAGGTCGTAACCGTTTTAAGCGCCTTGCACGTGAAAGCTTTCGTAACAATCAACATCAGCTTGCTAACAAAGATTTTGTTGTTATTGCCAAGAAAAGCGCGCAAGATTTAAGCAATGAAGATATTTTCAAACTGTTTGATAAATTATGGCAGCGCCTGTCTCGCCCTTCGCGTGGTTAGCAATCGGATTCGTCCGTCTCTATCAAGGTTTTATTAGTCCGCTTATCGGACCACGTTGTCGTTTTACTCCAACCTGCTCTACTTATGCCATTGAAGCGTTAAAAGCTCACGGTTTTGTAAAAGGGTGTTGGTTATCGAGCAAACGTCTATTAAAATGCCATCCTTTGAATGAAGGGGGGTATGACCCCGTTCCACCAGTCCAAAAACAAGACAGAGATAAATAACGATGGATTCTCAACGTAATATCCTGTTAATCGCGCTAGCACTGGTTTCTTTCCTATTGTTCCAGCAATGGCAAGTTGCAAAGAATCCAACGCCTCAGCCGGTTGAGCAGGCTCAATCAAGCAGTACTCTACCTGCACCATCTTTTGCCGACGAGCTAGATCCAGCTCCAATGCAGCAAGCTTCTGCTAAAACGGTTACTGTGACCACTGATGTATTGACTCTGTCGATTGATACGGTGGGTGGTGATGTTATTCATGCAGACCTAAACCAATACTCAAACGAGCTAGATTCAGCTGACCCATTTGTTCTGCTTAAGAACGAAGCCGGCCATCAGTTTATCGCGCAAAGTGGTCTTGTCGGCCCTCAAGGGATCGACCTTAGCAGCTCAAACCGCCCTGCTTACTCTGTAAGCGCAGACAGCTTTACTCTAGCTGACGGTCAAGATGAACTGCGTATTCCAATGACATTCACTGCTAATGGTCTTGAGTACACAAAAACATTCATTGTTAAGCGTGGTAGCTACGCACTTGACGTTGAATATGACATCGTAAACAAATCTGGCAACAACGCGACATTTGGTATGTACGCTCACCTACGTCAAAACCTGCTTGACGCTGGTGGTAGCATCACAATGCCAACATACCGCGGTGGTGCATACTCTACTGAAGATACTCGCTACAAGAAGTACAGCTTCGAAGACATGCAAGATCGCAACCTGTCTCTACCATTGACTAATGGTCAGGGTTGGGCAGCGATGATCCAGCACTACTTCGCAACAGCGTGGATTCCACGTGATGAACCAGGCACTAACCTTTACACTCGCGTGATCGGTAACCTTGGTGATATCGGTGTGCGTATGCCAAACAAAACTATTGCGGATGGCGATAGCGCAAACTTCAAAGCGACACTTTGGGTTGGCCCGAAACTGCAAGACCAAATGGCTGAAGTGGCACCAAACCTAGACCTAGTAGTTGACTACGGTTGGTTATGGTTTATTGCAAAACCTCTGCACTCACTGCTTTCGTTCATTCAAGGCTTTGTTAGCAACTGGGGTTTGGCAATCATCTGTTTGACCTTCATTGTTCGTGGTGCGATGTACCCACTAACTAAGGCACAGTACACCTCAATGGCGAAAATGCGTATGCTTCAGCCTAAGCTGCAAGCGATGCGTGAGCGTATTGGCGATGACCGTCAACGCATGAGCCAAGAAATGATGGAACTGTATAAAAAAGAGAAAGTGAACCCACTTGGTGGCTGTTTACCTCTGATTCTACAGATGCCTATTTTCATCGCTCTTTACTGGGCACTAATGGAATCGGTAGAGCTACGTCACTCTCCATTCTTTGGTTGGATTCATGACCTTTCAGCGCAAGACCCATACTACATCTTGCCATTACTGATGGGTGCTTCTATGTTCTTAATCCAGAAGATGAGCCCAACAACCGTAACGGATCCAATGCAGCAGAAGATCATGACCTTTATGCCGGTTATGTTTACTTTCTTCTTCCTGTTCTTCCCGTCAGGTCTAGTTCTTTACTGGCTAGTATCGAACATCGTAACGCTTATCCAGCAAACGCTTATTTACAAAGCGCTGGAGAAAAAAGGCTTACACAGCAAGTAACCTTTAGTGGAATTAACAACGAAAGGCGGCCAAAAGGTCGCCTTTTTTATTTGAGCTGATTACAATTCAGCTAACAGAATTTTTGCCCAGCGCGGCATTTAGATAGCACAGGCACATTTATGACAACAGATACCATCGTTGCTCAAGCAACAGCGCCCGGTCGTGGTGGCGTCGGGATTATTCGCGTATCCGGTCCCTTAGCTGCGCAAGTCGCGGTTGAAATGACAGGCAAAGAGTTACGTCCACGTTACGCTGAGTATCTGCCATTTAACTCGCAAGATGGCCACCAGATCGACCAAGGTATCGCACTCTACTTCCCTAACCCACACTCATTTACTGGTGAAGATGTCCTTGAGCTTCAAGGGCATGGCGGTCCAGTTGTGATGGATATGCTGATTAAGCGCATCCTCCAGATCCCTGGGATACGTACCGCAAGACCTGGTGAGTTCTCAGAGCGTGCTTTCCTAAACGATAAGCTCGATCTGGCTCAAGCAGAAGCGATTGCTGACTTAATTGATGCCAGTTCTGAAGAAGCGGCCAAGTCTGCACTCCAGTCGCTGCAAGGCGCATTTTCAGGCCGTATTAATACGCTTGTAGAATCACTGATCCACTTACGTATCTATGTCGAAGCGGCGATTGATTTCCCAGAAGAAGAAATAGATTTTCTTGCTGACGGTAAGGTCGCTGCCGATTTGCAAACCATCATAGATAACCTTGCAGCGGTACGCAAAGAAGCGACACAAGGCGCTATCATGCGTGAAGGGATGAAAGTGGTCATCGCAGGTCGTCCGAATGCGGGTAAGTCAAGCTTGCTTAATGCCCTATCAGGTAAGGAATCAGCGATTGTGACAGATATTGCTGGCACAACACGTGACGTGCTGCGCGAGCACATTCATATTGATGGGATGCCACTGCATATTATCGATACCGCAGGTCTGCGTGACGCCTCTGATGAAGTAGAAAAAATCGGTATCGAACGCGCTTGGGATGAAATTGCCCAAGCAGACCGAGTTCTGTTTATGGTGGATGGCACGACGACAGACGCCACCGATCCGAAAGAGATTTGGCCAGACTTCGTTGATCGCTTACCCGACAATATCGGTATGACAGTGATCCGCAACAAAGCCGATCAAACAGGTGAAGATCTCGGTATCTGTCATGTCAACGATCCAACCTTAATTAGACTCTCAGCGAAAACAGGCGATGGCGTTGAAGCACTGCGTACTCACCTCAAAGAATGCATGGGTTTCGCTGGTGGTAATGAAGGCGGCTTTATGGCCCGACGTCGCCACTTAGAAGCACTCAATCGCGCCT
The DNA here is from genome assembly GCF_059833805.1 of Vibrio sp. R10-SF1-ISO8. Lineage (NCBI taxonomy): Bacteria > Pseudomonadati > Pseudomonadota > Gammaproteobacteria > Vibrionales > Vibrionaceae > Vibrio > Vibrio sp. R10-SF1-ISO8. The sequence continues at coordinate 24,723 of NZ_JCBDHL010000003.1, read as the reverse complement.
CAGAGCACCTAGAGATAGGTCAGCAGCAACTTGAAGGCTATATGGCAGGAGAAATCTTGGCAGAAGAGCTACGTATCACTCAGCAGCATTTAAGTGAGATCACGGGTGAGTTTAGCTCTGATGACCTTCTAGGGCGCATCTTCTCTTCTTTCTGTATCGGGAAATAATCTATAACGCGGCCTCTGGCCGCGTTTTTTTCATTGTGTATAAAGGAACACCTATGATCCACATTATTACAGGTAGCACACTGGGTGGTGCTGAGTATGTGGGAGACCACCTCAGTGACCTACTGATAGAAAAAGGCTATGAAACAACTATCCATAACCAGCCTAATTTGGCTGAAGTTGATAATAAGGGTACTTGGTTAGTCATTACTTCAACTCACGGCGCAGGCGAGTATCCAGATAATATTCAGCCATTCATCCAAGCACTGCAAGACACACCACCGAAAATGAGCGACGTAAAATACGCAACGATCGCCATTGGTGATTCAAGTTACGATACGTTCTGTGCAGCAGGTCAGCATGCCCATGACCTGCTTGCTGACATCGGTGCCACTGCAATTACAGAGTGTTTTACGATTGATGTCCTCAACCATGACGTACCAGAAGATGCAGCAGAAAGCTGGTTAAATGACCATATTGAACTGTTCTAGCTCCCTTCCAAGTGGTCATTTGCTTGGCCACTTTGCCCTTTTGTGAATAACTTTCCTTCCTCTTAAAAAAACTGTTCGCTCATTTTTCAATCATTTCAGCTGTGGATAAACTACGATCTTTCCGGTGATTAACCTATAGTTATCCAAATAACAACTTAGATCCTTTTCCACCCCTGTGTATAACCACCCATTTTGATCCCAGCTAATCCTCGATCTGATCAAGGTAAGATCACATGATATGATCCAAATAAGATCCATGATCTTATTGATCATTTTCCACTTATCCACAGAAATAGTCGATCTTAATAGTAGATCTAATAAAAGATCATATATATAGATCTTATATATATAAGGATTTCACTGCTTGAAGGAAAAGAGCCAAAAGCATTTTCTCAGCCCGTGAAAGAAGGTAGAATAACGCTCTTTTTATCTATCCAACTCTCTATTGAATACCTGAGGTCGGTTCATGCTTTATCACGAAAAATTTGATGTCATCGTCGTTGGTGGCGGTCACGCAGGAACGGAAGCCGCACTCGCATCTGCCCGTACAGGGCAAAAGACTTTGTTGCTCACTCACAACATTGACACCTTAGGTCAAATGTCGTGTAACCCAGCCATCGGTGGGATCGGCAAAGGTCACTTGGTCAAAGAAGTCGATGCTATGGGCGGTTTAATGGCTCAAGCAATTGATCATTCCGGTATTCAATTTAGAACACTCAACGCTTCGAAAGGCCCAGCTGTAAGAGCAACACGTGCTCAAGCTGATCGTGCGTTGTACAAAGCTTATGTTCGCAATGCGCTCGAAAACGCTCCTAACCTCACTCTGTTCCAACAATCCGTTGATGATCTTATTGTTGAACAAGATCGTGTTTTGGGTGTGGTTACTCAAATGGGACTGCGCTTTTACGCAAAAGCTGTCGTACTGACTGTCGGAACTTTCTTGGGTGGTAAGATCCATATCGGTATGGAGAGCTCTTCAGGTGGTCGCGCTGGTGATCCGCCATCGATCGCGCTGGCACATCGTTTACGTGAACTCCCGTTTAGAGTCGATCGTTTAAAAACGGGCACACCACCACGAATTGATGCACGTAGCGTCGACTTTTCTCAGTTAGAAGCTCAGCATGGTGACAACCCTGCGCCTGTATTTTCGTTTGTCGGTAAACGTGAACAACATCCACGCCAAATCCCATGCTTTATCACCCATACCAACGAGCAAACTCACGATGTGATTCGTAACAACCTTGATCGTAGCCCTATGTATGCTGGCGTGATAGAAGGTATTGGCCCTCGTTATTGTCCGTCAATCGAAGACAAAGTGATGCGTTTTGCTGACAAGAACAGCCATCAGATCTTTATCGAACCTGAGGGGCTGGATACACATGAATTGTATCCAAATGGCATTTCCACCAGTTTGCCATTTGATGTTCAAGTTCAGATCGTGCGTTCGATGAAAGGGTTCGAAAATGCCCATATCGTACGACCTGGGTATGCGATTGAGTATGACTTCTTCGATCCGCGTGACTTAAAGCAGAGCTATGAGACTAAGTTTATTAATGGTCTGTTCTTTGCGGGACAAATTAACGGTACAACGGGTTACGAAGAAGCAGCAGCACAAGGCTTGATGGCTGGTCTTAACGCAAGTCTGTTTAGCCAAGACAAAGAGGGCTGGAGCCCACGTCGTGATCAGGCTTACATGGGCGTGCTAATTGATGACCTATCGACCATGGGGACCAAAGAACCTTACCGTATGTTTACTTCACGCGCGGAATACCGTTTGTTACTTCGTGAAGACAACGCAGATCTACGTTTGACTGAGCAAGCTCGTCAGCTTGGTTTGGTTGATGATAGCCGCTGGGCTCGCTTTAACGAGAAAATCGACAATATTGAGGCTGAGCGTCAACGTTTGAAAGATATCTGGATGAACCCTAAATCAGAAGGGGTTGATGCGTTAAATGGGTTGTTAAAAACACCAATGGCACGTGAAGCAAGTGGTGAAGATTTACTGCGTCGCCCAGAAATGTCTTACGATCAACTGACGCAGTTAGATGCGTTTGCACCAGCTATTGAAGATCAACAAGCCGCTGAGCAGGTTGAAATTCAAGTGAAATACGAAGGTTATATCAAACGCCAGCAAGACGAGATCGAAAAATCGTTACGCCATGAACACACTAAGCTCCCTGCTGATTTAGATTACGCTAAGGTTAGCGGATTATCGAATGAGGTTGTGGCGAAGCTGACGGAAGCAAAACCAGAGTCAATTGGTATCGCTTCACGTATCTCGGGCATTACACCAGCAGCGATTTCAATTCTTTTAGTTCATTTGAAAAAACATGGCCTGCTGAAAAAAGGCGAGGAAGCATAATGTCTCAACTACGCACTCAACTGGATGAATTGATTGTTCAGACCGATCTAGAGGTATCACCTCACCAGCGTGAACAGCTAGTTGGCTATGTCGAAATGCTCAATAAATGGAACAAGGCGTATAATCTGACGTCAGTACGCGACCCGCAAGAGATGCTAGTGAAGCACATTATGGACAGCATCATTGTTAGCACTCACTTACAGGGCGAGCGTTTTATTGATGTCGGCACTGGGCCAGGTCTACCGGGCATTCCGTTATCCATAATGAACCCAGATAAAGCGTTTGTGTTGCTAGACAGCTTGGGCAAACGCATTCGATTTATCAAACAAGTTCTTCATGAGCTCAAAATAGAAAATGTGACTCCGATTCAAAGTCGAGTCGAAGAATACCAGCCTGAAGATAAATTTGATGGCGTATTAAGTCGTGCATTTGCTTCAATGACTGATATGGTTGAGTGGTGCCACCATCTACCAAAATTACAGGGCGGGCATTTCTTGGCGCTGAAAGGTCAATTACCACAGGATGAGATTGAGCAATTACCTGAGTGGTGTTCTGTGACCGACATCAAAGCTTTGAATGTTCCTCAACTGGAAGGTGAGCGTCATCTAGTAATCTTATCGCGCAAGGAATAAAAGCGAGGTTCATTGTGGGAAAAATCGTAGCGATCGCCAACCAGAAAGGCGGGGTTGGAAAAACAACGACATGCATTAACTTAGCCGCATCTATGGCTGCGACTAAGCGTAAGGTATTGGTGATAGACCTCGACCCACAAGGCAATGCGACGATGGCCAGTGGTGTAGATAAATACCAAGTGGACGCCACCGCTTATGAACTGCTTGTGGAAGATGTGCCGTTTGATGAAGTCGTGTGTCGCAAGACATCCGGTAACTATGATTTAGTGGCGGCCAATGGTGATGTGACAGCCGCTGAAATCAAACTGATGGAAGTGTTTGCTCGCGAAGTTCGCCTTAAGCACGCTTTAGCATCAGTTCGCGATAACTATGATTTCATCTTTATCGATTGTCCTCCTTCTCTAAACCTTCTTACAATCAACGCTATGGCCGCAGCCGATTCGGTTTTGGTTCCAATGCAGTGTGAGTATTTTGCACTTGAAGGTTTAACCGCGTTAATGGATACAATCAGTAAGCTTGCTGCTGTAGTAAACGAAAATCTAAAAATAGAAGGGTTATTGCGCACTATGTACGACCCTCGCAACAGATTGTCGAACGAAGTATCCGATCAACTTAAAAAGCACTTTGGCAACAAGGTGTACCGCACCGTTATTCCGCGCAATGTGCGTCTCGCTGAAGCGCCTAGTCATGGTAAACCGGCAATGTATTACGATAAATACTCTGCGGGTGCTAAGGCTTATCTAGCTCTAGCTGGTGAGATGCTTCGCCGCGAAGAAATCCCTGCATAACGACAACCAAAGGAATTCCGTCTCATGTCTAAGCGTGGTTTAGGTAAAGGGCTTGACGCCCTGCTTTCAACCAGTTCACTAGCGCGTGAAAAGCAGCAAAGTGCACTGCACAGCCAAGAACTGTCATCGGATGGTAACCTCACCGATTTAAATATTAACAGCTTAAAGCCGGGTGTTTACCAGCCACGAAAAGAGATGGAACCTGAAGCGTTAGAAGAGCTTGCCGCTTCGATTGAATCTCAGGGGATTATTCAGCCTATCGTTGTGAGACAGGTTGATGGTGACAAATTTGAAATTATTGCCGGTGAGCGTCGCTGGCGTGCGGCTCGTAAAGCTGGCCTTAAGCAAGTGCCATGTGTGGTGAAAAATGTCGAAGATCGTGCAGCGATCGCCATGGCATTGATCGAGAACATTCAACGTGAAGATCTCAATGTGATCGAAGAAGCTGTTGCACTTGATCGTCTGCAAGAAGAATTTAGCCTTACCCATCAGCAGGTCGCAGATGTGATTGGTAAGTCTCGAGCTGCGGTAAGTAACTTATTGCGTCTAAATCAGCTAGAAGATGACGTGAAAAGTTTAGTTTCCGGCAATTTGCTTGATATGGGGCATGCTAGAGCTCTGTTAGCTCTTGAAGGTGAGCAACAGGTAGAGATTGCTCAGCAGGTCGCAAAAAAGAAAATGACCGTTCGTCAGACCGAGCAGTTAGTGAAAAAGTGTCTCCAGCCACAATCTGAACCCAAAAATGAGGTTCAAGACGCTGAAGCACAACAAATGTCACAAAAATTGAGTGAAATGCTTGGTGCTAAAGTTGCAATTGTACGCGCTGATAACGGCAAGTCTAAAGTGACGATTAGTCTTGATGAGCCTCACAAATTAGAGCAGTTAATTGCCAAGCTTGAAAGCTAAATGAGATAATTGATCTCAATCAATATATGTAAAAATCGAATTTTTGTGCGGAAGTTGTCGGCTTGTAAACAAAATTGTAACTTTTTGCGGTGTTTTAATTGCAATCAGTTCGACTCACCGTATAATTTTCGCCAATTTCCCAGCCCTGAGGTAGTAAAGCTGTGGATTTTACTAGAGGTACGAATACATGGTAGCTGCGTTAGCTAGACCAGGACGAGCGCTTGCAAAGCAATTGTTGATGATCGAGGCGTGCGCGGTTACGTTAGTGGCAGCGGGTATGGCGATTGCCGTCAATACTGAATGGGGAATCTCAGCGCTAATTGGAGGGAGCATTTTTGTTGTCGCCAATGCTGTATTTGCCTTGTGTGCTTTTCTGTTTGTAGGGGCTCGAGCAGCGAAAATGATTGCTGCGTCTTTCTACACCGGAGTGGTACTAAAGATCCTCATTACTGTGGCTCTCTTCTCTGTTGCTTACATGTATATGCAGGTGGAACTCGTTCCCCTCAAACTAACCTATTTGCTGGTATTAGGGATTAATATCTTTGCGCCAGCGCTATTCATTAACAACAAAAAATAGGATGAGTTATGGCTGCGCCAGGTGAAGCGCTAACATCGTCCGGATACATTGCCCACCACTTATCAAACCTATCTTTAGCAAAGCTAGGCTTGGTAGCGGAGGAGACAAGTTTCTGGAACGTACATATCGATAGCCTGTTTTTTTCTTGGTTTACTGGTTTAATTTTCTTAGGAATTTTCTACAAAGTAGCGAAGAGAACAACAGCGGGTGTACCAGGTAAGCTTCAGTGTGCTGTTGAAATGATCGTAGAATTTGTCGCGGAAAACGTCAAAGATACGTTCCATGGACGCAACCCATTGATTGCCCCTCTAGCACTAACTATCTTTTGTTGGGTATTTTTAATGAACGTGATGGACTTAGTTCCTATCGATTTCTTACCTTACCCAGCAGAGCATTGGCTTGGTATCCCTTACCTTAAGGTTGTACCGTCAGCTGATGTTAATATCACCATGGCTATGGCTCTAGGCGTGTTTGCTCTGATGATCTACTACAGCATCAAAGTGAAAGGTCTAGGTGGATTCGCCAAAGAACTTGCTTTACATCCATTTAATCACCCAATCATGATTCCGTTTAACCTACTGATTGAAGTGGTATCGCTACTTGCGAAGCCTCTATCACTTGGTATGCGTCTATTTGGTAACATGTTCGCGGGTGAGGTTGTATTCATTCTTTGTGCGGCAATGTTACCATGGTATTTACAATGGATGGGTTCACTACCGTGGGCAATCTTCCATATCTTGGTTATTACGATTCAGGCCTTCGTGTTTATGATGCTTACGATTGTTTATATGTCGATGGCACACGAAGACAGTGATCACTAATTTTTTAAACTCTTATTAGTCAAAAAGTATATTTGGAGATAGTAATGGAAACTGTACTGAGCTTTTCAGCAATCGCAGTAGCAATCATCGTTGGTCTATGTGCAGTAGGTACTGCAATCGGCTTCGCAATCCTAGGTGGTAAGTTCCTAGAAGGTGCTGCGCGTCAACCAGAAATGGCTCCTATGCTACAAGTTAAGATGTTCATCATCGCTGGTCTACTAGATGCGGTTCCAATGATCGGTATCGTAATCGCTCTACTATTTACTTTCGCAAACCCATTCGTTGGTCAACTAGCTGGTTAATCATTGCTTTTCAGAGACAAACATTGGTTTGTCATTGATTAACACTAAGTCCAATTAAAGAGGGGTAGCTGTTGTGAATATGAACGCAACTCTGCTGGGTCAAGCAATCTCGTTCGCTCTGTTTGTGTGGTTCTGCATGAAGTATGTATGGCCGCCAATCATGAACGCTATCGAAGAACGTCAGAAGAAAATTGCTGACGGCCTTCATGCGGCAGAACGTGCTGAGAAAGACTTGAATCTAGCTCAAGCTAACGCTTCTTCTCAATTGAAAGAAGCGAAGCGCACAGCAACTGAGGTCATTGAGCAAGCGAACAAGCGTAAAGCTCAAATTCTAGACGAAGCTCGTGAGGAAGCTCAGGCAGAACGCCAGAAAATCCTTGCGCAAGCAGAAGCTGAACTTGAAGCTGAACGCAACCGTGCGCGCGATGAACTGCGCAAACAAGTTGCAACTCTGGCTTTAGCTGGTGCTGAGAAAATCCTAGAGCGCTCTATCGATAAAGATGCGCACAAAGATCTTCTCGACAACATTACTGCAAAACTTTAAGTCTGGGGGCGCACATGGCTGATATGACTACTATCGCACGCCCCTATGCTAAAGCAGCATTCGACTTTGCTGTAGAGAAAGGCCAACTAGACCAATGGGGTCAGATGTTGTCTTTTGCCGCGGAAGTCGCCAACAACGAACAAGTACACGAGTTATTAACTAGCTCAATGTCTGCAGACAAACTTGCAGAAGTATTTGTTGCGGTATGTGGCGAACAAGTTGATGAGTTTGGTCAAAACCTAATTAAGGTGATGGCGGAGAATGGCCGATTAGAGGCTCTTCCTGATGTATGTGCTGAGTTCTTGTTCTTAAAACAAGAACATGAGAAAGAAATCAGTGTAGAAGTAACTTCTGCTACTGAACTTTCAGAACAGCAAAAAGCAGACATCAGCAGCAAACTTGAAACGCGTCTTGAACGCAAAGTCCAGCTGAATTGCAGCATAGATGAGGCCCTACTTGGTGGGGTTATTATTAGAGCCGGAGACTTAGTCATCGATAACTCAGCTCGTGGTCGTTTGAACCGCCTGAGCGATGCATTGCAGTCTTAATGGGGATTGGAGCATGCAACTTAATTCCACGGAAATTAGCGATCTAATTAAACAACGTATCGAATCTTTCGAAGTTGTTAGTGAAGCTCGCAACGAAGGTACTATCGTATCGGTAAGCGATGGTATCATTCGCATTCACGGCCTAGCGGACGTGATGCAAGGTGAAATGATTGAATTACCGGGTGGCCGTTATGCACTAGCACTTAACCTTGAGCGTGACTCGGTTGGTGCGGTTGTAATGGGCCCATATGCTGACCTTAAGGAAGGCATGAAAGTTACAGGTACTGGTCGTATTCTTGAAGTACCAGTTGGTCCTGAAATGCTTGGTCGTGTTGTAAACACGCTAGGTGAGCCAATTGATGGTAAAGGTCCAATCGAAGCGAAACTGTCTTCGCCTGTAGAAGTGATTGCACCAGGTGTAATCGACCGTAAATCGGTAGATCAACCTGTGCAAACTGGTTACAAATCTGTTGACTCAATGATCCCTATCGGTCGTGGTCAGCGTGAGCTTGTAATCGGTGACCGTCAGACTGGTAAAACAGCAATGGCGATCGATGCAATCATCAACCAGAAAGACTCTGGTATTTTCTCAATCTACGTAGCAATCGGTCAGAAAGCATCGACTATCGCTAACGTAGTTCGCAAACTAGAAGAGCACGGCGCGCTAGCAAACACTATCGTTGTTGTTGCATCTGCTTCTGAATCTGCAGCGCTACAATACCTAGCGCCATACGCAGGTTGTGCGATGGGTGAATACTTCCGTGATCGCGGTGAAGACGCACTGATTGTTTATGATGATCTATCTAAGCAAGCGGTAGCTTACCGTCAGATCTCTCTACTACTAAAACGTCCACCAGGTCGTGAAGCATTCCCAGGTGATGTTTTCTACCTCCACTCACGTCTACTAGAGCGTGCAGCTCGTGTAAGCGAAGAGTACGTAGAGAAGTTCACTAATGGTGAAGTGAAAGGTAAGACAGGTTCTTTGACTGCACTGCCTATCATCGAAACTCAAGCTGGTGACGTTTCAGCATTCGTACCGACAAACGTAATCTCGATTACTGACGGTCAGATCTTCCTACAGACTGAGCTATTCAACGCGGGTGTTCGCCCAGCAGTTGACCCAGGTATCTCAGTATCTCGTGTTGGTGGTTCTGCACAGACGAAAATCATCAAGAAGCTATCAGGCGGTATCCGTACTGCACTAGCTCAGTACCGTGAACTAGCGGCTTTCGCACAGTTCTCGTCTGACCTTGATGAAGCGACAAAGAAACAGCTAGACCACGGTCAGAAAGTTACAGAACTAATGAAGCAGAAGCAGTACGCTCCAATGTCTGTATTTGACCAAGCTCTAGTTATCTTTGCGGCAGAGCGCGGCTACCTAGCAGATGTTGAACTCAACAAACTGCTAGATTTCGAAGCGGCTCTACTATCGTATGCTCGCGGTCAATACGCTGAATTTGCAGCTGAGATCGACAAGACGGGTGCATACAACGATGAAGTTGAAGCACAGCTGAAGAAGCTGACTGACGACTTCGTAGCAACCCAAACTTGGTAATAGGTCGGTGGCAGTAATGTCACCAACTAATGGAGAGTAACGATGGCCGGCGCAAAAGAGATACGTAATAAAATCGGTAGTGTTAAAAGCACTCAGAAGATTACGAAAGCAATGGAAATGGTAGCAGCTTCAAAAATGCGTCGCTCTCAAGACGCAATGGAAGCTTCTCGTCCATACGCTGAAACAATACGTAAAGTGATCGGTCACGTAGCAAACGCAAGTCTAGAGTATCGTCATCCATACCTAGAAGAGCGTGAAGCTAAGCGTGTTGGTTACATCATCGTTTCAACAGACCGTGGCCTCTGTGGCGGCTTGAACATTAACGTGTTCAAAAAAGCTGTGACAGATATGCAAAGCTGGAAAGAGAAAGGGGCTGAAGTTGAACTGGCATTGATTGGTTCAAAGGCAACAGCTTTCTTTAACAACAGTGGTGCAAAAGTGGCTGCTCAGGTTTCAGGCCTAGGCGATCAGCCAAGCCTTGAAGACCTAATCGGCTCTGTCAGCGTAATGCTTAAGAAATACGATGAAGGTGAATTGGACCGCCTATATGTGGTGAGCAACAAGTTTGTGAACACTATGGTTCAACAACCAACGATCGATCAATTACTACCTTTGCCTAAATCGGACAGCGAAGAGATGCAGCGTACCCACCAGTGGGACTACATCTACGAGCCAGAACCAAAATCGCTACTAGATACACTTCTAGTGCGTTATGTGGAATCTCAAGTATACCAAGGTGTGGTTGAGAACCTTGCTTGTGAGCAAGCGGCTCGAATGATTGCAATGAAAGCTGCAACTGATAATGCGAGCAACCTGATTGATGACTTAGAACTTGTGTACAACAAAGCCCGTCAGGCTGCGATTACACAAGAACTATCAGAAATCGTTTCAGGTGCAGCAGCGGTTTAAGCTTAGGTAAAACGAAATAGTTTAGAGGATTAACGATGGCTACAGGTAAGATCGTACAGATCATCGGTGCGGTAGTCGACGTAGAGTTCCCACAGAGCGAAGTACCTAGTGTATATGACGCTCTAAACGTTACTGAATCAAAAGAGCGTCTAGTTCTTGAGGTTCAACAACAGCTAGGCGGTGGCGTAGTTCGTTGTATCGTTATGGGTAGCTCTGATGGTTTACGTCGTGGAGTTGAAGTTGTAAATACTGGCGCTCCAATTTCAGTACCAGTAGGTACTAAGACCCTTGGTCGTATCATGAACGTACTTGGTGATGCGATTGATGAGTGTGGTGAAATCGGTGCGGAAGAGACTTACTCTATCCACCGTGAAGCACCAAGCTACGAAGAGCAATCAAACGAAACTGCTCTACTAGAAACTGGCGTTAAAGTAATCGACCTAGTTTGTCCATTCGCTAAGGGTGGTAAAATCGGTCTATTCGGTGGTGCAGGTGTAGGTAAGACCGTTAACATGATGGAACTTATCAACAACATCGCACTACAACACTCTGGTCTTTCAGTATTCGCTGGTGTAGGTGAGCGTACTCGTGAGGGTAACGACTTCTACTTCGAAATGCAGGAAGCTGGCGTTGTAAACGTTGAGAAGCCAGAAGAATCGAAAGTAGCAATGGTTTACGGTCAGATGAACGAGCCACCAGGCAACCGTCTACGTGTTGCACTGACTGGTCTAACAATGGCAGAGCGCTTCCGTGACGAAGGTCGTGACGTTCTACTGTTCGTTGATAACATCTACCGTTACACGCTAGCGGGTACTGAGGTATCAGCACTTCTAGGCCGTATGCCTTCTGCGGTAGGTTACCAGCCTACACTAGCAGAAGAGATGGGTGTTCTTCAGGAGCGTATCACGTCAACTAAAGCCGGTTCTATCACGTCTGTACAGGCGGTATACGTACCAGCGGATGACTTGACTGACCCTTCTCCAGCAACAACGTTCGCGCACTTAGATGCAACGGTTGTACTTAACCGTAACATCGCAGCAATGGGTCTATACCCAGCGATCGACCCGCTAGATTCGACTTCTCGTCAGCTAGACCCACTAGTAGTAGGTCAAGAGCACTACGACATCGCTCGTGGCGTTCAGCAGACACTTCAGCGCTATAAAGAGCTGAAAGATATCATTGCGATTCTAGGTATGGACGAGCTATCTGAAGAAGATAAGCAAGTTGTATCTCGTGCACGTAAGATTGAGCGTTTCCTAACTCAGCCTTACCACGTAGCGGAAGTATTTACTGGCGACCCTGGTGTTTACGTACCTCTTAAAGAGACTCTACGTGGCTTCAAAGGTCTACTAGCTGGTGATTACGATGACATTCCAGAGCAAGCGTTCATGTACTGCGGTACGATTGACGATGCTATCGAGAATGCGAAGAAGCTATAAGGCTAACTAGGAGGCGATATGGCAGCAATAACCTTTCACCTAGACGTTGTTAGTGCAGAGAAGAAAATCTTCTCAGGCCTAGTTGAAACGTTCCAGGTGACCGGTAGCGAAGGTGAGCTTGGTATTTTCCATGGTCACACACCGCTGCTGACCGCTATCAAGCCTGGTATGGTGCGTATTGTTAAACAGCACGGCCACGAAGAAATTATCTATGTTTCTGGTGGTATGATAGAAGTTCAACCTGGTACAGCGACTGTACTGGCTGATACGGCTATCCGTGGTGAAGAGCTAGACGCAGCTAAGGCAGAGGAAGCTAAACGTCGCGCTGAGGAGAGTATCCACAATCAGCACGGCGATATGGACTTCGCTCAAGCGGCCAGTGAACTGGCTAAAGCCATTGCTCAGCTACGAGTTATCGAGCTGACAAAACAGCGTCGCTAATTCGCGACACTGTTTTAAAAGTGATAAAGGCGGTCGTAAGACCGCCTTTTTGCTTAATTTTTAACGGAAATTTTTCCTAATCAATTAACTAATCAACGATTAGTGTCTAGAATACCTCTCAGTTTTAATACAAGTTCAAATGGGTAACTCAATGAAGTTTAGCGCAGTGATTCTGGCGGCGGGCAAAGGGACTCGCATGTACTCCAATAAACCTAAGGTTCTGCATACGCTTGCGGGTAAGCCGATGGTGAAACATGTGATTGATACATGTAATGGATTAGGCGCGCAGAACATCCATTTGGTATACGGCCATGGTGGCGATCAAATGAAAGCTGAACTAAGCAGTGAGTCGGTAAGTTGGGTGTTGCAAGCGGATCAGCTCGGTACTGGCCATGCAGTGGATCAAGCCGCGCCACAATTTGAAGATGATGAAAAGATCTTAGTGCTTTATGGCGATGTGCCATTGATTTCAGAAGAGACCATCGAAAGCTTACTCGATGCCCAGCCTACAGGTGGTATCGCGCTACTAACTGTAGTACTAGATAACCCTATGGGCTACGGACGTATCGTGCGCAAGAATGGCCCTGTAGTTGCGATTGTTGAGCAAAAAGATGCTTCAGAAGAGCAGAAGCTAATCAAAGAGATCAATACTGGTGTGATGGTTGCCACTGGCGGTGATCTGAAACGTTGGTTGTCTGGTCTAAACAACAACAATGCTCAAGGTGAGTACTACTTAACCGATGTTATCGCTGCTGCCCATGATGAAGGCAGAGCGGTTGAAGCGGTTCATCCAGTTAACCCAATTGAAGTAGAAGGAGTTAACGACCGCGCTCAGTTGGCGCGTCTAGAGCGTGCATTCCAGTCAATGCAAGCACAAAAACTACTAGAGCAAGGCGTTATGCTACGCGACCCTACCCGTTTCGATCTTCGTGGTGAATTGCAGTGCGGTATGGATTGTGAAATTGATGCCAATGTTATTATCGAAGGCAAAGTATCGCTCGGTGATAACGTCGTTATAGGCACTGGTTGTGTACTTAAAGATTGTGAAATAGACGACAATACAGTTGTTCGTCCGTACAGTGTGATTGAAGGCGCAACGGTCGGTGAAGAGTGTACCGTGGGTCCATTTACTCGTCTGCGCCCAGGTGCTGAGATGCGTAATGACTCTCACGTCGGTAACTTCGTCGAAGTGAAGAATGCTCGCCTTGGCGAGGGCTCTAAAGCCAATCACCTGACTTACTTAGGTGACGCCGAGATCGGTCAGCGCACCAATGTAGGGGCGGGTGTGATCACTTGTAACTATGATGGCGCAAACAAGTTTAAAACAACCATAGGTAACGATGTTTTTGTTGGCTCTGACAGTCAGCTGGTGGCGCCTGTCACTATCGCTGATGGCGCGACAATTGGTGCGGGAACGACTTTGACCAAAGATGTCGCTGAAGGTGAGTTAGTCATCACTCGCGCTAAAGAGCGTAAGATTTCAGGTTGGCAGCGCCCAGTAAAACAAAAGTAATCGCTTTTGCTACCAATAGTAATGTTACAAAGCCGCTCATGATGAGCGGCTTTGTTGTTTCTAGTTAGTTGGAAAGCGACTTAATGACTGGGAATAGCGATGCGTTTTTCTAGCCAACGAACGGATTGAGAGACCAAAAGAATCAGTACTAAATATTCTAAAACCAGGAAGGTATAAATCTCTAAAGGTAAGTACTCATTAACCACTAGCTCGTTGGCGCGACGGGTTAGGTCACTCAATCCAATCACGCTGACCAGTGAGCTCATTTTGAGAATATAAACAAATTGGTTACCTAATGGCGGTAATATTTGTCGAAATGCTTGCGGCAAAATCACTAAGCGCATCTTCTGCCAATAGTTCAAACCTAGCGATTCTGCAGCTTCATGTTGGCCGCGGCTGATGGCTTGAATCCCACCGCGAAATACTTCCGCCATAAAGGCACTTTCTGCGATGGTCAGTGCTATTACCCCTGCCCAGAAATGATCGAGCGAGATATCCAATAAAGTAGGCATACCATAATAAACCCACAGTAGTAAAACGAGTACTGGCACAGAACGCACGCTTTCTACATAGACGCGGTTGATAGCCCGCAGATATTTCAGCGGTGAAAGCGCAGGTAATGCGACAATGAGCCCGAGCGTCATGGCAAATAGCATACTCAGCAAAGAGACTTGAATAGTGTCGCTAAACCCAGCGAGTAGAAAGCTTACGTTGGTTCGGCCTTGATCGGTTGTTGGGTCGAGTACGTACCAACCCCACTGATAATCCGAACAGCCAGTGAGAAGCAACAGTGAACCAAGCAATAGATAACGAGAAGTCACATTACACCTTGTATTGACTAAAAAAATCCATTTGATGCTGCTATGTTAGCAATGAACGGGCTTAATTCGTAATAACTTTAGGGAAGATATAATGAACAAGTATATTTTGGCACTTGGATTGTGCTTATTGTCAGTGGGTCAGGTGATGGCTGAAACCAGTCGTTTGCATCAAATCCTTGATAAAGGGGTGCTACGTGTTGGTACAACCGGTGATTGGAATCCAATGACAATGAAGGATCCTGCCACCAATAGCTACCGCGGTTTTGATATTGATGTCACAACTGAGTTGGCTAAAGATCTTGGAGTGGAAGTCGAATATGTCGCAACCGATTGGAAAACGCTGGTCAACGGGGTGACTGCCAATAAGTACGATATTACTGGTAGCGCTTCGCTTAACATGTCGCGCGCCAAGGTAGCGGGCTACAGTCAGCCTTACTTCTATTTGGCATTTGTTCCTGTGGTGCAGAAAAAGGACTTAGACAAGTATTCGGACTGGAGTGACTTTGATAAAGTTGAAGTAAAAGTGGCGGCAACGCTAGGCACGGTTCAAGAGAAGATGGTGAAAGAGTTCTTCCCATCAGCACAACATGTAGTTATTGAAGCGCCAGCGCGTGACTTCCAAGAGTTATTGGCACGTAGAGCCGATGTCTCGGTGACTTCAAACGTAGAGGCGGCAACGCTGGTGGAGAAGTTTAAGCAATTGGCTATTGTTCCAGTTAAAGAGCCACGTAAGCCGACGCCAATCGCGATGTTACTGCCACAGGATGATCAGGTTTGGATTAATTACCTGAATCACTGGGTCGAGCTGAAGAAAACTCAAGGATTCTTCAAAAAGACCGCCGAGAAATGGGGGCTGAAAAGTTTGTAACCACTTACTTATCTAGCCAAAGCTAAAAAGAGCCGCAATTGCGGCTCTTTGTTTATTTATTCATCACCGACGACTCTCGAATTGTCTGGTGCTGTGAAGTGTTGAGATAACTCACGATTAGACACCACGTAGCCAATCCACATTCCGCCCATACATATCACAATCGCAATACCTGTCACCAGTTGAGCCTGACTTGCCATCGCGGCGACTAATGCACTGGCTAGGCTGCTAACGCAGATCTGTAGGCTATTCTGTAACCCTGCCGCAGTAGCTGGACTTTGCTGAGCACTGGCTAGTGCACGATTAACGACAATTGGGTAAAGGGCACCGTTGGCAACAGCAATCAAACAGAACGGAGCAAGAATTGGCCAGATGGACGTTAGCTGCCACTGAGAGGCGATAAATATCAGTAGAGAAGCGACACTGAATAGCCCGATCAGCTGGCGCAGGACTTTCTCATCACCATATTTACGCACGCCGACTTTACCTAAGTAGCCACCAGCCATAAAGGCGATAGTCTGTGGAATAAAGCTCAAACCAATATCTTTCGCTTGGTAGCCAAGCTGAGACATGATCTCTGGCATACCGGTTAGGTAAGCAAAGAATGCCGCTGATGCCGTGGCGAACATAAACACGTTACCTAGGTAGGTTTTAGAACCTAGCAGTGCCTTAATATCTGCCGAGATACTGGTTTGCTTGACCTCGGCCTTTTCATTTTTCTGTGCCATGGTGGCGATGACGAGTAATACCCCCATTAATGTCAGAGCAACAAAAATACTGTGCCAGCCAAAGTTATCTGCCAATAGCACACCTAGTTGTGGCGCAAGTGCCGGAGACAATGCAACTAAAGGCATGATCGTAGCAAAGATCTGTTGGCTATTACTGGAGTGGCGTTTGATCACCATTGCTTGCCAGATCACTGCCGGTGCGCAAACACCGATCGCTTGCACAAAGCGCAGAGTCAGTAGCTGCCAGACTTGATCGCTAAACGCCAAGCCAAATGATGCGATAGTGAAAATCACCAAGCCGGCCGCTAGGGTATTACGATGGCCAAACTTATCGGAGGCTAAGCCCCACATCAACTGACCAAAAGCCATTCCGACAAGAAAGACAGTCAGAGAAAGAGCTATTTGCTCAGGGCCTGTTGCAAAGTCGATTTCCATCGCTTTGAATGCAGGTAGGTACATGTCGGTGGCAATAAAGCCGAGCATCGAAAGGGCTGCGAGATAAACAAGCTGTAGTTTTGAAATTTTCATGATTCAACCAATCAAATTATTTAATCATTATTTACTCAGTATCAGTTGGCGCCAACCCTGATTTATTTACCCCGCCATTCTATTTTTCGATTTTCAGAAAATAAAACGTTAAAATTATTGGTTATCAATCAAAAAATTTGAACGGTTGTGCGTTATGTATTCAAAATCATCGCTTGAGATGTTAGATACCGTTGCCCGCTTGGGAAGTTTTACCGCTGCGGCTGAGGTGCTGCATAAAGTCCCGTCGGCGATCAGTTATGGCGTGCGTCAGGTCGAGCAAGAGTTGGACGTGATCTTGTTTCGCCGTCTGCCAAGGAAAGTAGAGCTGACACCCGCAGGCGAACTGTTTATTGCTGAAGCTCGGTTACTGCTGAGGCAGATGGAAGATCTTAAGGCGCAAACCAAACGCGCTGCTCAAGGCTGGCAATCAACACTCAAGTTAACCTTAGACAATGTGGTCAAGCTCGATAAGCTTAAGCCGCTAGTGGAAGACTTTTACCGTGAGTTTGAGTTTGCTGAGCTGCAAATCAATATGGAAGTGTTTAACGGCTCGTGGGAGGCGATAGCACAAGAGCGAGCGGATATTGTGATTGGAGCGACGTCTGCGATTCCTGTTGGTGGTGACTTCGAAGTGAGAGATATGGGGGTTTTAGACTGGGCATTTGTGATGTCTCCAGCGCATCCTTGTGTCCGCCAGCAAAATCTAACCGAAGAGTTTGTCAGTCAGTATCCGGCGATCTGCTTGGATGATACCTCCAGCGTGTTGCCTAAGCGTCATACAGGACATTATCCTCAGCAGCGGCGTTTGTTGCTGCCCAATTGGTACAGTGCAATTGAATGTCTCAAAAATGGCGTTGGAGTTGGTTATATGCCTAGGCACATTGCGATGCCGTTAATTCTTGATGGGGTGCTGGTGGAGAAGATGCTGCCAGATGAAAAGCCTATCAGCCAATGTTGTTTAGTCTGGCGCAAAGATGATAACCACAAGCTCATTCAGTGGATGGTGGATTACTTAGGCTCTTCCAATCAGCTCCATCACGACTGGTTAAAGCACTAAAGAAAACGCCAGCATAATGCTGGCGTTGCTTTACTTGATAACCGCTTAAGGGCGTTCAAAGACAGTTGCGATCCCCTGACCTAAACCGATACACATGGTGGCTAGGCCATATTTGGCATCTTTGGCTTCCATTAGGTTAATCAGTGTGGTCGAAATACGAGAACCAGAACAACCCAGCGGGTGACCAAGAGCGATAGCACCACCGTTCAGGTTAACCTTCTCATCCATTACTTCCAGTAAACCTAGGTCTTTAGCACAAGGTAAAGATTGAGCCGCAAACGCTTCATTTAGCTCTACCACATCCATGTCTTCGATAGAGAGGCCTGCACGTTTAAGCGCTTTCTGCGTTGCTGGTACAGGGCCGTAACCCATGATAGATGGATCGCAACCCGCAATCGCCATTCCTTTGATGCGCGCTCGAATTGGCAAGCCAAGTTCATTGGCTTTGTCTTCACTCATGATCAGCATGGCTGATGCACCATCTGAAAGAGCAGAAGATGTACCTGCGGTGACGGTTCCGTTTGCAGGGTCAAATACCGGACGAAGCTGAGATAGACCTTCTACTGAGGTTTCCGGACGAATCACTTCATCGTGATCTAGCGTGAATAGGGTGCCGTCCGCTGCGTGGCCCTCAATTGGAAGAATCTCGTTTTTAAAGCGGCCTTCAACGGTAGCTGCATGGGCACGAGCATGAGAACGCGCAGCAAACTCATCCTGTTGTTCACGGCTGATACCGTGCAGTTTGCCAAGCATTTCAGCGGTTAAACCCATCATACCCGCGGCTTTAGCAACGTTTTTCGACATGCCTGGGTGGAAATCCACACCGTGGTTCATAGGAACATGCCCCATGTGCTCAACCCCACCAATGAGGCAAATTTCCGCATCACCGGTCATGATTGCGCGTGTACCATCATGCAGAGCCTGCATTGATGAACCACATAGGCGGTTGACAGTTACCGCGCCAATTTCAATCGGCAAACCTGCAAGCAGCGCTGCATTACGCGCAACGTTAAAGCCTTGTTCTAAAGTTTGTTGTACACAGCCCCAGTAGATATCTTCAATCTCGCTTGGGTTAACCTGAGGATTGCGCGCAAGAATCCCTTTCATTAAGTGAGCAGAAAGATCTTCTGCGCGAGTATGACGGAAAGCTCCACCTTTAGAGCGTCCCATCGGTGTACGTAGACAATCTACTACGACAACGTTTTTAGTTTGATTAGTCATTTGGGAATCTCCTTAGATAGAACCTTGTTGCTGAGCACCGTAAAAGGTTTGGCCTTTTTCAGCCATATCAATCAGCAATTGTGGAACTTGGTACGTAGCACCTAGATCTGAGTATTGGTTCGCCATTGCGACAAACTCGGCAATACCTACGCTATCTAAGTAACGGAAAACGCCACCTCGGAATGGAGGGAAGCCCAGACCATAAACTAAAGCCATATCTGCTTCTTGCGGAGAAGCGATGATGTTTTCTTGCAGACACAAGACAACTTCATTGATCATTGGAATCATCATTCGTTGGATGATGGTTTGATCATCGAACTCTTGTTTCTCAGCACAAACGTCGGCGAGTACAGGCAGAATATCTTCACTGAATGTCTTCTTAGGTTTGCCTTTTCTATCCAAAGCGTAGCTATAGAAGCCGCTACCATTCTTCTGGCCATACTTGTCTGCTTCAAACAGGGCGTCAATCGCATCACGACCTTGTTTACCCATACGCTCCGGGAAGCCTTGAGCCATTACCGCTTGGGCATGGTGAGCGGTATCAATGCCGACTACATCTAGCAGATAGGCAGGTCCCATTGGCCAGCCAAACTTACGTTCCATGACTTTGTCGATCTTAGTGAAATCAGCACCGTCACGTAGCAACATGCTGAAACCACCAAAGTAAGGGAAGAGTACGCGGTTGACAAAAAATCCCGGACAGTCATTCACTACGATTGGGGATTTACCCATTTTCGCAGCGTAAGCGACAACGCGGTTGATGGTTTCATCTGAGGTGTGTTCACCACGGATGATCTCGACTAAAGGCATGCGGTGTACTGGGTTGAAGAAATGCATACCACAGAAATTTTCTGGTCGCTTAAGTGATTTAGCCAGCAGGTTGATCGGGATAGTCGATGTATTTGAGGTAATAACGGTTTCGTCGCCCACTTGTTGCTCGACTTCACTGAGTACTGCCGCTTTCACTTTCGGGTTTTCAACCACAGCTTCAACGATAACATCCGTCTCTTCGATGCCTGCGTAATGAAGGCTTGGAGTGATAGAGGCTAGGATACCCGCCATCTTAAAGCCATCAATGCGACCGCGAGATAGGCGCTTGTTAAGCAGTTTTGAGGCTTCAGTCATACCTAAATCTAGCGACGCTTGGGCGATATCTTTCATTAAGACAGGCACACCTTTAAGTGCTGACTGGTAAGCAATACCGCCACCCATGATACCTGCACCTAATACCGCTGCGCGTTGAGTGTCTTTGCTAGCAGACTTAGCCGCTTTTTTAGCTAGCCCTTTAATATATTGATCATTAAGGAATAGACCAACTAGAGACTTGGCTTCTTCTGATTTCGCTAGCTTAACAAAATGTTTGCGTTCAACATCAAGCGCTTCATTGCGAGCAAAACGAGCACCTTCCTCGATAGTCACTACTGCTGTCATTGGCGCAGGATAGTGAGGGCCAGCCTTCTGAGCGACCAAGCCTTTTGCCATCGTAAAGCTCATCATAGATTCAAGCTTGCTAAGTGAAAGTGGCGATGTTTTTTGTTTACGTCGTTCTTTCCAATCCAGCTTCTCATTGATCGCTTGGGTTAGAGTCTTAATAGCGGACTCGTACAGAGCATCTGTCTCGACAATAGCATCGAGTAGACCGATTTTAAGTGCTTCATCCGCTCGGCAAGCTTTGCCTTGTGTAATGACTTCCATCGCGCTGTCGGCACCGATAACACGCGGTAAGCGAACACAACCACCAAAGCCTGGCATGATTCCGAGTTTAGTCTCTGGTAAGCCAATGCTGGTGGTTTTGTCACCAATACGCATGTCAGTAGCAAGTACACACTCACATCCACCACCCAAAGTGTGGCCTTTTAAAACAGAAAGTGTCGGTACGGGTAGGTCTTCAAGCTTATTAAAGATGCTGTTAGCAAATTGAAGCCATTGATCCAGTTCTTGCTCTGATTTGGCAAATAGGCCCAGAAACTCAGTAATGTCAGCGCCAACAATAAACGCCTCTTTATCTGAAGTAAGCAGTAAGCCTTTGAGAGAGCTGTGAGCTTTAAGCGCGTCAAGAGCCTTATCCAGTGACTCAAGAGTAGCGAGGTCGAGCTTGTTAACAGACGCTGGTGCACAGAAGCTGAGCTCAGCGATTCCGTCTTGTAATTCCTTTACCTGTAGGGTTTCGGCTTGGTAAATCATTGTCTATCTCCATGACATACAATCTTCGGATTGCGTGTACAGCGGTTGGTTGAGTTACAACCGCTGTAAAGGAAAGTGGTGTTATAGTTATTCTGGTTAGACCAGTAGTTTTAGTTTGGACTTGCTGATGGTTAAATTCAATACATTTTTTAAACAAGTGTTTAACATTGTGCGCTCGGACAGATCTTAGGCGGCGTTAAATTCGCTCTCGTGATACACTGCGAGCAAGACATAACACGAACCACAGCCATGAATGACCTGCCGTATTTAATACCCGCAAAACCCACTCAGTTTGAAGAGGAAATAAAGAAAAGCGTCTTTATTACTTACCTTGCACATACTCCATCAATTGACTTAGCTAAAGCGTTTGTTGAGCAGATAAAAAGCAAACACTCGGATGCGCGACATAATTGCTGGGGATTTGTTGCCGGTAGACCTGAAGATTCAATGCAATGGGGCTTTAGCGACGATGGTGAGCCATCAGGAACCGCGGGGAAACCTATATTGGCGCAATTATCAGGTTCGGGAGTGGGTGAAATTACTGCTGTAGTGACTCGCTACTCTGGTGGTATCAAGCTGGGAACCGGTGGATTGGTTAAAGCATATGGTGGTGGGGTACAGCAAGCTCTCAAGTCGCTTCAAACAATTGAGAAAAAAATAACCACAAAACTACTACTAGAGTTAGACTATGGGTTTATACCAATTGCACAGTCTCTATTTCCTCAGTTCGGAGCTCAAGAAGTTAGTGCTGAGTACAGTGAGTTGGTTAAAATGGTTATCGAGATTGAACTTCGTCAAGTGAGTGACTTTACTCAAACCATTATTAATAAGAGTGGCGCCAAGGTACAGGTTACCTCGTTGGACAAACAACAAAGATAATTAGGAAGTCGGAAGCTACGCTTCATAAATCAATCTAACCATGCAATTTCGATCCATTATTCGCATCGTCGGGCTTTTGCTCGCGCTTTTTAGTCTCTCTATGCTAGCTCCTGCTTTAGTGGCGCTTATCTATCGAGACGGTGCAGGTGTTCCTTTTGTCACCACCTTTTTTGTTCTGCTGTTTTGCGGAACCGTGTGTTGGTTTCCAAACCGACGCCATAAGCATGAATTAAAAGCTCGTGATGGTTTTCTGATCGTCGTTTTGTTTTGGACGGTACTTGGAAGTGCAGGTTCACTGCCATTTCTCATCGCTGACAATCCCAATGTTTCTGTCACAGACGCTTTCTTTGAGTCTTTTTCTGCTTTAACCACCACCGGAGCCACGGTCATTGTTGGTCTTGATGACTTGCCTAAAGCAATCTTGTTTTATCGTCAGTTCCTACAATGGTTTGGCGGTATGGGTATCATCGTACTTGCCGTTGCGATCTTACCGGTGTTAGGTATCGGTGGTATGCAGCTTTACCGAGCTGAAATTCCGGGGCCAGTAAAAGACACCAAGATGACGCCGCGTATCGCCGAAACGGCGAAAGCACTGTGGTATATCTATTTAAGTCTAACCATTGCTTGTGCTGCTTCTTTTTGGCTTGCGGGGATGACACCGTTTGATGCAATAAGCCATAGCTTCTCGACAATCGCCATCGGTGGTTTCTCTACCCATGATGCTAGTATGGGGCATTTCGACAGTTACGCGATCAATATGATTACCGTTGTGTTCCTTTTGATCTCGGCATGTAACTACTCACTTCACTTTGCAGCCTTTGCCTCTGGAGGTGTGCATCCTAAGTACTATTGGAAGGACCCGGAGTTTAGAGCCTTTATCTTTATTCAGGTCTTACTGTTTGTGGTTTGTTTCCTAGTTTTGTTAAACCACCACTCATATAACTCGGTATATGACGCCTTTGATCAGGCTCTTTTCCAAACGGTTTCCATTTCGACCACAGCAGGCTTCACAACGACAGGCTTTGCTGAGTGGCCACTATTCTTACCCGTGCTGTTGCTTTTCTCCTCCTTTATTGGTGGATGTGCGGGTTCTACCGGTGGTGGTATGAAAGTCATCCGTATTCTCTTACTGACATTGCAAGGTGTGCGTGAACTTAAGCGTTTGGTACACCCGCGTGCTGTGTATACGATCAAAGTCGGCGGTAGTTCGCTTCCTCAGCGGGTTGTCGATGCGGTGTGGGGATTCTTCTCTGCCTATGCTCTGGTTTTTGTTGTCTGCATGTTAGGTCTGATTGCGACTGGAATGGATGAGCTAAGTGCTTTCTCTGCCGTTGCGGCGACACTCAACAACTTAGGTCCGGGTCTTGGTGAAGTGGCACTTCACTTTGGTGATGTGAATGACAAGGCGAAATGGGTTCTGATTGTTTCGATGCTATTTGGACGACTGGAAATCTTTACTCTACTTATACTACTTACGCCAACGTTCTGGCGTAGCTAAGGAGACGATGTGGCAAAGGCGCTATTTCTCTATTCAAGCCGTGAAGGTCAAACTAAAAAGATATTTAGCCATATTCAGACAGAGCTGTCGGAATATGATTGTGAACTGCTCGACCTGCACGCCATAGACACGGTGGATTTCAGCCAATATGAGCGAGTGCTTATTGGCGCCTCTATTCGTTATGGTCACCTTAACAAAAAGCTCTATCAGTTTATTGAGCGTAACCTGTCTTTATTACAACAGAGTAAAGTGGCCTTCTTCTGTGTGAATCTAACAGCACGTAAAGAAGATCAAGGAAAGGATACGCCTGAAGGTAGTGCTTATATAAAGACATTTCTCAAAAAGTCGCCTTGGCAGCCTAAACTTATCGGTGTCTTTGCTGGTGCTCTCTATTACCCACGTTATAACTGGTTCGATAGAACAATGATTAAATTCATTATGAGTATGACGGGAGGAGAGACAGATACAAGTAAAGAGGTAGAGTACACCAACTGGGAAAAAGTGACTCTATTCGCCAATAAGTTTAAAGATATGTAAAGAAAAGGCTCACTTATAAGGCTTTTAGATCGAAATTTAATCGAACAATAAAAAAGTTAGAAAAAACTGAAAAAAGGGCTTGCCAAGAATCTTTCGATCTCTATAATGCCCCCTCGCTGACACGGCAACGCTTCGAAAGAAACGAGAGCCCAGTTAGCAAGGTCAAATAGCCAAGCGGAAACGCTTGAAAAAAGTTTGAAAAAAGTGGTTGACACTAAACTTTATCTCGCTAAAATGGCCGTCCGATTTGAGCGAAGCTCAGTCGGAAAGTTCTTTAACAATATAAACCTATCAATCTGTGTGGGCACTCGTTGATGATAATCCAAATAGATACTTCGGTATCAATTTAGGTTTCAATGATACGAAGTGACCATTCGAATTGGGAAGCAGCCTTGAGCTGTTTTGTTTTA
>NZ_JCBDHL010000002.1:0-70031 GCF_059833805.1 Vibrio sp. R10-SF1-ISO8 | reverse complement strand
ACAGACACAGGCACGGCGACCATCACCGATGGTGGTGAGAACGGTGGCGACGACGATCGTCCGAGCGTGAGCATCACAGAAACCGTGAGCGTGAGTGAAGGCTCAGCGGCCGAGTTCACAGTGAGCCTAGATAAGGCGGCGGACACGGCAGTGACGGTGAACCTGACGAGCTCAACGGCAGGCGCTAATACAGCGGAATCGGACGACATCGGTAACATGGTAGTGACGTTGGCAGATGGTGTGACGGTAGTGACCCCGAACGCAGACGGCAGCTACACAATCCCAGCGGGTCAGACCGAGCTGAAAGTGAGCGTGGCGACCACTCAGGATGACGTGTACGAAGGCAACGAGACGTTCAGCGTGAGCGTTGAGGGCGCATCTGGCGCGACAGGCACAGACACAGGCACGGCGACCATCACCGATGGTGGTGAGAACGGTGGCGACGACGATCGTCCGAGCGTGAGCATCACAGAAACCGTGAGCGTGAGTGAAGGCTCAGCGGCCGAGTTCACAGTGAGCCTAGATAAGGCGGCGGACACGGCAGTGACGGTGAACCTGACGAGCTCAACGGCAGGCGCTAATACAGCGGAATCGGACGACATCGGTAACATGGTAGTGACGTTGGCAGATGGTGTGACGGTAGTGACCCCGAACGCAGACGGCAGCTACACAATCCCAGCGGGTCAGACCGAGCTGAAAGTGAGCGTGGCGACCACTCAGGATGACGTGTACGAAGGCAACGAGACGTTCAGCGTGAGCGTTGAGGGCGCATCTGGCGCGACAGGCACAGACACAGGCACGGCGACCATCACCGATGGTGGTGAGAACGGTGGCGACGACGATCGTCCGAGCGTGAGCATCACAGAAACCGTGAGCGTGAGTGAAGGCTCAGCGGCCGAGTTCACAGTGAGCCTAGATAAGGCGGCGGACACGGCAGTGACGGTGAACCTGACGAGCTCAACGGCAGGCGCTAATACAGCGGAATCGGACGACATCGGTAACATGGTAGTGACGTTGGCAGATGGTGTGACGGTAGTGACCCCGAACGCAGACGGCAGCTACACAATCCCAGCGGGTCAGACCGAGCTGAAAGTGAGCGTGGCGACCACTCAGGATGACGTGTACGAAGGCAACGAGACGTTCAGCGTGAGCGTTGAGGGCGCATCTGGCGCGACAGGCACAGACACAGGCACGGCGACCATCACCGATGGTGGTGAGAACGGTGGCGACGACGATCGTCCGAGCGTGAGCATCACAGAAACCGTGAGCGTGAGTGAAGGCTCAGCGGCCGAGTTCACAGTGAGCCTAGATAAGGCGGCGGACACGGCAGTGACGGTGAACCTGACGAGCTCAACGGCAGGCGCTAATACAGCGGAATCGGACGACATCGGTAACATGGTAGTGACGTTGGCAGATGGTGTGACGGTAGTGACCCCGAACGCAGACGGCAGCTACACAATCCCAGCGGGTCAGACCGAGCTGAAAGTGAGCGTGGCGACCACTCAGGATGACGTGTACGAAGGCAACGAGACGTTCAGCGTGAGCGTTGAGGGCGCATCTGGCGCGACAGGCACAGACACAGGCACGGCGACCATCACCGATGGTGGTGAGAACGGTGGCGACGACGATTGTCCGAGCGTGAGCATCACAGAAACCGTGAGCGTGAGTGAAGGCTCAGCGGCCGAGTTCACAGTGAGCCTAGATAAGGCGGCGGACACGGCAGTGACGGTGAACCTGACGAGCTCAACGGCAGGCGCTAATACAGCGGAATCGGACGACATCGGTAACATGGTAGTGACGTTGGCAGATGGTGTGACGGTAGTGACCCCGAACGCAGACGGCAGCTACACAATCCCAGCGGGTCAGACCGAGCTGAAAGTGAGCGTGGCGACCACTCAGGATGACGTGTACGAAGGCAACGAGACGTTCAGCGTGAGCGTTGAGGGCGCATCTGGCGCGACAGGCACAGACACAGGCACGGCGACCATCACCGATGGTGGTGAGAACGGTGGCGACGACGATCGTCCGAGCGTGAGCATCACAGAAACCGTGAGCGTGAGTGAAGGCTCAGCGGCCGAGTTCACAGTGAGCCTAGATAAGGCGGCGGACACGGCAGTGACGGTGAACCTGACGAGCTCAACGGCAGGCGCTAATACAGCGGAATCGGACGACATCGGTAACATGGTAGTGACGTTGGCAGATGGTGTGACGGTAGTGACCCCGAACGCAGACGGCAGCTACACAATCCCAGCGGGTCAGACCGAGCTGAAAGTGAGCGTGGCGACCACTCAGGATGACGTGTACGAAGGCAACGAGACGTTCAGCGTGAGCGTTGAGGGCGCATCTGGCGCGACAGGCACAGACACAGGCACGGCGACCATCACCGATGGTGGTGAGAACGGTGGCGACGACGATCGTCCGAGCGTGAGCATCACAGAAACCGTGAGCGTGAGTGAAGGCTCAGCGGCCGAGTTCACAGTGAGCCTAGATAAGGCGGCGGACACGGCAGTGACGGTGAACCTGACGAGCTCAACGGCAGGCGCTAATACAGCGGAATCGGACGACATCGGTAACATGGTAGTGACGTTGGCAGATGGTGTGACGGTAGTGACCCCGAACGCAGACGGCAGCTACACAATCCCAGCGGGTCAGACCGAGCTGAAAGTGAGCGTGGCGACCACTCAGGATGACGTGTACGAAGGCAACGAGACGTTCAGCGTGAGCGTTGAGGGCGCATCTGGCGCGACAGGCACAGACACAGGCACGGCGACCATCACCGATGGTGGTGAGAACGGTGGCGACGACGATCGTCCGAGCGTGAGCATCACAGAAACCGTGAGCGTGAGTGAAGGCTCAGCGGCCGAGTTCACAGTGAGCCTAGATAAGGCGGCGGACACGGCAGTGACGGTGAACCTGACGAGCTCAACGGCAGGCGCTAATACAGCGGAATCGGACGACATCGGTAACATGGTAGTGACGTTGGCAGATGGTGTGACGGTAGTGACCCCGAACGCAGACGGCAGCTACACAATCCCAGCGGGTCAGACCGAGCTGAAAGTGAGCGTGGCGACCACTCAGGATGACGTGTACGAAGGCAACGAGACGTTCAGCGTGAGCGTTGAGGGCGCATCTGGCGCGACAGGCACAGACACAGGCACGGCGACCATCACCGATGGTGGTGAGAACGGTGGCGACGACGATCGTCCGAGCGTGAGCATCACAGAAACCGTGAGCGTGAGTGAAGGCTCAGCGGCCGAGTTCACAGTGAGCCTAGATAAGGCGGCGGACACGGCAGTGACGGTGAACCTGACGAGCTCAACGGCAGGCGCTAATACAGCGGAATCGGACGACATCGGTAACATGGTAGTGACGTTGGCAGATGGTGTGACGGTAGTGACCCCGAACGCAGACGGCAGCTACACAATCCCAGCGGGTCAGACCGAGCTGAAAGTGAGCGTGGCGACCACTCAGGATGACGTGTACGAAGGCAACGAGACGTTCAGCGTGAGCGTTGAGGGCGCATCTGGCGCGACAGGCACAGACACAGGCACGGCGACCATCACCGATGGTGGTGAGAACGGTGGCGACGACGATCGTCCGAGCGTGAGCATCACAGAAACCGTGAGCGTGAGTGAAGGCTCAGCGGCCGAGTTCACAGTGAGCCTAGATAAGGCGGCGGACACGGCAGTGACGGTGAACCTGACGAGCTCAACGGCAGGCGCTAATACAGCGGAATCGGACGACATCGGTAACATGGTAGTGACGTTGGCAGATGGTGTGACGGTAGTGACCCCGAACGCAGACGGCAGCTACACAATCCCAGCGGGTCAGACCGAGCTGAAAGTGAGCGTGGCGACCACTCAGGATGACGTGTACGAAGGCAACGAGACGTTCAGCGTGAGCGTTGAGGGCGCATCTGGCGCGACAGGCACAGACACAGGCACGGCGACCATCACCGATGGTGGTGAGAACGGTGGCGACGACGATCGTCCGAGCGTGAGCATCACAGAAACCGTGAGCGTGAGTGAAGGCTCAGCGGCCGAGTTCACAGTGAGCCTAGATAAGGCGGCGGACACGGCAGTGACGGTGAACCTGACGAGCTCAACGGCAGGCGCTAATACAGCGGAATCGGACGACATCGGTAACATGGTAGTGACGTTGGCAGATGGTGTGACGGTAGTGACCCCGAACGCAGACGGCAGCTACACAATCCCAGCGGGTCAGACCGAGCTGAAAGTGAGCGTGGCGACCACTCAGGATGACGTGTACGAAGGCAACGAGACGTTCAGCGTGAGCGTTGAGGGCGCATCTGGCGCGACAGGCACAGACACAGGCACGGCGACCATCACCGATGGTGGTGAGAACGGTGGCGACGACGATCGTCCGAGCGTGAGCATCACAGAAACCGTGAGCGTGAGTGAAGGCTCAGCGGCCGAGTTCACAGTGAGCCTAGATAAGGCGGCGGACACGGCAGTGACGGTGAACCTGACGAGCTCAACGGCAGGCGCTAATACAGCGGAATCGGACGACATCGGTAACATGGTAGTGACGTTGGCAGATGGTGTGACGGTAGTGACCCCGAACGCAGACGGCAGCTACACAATCCCAGCGGGTCAGACCGAGCTGAAAGTGAGCGTGGCGACCACTCAGGATGACGTGTACGAAGGCAACGAGACGTTCAGCGTGAGCGTTGAGGGCGCATCTGGCGCGACAGGCACAGACACAGGCACGGCGACCATCACCGATGGTGGTGAGAACGGTGGCGACGACGATCGTCCGAGCGTGAGCATCACAGAAACCGTGAGCGTGAGTGAAGGCTCAGCGGCCGAGTTCACAGTGAGCCTAGATAAGGCGGCGGACACGGCAGTGACGGTGAACCTGACGAGCTCAACGGCAGGCGCTAATACAGCGGAATCGGACGACATCGGTAACATGGTAGTGACGTTGGCAGATGGTGTGACGGTAGTGACCCCGAACGCAGACGGCAGCTACACAATCCCAGCGGGTCAGACCGAGCTGAAAGTGAGCGTGGCGACCACTCAGGATGACGTGTACGAAGGCAACGAGACGTTCAGCGTGAGCGTTGAGGGCGCATCTGGCGCGACAGGCACAGACACAGGCACGGCGACCATCACCGATGGTGGTGAGAACGGTGGCGACGACGATCGTCCGAGCGTGAGCATCACAGAAACCGTGAGCGTGAGTGAAGGCTCAGCGGCCGAGTTCACAGTGAGCCTAGATAAGGCGGCGGACACGGCAGTGACGGTGAACCTGACGAGCTCAACGGCAGGCGCTAATACAGCGGAATCGGACGACATCGGTAACATGGTAGTGACGTTGGCAGATGGTGTGACGGTAGTGACCCCGAACGCAGACGGCAGCTACACAATCCCAGCGGGTCAGACCGAGCTGAAAGTGAGCGTGGCGACCACTCAGGATGACGTGTACGAAGGCAACGAGACGTTCAGCGTGAGCGTTGAGGGCGCATCTGGCGCGACAGGCACAGACACAGGCACGGCGACCATCACCGATGGTGGTGAGAACGGTGGCGACGACGATCGTCCGAGCGTGAGCATCACAGAAACCGTGAGCGTGAGTGAAGGCTCAGCGGCCGAGTTCACAGTGAGCCTAGATAAGGCGGCGGACACGGCAGTGACGGTGAACCTGACGAGCTCAACGGCAGGCGCTAATACAGCGGAATCGGACGACATCGGTAACATGGTAGTGACGTTGGCAGATGGTGTGACGGTAGTGACCCCGAACGCAGACGGCAGCTACACAATCCCAGCGGGTCAGACCGAGCTGAAAGTGAGCGTGGCGACCACTCAGGATGACGTGTACGAAGGCAACGAGACGTTCAGCGTGAGCGTTGAGGGCGCATCTGGCGCGACAGGCACAGACACAGGCACGGCGACCATCACCGATGGTGGTGAGAACGGTGGCGACGACGATCGTCCGAGCGTGAGCATCACAGAAACCGTGAGCGTGAGTGAAGGCTCAGCGGCCGAGTTCACAGTGAGCCTAGATAAGGCGGCGGACACGGCAGTGACGGTGAACCTGACGAGCTCAACGGCAGGCGCTAATACAGCGGAATCGGACGACATCGGTAACATGGTAGTGACGTTGGCAGATGGTGTGACGGTAGTGACCCCGAACGCAGACGGCAGCTACACAATCCCAGCGGGTCAGACCGAGCTGAAAGTGAGCGTGGCGACCACTCAGGATGACGTGTACGAAGGCAACGAGACGTTCAGCGTGAGCGTTGAGGGCGCATCTGGCGCGACAGGCACAGACACAGGCACGGCGACCATTAAAGACGATGACGCGCCAGCAGAAATATCTGGAGTAACAACCTCTCGTGTTTCTGAAGAAGGACTTACGAATGCAAACGCCGACACTTCTGGTAATACAGATACCACTAATAGTAAATCTGCGTCAGGCACGTTTGTTGTAAGTGACGTCGATAACTCATCAGTATCAGTGTCACTAGAGTCGAGTTCTTCGCTTAGCTCAAACGGCCAGGCAATTTCTTGGAGCTGGGATAGTAGTTCGAAAACGCTAACTGGTTCGACAACTGGCGGACTAGCTGTAATTCAGGTAGTTCTCACTGAACCTAGTACCTCTGGGTTAGGTGAATGGGATTACAATGTGACATTACTTGCACCTGTTGATCACCCGGTAATAACAGAAGAAGACAACCTAGCCGTTGATATCAGCATTGTTGTCGATGACGGAACTTCGGTTACGAAGGCGCCTATTTCGCTTACGATTGAAGATGATTCTCCAGTGATTAATGATTCAGCACCAGTTGTTGTTACAGCATCTAATGTACCTGATGTATTAGTTGGTAAAGTCGACTTCGCAGGAGTTGGTGATCATCAGTCTATTTCAGTCGGTGGTGTGACAGTTGAAGCGCAAGGTTTTGTTTCAGCAAACTCAGCTCAATTAGGGGATGCATTGGTTAACCAGTCTTCTTCAGGGATTGGTGTACATAGTAATGTCGATTTTACCCATCCACTTAATAATGAAGTTGATTACCGTTTTGCCAATGGTGAAGGAGTTTCCGAGCAATTAATCATCGATCTTGGAGACAAAGTAGCATTCGGCGCTTCAATAGAGTTCGCAAAAATGTATGGTGGAGAAAAAGAAACAGGAATCGCGTACTTCTATCGTGATGGTGTTTTAATTGCTACTCAACCATTTAGCTCTGATGCTGCTAGCGGTGATTATGCTAAGAACTTTAGTGTTACAGAGGGTGGGTTCGATAGGATTGTGCTAGAAGCGACAAGTAATGGTAATGGCCCAAGTCACAGCGATAATAGCGACTTTACCGTTAAGTCGATTACTTTCTCCGGTTCCTCAGAAGAACAGCCAATTGCAAGTGCTGACGGTGTTATCAACTTTGAATATGGTGCAGACGGTAAAGGTTCAATTGAGTTACTAGCGAGTGGCGAGTCTCAACTACTTACTACAGATGGAAAGTTGGTTACGCTCTCCATAGATTCGTCTAACTCAAATCATCTATTAGCCCATGACATCGATGGCAATCTAGTATTTGAAGTGCAGTTAACTCCAGCAACTGGCAAGTGGGAGTTCTTCCAGTACGAATCTATGCAGACGCCAATTGGCGATGGAGACATTGATATTAAAGTTCGTGTTACCGACGCAGATGGTGATTTCACAACTTCTAGCTTTGCAGTCGTTCCATACGCTCCACCATCGATTGGTGATGTGCAGCTTACTGTGTCTGAAGAAGGTCTTCTGAGTGGTATACTTGACGACGAGGCTTTGACTGGCAGCTCAGACAACACTAATAGCCCATCGGATAGCGATACAGTGTCTATCTCTAATGGTGTTACAGATATCAGCTTAGGTATTCCGGGGGGCTCTTATACTAGTGGTTCAAGTGCCATAACTTGGCAATTGTCTAATGACGGTAAAACGTTAGTAGGTAATGCGCAAGGTTCTAAGGTGATTGAAGTTACCGTAGATAGTGCAGGTAACGTTTCGTCAGTACTTTCTGCTCCTATTGATCATCCAAATAGCAATGGTGAAGATACTATTGCAATTGATATTCCTCTAATCGCTGAAAATAGCTTAGGGCTAACCAGCAATGGTAAGGCTACGATTGTTATTGAGGACGATTCTCCAGAAGCTTCTCGTATTCATCATGATGTAGTTGCGGAAACTAAAGTTGGTGCCAATGTACAGCTCGTGCTAGATGTATCAGGTTCAATGACAACTGATGCCGGCAACGGAAAATCAAGACTGCAAGTTATGAAAGAATCTACGATTCAGATGCTAAACCAATATCAGGCACTCGGTGAAACTAGAGTACAGATTGTTGCATTTTCAGATAATTACTACAGCAATCAGAGCCCTGCTAATTATACTGTTTGGATGTCGGTTGCTTCAGCTATTTCTTATGTTGAAAATCTACAAGCGGGTGGCGGGACTGATTATGATAGTGCACTGTGGATCGCGAACCAAACATGGGATTCGTCCTCTGGTAGTTTGGCAAATGCAAGTAATGTGAGTTACTTCCTATCTGATGGAGAGCCTACAGGCTCAGATAACGGAAATTCAAATAAAATTAACCAGACTGAAGAAGGGTGGTGGAAAACTCATCTTGAACAGCACGATATTACGGCTCAGTCTTATGGCATCGGTAATAATGCGCCTGCAAAATACCTGAATCCTGTATCTTATGATGGTCTGACCGAGCAAGATACCAATGCGATTATTGTGCCTGATGTTACTCAATTACCTCCAGTCCTATTGCAGTCGGTCATACAGCCAATTGGGGGGAATTTACTTTCTAATTCTCAGGGCGCTGATGATGCAGTGATCAGCCAGATCATCATTGACGGTGTGACGTTCAATTTCAATGATAGTAATGTATTTTTAACGGGAAATAATGAAGATATTTCTCATACTTTTAACAGTCAGACGAACACGTTAACTATCTATATCGATTCTAAGCATAGCCTGGTGATTGACTTAGACGATGGCGGTTACCAGTTCTTCGGTGCGGCAGGTAACAAACCTGTTGAGTTGGATTTCTACTATACGATTAAAGATTCTGATGGGGATACTAGCAGTAGCTTACTATCTTTTGAAATCGATGGCGTAAATGTGGTACCTGACATTAAATCTGAGGGTGATATTGTTGACCATGTTAGATTAAATCACTACGACACCTCTTATGAGAAATTGCTATGGACACAAAACCCTGCAGGTGCGGATAACCAAGTAGTTGATGGCCATAAAGATGGTCTAGTAGTAGATGTTGGTGCAGCTGGTGATGATGCGTTCCTTGGCGAAGGAGATGACACTCTCTATTTGGGAGAGAGCCACGCTATTCTCGACAATAATGCAAACTCTTCATCTAATATTGAAGCAGCCAATAATGACATGAAAGCATTTATGTCAGAGGCAGACTCCACACATCTTCAAGCTTCAACAGATGAAAATAGTGCTCTAACGAGTTCGCAATTTAGCAGTGCGCACATTGATGTGGGGCATAGCGGAGCCGGTAACGATCACGTGTATGGCCAAGGTGGTGTCGATATCATTTACGGTGCTTCAGGCAATGATGTACTTGATGGTGGTGAAGGCAATGATGGCCTGAGAGGTGGTTCTGGTGAAGATCGCTTAATAGGTGGTGCAGGTGAAGATATCCTTATCGGTGGTTTAGGTGATGACATCCTAACTGGTGGTGATGATGCTGATATCTTCAAGTTTGTTGACCAAGATAGCACCAATACTCAGGTTGATATTAGAGACGGTGAGAGGGATATCATTACTGATTTCACGAAAGGTGAAGATAAGATTGATATCTCAGAAATACTCCACACTGACTCTAATGATACAGTAGATAGCTTACTTAATGAGCATAAGATTGATATTGCAATTGAAGGCGGTGATAACTTGGCAACCGCAGATCTTAAGCTAACAATTTCGGATGGAAATAGCAGCCAGGAGGTTGTGTTGCAAGATGCTGCTGCGCAATACAGTAGTTACATTTCAGATGGTTCAATAACTAATGCTAGCGCTATATTGAATGATTTGCTGAAAGTGCACGATACAACAAACTAACAAAAAGGGCCGAAAGGCCCTTTTTGTTAGCGAT
Source organism: Vibrio sp. R10-SF1-ISO8 (assembly GCF_059833805.1). Lineage (NCBI taxonomy): Bacteria > Pseudomonadati > Pseudomonadota > Gammaproteobacteria > Vibrionales > Vibrionaceae > Vibrio > Vibrio sp. R10-SF1-ISO8. Next base: position 59,899 of record NZ_JCBDHL010000002.1, on the reverse strand, counting down.
TAGCTGCATAGTGAAACCAGATAACTTGCAATATAGTTATCTGATTTTTGTTTCTACAACACCTTACAAGCGAAACCTTTCAGGTAGAAACCTTCTGGGTAAGCGCTGTCCGTAGGGTGGTCTGCTGCTTGTTCAAAGCGTTCTACAAACTTCACCTGACGGCCAGAGTCAATAGCAGCGTCTGCAATCACTTTCTGGAATAACTCACCGCTCATTAACCCTGAGCAAGAGTAAGTGAGTAGGGTTCCACCTGGTTTTAGGATTTGCATGGCTAACATATTGATATCTTTGTATCCGTTAGCACCTGACGTTAAGTTGTTTTTGCTTGAAACAAACTTAGGTGGATCCATGATAACCACGTCAAACTTAGTGCCCTGATCGCGATACTCACGCAGTAACTTGAACACATCAGCATTTAGGAAGACAGCACGCTTTTTCGAAATATCGAACTCATTTAGCTCAGAATTGTGTTTCGCTGTATCAAGCGCAGGCTGAGAGACGTCAGCATTGATAACGCGCTTAGCGCCACCTTTCAAAGAGTAAAGACCAAAGCCACCAGTGTAGGAAAAGCAGTTCAGTACTTCTTTATCTTTCACATACTTCATTGCTTGCTGGCGGCTATCTCTTTGGTCAAGGTAGAAGCCTGTTTTGTGGCCGCCAACGATATCGACACTAATTTTTACACCATTCTCTTCGATAACCACAGATTTAGGTGGCTCTTGACCATGAAGGACGCCCACAGTCTCTTCTAGGCCCTCTTTTTTACGAACGGCAACATCAGAACGTTCGTATACGTTACAGTCAGGGAAACATTCAACTAACGCATCAACAAGCGTTTGTTTGTGGAACTCAGCGCCAGCACTTAGCAACTGACACACTAAGTAGTCTTGGTACTTATCGATAGTGATACCAGGAAGGCCATCTGACTCAGCAGCAATCAAGCGGTAGCCAGTGAGTCCATCACGCTCGATGATATCTTCACGTAACAATTGAGCGTCTTGAATACGCTTAACAAAAAAGCCCTTGTCGATGGATTCTTTTTCGAAGCTCCAAACGCGTGCTCGGATTTGAGAGTTTGGCGAGTAAGCTGCCTTTGCTAGCCATTTACCATCGTGAGCGAAAACGTCGACAGTTTCCCCTAATTTCGGCTCACCTTCGACTTTGTGTATTCCACGAGAGAACACCCAAGGGTGCTTGCGGCGAAGGGATTTGTCTCGTCCTTTGACTAGATAAATAGCTGGAGTCATTGGTTTACTCAATTGTTTATTTGGAAAGGTGGGGTATTTTCTAGGATGTGTATGGGGATTGCAAATAAAAGAGCCGCTCAGGCGGCTCTGGTTTATGCTTTTAGGCCCGTAAGTAAGGCTTCCATTTGATCGCTTTGATTTCGCAGTTGCGCGATATTGGAGTTGGTCGCATTGATCATGCTGCATACGTTGTCGGATTGGACGCGTATCTCTTCAACACTTGCCGCGATATTGTCAGCCACGACACCTTGCTCCTCGGCCGCAGTTGCAATCTGAATACTGCTGTCTGAGATTGATTGGTTTTTCTCAGCAAGCGCACCAATTTCAACGTCAACCTCTGACATACGTTGCTGGCCTTCAGAGGCGTTAACAACCGTTGTTTCCATCAACTGAGTCAAAGACTGGCTATTGCGTTGTAGTGCTTCAATCATAGTTTGAATCTCTACTGTTGCTTGCTGAGTGCGACCCGCTAAGGCTCGAACTTCATCGGCAACCACCGCAAAACCGCGGCCTTGTTCACCAGCACGCGCAGCCTCGATAGCGGCGTTAAGTGCGAGTAGGTTGGTTTGTTCTGAGATACCGTTGATCGTCGTAACCACTTCATCAATTTGTGCGGCGTTTGCATCAAGTTCGGCCACTGCTTCAGAGGCTGATTGGACTTCTTGAGAAAGCTTAGAGATTGAGCTGAGTGTATGTCCGACTTTAGATTGCCCTTGTGTTGCTACGCTGCGGGCATCTTCAGTTTGGGTACTTGATTCATGAGCGAGGTTCGCGACTTCTCTTATTGTTGAAGCCATTTGCTCTGTTGCACTGGCTAACGAGTTTAGGTGTTCTTGCTGGCTGCTAGAAACTTCGGCACTCTGCTGATTCGATTGGTTTAAGTCAGAGCTAATCTGCTGCATCAACGCGATAGACTCTTGAATAGAAATCACCATGTTTTGCTCTCGCTCAGCAACTTTGTCTATGGTAATAGCTATTTCACTGAACTCATCGCGTACTTTAAAGAAGTTCATCCTACTGGTGAGGTCACCATCGGCTAACGTGTTAAGCGCTTTATTCATGGTAAACATTGCACCGCCAATAAAGGTCATGATGTAGTAAACACCAAGTGCGATAAGTGACAATGTTACTAAGATAATGACCAAGTGGGTTGTAGACATTGCTGACCACAAGTTTTGCTCGTGAATGGCGGCTAGACTAAACGCTCCATTATTGACGCTTACAGCACCTTCGCCAGTCCCAAATTGGATGGTGTTTGAATTATTGATGATGTTCGCGACCTGCTCTTGAGAGAGGTTTCCTGCTTCAATCAGGTTGCGCATTAGAATCAGTTCATCCTGATAAAGGTGATGAAGCATCTGATCTGCGCTGTTATCGAGTACTAGAGTTAAAATAATTAAAGCGATAACTGGAAGTAAGAAGAGTAAGTAGAACTTCTCCTGAATTTTTAAATGAATGAGATATTTATCAATCCAACGAAATGGTATTTCTTTCATAATTATTATGTCCAATGAAGAGACCCATATATCCATTATGGGTAAGAATAGTACGTGCTTAATATATCATTGACTCAATAGTAGAGGTATACGGAATGGAGCAAAGTTGTGAGAGGTTCACAGTATCGGGATTAGTTCAAGGAGTGGGATTCCGCTACCATACGTCATATCAAGGTCTTAAGCTTGAAGCGACAGGCTATGCTAAAAATCTGGACAATGGGGATGTTGAAGTGGTGGTCTGTGGCAGCCATTTGCAAATAGAAGCGATGGCTAAATGGTTAGAACACGGACCTAGAAGTGCAAGAGTTGATAGCTTGATTCGGGAATCTATCGCCTACAAACCGTTTAAAGGATTTAAAATCCTGTAGTTATTACTACAGGATTTTTAGCGCTACAAACATTTAGCGGGTTTTGGTAGTCCAGCGAGTTTTGTCGCTTGTTTAGCTGGTCCTTGTTTAAATAGTTTAAACAGATACTTACTGTTCCCTTTTTCTGGACCGTGGGCTTTTTCCATCGCTTTAACGAGCATGCGAACCGCAGGAGAAGTATTGAACTCTTCGTAAAAATCGCGAACAAAATGAACCACTTCTAAATGTGCTTCTGTTAACTCGATACCTTCTTGTTCTGCCAGTATTGAAATCATACCTTCTTCCCAGTCGGTATGATTTAACAAGTAGCCTTGTGCGTCAGTTTCGATTTGTTTGCCGTTGTACTCAAACATCTTACGATCCTAATTTTTATGATATTCAATAGGGTAGCGCAGCATACCTTGATTGGACAAGATAGCAACTAAGAAAAAGCCCGAAAGGGAAACCTTTCGGGCTTTGTACTACCTTTACAACAATGACGTATTAGTCGTTGTTCATAATGCCTAGAATTTGAAGCAGGCTAATGAAGATGTTGTAGATTGATACGTATAGAGTCACTGTCGCAGAGATGTAGTTAGTTTCACCACCACGAACAATGCTTTGAGTTGTCATCAGAATTGCCATTGTAGAGAAAACAATGAACAAGCTGCTTAGTGCTAGGTGAAGTACTGTTGATTGGATGAAGATACTTGCAATCATACCAACAATCAGAACAACAAATAGAGACAGCATCAAGCCACCCATCATAGATAGGTCACGCTTTGTTGTTAGTGCGTAAGCAGAAGCTGCTAAAAATGAAAGCGCAGTACCACCTAGTGCAGTAACGATAAGATCGCCCATACCTGCGCCAACGTAGGCGTTAAGGATTGGACCTAGCGTGTAACCCATGAAGCCTGTTAATAGGAATGTGAATACAAGGCCCATTCCATTGTTACGGTTCTTCTCAGTTAAGAATAGTAAGCCGTAAAAGCCTACCAGTGTGATAATTAGGCCAGGGTGAGGAAGGTTCATCACCATAGCAACACCAGCAACGACTGCAGACCAAAGCAGCGTCATTGAAAGTAGTGCGTAAGTGTTACGCAATACCTTGTTGGTTTGTAGAGCACTTTCTTGGCTTGAAGTGCGTGTAAACATAGGACTGTTCATAATCTTCCTCGTGAGGTTTTATGTTTATATCTACATTTATGAGGTTGAATGAGCAAAAGATCAAGCCCCAATTGGTGTAGTAGTAGATAAAATAATAATAGAAATAAAAACTTATGTATTTTGAAAGATGTAACACAATATAACAACTAAAAAGGGGCGACCTAAGTCACCCCTTTTACGTAGATCACGGATTAGTGGTGCAGTATTTGTGCTAAGAAGTTTTGCGTACGATCTGATTGAGGGTTCTCGAAGAAATCGACTGGGTTGTTTTCTTCAATAATCTCTCCCGCATCCATAAAGATAACGCGATCGGCGACTTCTTTGGCAAAGCCCATTTCGTGTGTTACACACAGCATGGTCATCCCTTCTTCCGCCAGTTCTACCATTACATCCAGCACTTCGCGTACCATTTCAGGATCGAGTGCAGAAGTAGGTTCGTCGAACAGCATCACTTGTGGATTCATACATAATGAGCGGGCAATCGCCACACGTTGTTGCTGACCACCAGAAAGCTGACCAGGATACTTGTCTGCCTGCTCAGGAATCTTAACACGCTCCAAATATTTCATCGCAATCGCTTCTGCTTCATCTTTTGGCATCTTCTTCACCCAGATTGGTGCCAGAGTACAGTTCTCTAACACAGTTAGGTGAGGGAAGAGGTTAAAGTGCTGGAAACACATTCCCACTTCACGGCGAACGGCTTCAATATTTTTAAGATCGTCTGTTAACTCGTTACCAGAAACGATGATCTGACCTTTCTGGTGTTCTTCCAAGCGGTTGATGCATCGAATCATTGTAGATTTACCCGAACCTGAAGGGCCACAGATAACGATTTTTTCGCCTTTCTTCACATCTAGGTTGATGTTCTTTAGTACGTGAAACTCGCCGTACCACTTATTCATATCCTTTAACTGGATCATGTAATCTTGTTGTTGCGTCATAATACGTCCTTGAGCTTTCTGATTATCGTTTGTGACCGGTATGAAGTTTGTTCTCTAGCCAGATCGAATATCTCGACATGCCAAAACAAAATACCCAGAACACTAACGCGACAAATACATAACTTTCGGTAGCAAATCCTAACCACTCAGGGTCAGTGTTTGCTGCTTGGCCGATACCGAGTACGTCAAACATACCAATAATAAGTACCAGACTGGTATCTTTAAATAGGCCAATGAATGTGTTGACGATTGAAGGAATGGTAATCTTAAGCGCCTGAGGCAAAATGATTAATCCCATTTTCTTCCAGTAGGTGAGCCCTAGAGCGTCAGCCGCTTCATATTGACCCTTAGGAATGGCTTGCAAGCCACCACGAACCACCTCTGCCATGTAGGCCGCACTGAACATAACCACACCAATAAGAGCGCGGATCAGTTTGTCTGTCTCCGAACCTTCAGCAAGGAACAGTGGCAACATGACTGACGCCATGAAGAGCACAGTGATCAGTGGAACTCCGCGCCATACTTCAATGTAAACGGTACAGATACTGCGGATGATAGGCATATCTGATCGACGACCCAATGCCAAAGCGACACCGATAGGAAGCGATACAACAATACCCACTAGAGCGATGATGAGCGTAACAAGCAAGCCACCCCATTTATGGGTTTCGACTACTTCAAGTCCAAATACGCCACCATACAGCAATGCAGCAATAATAAACGGGTAGATGTTGACAAAGAACAGCCAAATCCAAAGACGTTTTGGTGTCTTTTCATACGCTAACAGTACCGTAAAGATCGCTAGAGTAATGTAAAACAGACGCGGACGCCATAGCTCTTCCTGAGGGTAGAAGCCGTACATGAACTGCTCCCAGCGTACGCTGATAAACACCCAACAGGCTCCGTCACGACTACATGCGTCACGCGTTGTGCCTACCCAGTCAGCTTTCAGAAATGCCCAATCGACAATGTTCCAAAGCAGCATGAACGATAAGTAGGCAAGAACAATGGTAACAATTGAATTTACCGGACCATTAAACAGGTTTTTTCTAAGCCAACCGACAGCACCAACTGTATTTGCTGGAGGTGGCAGGTCAGGCTGAAATTGATGTACTTTCATGCTATCTCTCCACCAAAGCAACTTTACGGTTGTATATGTTCATCAATGCTGAGGTTAACAAACTCAACGTGAGGTAGACGCCCATTGTCATTGCAATAATCTCGATTGCCTGACCGGTCTGGTTGAGTGTTGTACCTGCAAACACGGACACCAAATCTGGGTAGCCAATCGCCATCGCAAGTGATGAGTTCTTGGTTAAGTTCAGATATTGGCTAGTCAGTGGAGGAATGATGATTCTTAGCGCTTGAGGAATAACGACAAGTTTTAAAGTGCGAGAGCGAGGTAGACCAAGCGACATCGCAGCTTCCGTCTGGCCATGGCTTACTGCGTTGATACCTGAACGCACGATCTCAGCGATAAACGACGCTGTATAGATACTTAAAGCCAGTAAAAGTGCTGCAAGCTCTGGAATAATGCTCACACCACCACGGAAGTTAAAGCCTTTTAGCTCTGGATATTCCGCCGTAATTGGTGAGCCCATTAAGAAGTAAACCACAACAGGCAAACCAACACATAACCCTAGGGCGATTCTACCCATTGGCGTTTGCTGACCTGTTAGGCGTTGCTTATTGTTCGCCCATATATTGATAAATACCGTTGCAATAACACCGAGAATCAGCGCACCAATTACAACTGATGATCCTGCTTCGAAGACTGGAGCAGGGAAGTACAGGCCTCGTACGTTGAGGAATATCGCTTCACCTAGGCTCAAACTTTGTCTTGCAGAAGGTAGGGCTTGAAGTACGGCAAAGTACCAAAAGAATATTTGCAGTAACAGAGGAACGTTTCGGAATATCTCAATGTAAACCGCTGCAAATCGGCTAACCAACCAGTTAGATGATAGGCGCGCAATACCCATAATAAAACCGATGATAGTCGCCAAGATGATACCGAAAAACGATACTAAGGCGGTGTTAAGTAGGCCGATAACGAACGTTCGACCGTAAGAATAGGTTTCATCGTATTCAATCAGCGTCAGGCCAATCCCAAAGCCAGCTTCTTGATCGAGGAAGTCAAAACCCGTGGCGATACCGCGAGCTTCTAAGTTGGTAAGTGCATTATTGACAATTGTGTAAAAGAAAAAGACAAGCGCTGCTATCGCAATAATCTGGAAAACAACTGCTCGAAAGGTGGGATTGTAAATAAGGCTAGCGTTTGAATTCGGTCCGTTATCCGAATTCGCCGCAACATTAGTAGGTTTCATACAGCTATAACCTCAAATCCATTTTTATAAAAAGGGCGGCCAAAACCGCCCAATTTTTTGTTTAGTAACTAGCTAATAATAGTTATTAACGGATTGGTGGAGCGTACATGAAGCCGCCAGCGTTCCATAGAGCGTTCACACCACGTGAAATTTTCAGTGGTGAACCTTCACCAACAGTACGCTCGAAGCTTTCACCGTAGTTACCCACTTGTTTGATAACTTGGTAACCCCAGTCGTCACGGATACCTAAACCTTTACCTTTAGGGCCATCAACACCTAGGATACGCTTGATGTTTGGATCTTTTGACTTCAGCATTTCATCCGCATTTTTAGATGTGATGCCGTATTCTTCTGCGTTAACCATCGCAGCTAGTGTCCATTTAGCGATGTTGAACCATTGGTCATCACCTTGACGAACAACTGGGCCAAGAGGCTCTTTAGAGATGATCTCAGGAAGTACTTGAGCTGAAGATGGGTCTTGTAGGTTCAAGCGAAGTGCATATAGACCAGATTGGTCAGTGGTTAGTACGTCACAACGACCTGCATCGAAACCTTTAGATGTTTGAGCTGCTGTATCGAATACAACTGGTTTGTATGACATACCATTGTTACGGAAGTAGTCAGCTAGGTTAAGTTCTGTTGTGGTACCGGATTGAACACATACTGAAGCGCCGTCTAGCTCTTTAGCACTTGTAAGGCCAAGATCTTTCTTAACCATAAAGCCTTGACCATCGTAGTAGTTTACGCCGACGAAGTTTAGACCAAGGGCCGTATCACGGTGCAATGTCCAAGTTGTGTTACGAGAAAGAACGTCGATTTCACCAGATTGTAGGGCAGTGAAGCGCTCTTTAGCTGTTAGAGGAACGTATTTTACTTTTGTTTTATCGCCTAATACTGCAGCTGCAAGACCTTGACAGTATTCTACGTCGATACCTTCCCATTCACCTTTCGAGTTCGGGTTAGAGAAACCTGGCAAGCCAGTACTTACACCACAAGTTAGGAAACCTTGTTTAGTTACTTTATCCAGCGTGCTATCTGCCGCAGAAGCGCTTGTAGACATCAGTGCAGTAGATGCAGCTACAACTGAAGCAAGAAGTGTTAGTTTATGTGCCATTTGTATCCTTCCTGTATGATCCATGTTTGTTCAGGCTCATCCTGATTAAACGATTAAATAATGTTGTGTTTCATTAATTATTAGGTTGCTATCGCTCGTCTTCGAGTCGTAGTTAAATCAACCAGTTATAAGCGTAGGAAAGGATCTGTGATTTCTCAAATGTATAATTTAAAAAGATTTTTGATTGAACTCACAAACCCTGACAGACATTAGAATGGCAATATGTTGCTAAAATGTAAATAGTGCAACAGGTCACAAAACTGGTGCGACAGGATGGTGTAATAAATTTATCAATACAATTAGATTTGAAGTTTGAATGAATGTCTCAGTGTGGTTGATAAAACCAAAGAAAGTATAAAATTTGGTCATAAATTATGGGCTTGATCGAAATCACATGAATCTAATGCCCCAATTTTGTTAGTATCGAGGGTAAAGACGTTTTCAGTTATTCAAGGAATGAAATGCAGTATTTTCCTCTATTTATAGATTTAAACCATAAACCTGTCTTGGTTGTTGGGGGCGGGGAAGTCGCGAGTAGAAAGGTTGATAGCCTGATCAGAGCGGGTGCAGATGTGACAATCGTCTCGCCGAAAATTGAAGACTATCTTGCTAATCTCGTTGCGAAAGAAGAGTGTCGTTGGGTCCAGGGATTTTATTCGGAAGAACTGCTCGAAAAGAAATTTGTGCAAGTATGGGCGACGACTGATAACCCAAGTTTGAATCATCAGGTGCATCATGATGCCAAACGCCAAGGTATTTTGGTCAATGTTGTAGACGATCAACCATATTGCGATTTTATCACGCCGTCTATTATCAACCGTGGTCGCATACAGCTAGCGATATCCAGTGGTGGAGCGGCTCCTGTTCTCATTCGTAATGTACGCGAGAAATTAGAAGCCGTTCTACCGCAAAACTTATCACTTCAAGCTGAGTTTGCCGCCTCTAAGCGTGCGGATATAAAGGAAAAGCTGCCAACTGTAGATGAGCGTCGTAAGTTTTGGGAGGCTTTCTTTGCACGTGCCGATGTAGACAAGGCGACGGCCAACTCAAGCCTAGAGCGTGCGTATCAAGCATTGTTGACTGAAGGGTTTGCTCAAAAAGGTTCAATCACTTGGATTGAACATGGTGATGATGTTGAACTTCTCACATTGAAAGCTCTTAGGCTGATGCAGCAAGCGGAACTAGTCCTTTTCGACGGCAAATGCCCATTTGGCTTTATTGATCTGGTGCGCCGAGATGCGGAGCGAGTGGAATACTGCAATGATGCGGAGCTTGCTAAGCTGCTAGAGAAGGCGAGAGCGGAAGACCTACGTGTGGCAGTCTTCATCCCACCAAAATTGAGTGGAGTGACGTTCTTACAAGGTGGAGACTTGTTATTAAGGTTAGGCTCTGGGAAATAGAAATAAAAAACCGATACTCAGTATCGGTTTTTTTCAGTTAGCACTTTTTCAGCTTAGTCGCGGAAGTTTTCGTACTGGAACGGCTGACCTAGCTCTGCTTCACGCATCAGCGCGATTACGGCTTGCAGGTCATCGCGTTTCTTGCCTGTTACACGTACTTTTTCGCCCTGAATCGAAGCTTGTACCTTCATCTTCTTATCTTTGATAAGTTTGACGATCTTTTTAGCAACAGGTGTTTCAATACCTTGCTTGAAGATGACAATCTGGTGCCAGTTCTTACCAGAGGCTTCTTCGCCTTTTGCTTCCATAGAGTTCGCATCGACACCGCGCTTAGCTAAGTGGCCACGTAGAATGTCGCGCATTTGCTTCAGTTGGAAGTCACCTTCAGCGTTCAATCGTACTGATTCATCTTTTTGCATTTCAAAAGATGCTTCTACACCACGAAAATCGAAACGAGTAGCAAGTTCGCGTGTTGCGTTGTCTACCGCGTTACGCAGTTCTACAGTGTCGACTTCAGAAACAATATCAAATGATGGCATGTTGGTTTCCTTCTATTATGAGCGTTCTTTAACAGCTGTTGCCAGCATATCAAGCATGGTTGCAGTATCTTCCCAACCTAAACAAGGGTCAGTGATGGATTGACCATAGGTGAGGTTGTTGATGTCAGCCATAGACTGGTTGCCTTCAAGAATGAAGCTTTCAGCCATGATACCCGCCACTTGGTTCTTACCAGATTTAATCTGCTCGCAGATATCTTTAGCAACATCCAATTGTTTGCGATGCTGCTTTTGGCAGTTAGCGTGGCTAAAGTCAACAACAAGGCGTTGTGGCAAACCAAACTCTTCCAATTGCTTGCATGCTGCTTCTACTGACTCAGCATCAAAGTTAGGGCCTTTATCACCACCACGCAGGATGACGTGACCATAAGGGTTACCACTAGTGCGGTAGACGGTCATGCGGCCATTTTTATCCGGAGAGTAAAAATAGTGTGACGCTTGTGAAGCGCGGATCGCATCAATTGCAATCTTGATGTTGCCGTTAGTACCGTTTTTAAAACCAACTGGGCAAGAAAGTGCAGAAGCCATTTCACGGTGGATCTGAGATTCTGTTGTACGTGCGCCAATCGCACCCCAAGTGATAAGGTCGGCGATGTATTGACCTGTGATCATATCGAGAAACTCAGTTGCCGTCGCAAGACCAAGTTTGTTGATGTCTAGCAGAAGTTTACGCGCCTTGTTTAAGCCCGCTTCTAATGCGTAAGAACCGTCTAGGTTAGGGTCTGTGATCAGTCCCTTCCAACCGACGACAGTACGAGGCTTTTCGAAATACGTACGCATTACAATGAAAAGCTCATCTTTGTATTGGTCTTGAATTGCTGCAAGACGCTCGGCGTAGTCAATTGCAGCTTCAGTATCATGTACTGAACAAGGGCCTACGATCACCAAAAGGCGTTGGTCTTCCCCTGTAAGAATGTTTTCTATTTGACGACGTGACTGTGCAATACGCTGGGCTACTTCGTCCGTAATGGGATGGGCGCTTCCTAACTCTGCCGGTGTCGGCATTGGACCCAAAGGTTGGGTTCTTAATTCATCGGTTTTTAATGGCATACCACAGCCTGTTCTTTTTATTGCGAAGCGGTAAAGATAACGGAAACACACCTAGGAATAAACTACTTATCGAGATTCTTCTTTATACAGGTCCGTAAAAGTGGAAAATTGACCGTGTGAACAACGCTCAATGGCTTCTAATGCTAGGGAGAGTGCGTTAAGTCTGAGTGAAAAAGGCAGTGACGAAATCGTTAAACCATTTGGACTAGCGGGTCATTACTAAGTGGTTAAACAACTGTTTCATATCACTGTTTGAATGTGTGATGTTAACAAGTTGTTGACATAACAGTGCGTTCGTTATGAACTGGACTAAATTTAACTGGTCGGATTAGATCTATGTTGTCAGCACTGTCAAAAGCAAACTTCTATCTTAACTATTTTGGTTTCTTCAAAGTTCCTTTTATCTGGTTAGCAAGACCAAAGATATTGCAACTTGATTCCGAAAGAGTGGAAATCAAGATTCCGCTAAAACGCAGAACGAAGAATCACCTCAATAGCATGTATTTTGGTGTGCTCGCGGTGGGTGCCGATGTAGCGGGCGGTTTTATGGCGATGAGTAAAGCCCAAGATTGTGGCAAGAAAGTATCGCTCGCCTTTAAAGCGGTCGAAGGGCAGTTTTTGAAACGTCCTGAAGGTGATGTTCACTTTGTGTGTGAAGATGGCAAGTTGATTGATGAAATGCTTGCTGAAACGTTTGAGACAGGGGAGCGGGTCAACAAAGCGGTAAAAATAACCGCCATATGTCCAACTCTTCACGGAGATGAGCCAATGGCGGAGTTCTTTCTTACTCTGTCACTGAAGCAAACGGGTGGCTGATATCTTCTACTTCCATTTGCTCGACGGCGACAATCTTGCTTCGATTTAACACGATCTTCCATCGGTAGAATTTAGGCTCACCGTCATGGTTATCTTCTTTGGCGATTAAGTTTATTAGGTGGCGTTTCTCTACCGATTCGCGACTGACTTGCCCATTGTTATGGGTGTAGACTTTATTCGAGCCCTTATCCATCAATCGGGTGAGGGCACGCATACTAACCATTAAAGATTCACGTGTTTCTTCATAGCCACTCATAAACTTAGAGGTCGACATTTCAGTTTGAGAGCTATAATGAAGGACTTGTTCTTCTCTTTGAACGACCCGTTTTTTACGAATTGATTTGATTCTGTCTGGCAGTTTATCCAGGACTTTATAATCGAGCCATTCGAGTTTTTGTCCGACCGCTTTCTTGGTGGTTGGATCGAGATAGAGCTTACGCCATTTAGGGCGACCTTTACGAATCCAACGCCACATCACGTCACGCAAGTCATCTTTGAAGATTTCTCGTAGTGCATAGACGAAAGACATCAACACGATGAAGGAGGCGGTAATTTCTCCCCAGTAGTCGCGCGCCAAAATCGCAGTGATGGTAACGAACACCATGACAAAGCCTGTCGCACCACCCTTGACAACGCGTTTCATATTCTTGCCGAGAGATTGTGTTTTCTCTTGCAGAACGACAGGGTGCTCAATCAAACGACGTAGCAGTCGCATCTTGTTACTTAATCGCGTTACGTCGTCACGTACACTTTTTGAGTTGTAGTTATTGAGCTTACGGTGTGCCGCCTCTTTTTCTACGATAGCAAGCAAGCTCTCTTTTAAGCTTTTGTATTCACTGTCTCGCGGCATATGCGCGATCAGAGACATCAAGCGCTGACCCGTATACCAAGAAAGATAGTTATCGATATTGGCGTAGTATCGTTTAAGTCCTTCTTCGTAAGGAACACTACGACGTAGCTTCTTTAGTATATCGAGGGAAAGCTTGATGACTTCGTCCACTTCGTCAGTGGTGACTGATTCTTTGTTATGTTTATTGAGCTCATTTACCGCTTTATCTAATGCGATAACATACTGATACGCGAACAAACTCAAACTTACACGATACTGAGTGGTCGATAGTCGGCCACGTTTCGCAAGTCGACTGTGAACGAGAGGGAGAAGTGTTTTGTCACTGTAATAAGCACGTTTTTGAGTGATGGATTCATAATAGAATTCACTCTCTTTGAGAACGTCAGGAGACAAACCAAGCTCACCTGGTACAAAAAAGTACAAGTCTAAATCAGACTTTTTGGTTGCCGCCATAGAGTGGGAAATTTTGAGTGTAATGCCGTCCTGCTTATCAACGGTTAACAAATAGAGCTCCTGAAAAAAGACAAAATACTTGGCGAAAGCATAACAGAGATTCGCTATAATCACCGCAAATTTAACAAGAGACAGTTGAAATGATTAAAGTTGGTCAGATTAACCACTTAGAAGTAGTAAAAAGAGCCGATTTCGGCCTATTTCTTGATGCTGGCGATTATGGTACGACCTTGTTGCCAAATCGATTCGTTCCAGAAGGTGTAGAAGTAGGTGATTTCCTAGATGCTTTTTTATACTTCGATTCTGACAGTCAGTTAGTCGCCACAACTGAAACGCCAATCGCCCAAGTAGGTGAATGGGGTTTGATGAAAATTGAAGGTGTGAACTCTACGGGGGCATTTGCTGATTGGGGTATTAAAGGCAAAGATCTACTTATTCCCTTTAGTGAACAGCGCGCTCGTTTTGCAACGGGGCAAACTGTATTAGTTTATGTCTACACCGATAAAGCATCCGGTCGTATCGTAGGTACCACTAAATTTAACAAGTGGCTTGATAAGACGCCAGCAAACTACCAACGCAATCAACAGGTGGATCTGATTATCGCAGAGCGAAGCGACTTAGGTTTCAAAGCTATTGTTGAAGGTCAGCACTGGGGGATGATTTTTAAATCTGACGTATTCGGTAAGCTGTTTATTGGCAAAAGGCTTAAGGGATACATCAAGAGCGTTCGTGAAGATGGCAAGATCGATCTTTCTCTGCAGAAGGTAGGTGTTGGAAAAATGGACGACTTGAGTCAGAAGGTACTGGACCTGCTAGAGAAGAAAGGGGGTTTCCTTCCTCTTAATGACAAATCTTCTCCAGAAGCAATTTTTGCTGCTTTCCGCACTAGTAAAGGAACGTTTAAGAAAACGATCGGTGGATTGTACAAACAAGGCAAAATAGTTATCGATAAAGAAGGTATTCGCCTTTCTTAGTTAAAACTTGAAGCGGCTTCCAAAAAAAGGCCCTTTGCTGATCCTGCATTGGGCCTAGGGGAAGGGCTCATAAAGAGCCTGCGCTAACTGTTTGAATTTCCGACTTTATCCATACATAAATTGTAGTTCAAGATCCGGATTTAGCTAGGCTCTTATAGAATTTCATACTATTGTTTTACCACTTAGAATAGATTTTTATCTCTTACTAACTCGCGCGGTAAACCATTCTTAATTCGATTTCCAACCCATTTTCCTAGACCAATCACATCGTTACCTAGCTTTACGATGACTTCGCCTTTGCCAGAAAGGCCCTCCGGGCGAACATCACGCCCCATAAACCATTCTCTCGCGTCATCGACTGAAAGTGCTACTGATGTTGTCTCCATTCCATCAGCAAGTGCTGTCGCTACTTGATGCTGCCAACGATAACCTTTTTTATGAGCTTCTGCGATTTTTATACCCATTCGAGAAAAGCGTAGTTCACCTAGCATAGGTTCCAACGCATTCGGGAATAGCCATACATCGTTGTCTCGCAGCCATACTGAGCTGTCGGCGGGCAGGTCGATATCCAAGGCTGATTTTAGCTGGATTTGAATGTCAGCTTGGATTTTGGTATTTGCTTTTTCGAAAGGAAACTTGCCTAGTCTTTTTTTAACTATAGGCGCTTCGACTGAGCCAAGCTTTCGTATACGTGCAACAAAGAAGCCTTCGCAATCATAAACCTGAGGGAAAATGTGCAGGAAACCATCTTCAGTAAGGGCTTTGTCAGCGCCGGGGAAAAGTTCGCTCAAGCTTTCAAAGCTAACTTCTTCACCAAACGTCTCTTTAAGGTGATGACAGACTTGCTGGTTTTCCTCAATGCTTAATGTACAGGTAGAATAAACCATCACGCCACCTGGTTTTAAAGCGTGAAATGCGCTTTCAATCAGGTCTTTCTGCGTATCTGAAATCGAGATGACAGACTCTTTTGTCCAGTTTTTCATTGCGTCTGCATCTTTGCGTACGGTTCCCTCCCCAGAACAAGGAGCATCAATCAGTACCGCATCGAACTGCTCTGGTAGCCAGCCGCCGAAAACGCGACCATCGAAGTTGCTCAATGCAGCGTTGCGGACACCACAACGCTCAATATTGGCATGCAAGACTTTGACTCGACTGGCAGAAAACTCATTCGCTACCAATACACCGCTATTTCCCATACAAGCAGCAATCTGAGTGGTTTTTGAGCCTGGAGCAGCAGCCATATCAAGTACACTTTCGAACTCATTGCTTTGCTCAAACAGTGCAGAAACCGGCATCATTGAACTGGCTTCTTGAATGTAGAATAGACCTGACATATGTTCAGCGGTATTTCCAAGTGGAACTTCAGACTCATCTGCTTCAATCCAAAAACCTTCATGGCACCAAGGCACAGCTTCCAACTGCCAACCTTTGCCTTTAGCTCGTTCAAGAAATTCATCTACGGTTATTTTTAGCGTATTGACTCGAATACTCTTGCGCAGAGGGCGCTGACATGCAGCGACGAAATCGTCCATGTTCAGACCTTGAGGAAGAATGGATTCGATTTCAGACAGGAACTCTTCTGGTAGATAAACGTTATGGTGCAAAGCTTTGTCTCGACTGGCTTAAAAGGTCGCTGATTATAGCCAAATAATAGGAAAAACGCAGCGGTTAGGCTGCGTTTTATTAGGTACATAGTGAATAATTCGTTGAGTGCTAGGGTTTAGGAATAGCCGCTCGCCATTCTTTCCAACCATCTTCTGCTTTAGCGTAAAGATAGAAAGATTGACCTTGCTCAGCGATTGGTTCTAGCTGATTTTGCTCTGGAGTGGAGAAGGTGATACCTCCACGAACTAAACTATCAAATGTACCCGCTTTGATGTTTGCTCCAGTTAAGCCGATAGACACATCCACACCTGATGTATTCCAGAAAACGCTATTGCGTCGCACCAGGTAAGCGTAATTAGGGTCAATGACGACGGTAGAAACCACGCGATCAGCAAATTCTCCCAATTCAACCTTGGTCACTTCGCCAACTTCAATATCTCGGTAAAGTATCGGAGTTCCTGCGCTGATTGAACCGCGAGATTCACTTTGCAGGGTGAAGGTAACACCACGGATAGCTTTTTTATTTGGATGCAGCGCGAATTGATTCTGCGCTTTTCCTTTACCTGGCTGAACACTAATGGATTGTGATAGCAAATTTTGAATGTTCTTAACGCCTCGTAAACCAACTTCGGCTTTTGGAAGCCAAAAGTAGGAGCCTTCAACCGCAATCGTATCGGTATACTCAGGCAAAATTCGTGCTTTGACTTCAACGCTCTTACGGTCAAAATTAGGTACGACAAGTGTCACTTCACCAACTTGTACACCGTTGTAGTTGATGCTCGTTCCTTTAGATAGCGTGTTTTCTCCTTCCAGTATCAAGGTAATCACTTGGCCAAATTTGCGGGCTGTTTTGAAATCTTTGTACAGTAGCCATTTATCATTTTGTTTATTGTCGACGCCGGGCAGTGAATCAAAGGCAATGCCACCTTGAATCAGAGATTTCAGTGGTGCCGCTTTAACATTGATACCAGCAAGGCTGGCGTCAATCTCAACCCCGGAGCGATTCCAAAACACGGTTTGCTCTGTTACCAGATGCTTGTATTGGTTTTCTATGCTGGCTGAGATAATGACACCACCGTCAACCAAATAGAAATCAGCTACGTTACCAACTTGAAGGTTACGGTAGAGTAGAGGGCTCCCTTTGCTAATCGGAGGTAACTCGTTGGCAAACATAGTTAATTTGGTCGACCCAGACATATTATACTTTGCTAGTTCAGCCAGCGACTTGCTAGGGTAGAGCTTATATTCGTCTTGTGCGCTCTCTTTCCCCTCGCTGACAAAGCTAATTGAACCAGTCAGCAGTTGTTTCGCTGGTGGGACACTGATGTTTAAGCCAGTTTCTGTCAACTCTGCACTTGCGCTACCAGTAACAAAGAATCGGTTTTGTGATTTGATTAAGTGGGCATAATCGCTATCAATCAAAGTGTCGAGTTGTACCTTGTCATCGACTAGGCGTACTTGAGTTACACTTCCGACGCTAATCCCGCGGTAGAGAATATGGGCGCCCTGATCTAAGCCAAACGAGTTGTCCGCGACCAAATGGACAGACACAGAGCGAGCTTGCTGTCGATTAAACTCATCTTTTCTAACGGCACTGAATTTACGTGAGCGTTCTCCATCACCAGGAACAATAGTCAAAAAGTTACCTTTAACGATATTGGCAATGTTTTCTATGCCAGAAAGCGATACCTTCGCTTCTTCTAGGATAAACTTACTACCCGTGGTTAGCATATCGCTGAAAGCGGGTTGAATAGCCGCAGAGGCGACAATACTTTGTCTGCCATTACTTAGTTCTAAGTCGGTAATTTGTCCGATTTCGATGCCACGGTACATAATAGGTGCACCACTTTCGCTAATCTTGTTGTCATCAGGAAGCTCCACTTTTATGGCAATACCTCGACCAGCAGTTTTGATATCAGGGTAGAGCCTAAATTCAGTGTGATCAGCGACTGGCGCACCTCCATCTGGAGAGTCAACCGCAATAGAACCTCCAATTAAAGCACTAAAGCTCTCAAGACGAACATCGACCCCTTCAAAGCCAATGTTGGCACCGATACCACTCACATTCCAAAAACGACTATCATCGGTAATGATATGTCGGTATTCATCTTGGATAGATGCTTGAATAACAACGTGTTTCGAGTCGGGATGGAGCTGATAGCTATATACTTCGCCGATAGGGATTTTACGATAAACAATTTGCGAACCAACAGAGATTCCTCCAAGGTCGAGCGCTTTGAGTGAAATATTCAACCCCTCACTTGCCATAAGATCTGATGGTGCACGTTCTAGAGCGGTAAACTCTGTTTCAGGCTCTGATGGGTTACTGCTTGGTGATATAGCGATATAGTTACCCGATACGAGAGCATCGAGCCCAGAGATTCCTGATAGGCTAGCGGTAGGCTTAACCATCCAAAATCGAGTCTCTTTAGTCAGTAGCTTGGTTGCTTCTGGGTATATATCTGCATCAACGTAAATACTTTGAAGGTCTTCTGCTAGGCTGATGTCTTTCACCATCCCAACTTCTAGACCTTGGTATCGAATCGTTGTTCTACCTGCAATCAAACCCTGTGCATCTGAAAAGTAGATTTGCACCCGTTGCCCAGCATCTTGAACCGCTTTAAACACTAACCAGCCTGCTAATACCATGGTCAAAATGGGCAGTAACCACAGTGGGGATAGCCCTTTATTGCGCTTGATATTAGGCGAATAAGAGTTTTGTGTCGGAGAAGGATTACTCATTTAGTGACTCTTTGTTTTTGTTTTCTTCTGGGTAGTTATCCCAAATCAACCTTGGATCCATGCTTTCCGCCGCAAGCATTGTCAATACAACTACAATACCAAAAGCAACTGCCCCGAAACCGGGCGTGAAATCAAGGATTTGGCCTCGATCAACGAGTGTCATCATGATGGAGATAACGAATAAATCCATCATGGACCATCGACCAATCCACTTGATAGTGAAGTAGAGGGTCATTCGGTGTCTGTGATAGACCTTACGCTTAAACTGAATGGCAAGCAGGAGGTATGACAAGCCAAGAATTTTCGCGACTGGTACAACAATACTGGCGACAAAAATAATAACAGCGATTCCCGTCATGCCACTTTTGACCAAAGAGGCAACCCCAGAAAAAATCGTATCTTCTAGCCGTTTCCCATTGGTTAAAAGAATTGATATAGGGATTAGATTTGCGGGAAAAATCGCGATTGAAGCCGCAATTAAGTACGCCCATGTTTTTTGTATAGAGCGCGGCTTACGGTGGTGAATAGGGCTATGACAACGTTTGCACTCAGTCCCTTCAGGTTGAGATAGGTGGCAATGGTGACAGTGTAGCGTTTTTTCAGTTGCAGCGTATTTGTCTTCTGGCTCATACACTTCCCAGTATCTGCGGACACTCACACGAGTAACAAGTAGCACAGTGGATACCTGTAGCAGTAATAGTCCTATCAAACCTGGTCCAACAATAATGTCAGAATAGTCTTGTAGCTTGAAACAAGAAATGGCGATACTCACCAAGAACACGTCGATCATTACCCAAGGTTTAAGGTGTTGAACAAGGGCTAACGATATCTTGAGTAGTTTGAATTGGTGATATTTCAATGCGATATGAGCAGCCACCACTGAACTGCAAACAATCAGCGGAGCGATGGAACTGCAGAAAAAGATCAATAGCGACAACATTACAAAGCCTTCCTGAAATAGAGTAAAGACTCCGTCTGGAAGGGTTGCAGGTATCATGACACCGAAAAGGCGAATACTAATAAAGTCGAAAAAGTGGGAAGGGATAAACAGCAGCAAACAAGTTATAGCAATCGCGAGATTACCCGAAAGAGAAGGGCGACCACCTCGATACAGTTTGGTATTACATCGAGGACAGTATGCAGTTTTACCTCGCTCAACTTCGACAAGATCAACGGGAAGCTCGCAACCGTCGCATAACCTAACAGAGACTAACTTAGAAGAATGGGCATGCATAGATGGAGGAGGGCTCATTGCTCCTCCTCAAGTAAATAGGCGTTATATTGGCTAACTATGAGATTGCACACTGCCATATAATGTTTGATATAAGCCTTGCTGTTCAACCAACTCTCCGTGTGTACCCGCTTGGCTAACTTGCCCATCTTCGAGTACGTAAATTAAGTCTGCTTGTTTCACTGCAGATAATCGGTGCGCTACGATCAGTGTAGTACGACCTTTCAAAAATTCTGTCAGCGCTTTATGCAGCGCAGCTTCTGTCGCAGTATCAAGTGCAGATGTTGCCTCATCCAAAATAACGAATTTTGGATTGCTTAAAATCATCCGTGCAATAGCTAAGCGCTGCCTTTGACCACCTGATAAGCGAATACCACTTCGACCTATTTGTGTTTCTAAACCGTCACTTAATTGGCTAATGACATCTTGCATTTGTGCAATTTCAAGTGCGCGCCACAACTGCAAATCATCGTAGGTCGAACCTAGGGTCAGATTATGCCTTAAAGTGTCATTAAATAGTATAGGCTGTTGTAATACAACGGCAATTTGGTCTCTAATTATGTCAAAACTGATATCGTCAGTGGTTTGACCATTAAATCGTATTGTGCCGGAACTCGCTTGATAAACGCCGATAAGAAGCTGTATGAGTGTCGATTTACCGCCACCACTGGCACCCACTAATGCTACCTTCTTTCCAGCCGGTATAGACACATTAAGATTGGTTAAGACTTGCGTTTCTTCATTATAAGAGAAGTTTACATTTTCTATCTCGATATCCACTTCACGGTCTTCGGTAAATGGATTGATTTTGCTAACAGGACGATGCTCTTCTTCTAAGTCGAGGAGGGCATTGATACGTTTTAAGGCCGCTTTTGCGCTGTACCAAGAAAATTGAATACCCAATAGCTCCTGTACTGGAGAAAGCATAAACCACAAGTAGCCGAAGACTGCGAAAATCTGGCCGATAGTCAGGTCACTAAACAGCACCATCAGCATGGCAACTGCTCGGAACAACTCAAAACCTAGTAAAAACAATAGGAATGACACTCTGCCTGCTGCTTCTGACTGCCAAGCATATTTATCTGCGTCAACACGAATTTGATTGGCTTGGTCTTTTAGTTCATTTAGGAATTCTCTTTCTCTATTGGCGGCGCGCAGTTGATAGATACCATCCAAGGTTTCAACCAAGCGGTTTTGAAAGCGTTCAAAAGACTGGTTCTCACGCTTTTTAAGGTGTTTTACCTTGCTACCTAGTTTACGAGAGAAGTAAATGACGACTGGATTTACCAGCAATATAAATAGACCAAGCCGCCAGTCTAGCCATAATAAAACGCCGGCAGTGCCTAGGACGGTCAATAGACTAATTAGAAACTTACTTAAAGTAGATCCAATAAATTGATCGATAGTCTCTATGTCTGTGATGAGGTGTGCATTGATTCCACCGCTACCACGAGTTTCATACTGACGAATGCTAATGCGCCCCAGTTTATCAATCATCTTGCTGCGCATTTGGAAGGTAATGGTTTTAGAAACCAAGGTAAATTGACGGCTTTGAAGAATACTGAGCGCTTGGCTCGCACTGCGCATAATGACCACCAGCAATAGAGTGAGCGCGATGTATCCCGTTGGCGTTTGCATTGAAGTAGGCAGCAAGCTATTCATCGCCTCTAGCCCTTTCCCCGGTTGGTTGAGAAGGACTTCATCTACCATCAGTGGCATTAACAATGGGATCGGCACACTAATTAAGGTGGCAATAAGCGCGATGATATTGGCAAGTATTAATTTTGACTTGTGCTTTTTTACTTGAGTTATCAACCAAGAACGGCTAATAGTGTTGGGATTATCGATCATTATAATGAGAATGCTTACTATTTAATGTTTGCGGCGATTGTACGCAGATTTATGTTAGAAGTCTCTAATTTTACAAAGGTCACGAATTTTCAAAAGGATGTAACAATGAAAATAGAACATTACCACCGCTTAACCAAGCAAGCTGCGGCATTAATTGAATCTGAAACCGATCTTATTGCGAATTTATCGAATGTAGGTGCTTTGCTTAACATGGAGTTAGACAACTTAAACTGGGTTGGTTTCTATCTAATGAAAGACGGTGAGTTAGTTCTTGGCCCATTCCAAGGTAAACCAGCTTGTGTTCGTATTCCTGTTGGTCGTGGTGTATGTGGAACCGCGGTAGCAACTAACACTGTACAACGTATATACGACGTGCATGAGTTTGAAGGTCACATTGCTTGTGATGCAGAGAGTAATTCTGAGCTGGTTATTCCATTTTCAATTAATGGTGAAATAGCCGGGGTACTGGATATTGATAGCCCTAATGTTGGCCGATTCAATGAAATTGATGAGGAAGGACTGACATTTTTGATGAGCGAAGTAGAAAAGCTGCTTAATTCACACGCTATCGGGGCATAATTTGTCTATTGAGTGTGGTTTTTCGCTTGCAGGTCACTATAATACCTCAAATATTTAAATCTTAATGCTCGCGGACAAGCCGCAATAACCAGGAATCCTCATGGAAAACACTGAAAAGTTAAAAAACAGCAAAGAAGTTATCGCATATATTGCTGAATGTTTCCCTAAGTGCTTTACTTTAGAAGGTGAAGCAAAGCCACTTAAAATTGGTATTTTTCAAGATCTTGCGGAGCGTCTAACGGATGATCCAAAAGTAAGCAAAACTCAACTTCGTGCAGCGTTAAGACAATACACTTCATCATGGCGTTACCTTCACGGTGTGAAGCCTGGTGCAGTACGTGTAGATTTAGATGGCAACCCAGCAGGTGAGCTAGATGAGGAACACGTAGAACACGCGAAAACAGCACTAGCTGAGAGCAAAGCGAAAGTGCAAGCTCGTCGTAAAGAGCAAGCGCAAAAAGCTCGTGAAGAAGGCAAAGCGAAAGCTAAGCCAGCTGCGAAAAAGCCACAAGGCCGTCGCCCACAACAGAATAAAGTACAAAAAGCCAATAAACCGGTAGAAACGCGTGCTTTGAATGCTGATGAAGTAAAAGTTGGCAATCAAGTAAACGTCAATATGGGTAAAGGAAACATGGCTGCGACTATCGTTGAAATCAATAAGGAAGATGTGCGTGTTCAACTGTCTAACGGCCTACAAATGGTTGTAAAAGCGGAGCACCTACGCGCATAAAGGAGATACTCCTACGCATGAAATGCCGTTCAAAAATGTCGCTGATCGCTGCTAGCTTATGGCTAGCAGCTTCTTCAGCCTATGCTCTAGAAGCAAAAATTACCCTTGAGGACTTACCTGTCCTTTCTCCGGAAGCACAACACGCCACAGCAAGTAAGCGTGTTGAAGAAAAGCTTACCAGCTCTCACTACAAACATATCAAACTCAATGATGACCTATCGCGTAAGATCTTTTGGCGCTATGTCGAATCATTGGACTACAACAAGAATGTCTTCACTCAGGCTGACATCGATGCCATTTCTAAGTGGCAAGACTCTGTTGATGACCAGTTAAAGTCTGGTGACACTCAAATTGCATTTGAACTGTACAATTTATCGATGAAGCGTCGTTATGAGCGATTTGTTCATGCGCTTAAGCTTCTTGATACAGAAATGAAGTTTGATGTCGATGAGAGTATTGAGCTTGATCGCAGTGAAGCCACTTGGCCAAAAGACACGGCAGAGCTTGATGAGTTGTGGAGAAAGCGAGTCAAGTATGACGCTCTTAACTTGAAACTTACAGGTAAAGAGTGGGACGAAGTCAAAGAAGTTCTTGGTAAACGATACAACAACGCTTTGAAGAGGCTGAGCCAAACGCACAGTGAAGATGTATTCCAGTTCTATATGAATGCATTTGCTCGTGAAGTGGATCCTCATACTAGTTACCTTTCTCCTCGTAATGCCGAGCAGTTCCAAACAGAGATGAATCTTTCTCTAGAAGGAATTGGTGCAGTATTGCAAATGACGGATGACTACACTGTCATTCGCTCTTTGGTCGCTGGTGGTCCAGCTTCTAAGAGTAAGCAACTGGGCGAGGGTGATCGAATCATTGGCGTTGGTCAAGATGGCGAAGAGATAGTTGATGTCATTGGTTGGCGACTCGATGATGTCGTGCAGCTAATCAAAGGCCCGAAAGGCACTAAGGTTAACCTGCAGATCTTGCCTGAAGGTAAAGATGCGAAAGCAACGGTTATTACCTTGGTTCGTGACAAAATTCGTTTGGAAGACCGCGCTGTTAAATCTGAAGTGATTGAGAAAGACGGCAAGAAGATTGGTGTGCTAGAAGTACCTAGCTTCTATGTCGGTTTGGCAAAAGATACTGACAAACTGATTTCTGAGCTAAAAGAGCAGAATGTTGATGGCATTATCGTCGATCTACGCAACAATGGCGGCGGCGCTTTGACAGAAGCGTCGGCACTAACTGGATTGTTTATCAAGAGTGGACCAGTGGTTCAGGTTCGTGACAGCTACGGCCGAGTCAATGTGAAAGGCGACTTTGATGATCAGATCAGTTATGACGGTCCGATGAGTGTCCTGATTAACCGTAATAGTGCATCGGCCTCTGAGATTTTTGCGGCGGCTCTACAAGACTACGGTCGCGCTGTAATTCTTGGTGAAAACTCGTTTGGTAAAGGCACGGTTCAGCAACACCGCACGCTTGGCAAGATCTATGACTTGTTCGACAAAGAGCTTGGTTATGTTCAATACACGATTCAAAAGTTTTATCGAATCGATGGTGGCAGTACGCAAAATAAAGGCGTAGCGCCAGATATCGCGTATCCAACAGCAGTTGAGCCTAGTGAAACTGGTGAGAGTGTTGAAGATAATGCCCTCCCTTGGGATAGCATCGACAAAGCCAAATATGAAGTGTTACAGCGTAACTCTGAAATGGTTAATAAGCTAGCGGAAAAACACGAAGCTCGTATTGCTAACGATCTTGAGTTTGGCTTTATCGCTGAAGATATTGCTAAGTACAAGGCAGAAAAAGACGACAATACTTTATCATTGAATAAGAAAACTCGTCAGGCTGAGAGCGATAAGTCAGATGAAAGACGTTTAGCTCGAATCAATGAACGTCAGAAAGCAGAGGGTGAAGAGCCATTTAAGTCTTTGGATGATGTGCCTAAAGATTATGAAGCGCCTGATGCTTACCTTGATGAATCGGTAGCTATCATGGTTGATATGATTAAATCTTAAGATTAATCAATGATATAAGAAAGCGGACCTAGTCGGGTTCGCTTTTTTTTTATAGATAATTAATGTGATTTAGATCAATTTTTTCGCTAAATAAACTTTGTGTGCCTAAGCTTAAAGAAAAAGAGTAAGGAGCACGCTATGAGATTGATTGTTTTGATATCGCTAATGTTTAGCTTCTCAGTGCTAGGTAATGGGGTACGTGACAACAGTGACTTAACGCAGTTTGATCACCCATTCTTACTAGGTGATTGGTACTTGGTTAATCCAAATCCCGAGCAGTCACAAGAAAACTTTTTGGCGATTAAGTTGACGCTTGATTCAAACTACAGCTTTAAAATCGACATTCAAAAACGAGATTATTCGGTCGATCACTGGGAAGGGTTTTACACCGCGAATGAAGATACCATAATTCTTGGATTGGACACTTCAGAGCCTCAAGTATATCAATATGCGGCTAACCACAATCTATTGAACCTGAATGGAGTCACCTTTACTAAAGCGCTATCAAACTCTTTAGCCGGTATGTGGTCGAGTGCTCATTTTGAAGGCGATGAAGCTTTATCGAGTGATGTTCATAAACTCGATCTTATCCTTCAACCTGATTTTGTCTTTATGTTCAGAGTGAGTAACGATGACGGTGATGAAGCGGTTCATAGAGGTGTGTATTACACCGAAGGTGAGCATTTAGTTCTTTTATATGAAAACGGCGAACATGAAACCCGGTATACACTGAACAAAGATACCCTTACTTTAGAAATGGAAGAAGGTTCGTTATACGCGGTACTCAATCGAATACGTTAGTGAGATAAGTGTGAGGTTTGATGACTATCTAGACAAATAGTTTGAGTTCGACGTCAACAATAGACAAAAAACGAGGTATTTCTTAGCAGAGCCTCGTTTTTTTGTATCTAGAGTTGTAAGCTAACACGCAATTCGTCAACGTTGATTTTACAACGTTCTAGCCATACTAACGTATATACGTAGTGTGCTCTTCAAATGAATTTAGTCAGAAGGATTTAGACATGGCTCAGACTCCTCAAGCCAAATACCGCAAAGACTATCAGTCTCCATCTCATACTATTACTGATATCGATCTTACGTTTGACCTATATGACAACGAGACCACTGTGACGGCAGTGTCGCAGGTCACACAGTTAAAAGACGCAACAACGATTCGTCTAGAAGGTGAAGACCTTAAACTGAAAAGCATTCACGTCAATGGTGAAGCTTGGACTGCCTATGAAGAATTAGAAGGTGCTTTAGAAGTTCATCAGTTACCAGAGCAAACTGAACTTAAGATTGTAACTTTGATTGACCCGGAAGCAAATACGGCGCTAGAAGGTCTTTATAAGTCAGGCGGCGCGTTCTGTACCCAGTGTGAAGCGGAAGGTTTCCGACGCATTACTTACTACATGGATCGCCCTGATGTATTGGCAAAATACACCACGAAAGTGATTGCCGATAAAGCGGAGTATCCATTCTTGCTTAGTAACGGTAACCGTGTTGCTGAAGGTGAACTTGAAGGAGGACGTCATTGGGTTCAATGGCAAGACCCGCATCCAAAACCTGCGTACTTGTTTGCTTTAGTGGCTGGTGACTTTGATGTACTGCGTGATAAGTACGTCACTAAGTCAGGTCGCAATGTTGAACTGGAAATCTTCGTTGATAAAGGCAACTTAGATCGTGCGCCGCATGCGATGACATCATTGATCAATTCAATGAAGTGGGATGAAGAGCGCTTTGGTCTAGAGTATGACCTTGATATCTACATGATTGTTGCGGTTGATTTCTTCAATATGGGGGCGATGGAGAACAAAGGTCTAAACATCTTTAACTCTAAGTTTGTCCTCGCGAATGAAAAAACAGCGACGGATACCGATTACCTCGGTATTGAAGCGGTAATTGGTCATGAATATTTCCACAACTGGACAGGTAACCGAGTCACTTGTCGCGATTGGTTCCAGTTAAGCTTGAAAGAAGGTTTGACCGTATTCCGTGATCAAGAGTTTTCTTCGGATCTGGGTTCTCGCGCAGTAAATCGTATCAACAATGTCCGTATAATTCGTGGTCCTCAGTTTGCGGAAGATGCGAGCCCAATGTCTCACCCGATTCGTCCTGAGCAAGTTATTGAAATGAATAACTTCTACACATTAACGGTGTACGAAAAAGGCAGTGAAGTCATTCGAATGATGCATACCTTGCTTGGCGAAGAAGGCTTCCAAAAAGGCATGAAGCTTTATTTTGAGCGCCATGATGGAACTGCTGCAACTTGTGAAGATTTTGTCTCGGCAATGGAAGATGCATCTGGCGTGGATCTGAAGCAATTCCGTTTATGGTACAGCCAGTCTGGTACGCCGACTGTAAAAGTCAGCAGTGAATATGATGAGGTCGCGAAAACCTACGCACTCACTGTAGAGCAGACTACGGAACCAACCCAAGACCAAGCTGAAAAACAAGCACTTCATATTCCGTTTGACGTTGAGCTCTATGCACAAAATGGTGATGTGATTGAGTTACGCCGTAACGGTGAGCTGGTCAACAATGTGCTTAATGTCACTGAACCAAAGCAGACGTTTGTGTTCGAGCAGGTGACTGAGCGCCCAGTTCCTTCACTGCTACGTGAATTTTCTGCACCGGTTAAATTAGAGTACGACTACAGCGATGTAGAGCTGATCTTCCTAATGGTGAAAGCACGCAACGAATTTGCTCGTTGGGATGCAGGTCAAATGCTGTTAGCGAAATACATTCGTAGTAACGTAGAGAAAGTTCAGGCGGGTAACGAAGTAGAATTGTCTGCTGAAGTGATAGATGCATTCCGCGGCGTGCTACTTTCTAGCGAGTTAGAGCCTGCATTTATTGCTGAAATGATGTCTCTGCCAAGCCACAATGAGGTGAGTGGTTGGTATAAACAAGTTGATGTTGATGCGGTAGCGAAAGTACTCAAGGCAATCAAAGTCACCTTGGCGACGGAACTTGAAGATGAGTTGAGCGCTATCTACCATAGCCTCAAGCAGCAAGATTACACCATTGAACATGCGGCTATCGGTAAACGTTCTCTACGCAATACGGCATTAGGCTATCTTGCTTACACTGAGCAAGGCAATACATTGGCTAAAGCTCAGTATGCTGATGCGAACAACATGACGGATACCATTGCGGCAATGAGCGCAGCAAACAGTGCTCAGCTTGAATGTCGCGAAGTATTAATGTCTGATTACAGTGACAAGTGGAAACATGATGGACTTGTGATGGACAAGTGGTTTGCTCTACAAGGGACAAACCCTGCTGAAAATGTACTGCAAGTGATCAAGCAAACAATGAACCATGAAGCGTTTAGCTTGAAAAACCCGAACCGTACTCGTAGTTTAGTCGGCTCGTTCCTCAATATGAACCCAGCACGTTTCCATGCCAAAACTGGTGAAGGCTACAAGTTTGCGGGTGAGATCTTACGCGAGCTGAATAGCAGCAACCCGCAGGTGGCGTCGCGCTTAATTGACCCACTGTTGAAATTCCGTAAATATGACGACGAGCGTCAGGCTCTCATCAAAGCGGAGCTTGAAACATTGAAAGCGATGGACAACCTAGCGAAAGATTTGTTTGAGAAAGTGACGAAAGCGCTGGAATCTTAATCAATCTGTTTAAAACAGTAGCACTTTTCAGTGCTACTGTTTATTTGTACAGTTATTTTGCTTTGTTAGAAAAATCGTTACTTTTTTAACCAAACTATGAATCAATATTACTTTACCCTTAACATCTCTTATCAAACTTTTTTGTCTCACTACAATGGGGCGGCAAGCAACGTTTTAGTAGTTACAGACAAAGGCTTACGCCTGCAATTGCCTGCATCGCGTTTCAGGCCATTTCTTAGTCAAATAGGGCTAAAAGGACGCTTCAGGTTAACAACTGACCAAAATAATAAGTTTCTAAAGTTAGAACTTCTGTGAGCAACTGATTTTATAGAAGTTTAAATAGAACCTTAGTCACATTCTCAAACATTTCACCTCTTACCACTCCCAAAAGAATTAACTATTTATCAATAAAGCTTTTACAATAAAGCGGCATTACCCGTGTTAAGCACTATGCTTACAACAACCCCCAAAAAACATACAATTCTAATTGTGGAGTGTGATTATGACCGCGCGTGAAACACTGATGCCGGTTCTGCTTGAAAAAGTGTATAAGCTTATTCAAGACAAACTCGAGCTTGCTCATCAACCCCTAGTCACCCAACTAGCTCAACATTTATTTAGCAACATTTCTCAAGACGATTTAGTCGAGCGTAACGAATCCGACCTATACGGTGCCGTTGTTTCGCTATGGCACCATATTAATGAGAAAAAAGCTGACGAAATTTCTGTTCGAGTATTTAATCCGACCGTGAGCCGCCAAGGCTGGCAATCTACCCACACAATCGTTGAGATTGTTGTGCCAGATGGCCCGTTCTTAGTTGACTCAACAAAAATGGCGTTGAGCCGTTTGGATCTTTCATCACACTTGATGCTGCATGGACCAACGCAGATTGCCCGTTCAGCGAAAGGCGAGATTTCAGCGATTAACCAAGGAGAAGGGGCGCTTCAGTCACTGTTCCATATTGAGGTTGACCGTTTAAGCTCCAAAGAAGAAATGGCTTCATTAAAAGCCGAACTATTAAGTATTCTGAATGACACAGGATTAGTTGTTCAAGACTGGTTACTGATGGTTGAAAAACTTGAAGAAGTAACTGCTCAGGTAGAATCGCAACAGGGAGAGGTTGAGATCCAACGTGATCGTTACGACGAGTCGATCCAATTCCTTCGTTGGTTGGGGAATCACAATTTCACGTTTATGGGGTATAAAGAGTACGATCTTGTTTCAGTTGACGGCGATACCGAACTTCGCCCAACGCCTGATAAGGGTTTGGGGTTGTTTGCGAATCGCGAGCGTGTTCGTACTGTTAAGCTTTCTGACTTCCCTGACTCTGCACGTTTAGAAGCGAAAAAGCCATTCCTTTTGATCGTGACCAAAGGCAACCGCGCATCTCGTATTCACCGTCCTGCTTACACGGATTATATCGGCATCAAGAAATTTGATAAGAACGGTAAAGTGATTGGTGAGCATCGCTTCACTGGTCTATACACTTCAGCGGTATACAACCAGAGTGTTGAAGGCATTCCACTGATTCGTGAGAAAGTGGAACGTATCCTCGAAGCAAGTGGTTACCGAGAAGGCTCTTACTCTTACAAAGCACTTCACAATATTTTAGAAAATTACCCGCGCGACGAGCTTCTTCAAGCGAAAGAAGAGGAACTACTGGAAGTCGGTATGGGTGTAGTGCAGATGCAAGATCGAGATCTACTGCGTCTGTTCGTTCGTAAAGACCCGTTTGGTCGTTTCTTTAGCTGCATGGTTTATGTGACTAAAGATCGTTACAACACAGAGCTGCGCCGACAAACTCAACGAATTCTTCAGCAGTATTTCGGTTGTAAGCAAGAAGTGGAATTCACCACTTACTTCTCAGAGAGCCCACTAGCTCGAACTCACTATATTGTTCGTGTTGATAATAACAACATGGACGTAGACGTTAAAACGATTGAGCAAAACTTAATGGAAGCATCTTCAACTTGGGATGATCGTTTATCTGAAGCGATCGTGGCGAACTTTGGTGAGAGTAAAGGTCTGCCACTTTCTAAAGATTACTTACGTGCATTCCCACGTTCGTACAAAGAAGATGTGATGCCTGGTTCAGCTGTTGCTGATATTGAGCGCTTAGAAAAACTCAGTGATGACAACAAATTAGGCATGCTTTTCTACCGCCCACAAGAGTTGGGTGCAGATTCAAAATCAGTACGCTTAAAGCTTTACCATCGTGATGAGCCTATCCATCTGTCAGATGTGATGCCAATGCTTGAGAACTTGGGCTTACGCGTGATTGGTGAATCGCCATACGAGGTACGCAAAGCGAATGGTCAGGTTTACTGGATCCTAGATTTCTCAATGCTCCATAAGAGCGAGAAAACTGTCGATCTTCGAGAAGCTCGTGATCGTTTCCAGCAGGCATTTGCTGCAATTTGGGCTGGCGAACTTGAAAGCGATGGCTTTAACCGTTTGGTACTAGGTGCATCATTGACGGGTCGTGAGATTTCGATACTTCGTGCTTATGCTCGTTACATGCGTCAAGTTGGCTTCCCATTCAGTCAACAATATATCGAAGACACGCTGAACCATTACCCAGATCTAGCGAAAGGGCTGGTAGAGCTATTTGGTAAGCGTTTCGAACCTAAATTCAAAGGCAGCCAAAAAGGTCAGAACGATCTTATCGCTAAGATTACTGAGCAGTTGGATCATGTTGAAAGCCTGGATGATGATCGTATTCTTCGTCGTTACATGGAGATGATCACTGCTACACTTCGTACTAACTACTATCAGTTAAATGAAGACAAGCAGCCTAAACCTTGGCTATCACTTAAGATGAAACCAAGTGATATTCCAGAAATTCCTCAGCCAGTACCAGCGTTTGAGATCTTTGTTTATGCACCAGATATTGAAGGTGTTCACTTGCGTGGTGGTAAAGTGGCGCGTGGTGGTCTACGTTGGTCAGATCGTCAAGAGGATTTCCGTACCGAAATTCTTGGCTTAGTGAAAGCGCAGCAAGTTAAGAACACGGTGATCGTTCCTGTTGGTGCAAAAGGTGGTTTCGTCTGTAAACGTCAGCCTATGCTAAGTGGCCGTGATGAAATCTTCGCTGAAGGTCAACGCTGTTACAAACGCTTTATCCGCGCACTACTTGATGTGTCAGACAACATTATCGAAGGTGAAGTGGCTCATCCTAAGAGTGTGGTTCGCCATGATGAAGATGATCCGTATTTGGTTGTTGCGGCTGATAAGGGTACAGCAACATTCTCAGATCTTGCGAACTCTGTATCAGAGGAATACAACTTCTGGTTAGGTGACGCATTTGCATCAGGTGGATCAAACGGCTACGACCACAAAGCAATGGGTATCACAGCGAAAGGTGGTTGGGAATCGGTTAAGCGTCACTTCCGTGAAATGGGGATTAACTGTCAGACTACAGACTTCACTGCCATCGGTGTCGGTGATATGGCTGGTGACGTATTTGGTAACGGCATGCTGCTATCTAAGCACATTCGCTTGCAAGCTGCGTTTAACCACATGCATATCTTTATTGACCCGAATCCAGAGTCAGCGCCAAGTTGGGAAGAGCGTAACCGCTTATTCAATCTTCCACGTTCTAGCTGGGAAGACTACGACGCTAAGCTAATTTCAAAAGGTGGCGGTATTTTCTCTCGCCGTGCGAAGTCGATTTCTTTAACGCCAGAAATCCAAAAGATGCTGCGTACCAAGAAATCTTCGGTTGCCCCTAATGATCTGATTAAGATGATCCTATCTATGGAAGTCGATCTTCTATGGAACGGCGGTATCGGTACTTACGTTAAAGCTTCGAGTGAGACACATACTGACGTTGGCGACCGCGCCAATGATGTATTGCGTATCGATGGTCGCGATCTGAAAGCGAAAGTTGTCGGTGAGGGCGGTAACTTGGGTATGACTCAGCTTGGTCGTATCGAATATGCACTGACTGGTGGCCGCGTTAATACCGACTTCGTTGATAACGTAGGTGGCGTTGACTGTTCGGATAATGAGGTCAACATTAAGATCTTCCTTAATGGTCTAGTTACTAATGGTGATCTTACGGTTAAGCAGCGTAATAAGATCCTTGAGTCGATGGAAGACGAAGTGGGTGAAATTGTTTTGGATGACGCATACTGTCAATCTGAGTCCATCTCAGTGACTGAGCAGCAAGGTGTGTCATTAGTTAAGGAACAAATTCGCTTCATTCATACTATGGAAAAAGCGGGTCACCTTGATCGTGCACTAGAGTACATTCCAGATGATGAAACCTTACTTGAGCGTGAAAAGCAGGGTATGGCATTGACTCGTCCAGAACTTTCTGTACTGGTGGCATACGGTAAGATGGTTCTGAAAGAAGAGCTGGTACATGAAGACATCGCAAAAGATGAATTCCACGCTCAGCAACTTGTGAGTTACTTCCCGACTGAGTTACGCCGTAACTATTCTTCGCAAATGGATAATCATCCACTACGTGCTGAAATTATTGCAACAGCGCTTGCGAATCAAATGGTTAACGAAATGGGCTGTAACTTTGTTACTCGTCTACAAGAAGAAACGGGTGCGTGCGTCGTTGATATTGCAAACGCGTATGTAGCATCTCGTGAAATCTTTGGACTAGGCAAGGTACTAGAAGAAGTACGCTCGCTAGACAATGAAGCCTCAACCGAAGCGCAATATGACATGATCTTCTACGTTCGTAGAACGTTACGTCGTCTATCACGTTGGTTGTTACGCAATCGTACTGGTCGTCAGTCTGTTAAAGATCTGATTGAACTGTACCAAGGTGACGTTGATACAATCAAAACGCATCTCGATGACATGCTTGTTCCTTCAGAAGTGGAAGAGCACAACGAGATGGCGCAAGCTTGGATTGAGCAGGGCATCAAGGAAGAAGTGGCTAGCTATGTCGCTCGTTTGTCTAGTCTATACTCAGTACTGGATATATCTACAGTATCTCGTGAAAAAGGCAAAACTATCGAGCAAACGGCTAAGCTTTACTACAACCTGGGTGACCGCTTATCACTGCACTGGTTCTTGAAGCAAATCAATGGCCAAGCGGTGGATAACAACTGGCAAGCATTGGCAAGAGCTGCGTTCCGTGAAGATCTTGATTGGCAACAGCGTCAGTTAACAGGGCAAGTGCTGAGCTGTGGTTGTTCGCCAGAAGATCTCGATGTGATGAAAGCACTAGATGATTGGATCGAAACCAACGAGACATCTTTGCACCGTTGGGAAAATATTCTCAATGAATTCAAGGTGGGTTCAGTGCATGAATTTGCGAAATTCTCTGTTGCATTACGCGAACTTATGCTGCTTAACCTTAATTGCAGTGCGAATGAGTAAACGTTTGCCATAATTCGTTGAATTATTCGGTAAAACATTGAATAATACAGCCCCGTTTATACGGGGCTTTTTTCTTTCGGAGGCACAATGCTTTACCGTCTAGCCAGAACTGGCTTTTTCCAACTCGATGCCGAAAAGGCACACGATCTCGCAATTCAAAACTTCAAGCGCTTTACCGGCACACCACTTGATCTTCTTTACCGTCAGCAACTTCCTCATCGTCCAGTCGAATGTATGGGTTTAACTTTCCGTAACCCAGTTGGCCTCGCGGCTGGTCTGGATAAAAACGGCGAGTGTATTGAAGCATTCGATGCTATGGGCTTTGGTTTTGTTGAAGTCGGCACAGTGACACCTCGTCCGCAAGCAGGAAATGACAAGCCACGTCTATTCCGTCTTGTAGAGGCAGAGGGCATTATCAACCGTATGGGTTTCAACAACCTAGGTGTCGATAACCTTGTCGAAAATGTCAAGAAAGCCAAATACGACTGTGTACTTGGTATTAACATCGGCAAGAACAAAGACACACCAATCGAAAAGGGTGCGGAAGATTACTTGATCTGTATGGAAAAGGTATATCAGTACGCAGGCTACATCGCGGTTAACATTTCTTCGCCAAATACTCCAGGATTGCGTTCGCTGCAATACGGTGAAGCTTTAGATGAGTTGCTGTCAGAGCTAAAAACTAAACAAGCGGAATTGGCTGAAAAGCATGGTAAATATGTTCCTCTTGCATTGAAGATCGCTCCGGATCTTAGTGATGATGAGATCAAACAGATCTGTGACTCTCTGCTTAAAAACAAGATCGACGCAGTTATCGCAACCAACACAACATTGGATCGCTCAATCGTTGAAGGTATGAAGTACGCGAACGAGGCGGGCGGTTTGAGTGGACGTCCTGTTCAAAGCAAAAGTACTGAAGTGGTTCGCTGTCTACATGAACAGCTTAAAGATGAAATTCCAGTCATTGGAGTAGGTGGCGTTGATTCTTACGTTGCTGCTAAAGAAAAAATGATGGCGGGTGCGCAGTTAGTTCAGGTTTACTCTGGGTTTATTTATCACGGTCCGGCACTCGTACGTGATATCGTCAAAAACATCTAAGCCATATTAAAATAGAAAGCAAATCGATGTGACATTGTCACACGATAGATTTCTAATTAAAACTGATTGATAACAAGAGGAAATGACTTTTCATTTCCTCTTTTTTTTCGCCTATTAGCTAATAAAATCCAATTATTGCTAGGAAAGGTAATTAAGCGTTTTACCTAACTTCAAATCAAATTTCAGAGATGGAACGATGCTTAAACCCAGTGACAAATGGACTTGGTACTATGATGACTCAGAAGGGCACCTTATGCTCGATCTGGGTGATGATATGGTATTTAAGACCAACCTTCCTCGTAAGCTGATTGTCGACTGCGCGATTGGCGTTAATGAATTCTCAGTAGATGATGCTTCGGCCTATCAAACCTATAAAGAACAAATCGCATTACTTGGCCTGAGTGAGCCAAGACAAGCAGAGCTCTCATTGTATTGTGTTGCCGCGAAGCGTTTTCATAAACCTGTTCAGCCGAAAAGTTGGTTTTTCGACTGTCTATCGGATGGCCAGATTGCTCCAGAAGAAGGCGACTTGATACGTCTAACGAACTCCCTGAGCGAAGGCTTTTTTATTGTGTTAGAGGTAGGTGAGTGTGCCAGCCTGTGCGCATCTGTTTCACTAGACGGTTTCGAGCTCAATGGTTCTAAATCGCTCCAATTTGGACAAGCGATTAAAGTGATGCACGATAGACTAACTGTAGCGAATCATCTATTTCACGCCCAACCAATCGCATTGGTGGGCTAACCCAAATTATCGTTCCTTTGTTTCATTTCCCGCCAGCATAATTGCTGGCTTTTTTTTGCCCCTAACTCGGCTAAAGAGAGCCTGATAACGCTCTTCAGCTTTATTCTCATCTGTGAGATACGTTCAAATTATCATCACATAGCACAATTAATTTCCATGTTTTCATAGCCACTGATTCTAGAAAAGCAGGGTTTATTCCTCTTTTGTGGCTTTTTTGTAACTTAATTACACGAAAATACACCCCTGGTATAGACCAAAGTAAGCATGAATTAGTATTCACTTCGCTTTTAGAGCCGATTGCTTGGTAGAAATAGGTTTTTATGTTTTTCGGGATTTGAAATCGAACAACGAAGTATGAAAGTGTCGATATTTCATTCAATTGAACGACAAAATGGGGGATTTAACTGATTGAGCTAACGATAACTATTGGAGTCAGGTATAATGCGGGGTCATTTTCTACAGAATTAAAACACCACTATGCATCAATATCTTGCGGTTACGTCCAACGGTTTGGAAAACTTGTTGGTTGAAGAGTTAACTAAGCTAGGGATCACTAATGCCAAACCTGTTCAAGCAGGGGTACGCTTTAAAGCATCAAATGAGCAAATTTATCGTTGTTGCTTATGGAGTCGCTTAGCGTCGCGTTTCGTCCGTGTGCTATCTGAGTTCACTTGTAACGATGATATGGATCTCTACCTAGCAACTTCTTCAGTGAACTGGGTCAATCAATTCCATAGTTCGAAGATGTTTGTTGTTGATTTCAATGGTACTAACCGTGAAATCCGCAATAGCCAGTACGGCGCAATGAAAGTGAAAGATGCCGTAGTGGATAGTTTCGAGAAAAAGAACTTACCAAGACCGTCGATCAGTAAAGATCGTGCCGATCTTCGCATCCATGTTCGTTTGCATCGTGATAAAGCGATTCTTGGTGTCGATATGGTGGGTGGCGGCCTTCATCAACGTGGCTATCGCCCAGAATCTGGTCGTGCGCCGCTTCGCGAAACGCTAGCAACTGCTATTATCCTGCGTAGTGGCTGGAGCGCTGATAAACCACTATTAGACCCTATGTGTGGTTCAGGCACGCTGTTGATTGAAGCGGCCATGATGGCGGCAAACATGGCACCTGGTGTGAATCGTGAGAAATGGGGCTTTGAGTCTCTAGAAGACTTTGAACCTGAGCTTTGGGCTGAGATTAAATCGGAAGCGGCAGTACAGGCGAGACGGGGTGTCAAAAAAGCTGACACTAAGTTTTTCGGCTTTGATAACGACGCGCGAGTGCTTAAAACCGCAAAAGACAACGCGCGCCGTGCAGGTGTTGATTCTCTGATTGAATTTAACCTTGGTGATGCCGCGCAAGTTAAGCGTCCTCAAGAGTTTGAAGCGGGCGTTATTGTTTCAAACCCACCATACGGTGAGCGTTTAGGTACTCATCCTGGTTTGATTGCTTTGTACACGGCATTTGGTGCTCAGCTGAAATCTGAGTTCGGTGG
This sequence comes from Vibrio sp. R10-SF1-ISO8, assembly GCF_059833805.1. Lineage (NCBI taxonomy): Bacteria > Pseudomonadati > Pseudomonadota > Gammaproteobacteria > Vibrionales > Vibrionaceae > Vibrio > Vibrio sp. R10-SF1-ISO8. Next base: position 22,107 of record NZ_JCBDHL010000002.1, on the reverse strand, counting down.
CTGCCAAGCGTCTATTTTCTCTAGCTCTGATGAGCTTCTAAGCTGTTTGCGCATGCGTGCAGACAAGCAGTTCAAACTGAATAACGGTGCGTTACCGTGTCACCAGAAGAACTACTCAATTAGTGACCGTCCGGTTGAAAATAAAGGTGACAATGTCACTGAATCACTAGTTGCACCTGATTTTTCTAACCGCTTGAAGAAGAACATTGCCAAAATTGGTAAATGGGCGCGTAAAGAGAAGCTCGATTGTTACCGAATCTATGATGCAGACTTACCGGAATACAATGTCGCTATCGATGTTTACCTCGATCACCTTGTGATTCAAGAATACGCGGCACCAAAGAATATCCCTGAAGAAAAGGCGAAGCGTCGTCTGACAGATATCATTCGCGCAACTATTCAAGTAACAGGTACAGAAGCGAATAAAGTTGTGCTTAAAGTCCGTGAGAAGCAGAAAGGGCGTTCACAGTACCAAAAGCTGTCTCAAGAGTCTGAAACACTCAATGTGCATGAATATGGTGTGCAGCTTAAAGTAAACCTGCATGACTACCTCGATACAGGTCTGTTCTTAGATCATAAGATTACTCGTCGTAAACTCGGCGAAATGGCTCAAGGCAAAGACTTCTTAAATCTGTTTGCTTATACCGGATCTGGCACAGTGCATGCCGCTTGTGGTGGCGCTAAATCAACCACAACGGTTGATATGTCGAACACCTATCTAGAGTGGGCGAAAGAGAACATGAAACTGAATGGTCAAGTTGGCCGTCAGCATAGATTCGAGCAAGCAGATTGCCTGCAGTGGCTTGAGCGCTCAACGGCACAATTTGATCTTATCTTTATCGATCCCCCAACGTTCTCCAACTCTAAGCGTATGGAACAAAGCTTTGACGTGCAGCGTGACCATATTCAGTTAATGAAGAACCTTAAGCGTTTGCTTCGCAATGGCGGCACGATCGTGTTCTCAAACAATAAGCGTCACTTTAAGATGGATATGGAAGGTTTGGATGAACTTGGTTTAACTGCGAAGAATATTTCACACCAAACTTTACCAATGGACTTTTCTCGCAATAAACACATTCATAACTGCTGGGTTTTGACTCACAAGGAATAGTAGGTCACACGTGATCACTTTATACAGTACAGAAGGGTGCCATCTATGTGAGATGGCATTTGACCTTACAAAACAGCTCAATATTTCTCATCAGGTCGAGATTGTCGATATTGCTTTCGACGATGAATTGTTTTCTCGTTACGGTGTCACCATTCCGGTGCTGAATTATCAAGGTAACGAGCTTAATTGGCCGTTTGATTTACAACAATTACAGCTTTGGTTAGACGAAAATGGCATTACTAACAATAAATAATGGATTACTGGCCTATGGTGATCATCCTCTTCTAGATAATGCAGATTTCGCATTGCAAGAGAATGAACGCGTTTGTTTGGTTGGTAGAAACGGTGCGGGTAAATCCACATTAATGAAAGTGCTTGCCGGTGAGGTGGTACTTGATGATGGTAAACTAACGGTTACCCAAGATGTTGTCGTTTCACGCTTAGAGCAAGATCCACCAAGAAACCAAGAAGGCACAGTGTTCGATTATGTTGCTGGTGGACTGGCGGAAATCGGCGAGCAGATTAAGATCTATCAAGATCAGCTCGATCTGATTGCGGTTGATCCATCAGAGCAGAACATCAATAAGCTGGCACGTATTCAAGAAAATCTTGAACATTCTGGTGCGTGGCGCTTTGAAGACCGCATCAAGAATGTGCTCGCTGCGCTTAAGCTCGATGGTCACACCAAACTGACTGACCTTTCTGGTGGCTGGCAGCGTAAAGCAGCGCTTGCAAGAGCATTGGTTCGTGATCCAGACGTATTATTGCTTGATGAGCCAACTAACCATCTTGATGTTACAACGATTGAATGGCTAGAGAACTTCCTCAAAGACTTCCGTGGTTCGATTATCTTTATCTCTCACGACCGCGCGTTCATTAAATCTATGGCGACGCGTATTGTCGACCTCGATCGCGGCAAACTAGCTTCTTTCCCAGGTAACTATGACAACTACCTAGTCGATAAAGAAGAGATGCTAAGAGTCGAAGAGATGCAGAATGCAGAATTTGATAAAAAGCTTGCTCAAGAAGAAGTTTGGATTCGTCAAGGTATCAAGGCTCGACGTACCCGTAACGAAGGGCGCGTACGTGCGCTTAAAAAGCTACGTGAAGAGCGAAGTGATCGCCGTGAAGTGCAGGGCAAAGCGAATATCCAGATTGATGATGCGTCACGCTCAGGCAAGATTGTCTTCGAAGCGAAGAACATCAACTATGACATTGATGGCAAGTCGATAGTTAAGGATTTCTCTTTCAATATCATGCGCGGTGACCGCATCGCACTGATTGGCCCGAACGGTTGTGGTAAGAGTACATTACTTAAACTGTTGCTAGATGAGCTTCAGCCTCAGTCCGGTAAGCTCCACTGTGGTACTAAGCTTGAAGTGGCTTATTTTGACCAGTACCGCGAAGTACTTGATCCTGAAAAGTCTGTAATTGATAACCTAGCTGATGGTAAACAAGAAGTCATGGTTGGTGGTCGTCAGCGTCATGCGTTGAGTTATCTGCAAGATTTCCTATTTGCACCTAAACGTGCTCGTACTCCTGTTAAAGCACTCTCTGGCGGTGAGAAAAACCGCCTATTGCTAGCAAGAATTTTCCTAAGACCAAATAACTTATTGGTGCTAGATGAACCAACCAACGATTTAGATATCGAAACTTTGGAACTTTTAGAAGATTTGCTTGCCAATTATCAGGGTACGCTTTTACTTGTCAGCCACGATCGTCAGTTTGTTGATAACACAGTAACGACAAGTTGGATCTTTGAAGGTGAAGGCGTAATTGAGGAATTTGTTGGTGGTTACCACGATGCGCAGCAGCAACGCATTCAAACTCAGAAGGCTCGCGCGTCTGAAAAACCAACAAAAAGCATTAAACAGGTTGAGGAAACTCCCAAAACCGCGGCAGTAAAGAACAAGCCTAAGAAGTTATCTTATAAACTGCAGCGAGAGTTAGAAGCATTGCCAGCCAAACTTGAAGAGTTAGAAGCAGAGATTGAAAGCTTACAAGAGCAAGTCAACAGCGCTGATTTCTTTTCAAAACCCGTCGAGCAAACGCAACCCGTATTAGATAAGCTGACTGCTAGAGAGCAGGAGCTTGAAATTGCCTTCGAACGCTGGGAAGAGCTCGAAGCAATGCAACAGGAAAGTTAACAACTAATGAGTAGTAAGATTTTTAAAATTTCAGCAGTAGCGGCAACGATTGCTGCTTCATTCGCAGCCAATGCGGCTCTTTATAATGTGTATTTGGATGAAACCAGCGGTATCAGCCCTGACACTAGCCGCCTGATTTATGGTTCTACGATTTCACCAGAAACGACGGTTTGTTGGAGTAACTCATGTGATGCCGACACTTCAGTTATGGTGACTGAAGTTAAGTATTATCGTGAAGGTTTTAGCTATAGAGATGAAGCTCCATTCTTTCTTCCGTTTGGTTGGGACTATCTGGATGACAACCATAGCGGATTTAAGGATTATTGTCGTAACTATCTAGGTTATGCAGATACCCTTTGTGAAAATTGGGCCACAGCACAGTATACAAACGGTTATGCTAGAGAGCAGGGGGGCAATTATGATAGCTCGATTGCTTACTTAGATGCTAACCGAGATGGTACTGCAACAGCGGTCAAAGCAGAAAACACAGTTGTTAACTCAATTAATTTCTCCGGAGGGGGCCCAGCAGTTGAGCCGGTCGGTAATGCGCGCAATGGTGGTACAAACAGAAACATTGGATTTGTAGGCTCTGATAGTGCGACTTATACAATCGGTGATGCTAATTTCTTGTCATCTCATGCGTGGGTAAGTAAGACCTTGGCTACTAATGCAGGGAATCGGACATTTACTGTAGGAAGCGTTACACGTAATAATGTAGACACAGGCAACACTAAAACTTTCACTTCAAAGCCAACTGTTTGGCTGGATGTAGGTTCGACCAGAACAGAAATTAACTGGGAAGGAGCTAAATCCGAAGATGGTAATTCTAAAGCGCAGGGTAGTGCCAGGGATATTATCTTAGACTCAAGCGATAATAACAACGTTTATGCTGTCGGTTACACGTCAGACGGAAGTGTTAGATTGAAAGCGGCGGTATTTAAATCTACAGACAGTGGTTCAACTTGGAAAGATTTCAGTAATGGTAGTAAGTTGGTCTCAGGTTTCCCATATGCTACAGAAGAATATGCAAACCAGACTTTACAAGCTGTAAACAATAATAAGATCGCCATTGGTACTGCAAAGCTAAGACGTGCACTTAATGGTGCTTACGCAAACACTTTGTTCTATGTAGATAACCTAGACTCTCCAACGTATAAAGAGTTTAGCGGTTCGATCTTCTTCACAGGTGCAAATGGCTTAGCTGGCAATATCAACAATTACAATGATGTGGTGGGCACTGTCGATTATGAACAGCACTCTGAAACAAATGGCAAACCACGTGCACAAAGAGCCTTTATTGCTAACTTGAGCAATGTGCCAGGCTCTTCTGCGCCAATCGGTGGTCAAGCACGCTATCTAGATGATTTGACCTATGGTTCTGGTGCTACAACAGACAATAATAAGTTCCGTGTTATTCAAGCTGCTGATATTAATGATGCAGGTATAATTGCTGCAACTGCGTATTACTGCGCGGCGGGTTTTGAAAGTGAAGCCATCGATGCAAAATGTGCTGCAGGTGCTGCACTAGCCGGTGTTAAACTCGTGCCAATTAACGGACAAGACTCAGGAGATATTTCTCCACGCCCAGTGACTCAAACAACGGTAGAACGCCAAGGTGGCACGTTGGGATTCCTGGCTTTAGGTCTACTTGGATTGCTAGGGTTCCGTAGAAAATAGGTTAAATTGTAAACAAGGGCACAGGTTCACAGTTTTGAATCTGTGCCTTTTTTTTAGCTTGAATTCGCCGTTCTTTTGATCGAATCTTAATTAGGAAGCCATAAAAGCTTCACATTAATCGGTTATCAGGATCTTACAAAGATCGCTGTTGGCAGGTTAAGAAAGTAGTACGTTAAGAAACATTTTATGTATGAGGACGACACTATGAAGAGACAAAAGCGTGACCGCTTAGAGCGAGCTCAATCTCAAGGATATAAAGCAGGCCTGAATGGTCGCTCTATGGAGGCATGTCCATACCAACAGATGGATGCTCGATCTTATTGGCTTGGTGGTTGGCGCGATGCCAGAGAAGATAAACACTCTGGTCTCTACAAATAACACTCATTCCACATACAACAAAGGAACTTAGCCCCGAAAGGGGCTTTTAAGTCGTTATCTAATGCACTATAACTAAATATTTTGGCTATAAAAAAGCGACTCTAGTGAGTCGCTTCTTAAAATACAGTATGCTTAGAAAGCTGATGTGTCTTGGAAAAGACCAACTTTAAGATCTTTCGCTACGTAAATTTCTTTACCGTCAACAAGAACACGGCCATCAGCAAGACCCATAACTAGCTTACGGTTAACTACGCGTTTCATGTGGATTTCGTACGTTACTTTTTTCGCTGTAGGTAGGATTTGACCTGTGAACTTCACTTCGCCAACACCTAGAGCACGACCTTTACCTTTGCCGCCAACCCAGCCAAGGAAGAAACCCACGAGCTGCCACATTGCGTCAAGACCAAGACAGCCAGGCATTACTGGGTCGCCAGGGAAGTGGCAATCAAAGAACCATAGATCTGGAGTAATATCTAGCTCAGCTAGAATCAGACCCTTACCGAAATCACCTTCAGTCTCAGACATCTTAGTGACGCGATCCATCATCAGCATATTTGGCGCAGGTAGTTGAGGGTAACCAGGACCAAATAATTCGCCTTGGCTAGACGCTAGAAGATCTTCACGGTTATAAGAATCACGTTTGTTTTGCATTATCAATTACTCCGATTTTTGATAGCAGCATGTTAGTGAACACGTGTACGCTAAACAACTCCGATCAGTAGATTTATGAGCGAAATTTTGTTCAAACGAACCAGTTTTTGATGCGCTCCACAATTCCTTGCGGGTGCTCGTGTCTTTCAAAGTTTTCAATACGTTGCGCTATTTTACTAATAACGCTTTCTTCATCTTCACCGCGGAAAGGCTTACCCATAATGATAGGAATTGCCTCGTCCACAGTCGATACAGACCAGATATGGAATTCGTCTTTCTTAATGCTCTCAACCACGTCTTTGTTTAGCGACAAATGTTTGAGGTTGGACTTAGGCAAAACAACGCCTTGCTCGCCGGTTAAACCTTGATGCTTACAGACGTGGTAAAAGCCCTCTATCTTCTCATTTAAACCGCCAACGGCTTGCACGCGACCAAACTGGTCAACTGCACCCGTCACAGCAATTTGCTGATTGATAGGGTATTCAGAGAGCGCAGAAACAAAGGAGCAAAGTTCTGCCAGAGTCGCGCTATCACCATCGACTTCACTATAAGATTGCTCGAATACGACAGAAGCCGAGTATGGCAAAGGTTCGTCAAGTTGCAATGCACTACTAACAAATGCCTGCATGATCATCATGCCTTTAGCATGAAGATTTCCGCCTAACTCAGCTTTGCGCTCAACGTCAGAGATGTCGCCGTCACCAAAGTGGATAACACATGAGATTCGTGCAGGCTCACCATAAGACATCGGGTGACCTGGTACATCAATAACAGTAAGGCCGTTTACTTGGCCAATACATTCACCTTGCGTCTCGATGATTACTTGCCCGTCGGTAATATCCGACAGTGCGCGTTCAGGAAGATAGGCTTCGCGATGGTATTTAGCATCTAGGGCTTGCTCAAGATCTTGCTCAGAAAGCACCTTGTTATTCGATGTCAGTAACGCTTCTTGAAAAAGAGAAAGATACCAAAGAACCTCGATCGGCATGTAGTTTTGATCTTCGGTGTAACGTGCTCCGGCATTCATTAAGCGGTGTATAGCGCCAAATGAAAGAGTGGGCAGATCATATTTTTTAATAAGCCACGCAAGAAACCCCAGATAATGTTCGATAGTCTGACTGTTTACCGCGAACTCATCTTCAATCTCAGTAAACATAGCGAGTCCGGTATACAGCTCAGGCTCCAAGTACTCAAAGTCAGCAATTTGGTGACGATCACCAACCAAGACGATTTTTATGTCATAAGTTTTAGCTGGTGGACAGGTAGCGATCTTTTGTGGATTGGCGTTTATCGGGCTAACGGCTTGACCTAATAGAACGGACTTTAGAGTTTGCCAACTTGCAGGGTTAGCTAGCAACAATGTCGCAGGAATCACCAGATAGCCACCATCTGCTAGCTCAAGTAGACCATTGCTAGAAGTGACAATGTCACCCTTATCGTCGCAAGTGTATGAGCCCAATAGCGTCGCAATGTTCAAAGACTCAGTGGTAGCGACAGGCTTTTGACCAATAAACTTTTTCAGTCCATCTTTAATAAGATCGCGGTAGAACGAGTTGTCAGTGGAATTAATGATAAGTAAGCGGCAAAAGCCTTTAACAGCATTTAACGTTTCCAATGATTGCTTAAGTCGTGGTTGAATATCGAAGAAATCAACGTTATCCAGTTCATCGAATCGTTGGATCTGGGCGTCAAATTGTGAATATTGTGGTGTGACAGCGTGCCAGCTTTCTTGGTTCATTAAATCAATTCATATACTTAAAATGGATGAAAATTATATAGAAAAACCCCATCGGGAGATATAGATAATTTTATCTGATGATCTTGATCGCTTTTCGATTACAATGGGGATTGTAACTTTTATTATTTAGGGTTACGCTGTCACCTAGAACGTTAACGGAATGGCTTTGCAATGAAATATCAACAGCTTGAAAACTTAGAGTGTGGCTGGAAGTGGAATTACTTGATCAATAAATGGAAGGCGGGAGAAGCTATCACTCGTCATATTGATACGAGTGAGGCGGATGCTGCAGTCAACGAGCTTCGTCAATTAGAACACGAACCGACGAAAGTTCTTGAGTGGATTGAGAACCACATGTCACCAGAGCTCGATAACAAGCTTAAGCAGGCCATTCGTGCGAAACGTAAACGTCATTTTAACGCAGAGCAAATTCATACCAAGAAAAAGTCGATAGACTTAGATTATCGCGTTTGGGAAAAGTTATCTCACAGAGCGAATGAGCTTGGATGTACTTTGTCAGATGCTATCGAATATTTGCTGTCCGAAGCGTCCCGCAGTGAAAAAGCAAGTAAAGCCGTAAGCAGTTTAAAGGAAGATTTGACCAAGTTACTCGACTAACAAGGAGAGTTTATGCTGTATGTTATTCTTATCGCGTCTATCGTGATTTTTTGGTTAGTGGCGGTTGATAGACCAGTTCTAAAAGTGACGTTTTCTGACGGTAAAATTACTCGGGAAAAAGGGCATTTTCCCCCTAGCTTCAAACACAATGTGGTAGAGATTGCTGAACGTACGCCTTTTAGTGGTGAGTTAAAAGTATATCAACAGCGCACTGGCACCAAGCTCGTTATGTCGAAGCAGGTACCAAAGAAGGTGCAACAACGAATCCGCAATGTGTTCCCGCATCAAGGTTTTCGTAGCAAAGGTAAGAAGCATACTGGCTGATACACTTATCAGTTTCCACCGCCCATAATCTCTCCCCAAAATCAGCTATCTCTAAGTTCAAAGTAACACGCGATTTGCTACTTTGAGCTCAGAGGTAACCTATGAAATCTATCAATATCTTTCTTTTGTTTTTGTTGACTTTGCCAGCATTCGCTGACGATGCCGAGTCAAACCCATTAGCGAAAAAACTCAAAGTCATAATTCAAAAGCAAATCAGTAATAAAGGTCTGAATGGTTATTGCGATTTGTTTATCGAGATGACCCATCAAGATTCAGTAGCTATAGTTAAAAGAGTCTCGTCAACAGGCGACTATCAGCTGTGTAAATCGAGTAAGAAATCGCTCCGTATAGGTGAAAGCTTTACCTATGTTGTTCCAGAGAAGTACATTCGGTTACACATCGAGAATTAGTTTGTAATTAATGGATGACTCTAAGTAATTGAAGCATGCATAGCTCACTGACCACTAACAAGAAATATAATGAGGAAGCGAACGCTTTAGCTCAGAAGATCACCCACATGACGAGAGAACGTCATGCCAAGTGGTTAGTGAGCCTAAAGTACATTCTCGATCAATCGGATGTCGATAGCACATTGAGTCGGCAGACCGAGTTCTGTGATAGCGTTATATTAAAAGAAGAAGAGCGCATTACGCATAATCAGCGTTTACTGCTTGAGTGTGAAAAAGAAAAAGTTCAAGAGCGAAGGCAAGCGGTAGAAGACCGACAAAAGGTCCTTGTTTCTGTGGTGTCTGATATTGCAGAGCACGCACAAAGTTATATTTGTGAAAAGCTTGAAGAGATGTCTGTTCTTCAACTGTTCGGGCGATTTCCTGATTTTTCGTATTTCTCTAGTATTGCATACTCGCCATCTTTAACCTTCAGTAAGCTCGCTGTACTGACAACCAACGACAATCAACTAAAATCGAACGTCATAGATCTGGTTAACAACCTAAAGTTCTGCAAACGTATTGGTCGTTCTCCGCGAAGTATTCAAGACCCCAAAATTGCGATAGGTTCGATTGGAATAGACAATTGTGGGCTTTTACTTCCGATCTTAATGGTAAAGCCTATTCTCAAATGGCACGACCCAGTGACTAAGAACATTGCTCCCAAATTGTGGCAACATATGGTTTTAACAGCAAATGTGACTCGTATTAGACTAGATCAATCGGGGTTAAAATGCCCGCAACAGGGTATTTTACTTGGTGTGCTAAGAACCATGAGTCATTTTGCTATAGTTAACCACTTCAGTTTACTATTCGAAGATGCACAAGTAGCAAAGATGCAGTGGTATCGGGAAAATAACTTGCGTGAAGAATATTATGCGTGTGGCGAGGTTCGCCCAGATTTAAGTGTTTTGCCTCCAATCATTCACAACCTTGAGGCGGTTCTTACCAGAAAAGTAATAGAAGCTATAGAATGGACTCCATTTACAGTACCAATCCGAAATGCGCTTGAAGAGGATCTTGATAATTTACCTGTTATCGAAAGAAGCGATGCTGGGGTCGCATTAGCGCAAGCACAAGCATATGCAATGTTCGATACATTGGACCGAAGTAACGCCTTTATTGAAAAACATAAACCTTTTTGGTTTGCTAACGTACAGATGCCGCCTGACGCATTGCAAACTATTAGAGAATTGAACCCTGGCCGCATAGGTTTATCAAAATAATAAAGCCCCTTAGTGCACTATAACTAAATAGATGTGATTGATACATACATATTAGGCCAGTTATTAAATGAAACTCAGGAGTTAGTCCTTTTAGAATGGTGATTACAAGCTAAGATACAGTGTCATATTTCTAGGCGGATTTGCGAGAAATGACTATTCATGTAAGGATAAGCTCTGCTTAAAAAACGTTCGACAAAGGAGTGTCCATGTTTCCCGCTGAAGTGTTAGTGTCTTATACATTAGCCTGCGCATTATTAGTCATCTCTCCAGGCCCTGACAATCTACTGGCTATCGGTCGAGGTTTAAGCCAAGGTCGCTGGGCTGCTATTGTTTCTGGTATGTCTTCGGGAACCGGTATCTTGTTTCATGTGCTAGCCGCCACCTTCGGTTTGACGTTACTCATTCAAACTTCAGAACTCGCTTTTTATGCCGTCAAAATAGTGGGGGCGGGTTATCTGATTTGGCTCGGAATTAAAGTGTTACGCTCTCGTAGTCTGTTTTCTCTTGAGCCCGCAAAGAAACTGCCGCTTTCAAAGATATTTCTTACCGGCTTTTTGTCGGCTGCACTGAATCCAAAACCGGGCCTGTTTGTGCTTGCGTTCGTCCCTCAGTTTGTTAATCCAACCTTAGGGTCAGTGACAGTTCAAATGATGGGGTACGGCGCTTGGTTTGCACTCCTTACTGCGTTAGGTTTTAGCCTTATGGGCGTTTTCTCTTCTCAGCTTGCAGATTGGCTTCGCAATAAACCTAGAATGGTCTCTGGTTTAAATATTGGAGCAGGGGTGACATTCATTGCTTCTGGTCTAACGGTTGCGTTTATGAAGCAAAGGTAACTTAACATATTGTTGGGACTTGCTTGACATTTACATTAAAAGAACGAGTAGGGAACTCGCTCTTTTACAGGAAACGATGGTTAGTTGTCGCGTTTTTCAAACTCGTAAATCATCTTGTACGTATCTCTTCCCGACTTATCTGTAAACTCGGTATAACTGGTTACGATAAGTTTACTGTCTCTTTGAACGACAATCAGCCTTATGTCGGAGAAATGGGTCGTCCACGTTGCGATAGCTTCATTAGTGGACGGTTTCTCTCCCGGCGATAGCGCCACTAACCTAAGCGGGGTTTCGCCCCATTCGCAGTCCACTGGGTGGCATTTACCCTTTGCACTAATTAGATAGTTATTGTTTCTGTGTGTAATTTCTAGCTCGGTAATACCTCTGGTGCTTTCATCGACGTTCTTCCAAGAACCCGTATAGTTTGTTACCTCCGCGTTCACTTGCGCAGTTAGTAACAACGATAGAGTTATAAATGCTCTTTTCATGTTTGCCTCGCTGGTGCAACTATTGTGTTCAGAGATATATACCACTGAAATACGGTTAAGTTTCTAATTATTAGTGAAAAAAAATAAAACATACTCAGACAAAGCCCATGTACATTGTCAATATGTGAGTATGCTTCATAATACGCCGCGCCATATTTGCTATTGAATGATTATTGCTTTGACCACACAAACATAACTTGGAGAGTGCCATGTCAGAGATGTATACAAAACATGCCCACAGATACAGCGAAGTCGTGAAGGGGAACATCTACAATGCGTTACTTGAACGGCCTTCAACAATATCATTACTAGGCGATGTTAAAGGCAAGGATGTCATCGACATGGGGTGTGGATCTGGCATATACGCAGAATGGTTTATCGCTAATGATGTGGCAAATCTAACCTGCGTTGACCTTTCACCAGAGATGATAAACATTGTTAAGTCTGAATACAGTGATCGTTTAAGAGCCTATGTGCAAGACCTTTCAAAAGGGCTACCCAACGAAGCGAGCAACAGTGCTGATATCATCGTTTGTCCTTTAGTTCTGCATTACATCGAAGATTTGAGTGTGGTGTTTAACGACGTTTATCGCGTTCTAAAACCCGGTGGTTACATAGTATTCTCGACTCACCATCCATTTGCGGATTTTGAATGCACAACAAGCGGCAATTACTTTGAACGTGAGCGAGTGACTGAAGATTGGAATACGGTTGGAGAACCTGTAGAAGTGAGTTTTTATCGTCGCTCTTTGACTGAAATAAGTGATGCTGTCACTCATTCTGGATTGGTTATTTCAAGGATTTCAGAGGGCAAAGTTGATGAGCGTGCGAAAGCGATCTCTGAAGAGGCCTACCAACACCTTAAGCGTAATCCGAACTTTATTTTCTTTAGATGCGAAAAGTAGCCGTTCAGTACTTATCCTTTAATATGGGGTTAGTCAAAGTTTAGGTGGTCATCTGCAATGATTATAAGCGCTAGTAGAAGGACGGACATTCCTGCTTTTTATCATCGCTGGTTCATGAATCGCATTCGTGAGGGGGTTCTACTGACTCGAAATCCCTTTAACGCAAGTCAGGTAAAGCGTGTATCTCTTGAACCTCAAGATGTAGACGCACTGGTGTTCTGGACGAGAAATGCAGAGCCGCTAATCAAACACCTGCCGAAACTTTCCGAGTTTAACTATTACTTTCAATATACCATTACAGGTTACCCCAAAGCGCTTGAAAGGCATTTACCTAACACTTATCAATCGATAGAAACGTTTGTGCGTTTAAGCGACATTATCGGGCCATCGAAGATAATCTGGCGTTACGATCCAATACTTGTCTCTAATTTAACACCACTTAGTGAGCACAAAAGAAAATTCCACAAAATAGCGAGCCAGTTAGCGGGAAAAACACATAAAGTGGTGATAAGTTTCGTTGATTTGTATTCGAAGACTGAACGCGGATTAAAGTCGGTATCCAATCTAACTTATTGCGATTTAATCGAAAACCAAGGCGAACTTATCGACTTGTGCAGGTTTATGGTAGAGGTTTGTCTGCAATATAAACTAGCCATTGAAACCTGTGCTGAGGGTATAGATCTAACGGATATCGGTATTAAACCTGGAAAATGCATTGATGATGAACTGATCAAGCATGTATTTGGTATCGATACCGGGCATAAAAAAGACCCAAACCAAAGAATCGAATGCGGCTGCGTTAAAAGCATCGATATTGGTAGTTACAACACATGCTTACACGGCTGCAAATACTGTTACGCAACGTACAATGAAACATCTGTACAGAAGAACCGATTAAAGCACGATCCGAACAGCCCGTTTTTGCTCGGTGGTATCGAAGGTATTGATAAACATTTATTAAGTAAACCCATAATCTAGCAAGAACTTTTCTAGCTTTGGCTGATTAAGAAGTGGTAAGTAGTTGGAGTAGATTAACACGTTGATCAAACGGGATATATCGTTTTGGCCTTACAACCTAAGTGCGCATTATGTATATGTGGTTAGAAAGGAAAATAAGCTTATATTAAAGGTCTAAAATCCTCTAACACCTTGACTACACGCCTATTTTTGATTTTGTTGGTGATAATCCCCCAAACCACATTTTGATCGGATTCACCAAGGAGATCAGCAATACGAAACGCAAGATCCCAATCTATTGAGTTTCGACCATTTCGCCAATTTCTGACGGTGGACTGGTCAACTCCCAACTTTTTCGCCAATTGATATTCAGAATCTAATCCAAACTTGGCTTTTACGCGATTGAGCAGTGCATTCTCATAAGTAAAGCGTTCCATTGAACGTCCCTCCTGATGCTCATTGTATGTACAAAAAACGGCAAAACGCTATACGGGGCATGCTTGCCAGTATCAAAAATCTTCTCGTAAAGTGATGTACATCCAAGGCTTGGCGGCATTGAGGAGGCGTGATGGTAGCGCGAAAAACTGAAATCGAGATTGCGCTTGATGAAGCAGAATCCAGTGCCAAAAGTGGTCACTTGGAATCGAGCCTTAGGCTCGTGATTGCCACATTGAGAAGGCTATATCAATTGCAGGAAGGAAGCCATGCCTGTTCGCAAGAATCAAAGGATCAAAATTCATCTTCTGATTAAACGTTATGCCCAGCGTGAGAAAAAACATGGTCAATTACGGCGAATAACAGAGCGGGTGATAAAGGAGAAAAAGCATGGAAGAGTACAAAATTGTTGAGGTGTGTATGGCGCATCTGACTGCAGCTATTAAAACTGGACGCGACATCGAAGCCGTGACTGGGGATCATCTTACCCAAGCAAACATTATCACGCCGATACTGATTCTGGGTTGTGATTTGCTGACACCATCCAAGCAGTTTAATGGCCTAGCTCGTGAGATGGCCAACTATGCGATGCAGTACAGTTATTCCATTGCCGAATCCCATGCAGGCAGTGTGAACAAGGTGTCACCACTGACGGACGAACTTGAGCGATTTGTCGGTTTGGTCATGGTTTCTAATGTGCGTGAGATGGCGAGCCCGACACTGCAATGAATGCTTCCACGTTTACCCGACGCGAACGACCGTTAGCGGCGCTGAATCGATCACGCTGGTCATTGTTGCTTCAAGATCCTTCACGCTATGCCTATTTATTGTCGGTGTCTGGCAAAGCCACGCAGCGCCAGTTCCTGCGCGATATCGCTTCCGTGATGGACTATCTCGTTAGTGAGCTTGAGTTGCGTACGCGTAAGGTTGGGGTAGCCACTCAACGTGGTTTCCTGCTGCGTACTTGGGCCAATGTGGCCGAAGGGACGGGATTACCCGTTTGGCGAGTCAAACAGTGTGTGTCGTTTGCTAAGCAGCGCGGTTGGCTAACGTCCACCCAGCCGCGACACAATGAAAACGGTGAGTGGTACGGCTTAGCGTCGATTAAGCGCATCACAGAGCGCTATTTTGCCGATCTGGGTCTGACCGACGCGATGCTTAAGGCGAGGGCGGCCGCCAGTGACTCCATCAAGCGCATGGCCTCACGCACCGGCGTCCATGTTCGTTACCTGCTGACGCCTATCACCTTGCTACGTAAGTTCGCCCGTCGTCACGACCAATCCCCACACAATCTTTGATCCACCAGCTTAGCCTCGATCCGTCTGTAACACGCTAAATCCCTGAAAAACCGACCTTAATTCGGTTTAATCGCGGCTTTTATGACCGTTTTATCACAGTCATCCACCGTTTCTGTGGATAACGCGGTGACTAAGCGGTGGTTTGTCATATTAACTGCTCCATGAAACTGGATCTTAACGGTTTGATCCATAGTCTACGACTAGTGATCTTTCTAAAGAAAGATAATAGTGATGATAAGTGTTACCCCGTTAAAAACGGGGATAACTATAAGGAAGCGGCGTATCTTGCTCGCCAGCGAGCTGACGCCTAGACCACGCGGTGACTGCGTTAGCACCGTGATAAGCCGTAGTGAACGACGATGCACCACCGCCGTGTGTGTCGCTGCGCGACGGTCTGGCAAGAAGGTGGAATTTAATTGGTACTAACTATTGAAAGTGGCTTATTAATCGTCATAATCAAAGAGCTAACGTCGTGAGACAGGGGCACCCATTCACCAACGTCGTGAGACAGAGGTCAGTATGACAATCAGACAACAAGAGTTTGCCGACTTAATGGCCAAACTCGATGACATCGAGCAGGCGCTGGCTCAATCTGCGCCAGACTGGTCAAGCATTCCTGCGTTTAAAAAACCGATGGTCGCCATTCAGGCCGCCGAGCAGGCCAAAAGCCACATCGACACCACCGTCACTACCATTAAAGCCATTACCTTGAACTTCCATCAGCGGCTCACTGAGCTTGAGGAGGCGCAGCATGGCCAGTAAGAATCCCATCAAAGGTTACATTGCCTGTCCGACGCAGGGTTGCGGCGAAGTGTGTACCGTGCATGCGGTCGGGGAACATCGCGTGCTCGAAGGCGGCGATCCACCCAAGAACAAGCGCCGACTGGGTCAGCTCTACACCATTTGCCCCAACTGCAAAGCCAATCAAAGCGCGGGCAAACCGTTTCAAGACTGGTTAACTAACCACATGAAACCGACTCGCGAAGAGGTTAATACTGGGTATAAAAACAGTACCCCGCAAAAACCGCACTCGGTAACCGATACTAAACCGCACGAACCCAATCACGACGGGGCTTGTGAGGTAAATCCGATAACCGAGCCGAAACCGACCAAGATAACCAAACGAACCGTCGCGGGCGCATTAGCCTTTGTTGGCGGCTGCGCGTTGCTGTTTGTCTTGCTGACGACGAAGAAGGAGCCGAGCCATGAGCCAAACCAATGAGCCAGAAGTCACGGCACCGGTCGATGAGCGCGATCTCACCGCGCAAGCGGCCATCGATGAGATGCAGCAAGAAGAGCACATGATTGAACAGGCCGAAAGCGACACCGACGAGCAGGAAGAAGCCAGCTTTGATCCGGAGACCTCGCGCCAAATGTTGGGTTATGGCTTAGGCATTGTCGAGTTCAGCGTCGGTGCGGCGTTTGATGTGCCGTTTGAAATTGATGAGAACGTCGGTAACAAGTGGCTCGATGCGGCCACGCCAATGCTGCAAAAGTACGGACCGGCCGGTTTTGCGTGGTTTGCTGAATATGAAAAAGAGCTGGTCTTTGCCATGGCGTCGTGCACCTTGGTCGGCGGTTGTACGCTTCAGGTGCGTCGACTGCGTCAAGAGAAAGCGTTGTTAGCAGCCAAAGTGGCGAAGGAAGCCAATCAAGCGCAAGGAGAGACGGATGAAGCTGCCGAGTCCGATCAACAAGAATAACGCCCTCAATGCGCAGCACGTGTGTTACATGGGCACCACAGGCAGCTGTAAAACCACGGCGATTCGCAAGCTCAAGCTGATCCCCAAGTCGGCTCAGGTGGTGATGTTTGATCCGTACGCGGAGCATTCAGAGCAGCGGCTCGAAGGGTTAAAAGTCGTGCCGTGTGCGTCGTTCTCTGAGTTCTATCAGCGCGCCTGGTATGGGCGAAAGCAGCGCAAGCCGTTTCGTTTGGCGCTTGTGAATCAGGAGCGTAGCCGCGATAACCTTGAGCGCTTTGCCCAGATGGTGTGGTCATTGGGCGATGGCCAACACGCGCACGAGTTGCACTGTGTGATTGAGGAGCTGGCCAAATGCACCAACAACACCGCCAAACTCGATGGCGTGGCGGGCGAGCTGTGGACCGGTGGCCGCGGCTTTGGTCTGGTGATGCACGCGACCTTTCAGCGCAGTCAGGAAGTGCCAAAAACCGTGCTCGATGAATCGAAGCACATCTACATTGGGGCGGTCAGTTCGAAACGTAACGCGCGCTATATCGCTGATTATTACGATGTGCCGTACGAGTCGATCCTCGCGCTGAAAGGCTGTCATGAGCGGGAGCATTTAGGGACAGGTAAGTACGCCGATTACATCCTCAAAAGCCCCGGTATCGGTAACCATCGTCAGGGCAAAATCTACCCTGCACGGTAAGGCTGAAACCTATTAGGTTAGAGTGTCTGCCTAATAGGTTTCACTCTCTATCCAATCCCTCATAGGCGCCCTAGGGTCAGAGCATCCATTTCAATGAGGATGTCACTATGCGATTGAATGCTCGTAACGTTGCCATCATTGCTGGCGTATCAGCTTTGACGACAGGGGCGATCATCTTGGCCGTCAACAATAAAGTTGGTGGACTAGATAAGCTTCTTGGCAAGTCCGGTTGGTTCTAAGGGGGCGCTATGTCAGTCAAACCAATCAAACTTAACTCCATGGTCGGCGCCGCTTGGGGACAAAAAGGCACACTGCCTATTCCCAATGGCCCGACGTATCACGAACTGGTGCTTGAAACCAACGCCGACGCGCAGGACATGACGCGAATTTCCATCACTTTGAACGCTGAGGAAATCTACGTGTTGACCGGTGAAGAGCTGTTGATGCTTGAGCGATACAAACGTCGTGATGCGACGTCGGGACACTTTATCATCCCGTTCAGCGATGTCGTGGCCAGAACCAAAAACGGGGTGCGCTACACCGGCTTAGTCACAGAGCTGGGTGACAACATTCACCTTGATATCCAGTTCCGTAACAAGCGCGCAGATGCGGATCCACTCACGATCCAAGTACATGCTTGGGTGAGTAACGCGCAAGCGATGCGCGTCGTGGTGCCGTTGGTCAAACGCGAAACTATGCCCGCCAATGCGGCAGGCGTCAACGAGTTCACCAACCTGATCGCCAGTCCACTCATCAGTATTCGCCGCATGCACTTTATGCACGACAAGATCACCAAGCTGGAGATTGAGCGCGACTTCGTCAAAGAGTTTGAAGCGAACAAGTTTATCGCTGAAGCCAACGCCAAGCGTAATGAACGCACACCGCAATCAGGCTATTTCCACTTCGATCCGATTGTGCGCGGTTTCTCGATTGATGAACTGTTTCCCACGCAGCACAGCTCGAATTTGAAGTTCTCGGTCACCACTGAAGATGTACCCGGTTCCTCTGATTTTGGTCGAATCGGTACGCTTAGAGCGACCGGAGAAGCTGCAAGGTGGCGCGGCCTAAGGAGCGCCCATGAAAAGCTTTTTTGATGATTTATTGGAGTTTGGCGCGGGGGCACTCGATTCGGTGGGTGAACATGCCGATTGGCTGTTCGACACCAACGATCAAACCTCTAACCCAAACAAAACCCAGCAGCCCAACCACCCGCAGGTCGATAACGCCGGTAATGTGGTGACGCGTCCGATGGGCGCAAAATCCGGTATCGATCCGATGGTGTGGTATGTCGGCGGCGCATTAGCCGTAACGAGCGTGGTGCTGCTTGGTGTGATGGCGTTTAAGAAGTAGGAGACGCGGATGCCAATTCTATTTTGGGTCTTAGGCGGATTTGGCGCGGGCAGTGTATTAGGCCTGAGTGCCAGCAATGGTCTAAATAAGCTCCTGCTGTTGGTCGCGGTGATCGCCACCATCATCTTCTTTAAAGGAGGCTTGTGATGCTCGGTTCATTAACGTCGTTAACCGGTGGTGGAGGCTTACAAGGCGGTGCGTCAGGGCCTGCCATGTCGGGCACCTCGGGCAACACCACCAACAATATGGGTTTTACGGGCGGTGGGATCAATCTCGGTGGCACCAGCTCCCAATGGTGGCTGATCGTGATGTTGGTACTGCTTGTCCTGTATGTGGCGCTTAAGAAGTAGTCTTCAACGTGAACAATGGAGTCGAGTTAAAGACCAACTGAAGCCGGCACTGAAAGATTACTTCAAGGATGCTGAACGTGCAGTTCAACAAGGTAACGAACACGTCTTTCGCCTTGATAACACCGTGATGCTGTTAAGGGGGGAAGGACTCAAAGACGGCAGCAAAGAATTGGTTGTGGTGGCTTTAGTTGGTGATATGGCCGCAGGCACATTGGGCGCGCTCAATCATGCCAGGGCCCACGGGTTTGACTCGATACGGGCGCACTTCTTTCGCGCTGGCGCTGAGCGGTTTATTCGCCACAAATTGGGATTACCGGTTCAGGAGATTGAACGCCGAGACGATGAACGCGTTTTACGAATAAGGTTTGTAGATATGGGTGGCAGAAGCTCTTCACAAAGTCGACAAAGCACGGTCACAACGACCACTAATACCAGTGGTAGCGCGGCCGCAGGGCGCGACAACTACGGCATTATGGTCGCAGGGGTCAATGATTCCGATATCAATCTGACCATGACCGACCACGGTGCAATGGCCATTGCGGGCAATCTCGCCGAGGAAGCGCTCGACTTTGGCCAGCAAACCCTGCGTTCAAATGAAATCATCGTGACAGGGTCACTCGATACGGTCAATAACACCGTCGATGAGGCGTTTAACTTCGGCACCTCAGCGCTTGAAGAAACCTCCGAAGTCAGCCAGTACGCGATTGACTCGATCAAGTCGATGGCGGGCCAACAAACCGAAACCACTAAAGCGGCACTGGCGATGGCCAGCAGCGCCAAATCGCGCGAGCAAACCGGTGGCCTTGAGTCGGATAACAACTTACTGAAGAACATCTCGCTGATTGTCGGCATCGCCGGCACCATCATCACCGTGGCGGTGTTGTATAAAGGGAGCCGCTCATGAGACAAGTCCACACCCTCGAACCTCATCAAACCCTCAGCTTTAACGCCGGACAGGCTGGGAAGTTTCTTATTCTGCGTGAATCGACTCATACCTTGATGATACGCAGCGATGTACTGCGTCCAACCGAAATACAGCGAGGCGATACGGTCGACGTCAGCACCTTTGATGAATTGACACTGGAAAACCATCACGATGACGCCGCGACGTTTGAATACCAAATCAGTGATGTGCCGATTTTAACCCAAGCGCAGAAGGTTGACGTGTCGAATGCCGTGGTCGTGCACGAAGTGCAAAGACCGGTGAGTGTGGTCGAGATACAACGCGCCGTCAGAGCCCAAATTCAGAACGAATTACTTAACGTTCACGTCGATAACGAGACGCTGAGCGTGACGCCTAGCGTGACGTTATACACCTACGCGGCCATTGATGAAGGTGTGTTTGAGCTCGATGGCAGTGAGCAGACTATTGCCGGCAGCTCCGAGCGTAAAGCGTTGTTTCTACAGGTGCCGGATGACAATACCGAGTCGGTCCTGGTACAGGGTTTTATGGTCGTTAATCCCGGTGGTCATCTGCCACTTAGCACCAACCAAGCCATCACGGTCAAAGGCAAAGACGGGGAAACCGTCAGAGTCGGGGAGATGCGCTGATGTTGATGCTGTATAACCCACCGCCAAAAGCCAAACCTGATATTGAAATCGCCACCGAATCACAAGGCACGGTAGGCGATGCGGCGATATTTCACTTTACCGAACACGTCGAACTGGTCGATTTGTCGTTTAAACGCACGTCACTGAGCAATCGCCAAACGATTCCTGCGCAGTTGTGCAGTCTGACGTTGTCGTTTCTGAAAGGTGACCAGATTGTTGAGCGTCGTTATTTGTATCTGTCTTTCGCCGCCGGTGTCGATCATCACTATCCGATGACCCTCATTAAGCCCAAAGGGGCCGATGAGCTGCAAGTGGTGAGCAGTTTAGCGCTGGTCTCACGAATTGAAACGCGTTTGATCTTCAAACAGGAGGTGCCCGATGCGGTGGGCATTCCCCCTCTTATTAACGGTTAGCCTGGGAGTGTATCTGATGAACAAAAAACAGGTCGATAAAGCCGTCAGCGGTTTTGCGTTGTCGGTGCGCAGCGAAACGAAATTGATTGGTGTCCATCACGACTTAAAAAACGTGGTCAGGCGCGCGTTAGAGCTCAGTCCGTTTGATTTTGGGATTACATCGGGCAAACGAACGGCAGAAGAGCAGTTCCAGCTTTTTCAAAATAAGGCGAGTCAGCTCGATGGCTATTCACGTATCAGCCGCCACCAAACCGGTCACGCGATTGACTATGTGGTGTATGACGAGGACGGTAACGTCACGTGGGGTTTCAGCTATTACGAGCAAGTGAGCTGGGCATTCAAGCAAGCGGCCAGAGAACTCGGTGTGCCGATTGTCTGGGGTGGTGATTGGACCTCGTTTAAAGATGGTCCCCACATCGAACTCGATCGACAGGTGTACCCATGATTGGTGCGATTGTCAGTTTGTTCAATGGCGGACTTGAAACCTATAGGCAGTATAACCGCAATAAAGCGGAAGCCCTGAAGCGCAAAGACGAACTTGACCAGGAGAAACATCAGGCGAGGGTGCGCAGACTGCAAAAGGGCGAAGAGCAGGCCAGTAGCCTTGATGAAGTGAGCATCAAAGAACGCGGCTTCAAAGACGAGTTTATATTGTTAGTCGTCTTTATTCCCTTGATCCTTTCCTTTATTCCCGATTACGCCCCCTACGTCGAACAAGGCTTCCAGGCGCTGCAGAGATTCCCGAACCGTACTGGTATGTCGTCGGCGCGGTCGTCATCGATACCCTCGGCATGCGTGCCATGGTTCGCTACCTGCTTGA
>NZ_JCBDHL010000001.1:0-23074 GCF_059833805.1 Vibrio sp. R10-SF1-ISO8 | reverse complement strand
CAGCTTGGTGATCTTGTCGTGCATAAAGTGCATGCGGCGAATACTGATGAGTGGACTGGCGATCAGGTTGGTGAACTCGTTGACGCCTGCCGCATTGGCGGGCATAGTTTCGCGTTTGACCAACGGCACCACGACGCGCATCGCTTGCGCGTTACTCACCCAAGCATGTACTTGGATCGTGAGTGGATCCGCATCTGCGCGCTTGTTACGGAACTGGATATCAAGGTGAATGTTGTCACCCAGCTCTGTGACTAAGCCGGTGTAGCGCACCCCGTTTTTGGTTCTGGCCACGACATCGCTGAACGGGATGATAAAGTGTCCCGACGTCGCATCACGACGTTTGTATCGCTCAAGCATCAACAGCTCTTCACCGGTCAACACGTAGATTTCCTCAGCGTTCAAAGTGATGGAAATTCGCGTCATGTCCTGCGCGTCGGCGTTGGTTTCAAGCACCAGTTCGTGATACGTCGGGCCATTGGGAATAGGCAGTGTGCCTTTTTGTCCCCAAGCGGCGCCGACCATGGAGTTAAGTTTGATTGGTTTGACTGACATAGCGCCCCCTTAGAACCAACCGGACTTGCCAAGAAGCTTATCTAGTCCACCAACTTTATTGTTGACGGCCAAGATGATCGCCCCTGTCGTCAAAGCTGATACGCCAGCAATGATGGCAACGTTACGAGCATTCAATCGCATAGTGACATCCTCATTGAAATGGATGCTCTGACCCTAGGGCGCCTATGAGGGATTGGATAGAGAGTGAAACCTATTAGGCAGACACTCTAACCTAATAGGTTTCAGCCTTACCGTGCAGGGTAGATTTTGCCCTGACGATGGTTACCGATACCGGGGCTTTTGAGGATGTAATCGGCGTACTTACCTGTCCCTAAATGCTCCCGCTCATGACAGCCTTTCAGCGCGAGGATCGACTCGTACGGCACATCGTAATAATCAGCGATATAGCGCGCGTTACGTTTCGAACTGACCGCCCCAATGTAGATGTGCTTCGATTCATCGAGCACGGTTTTTGGCACTTCCTGACTGCGCTGAAAGGTCGCGTGCATCACCAGACCAAAGCCGCGGCCACCGGTCCACAGCTCGCCCGCCACGCCATCGAGTTTGGCGGTGTTGTTGGTGCATTTGGCCAGCTCCTCAATCACACAGTGCAACTCGTGCGCGTGTTGGCCATCGCCCAATGACCACACCATCTGGGCAAAGCGCTCAAGGTTATCGCGGCTACGCTCCTGATTCACAAGCGCCAAACGAAACGGCTTGCGCTGCTTTCGCCCATACCAGGCGCGCTGATAGAACTCAGAGAACGACGCACACGGCACGACTTTTAACCCTTCGAGCCGCTGCTCTGAATGCTCCGCGTACGGATCAAACATCACCACCTGAGCCGACTTGGGGATCAGCTTGAGCTTGCGAATCGCCGTGGTTTTACAGCTGCCTGTGGTGCCCATGTAACACACGTGCTGCGCATTGAGGGCGTTATTCTTGTTGATCGGACTCGGCAGCTTCATCCGTCTCTCCTTGCGCTTGATTGGCTTCCTTCGCCACTTTGGCTGCTAACAACGCTTTCTCTTGACGCAGTCGACGCACCTGAAGCGTACAACCGCCGACCAAGGTGCACGACGCCATGGCAAAGACCAGCTCTTTTTCATATTCAGCAAACCACGCAAAACCGGCCGGTCCGTACTTTTGCAGCATTGGCGTGGCCGCATCGAGCCACTTGTTACCGACGTTCTCATCAATTTCAAACGGCACATCAAACGCCGCACCGACGCTGAACTCGACAATGCCTAAGCCATAACCCAACATTTGGCGCGAGGTCTCCGGATCAAAGCTGGCTTCTTCCTGCTCGTCGGTGTCGCTTTCGGCCTGTTCAATCATGTGCTCTTCTTGCTGCATCTCATCGATGGCCGCTTGCGCGGTGAGATCGCGCTCATCGACCGGTGCCGTGACTTCTGGCTCATTGGTTTGGCTCATGGCTCGGCTCCTTCTTCGTCGTCAGCAAGACAAACAGCAACGCGCAGCCGCCAACAAAGGCTAATGCGCCCGCGACGGTTCGTTTGGTTATCTTGGTCGGTTTCGGCTCGGTTATCGGATTTACCTCACAAGCCCCGTCGTGATTGGGTTCGTGCGGTTTAGTATCGGTTACCGAGTGCGGTTTTTGCGGGGTACTGTTTTTATACCCAGTATTAACCTCTTCGCGAGTCGGTTTCATGTGGTTAGTTAACCAGTCTTGAAACGGTTTGCCCGCGCTTTGATTGGCTTTGCAGTTGGGGCAAATGGTGTAGAGCTGACCCAGTCGGCGCTTGTTCTTGGGTGGATCGCCGCCTTCGAGCACGCGATGTTCCCCGACCGCATGCACGGTACACACTTCGCCGCAACCCTGCGTCGGACAGGCAATGTAACCTTTGATGGGATTCTTACTGGCCATGCTGCGCCTCCTCAAGCTCAGTGAGCCGCTGATGGAAGTTCAAGGTAATGGCTTTAATGGTAGTGACGGTGGTGTCGATGTGGCTTTTGGCCTGCTCGGCGGCCTGAATGGCGACCATCGGTTTTTTAAACGCAGGAATGCTTGACCAGTCTGGCGCAGATTGAGCCAGCGCCTGCTCGATGTCATCGAGTTTGGCCATTAAGTCGGCAAACTCTTGTTGTCTGATTGTCATACTGACCTCTGTCTCACGACGTTGGTGAATGGGTGCCCCTGTCTCACGACGTTAGCTCTTTGATTATGACGATTAATAAGCCACTTTCAATAGTTAGTACCAATTAAATTCCACCTTCTTGCCAGACCGTCGCGCAGCGACACACACGGCGGTGGTGCATCGTCGTTCACTACGGCTTATCACGGTGCTAACGCAGTCACCGCGTGGTCTAGGCGTCAGCTCGCTGGCGAGCAAGATACGCCGCTTCCTTATAGTTATCCCCGTTTTTAACGGGGTAACACTTATCATCACTATTATCTTTCTTTAGAAAGATCACTAGTCGTAGACTATGGATCAAACCGTTAAGATCCAGTTTCATGGAGCAGTTAATATGACAAACCACCGCTTAGTCACCGCGTTATCCACAGAAACGGTGGATGACTGTGATAAAACGGTCATAAAAGCCGCGATTAAACCGAATTAAGGTCGGTTTTTCAGGGATTTAGCGTGTTACAGACGGATCGAGGCTAAGCTGGTGGATCAAAGATTGTGTGGGGATTGGTCGTGACGACGGGCGAACTTACGTAGCAAGGTGATAGGCGTCAGCAGGTAACGAACATGGACGCCGGTGCGTGAGGCCATGCGCTTGATGGAGTCACTGGCGGCCGCCCTCGCCTTAAGCATCGCGTCGGTCAGACCCAGATCGGCAAAATAGCGCTCTGTGATGCGCTTAATCGACGCTAAGCCGTACCACTCACCGTTTTCATTGTGTCGCGGCTGGGTGGACGTTAGCCAACCGCGCTGCTTAGCAAACGACACACACTGTTTGACTCGCCAAACGGGTAATCCCGTCCCTTCGGCCACATTGGCCCAAGTACGCAGCAGGAAACCACGTTGAGTGGCTACCCCAACCTTACGCGTACGCAACTCAAGCTCACTAACGAGATAGTCCATCACGGAAGCGATATCGCGCAGGAACTGGCGCTGCGTGGCTTTGCCAGACACCGACAATAAATAGGCATAGCGTGAAGGATCTTGAAGCAACAATGACCAGCGTGATCGATTCAGCGCCGCTAACGGTCGTTCGCGTCGGGTAAACGTGGAAGCATTCATTGCAGTGTCGGGCTCGCCATCTCACGCACATTAGAAACCATGACCAAACCGACAAATCGCTCAAGTTCGTCCGTCAGTGGTGACACCTTGTTCACACTGCCTGCATGGGATTCGGCAATGGAATAACTGTACTGCATCGCATAGTTGGCCATCTCACGAGCTAGGCCATTAAACTGCTTGGATGGTGTCAGCAAATCACAACCCAGAATCAGTATCGGCGTGATAATGTTTGCTTGGGTAAGATGATCCCCAGTCACGGCTTCGATGTCGCGTCCAGTTTTAATAGCTGCAGTCAGATGCGCCATACACACCTCAACAATTTTGTACTCTTCCATGCTTTTTCTCCTTTATCACCCGCTCTGTTATTCGCCGTAATTGACCATGTTTTTTCTCACGCTGGGCATAACGTTTAATCAGAAGATGAATTTTGATCCTTTGATTCTTGCGAACAGGCATGGCTTCCTTCCTGCAATTGATATAGCCTTCTCAATGTGGCAATCACGAGCCTAAGGCTCGATTCCAAGTGACCACTTTTGGCACTGGATTCTGCTTCATCAAGCGCAATCTCGATTTCAGTTTTTCGCGCTACCATCACGCCTCCTCAATGCCGCCAAGCCTTGGATGTACATCACTTTACGAGAAGATTTTTGATACTGGCAAGCATGCCCCGTATAGCGTTTTGCCGTTTTTTGTACATACAATGAGCATCAGGAGGGACGTTCAATGGAACGCTTTACTTATGAGAATGCACTGCTCAATCGCGTAAAAGCCAAGTTTGGATTAGATTCTGAATATCAATTGGCGAAAAAGTTGGGAGTTGACCAGTCCACCGTCAGAAATTGGCGAAATGGTCGAAACTCAATAGATTGGGATCTTGCGTTTCGTATTGCTGATCTCCTTGGTGAATCCGATCAAAATGTGGTTTGGGGGATTATCACCAACAAAATCAAAAATAGGCGTGTAGTCAAGGTGTTAGAGGATTTTAGACCTTTAATATAAGCTTATTTTCCTTTCTAACCACATATACATAATGCGCACTAAATTATGTTTTTTCCTCGGATTATCAATGGCTTGGTTTTCACGGCAATTTGTCATTTCTTGAAATCCTAACATTTTGTTTTGCTTCCAAATCTGAATTCAATTAGTCGATAAATAAGGATTCGCGCCTTGTCATTCGGTCTGTGTTTTTCCTAACTCAGTTTTGTCGCGCGACGACTTTTGTCATTCTCGTGGGTTTTTCATCGTCACTGACAATCAGTCTGCGCGCATCAAACGTCAGTACCTATTAAAAATTGGGTCGAATTAATTTTACTATTAGAAGGAAGATCACATGAATTTGTTGAGTTTTCATCAGCTCGTCCACCGTCAGTTCATGGACATCAAACAAGCCGCGGCGTTTTTTCACGTTCAACCGATCACAGTCAAACGCTGGCTGATTGGTCATCATCCCGTGCCACCGATGGCGGAAAAATTACTCTTGCTCAAATCTCGTGGCTATCTGCCCATCGATGAACGTTGGGACGGTTTTCGCGTGCATGAAGAACGCGCCACACTGATCACGCCCGAACGCCGCGAGTTCAGTCCCAAAGAGCTGTTGGCCTTTGCCCATTGGCGCGACGAACACCGCCAATTGGTTGAGTTACACGGTCACATTCATTACCCTAAGCATTATCCACCCAAGGAAAACGTGCTGCCATTTTCTGGTGGCGGCCATCGTCGTCAGCCTGCGCCTTGGATACCGAGTAAACATCGATAATGGCAAGGTCAAATTCACAGGCCGCTCTAGGTTGAGCGGCCTAATAGTCCTGTTGATAGATGTCGTGATAAGTGAGAAATGTTGCCTCAAACCGAGCAACAACTTGCCCCTGTGTGATCGTCTGCCCACCTTTACCTATCAGTACTCTACCCGACTTGGTTTAGCCGATAATATTCACTGACGCTCATATCAAAAATCAGGAACTCTCGTCATGGCACACAACGCGTATTTAAGCATCACTGGGGAAAAACAAGGATTGATCTCCAGCGGTTGTAACACTAAAGACTCCATCGGTGGCAAATATCAGGAAGATCATATCAACGAGATCAGTGTGCTGGCGACGGAACACACCATGATGAAGTTCACCGGAGAGCACCGCAATACTCACCATCCGATCACTATTACCAAGTTCATTGATAAATCTACGCCGTTACTCAATACTGCGTTTGCCCGTCAGGAATACCTAGATTGCACATTGAAGTTCTACCGGACTAACGAACAAGGCTATAACGAAAACCACTACACCATTGAACTCAAAAAGGCCTTAATTACCCAAATCGGTTTGTCGCAGCCCCACTCTATTCAGGCCCATGATGAAGAGATGACCGAGCAAGTCTCGTTAAGCTATCAGTCGATTGTGTGGAAACACAACATCGCCGGTACCGAGGGCTATGACGATTGGGACACCACCTATGAACAGAGTTAACCCTCACGATTTATGGGAAGTGCAAGCCGCGTCCAAGCAACTGAATATGGTCGCATCCACGTTGATGAACAAACATATCAGCAATGGTCCGCTGAAGCTGAAGTTTTCGCAGAGTGTCGCGCGTCATGGTCAATGTCTCGTAAAAGACTTTGAGAAAGGAAGAAAAGGTAAAGCGCAGGTCTTAAAAGAGTTTAAAAAAGAAGAGCGCAGTCTCTGGGAACAAAATCAGGTCATAGGAACAAAAGGAATAGGCTTTGTTGCGGGTGTCATGCAAATCGCCAGTGGTACGGGAATGTGTTTTGCTTCCGTAGGGTCTATGTGCGCATTCGGTGCGATGCTAATCGCCCATGGTTCGAATAACGTTTACGAAAACGGTCGATACTTCTTCGACGGTAATGAAAACCACGTCGGCCTCGTACGTCAGGGTTATCGCGGTATCGCAGAGTTCGCTGGATACGATGCCAGCTACGGTGACATCGCGTACTATGGCATAGACTTAGGCCTTTCAGCCAAAGTCATTTGGGGTCGTTCCACCAAAATTAAGCCACCCACGTCAGGTAACTTCTTTAAGGACTCTAAAAAGTTTAAACTGCTCAGCTATACCGCCGAAGATTACTTACGTGGCTATCAAGCAACAAGTAATTATGCATTAGGTTTTGGAGTCATGGCTGATGGCATGACAGCAAGAAGCCTCATAAAAGAGATTGAAAAACAATGATAGAGACTGTTCTTTTCTTCCTAATTACCATTCCAGTCTTGGGGATAACTTGGAAACTTTCTAAGGTCCCCTCAAATAACGGCGCGCTTAGGTTTCTCCATGTACTGATGAACTTATGGATCGGGAGCTACTATTTTTCAATAGTCGCCAAAGGACACCCTCTCTTTTTATTTTTCGACTCAATGAATGTTGACTTCACGGGAAATTACATTGTTACCGCAAGCTCAATAGTGACAATGGTATTGTTGATTAAATTCATCCCCAAACAACATCAGTAAGACGTCGCATTCAACGGTTATCAGGTGACAGTCAATGATTGAAAACGTGATTTTTGCCATTGCTTCTTTGCTCGTTGTGCTTGTGTTCAGAAAACTAAAAACGGCCATCACGCCTCGCACGCGTCTTCCTATCTATTACGCCCATGGCATCGCGTTGATCTTCATTGGCAGCCAGTTTTTCTCGATATTCTCAACAGGCGAGCTTATGTTTTCTCCGTGGGAATGGGACGCGAATAGCAACTATTTTGTGCGTTTCTGGAGCTTCATGATATGTCTTGTCGCAGCTTGTACCTGCTTGCCTAAGCACCCAGAAGAAATGTGAGTTCTACTTATGGCAAACCTGATTTACTTAGCGTGTATTTCTATAGCAGTGATAGCATTAATGAAGCTGGGTCATAACCTTAGGTTTCAAACTACAGCTATGAGGTTTGCCTACATTATCTCTATAGGGATTTTTGTATATGCTCCTTACTATCAACTAGCCATTGATAACACCTTTGACTTATACATCACTTCCATGGACTTCAGCGAGTTCCCAGGAGTCAACCTTAGCGCTATTCTCTTCATGATTTTCATTAGTCGATACCTACCTATAAATAACCCGGACAGGTGATTTGAAGTGATTATTGAAACTGCCGTATTTTTTGTAGTCTCAGCAACCCTAATAGGCACTTTATATCGAGTGTCTAAGCTGCGCTGGCCCTACAAGTCAGCGAAAGCGATGTTTGTCTTGGTGTTAGCCTTTGTAGCTGCGCAGTTTTTGGTGATCTTTAAGAATGGCTCTTCGCTTTCATTCCTCTCTGCTATTACACCCGATTACAGCAACAACGTCGTTGTTCAGTTTTTGAGTTTAGTCATGGTTTTCCTGCTTTCTTTTTGTATCCCTAAAAGCCAATAAAAGTAACTAATAGAAAAGCCGGACTTTTCAGTCCGGCTTCATTCCACACAGCAACAGAGGTGTCAGGGTTCTCTCCCGTGACATTGTTACCGTAACAATTCATTGGTTGGTGTGAAAAATATCACCATTCCCTTTTGCGAGTTTAGTCGTAAAACTTAGACTAAATCTAACATTTGTTTGCGTCCTTATTCTTCTAATAAGCTTTTAAGCTGACTGTCGATAAAGTTTTTTCCGAGCGCAAACACAGCCTTTACTGTTTCAGCAGGTCCTGCATCTTTGAATGTCGTGGTTAATTTTTCTATAACTCCAGGCTTAGATAGATCAGAAGCAAATTGATGCCCTCTCGCGGTTAGCCTTAACGGAATGATACTAACAGCAAAGCCACCACTTCCCCCCATTCTTTTAAAGCCAATGCCACTAGTATTAATTGAACTTTCAATAAGCCTTTGGTCTTCCATTATTTCCATATGGAAAACGAGTTTGTTTAACTTCTCATCGTCATTTAACCAAAGAGGCTTAATTTTATCGAGATTAATAGTAAAGTCAGGTTCATCATGCTCCTGCACCGTATCTAAGAGATATTTAATGTATTCTATGTCTATTTTCATAATATCCTCTGTATTCCTCTTACACATAGCCCCATATTGAGGTGTGAGTAACTCAATATCGGAGCTACCGCATGCACCACCTTAGACACAAAACGCAACGCATAGCAAAATGCCAAGCGTTGCGAATCAATCACTTTTAAACAGATTGTTAGGCTTTATGGCACAGGGCTAAATGTATGAGTACAGTGAGGATGATCAGGGAGCTTACGCTCACTATTCCATTCCCCATCGCCATAAGATGACTTAAGGCGCTCTAGCATAACGTGAGCACTATGTGTTGCTCCTGCTAATTGTTGAGAACATTTCGATGAAGCTTGTTCACTTGAAGAGTGATCTACAAAGCAGTCATCACCACCACTTTCAATGATAGTTTCCAAAACGGCCTGATTATAGAACCTGCTAACTTGCGTCCTTACTAAACGCTCCGCCCAACCGTTAGCAAACACACGGTTATCACCAGAAAACACACTTTGATGGCGCGGTAGCCTATTTTCAGTTTCAGCAATCGCAACATCCAAATCTATTTGCGATTCAAAGAAGTCAATTAAGATTTCTCGAAAGTCTTCCAACCGACAACCTCCGGTCGTAACTTTACCAGCAATTGGCTCAGATTGGACTAAGTCCAATGCTTTACGTTTAAGAGAAGAGTTATTGGTTAATGACTCTGGAATTTCGTGAAAATCTTTAGCATAACTAGCTGTCATACAGCCTCCACTTTTAGTTTATAAAGGAAAGCAATTGCTAACCCTAAGTACTATATGGAGATAAATACCCACAATTAAACAGTGGAATTTAATATTACACTAGTTGCATTTATTTTTGCGAACTTAAACAAGAAACCTAGCACCGTGTTAAGGGGTGAACAACACGAAACATTGCACCTTAAACACAAAACTCAACGCATGGTAAAAATGCCATGCGTTGCGAATCACTCTTGAACCGATTTTTTTAGCTAAACTATAGCCTCTGAAACCTTTTGTCTACTTTACGCATGACCATAGAAAAAGTTGTACCAAACGGATCGTCAAGCTCGAAAACAATATTTTTAGCATCTTTATCTACAATGATGTATTGCTCCGTGAGGTTGCCTGGAATGAAATCTTCAAGCGCAGGAACAAGAGCTCTATACTTCGGCTCCTTTAGGTCAAAGTTCCTATTGTCTATTTGCAAAAATCGCGGGTAAGATTTTGAGTCAGTTAGTTTGACATAGAAATTCTTGGAATCATGCTCCCACTCTCCTGCTCCATCAATGTCGTACATAACCTTTATCGTTTGGGCGTCATCTGTCGTGGAATCAATTATCATAACTCCAGTAACGTTGTACATTCCATTTTTAAAGTATTCTGTAGTCGCCTTAACTGTTGCAGTACCGTGAGTTATTGAGTAGCTGTACTTTGACTCCCAGATTCCTAAAAAATCATCTGAATTTGTTAGCTTATCGTCAAATGGGTTCCAATGAGTGTAAACACTCCAACAGACACCAAAAATACTTGCGATAATTCCTACCCATAATCCAACAACTGACAATCTATTCATGAACTTTCCTTGTTTAGCTAACACCCTGTTAAGGTAATTGTTATGTTTGTTCTGTATCTGGCGTATCTAATTTAAACGCCTGTTGCTCAGAGTCATAAGCATGTAGCTCTCGGACATAAGCAATCAAACCTGCGACAAACATACCGCCAGCCATTGCTGGAAAAGCCTCAATAAAGAGTTGAAAAACGTAGACATCCTTAAACTCTGAATTCTTGAGCATTGGAATTGGCAAAAACAACATTAACCCCATTAAAAACAGGTGTTGTTCAAATCTGGCTAGCCTGCTCCATACCGCTTTCACTTTAGGGAATGACTTATATAATTCCCAAAGATTAAAACCTAAATAAACAATTGGAATCAAAGCAAAAATAACAACTACTACGAAAGTAACATAGTCCATAATTATCTCTATTATCCATAAAAATATGACGCCGCGGTAAGGTGCGACACGAGCTTGCTATAGTTGAGAGAAGCGAAACCAGCAAGCGTTGTGAATCACTCTTAAATTATTTTTATATAAAAGTCCCGAACGCTAGCTTTAGATACTCTAGGAACTCAGGAAACTTAATGATTAGTTCTACTGGGAGTTCAAGATTATCCAAATCGAATACACGTTCACATAGTTCTTTGAAATGATGTTCAATAAAGTCCTTTACAGCTCTTTTAGCATCATCTGGGATCTCACTGACTTTTTCGACATTTGACAAAACGTCTTCCAGTGAAGCATTTAAGTAGCTTCCCTCAGAAGAACGCAATAGAAATCCATCTGACGACAAAAGACGAACCGACTCAGTTTCTTTCATTTATTGCCTTTTTATATAACAGTTGTTAGACGGATAGAGCATTACTGTCTTATGACCTGTCTCAACCAATGCAGCCCTTATTTTCCTTCAATTTATCAGCAACTTAAATCCATAACAATCATATTGTGAGTCCAAGTGCATACTAACTCTTCATAACATGCATTAAATCAAAAAGCAGAGACCAAGAAAACAAGAAACCGCCCAATATTGAGCGGTTTTCTTTAGCGTCTGCGTCGGGTCTTTCGTCGCTTCCTCATGGCTGTTGCTTTCACTACTCGGCCACCTCTCAGCGTGTACCCTTTTTTAAGTTGGCCGTTTTGCTTGCGGCCCTTGCACTTACAACATCGTTTAGCCATGACTGTCCTCCAGTTTGCGTATCCGTTGTTCCTGGTCTTGCTGCACTTTCTTTATCCAGTTAATGTCGGTTTTAAGCGCTGCAATCGTGCCAGCACTCGAAACCACACCGGTGATTAAGGAAATGAGCATCGCTTCGAGTAGTTCCATCATTTCCCCCTGAATTTTCCTGAGAAGAACTCCAACAGGTAGCGAACCATCGCGCGCATGCCAAGGGTATCAATGACGACGGCGCCCACCACATACCAATAGGGCTCGGGAATGGCCTGCAGCGCTTCAAAGCCTTGTTCGACATACTGCGCATAATCAGGAATGAATGACAAAATAAGCGGAATAAACACCACAAGCAGGATAAATTCGTCTTTAAGGCCGCGCTCTCTAATGCTCACTTCATCGAGGTTGCTGGCCTGCTCTTCGCCTTTTTGCAGTCTGCGTACCCTCGCCTGATGTTTCTCTTGGTCAAGCTCGTCTTTGCGCTTCAGGGCTTCGGCTTTATTGTGGTTGTACTGCCTATAGGTTTCGAGTCCACCATTAAACAAACTGACTATTGCGCCAATCATGGGTACACCTGACGATCGAGTTCGACATGGGGACCATCTTTAAACGACGTCCAGTCGCCGCCCCAGACAATCGGCACCCCCAGTTCTCTGGCCGCCTGTTTAAACGCCCAGCTCACTTGCTCGTAGTAACTGAAGCCCCATGTGACTTGGCCATCTTCGTCATACACGACATAGTCGATCGCGTGACCGGTTTGGTGACGGCTGATACGCGAGTAGCCATCAAGCTGGCTGGCCTTGTCCTGAAAGAGTTGGAATTGCTCTTCGGCCGTGCGTTTACCTGAAGTAATACCAAAATCAAACGGACTGAGCTCTAGCGCGCGCCTGACCACATTTTTCAAATCATGATGGACGCCAATCAATTTGGTTTCGCTACGCACCGACAGCGTGAAACCGCTGACGGCTTTATCAATCTGCTTCTTGTTCATCAGATACACTCCCAGGCTAACCGTTAATAAGAGGGGGAATGCCCACCGCATCGGGCACCTCCTGTTTGAAAATCAAACGCGTTTCAATTCGTGAAACCAGCGCGACACTGCTCACCACTTGCAACTCATCCGCCCCTTTGGGTTTAATCAGCGTCATCGGGTAGTGATGATCGACGCCGGCTGCGAAATGCAGGTACAGGTAGCGCCGCTCAATCAAATCGCTGTCTTTCAGGAACGACAACATGACACTGCACAACTGCGCAGGCACCGTTTGGCGATTGCTCAGTGACGTGCGCTTAAACGATAAATCGACCAGTTCGACGTAGTCGGTAAAGTGAAAAATCGCCGCCGTACCAACGGTGCCTTGTGATTCAGTGGCGATTTCAATGTCAGGTTTGGCTTTCGGTGGTGGGTTATAGAGCATCAACATCAGCGCATCTCCCCGACTCTGACGGTTTCACCGTCTTTGCCTTTAATGGTCACGGCCTGATTGGTGTTGAGTGGCAGATGGCCACCGGGATTAACGACCATAAAACCTTGCACCAGGACTGGCTCGGTATTCTCATCCGGCACCTGAAGAAACAGCGCTTTGCGCTCGGGGCTGCCGGCAATAGTCTGCTCACTGCCATCGAGCTCAAACACCCCTTCATCAATGGCCGCGTAGGTGTACAAAGTCACGCTAGGCGTCACGCTCAGCGTCTCGTTATCGACATGAACCTTAAGCAATTCGTTCTGAATTTGCGCTCTGACCGCCCGTTGTATTTCCACCACACTGACGGGTCGTTGCACTTCATGAACCACAACCGCATTGGACACATCGACTTTCTGCGCTTGGGTTAAAATCGACACGTCGCTGATTTGGTATTCAAACGTCGCGGCGTCTTCGTGATGGTTTTCCAGAGTCAGCTCATCAAAGGTACTGACATCAACCGTGTCACCGCGTTGAATTTCGGTTGGCCTTAACGCGTCGCTGCGTATCATCAAGGTGTGAGTGGATTCACGCAGAATAAGGAATTTCCCGGCCTGTCCGGCATTAAAGCTTAAGGTTTGATTAGGTTCGAGGGTGTGGACTTGTCTCATGAGCGGCTCCCTTTATACAACACCGCGACGGTGATGATGGTGCCGGCGATGCCGACAATCAGAGAAATGTTTTTCAGTAAGTTGTTGTCGGAATCAAGGCCGCCGGTCTGCTCGCGCGATTTGGCGCTGCTGGCCATCGCCAGTGCCGCTTTGGTGGTTTCGGTTTGTTGGCCAGCCATCGATTTGATCGAGTCAATCGCGTACTGGCTGACTTCCGAGGTCTCTTCAAGCGCGGAAGTACCAAAGTTAAACGCCTCATCGACGGTGTTATTGACCGTATCGAGTGACCCTGTCACTATAGTTTCGTTTGAGCGTAGGGTTTGCTGGCCAAAGTCGAGTGCTTCCTCGGCAAGATTACCGGCAATGGCCATCGCACCGTGGTCGGTCATGGTCAGATTGATATCCGAGTCATTGACCCCCGCAACCATAATGCCGTAGTTGTCGCGTCCTGCGGCCGCGCTACCACTGGTATTGGTCGTTGTTGTGACCGTGCTTTGTCGACTTTGTGAAGAGCTTCTACCACCCATATCTGCAAACCTTATTCGTAAAACGCGCTCATCGTCTCGGCGTTCTATCTCCTGAACCGGTAACCCCAATTTGTGGCGAATAAACCGCTCGGCGCCAGCGCGAAAGAAATGTGCCCGTATCGAGTCAAATCCATAGGCTCTGGCATGATTGAGCGCGCCCAATGTGCCCGAGGCCATATCACCGACTAACGCCACCACCACCAATTCTTTGGTGCCGTCTTTGAGTACTTCACCCCTTAACAGCATCACGGTGTTATCAAGGCGAAAAACCTGTTCACTGCCCTGTTTTACCGCGCGTTCGGCATCCTTGAAGTAGTCTTTCAGTGCCGGTTTCAGTTGGTCTTTAACCCGACTCCATTGCTCACGCTGAAGATTACTTCTTAAGGGCCACATACATGACAAGCAGCACCAACATCACGATGAGCCACCATTGGGAACTGGTGCCACCGAGATTGATCCCACCGCCGGTAAAGCCCATGTTATTGGTGGTGTTGCCCGATGTGCCCGACATCGCGGGTCCTGAGGCGCCGCCTTGTAAGCCTCCGCCACCGGTTAACGACGTTAATGATCCAAGCATCACAGGCCTCCTTTGGCGAAATACAGCAGCACGGCAAGCATCCCGACGAGCAGTAACAGTTTATTGAGGCCTTTACTGGCGCTTACGCCAAACATACTGCCGACGCCGAAACCGCCGAGTGCCCAGAATAAAAGTGGCATCGGTCTCTCCTACTTCTTAAACGCCATCACCCCAAGCAGCACCACACTCGTTACGGCTAACGCACCGCCGATATACCACACCATCGGATCGACGCCAGACTTCGCGCCTTGCGGCCGCGTCACCACATTACCGGCGTTATCGACTTGTGGATGATTGGGCTGCTGGGTTTTGTTTGGGTTCGAGGTTTGATCCTTGGTGTTGAACAGCCAGTCAGCGTGCTCGCCAACAGAGTCCAAAGCCCCCGCACCAAACTCCAGTAAATCATCAAAAAAGCTTTTCATGGGCGCTCCTTAGGCCGCGCCACCTTGCAGCTTCTCCGGTCGCTCTAAACGCACCGATTCAACCAAGATGGGGATAGAACCTGGCACGTCTTCGGTGGTGACCGAGAACTTCAAATTTGAGCTGTGCTGCGTCGGAAACAGTTCATCAATCGAGAAACCACGGACAATTGGATCGAAGTGGAAATAGCCTGATTGCGGTGTGCGTTCGTTGCGTTTGGCGTTGGCCTCGGCGATAAACTTGTTCGCTTCAAACTCTTTGACGAAGTCACGCTCAATCTCCAACTTGGTGATCTTGTCGTGCATAAAGTGCATGCGGCGAATACTGATGAGCGGGCTGGCGATCAGGTTGGTAAACTCATTCACGCCTGCCGCATTGGCGGGCATGGTTTCGCGTTTCACTAGTGGCACCACCACACGCATAGCCTGCGCGTTGCTCACCCAAGCATGCACTTGAATCGTCAATGGATCCGCGTCCGCGCGTTTATTACGGAACTGAATATCAAGATGAATGTTGTCACCCAGCTCCGTGACTAAGCCGGTGTAGCGCACCCCGTTTTTGGTTCTGGCCACGACATCGCTAAACGGAATAATGTAATGGCCACTGGTGGGATCGCGGCGTTTATAGCGCTCCAGCATCAACAGCTCTTCGCCGGTCAGGACGTAAATCTCTTCCGCGTTGAGCGTGATAGAAATTCGCGTCATGTCCTGTGCGTCGGCGTTGGTTTCGAGCACCAGTTCGTGATACGTCGGGCCATTGGGAATAGGCAGTGTGCCTTTTTGTCCCCAAGCCGCACCGACCATAGAGTTAAGTTTGATTGGTTTGACTGACATAGCGCCCCCTTAGAACCAACCGGACTTGCCAAGAAGCTTATCGAGACCACCAACTTTGTTGTTGACGGCCAAGATGATCGCTCCTGTTGTCAAAGCTGATACGCCAGCAATGATGGCAACGTTACGAGCATTCAATCGCATAGTGACATCCTCATTGAAATGGATGCCCTGACCCTAGGATGTCAATGAGTAACTGGATAGAGAGTGAAACCTATTAGGCAGGCACTCTAACCTAATAGGTTAACCCTTACCGCACGGGGTAGATTTTGCCCTGACGATGGTTGCCAATCCCGGGACTTTTGAGGATGTAATCCGCATACTTCCCTTTACCTAGATGCTCCCGCTCATGACAACCCTTCAGAGCGAGGATCGACTCGTACGGCACATCATAATAGTCGGCGATATAGCGCGCGTTACGCTTCGAACTGACCGCCCCGATGTAGATATGCTTGGATTCATCAAGCACGGTTTTCGGCACTTCCTGACTGCGCTGAAAGGTCGCATGCATCACCAACCCAAAGCCACGACCACCGGTCCACAGTTCACCTGCCACGCCATCGAGTTTGGCGGTGTTGTTGGTGCATTTGGCGAGCTCTTCAATCACACAGTGCAGTTCGTGCGCGTGTTGGCCATCACCCAACGACCACACCATCTGCGCAAAGCGCTCAAGGTTATCGCGGCTACGCTCCTGATTCACAAGCGCCAAACGAAACGGCTTACGTTGCTTCCGTCCATACCAGGCACGCTGATAGAACTCAGAGAACGACGCACAAGGCACCACTTTCAGCCCTTCGAGCCGTTGCTCTGAGTGCTCCGCGTACGGATCAAACATCACCACCTGGGCGGATTTGGGGATCAACTTGAGTTTACGAATCGCCGTGGTTTTACAGCTGCCTGTCGTGCCCATGTAACACACGTGCTGCGCATTGAGTGCGTTATTCTTGTTGATCGGACTGGGCAGCTTCATCCGTTTCTCCTTGCGCTTGATTGGCTTCCTTGGCCACTAACAACGCTTTCTCTTGACGCAGTCGACGCACCTGAAGCGTACAACCGCCGACCAAAGTGCACGACGCCATGGCAAAGACCAGCTCTTTCTCATACTTGGCAAACCAGGCAAAACCGGCGGGGCCATATTTCTGCAGCATTGGTGTGGCCGCATCGAGCCACTTGTTGCCGACGTTTTCATCGATTTCAAATGGCACATCAAACGCCGCACCGACGCTGAACTCGACAATGCCTAAGCCATAACCGAGCATTTGACGCGAGGTTTCCGGATCAAAGCTGGCTTCTTCCTGCTCGTCGCTTTCCGCCTGTTCAACGACTTGTTCTTCTTGTTGCATCTCATCGATGGCGGCTTGCGCAGTGAGATCACGCTCATCGACTGGTGTCGTGACTTGTGGTTCATTGGTTTGGCTCATCACTAGGCTCCTTGTTCGTCGTTAGCAACACAAACAGCAACGCGCAGCCGCCAACAAAGGCTAATGCGCCCGCCACGGTTCGTTTGGTTATCTTGGTCGGTTTCGGTTCGGTTATCGGATTTTCCTCGCAAACCCCGTCGTGATTGGTTTCGTGCGGTTTGGTATCGGTTACCGAGTGCGGTTTTTGTGGGGCACTGTTGTTATAACCAGTAGTCACTTCTTCACGGGTCGGTTTCATGTGATTAGTTAACCAATCTTGAAACGGTTTGCCCGCGCTTTGGTTGGCTTTGCAATTGGGGCAAATCGTGTAGAGCTGACCCAAACGGCGCTTGTTCTTCGGTGGATCGCCACCTTCTAAAACGCGATGTTCGCCGACGGCGTGCACGGTGCACACTTCGCCGCAACCGTGCGTCGGACAGGCAATGTAACCTTTGATGGGGTTCTTACTGGCCATGCTGCGCCTCCTCAAGCTCAGTGAGCCGCTGATGGAAGTTTAAGGTAATGGCTTTAATGGTAGTGACGGTGGTGTCGATATGGCTTTTGGCCTGCTCGGCGGCCTGAATGGCGACCATCGGTTTCTTAAACGCAGGAATGCTTGACCAATCTGGCGCAGATTGAGCCAGCGCCTGCTCGATGTCATCGAGTTTGGCCATCAAGTCGGCAAACTCTTGTTGTCTAATTGTCATACTGACCTCTGTCTCACGACGTTGGTGAATGGGTGCCCCTGTCTCACGACGTTAGCTCTTTGATTATGACGATTAATAACCGACTTTCAATCGTTATTTTCGATTAAAACCGCGGTTCTTGGCAGACCGTCGCGCAGCGACACACACGGCGGTGGTGCATCGTCGTTCACTACGGCTTATTGCGGTGTTAAACCAATGAAAATCGGCGTTGTCGTGTATTATTTGACGGGTTTCGGTTTGGTTTCATCGACAGGAGGCAGAATGGTGTGAATATACAGATACAAAAAGACAACGATGATAGTGTCGGCAAGGATCATAAAATCGTTACCGATGAGCAACGTGGTGGTGTCATCCTCACTGGGCATCGCAAGCAAACCAACATTCACCGCCCAAGAATACCCAATGACAACCATTGTAAGAGAAAAACACAAAGAATACAGACGACGAATGACAACAGCAGAAACCCGACTTTTGACGATTAAGCCAAAAATCACCAAGGGTATAAGAAACAATGCTATCTCGATGTAGATCATTACATCGCTCCAATTCGAGCCATCTATCTGTTTCATAAGTATATACTACTACGCGATTAAACCACCTTACAGATCAATCCGTGTGACTTTCAACACACAGTCCTACTCAGACCCAGTACAACACTTCAAGCGCGCTTAAGGCGTCAGCTCGCTGGCGAGCAAGATACGCCGCTTCCTTAATGTTATCCCCGTTTTTCAGGGGGTAACACTAACCATCACTGTTATCTTTCTTTAGAAAGATCACTAGTCGTAGACTATGGATCAAACCGTTAAGATCCGGTTTCATGGAGCAGTTACTATGACAAACCACCGCTTAATCACCGCGTTATCCACAGAAACAGTGGATGGCTGTGATAAAACGGTCATAAATGCCGCGATTAAACCGAATTAAGGTCGTTTTTTCAGGGATTTAGCGTGTGACAGACGGATCAAGGCTAAGCGGGTGGATCAATGATTGTGTGGGGATTGGTCGTGACGACGGGCGAACTTACGTAGCAGCGTGATAGGTGTCAGCAGGTAACGGACATGGACGCCCGTGCGTGAAGCCATGCGTTTGATGGAGTCACTGGCCGCCGCCCTCGCCTTGAGCATGGCGTCGGTCAGACCCAGATCGGAAAAGTAGCGCTCCGTGATGCGTTTAATCGACGCTAAGCCGTACCACTCACCGTTTTCATTGTGTCTCGGTTGGGTGGACGTCAGCCAGCCGCGCTGCTTAGCAAACGACACACACTGTTTGACCCGCCAAACCGGTAATCCTGTCCCTTCGGCCACATTGGCCCATGTGCGGAGCAGAAAACCATTGCGCGTTGCGACGCCCACCTTACGAGTACGCAGCTCAAGCTCACTGATCAAATAATCCATCACGGAAGCGATGTCGCGCAGGAACTGGCGCTGCGTGGCTTTGCCGGACGCCGACAACAGATAAGCGTAGCGTGAAGGATCTTGCAGCAGCGATGACCAACGCGCTCGATGCAGCGCCGCTAACGGTCGTTCGCGTCGGGTAAACGTGGAAGCACTCATTGCAGTGTCGGACTCGCCATCTCGCGACACTCAGAGGCCATCACATCACACACAAACCGTTCAAGTTCGTCGGTCAGTGGCGACACCTTGTTCATGCTGCCTGCATGGGATTCAGCAATACAATAGCTGTATTGCATCGCGTAGCTGGCCATTTCGCGCGCCACACCGTCAAAGCGCTTGGAGGGCGCCAGCAAATCACAGCCTAAGATCAAGATCGGCGTGATAATGGTGGCTTGAGTAAGATGATCCCCGCTGACGGCTTCAATGTCGCGTCCGGTGTGTATCGCTCTGATCAGGTGTGCCATGCACACCTCGACAATTTTCTGCTCTTCCATGCACTGGTTCCTTAACCTTGCGTTCCGTGATCCTTTTTGACCGTGGACGACGGTGACCATGGCGTCGATAACGTTTGACTAAATGAAAGGGATCAGTGACTGTGTTCATCACGCTGTCTGACTAGCTTCAAGACTTCGCGTAAGGCCACAATGAGCAGGCGCACGCTCGTTAAGGCTTTGCCCGTTTTGGCGGCGCGTTCGGCTTGATCCAGCGTGGCATCAATCTCAGTGTTTTGGTCTTCCATGTAGCGGTTCCTCACGTCCTTACCCTTCGGCGTTCACAGCCTATACCAACTTTTTTTGTATTAGAAATGCATCTCGGGGATGGCAATGAGGCTCGATTTACCCTTAAATCGTTAGTGACAGGAAGGCACTAGACCCATGGAAGTGATCAACTATACAAATGCACTTTTGAATCGCGTAAAAGCGATGTATGACCTAACCTCTGAGTATCAACTCGCGCGAAAGCTCGACGTAAGCGACAAGCGATTGTATAACTGGCGAAAAGGCAGTTGTGGAATGGATTGGGATGTCGCGTTTAGGATCGCGGATATGCTAGGCGAAAGTGATCAAAATGTCGTGTATGGCCTACTTCCAAGCAAACACAAAAACTCCCGAGTAATCAAAGTGATAGAAGAAAACGCACCCGAGTAAAGGTGCGTTTTTTGCATTTAACTGCTTATACATAATGCGCACCCAAGACACTAATTTAGTAAGGAGAATCCCATGTCACGTTCACTGTGTAATTCGCTCATTGTATTTCTTTTAAGTTGCTGTTTTGCTTCCAGTTAATCTCTAATTTATACAATTAATAAAGGCTGCGTTTTCGCATTTCGATTAGTTGTTTAAAAACATTACTTATCGCTCGCTGCGTGCAAAATGTGCGTTGATTGGCGCTGCCGATGAGTCTGGAAATAAAAAAAGAAAATAACTATCAACCTCCTCAACGGATTTCGAAGGAAGATCACATGTACAGCACCTATTCATTTCGTCAGTTACTGCACGCTCAGTTTATGGACCTCAATGAAGCCGCCGCGTTTTTTCACGTTCAACCGTATACCGTGACGCGCTGGATCAATGGCTATTCATCGATTAATCCCATGGCTGAAAAATTGCTTCATCTTAAGGCTCGCGGCTATTTACCGCTGGATACACGTTGGGACGGTTTTCGCGTCCATGAAGAACGCGCCACGCTCATTACGCCCGAACGCCGCGAGTTTAGCCCCAAAGAATTGCTAGCGTTTGGCTACTGGCGTGATGAACATCGTCAGTTTGTTGAGTTACACGGTCACATTGATAATCCCAAGAAGTATCCACCGAAGGAAAATAAGTGGCCTTTTTCGGGTGGCGGCTACCGACGTAAACTGCGGCTTTGGGTGCCCAGCAAATTTAAATGACTCACGTCAGGCTAAATTTTGCAGTGATTCTTGCTTTGTCACTCGACTCATATCTCGCTCACGACTCTGTAAGAATATTTGCTTTCTATATACAGTGTCGGTAAGAAGAATTCATGGAGTAAACAATGCCGTTATATTGTGTCACCAATTGGCGCGACTATTCACTCATTACTGCCAAATCTCCGATGGCGGCCATTCAATCCCTCTATGGCCGTCATTACGAACTTATGGACAATCAAACACTTACGCAAGACTGTGTGGTGCATGTAATGTGCTGCGAATATCATGGCTATGTCGAATCGATTCTAGAGCGCATGCACCGTGATATTGACCGCGTGCTGTGGCTAGACATGTACCAAAATACGTTACGCTTTCAGTCAACTTGCAAATCTCTATCTATACATTAGAATAACTGTATATACATACAGTTATTCTAATTATGCAGTTTAGATATGTGAAAAGTCACGTTGGCCAACGTGTCGATGATAAGGGTCATGATCACCGCGGTCGCACTATCCAAGTGCCCTGCTTGCTTAGAGACGGGACGACCAAAGAAGCCCTATTTCGCGGCTCCATTGATGTGAATGAATGCGACAACTACCAACGGGTCAAGCTGGTTGGTTTCACGAGCTATAGCCCGGATGATGGTCAAACTTGGATCAAACTTGAAACCCACTCGTACCTGGTGGGCGTTCGGATCTGGGATGAGCATTACATCGTGCTATACGACGGTTTACCCAAAGCCTTCACCTACGATCCCAAAGGTCCAACACGCTATTACAACAATGTGGTGCCTTTACCCGTGAATAAGCCCTAGCCAATCACACTGCCTTGAGACGCTTGTGTGATGACTCTTCGTCAAGCATGATCTTTATTCCTAATCCTCACTATGAGATAGTCAACGGTTTGCATTGATGCTATACCAACCCTTCACGACCACACACTGAGGACCGAAGTGATGGCGGAACTGGGTTACTGCTCAATCAACAATCTGCAACTGTCGTCGGAATCGCTTGACGCTGTTGCCGAGATAAAAGACATCATGGAAGATGGTAACATGCTCGCGTATTCGGTTGGCGCCGTGCCGTTGTTCGATCTCTTCCTCGGTAAGCAAAAGCCGGCTGAGACGTTAATTAGCATTGCGGGCTACGATTGGGTCGAGTTTTCTGAGGTGTTGTCCTCAGTGAACAGCATCGTTAAAAACCGAATTTACGGTATTGCTGAGCCGTTAAGCTGGCGAACTCATGGAGAAGAAGGTGAATTTTGGAGGTGTGTATCCCGTGCGACGTTGTAGCTCCCTACTCTGCGCTTTGCTCATCAGCACTAGCGTGCACGCTGACGCGTTTCAACAAGCAATGATTGACTATGGCAATAAGCTTGAAGAATGCCGCGCCATAGCCAAGTCTAACACCGCAGATTTTCCTGTTACTGATTGGTTTTCTGGACTTGATATTCAAAGCAAGAAAAACGTGGTGCTTTATCTGTCGTTAGACAACAGTGCCCGTTGTTCTGCACAAGAAAAAGCCCACTTAATCAAAGCTGCAGAGACGGCC
Source organism: Vibrio sp. R10-SF1-ISO8 (assembly GCF_059833805.1). Classification (NCBI taxonomy): domain Bacteria; kingdom Pseudomonadati; phylum Pseudomonadota; class Gammaproteobacteria; order Vibrionales; family Vibrionaceae; genus Vibrio; species Vibrio sp. R10-SF1-ISO8. The sequence continues at coordinate 289 of NZ_JCBDHL010000001.1, read as the reverse complement.
CCTGACCCCGCAAAAGAGCCTTTACGTTTCTTACTGGAAGAGAAGCCTTATCAAGAATACATCAAGGATCTTGACCGGGATGAAGTGCTCCGAATTCAGCAGGAGTTTTCGAAGCCATTCGACTCATATAAAGTTGGCGATAGACTAGATTTGTTGGAGTAACTCCAACTAAATCGTTTCGCAAGAAAAATAGTTATTCCCCGACATAAAGGCCATTTAAGTACTCACTAAGGCCATACTGATCTGGAAACTGACTATAATCGTCTATTCCCATTATCGCGAGGGACAT